>NZ_LMGH01000013.1:0-18138 GCF_001427365.1 Rhodanobacter sp. Root561
GAAAGCGTTGGGCGGCTTGACACCTGCCGCCTACGCGAAACAGTTAAAGTGACCCCGGACTCTAAACCTTCCTGCTACTCAATGCGGGGGGACGTCGTGGTATCGAAAATTTCGTTTGCGATGCTTTTCAGCGAGCGGGCCGCTATCTCGTTGGAATGCTTAATTGCCTCCTCATAACTAGTGTCGTCAGGATCGGCGCGTTGCCTGTAGCGACGTTTCAGAACGTCCTCTGGTGCGGTGAGATGGATGTGATGAACTTTTGGGCCGAAATACTCCCGGAAGTGCATGACTTGGCGTGGCTTACGCACAGCATCGAGAAGCCAATTATCGATCTCAGGGGCCCGCTCGATAGCGGGGACAGCTACGTCTCTTACTATCCAAATGAAATCAGTTTCCTCGTCGAGCCTATCGCCGAGGTTTTGTAGCTGGTGCCTTTCTTCCCCAGGTAATATTTTTTCGCCATAGGTCTTGAGGTAGCCACTGCTACTGATTCGCTGAAATTCGTAGCGCTCGCCAAGTGCTTTGGCCACAGACGACTTTCCAGCGCCTATCGCGCCGCTTAAAAGCAGTATCTTCTCCATCGTCTCTCCCCCCCGAGAGCAAGCTGTGTAGGCAAAGCCGCAATCTTTTGCATCGCCTGACTGAGTGAATAGCCACTTGATAACAAAAAAGCATCAGGCAACGCTGATAAGAATTGTAGGTCTTTTCCTACACGGCGAAACTAATGCCTATTTAGTACGCTCGTAAGCGGCGTTGGCTGGTGTTCTCAGGGCGGTCAATAAGGCCTGTAAAGCCGGTCGCCCAAGTAATACAGGCCCAGCAGGGTTCCAAGCAACATTTGCCAGAACATCAACAATAGTAGAAACACAAAGCCAATTTTGATGCAGTACGCAACTGGCGCAATAAAATTTTCGAGGATTGGTACGCCCACAAGCGAAGCAAACATGCACGCGACCATAACTGCCAAACTTTCAAAACAAAGAAAGGCAAAAAGATGGGTTAGAAACCTGCGTCTAGTAAGTTCAATTTCATTCCTCTGCCCACCTATTCGATGCACTATCGTCGGCGTGGGAGCCGGCATAAGTTCATCAATGCCTGGCCGGTTGAACGTAGCAATGGCGGCGAGAGCCGCGATATAGAAGCCCGGAAGCACGGACGAAACTATCAGTAGCTTCGAAAGCAGCCCGTCTTGGCCAGCTATCACGCCAATCGGTCCGTATCGAAGAACTAAATACGCAGATAGGAACGCGAAGATTGCCGGATAGCCCCAATCTGCCCAGCGCTTCGCCTCGTGACGTATCTGAAGATACGTCAACGGAGAAACGAGCACCTGGAGCATTTCGGCCATCATCAGCTAGACGACCAATTTTTTCTTGCTGAGCGGCTTAGCACCGCCAGTTGCGATCTTCCTGACCTCAGCCATGATCGGCCCGTAAATCGTATCAAAGGCGTTCGGAAGTCTGCCTCCAAGTCCTTTAATGCGGCTCTTTTTAACGTACTTAAGGTCATTAACGAGCTGATAGTTTTTGGAGTAAAAGGTGACGTTTTTTCTGACGTTGCCGTCCGTCTTGAACACGACGCGCGACTTCTCGTAGTTATGCTTCACCGTAGTACTCAGAACGCCGTCAATGAATTTCTTCGCTTTGGGAACGTGCTTTAGCGTGCTTGGCTTGAGTAGCACACCACGATAATCCTCAACGGCATAGCCATTGGCATCCCATACATCTGCCGCTTTCGATTCAGTGATGAGCTCCAGTTCTGCAATCTCGCCGCCGTTCAAGTCCCTAATGAATTCGGCCGATGGGTGACCTCGCAGTTCCAGACTTGGGCGCAAGCCGATTCGCTTGGGGGTGCCGTCAGCGTGATGCGCGCCTGAAGGATCCAATACGGTGAAGTGCTTTGGATATAGCTTGCAGAACTCGCGAATCAACTTGTTTACGAATCTGACGATGGCTGTTGAACTCAATCCGGTTGCCCCTTCCAAGTAGAAGGGACACGGCTTGTCTCGCGTCTGATCTTGGTAGTACCAGACAATGTGCGAGGAATGCTCCAAGCCTTCGTCGCCGACCTTTGGGACAACGCGTCGCTTCTTCGCTGGACGATCATTGAACGTTGGGTCGGCCGCATTTGGGTCAGCGAAACCGATTAGCATCTCACAGCGATCCGAATAGAGATCGATCTCAGTGATGTAAATCGCCTGACGCGTGCTCTGCTTGGTCACTTCAGCCCGATCATTTTTGAAGAGATGCGCCAGCGCTCGGGCAAGCTCGTAGTGCGAAAAGGGGGGCAAGCCCTTCTTGTACTTCTTGTGCCAAACATGCGGCACTGCGTCGTAATAGAAGATGTCCCGCTCGTCCTTGTACATACATGGCCCCCCAGACCCAGCATTGTAGTGATCAGGATCGCATAGGCTGGGACTGCAGTCACCTCGACCACTCCAAATCAGAGTCACCATTTCACCATTGTGGCCAATAGGTACGTACTCTGCTCTTCCCCGGTCGTGCCGAAAAGCAAGCGGCAGTCTTGCGGCCGACGGCCAGCGGTTGTGCCCTATGCGGGGCTGAGCTCGCCCGGCGCACTGGGCGGGTCAGAGTGAGATAGCTCGGATTTGACGGACACCCTTGAGCGGCACAGTTATGGGCCATTGCAGGTCGCATCCGCTTTTGGAGCTAGCGCTTTGTTGCTGACCTATCCGTCAAGCGTTCTCGGCAAGCTCATGCTGATCGACGTTACGGAGTTCTGGACTGCGTGTGGCCAAGTAGAGCCCGACGAGGCCTACCACTGTGGTGTCCATGATGCTCACTGCCTGGGCCAGTTCTGCATCGCTGCAGCTGAAGTTGCCGCACCAGTAGGCCCGGCAAAGGGGGCTATCCATGTCGATATGCTCGTCCATGACCGCCACGTTGCCGCACCCTAATCGTCACGGATATCAGTGGCTGGATCGGTACCCTGTAGGCGCATGCAACCGGTGGGGTCGGGCATTGCTGCGCTTGGCCAAAATGGGTTGGGAGCGGACCGACTTCCCCCGCTCCCCGTATTCGGATACTTGGCAGTTTCCAATCAGCGCTTACTCTTGCTTCGTCCTTTGAAATTAGCAATCAACTGCGCAAGTTCGTCATCTTCCGCGTAGAAGTAGGCTACCGGTAGCTTGAGGATGGCTGCGAGGCGCTGCAGGGTCTGCAAATCGGGCTGGTGCACACCCGTTTCATAGCGGTTGACCCGCGTGCTGGCGACGAATTCGTCCAATCCAGCTTCGATACCTAGGGCGCGCTGTGAAATGCCGTAGGCTTCGCGTGCTTCGCGCAGCCGACGGCTATACACAGGGAGTGGTCCCTTCTCAACCACGGTTGCGTGCTTCTTGAACTTCCATGTGTGGAAGCTTCCAGATACGCACGCAGATGCGATACTACGTTAAACGTACTAAGCGCTTGGCGACCTGAGAATTCCAGGCCCGCGTGTGGGCAAGTACGCGCGATGGCAGCCTATCGCGCGGCCGCTGCACCTCTCAAGCACGTCGTTTACGCAGAAATCCAGGGCGAGGATGGCAAGGGTTCGTCCCCTTCCGGGGACCTACCTTCCCTTCATCTTTCGGTTGATCTCTTCTTTCAGCTTGACCGGCTTATCGCTGCGCGAAGCTTCCGCGATCAGTCGCGCTTCTTCATCGTCCTCGATGTAGAAATATTTCAAGGGCAACGCCAAAGCCTTGGCGAACAGCTTCTGCAAACCAAGTTTCACTTCGTGCTTGCCCGTCTCGTAGCGGCTGACGCGGCTACTCGCGACTGATTGATCAAGTCTCGCCGCTATACCCAGCTCCTCCTGAGAGAAGTTATAGCTATTTCGTGCCTCGCGTAGGCGACGACCGTAGATGGTTGCCGGGCACTTTTCGGTCATAAGCACGTATCAGTTTCGATACGCAGCAGCTTCCCGGCGGGCGCTTGACATTGATACTACGTAAAACGTAGTGTTAACTAAGTTACGTTTATCGTAGCCATGGGCTTTTTGCTGATGATCCGGCGCAAAGGCAGTTCAGTCGGAGTCAGCGAAGAGTGATGACAAAGACGTGGCGGCTTGGCTGGCGGCAGATTTGTATGCGCTGAAAAGCGTGATCCGAGTCTGTGGTCTAGAAGCGACCGGCGAGGCGTCATTCAGGGGAAAGCAAAGGACGCAGCATGAAGACACGTACGCTACGCAACGCCATTTCCATCGCTCTGCTCGTGGCCACCGCAGGCACCTGCGAGTGGGCCATGGCCCAGGACACCACGAAGGACGCGACAGAGCAGGGCAGGGCACCGCTGACTGCGGCGCCGGCCAAAGCGCAACCGAAAAAATCTACCGACAAGTCCGCGCCGCCAACGGCCACCGATCTTCAGACCGTGACCGTCACCGGCACCCGCATCCGCGGCGGCACCACACCATCGCCCGTCATCACCATCGGCAGCGAGCAGATCCAGCAGGAAGGCTTCGCCGACCTCGGCGAAGTCATCCGCAGCGTGCCGCAGAATTTCTCCGGTGGGCAGAATCCGGGGGTGACCGGCGTGACCGTCGGCGGCAACAACTTCGATCTCACCGGTGGTTCCGCCCTGAACCTTCGTGGTCTGGGAGCCGATGCGTCGCTGACACTACTCAACGGGCGCCGTCTGGCCTACGACGGGTCTTCCCAGGCCGTGGACATCAGCGCCATCCCGGTGGACGCCGTCGAGCGCCTGGAAATCGTGCCGGACGGTGCATCGGCGATCTATGGCTCGGACGCGGTGGGCGGCGTGGCCAATGTGATCCTCAAGCGGGATTACGAAGGCGTGACGCTGGGGGCGCGTTACGGCGGCGCGACCGATGGAGGGCTGGCAACCCGGGAGTACACCGCGACCGCCGGCACCACCTGGGCCAGTGGCGGACTGATCGCGACCTTCAAGAATACCGATGTCGACCCGCTCTACACGAGCCAGCGCAGCTACACGAAGTATCTGCTCGACCCCTACACGATCTACAACCGCAGCGACTCGCGCAGTGGCCTGGTCAGCGCCCATCAGTCGATCGGCGACGTGGTCGAGCTGGGGCTTGACGCGTTCAGAACCACGCGTGACATGACGCAGTATTTCGGTCTGACCCCGGGCTCCTACTACCGCTACACCCCGGAGGCGTCGATTACCCTGGTGGCGCCAAGCGTTGCGTTCTCCCTTCGCGATGGCTGGACCATCACCTTGAGCGGGGCATACGGCAAGGACGACAACAGTTACGTGAGCCGCCTCGTATCGGCGGGAGGCAGCACGCCCGATATCCAGGAGTACGACAATAACGAAAGCCGCTCGTGGGAGATCGGCGCCGAAGGTCCGCTGTTCCCGGTGGGGGAAGGGGACGCGCGATTGGCTACGGGCGCCGGGGCGCGGAAGTACGAATTCCACCAGGTGCCGACCGCGCCCCAGAGTCCCTTCGGCGGCGACGAAAATGTTCGGTTTGCCTACGCCGAGCTGGATGTTCCGTTCGTTTCGCCTGCTTCGCATATCGCAGGCGTCCATCGTCTGGAATTCAGCGCGGCGATCCGTGGCGAGGATCACGACAGCTTTGGTCGGGTGACCACGCCAAAATTCGGGGTGGTCTACGACCCCACTGCCGATTTCACCCTCAAGACCTCGTGGGGGAAGTCGTTCAAGGCACCGACGCTGGCGCAGCTTTACGGGAACAAGTACGCCTATCTATGGAGCGCCTCCGTGGTGGGTGCGACCGGAAGCCCGGCCGATGCCACCGCACTGATGTCCTATGGCGGCAACGCGGATTTGCGCGCCGAGCGCGCAAGGACCTGGACGGCCTCGCTGGAGCTGCATCCGGAAGCCCTGCCGGGACTCGACGCCGAGCTGACCTGGTTCGACATCGACTACACCGACCGGGTGGTTGTACCGATCAGCTACTACCAGCAGGCCCTGAGCGACCCAGCCTACGCGGAGTTCGTCGACTACTCGCCGACCAGCGAACAGATTGACCAGCTTCTCGCGGTCTACAACAACTTCTACAACTATTCCGGCATGGCCTATGACCCGAGCAAGGTGGTGGCGATCTTCCACGACCAGTATGTGAACGTGGCACGGCAGCGGATCAAGGGGCTCGATCTGTCCGGTTCGTATCGCTTCGACCTTGGCGGTGGGCAGCTGGCGGTTCGAGGATCGGCAAGCTGGCTCGACAGCGCGCAGACGACCAGTACCGGGCAGCCCGAACAGACACTCGCCGGCACCGTCTTCAATCCGGCACGGCTCAATGGCCGCTTCGGCGCCATTTGGACCTCGGGAGGATTCAGCGCGTCGGGCCTCGTCAACTACACCGGCGGCGTAACCAACCGACTAGGGACGGTGACGGAGAAGGGCGCGTCGTTCACTACGCTGGATACCACGATCAACTACGACTTCGGTGAGCGCGCAGATGCTTTCTCGGGACTGACGTTGGCGTTGTCGGTGCAGAACCTGCTGAATCGTGCGCCTCCGCTCTATACCTCGGCGTTTGCGAACTACATACCGTACGACGCCACCAACTACACGGCGATGGGTCGCTTCGTCAGCGTCTCGATATCCAAACACTGGTAGGAACGAAATCATGAAACCTGTTTTTCGGTCCGCCCAGTGGGCGGTCATGAGGGCTTGTGCGCGCGTGAATTTCTCTATCGGGATGCATTCGGCGCACTGGATATCCGCATTCGTCTTTCTGGGGTTGGGTGTGTTCACCGTTGGGGTCGCGTCCGCGCAAACGGTTTCTCCGCGACGCCTCCTGGAGGTGACCGACCTGGGCAACCCGGTGATCTCGCCTGATGGACGGTATGTCGCATTCCGGAGCGAGCGGGCGTCGGTTGAGCGCAATACGTACGACACAACGTGGTACGTATTGTCCCTGGATGGAAAGTCGCGGCCGCTCCGTGTCGCGGACGGAGGTGTTCCGTTACGGGAGTACGACAGCGGAAACGTGTTGCCGTCACCGGCCGTCTGGTCGCCGGATGGGCGTTGGATCTTCTATCGCGCCCTCATCGACGGTCGTGTGTCTGTCTGGCATGCGGCGGCAGATGGATCGGGCGCGCGGGAGTTGACGTCGGATCCAGCGGATGTCCGCGATTTCGCATTGAGTGACGAAGGCCGAACGCTGAAATACAGCGTCGGCGCGACACGCGAAGAGGTGCTGTCCGCGGAAAAGTCCGAGTATGACCATGGCATCCGCATCGACGATACGACGGATATCGCTGCTGGCCTGTTCCGGTCGAGCAAGCTCAACGGGCGGCCGACCACGCAGAAGTTCCTGGGTGAATGGTTTGCGGCTGGGCCATTGCTGGCGAAGGTGCCGGACCGGTGGAGGAGCGTCGATCTGACAACGATGACGATACGGGATCTGTCGACATCGACGTTTCCGGCGCGCTTGCTGACGGCAGCCGACCTATCGCCCGAGCTGCCAGCGATTCCGCTCAAGATAAACCAGTCTAGGGGCGATGGACGCATTGCCGTGCTGCTCCCGGGGCATAAGGACAAAGGCTTGGCAGCAAGCACGTATGTCGAGCTGGCCATGCTGCCGAACGAGCACGCTTCGCGGCCGATCCGATGCATGGCGAAGCTATGCAGCCACATGAATATCACGGATATCCAATGGCGTGCAGGGAGCGATGAGGTCGTGTACACCGCGATCGATTATCGCAATGGCCGTACGCAGTCGATCTACGGATGGAATGTCGTAACGGGTAGGGTTCGGCCGATCGTGGTCTCCGACGGATTGGTGAGCGGAAGCCAGTACTACTGGGATCCCTGTGCACTGTCCGCCGATACGCTGGTGTGTGTAGCAGCTGAAGCCGACCGACCGCCGCGCCTTGAGGCGATCGACGCGAGGACTGGACATCGGCGGATACTGTTCGAGCCGAACAAGAAGCTGGAGGAAGACATCGCGGCCACGGCGCCTGCGAAGCCGATTCACTGGAAGGACGCGCAAGGAAGGGATTTCATCGGCCAGTTGTTCGAGGCACGCGGAGCGACCGCTGGCCATCCGCCACCATTGTTCGTGACGTTCTATAACTGCTATGGCTTTTTGCGTGGCGGGGTAGGCGACGAATGGCCGCTCGCCACTCTGGCCGAGGATGGCATTTCGGCGATGTGCGTCGATGCCATCCCTGAACTTCGCCCAGATTTCGTAGCCAACTACGACCAGGGACGGGCGGCTGTAGAGAGCGTTGTAAAACTGCTGGCCGCTGAAGGTCGCATCGATCGGACCCGAGTGGGCATGGGGGGCCTCAGTTATGGCAGTGAGACCACGCTGTGGACGCTGGCGCATTCCAGCGTGGTGAGCGCTGCGTCCGTCAGCGGCGTTTCGGTAGCACCGACTTATTACCTCTTCAACAGCTTGAGGGAGGCCTTCCGTTCCAATCTTCGGAAAGTGTGGTGGCTAGGTGCGCCGGACGAAACCCCTGAACGTTGGAAGAAGCTTTCGCCTGCGTATCAGCTTGACAGGATCAAGGCACCGATTCTGTTTCAAATGCCCGAACAGGAGTACCGGGAGACGCTGGACTATGCGTTGCCGCTGGCGCGTCGGCATCAGGCGGATATCTACGTTTTCCCGGACGAAACACACATCAAAGTCCTGCCGCGACACAAGCTGGCGGTATACGAACGCAACGTCGACTGGTTCCGCTTCTGGCTGCAAGGTTTCGAGGACCCGCGCTCGGACAAGGCAGAGCAATACCGCGTTTGGCGTGGAATGAGAAAGAAGTCCGCGCAACCTCTACAGGGGACAGGGACTCACGATGGATCGTGACCTTGTTGACGTACCCAGTTTTCGGCCGCACACAGGTCGAAGACACGAAGAAACGACAGGTCTTGGGGGCTGAGGTCTCTGGCGAAGAAATTCAGCAATGCTGGGCGATCGACCAGACCGTTTGCGATCAACTGTCCGTCTGCGAGGAACTCGCGGATCTTCAACTTATTTCGTATGTAGGCGGCGGCCATGTAGCCCGTATACGAACCCTTGCTACGTCGTTCGAGGATGTCCCGTGGCAGCTGGTCAGCGAAGGCCTGGCGGGCGACTGCACGGTTTTGACCATCGGCGATCCACATCCAGGAGGGAACCCTGAGGCATGCTTCCATGACGGGCTGGGACAGCAGTGGAAAGTGCGTGGAGTGTTCCACCCCTCGAGGGCTGGCATCCCTGAACAGCTGGGTTCCGATCAGGTCGTGAATTCTCTCGCGATCACCGGGCAGAGCCCGTAGCGGGGCGTCCATCCAGGGATGATGCTCCGGCACCGTTGCCACGTGGGCTGGATGGAGTAGCGTGCGGTCCTCTTTCCAGGAATCGCGTGGGCGACGCAGCATTTTCTTCAGCGTCAATCGGCCGGCCTTGTAGACCGTGCATCGGTGGAGAGCCGCAAGGTCTCCGATAGCAGCGATGCCCGCCGTGAAACCGCGTTCCTTGAATGCGTCGGCGGCGGGAGCTGCGGTCTTGAGGTAGCAGAAGACCGTGTCGCCGCCGTCACCCGAGAAGAAGTTTGTAGCACCATGCCGGATGCGTGCCGCCTCCCAAGCTTCATTGGTGGCGTTCTGCAGGATTCCGATGGCTGGAACGACGGATGAGCGGGGTACCGGAAATTCGAGGCGAACATCGTCGAACCCGACCTCCGCTTGGCAGAGCTCCTGTCCCAGTGCTTCAGTGACCAATCGAGCGTACGGTCGCTCATCGGTGCCGGCCACAGGCATGACCAACGTGCAAAACGTGGTGCGCAGCGAAGCGCTTCGCAGGCAGGCGGCTACGATGGAGGAATCCAGGCCGCCGGATAGCTCGACCACAAGTCTTCCACTCTCCGAGGAGAGTGCCTTGACCGTGGTGGATACCGCGGTCCGGACATGCTCGGCCGCTATGCGCGGATCCTCGTGACGGAAGTCACTTTCCACAAAACGCCACGGCGACCAAGCGCAACGAACCGAAACATCTTTGCCGCCACAAGTCAGCATGCTGCCAGGAAGCAGTTCCTTGACGGACTTCAGTGCTGTTCGCGCTGTCTTTAGGTAGGGGAAGCTCAGGCCGTGCGCGATGGCCTGCCAGTTCACCTCTCTGCGATAAAGTTCCAGATCGACCGCGAGGCCAATGTCAGAGGTGACAAAGCCTTCGCCCTCGGTTAGCGAATAGACACATGGCACAGCACCTGAGGGCTCGCGCAGCAAGGTGATCGCCGAGCCGCCGTCGCGGTCGGCAAAGACGGCGAGATAGTCGCCCCAAATGTTCTGTAGCAGGTGATTGGCAAGTTCGCTCGCCGATCCACCGATATCCAGGCGTTGCAGAATGGGCTGGCCGTCCTGGGTGAAGATCTGACCGATGATCACGCCATGTCCGGGTATGGCAAGAGTGGGGACGCCAAGGGAAACGAAGACCCTCGTCGAGGCCGATTCCATCTTGCAGATCAATCCTGCAGCGTGCAGGCGCCTGTCCAGTTGGAGCGCATGGCCGGCGTTTCTGTTCAATCTTCCGCCGATCAAGATGACATAGCAGCATTTCATCAGACCATCCTGATGGGGGTATACGCATTGGTGTCGGAGAGTGTCTCGTTCAGGACGATGGCGCCGGCTTGTACCCAGCAGTGCGCCGCGAAAGGCTCTGGCATCACGCCGAAGACGATGTTCGCCGACAGTCCCCGCCGTGAAAGAAACCAAAGCAGGGACAGGGAATCCAGGAGGCAGACCGGTTCGATGGGCGCGTAGCGGCGGGCACGGGCAAATTGGCGACTCGCATGGAGCAGACCCGCCTCGACAGGAGCTTGCGTATCGGTCTCGCGTGGCGTTGCGTTTCTGTCGCGGTACGCGATGGCTTCGTCGAGAGTTGCTTTCAATGCATGAACTTTCAGCCGGCGGCGGGTCGCCCAGACGATCGCCACGACTTCAATGGCAATGGCTGCGCCCAGCCTGCGCTGCGCGATCGGAGAGGCTTGTTCGATTGCGCTGCAGGAGGGGCGCTGGATGCGCGCTGTTGTGGCGCGCGCTTCCACGTCCGTTGTCTTGACCAGTATCCGTGCGGTTTCGAGGTGCCCCAGCAGATTGGGGGCGACGCCTTCATGAGCCAAGAAGCGCCGCGTGGCCTCCTCAAGACGATCGCTCAGCCTAAAGTAGCGATCCTGCGCTATGTCGAGAAAAATCATGTGACCGTCGACATCGCAACACGAAAGGTTCTGACTGAGGTGATAGGGCATCGTCGGCTCCTCAGATGGGGCGCGCACCATGGTGCGCGCCCCTGAGTTGTCAATCCTCGGAAATGCCGGGAACGATCGGGAAGCCATGCCCGTTCCCTTCGGTGGCGCCAGGGCCGCTTCCCTTGGTCTCGACACTGGCGACGCCAAGGACGATGACGTCGTCCGATGTGTCATTGCGAATGTTCTCGTTCGTCTTCATCTCGATCTCCTACCTTCGCGTCATGGCAGATCCATGACCCCGTTAGCGTAGGAGCCGGAAATTTTGATTTTCAAATGATTGTTTCGCTGTTATCCGAAAATTATTTCGGAACGCGATGGCCTTCGCCTGAGTCGCCTCAGGCTTCCGGCGCTGCTACGCCTGGCCGAGCTAGTGGGGGCGGTCTCCGCGCTCGCTCAGCAAGGCCACGATGCACGGGACGAGCTGTTTGCGGCGCTCGTGATACTCGTGCAGTGCAGACTTTAGAACCGGAATGTCGCGCGCTTGCCAATGTCGATTCAACTGCGCAAGTTCGTCGAAGCAGTGCTCTAGCAATCCTTGCGCGGCCCGGCGTATCGGCGCCAGACGGTCGTTCGCCTGCTTCACGGCGTGGTGCAGGGTTCCGCGGGCTGTCGCCAAGGCGATCGCGTCGAACAGCTGCCAGGTCAGCGTGACCAGATCGTCGTCGGCAGAGGTGAGCACCAACGGCTCCGTCTTTCGGGCTGCCGGCGTTGCGCCGATATCGCATGCGATCAGCAACAGCCGTTCCATCCAGTCATAGAGGTCGCGCAGGGCAACCTCGGTGAGCAAAGGCACATGCAGCCCGTCGCGGGCATTATCGACGAGCAGGGTTTCGCCGACCAGGCGATACAAGGCGAATCGAACCGGCGTGGGACTGGTGTGGAATTCCGCAGCAAGTGTGGCCGGATCGATCCGTTGTCCCGGTGCATAGCGTCCCGATCGCAGGGCGCGTTTGAAGTGTCGGTACACGAGTGCACTCTTGGAGTGGATAGCATCCATAGCTGGACTCCATGTCTGCATATCCCCAAACGGGATCGTGCAAGCTTCGGCCTCAGAAAAGCACGGCTTTTTTGGTCCGTCTGCTGATTGCTTTCGAGTCGCCTCTCCCGACTCATCTCTTGATCGCACGCCTATACGGCGCAGTGTGTGTGCTGCGTCACATAATTAGTCGTCCGACCCGTGAGCGATGCATTGCCCCGCAACGCAGTGGACCGGCGATTTCAAGCAAAGAATCGCAATCCGACGAGCAATTTCCCCCAGACCTCTTCATTTGCCTGATCCCCTTCGAGTGAGGATGACCTTCAAGTCGTTAGCAGCTTAGAAGCTGCAAAGTCGATGGAAGGCTAGTTGGCATGTGAGGTCATGAAACGGGTTCCGAGTTCAGGGGGCGTCCTTGTCACAAATGAGCTTTTAGACGACGTCGGTTAGCTCATGGATACCTGACTTTCTCGCCCAAATTGGTCGGTTGACTTTCACCTCGGACGGAGCGTAATTTCTTGCTGTGATCGCTTCGTGCAATGCGAACGCGAATAGGGAAAGAAGAGGGGACGGGGATGAAAGGAATGCGTTGCAGCCTCATGTTGTTGATTGGTTTAGCACTTTTTCATTTTGCCCCGCAGGCCCGGGCAATCCAGCAGGTGAATGTCTGCGCGGATGGTTCGGTCCATTCTGGATGGGTTGGGCCGGGTGTTTGGGACGGAAATATGTCCGTTTCGGCAGGCTGTTACAACACGTTTGCCGACTGGGACAACGGTGGCGGTAGCGGCGGCCCCGGACATGTGTTTGATGGCGGCGGAGGCGGTGCCACGGTTCCAAATCACGGCGATTTGTCACTGACGCAGCGTGACGCCAATGCCGGCACGAACACAGGCTGTGATCCGACAGCTCCAAAGGTTGCGGCTGGCAATCCCGTCATCTTCTCCACTGGAAACAAAATCGAGCCGGAAATCGATTTTGTCAGCGGCGGCGAAATGCCCCTTTCGCTGAAGCGGACCTACAACTATTACTGGAACGGTATCGGGATATTCGGTCGGCGTTGGTTGAGCGACTACGATTACAAGCTTCTCTTTACCACGGAAGATCCCACGTCACCTTGCTACACCCGCCCTGGCAACAGTCGCTGCGATCCCCTCAACAAGCCGATATGGGCGCAGCGCCCGGATGGGCGCAAGATCAAGTTCAATTATTCAGTCACCCCGACACCGGGCTGGTATGAAGACAAGGCTTCGCCCATAGCAAAGATCATCCAGACCGGATCCACCTATACGTTGTATAGCGAGAGCCACACGGTCGAAGTCTACGACTACGACGGATTTCCCTCGAACCTCGCGAACGAGCAGGGTATCGGTTGGGCCTTCACTTACGACATTAATCACTACCTGACTCGCGTGACGCATAGCTCAGGACGCCATGTGGATTTTGGCTGGGTCAATGGTTTGTTAGCCAATGTCACGGATCCGGCCGGCAATATCTATCGCTACACCTACGCCACCATTGCCGTCGGAAACACGCTGGTGACGCCATCGCCATCCGGAAACCCGGCATCGTTGACGAAACAGTCGAGCAGTCAACAAGCGCTGCTGCTCATGCCGACGCTGGACGACCCGCCGCCCACTCCATACGACCCACCCATACAGACGATGGTTGCCTTGCTGAAGACCACCACGCAGCCGGGTTCGACTCCTACGACGCTCACCTATCATTACGAGGACAGCCGTTTCGCCACCGCATTGACCGGCAAGACGATCAATGGCACACGCTACAGCTGGTTTACCTACGATGCGAATGCCCGAGCGATCGAGACCAAACATGCAAATGGCGTGGAGCGATACCAGTTTTACTATATGGTCGGTAGCTACAACACGATTACTGGCGCCACGGTCACAAATCCACTCGGAAAAGTCACGACTTACACATTTGATGACGCAGGCCACGAACTTTCCGTAACGGGGCAGGCCTCGGCGCATTGCTCGGCCACCTACAAGGAACGCAATTACGACAGCAACGGATATCCGGCCAGCACCGCAGACTTTCGGGGGACGATCACCTCCTATGCCTACAATTCCAAGGGCCAACTAACGCAGAGCGTCGAAGACGTATTCGGCAGTGCGCCACGCACGACAACCCATGCCTGGGATGCCAACAATAGGCAAACGCGCGTCACGATAGCCGGCTACAGCCAGCGGGATACGACGTACACCGCGAACGGTCGCATCGCTTCGCAGACGGTTACTACCTTGGGAGGCAATGGCGGCAGCGGCCGCACGCTGACGACGACCTACGTTTATACGACAGGCAGCAACGGCCTAGTGTCCCAACTGGTAGTGACAGCGGCAGGGAGTGCCACAACCTACCACTACGATGCCAGTGGAAACCTCACGTCCGTGGTCAACGCGTTGGGTCATGCCGTGAACTACAGCAACTACAACGGCCTGGGCTTGCCGGGCACGGTAACGGATGCGAATGGTGCGGTGACCCGGTACACCTACGATGCTCGGGGCCGTATCGCGAGCACTACTCAGGTGATCAATGGCATCGATCGGACCACCACCGTGGTCTATAACGCCTTGAGTCAACCCACCGACATCTGGACGCCGGACGGCAGGCACATCGTCAATACCTATGACGCTGCGTATCGGCTGACCGGAAGTGCGGAACTGGAAAGTTCCACGCCGAACAGCGAGTTTCCGTCGAAACTGGATACTTCGACACGGCAGACCCTCTACACCTATGACGCCAACAGCGACGTCACCAGCGTCAAGCAACAACGCGTGAAGGTTTCGTGGCAGTCATCCTCCCCGGGGCCATGCGACGAATTTCTGCTGCAATCCCAGTCGATCGCAGGCGGAGCGGTGCCCATGGCGCCTCCGCCATGTACGCCGATTCGTACCACCACAACCAGCGTGGCATCGACGCGCTTCATCGACTACGACGAACTCGGTCGTCCCATTGCCGTGCGCGGCAACAACGGACAGAACGTCCGCACCAGTTACGACGACAATGGCAACGTGGCTAGCGTCACCGATTCGGCCAACAAGGTCACCCAATACCAGTACGACAACTTCAATCGCGTCACGCGCGTCACCGATCCGACGGGCGGCATCACCAAGATGAGCTATGACCTTGGCGACCAGCTGACCACGGTGGTGGACCCGAGGAACCTGATTACCCGCTATTACCTCGACGCCTTCGGCCTGCTCTGGCGCCAGGACAGTGCCGATACCGGCGTCACCCTGTGGGGCTACGACAGCTACGGTCGCAAGACCACCATGAAGCGGAACGACAACTCTTCCACGAATTACGGTTTCGACGTCATCGGCAGGACGACCACGATCACGGCTGGGGGCCAGACTCAAACGCTCACCTACGACACCTGCACCAACGGCAAGGGCCAGTTGTGCAGCGCAGCCGATGCCGCCAGCACCGAACAATTCACTTACAACGCGCAAGGCCAATTGCTGACCCAACGGATGATCACCCAAGGGCGCAACGACCTGACCAGCTACGGCTACGACGGCTACGGCAGGTTGGGTAGTGTTACCTATCCCAGCGGCACCATCGCACACTACACCTACAACCTGGGCCAGGTCAGTTCGGTGAACGTGACCACGGGCGGAACGTCGCTCGACGTTATGAAGTACGCCACTTACGATGCAGCGGGCGCCATCACCAGTTGGCAGTACGGCAATGGAGCTTGGCGCACGCAGGGCTATGACACGGATGGCCGACTGAAAACGCTGAGCACCATGCTCGGCACCGCGAAGCAGCAAAGCTACACCTACACGTGGGATGCCGCCGATCGCATCACGGGTATCGCCAACGGTGTCGACTCGGGGCAGTCCAGCATCCTTGCGTACGACGCCATGGGCCGGCTGACCAGTCAGACCATTCAGTCGATGTCGGGCGCCCCCATTGGCATGACGTACGACGCCAACGGCAACCGCACCTCGCTGACCTGGCTGGGCACCGACCCATTGACGATCTCGCCGACCAGCAACCGCCTTACCGGATCAAGCGCAGTCCAGTATGGCCATGACGCCAACGGCAACCGCTCCAGTTGGGTACAGGACGGGACCACGGCCACCTACAGCTACGACCCCTTCAATCGTCTGGCCTCGACCACGCGAAACATCGCCTGGTCGGACTGGGTCAATACCTATCCGGCCGGCACCACCACGTACAAGGTCAACCCCCTGGGCCAACGCGTCTACAAGAACGGCCCGACTGGCCAGGTATGGTTCAACTACAACCCGTCCGGGCAGCTGATGGCGGAATACCAGACTGGCAAGGGCTGGACCGACTACGTGTACTTCAACGGCCAGCCGGTGGCGCTGGTTCGCAACAACTCACGCTACTACATCTACAACGACCATCTGGGACGGCCGGAGATCGTCGCCAACAGCGGTGGCGCCCTGGCTTGGCAGGCGAACAACGGAACCTTCAGCCGCAACGTCACGATGGACGGTTTGGGCGGGATGAACCTGGGGTTCCCGGGTCAGTATTTCGATGCGGAGACGGGGCATTGGTACAACATGTTCCGCAACTATGACGGACGCGAGGGGCGGTATCTGGAGAGTGATCCTATTGGGTTGTGGGGGGGGACTAACACCTACGCCTATGTGGATGGAGATCCTTTGACAAAAGTTGATCCTTTCGGACTGGAGGCCGTTGCCTATCTAGCTAACCATGGCCAAGAATCAGGTAACAAATATTACTGTTTCGACAGAGCTGTCCTTAATTCCGTGCTTAACGTGACGCCTGTAATAGGTCTCGTAAAGGCTTTTTTTGATGACCCGACACTTTTGGATGGTTTAGACGCAACACTAAGCACAACAAGTGGTCTAGCCGAACACGCCGTGGCGAAAGCTGATGCAAGACGTTTGGGCCGTATGGGATCTCTCTCAGCAGCCGGAAGAAATTTGGGAGAACAGCAACAATTGCGCGCCTTTATTAACGCGGACAGATCAATCATTAGCGGCCTTAAGCTTGGCGGGAGGGCGTTAGGTTTTCTTTCCATCGGCATAGAGTCCGCCAACTTGGTTAGCACGTTGCGATCCGATTGCGGGTGTAAGGAATGACCATGACGCTTAATCGCCGAATTAATATCTGTAGTGCATTGTCACTATCTCAAAGTATTATGTTGTTTCTTAGTCTGGACAAATATTTGTCAATATCATTGATATCGATAAGCGCCTGTATCAATGCTTTCATGTGGTTTCGATGGTCGGGCACAAGCCTTGCCCCAAGCGATCTGACTGCGTTGAAGTACGCATTTTTTGTTTCCGCATGCACCTTGCTTGCTTCGGTAATATTCTTTTTTGTGGGGCTGATGCTTATGATGATAGGCCATGTTGACGTTTCTATTTCTGCGGCCAGTCTCGCACTTTGTTTTAGCTATGGTTTGATCGGATATGTTGTATATCGAAATGAATTGGTGAATTACACTAGGAATTTGAATTGATCCGCAAAACAATCAATGGGAACGAACGTAATTAATCGTGGCACGCTCGTTCGTTACAACCAATTAAAGGGGGTGTGGCTAATTAAATTAGTTTGTCGTCTGGCAAGCGAGACACCGGATGGGCTTCGTTTGCGACCTCCCTCTTTTCGAAGCAGCGAATTTAGGGAGCGGTGGAAACTCGAGCTAGGAGCGTACTTTTCGTATCTGACGATCCTGAACGTCGCTGCTACACCGCCAACCACCAGGAAATCGAGGTGAATAGAGTCGCCCCCTTCTTCGGTATCCTGCTTGCAGCCATCGCGCTGAGCGCGGCGGCTGCTTCAGGCGCGGATAGCGCTGCCTCCGACGAGCTTGCGCTGACCATGACGGTTACCCGCCTGGATGCCGGCTTGTTCGATGCCTTCAATCATTGCGACACCCCCGGGGAACTGCAAAAGCACGCGGGCTACCTGGCGAAGGATCTTGAGTTCTATCACGACAAGGGTGGCGTGACCT
>NZ_LMGH01000013.1:18162-403509 GCF_001427365.1 Rhodanobacter sp. Root561
GACCGGCCAGTGTTTTGGCGAGGCCAAGTTCCTGATCGTCTGGCGGCAACAGGCCGGGAAATGGGAAGCGACCCGCATCTTCAGTTACGGCCACCGGCCGATCGTGTCTCCATAGAGGCATCACCCTTTCTGCGTTGAGCAAAGAGGACGGAGGTAATTAAGTTCGGCGTGCCGCTTAATTGCCTCCGTCCCGAGTCACTACGTTGCCCTGTTTTTTGCGGAGTTCTAAAGGCGCGTCATCGCACCAGGATAAATTCTGTAGGCTGCCGAAATGGTGTTGAGCAAATCGTTGCTGGTCTGCGCATACAGACTCCATGCCCCCGCCTGTCGCACCCCGACCACGCTGGCACGTCCGACGGGATATTCGTCCCTGCCGAAGGTCGCAAGCGGCACATGTGGTGCGGCAGCAAAGCGGCCGGTGGTGGCGAGGGCGGCTTGCAGCCCGGTGGGTGTGATGCCGCCAACCGGCTGGACATGGATGCACCACAAATTGGCGCCTTGTACCGCCCAGGTGAAGCAGCAATTGGACAGTTCTCCGGTGACCATCAGCCCGTCACCGGTTCCGTCGAGCTCGTAGTAGGGCATGGCAGTGACGTTGCCGAGGAGGTTGAGACAGCCATATTGCACACCAAGATGATTGACCATCGGCACGACATGCGCCTGGTTGATTGTCGTGCCGTTGCCAACTGCTGCTCCGGGTTGCAGTATCCAGCTCGAAATTTCACGCTGGTAGCCAAACAAGCCCGGGCGTGTCGCGCCTCGATGGCCATCAACATTCGCTAAGCCTTGGCGCTTGCTGATGTTGTACAAGCGCAAGTTGACCGCGTTCTGGTTTGGCGCCGCGGCCCCGGCGCACTTGACCGGGTAATGTTTCAAAAACGTTTCTGGGTGAGCAAGCAATTGCGCGCGTGCGGCGGCACTGTCCATGATGAATTTCTCCTGATCGGTCGTGATCGGACTGCCGTCCGATCCTCATCTGTGAAGATTCTGCCGTTTGGTCGGAATTGGCAAGCGGACACACCGAGTGAAACGCGCTGACCGCGGCAATGGAGGGCCGGATAGGTGCGTCAAGCGGGAGGCAAAGAGTGCCGTACTCGTCGCGTTCCGGTCTTCTGTGTAACTTTCCCCGTCCCGGTTCCCGCGATTTCCGGTTTCAGGTGCTGCAGTTCTCCCTTGCGGCGTTTGTCGTTCTGGCAAAGGCTGCGGCGCCAGTGGCAAGGAGTTCACCATGACGAACAACCCCGAACCCAGCGGCAAGCGAGCGGCTACTCAAAAACCGGCGAAAAACCGGGGTCCGAAAAACCGGGGTCAGAGTGCACTTTTGCTGCGAAAACCATCAGGGAAATCGAAGTGAATAGAGTCGCCCCCTTCTTCGGCATCCTGCTTGCAGCCATCGCGGTGAGTGCGGCGGCTGCTTCAGGCGCGGATAGCGCTGCCTCCGAAGAGGTTGCGCTGACCAGGACGGTTACCCGCCTGGATGCCGGCTTGTTCGATGCTTTCAATCATTGCGACACCCCCGGGGAACTGCAAAAGCACGCGGGCTACCTGGCGAAGGATCTTGAGTTCTATCACGACAAGGGTGGCGTGACCTGGACNTTCAATCATTGCGACACCCCCGGGGAACTGCAAAAGCACGCGGGCTACCTGGCGAAGGATCTTGAGTTCTATCACGACAAGGGTGGCGTGACCTGGACGCGTGCCGCCTACCTCGCCAATACGGAAAAGAACGTCTGCGGACATTTCCGGCGCGAGCTGGTCACCGGCAGTCTCGAGGTTTTCCCCATCAAGGATTTTGGTGCGATCGAGCAAGGCTGGCACAAGTTCTGCGACCTGAAGACCGGCCAGTGTTTTGGCGAGGCCAAGTTCCTGATCGTCTGGCGGCANAAGGATTTTGGTGCGATCGAGCAAGGCTGGCACAAGTTCTGCGACCTGAAGACCGGCCAGTGTTTTGGCGAGGCCAAGTTCCTGATCGTCTGGCGGCAGCAGGCCGGGAAATGGGAAGCGACCCGCATCTTCAGTTACGGCCACCGGCCGATCGTGTCTCCATAGAGGCATCACCCTTTCTGCGTTGGGAAGTCGGGCCTTGGAACTCTCGTGTCCGTTGGTCGAGTCGCGGGAAAGTTGCGCAAGAGATCCGGGTTGCCTGCCAGCATGCCGGCACGGCGCCCCGGGGCTCGACACGCTCCCACGGCGTGACTGCGATACCGCCTGGCGAGTAGTGTTCTCTGTCTCTGAAAGCTTTGGTCACGGCAGATGCAATACGCGGCCTGGCGCACCGACCACTACGACATCGTGGAGCTGGGCGCGACGCATTGGCGACACAATGCCGGCGCCTTGCCGTCACACTTGAACCGGCAGCTGACGCCGTCCTGAGTGGACGAGCCCGCGAAACCGGATGGAGGGACGCGTTTGCCCGATGCAGGCGCGTCGCTTCCCGCATGAATCCATGTAAGGTCGCCCGATGCTTCGAAACGCCCATCCTGCCGACTTCCCTGCGATCCTTGCCCTCAACGAGGCCTTCGTCGCCGTGCTCAGTCCGCTGGACGCAGGGCGCCTGGCGCAGTTGCATGAGCAGGCGGCCGTGCATCGAGTGGTCGAGCGGGATGGGCGGATCGAGGCTTTCCTGCTCGCCTTCCGCGAGGGCGCGGATTACGACGGCGCCAACTACCGCTGGTTCGCACAGCGCCATGCGCGCTTTCTGTACGTGGACCGCATCGTGGTCGCCGGTGGCGGGCAGGCCGGGGGCATCGGCAGTCGGCTCTATGCCGACGTCCGTACGCTGGCCTCGGCGGACGCGGTGCCGCTGATCGCCTGCGAATTCGATATCGATCCGCCCAACCCGGCCTCCGCACGTTTTCATGCCAGGCAAGGCTTCCACGAAGTCGGGCAACGGCGGGTCGACGGCGGCAAGGTGGTGTCCATGCAGGTGCTCGACGTAGCTGCCCGCTGATGTCGTGGATGCGGACAACTGCTCCATCCGGAAACTCGTCGAATCATCGAAACCAGGGGTTACGCACATAGCGCGGCAGCAGAGTTTCGATGGCCGGGGCAATCGCGAATAATGTTTCCGCTGGCCTCGCTTTCGGCTGCTTCTTCAGGGACTGAGCATGTTCATCGCCCGTTTCAATCGCCACCGCGCAGATCGTTTGCACAAGCAGGCTCAGGCGTGCTCAAAAGCTGGGGACGAGGATGCCGCGCTCGCGCTTTACGCAAGGTGCCTGTCGTTGGATCCGGATCGTGACACGACGCTTTACAACGTCGGGTTGATCTACAAGTACCGCGGCGACTGGGAGCAGTCTTTCGACTTCAACGCGAGGGCGTACGCGATCTCCCCAAGGGACGAGGCCACTCGCTGGAACCTTGCCATTGCGGCGACTGCGTTGCGTCGCTGGGTGGTGGCGCGCCAGGCATGGACGGACAACGGTCTGCTCATGCCCGACGGCGATGGCCCGATCACGATGGACTTCGGTCTCACGCCTGTTCGCCTCGACCCGGCAGGCCGCGGCGAGGTGGTGTGGGCTCGGCGCATTGATCCGGTGCGTGCGCGGATCACCAGCATTCCCTTTCCGGAATCTGGATTCCGGCTGAATGACGTGGTCTTGCACGACGGCGCTGCCGTCGGCTCCCGGACGGTTGATGGTCGCGAATATTCCGTATTCAACGTGCTGGAACTTTTCGAGCCTTCGGCGCTGAGTACTTACGTCATGGTGGTTCGTGCCCCCACGGCCGATCAACTTGACTCGCTGGAGCGACTGGCCGAAAGCATGGGTGTGGCGGTGGAAGACTGGACGGCAAGCGTTCGCGCATTGTGCAGGCAGTGCAGCGAGGGTGCCCCGCACGAAACCCACGACAACGACCGTGACCCCGATTGGCAGGTGGAACGCCGCATGGGCATGGCCTGCGCAGACCCCGCGCGGATGGAAAGCCTGGTGCAGGCATGCCGCGCACTGGACCAACTGGAAATAGTGGAAGTGGGGGAGCAGGTTGGTTGAGGCGCCAAGCGCAAATGAACCTGATCTTCCTGTCGCGACAAGAAAAATTCGGTCCATGGAACAAGAGGAAGGAGCGGGCTCATGAAAATCTTCTCAAGCTTTCGCTGGATCGTCGGACTATCCGGCGCCTTGTCTTGCCTGACCACCTCAGCCGGGCCACTGCCCGATGCGCCGCGCATTGCGTGTGCCGTGGACGAGGAAACCTTGAACCTGTTGCCTTGCGCGCTCGAAACCCGGCATGGCGCCACCTACGTGGTGGCGCGCTACCTGCCAAAACTGTTCGGGGGCGAGCGCGGTCCGCTGGTGGCGAGGATTCTGCCCGGCAGTGGCTGGTCGTACATAGATAGAAGCGGCAAGGTCGTGGTGCGTCACGTGGCGATCATGGACAACTACGCCAGCGAGTTCCATTACGGACTGGTTCGCGTCAATCAGGATGGCAAGTGGGGGCTGGCGGACCAAGAGGGAAGGCTGGTGGTGCCGCCGAGCTACGACGGCATCCTCGACTACCAGCCAGGCGTGGGGTGGAAGGTGTGTACCGGATGCCGCTCGAAGACGGATGGCGAACACAGCTGGTTCGAAGGAGGCGACTGGATCACGCTGGATCGGCGCGGAAGAAAAATTCGATGAGTCGATGTCCTTGGGAACGGGGAAGCGTATAAAAGGCGGATTGAAATGCATGGCGTCTCGACGTTTTCATCATTTCAATGCCATGGCCTTTGTCAAGTGGATGTCGAAGAGAATCGCGTGAGCCAACAAGGAGATGGAAATGGCAGTGATCTGGGGCGAGAAGATAGGCGGAAAGCACGGTTCGATGACGGCGGAAGACATTGCCGCGTTCATCACTTCCAAGGTCGGGGGCGGATCGCCCGCCTGGAAGGCAAGTCTTCTGACGGCAGCAGGCAACGTGCTCGGCCACGACGGGCGCGGTAATGGCTCGGTCGTTCGGCACAATGGCAAAAGCATTCGGCATATCACCACGGGCAAAGGCGCCGGCCACGTCACCCTGTTCTTCACGCTCGAGCCCGGCGAAGTCGGCAGCGTGATCGGAGTGGGTTCGCACCACGACGAGAAGGGCGCCTCGTACGATATCGACTGGCACACACCCGGATGGGTCGTCGGCAAGCGGGTGAATTTGTAGGCCGCAGGGTCGCTTTTCCAGACAGGGTCAGGTTCATCAAGCCGCGTCCGGAGGTTGAACCTGACCCTTTTGCTTTAAAGGACGACCTGGGAACAGGGACATCATCTTTCGATGAGGAGTTGCGTCGCGTCGTGACCGTCATGGTCAGACCCGGTACCCGTATCGATTGCGAAATGTCCCTGACCATGTTGCGCATCAGGGCAAGGGGAGCTTCTTCATGAAAAAAATGGCGTTGATGTGCGCCTTCTTTATGTCTGTTGTTTCGTGCGGCACCTGCTTTTCAGCAGAATTTTGCGAGGGTGCCAGTTTCGTGCGCCTGGGTGAACTGCTGCACGCCAAGAAGGAATACTTGAACGCAAGAGTGAAAACTCACGCAATCATCAAGTCCGACGGAAAGGAGTACGCCTTGCTGCAGGCCAGGGAAGGTAGTGATGACGCAATCATGATGGAGTCTGACTTGGAGGTCATCGATTACAGAAAAAGAAATTCCCTTCCGAGCAGAGACCCTAACGATTTTATAGGGGATTACCTGAAGAGGGTAGATTCCAAAAAAGCGATCCACGGACTGGATATGACGAAGATATCCAGCTATCGCCAGGAGCGCGTTTTTTGCGGTCGCATAATCGAGAAGGGTGGAAGCTACTACTTTGCTGTCGATGACTCGATTTTCGAGAAGGCATATTTTATTGGTGATTGAAGAAAAGGGGGCATCGTGTGGTCGTTGATGGATGCGCAACGTGGTTCCCGCATCGTCATCGGCATATCCGCGGCAGGGAGGAAGCGGGCCAGGCGATATCGCCGCCCTGAGCGATTTCAACGGCCAAAGGGATCAGCGACATTGCCTGGCCGGTGGCAAGGGCTTCCACCGATGACCGGGTGTGACTCCGGTGGAGAAAATGGATGCTCTCAACGTTTCGGGGTGCTGAACAACAGCTCCGGCCCCTTGTCCCTTCTCTCGCCTGCCTTGCCGGATAGCCCCCATGCTGCGTTTCCTGTGGATCTTCTTCGCGCTGGACGTGCTCGGCTCTGGCGCCGCGATAGGGTTGTTCAAAAGGGGGCGGTTGCCTTCGCGGATCAGCGACTTCCTCTGTACCCACAAGCTCATTACACCCGTCATCGTGGCCTTGGTCGCTCCCTTCATCGCCCTGCCAAGCGCGGCGTTCTGGTTGGCACTCGGGGCGGCGATCGTGCTGAGCTGGCTTTACGTGATCTTTGCGGTGACGACCGTAGGTCCGTTGCTGGTCGAGGGAAACGAAGGCAACATCATGTATATGGCTCCCATCGTGTGGGGCTTTTTCGCCTCCATCGTGGCCGCTGTTTCCGCCGTGATCATTTACCTGTTGATCCTCCTGTTTCACTGAAGCCCGAGTTGATGGGCGTGGACGATAGAACCCGACAGTCGTCTGTTCGAGCCAGCGCATCGCGCCGTCGGGCTCATCGGCGCAGTTCATGTCGGGTTAGTTTCTCGTGGCCTGATGGCGATCGCCCGTGACATCATTCGCCATCCACCACTCCTGTCTTCAAGAGGCTCCCATGAAGGTTCCGTTCTCGGGCGGCTGCGCCTGCGGCAGCATCCGCTACGCGTGTTCCAGCGAGCCGCTGGCCATGCTGAACTGCCATTGCCGCGATTGTCAGCAATCGAGCGGCGCACCGTTTGCCTCGGGCGTGGTGGTGCCGAGAGCTTCCGTCGACATCACGGGCTCACCGCAGGAATATGCGGTGAGCGTATCCAGTGGTCTCCTGGTCACGCGGAGCTTTTGCGCCAACTGCGGCAGCCCCTTGTTCACCACGGGTGAGGCGAGGCCGGATTTCATGTCCATCCGCTTCAGCAGCCTGGACGACACCAGTGGCTTCCAACCGGCACTGGACATCTGGACGTCCAGCGCGCCATCGTGGGTTTGCCTGGATGAAGCCTTGCCGCATTTTGCGCAGTCGCCGTCCACGCAGAAGCAGGCGTAGCAGGACCGCATTCACCGAACCGTTCTTCCGGACACGACCGCGTCGACTCTGCGACGTTTTCGGGGGACGACCCGAGCCGAGGAATTCACCATGACGCATGATCCGCACGGCAGTGACGATATCGATCCCGCGGTGGCGCCTTCGGGCACCGGCTGCGTGGAATGTCTGCAGGCTGGCCAGTGGTGGTTCCATCTTCGCCGATGCGCCACGTGCGGACATGTCGGCTGTTGCGACACGTCACCTAATCAGCATGCGACCGCGCATTTCCGCGAGACGGGCCACCCGGTCATCACCAGCTTCGAGCCCGGCGAGGACTGGTTCTACGACTACCGCAGCGGTGCCACCTTCAACGGCCCGACGTTGCGCGCACCGCACATGCATCCACTCGATCAGCCGGTGCCCGGTCCCGCGGGACAGGTGCCGCAGAACTGGATGGATCTGCTCAACGACTGACGCGGGCCATCGCCGGAGTTCGCCCGGATGGCATGATCCGCCGGACGTGACTTCCCGGAGCCACCCGCGCAGGATGGCCGGCCCGCCCACCGCAAGGACAGAACCATGGAATCGATCGGCGCCAACTTGAGCGAGATGCAGCGCACGCCGCTGGCGCCTGCGCACGTCGCCGCATTGCGCGAGGCGGGCAGGCAGGTGAGCTACACGGCGGGCACGTACCTGGCGCGGCCCGGTCAGCTGGCCGATCGCTTCGTCTATGTCCTCGACGGCGAGATCGAGGTGGTCAACGCCTATACCGATGAGCGCCACCTGCCCTCGACGCTGGGGCCGACCCAATTCATGGGCGAGATATCCTTCCTCAACGGCGGCAACGCCTCGATGGCGATGCGTGCCGTGCGCGACACCTCGGTGATCGAGGTGCCGCGCGCCACGATGCTGACCCTGATGTCGCGGATTCCCGAGATGTCGGACATCATCATCACGGTCTTTGCCGCGCGTCGCCGCCGGCAGATCGAGCAGCGGGACAGCACGCTGGTGCTGATCGGCGAGGAGCGCGACCGCGAGGTCCGCTGCATCGCCGAATTCGCCGATCGCAACCGCATTCCCTACGCCTCGCATGCACTGGGCAGCGCCGAGGCGGATGCGCTGGCTGCCACCTGTTCGCTGGCGCCTGGCCGACCCGCGGTGATCTTCGGCCGCGACACGGTCATCGACGATCCCACGCCGGACAAGATCGCGCGCCTGCTCGGCCTCAACCTCGACCTGGTCGACGACGAGGATTTCGACGTGCTGATCGTGGGCGGCGGGCCGGCGGGCGTGGCCGCCGGTGTCTATGCCGGCGCCGAGGGCCTGTGTGCGCTGGTGACCGAGGACGTCGCCATCGGCGGTCAGGCCGGCACGTCCAGCCGGATCGAGAACTACATGGGTTTTCCCACCGGGATCTCCGGTGCCGACCTGGTGTGGCGCGGCCAGATCCAGGCGATGAAGTTCGGCACGCGTTTCGCCATGCCCCGCCGCGTGGCCCGGCTCGAAGCGCTGCCCGAGGGCGGCTTCTGCGCCACCTTCGACAACGGCAAGCGGGTCCGGGGCAAGGCGGTCGTGGTGGCGACCGGCGTGCAGTATCGCCGCCTGCCGATTCCGCGGCTGACCGAATTCGAAGGCGCCGGCGTGTATTACGCCGCGACCGATATCGAGGCCCGCTACAGCAAGGGCACCGAGGCGATCATCATCGGCGGTGGCAATTCGGCCGGCCAGGCCGCGATGTTCCTCAGCCGCACGGCGAGCCGGGTGCGCCTGCTGGTGCGCGGCCAGTCACTGGCCGCGTCGATGTCGAGCTACCTGTCGAGCCGGCTCGAGGCCGAGCCCACGATCACCATCGAGTACGGCGCCGAAGTCGGCGCGCTGCACGGCGACGACCAGCTCGAGGCAGTGACGATCCGCCATGCCGCCAGCGGCGCCGAAGAGACGGTGCCGAGCCGGGCGCTGTTCGTGATGGTCGGCGCCGCTCCCAATACCGGTTGGCTGGCGGACCTGGTCAGGCTCGACCAGCACGGCTTCGTGCTCACCGGCGCAGCGGTCGGCGCCAGCTCGCTGTTCGAGACTTCGCGGCCCGGCATCTTTGCCGTGGGCGACGTGCGCAGCGGATCGGTGAAGCGCGTGGCCTCGGCCGTCGGCGAGGGCTCGGTGGTGATTTCCCGGGTCTGGGCCTTCGTCGACGCTGGCGGCTGAACCGACCAGTCGAAGCAGGTCACCTGACCGAATCGCTCAGTCCCGGATCCCTGTCCGGGGCGAGAGTGCGCACAATCAGGACGGCCAGGAGCGGGATGGCGATCGCGTAGACGTATTGCGTGCGTGACACGCCGATGCCGAACGGAAACCAGATGCCCGGCACGCCGATCGGATCGAGCAACTCGCCCCCGAACAGCCCAGCCATGATCGAGGCCAGCGTGACCAGCGACAAGATTCGCATCGGGCCGTGGCGCACCATGCGCGCCGCGATGACGACGAACAGCGCGATCGCCCCGAGCCGAGTGCCGCTGGTCCAGCTCGCCGATTGCGTCATGGCGCCGACCGTCCCGGCAATCGCCAGCACGATGGCCAGCATATCGATGCTTCGCCACGGGCGCAGGCACCAGCGGTTCCAGGCCAGCAACCAGGCGGCGATCGTCGGCACCCACATCACCGACGCCAGCCACGCATAGGTGGTCAGGTCCTGCAGGTCGGTCCATGAAACGATTGCATTGTTGAGGCGCCTGGCTGCGGCAAGCGCCAGCGCAATGCTGGCGAAGATCAGGAAGCCCCTGCGCCGGCTGCGTGACCCGCAGGCCAGCGCCAGGCCGATGAGCGCCAGCATGGCGATCGGTTCGATCACGTCGACGATATAGCCGGCAATGGTTCGCTGCCATTGCACGCGGTGGAGTGCGGCGGCGATCGGCCGCGGTGCAAGGATGGGCGCGCTGTGCATGCCGCCGCCGGTGGCGCTGATCGCGGAAGCGGGAAGCATGTAGGTGCGGACCGCGAGCACGCCGCGAGTGCCCGCCGCATCGGCGGGAAGGGCAAACCGCAGCGGCCGCGTGCCGACGACGCGCGGGTCGGCGCCAAGCCTTCCCGAGCCGCCCAGCCGCTGGCCGTTCCAATACAGTTCGTAGCCGTCCTCGACGAGGGTGGGACCGAGGATGTCCCACGCCGCGCTGCCTGCCGGCACCGTCACCGCGCGTCGATACCAGGCGTAGCCGCGATAGCCGGGATGGCCGTGCGCCATCCAGCCATCGACGTAATCGGGCAGGCCCACGTCGCCGTCGTGGCTGCCGGGCGGGGCGGTCATGTCGATGACTTCCCACGCCGCATCGTCCGCATCGGGGTCGGCCCAGCGCGGATCGTCGCCGGTATGGAATCGCCAGCCGCCATCGAGCAGGGTCGCCGCTGCGCGCAGCGCCGGCGGATCAGGACGGCCACCGCTGGCCAGGTCGGCGATCACCACGATGAGTGCCATCAGCGTCGTCACGATGATGGCGACGATCGGTCTGCGTTGGGTCGCGTCCAACCATGGCGCCATGGAGCGGGACTCAGCCCTGTTCGGCAGCACGCATTGCCGCCGGGTCCATCCACAGCGCCGCCCACATGTGGCCGTCGGGATCAGCGAGATCGCGCGTGTACATGAAGCCCATGTCCTCGGCCGGGTTCACGTCGGCCTTGCCGCCGTGGGCTGCTGCAGCTTCGTTCATCGCGTCCACCGCCTCGCGGCTGTCCAGCGCCAGCGAGAGCATCGAGTTGCAGCTTCCCGCCGGCGGGAACGGCCGATCGGTGAACGTGCGCCACTTGGCGTGGGTGATCACCATCACCTGGATCGCCTCGCTCCACACCATGCAGGCGCCGCTGTCGTCGCTGAACTGCAGGTTCTGTTCGAACCCCAGCGCGCGGTAGAAGTCGACCGAGGCCTTGAGGTCGGCGATCGGCAGGCTGATGAAGAGCTTCTTTGTCATGGCGGCATTCCCCCGGGTGGCACGAAGTGTGGAGACTCTACGCTCGTGGAGCGTCGACTGTACGACGAACGACCCGCGGCCGAATCGACAAGCTCCGCGATGCGGCCAGGCAGGCCCTGTGGCTCAGGACTTCTTGCCGCCGCCGTCCTGCTTGTTGACCGTGGCCCAGGCGATGCGCTCGGCGGTCTTTTCCGACTTGCCCTCCTTCTTCTCGCTCTGCTTGATGTGCGCGGCTTCGCGTTTCTGCTTGTCGGTGTACGACGACTTGTCGCCCTTGGACATGACGCTGCTCCTTCACGGGATGGAGCGAAGCACGCTAGGCGGCGCCGGGTTAACGCGAGGTGGTCGATCGACGACGATGGCGTCAAGGCGTCGACGGAGGGTTTAGTGCGCGAGCGCCTCCTCCACCGCGCTGAACGCCGACTTCCCGCCGGTGCGCTCGTCCGGCATGCCGGTGGCGAACCACACCACGCCGGTGCCGCCCTTGCGATCGACCCACAGCCCGGCCTGCAGTCCGTAGGCGGAACCGGAGTGGCCGATGCGCGCCACGCCGTCGCCGAACGGGTCGTCACGGCAGCCCTGCACGGGCGTGGCCAGGGTCTGCACGGCCAGGCCGTAGCGACAGAAGAAGCCGGCATCGGCATCGCCGGTATCTTCTTCGTAGGTCAGGCCGTTGCCGGCACGGTAGCGCCATTGCGGGGTGATCATCGCCTGCACGGAGGCGGGCTTGAGCAGGCGCCGGCCGTCGATGCTGCCGTTGCCCAGCAGCAGGCGGCCGATGCGGGCCAGGCCGTTGGCGGAAATGCGCAGGCCGCCCTGCGGCGAGAACAGCGCGCCGTTGTCGCCGGCCCGCCATTGCGACAGGTCGCAGCTGCCGTCGGCGGCCGGTGTCACCGGGCAATCGGGTTTGCGGCCGTGGTTGTCGTCCTTCACCGGCTTGCCGTCCGCGTCGTACAGCACCACGGCGCGTGCCGCGGTCGCTGCGTCACAGCGGTCCCAGTTGAAACAGCCGTGGATGCCCAGCGGCTGCAGCACCAGGCGCTCCATCAGCTGGTCGAAGCGCTCGCCGGTGGCGCGCTCCATGATCTGCGCCACCAGCGGAAAGTTGAGGTTGGTGTAGCGGAAGTAGGTGCCCGGCGCATGGCGGGTGTCCCACGCGCGCGGATCCTCGACGATGGCGCGCAGCTTTCCACCCAGCGGCGTCTGCCAGTAGCCGGCCGCGTCGGTGAGGCTGGAGCGGTGCGACAGCAGCAGGCGCAGGGTGATCGGCGCCTCCGGAAAAGCCGGATTGCGCAGGCGCCAGCCCAGCAGGTCGGAGGCGTCCGCATCCAGGTCGAGCTTGCCGGCCTCCACCAGTCGCATCACGCCCAGCGTGGTGACCAGCTTGGAGATCGAGGCGATGCGCACGGGATCGTCCGCGCTGAGCTTGCGGCCGGTGGACTTGTCGGCCAGTCCATGCACCCGCGTGGCGGTGATGCCGTCGCGATCGAAGGCCACGCGCACGCTGGCCACCGGTTCGCTGGTCGCGGGCTCGCCGGTCGCGGGCCTGCCCGCGCGGGCATCGGCGCAGAGAAGAAACAGCAGGCAGACGATCCAGCGCATGGCCATGATTCACTCCAGTCGGGGAAGCTGGCGAAAGATACTGCGCTTTTCATGATGCGGGCGGGTGGGGCTATGCTGGATCGATCACTGCCGAGGATGAACCCATGCCCGATACGAACACGCCGCGCATCGATTGCAGCCCAGCCACCGCCGCCGGGGCGTTCCACCTCCGCCGCTGGCCACGTCGCGCCCTGCTGGTGGCGATGCTGACGGCGTTCATCGCCCCGGCGCTGGCCCAGCAGGTCAATCCCGACGAAACCGGGCATGAGCCGGACAACACGCGCGAGGCCTTGCAGCACGCGAAGCCGGTGACCGCGAAGCATGCGATGGTGGTCAGCGCCCAGCACCTGGCCACGATGGTGGGCGTGGACATCCTCAAGCGCGGCGGCAATGCGGTGGACGCCGCGGTGGCGGTGGGTTTTGCCGAGGCCGTGGTGCATCCGTGCTGCGGCAACATCGGCGGCGGCGGCTTCATGACCATCCACCTGAAGGATGGTCGCAACCTGTTCCTCAACTTCCGCGAGAAGGCGCCGGCGAAGGCCACGCCCACGATGTTCCAGGATGCCGCAGGCAACGTGGTCGAAGGCCGCAGCACCGACACCTATCTCGGCGTGGGCGTGCCCGGCACGGTGATGGGTTTCGACACCGCGTTGAAGGCCTACGGCACGATGTCGCTGAAGCAGGTCATCGCGCCGGCCATCAAGCTGGCCCGCGAGGGCTACATCCTCCAGCAGGGCGACGTCGACAGCCTGCGTTCCGGCAACGACGGCTTCGCGAAGCATGCCAACGTGGCCGCGATCTTCCACAACCACGGCAAGCCGTTCAAGGTCGGCGAGCGGCTGGTGCAGAAGGACCTGGCGCATACGCTGGAGCTGATCGCGAACGGCGGCACCAAGGCATTCTACGAAGGGCCGATCGCCCGCGCCGTGGTCAAGGGCAGTGACGCCAACGGCGGCATCCTGTCGTTGCGCGACTTCGCCGATTACACCGCGCAGTGGGAAAAGCCGATCCAGTGCGAATACCACGGCTATACCGTGGTGTCGGCGCCACCGCCCAGCTCGGGCGGCACCACGCTGTGCCTGATCCTGCAGATCGTCAAGCCGTACCCGCTGGCCAAGTGGGGCTACGGTTCGGTGAACAGCGTGCACTACCTGGTCGAAGCCGAGCGTCGCGCGTTCGCCGATCGCAACACCTACCTCGGTGATCCGGCCTTCGTGCAGAACCCGATCGACACGCTGCTCTCGGACGCACACGCGGCGAAGCTTCGCGCGACCATCAAGCCGGACAAGGCCACGCCATCGTCCGAGATCACGGGCAGCCTCGGCGCACCCGAAGGCAACCACACCACGCACTATTCGGTGGTCGACAAGGACGGCAACGCCGTCTCCACCACGTACACCGTCAACTTCCTGTTCGGCAACAAGCAGATCGCCGGCGACACCGGTTTCTTCCTCAACGACGAGATGGACGACTTCACCGGCAAGCCGGGCGTGGCCAATGGCGCCGGCCTGGTGCAGGGCGTGATCAACCAGGTGGAACCGGGCAAGCGGCCGTTGAGCTCGATGACGCCGACCATCGTGCTGCGCGACGGCAAGCCGTTCATGCTTACCGGCAGCCCCGGCAGCGCCACGATCATCTCCTCGGTGCTGGGCAGCTTCCTCAACGTGGTCGACTTCGGCATGAACATGCAGCAGGCCGTCAACGCGCCGCGCCTGCACCAGCAGTGGTATCCCGACGTGGTCTACGCGGGACAGGGCCTGCTCACGCCCGAATCGCAGCAGACGCTGGAATCGATGGGCTATACGTTCAAGCAGTTCAGCGGCGGTGCCGTCGAGGCGATCCTGCTCAATCCGAAGACCGGCCTGCTGGAGGGCGCCAACGATCCGCGTCGGCCGGCGGGGCTGGCGGCGGGTTACTAGTGATTCGGCGATGCCTGAAACGGTGACCCGGCCCCGCTCGCGCTGAGCGTGCTCCACGCGCCTGCATCACGCTCCCGTTGCATCCTCGAAGGCAGGCTGGTGCCACTGCCGGATGAGGAATCACGATGGTTTCAGTGGTGCGATGGCGGCGGCGTCTGCTGTGGCTGGGTCTGGGCGTGCTTGCCGCGTGTCTGGTGGGCATCGTGCTGCTCAACCTGTGGCCGCACACGCGCGGCCTGCAGCAGCGCACAGGCCATGTCAGTGCGGTGGAGAGCGCGCAGTTCCGGCGCGAGCTGGGTGCGCTGCTGGGCACCGGCGTCAGCGCGGGCAATGCGGTGCAGGACTTCCAGAATGGCGCGGAGATCTTCCCCGCGATGCTGGCCTCGATCCACGCGGCCCGGCACAGCATCAATCTGGAAACCTACATCTACTGGTCCGGCAACGTCTCGAAGGAGTTCGTTGCCGCGCTGACGGAACGGGCGCGGGCGGGCGTGAAGGTGCGCGTGCTGGCCGACTGGGTCGGCTCCACCCGCATGAAGCAGGAGGTGATCGACGCGCTGCGCGCCGGCGGGGTGCGCTTCGAATACTTCCATCCATTGAGCTGGTACGCGATCGACCGCGTCAACAACCGCACCCACCGCAAGCTGATGGTGGTCGACGGAAAGGTGGCGTTCAACGGCGGCGTCGGCATCGCCGACGCCTGGGACGGCGACGGCACCCAGCCCGATCACTGGCGCGACATGCAGTTCCGCGTGGAGGGCCCGGCGGCGGCGCAGATGCAGGCGATCTTCGGCAGCAACTGGCTCGCCACCACCGGCGAGGTTCTGCTTGGTCCGGACTACTACCCCGACATTTCCGCTGGCGGCGACCTCGACGTGCAGGCTTACGCCAGCTCGCCCCAGGGTGGCAGCCAGAACATGCAGCTGATGTACCTGATGGCGATCAACGGCGCGCGGCGCAGCATCGACCTGGAATGCGCCTACTTCGTGCCCGACGAGCTCACCCTGACCGCGCTGCGCGATGCGCTGGCCAGGGGCGTGCGCGTGCGCCTGGTGGTGCCCGGACCCCACGTGGACAGCACGGTGGTGCGCGACGCCTCGCAGGCAAAGTGGGGCAGCATGCTGCAGGCCGGCGCGCGGATGTACCGCTACCAGCCGTCGCTGTTCCACAACAAGCTGATGGTGGTGGACGGCTATCTGACCATCGCCGGATCGGCCAACTTCGACAACCGTTCGTTCCAGCTCAACGACGAATCCAACATCGCCATCTACGACCATGCGTTTGCCGCGCACATGATCGACGTGATCGAGCAGGACCTGACCCGCTCGCACGAACTGACCCTGCCGCAGTGGCGCGCACGGCCGTGGCGCCAGCGCGCCACGGACTGGCTGTCCTCGACCATGTCCGCGCAGCTGTAGCATCGATTGCCAGGGCGAGATCGAAACCGCGACCCGGAGAACCCGCATGCCCATACCAACGCAACCTGGTCCACGCGATTACGAGAACCTGGCCCGGGTGGCGCAGGGGCAGGCTGCCACCGTGGACAAGGCCGCCGCGGAACGGTTGATCGCGGCGGGTCTGGTCCTGCAGATGGAAGCGAGCGAAGTCGCCCCGGCCTCCTTGCAGCTGACCCCCGCGGGCCTGGCGCTGATCCGTTCCAGCGATCAATGAGCCGGCAGCACCCGCCGCGGAAGAGTCGGTGGATCGGGCGCGGCCAGGCGGATGAGACAGGACGCGACAACGAATGCATCGCGGTCGGTCCGCAACTTTTCGCAGCGCCCGCATGCGCCGCCGCCGCCTCGCGCTGGCTAGATGCCGGCCTCGTAGGGCTTTCCGGCCCGGCAATTCTCGACCGCGCGTGCATCGATCTTCGCGTAGGGCCGCAGCGTCACCACCGACTGCACCATGCGGTCCTGGTTCTGCTGCACCTTGTCCAGCAGCTGGCAGAACTGCGGCGAGTGGACCATGGCTTCGGCCTGCCTGCCGACCTTTTCCCCCGCCTCGTCGCCCCGGCCGATCAGCGATGCAAGGAGCACCCGGCTCATGGCGTGATCGGTGATCCGCGCAGTGCCGGACAGGGTCAGGTCAACCAGTTCGATCACGGCGGCGCGGTAGTCGCGGGTCAGCGCGCGTTGCCCGTCGGTCAGCGGCAGCTGATCCGTGCCGACCTTCACCGCGCCGGAAGCGTCGATGTGCGCTTCCGGCAGATTCTTCGCGTTCATGCTGACCGGGTCGCGCTGCAGCGCAGCGCGCTCGGCTTCGATATCCCGGGTGGCCACGCCGGAGCAGCCCGCGACGAGCAGGGCAAGCGCGGCCAGGGCAACGCCCGACGGGTGGAATCTTTTCGGTCGGTTCATCGGTGCATTCCTTCGACTGTCGGCCAGGCGGCTGTCCGCCGTTGATGAGGGAGTGACGCGGTACCAGAAGCGCGTGTCGAAGCATTTACTCTAATCACGGCGTTCAATCGTGCACACCCGACTCTTGGCACACGGGCGGCGCGTCGTGCCTGGTGGCCGTGACGGCACGCTTTTTGGTGGCTTCCCCCGAACGCTTCGGAAGCTTCTGCGATACTGCGCTTCGCATGTGCGTTCGACGACCCTGCAAGCGTCGCCGGGCCGCCTGCTTTCGACATCGTCGCAGGTCATCGGCCTGGTGGAAGAAGATGTGGAAGGCTCAGCTCCTCTGCTCGGGAAACATCGCCATGAAAATCGCGTTCATCGTCTGGCTTGGCGCCTTCGTCTGCTGCGGCTTCCCTGCCGACGCCAGCGCGACGCCTGCCGGCTCGGCCGCGCCTGCGCGACAGACGGTCCGGATCGCGATGTACGGCGACAGCACGATGCTGGGCACGACCCGGAAGAACGGCACGTACACGGTCACGCCGCGCAATGCGGTCAGCCAGCTCGATGCGATGCTGACGGCGGCCGGTTACAAGGTGGAGCTTTCCAATCACGGGGTGAACATGATCATCACCGACGACCTGCTCGATGGCACCCATGGCGTGCCGCGTTCGTGGGTCGCCGAGATGAAGTCGAGCAAGGCCGACATCGTGGTGATCAACACCGGGTTGAACGACGCCGCGCTTGCCCGCACCGGATGGGACGACATGGCCCATGTGAAAACACGCTGGACGCAACTGGTGAAGATTGCCATCGCGCACGGAAAGACGGTCTTCGTCGAGACTCCCAACCCCTGCGCCGACGGCACCACCGACGCCATCGTCGCCCGGATCGCGGATGCGCAGGCGGCGCTCGTGAGAGAGAATCCGAGTACCCACCTGATCGATCAGTACCACGAAATCCGGCGCGGCATGCCAACCTGGGCAGCCCACCTGCCGGACGGAATACACCCGGACGACACGCTTTACACGTTCAAGGCCGCGGTCGAGGCCCGGGCGCTGATTCCCGTGCTGCCTCCGCTTTAGCCACGCGGTGAATCAACGGATCCGCCCGAACAGCTACCCTCGTCTCCCCGTCCGCTTGTCACGAAGAAAACGATGTCCCTGAAATCCGATTTCGAACTGATGGCCCACTACAACCAGTGGATGAATGCGCGCCTGTATGCGGCGGCCGCGAACCTGGACGAGGCGGAACTGCGGGCGGATCGGGGCGCCTTCTTCGGCTCGATCCTGGCCACGCTGGCACACATCCTGGCGGCCGACATGCACTGGTTGAAACGCTTCGCCGGGGCGATGCCCGGACTCGCCTCGCTGGACCCGGTGCGCGCCGCGCCGCTGCCGCCGCTGGTCCGTGGCATCACGTTTCCCGACTTCGCCGCGCTGCGCGCCGATCGCGAGGCACTGGATGAGACCATCATCGCGTTCACCGCCGAAGCCACCGACGAGCTCTACGCGCAGCCGCTGAGCTATGCCAACAACGCCGGCGAAAGGCACGTCAAGACCGGCGCCCTGGTGCTGCGCCACGTGTTCAACCACCAGACCCATCATCGGGGCCAGGTCACCACCTTGTTCAGCCAGCTCGGCATCGACGTCGGCGTGACCGACCTCTCCGCGCTGATTCCGGAGTGCGCGGCCTGAGCCGGACAGCGTCACGGAACGCGAACAGCCCGCGTGACGTCAGGCCTCGCCCGCCGGCAGCGGATCGTCGTTGTCGGCATAGGCTGCGGGCGAATAGAAATTGACGGTGGACAGCGGCTGGTCTCCGGTAGCGCGGATCTCGTGGGCCTCGCCACGCTCGATCACCAGCAACGTGCCGGCTCGCAGCGAATGCTGCTCGCCCTCTACGATGGCCGCGCCGCTCCCGGAAACCACGTAGAGCCACTGGTCAGCCCCGGCATGGCGGTTGCCGGGGCCGCCGGTGCTGCTTCCCGGTGCCAGCACCATCTGTGCGCCCTGCACCTCACGTACGGTGCCCGCCACCTCGAACCCGTCCTGCAGGGTCAGTCTCTTCAACTGCATAACGCACCTCTTCGAAGCATCGCGAAACCCGGACGCCAAGATCCGGCGTCGTGACCGGAACATGGTCGTTCACCGGCTCAGGAAAGCATGCGTACCTTCGGTTCGCGCGCCCATTGCCGGGTTCTGGCCAGGACGACGAAGTCGCGGGCGTTGGCCGCATCCACCACGCCGGCGTCGCGTTTCACGCCACCGGCCTTCAGCAGCAACTGTGCGCCGGCGTCGGCCGCGATGGCCTTCAGGTGCACAAAGGCGTCACTGACAAAATCCCGCGCTGCGGACTCGGTGGTGAGCTGCCTGGCGGCGGCTTCACTCAACACGATCGCCACGGCGTCGAAAAAGACCGAAGGCGTACCGGCGAGCTGGCCATCGGCAGGCATCTTCCTGCCGTCGGACAGCGTGGCGCCGCCGACTTTCGGTGCCACGATCCTGACCGCCGCGCCGGCGGCAATGACGGCCTTGCGCAAGGCCTTGACGGTGGCAGCGTCGGAGCCGTCGTGGATCAGGATGCCGACCAGCCGCCCCTTCAGGGTGTCCTTCATCTTGCCGATGGTTTGCAGCGCCATCGACAGGGGGAGGTCGACCGGCGCCACCCTGGCCGGCGGGGCGGGCGGCATCGGCGACAGCGCCAGGCCCGCGGCGACGCGGGCAGCGAGGTCTTCGTCGACGTGACGCAGGTGGCCGACCACGGCGGCCCGCACGTGCGGGGTCTCCACTCGGGACAGTTCGAACACGAAGGCACTGGCGACATGCGCCTGCTCGGGCTGGCTCTGCGAGCGATAGAAGCGCCGCGCCTGGCTGTAGTGGTCGGCAAACGACTCGGCGCGGATGCGCCCCTTGCGGCCGGGCTCGGTTGGTTCGGCCGCGTGCGGAAACCCTCGGGGTGTTTCGCGGGGGCTGCTGTCGGAGAGCGAATTGGGTTCGTAGCTCACGCGGCCGGGCGGCGACTGCATCTGCATCTGCGCATCGCGCTGCAGGTTGGCGAACGGGCACTTCGGCGCGTTGATCGGCAGCTGGTGGAAGTTGGGCGTGCCCAGCCGCGACAGTTGCGTGTCAAGGTAGGAGAACAGCCGGCCCTGCAGCAGCGGGTCATCGGAGAAATCGATGCCGGGCACCAGGTGCGATGGACAGAACGCTACCTGCTCGGTCTCGGCGAAGAAGTTGTCCGGCCAGCGATCCAGCACCATGCGGCCGATGACGGTCAGCGGCACCAGTTCTTCCGGAATCAGCTTGGTGGCATCGAGATGGTCGAACGGGAAGGTGTCGGCCTGCTCCTGGGTGAACAGCTGCACCGCCAGTTCCCACTCGGGGAAGTCGCCGCGCTGGATGGCCTCGAACAGGTCGCGCCGGTGGTAGTCCGGATCGGCGCCGGTGATCTTGACGGTTTCGTCCCACACCGTGGACTGCACGCCCAGCTTCGGCCGCCAGTGGAACTTCACGAAGCTGCTGCTGCCGTCGGCGGCCAGCAGGCGGAAGCTGTGGATCATGAAGCCCTCGATCATGCGCAACGAGCGCGGGATGCCGCGATCGGACATCAGCCACGTCACGGCGTGCAGCGTTTCGGGCGTCAGCGAGACGAAATCCCAGAAGGTGTCATGCGCGCTGGCCGCCTGCGGATAGCCGCGATCCGGCTCCATCTTCAGCGCGTGCACCAGGTCCGGAAACTTCATCGCGTCCTGGATGAAGAACGGCGCGAAATTGATCCCGACCAGATCCCAGTTGCCCTCGCTGGTGTAGATCTTCGTCGCGATGCCACGCGCGTCGCGTGGCGTGTCGATCGAGCCGGCGCCGCCGGCCACGGTGGAGAAGCGGGTAAACAGCGGCGTCTTCCTGCCCACTTCGGTGAGGATCTTCGCAGTGGTGTACCTGCCCAGCGACCGGGTCAGTTCGAAGTAGCCATGCGCCGCCGAGCCGCGCGCGTGCACGATGCGTTCGGGGATGCGCTCGTGATCGAAGTGGGTGATCTTCTCGCGCAGGATGAAGTCTTCCAGCAGGGTCGGGCCACGCGGTGAAGGGCGCAGCGAGTTCTGGTCGTCGCTGATCGGCACGCCCTGGTTGGTGCTCATGGGCGGATGCGCAGCGCCGGCAAGCTGGTGCAATTCGTCGGCGTTGCCACGCGTTTCGCTGGCGATGGTCGCAGACGCCGGGATGCGCGAGCGCGAGGCGGGTTTTGCCCTGGTGGCCATGGCGTACTCCGATGCGGGGAAGGCCCCAGCCTGTGCCGGACGCAGTGAAGTGGTGGTGAGGCAGCCGGCCTCGCTCTCGCTGCCGAAGGTTGCCGCGGCGCCGTGCGACACGCGCTCGTCGACGCCGCGCATACGCATGCAGTGGCAGCGTGTGGCGGAGATCGGAAGGTACGCATGGGCAACGACGCCAGTACGAAATACGCGGCCGCAAGTCGCGGCCATGCGCTGTGGCTGGGCGCGTACGCGATCCTCCTGCTGGTGCTGGCGGCGATCTACTACGTGCTTCGGCTCGACCTGGTGCCACTGGCGCCGCGCTATCTTCCTCCGCTGCGCCGGATCGTGGTCGGCTTGATGGCGATCGTGCTGATCCTGGCGGTGGCGCGACTGATCCGCGCCAGGGCGATCGACCGGATCGAGAATGCGGTGACCCGCTACAACCTGCAGCGGATCGCGGGACTGGTGGTGTTCGTGCTGATCGCGCTGATCGTCGTGTCGATGCTGTTCGCGAATTGGTACGCGGCGGTGGCGTCACTGGGGCTGATATCGCTGGTGCTGGGTTTTGCACTGCAGACGCCGATCACCAGCTTCATCGGCTGGATCTACATCCTGGCGCGCCGGCCGTATCGGGTGGGCGATCGCATCAGCATCGGCGAAGCCACCGGCGACGTGATCGAGGTGACCTATCTGGACACCACGCTGTGGGAGGTGGGTGGGCCGTACGTGTCCAGCAGCCACCCCAGCGGACGGCTGGTCAAGTTCCCCAATGCCAACGTGCTGACCAGCGCCGTCTACAACTTTTCGTGGGAAATGTTTCCCTACATCTGGGACGAGATATCGTTTCAGATCGCCTACGACAGCGACCTCGCCTTTGTCAGCGAGGTGATGCAGCAGGCGGCCGAAAGGGAACTGGGCGAGGCGATGATCCGGCGCGTGCGCACGTATCGCGACATCCTGGCCAGGACGCCGGTAGACGAGGTGGAGGTGAAGGAGCGGCCCACGGTGCTGTTCAGGGTCAATGCCAATACCTGGATCGACGCCCGGGTGCGCTACGTGGTCGATCCGAAACACGCCGGCAGCGTCAAGTCGCGCCTGCTGCTGGTGATGTTGCAGCAACTCAATACCCAGCCGGACCGCGTGCGCTTTCCCAGGGGCGACAACCGCTGAGCCGAGTCTTCAGTGCTCCACGAAGCGCTGCAGCCGCGACAGCGCGCCGGCCCATTCGGCGTTGATCGCATCCAGCGCCTTGCGCGCCTCGTCCAGCCGCGACGGTTCGAACGCCCACAGGCGCTCGCGACCGCGCCACAGGTCGTGGACCAGGCCGGCCTCGGCCAGCACGGTCAGGTGCCTGGTGACGGCCTGGCGGGTGATGGTGGTGCCGACGGTGAGCTGGGCGATCGACATCGCGCTGCCGGCGCACAGCGTCGCAACCAGGCGCAGCCGCGTGGCATCGCCCAGCGCGGCGAAGATCGGCGCGCTCCTGGCCAGCGCCGCGGCTCGGCGGGCGCGGTCAGTGCGCATCGACATAGCGGGCGATGTTGCTCATCTGCATGGTCCAGCCACCCTCGTTCGCGCGCAGCGCGTCGGCGCGACGTGCCGGCGGCAAGCGGTCGAAACCCGACTCGGTGAGTCGCAGCAAGGTGCCGTGCTCGACGACTTCAAGCTCGAAGGTGACCAGCGTGGTCGGCTCCTGCTCGTAGTCGGTGTCGTGGTCAACGGCGTAGGGATGCCAGCGCCAGGCGAACGCCCGCATCGGCTCGATGCGCTCGATCAGGAGCCTGAATGGCGTGCCGGCGTAGGGTTCCTGCAGCTTGGCCACCTCGGGGTCGACCTGGGTCGGCGCGATCCTGCCGGTCACCGGCTGGCCCGCCACGAACGGCCCGTCGAAGGCCATGCCGAACCAGGCGCCGAGCGCGCCCGGGTCGACCAGCGCGTGCCACACGCGTTCCAGCGGTGCGTGCAGCAGGATCTGTTGCTCGATGCGATCGGTCGATGTGTTCATGGAACTTCCTCGATGTCATGCAATCCGGATGTTGCATGATGATCCGGTGCTTTCGTACATGCAACCTGAAAGTTGCATGTTGGCTTGTCCTGGGCACTTCCGGATTGGCGCGTTATCCGCCGAGCTCGCTTGCCGCCACGGCCAGGCCGGATACCACGCCCAGCGACGGGTCGCCATGTACCAGCGGAATCTCCGGGAAGCAGGCCTGCACGCGGGTGCTGATCTGCGGCGAGCGCGAGGTGCCGCCGGTGAGGAAGACGCTGGCGGGCAGTTCGGTCAGGTCGCCACGCACGCGTTCCAGCGTGCGTTCGAGCTGGCCCAGGAAGGGTTCGATGGCTGCGTCGAAATCCTCCCTGCCGGCATCGACGGCAAGACCGGGTTCGACGAAGTCCAGCTCGACACGATGGCCGGGTGTCCTGCTCAGGACGATCTTGGTGCGTTCGGCCAGCTGGTTGAGGCGCGTGGTGGCGCCGAGCTCCTGCAGGGCGCGCAGGCGCGCGCCGTAAGGCTCGTCCACCAGGCGATAGTCCTGCCGGCGGAACTCGCGCTGCTTGGGCAGGTTGTGCACGCTGGCCGCCTCGACGAACTGGTGCTGCGGGATGCGCACGCTGTCCTTGCCCAGCAGCGGCATGAAGCTGTGCAGGCTGAGGCTCACGTCGAGGTCGGTGCCGCCCTTGGGCAGGCCCCAGCTGCGCGCGATGCGCGGCGCCGCGCCGCCGCCGAGTTCGGCATGCGCCACGTCGGTGGTGCCGCCGCCGATGTCGACGATCAGCGCGTGCTGTCGTGCGTCGAGGCTCCGGTGATAGTGCATGGCTGCCGCGGCCGGCTCTTCCAGGAAGCTCACCTCGTCGAAGCCGGCCACGCCGGCCGCTTCGCGCAGGATCTCGATCGCCTGCTGCGACCCCTGCGCACCCATCGAACTGCGGAACTCCACCGGACGCCCGATCACCGCGCCGCGCACCGGCACGCCGAACTGGCGGCTGGCGCATAGCCTGATGTGTTCGAGGATGTGCGTGGCGATGTGCACGATCACCTTGCGCACCTGCGGGTCCAGTCGATAGCCGAACATCGACTTGGGCGACTCGATCAGGTTGCCGCCGCCGCTGTCCAGGTAGCCTTCCACTGCCTCTTCGCCGAACAGCGCGTGCTGGAAGCTGGCGACCGAGGCGGTGGCCTCGCGGGTCTGCTGCTCCATCCACTGCCGACGCACCACGCGCAAGGCCTCGCGCTGCAGGTCGCCTTCGCTGCGCGTCACCGGCGTCTGTCCGCGTGCGGCGGCCGCTGATGCCATCTCGCGCTGGCGGGTGCGCGCCAGGCGCAGCTCCACTTCCAGTTGTGCCTGCAGTTCGGCGGTCAGCTGGAAGTCCGCCGGGTCGGGCACGAGCTCGGGGAAATACACCGCGGTGCGGAACTGCTCGCTGTCGCCGAAGCGCACCAGCTGCAGCTCGTCGTCGATGATGGCGCCAGCCGCCGAGTAGCTGGTGCCGAAGTCGATACCGATAAGCATGAAAGTCACGGGATGTCTGATGGCAACCGCGCAGTATGAGGCCGGGCGCTCGACAACCCAAACAGCGCACGTTGCGTGGACGGGGTCACGGCTTCCCGCCTTCCCGCTTGCCGGGCGGTGCTGCGCCTCCCCACAATGGCCGTCTCGCCACGGAGCGGTGCGGGTCACGCGATGTTGCAGCTGGTCAATCTTTTCCTGGTGATTTTCGGCGTGATCGCCGCGGGCAGTGGCCTGGTCTGGTGGCGCAGCCAGCCGACGTTGGCGCTGTTGCTGCTGGTGTTCGGCCTTGCGCTGATCGCCCTGGCGTATTTCAGTGACCGTGGACGCGAGCGGCGCGCGGAGCAGCGCAAGCGCGCCGCGATCCAGCAGCGCATCGACGAGTTCGCGCGCAGGCCGGCCGGTTCGTCGCAGACGCTGCAGGTGCATGGCGGACTTCGCTACGTCCTCGCCGGCTTGTCGCTGACCCTGCTCGGCGTGGCGGTCGTGATCATGGCGTCGGCCGACGTCAGGCACGACGTGATCCCGCTGATGCTCGGCGTGCTGCTGGTGCCCACGGGCCTGCTGTTCCTGCTGCGTGCCCTGGCGGGCGTGGGACAGCCGGCGCTGGAGCTGGACGGCGTCGGCTTTGCCACCCCGCTGACCGGGCGCATTCCCTGGCGCGAAGTGTCCGGCATCTGCCTGCGCACGGTGACGCAGCGCAATGGCAGTGAAAGCTTCTTCCTGATGTTTCGCGTGCAGCGGTTCGCGCGCGTGGCGCCGCGCATCCACTGGAGCGACCGTCTGCTCGCGGTGTTCCATCTCGGAGCCCTGGCCAGGGGCGTGGTCAACGTGAGCCTGCCGTCGAAAAAGGACCCGCCGGCGGCGGTGTACGCACTGGCCCGGCAGTTGTGGAAGCAGTCGACGGGCAACGACTACGAATGGAGCCCGTTGCAGTCGGACGCCTACAACGAGGCGATGAAGCGGGCCGGTGCCCTTGCCGCACGCCTGGACGAGCCGGGTGCGATGGAGGCCACGCTGGCCCATCCGGAGCAGATGGAACAGGCGATGGCGCAGATGAGTGCCGACATGGCCCTGATCGCCGCCGAGCACAGGCGCCAGGCGAAGAAGCAGCGCTGGATGCTGGCGCTGTTCCTGCCGCTGATCGTGTTGCTGATGGCGTGGCCGTGGATCATGCGCCTGTGGGCGCGCTAGGCCAGGCCAGCTGATTGCCGGGTCTCGCCCCGGCAATCACGGGTCCTGATGCCTACATCCCCGGCGACGGACTGACCGTCATCTGCGCGCGCGCCTCGCCTTTCGGGTGTGCCTTGGTGTGCAGGTTCACGTAGGTCAGTCCGTTGAGCAGGGCGGACTGGGTCGCGGCATCGATGGTCACGCTGTTGCTCATGCCGCTCTGGTACGGGCCGGGAATCAGCTTCATCACGCCCGCGGCCACGTCCGGACCGGCCGGACCGTGGAAATGCGCGATGGTGACCGGTCCACTCAGACCCTGATAGTCGATCGTGTACCTGAGCTGGTGGGTCACCGTGTCCAGGGTGGCACTGACGTGCCCGCTGGGCTGGTTGGTGGCACCGTTCTCGCCGGCGAAATCGCCGCTGAGCGAGACGTCCTTCGCGGCGGCGGCGGTGGAGAACGCCAGCAGTGCGGCGGCGGCCAATGGCAGGATCTTGCGCAGTGTCTGATGCATGATCGGTTCCTCCGGTAGTCGTTGGTACGGACTGTGCCCGGCAGGACCGCCGGGCGGCTTGAGGCGATGTCTTCCATGGCGGTCGAAGCGCCGCCCACTGTGGTCCGCGGCGTGTGTACGTGGCGACAACGGATGTGCGACCGGGCCGGGCCGGGTCGGTCGTGCGCAAGCCACGCTGTACAGGCGAACGAATCACGGAACCTTGCTCTGCTCCGGTCGATACTCGCGCCAGGCCTTTTGAGAGAGATGGCATGCCCGCTCCGGTTCCTGCCGAGGAAGCGCAACGACTGGCCCGCCTGCACGCACTGTCCGTGCTGGATTCCGGGACCGAACCGCTGTTCGACGCACTGACCCGCAGCGCGGCCCTGGTCACCGGGGCGCCGATGGCGTTGCTTGCCCTGGTAGACGGGGAGCGGCCGTGGTTCAAGTCCCGCGTGGGGCTTGCCGGACTGGACAAGACGCCGCGCGCCAGCGACTTCAGCGAATACGCGATGCTGGCCGAGGGGCTGATGGAAGTGGTCGATGCGCGGGCCGATCCGCGCTTTGCCGACAATCCGCTGGTCACCGGCAGCCCGCACGTGCGCTTCCTTGCCGGTGCGCCACTGCAGCTCGGCGACGGCCTGCGGGTGGGCGCGTTGTGCGTGTTCGGTCGCGAACCGCGCTCGCTCGATGAAACGCAGCGCCAGGCCTTGCTGTCACTGGCGCTGGTCGCGAGCGAGGCGCTGGAGCTGCGCATGCTGGCGCTGGAGCGCCATCCCGCCGTGACCGGGTCTGCCCCGCCGGGCAGCGACGAGGCTGCCCGGCTTGCCCAGAAACTGCGCGCCAGCGAGGCCTTCCTCGATCGCACCGGTCGTCTTGCCGGAGTGGGTGGATGGCAGGTCGATCTGGGCACCGATGAAGTGCAGTGGACCGACGAGACCTGCCGCATCCACGAAGTGCCGGCCGGCTATCGACCCACCGTGCAGGAGGCGCTGGCGTTCTACCCGCCGAAGGCGCGCGAGGTGATTTTCGCGGCGATGACCAAGGGCACCGCCGATCGCACGGGCTGGGACCTGGAACTGCCGCTGGTGACCGCGACCGGCCGCAAGATCTGGGTGCGCACGATCGGCAGCATCGTGTTTGACGACGACGGCAAGCCGGTGCGTCTGGTCGGTGCCATCCAGGACGTGAGCATTCGCCGGCGCGTGGTCACCGCGCTGGAAGCCAGTGATCGCCGTTTCCGCAAACTGTTCGAGTACAGCCTGGGGTTGATCTGCACGCATGACTACGAAGGCGTGCTGTTGTCGGTGAATCCCGCTGCCGCGCGTTCGCTGGGCTACTCGATCGGCGAACTGCTGGGTCGCCCGTTGACCGACTTCATGCGGCCGGAGCGCCATGCGGCATTCCGTGCCTACCTGCTGCGCCTGTTCCGCAACGATCGCGACGAAGGCGTGTTGGAACTGGTGGCGAAGGACGGCACGCTGCGCATCTGGCAGTACCAGAACATGCTGGACGATGAGGACGAGGATCCCTACGTGCTGGGCCACGCCCAGGACATCACCGAACAGTATCAACAGGCGTTGAACCTGCACGAGATGTCGGTGCGCGACCCGCTGACCGGCTGCTACAACCGGCGCTTCCTCGACGATGTCGGCAGACGAAGCGCGCAGGGCCGCTGGGGTTGCGTCGTCATCGATCTGGATCACTTCAAGCAGGTCAACGACACCTACGGCCATCAGCGCGGCGACGAGGTGCTGGTGGCGATGGCGCATTTCCTGTCACGCCACGTCCGGCCCGGCGATGCCGTGATCAGGCTGGGCGGCGACGAGTTCATGGTGCTGCTGGGCGATGCCGCCGATGGTGCGGTCGAAGGCGTGGTGTCGCGCATCGAGCACGATCGCGCCGACGCGCCGATCGCGTTCACCCTGGGCTGGTCCACCTTCGGCCACGAGGTCACGCTGGATCAGGGCATGGCCGAGGCCGACCACCAGCTGTACCGCAAGCGCGAGGCGCGGGGGAAGGCGGGGCGGAACTAGCCGGAGTGCACCTGATCGGTCTTCGGCAGCGCATCCGCCCCGCAACGCGAACTAGCCCGCCGTGGCGTCGTAGAACTGACGGGCGCGTTCACGCTCGGCGGCGGTGGGCGTGTACTCGGTCCACGGATCGGTGGCGTTCATCTTGTAGCGGATGACGCCCTTGTCGATATCGATGTCGTAGAACGGGAAAGCACCGCGCAGGTTGAACATCGTCGCCGGGGCGAAGAACAGGATGTCCATGGCCAGGCGGCCACCATGGAAGCGCAGCGGCAGGATGCCGTAGAACGGATCGCTGCCCGGCGCGACGGCCTTGAATTCATAGTTGCCGAAACTGGTGTCCTTGAGCTTCAGCGTCGAGGGCACCTCCGGCACGGTGTGCTTCAGCGAAAGTCGCGTCTGCTCGTGGTTCGAGCTGATGGTGGTCATGGTGGTGCAGGCAGCCAGCGCCGCCGTCAGGCACAGTGTGCCCGCAGTCCTTGCTATCGCGTTCATGGATTCCCCTGTGGATGCGTTCCGTTGAGTCGGCACGCCCGTGCAGTCTAGCCGCCCGGATCGGGGGAACTCCATGCCGAAGGAACAGCGCCGGCGGCGGTCTACCTGCCCGATGACCCGGATCTATACTGCAAGGCGACTGCCGGCCGCGCTGGCGGCCGATTCCGGAGAATCGCCATGGCTTCCTTCCCGTTGTCGCGCCTGTCGTGCCTTGTCCTGCTTGCCCTGTCCGCGATGGCCGCGCAGGCGGCGCAGCCACCGGACAACGTCAGCGTGCATTACCGCAACCCCGCGCACTTCACCGAGGCGAAGCGCAGCTTCGGGGTGAATGCGAACGATGCCGATGCGTACCTGAAGCCGCTCAAGGCTTACATCGCGCAGCGTGCGGCCCGCATCCTGGCGTCCGGCCAGCGGCTGGACGTCGAGGTGACCGACGTCGATCTGGCGGGAGAGTACGAGCCCTGGCGGGGGCCGGACTTCAACAACGTGCGCATCGTCAAGGACATCTACCCGCCGCGCATCGATCTGGACTTCACCCTGTACGGCGCCGACGGCAAGGTGCTGCGCAGCGGCAGTCGCAGCCTGCGTGACCTGGCCTTCATGGCCCGCGCGAGCGCCGTCGACCAGGACAGCTTGCGCTACGAGAAGGCGCTGATCGACCGCTGGCTGCGCAAGGGTGCGGCGGGGCTCTGATTTGCTGTTGCGGGCACCTGTTTCGTTCGATCGCCCGGCGTCATTTCGCAATAACTTTCGCTCTGTGGGGGATCGCCATCGTGCGTTTGGCATGCGAATATTTTTGCGTCGTCGGATCACGTGGCGACACGAGCTGTCCGGGCCGGATCCACGTTGTGACGTCGATGGCAAGCAATTGCATCGGATGACAACCTGTGATGGCCTGAGGGCGGAGTTCATCAAAACAGGGGAAAAATCATGTTCAAGAAGCTGTTGTCGGCATTCGTGCTGACGGGCGTGTTGGTCGTGTCCGGTTGCGCAAGCGTACCCATGGCCGGTCAGGGGGCGGATACACAGGCGAAACTATTTGCGCCATCCACCGACAAGGCGACGGTCTACGTTTACCGCAACGAGAATTTCGGCGCAGCGGTCAAAATGCCGGTGCTCATTGACAACGTGTCGGTCGGCGATACTGCCGCCAAGACTTACATCGAGAAGCAATTGCCGCCGGGTACGCACACCATCACTTCGAAGACCGAGAAGGACTCGTCGGTCAGCATCGACATGCTGGCCGGTCAGATCTATTACGTCTGGCAGGAAGTGAAGATGGGCATGTGGGCAGCCGGCTCGGCACTGCACGTCGTCGACGCGGCCAAGGGACAGGCTGGCGTACGCGAATCCAAGCTTATCCAGTGAGTATCCGCATCACTACGTGACGGTTTCCGCGACGCGGAAACATCGTGCGAAGCGGTCCAGGCTCGCTTTCCATCGAGGTGGAAGGCGAGCCTGCTTCGCTCACCCGATCCGTTGCGTGCTCCATGGCTATCGTTGAGGATGAGTGTCGTGACGAGACCGTTTTTGATCTGGGTGACCATCGTGGTTTCGGCACTGTTTGCCCTGGTCGCCGCGTTTGGCTTTCTGAGAATCATCGTGCAGGTTCCGCTGTGGTTGGGAACGGACAGCGGCGTGAGTGGCGTGCGTGTGTTGGCCGTCGTCGTCATTCAGGTGGCCAGGATCCTGTTCCTGCTCGCCGTCACCTACGCGGCATTTGCGCGCCCGCGGTGGGGGCGTCTGGTCTGCTCCGTATTTGCCGTACTGATCGCGCTGGCCGTGTTCTACGCCGGCATCCATCCCGACCCGCATCCCCTGTTCGCCATCAGGCCCGGTGCGGAAGCAGCAGGTGCGGCCATCGGTCGTCTGGCGATGTGCGTGTTGTTCGGCATATACGCCTTCAAGATGCTCCTCGGAGCCCGGGTGCGCACCTATTTCAAAACAGGCGAGAGCGCGAGATTGCCACGCGCGTGATCGAATTCGTTGCCTCGGGATCTGCTGGCCGCGAGAACCACCTGGTTCTTGCTGGCGAGTCGACGATCCCGGTGGCGCGGCGATCGCCGTGTTTGCCTGGGTCACTGGAACGGTGTCGGGAACGCCTCGCTTTCTGCGGGAGTCCACCAGGGTGATTCCGGGCTGGTGATAAAGTGCCGGGGATCTCGACAGCCAGCGGAGCAAGCAGCGCGATGAACCATCCGACCTCCCATCCGATCGGCACCCCCGGCGTGCGCTGGGGCGCTGCCGAGGTCGCGCAGTGGCGCGAGAGCCAGGCGGTGAAGCGCGGCTATCAGGCCGAAGTCGTCAGCGTCATCGACAGGCTGCGCCTGCGTTTCGACGTGGCGGAGTACGGCCGGCTGGAGTATCCGCCGGCCAGCTATCCGCTGTTCGTCGTGCGCAGTCGCGACTGGAACGATGCGCTGCCCACCATGCTGGTGACCGGCGGCGTGCACGGTTACGAAACCAGCGGCGTGCATGGCGCGCTGCTTTTCCTCGACCGCCACGCGGCGGATTACGCCGGGCGGGCCAACCTGGTGGTGGCGCCTTGCGTGAGCCCGTGGGCGTACGAGCGCATCCACCGCTGGAATCCCGATGCGCTGGACCCGAACCGTTCGTTCCGCGAGGACAGCCCGGCGCCCGAATCGGCGGCGCTGATGCGCATGGTGGCGCCGCTGCGCGATCGCGTGCTGATGCATATCGACCTGCACGAAACCACCGACAGCGACGAGTCCGAATTCCGCCCCGCGCTGGCCGCGCGCGACGGCTTGCCGCACGAGCCGGGCGAAATCCCCGACGGGTTCTACCTGGTCGACGATACGGCGCATCCGCAGCCCGCCTTCCAGCGCTCGATCATCGAGGCGGTGGCGAAGGTCACGCATATCGCGCCGGCCGACGAACACGGCGAGATCATCGGTTCACCGGTGGTCGCCGAAGGCGTCATCCAGTACGCGCTGCGCGAGCTGGGGCTGTGCGCAGGCATCACCGAGGCGACCTACAAGACCACCACCGAGGTCTATCCGGACAGCCCGCGGGCAACGCCTGAACAATGCAACGCCGCCCAGGCGGCGGCGGTTTGCGCCGCGATCGATTTCGCCCTGGCGCACCCGCGCTGAAAGCGTTGCGCCGATCGATGATTGGCGCCTGCTCGCGCCTCAGTTTTCGTCATCCAGCTCGTGCACGGGTTCGTGCAGGTGGCGGTCGCTCCGGCAGACGGCCAGTGGCCTGGCCGTGGCCTTGCTGATCGACGACACGGTGTGCGCCTGGGCATCGTCGATCACGGTCATGCACGCGCAGCCGTAGCCATGGTGACCGTTGGTCTCGACCCATTGCGCATCACTGAACCGGGGCCAGTCGCCGTCGGCCTGGTGGCCGCCCTGGCTGGCGATTTCCCATTCGCCATCGCGATCGGTCAGCGTGGCATTGCCCGGAGTGGGATTCTCGAACCAGCCGCAGCGCCGCACGCCCGCCTGGTCCGTGGCCAGCGCCGGCGTCAGCATCCATCCGCACAGCGCAATGGCCAGCATCACGCGGAGCAGTCCTGTCGATGACACGCGCATGCCGACTCCCGGTGCCAGATTGGCGGCAGGATAGCGTGGCGCCTGCGGGCGATCTGCGATGGGCCAGTCATTTCGCGAGGCGTGGCTGTCCGGAATCGGGGTGGACGATGTCCGCGGACAACCCCGCTGATCGGCGACCGATCCTCAAGTGCCATTTAAAACAATGGCTTGTGCGAAATTTTCGGGTTGGCACGGCGATTGCTCTGGATACATCACAAGGCACTCTCGCCTGATGATCGGAGCCGTCCCATGAAATTCGAATCGATGATCCTCGCCAGCCTGTTCGTCGCCTGCTTCGCCCTGTGCACCCTGGTGATGGGCGCGATGCTGACCGCCTCGCCCCGCACGGTGACACTGGCCGGCGCGCAGCATTCCGCGATCCAGTCGGCCACGACGCCGAGCTGCGCCAAGGCGACGAGTGCGACAACTTGTCCCGATGCCTGAGGCGAATGGTGTGGTGGCTGCTTCCATCAGGATCCACGCCGCTGCCGGCACGCGGCTTGCCCCGTGTCCATAACTTTAGTCATGGGTGATGGCAGCGGCCTTCGATTAGGATCGGGTGTCCACCATCAACGGGACACCATCCATGAAGCATCCCATCGCGCTGGCCCTGGCCATTGCCCTGTCAGGCTCCATGGCCGGCTGCAGCGACGCCGGCAGCGGCAAGGGCGAAACCGCCAGCACTCAGGCGCACACCGACACGGTGGCGACTGACGCCGGCAACCCGTTCTTCAGCGAAAGCCCGCTGCCGCTGCACTATCCGCAGTTCGACAAGATCAGGGATGCCGACTTCGGCCCGGCGTTCGACCGCGGCATGGCCGAGCACCTCAAGGAGATCGACGCGATCGCCGGCAACGCCGCGGCGCCCTCGTTCGACAACACCATCGTCGCGCTGGAAAAGTCCGGACAGATCCTGGACCGCACCTCGACCGTGTTCTTCAGCCTGGTCGGCGCCGATACCAATGACGCGCGCAAGGCGATCCAGGCCGACTACGCGCCGAAGCTGGCGGCGCATCGCGATGCGGTCTCGCTGAACCCGGCGTTGTTCGCGCGCATCCAGAAGCTGTACGACACGCGCGACCAGCTGGGCCTGGACGCCGAGGGCGCGCGCCTGGTCGAGCGTTACCACACCGACTTCGTGCGCGCGGGCGCCAAGCTGTCCGATGCCGACAAGGCGCACCTGAAGCAGATCAATGGCGAGCTGGCCAAGCTGGGCACCAAGTTCAGCCAGAACGTGCTGGCCGAGGTGAACGATTCGGTGGTGACGGTCGATACGAAGGAGGAACTGGCCGGCCTCACCGACGAGCAGATCGGCGCCGCCGCGGCCGCCGCCAAGGCGAAGGGGTTGGACGGCAAGTACGTGATCGCCCTGCTCAACACCACCGGCCAGCCGCCGCTGGCGCAGCTGCAGAACCGCGCGTTGCGGCAGCGCATCTTCGAGGCGTCGGTGGCCCGTGGCAGCCGCGGCAATGCGTATGACAACACCGCGATCGTGTCGCAGGTGCTGAAGCTGCGGGCGGAAAAGGCGCAGATGCTGGGCTATCCCACCTACGCCGCCTACGTGCTGGCCGACGAGACGGCGCAGACGCCCGAAGCGGTCAATGCGATGCTGACCAAGCTGGCGCCGCCGGCGGTGGCCAATGCGAAGCGCGAGGGCGCGGCGCTGCAGGCGATGATCGACAAGGAGCAGAAGGCCAGGGGCGAGCCGAGCTTCCAGCTGGCGGCCTGGGACTGGGCGTACTACACCGAGAAGGTACGCGCCGAAAAATACGACTTCGACGAGAGCCAGCTGAAGCCGTACCTGGAGATGAAGAACGTGCTGGAGAACGGCGTGTTCTACGCCGCCGGCCAGCTCTACGGACTCAGCTTCAAGCAGCGCACCGACCTGCCGGTGTACCAGCCAGACGTGCTGGTCTACGACGTGTTCGACGCCGACGGCAAGCAGCTGGCGATCTTCCTGGCCGACATGTACGCGCGTCCGTCCAAGCGCGGTGGCGCTTGGATGAACTCCTACGTGCAGCAGTCCGGTCTCACCGGCAACCTGCCGGTGGTGGCCAACCACCTCAACATCACCAAGCCGGCCAGCGGCCCGACCCTGCTGACCTGGGACGAGGTGACCACGATGTTCCACGAGTTCGGCCATGCGCTGCACGGCATGTTCTCGAACGTGCAGTACCCGTACTTCAGCGGCACCAGCGTGCCGCGCGACTTCGTCGAATTCCCCTCGCAGGTGAACGAGATGTGGTCCGACTGGCCCGGTGTGCTGGCCAATTACGCCAGGCATTACCAGACCGGTGCGCCGATGCCCAAGGAACTGCTGGACAAGGTGCTGGCCACCTCGAAGTTCAACCAGGGCTTCGCCACCACCGAGTACCTGGGTTCGGCCATGCTCGACCAGAGCTGGCACCAGGTCGGCGCGGACAAGATCCCCGAGGCGAACGGCGTGATGGCGTTCGAAGCCGCTGCGCTGAAGGCCAACGGCACCGATTACGCGGCGGTGCCGCCGCGCTACCGCACGCCGTACTTCAGCCACATCATGGGCGGCTACGCGGCGGGTTACTACGCCTACATCTGGTCCGAGGTGCTGGACGCGAACACGGTGGAGTGGATCAAGGCCAACGGCGGCCTGACCCGCGCCAACGGCGACCGTTTCCGCTCGACCCTGTTGTCGCGCGGCGGCAGCAAGGACGCGCTGCAGCTGTTCCGTGATTTCGCCGGCCACGAACCGCAGATCGAGCCGCTGCTGAAGCGTCGCGGTCTGGATGCGTCGGTCGACTGATCTGCACCTGTCGACTGCAGCGGCCGCCCGGGTCACGCCGGGCGGCCGTTTCCTTCCGGCTCCGCCGCATCCTTCACCTCGATGATCGAATCCCCCACGCCGTCGCCCAGTCGCCATCGCCTCATGCGCGGGTTGCTGTTCGGCGTGGGCGCGCTGTCGCTGCTGCTGGGCGTGATCGGCATCTTCCTGCCGCTGTTGCCGACCGTGCCGTTCCTGCTGCTGACCGCCGCGTGCTGGGCTCGCGCCTCGCCACGCTGGCATCGCTGGCTGCTGTCGCAGCCGCGGCTGGGACCGGCGATCGAACGCTGGGAACGCGAACGCAGCGTGTCGCGCCGCACCAAGGTGACGGCGCTGATGGTGGTCACGCTGTCGATGCTCGCCTCAATCGGGTGGCTGCGCGCACATGCCTGGCTGCCGTGGATGCTGGCCAGCCTGATGGTCGTGTTGCTGCTGGTCATCGCCCGGCTGCCCGAGTCGCGGGGCGGACCACGCTGAGCGGCTGCGTTGTCCCGGACACGCACGACGGCTGCGCCGCGAACCCGGCTCCGGGCATACTGCGGTCCAACAATCAGGGGAACCGAATGACCACGCAGAATCCGTATCAGGCGCCGCAGGCCGATGTTGCCGACACCTTTGTCCCGGACAGCGGCATCGAACAGGTGGCCAGCGCGCAAAAGCTGATCATCTACGCGATCCTCGGCTACTTCGCCGCCGTCGCCTTGCAGGGAGTGCTTGGCCTGTTCGCCGCGTTGCTGCTGGTGCTGGTGGTCTGCGCCGCGCTGGTGGGCACGTTCAAGCTGTGCACCGGCATGGGTTTCTCGATGGCCAGCCGGGTGATCCTGCTGATGCTGATGTTCGTGCCGCTGGTGAGCCTGATCGTGCTGCTGGTGCTGAACGCGAAGGCCACCGCCAGGCTGCGTGCGGCCGGCTACCACGTCGGGCTGCTTGGCGCCCGGCGGTGAAGCGAAGGCGGGCGTGACGGCGGCTATTTCGCGTCAGGGGTCGCCGTTCCGCTTTCCACCACCATGTCCAGCACATAGGCGCTCGACGCTGCGCCGGCCGGCGGGTTTGGCCATGCGTAGCGCTTGACCCGCAGCACGTTGCGCACCCCGGGCTGGTGTTCGTAGCCTTCGATCGGCTGCGCCAGCGGTTGCCATGGGCCGGCATCGCCCACCCGCAAACCCTGGTCGTCGTAATGCAGCTGGCGAACCTGGAGGCAGTTGTTCGCCGGCGGCAGCGGATGCTGGCAGCTGACCGGTTCGGCCGCGACCTCCAGGAACTCGATCGTGCCGGGACCCCCGTAGCGCTGTTCGGCGGTGGGCTGGCCGGCGAAGGTCAGCGTGGTCCCGTCGGCGGCGGCCAGGCTGAGCAGGGACTGGCCGTCGGCGCTGGATGTGATCAGCGCGGGCTTCGCCCCCAGCACGTGCTTGATGGTCTTCTCGCGCTGCATGAGGACGGGATCGGCGCAGGCCATCATGGTCTGCATCAGCGGCCCGGTGAGCAGGTGGCCATCGACGATCTTGTAGCTGCCGCCGATGCCATTGCAGGCATGGCTGACGCTGATGTGATCGTCGGTGAAGTCCAGTTGCAGGGGTTTGCCGGAACCGTCGAACAGCCCGTCCAGGCGCTGGTTGTTGCCATCGACGGCATCGTGCAACTGCCAGTGATGGCCGCCCAGGGCCGGTGCCGTCGTGGCCACGGGCGCCGCTGCCGCCGGGTCCGGTGCATGGGACGGACTGCAGGCGGCGAGCATCAGGGGCAACAGCGATGACCAGAGCAGGATTTTCATGGGATGCCTCCACGATTGGGCTGGCGTATGCCTCACCGGCATCATGCTGCAGCTCGTGTGAACCCCGAATCAGTGCGCGCAGCACGGTGACGGGGGAGCCGGCGCATCGCAGCGGGCTGGCGTGGACCCGATTCGCCGGGACCCGCGATCAAAAAAGAGCCGCGCCAGACGGGGGGGCGGGGCGCGGCAAAAGTTTGAACCGACCACTGCCAAGTGCATCGGGCGCCGGCGACGAAGGACTCGCGACAGCCCGTGCAAGCTAGCCGGGGGTTGTCTCACGGTTTCGGATCGCCCTGACCGAGATCAGGGCGGCTGACCGGAAGGGTCGGCATCATGGTTCATGGTGGATCTCCCGCCCTTGTCCTGGAGGCTGTACCGATGCTGTTCGAAGTGAAGAATCTCGTTGACGACGCCGGCGCCATCGCCGCCATCCTGCGGACCCATGACGCCAACGCGAAAGTCACCGGGGATGTCGCCACGGGACAGATCGACGTGTCGGCGCAACTGACGTCCGGCCAGGTCATCACCGCATTGCAGGAGGCGGGTTTTGCCGCCAGCCGCGTGTCCGAACCGCAACAGATTCACGTCAGCGGCGGTAGCACCTGCTGTGGCAGTTGCTCCTGAGGCGGACGCATCCGTCGATCGCCTAGCTGCGCGGCGGCGGGAACGACGGCGGGGCGTCGGCCGCTGCGCCGCCCCAGGACCGATCGGGCTCCGACTGCAGCGTGAATTGCAGGTGGCCGCCATGTTCGACCAACGAGGTCGGCAGCCAGGGCTTCGTGTGCGGTTTGCCGTCTACGCTTAGCGCGTGCACGTAAAGACGTTCGGGGTCGGCGCCAGGCGCGTCGATCACTACATCACCGCCGGAACCATGCACCACCGCATGCGGAAATAGCGGGCTGCCCAGCAACAGTTCGGCGCGTCCGGGGATTTCCGGATACAGGCCGAGTGCCGCCCATACATACCACGACGACATCTGGCCGAGATCGTCGTTGCCGGGTATGCCGTCCGGTGCGTTTTTCCAGATCGTGTCGAGCACGATGCGCACGGCTTTCTGGGTTTTCCAGGGCTGGCCGGCGTAGTCGTAAAGCCATGGCGTGCCCACCGACGGTTCGTTGTCCAGTTCAGCATGCAGCGGGCCCGCGCCGGTCAGCGCCCAGTGGCCGTCCGTGTCGTGGAAGAAGGCATTCAGCCGCGCGGTGGCTTTTTCGCGGCCGCCCAGCGCGTCGAACAGGCCATGGACGTCGAACGGCACCATCCACAGATAGACCGCAGCGCTGCCTTCGACGAAGCCCTCGTCGGTATCCGGTTTGAAGGCGGGCCAGCTGCCGTCGTTGTTGCGGTTCTGGATATATCCGCCCTGCGGCGTGGCGGCGGGATTGAACAGATTGCGCCAGTAGCCAGCGCGGGTCAGGAATTGCTGCTGGCCCGCGTGGTCGCCGACGCGGCGAGCCAGCTCGGACAAGGCAAAGTCGGCGGTGGCCGATTCCAGCGTTTCACCGGCACCGCCCCAGGCATGCGACTGGCTGGCGATGTAATGCAACTTCAGCCATTGGTCGAGCGACGGCCGCTGGCCCACGCACTCGACGTTGCAACCCGCATCGCTGAGGTCATTGGCGGTAACGATGGTCGCTGCGGTGCGCAGCGAATGGTAGGCGCCGCGCAGGTCGAAATGCTGGCCGCCGAACGCCGCGATGTCGGCCAGTGCCGGCACGGAAGGATCGCCGCTCATGACGTGGGTGCCGCCGGAGTTGTGGGTCCAGCGATCCCATTCGCCATGGTTCTGTCCGGCCTGGTTGTACAACGACTGCGCAATGTCGCTGCCGACGCGCGGTTGCAGCCAGGTCACCAGCTGTAGGTGCGAGCGGTAAATGTCCCAGCCGGAGAAGTTGGCGTATTGCGCCTGCTGGCCACTGCTGACGCGATGCGTGCGCTGATCGAAGCCGCGATACTCGCCGTTGACGTCGCTGTAAGCGTTTGGATGCATCATCACGTGGTAAAGCGCGGTGTAGAACGTGGTGCGCTGATCGCTGCTGCCACCGCCGAGGGTGATTCCGCCAAGTGCCTTGTCCCAGCTGGCGGTCGCACGCTGTCGCACTTGCGCCAGCGTGGTGCCCGGGTGGATCTCGGCATCGAGGTTGGCTTTGGCGTTTTCCAGGCTGACGTAGGAGATGCCCACCCGTGCCTGCACCTTGCTGCCCGGCTTGAAACCGACCCATGCGCCGGAGCCTTTGCCCAACGGGGGGAAACCCTTGGCGGCGTAACTGGTGCCGCCACTGGCTTCGGTGCTTCCCGGTTGCAACTGGTCGTCGTGCCAGCTGCCTGTTTGCGTGAACGGCTGGTCGAACTCGGCGACGAAGTAGAGCGTGTAGTAGCTGCGTTGATTGGCTTCGGAAAGGTAGCCGCAGAAATTGCCGCTGGTGACCGAGCCGCTGACCGTGCGCCGCATGCGATCCACCTGCACCGTGGCCGCGCTGCTGCCGACTTCGGAGTCGGAAGTCCGGATCAGCAGGTTCGCCTTCTTTCCGGCAGGAAAGCCGAACCGTGCGACGCCGCTGCGCATTGCTGCGGCAAGTTCGACGTCCGTGCCGTTGGCCAGCTTTACCTGGTAGTAGCCGGCTTTGGCCTGCTCGTCGGCGTGACGGAAGTCGCTCGCATAGCGGCTGTCATCGTCATCGGAGGAAGGTGAACTGGTGATCGGCGTGGTGACGGGCATGAACGGCACGTCGCCGCTGGCACCGGCACAGCCGGTACCGGAAAGATGGGTCAGGCTGAAACCGCGGATACGTGCCGCCTCATAAAGATAGCCGCCCGGCGCCGCGGTGCGATTGTGCTTGCCCCGCGTGTTCTCCGGGCTCCATTGCAACATGCCAAACGGCAGCACGGCACCGGGAAAGGTGTTGCCGCCATGACTGCTGCCGATCAGCGGATTGACGGCTGCAGCCGGTGACAGGATTTGCTGTCGTGGGTCGGCGGCGGTGCTGACCAGCGGAACGGCAAGCAGCGCACAGAGTGCGATGACGCGGATCGAAGTTGCCATGTCTTGCTCCCATGTCGGCGCACCTGCGGAAGAAGATGCCCGGGTGTGATCCATCGGATGTGATCCATCAAGCGGTGATCACTGACGCTGCTCAGGCCTCAAGCAAAACCCGTCGCCGCATGTCGGTGAAGATGAGGGCTCGGCGTTTGTGCCGTTCCTTCAGAAATTCCGGATGCCGGCGTCGTCCGTGCGCACAAGGGGTCAGGAACGCTATCTTGGAGGTGAAGTTCGTGGATTTGGAACGATCCAAATGTAACTTATCGGCGCCGTTCCTCACGTCGCGGTGCAGCATGCGTCCTGATGGGGAAGGTGCTAGCGTGGCCGCTTGGATCGATCTAAATAAAAGGCTGGCGATGACCACCGACTCCCCTCCAGGTTCTTTTTGCCAAGGTTTGCCCTGGTGGCGGAGCCTGTCGCGGGCCAGGTGGCTGTCGTGTTCGCTGCAAATCCCGAAGGCAGTTACTCCGCGACAGCCGTCACGCCGTTTGGTGGTGGCAATGCGCCTTGCTGCTCCGCATCGCGTCGTTTCCGGACGATGGGAAAGTGATGGGAAGCGCCTGCGATGGCCTTGCGGGGAGATCCACCGCGGACTTGTTTGTCCGGGCACGGGGCGGCCGGCGGGAATTTTTCGCACGGAATTTGGATCGTTACAAATTCACTGATTCGACCGCCACGTCTGGCGCGGGACGGTGAAGCTTTCGGGGAGGGCGTTCGTGCACGGCAACGTATTCACAGGTTCGAAAGTTCGTCGCATGACCAGGCTGCTGCCGGGTCTGGGACTGCGCTTGTTGTTCGCCACGGCATGCTTGCCGAGTGCCAGCGCGGCTATCGCAAAAGATGGCGCCGTCGAGGGCTGGTTGCGCTCGTTTGAGCCGACCGAACCGCCATCGCTGGTTTCCGGGGCGACCACCAACGCGGCACTCCGTCTCGATGTGGCGGGCGGGCCGTCGACCAGCCACGCACTTGCCGCGCGAGCGGATGTGGGTTTCGATGGATTGCACGCGCTGCATTACACCGCCGGGTCCGTGGCCAACGGATCCGTGGCGCTGTTCGACGTGGATATTCCGGTGCGTGCCGATTCCGTGTTGTCGTATGTGATCTTTCCCCAATCCGTCGATGGTGATCTGCGTAACCCGGCCAACTACGTGGCCATTGATCTGCTGTTCGACGACGGCAGTCGCTTGTCGCAACTTGGCGCGGTGGATCAGCATCGCATCGGCATGACCGCGCAGGCGCAAGGGCAGGGCCGCGTGCTGTACCCCGACCAGTGGAATCTTGTCTCCACGGCGCTGGGCAACGTGGCGGCTGGTCGGCGTATCCGTCAAGTGCTGGTGACACACGACGACGCCTCTGACCGCGCGCAGTTCGAGGGTTACCTGGACGATATCCGTATCGCCGCTGAGCCAACACCGCAGCAAGCGGAGCGCCCCAGCGATTTCGTCAACACCTTGCGCGGCAGCAACAGCAACGGCCGTTTTTCGCGCGGCAACACCTTTCCTGCGGTGGCATTGCCCCACGGCTTCAACTTCTGGACGCCGACTACCCAGGCCGGCTCCGACTGGATCTACCAGTACCAGGAACGCAACGGCGCCGATAACCGTCCACGCATCGAGGCATTTGCGCTGTCGCATGAGCCCAGTCCGTGGATGGGCGACCGGCAGACTTTTCAGGTGATGCCGGCACAGGCGGCGAATGGCGTGCCGTCACTGGGTCGGGCCACGCGCGCGCTGTCCTTCGAGCACGCCAATGAGGTCGCCCGCGCCGATCTGTACCAGGTGCGTTTCGACAACGGCATGCGGGCGGAAATCACGCCGACCAATCACGCGGCGATGATGCGTTTCGGCTTCACCGGGCCGAAAGCCCAGCTGGTCTTCGACAATCGCGACGACCGCGGCGGCATCACCCTGGACCCCGCCGGAGGATCGATCAGCGGCTGGTCCGATGTGAAAAGCCGACTTTCCACCGGCGCTACGCGGTTGTACTTCTACGCCAGCTTCGACCGGCCGGTTCGCGCCAGCGGCGGCTACAAGGGCACGGCACGCGACCACGTGGCAGCCTGGTTCGCCTTCGATGTGGATGCGCGGCAACCGCAGGTGACGATGCGTATCGCCACTTCGCTGATCGGCGTGGAACAGGCGCGGCACAACCTTGAACTGGAGATCGCCCCGCAGGACAGCTTCGAGGATGTGCGTGAGCGTGCGCGACAGGCATGGGATGCCCGGTTGGGCATCATCGAAGTGGACGGAGCCAGCCGTGACGAGAAAGTCACGCTGTATTCGAACCTCTACCGCCTGTTCCTGTTTCCGAATGCGGCGTTCGAAAACACCGGCAGCCGCGAGCATCCGGACTATCGCTACGCCAGTCCGTTCTCGCCGCCGCTGGCCGTCAGCACGCCCAGCCAGACCGGCGCGCGCGTGCTCGAAGGCAAGGTCTACGTCAACAACGGCTTGTGGGACACCTATCGCACCGCGTGGCCGGCCTACACCTTGCTGACGCCGGGCATGGCCGGCGACATGATCGATGGGTTCGTGCAGCAGTATCGGGATGGCGGCTGGATCGCGCGCTGGTCATCGCCGGGTTATGCCGACTTGATGGTGGGCACCAGCGCCGACGTGGCATTCGCCGATGCGTGGCTGAAAGGCGTGCGCAATTTCGACGTGAAGTCGTTCTACCAATCGGCGCTGAAGGACGCCACCGTGGTCAGCCCGATCGCCGGTGCCGGGCGCAAGGGCATGCAGCGCTCGCCGTATCTCGGCTATACCGACAATGCCGTGGACGAAGGATTGTCGTGGTCAATGGATGGCTACATCAACGATTTCGCGATCGGCAATCTGGCCGGTGCGCTGGCCAAGGCGAGCGGCGACGATCCGTATCAATCGCATTACGCGGACGACACCCGCTACTTTCAGCAGCGTGCGCTGGATTACGTCAACGTGTTTGACCCGCGGGTCGGCTTCTTCGTCGGTCGCGATGCCGCGGGGCAATGGACCGCTGCCTCGACGCCTTTTGATCCGTTGCGCTGGGGTGGCGACTACACCGAGACGAACGCCTGGAACATGGCTTTCCATGTGCCGCAGGATGGGGTCGGTCTGGCGTCGCTCTATGGTGGTCGCGACCACCTTGCTGCCAAACTCGATCAGTTCTTTGCCACACCCGGCGTGTTTCACACCGGCAGCTACGGCGGCGTGATCCACGAGATGCTGGAAGCGCGCGATGTGCGCATGGGCCAGTACGGGCACAGCAACCAGCCATCGCATCACATCATCTACATGTACGACCTGGCCGGGCAGCCGTGGAAGACCCAGGACAAGGTGCGCGATGTGCTGTCCCGGCTGTACGTGGGCAGCGAGATTGGCCAGGGCTACCCCGGCGACGAGGACAATGGCGAGATGTCGGCGTGGTGGTTGTTCAGCGCCGCGGGTTTCTATCCGCTGCGCATGGGCACGCCGACCTACGCGATCGGTGCACCGTACTTTCCGCGGATGACCATCCATCTCGAAAACGGCAAGCGCATCGAGATCCGTGCGCCCGGCGTCAGCGATCGCAACCGCTACATACAAAGCGTCACCCTCAACGGCCGGCCGTACCGCAAGAACTACCTTGACCACGCCGACCTCGCCGAGGGCGCCGAGCTGGTATTCCGCATGGGGCCCAAGCCGTCGCGCTGGGGCACCGATGCGGCGGCAAGCTTGCCATCGCTGACGCAAGCGGGCGGCCGACCGGCACCGTGGCGCAATCTTTTCCGGCCGGGTCATGACGTGGCTGTTCTTGACGGTGACCAGCCTGCGGCAAAGCCGTTGACCGACGGTGATGCCGCCACGAGCTCGGTCCTTGACGGAAGTCATCCGACGATAGACGTCCATTTCACCGATGGCGCCCGGCGCGTGCTGATGTATACGCTGACCAGTGCGGCAACCGGCCATGGTCCTGGCGATTGGGAGCTGCAGGGTTCCAGCGATGGCAGTCGCTGGCACGTGCTGGATCGCCGTCACGGGGAGGCTTTTCGCTGGCCGCAACAGCTGCGCGCGTTTGGGGTCACCGAGCCGGGCGACTACATCTATTACCGCTTGCGCATCGACAACGGGAATGATGCAGGACCGGTCGCGTTGTCGGAGATCCAGTGGCTTGGGCAGGCGGTGGAACCGGTAGGGAAAGTGGCGGCGCGTCGCTGAACTGAAGCGGCGCGCCGGCGGTAGCGGTGGGGCCAGACAAGCAAGAAAAAACGCACGATTTCCGGTCGTGCGGCGGGGAGCTTTGTGCCCGGAAAAAGCTGGGCGCAGGGGGGCGTCGTGAACAGGCGTGGCGGCAGTGCCGGTGAGCGGCTTGTTGGCCATGTTCCCGACGGGCATGGAGAGTCGTGGCGTGCCGCAGTGCATCGGCACATGGTCAATCCTGAGTGGAGTGCATCTATCCCATGAAATTGAAAATTCTTGGTGCCATCGTGACGTCGCTGCTGTCGATCCCGGCAGCACACGCGTGGGCCAGCGACCTTCAGAACACCGTGCCCGACACTCCCGTGGCGGCTCGGGACGTGGCTGTGGGGAGTCAGGCCGACAAGGCCGACAAGCAAAAGAAGCCGGCTGCCACGCCCGAGGTCAAGCAATTGCAGGCCCTGCAGGTAACCGGCTCGCTGATTCCGCGGGCACAGGTCGAGGGCCCCTCGCCGGTCATCACGGTGACCGCCAGGGACATCGAGCAGCAGGGTTTCGGCAATGTATTCGATGCGCTGCGCGCGCTGCCGGTGTCCAACGGCTCGGTGCAGGATCCGCAATTCACGGGTGGCTACACGCCCGGCGCCAAGACGATCAGCCTCTTCGGGCTGAATCCGAGCTTCACACTGACGCTGCTCAACGGCAAGCCGATGACCAGCTACCCGCTGGCCTACAACGGCAGCAACAATATCGTCGACATCGCCAATATCCCGGTCGGCATGATCGACCATATCGACGTGCTTACCGGCGGTCAGTCTTCCATTTACGGATCGGCGGCCATTGCCGGCGTGGTCAATATCGTGTTGAAGGACCACGTGGAAGGTACCCATGTGAGTTTGCGCATGGGCGGCTACAACGATGGTGGCGGCGACAACCAGCGCCTGCAACTGAGTACGGGACACCGTTGGGGCAAGCTGGATGTGAGTGCCGGCTTGCAGGTATCCAGGGAGACACCGGTCTGGGCATTCCAGCGCAGCTACATCGACTCCTACGATGACGATCCGACCGGCAAGCCGGGAGTGCCTTCGCGGACCTTCCTGCGCATGGCTGCCGGGGCAAACCCGCATTACATCGATCCGGGGGCGGACGCCTGCGTGCCATTGGGCTATTTGTATTCGGGCACCACGCGATACAGTCATCGTGATGGCGCCAGCCTGGGCAATTACTGCGGCAGCCCGAACAACGTCAGCCTGGCGTCGCTCAGCAACAAGAGCACGGACGTCAACGGTTCGCTGTTCCTGCGTTACCACATCAACGACAACACCGAGTTGTACTCGGACATGCTGTACAGCTACAGCAACCCGACCTACAGCGGCGGCAGCCCGTTCTGGAACCAGACCTTCTACAACCAGACATCCGGCCAGTACGAACAGTGGCAGCGCATCTTTGCGCCGGAGGAAGTCGGCCTGGATGCGAAGGACCAGCACGTGTTCACCCATACCTACAACGCCAGCTTCGGCATTCGCGGCGGCATCGGCGATACGGGCTGGAGCTACGACGCTTACTACAACCGTTCTCAATCCAGGGCCGTGCGCAAGTCGACCGACTTCCTCGCCAACAATGGCGTCGATGCGTACTACCTCGGGCCGCAGCTGGGTACGGATGCTTCCGGCTATCCGATCTTCGCGCCCCATCTGGATCGGTTGTACCAGCCACTGACGACGGCGCAATACCAGCAGTTCTCCGCGACCAATCGCGCAGCGTCGATGTCATGGACGCAGAACGAGACGATCACCGCCAACACGACCGACCTGTTCCAGTTGCCGGCCGGATCGGTGGGTTTCGCCGCGATCGTGCAGGCCAGCAACGAGCGTTTCGACAACCGTTCGGGCAGCCCGCTGGCCGATGAAGGCTATTTCCGCGGAGTGGGTGGCTCCACCGTGGCATCCGGTGCGCGCTCGCAGTACGCCGCCGGTGCCGAGATGCAGGTGCCGTTGCTGAAGACCTTGAGCGCCAACCTGTCGGCGCGCTACGACAAGTACAGCTACGACGGCGGTGGCAATGGCAAGGCCACCTACAAGTTGGGCCTGGAATACCGGCCGATGGACCACCTGCTGATTCGTGGCAGCTATGCGACGGCGTTTCGCGCGCCGGACATGTTCTACCTGTTCTCCAGCCGCAGCAGCGGCTATTCCACCGCGACCGATTACTACAAGTGCCGCGCGGCAGGTTACACGTCGGACAATTTCGACAGCTGCCCCCAGGCCGGCGGATCGATGCTTGCCGTGTCCAGCGGCAATACGGGCCTGAAGGACATCACCGCCAAGTCATTCACCTACGGCTTCGTGTGGTCGAATGCGGACAACAACCTCAGCTGGTCGGTGGATTACAACGCGATCCGTATCTCCAATGAAGTGGCGATCCTGGGCAGCGACGAGATCCTCGACCTGGAGGCCAATTGCCGCCTGGGCATGTCCGAGAACGGGCAGACCGCCTACGACATCAACTCGCCGACGTGCGCCGAGGTACTGGGCGAGGTGCAGCGTCTGCCGGCCAGCGACCCGGTCAATCCCGGCGGCGTGCAACAGGTTTCGACCTATCCGATCAATGTGTCGTCCGAGTACCAGACCGGTATCCAGTCGAACCTGACCTACCGGCTCGATGCCGGTGCGTGGGGCAAGTTCATCTTCAGCGGCGATTACTACAACGAGTTCAAGCACACCTGGCAGGAAAAGCAGGGTGATCCGACTTACGACCTGCTGTGCTGTGCCAATTCCGATGAATTCAAAAGCCGCGTCAGTGGCAGCCTGACCTGGAATATCGGCAACTGGAGCTCAACCGTCTACGGCATCCGCAACGGCAATACGTGGAACGCCATCGGCACGGCGAAGAACATCGCGCCGTGGGTATTGTTCAACGGCAGCGTGCGCTACCGGCTCAACCCGATGGCCTCGATTGCGCTGGTGGCGAACAACATCGCCAACAAGCGTCCGCCGCTGGATCGCACCAATGGAAATTGGCCGTATTACGACGTGGGCAACTACAACGCCTATGGCCGCGCGGTCTCGATCGAACTGGGACTGGACTTCGGCCAATGAGCTGGGTGCGGATCGTGTCGCGCAAATGGCGCGGCATGATCCGCCCTGTCGGGACGTGGCCGTTTCAGGTGCGGAGCGTGCGCGCCGGCGACGAGGGCTTACTTGCCCGGGGACGAGCGCGGGCGCTTCGGCCCGGGCGCGGAATGCCGGCCCTGCGTTGCATCGATTTCGTCGATCCAGCCGGCACGCGAGCCCGGGAACGCATCTGCGTAGGGCACGTAGGGCTTGATGTCGAGGATCGGCGTGCCGTCGAGCAGGTCGACGCCGCGTACCTGCAACACACCATCGCCCACCGCGACCAGTTCCACCGCCGACAGGCCGAGCGCGTTCGGTCGGTGTGGCGAACGCGTGGCCAGTACGCTGCGCTTGCCGCCGCCGCGCGGCGGGCGCACCTCGGCCTTCCAGCCTTCGCTGCGATGGAAGGCGAACACCAGCCAGATCCGTTCGAAGCCGGCCAGGTCGCGGTAGGCTGCCGCGGGGAAGTCCGCGATGAACTCGATCGTGGCCTCGGCCGCTTCCCGGGTCTCGGTGCCGGCCACCACGGTGGACTGGTGCGGCGCGTCGATCCGCCGCGCATACGGTGAACGCACGAAGGCGATCGGCGGGCAGGACAGGGCGCTGGAGGTATCGTGGGCGGTGCTCATTGCGGCATTATCCACCCTCGCCCTGCCTCTCCATGGTTCCGTGAACCTTCCCGCCGAGGACGCCATGAAATACCTCGTGATGATCTACTGCGACGACGCCTTGCTGGGCGCACTGCCCGAAGGCGAGTTCGATACCCTGATGCACGGTTGCTTCGTCAAGGCCGACGCCTTGCGCGCCAACGGACAGCTGCACGATTCGCAGCAACTGGAAGCGCCGGCGACCGCGCGCACCGTGCGCGTGCGCGAGGGTCGCACCAGTGTGGTCGATGGCCCTTACGCCGAAACCAAGGAATACCTGGGCGGCTTCAACCTGATCGAGGCGGCCGACATGGACGAGGCGGTGCGCATCGCCTCGAACTTCCCGTGGTCGCGCACCGGCGCGATCGAGATCCGCCCGCTCCGCGACATGGATGCGGTGCGCCAGCGGGTAGGTGCGTGAGCATGCGCGACGACGATGATTTCGAGGACGACCGCGACTTCGACGACGAAGACGATTCGGTCGAGGCGCGGGTGTGGCAGCTTCTGTTGCTGATCAACCCGGGCGACGAAGACTCCGCGCTGCAGCAGTTCACCGCCTACCGCGAAGCGGTGGCCGATGGCGACGAGTCCGAGCCGGTCGAGCTGGTGGCGCGGGTGATCGACTGGCGCGCGGGCTTCATGGTTGCCGAGGACGACCTGCGCTCGCTGGTGCAGGCGCTGGACGAACTCAGCGCGCGCTGGAACCTGTCGATCGACTGGAACGGCGACCCGGACGACGACGATTATTTCGATGATCGCGATGCCGGCAGCGTGCTTGGTATCGCTTACGACCGGCTGGCCGAATCCGGCTATACCTTGTGGACCTGGGAAACCGAGGACGACTCGCATGCCGGCTGGATCACGCTGAGCCGCGACAACGAGCCGATGCGCGAACTGGCCACGGCGCTGCACATCAACCTGCGTCTGGGCAGCGACTTCGGCTGAGCCGCGAAGAAGGAACGGGACAGGCATGCTGCAACTGATCGGCTTCGATGGCGACGACACGCTGTGGCACAGCGAGGGCTACTACCGCGAGGCGAACGACGCGTTCGCCGCGATCGTGGGCCGCTACGTGGACCTGGGCGACCAGCGCGTGCACGACACCATGCTGGCCACCGAACAGCGCAACCTGCAGCTGTTCGGCTACGGTGCGAAAGGCATGGCGCTGTCGATGGTGGAAACCGCGATCGCGCTCAGCGACAGCCGCATCAGCGCCGCCGACATCCACCGCATCGTCGAGCTGGGCAAGAGCGTGCTGCAGCATCCGGTGGAACTGTTGCCGGGCATCCGCGAGGCGGTCGAGGCGGTGGCCGCGCACCACGACGTGGTGCTGATCACCAAGGGCGACCTGTTCCACCAGGAGAAGAAGGTGGCGCAGTCCGGCCTGGCCGACCTGTTCCGCCGCATCGAGATCGTGTCGGAGAAGAACGCCGCCACCTATCGGCGCGTGCTGGGCGAGTTCGACCTGCAACCGGCGCAGTTCGCGATGGTCGGCAACTCATTGCGTTCGGACATCGAGCCGGTGTTGCGCCTGGGCGGCTGGGGCGTGCACATGCCCTACCACGTGACCTGGGCCCATGAACTGGAGAGCACCGTGGAGGCGAACGATCCGCGGATGGTGAGCGTCGATGCTCCCGCGGGGATCGCCGCGGCCGTGGCGCAACTGGCGCAGCGTTGCCGGTAATGCCGGCGCCAGCTCAGGCCGGGTCGTCGGCGGGCCGGCTGTCGGCGGACAGGTCGTCATCGAAGCCGGTATAGCCTTCGGGAAAGATCGGTGTGCCGTCCTGTTCCAGTCCGCTCATCTCGGCCAGCGCCTTGGCGGCGGCCGTCTCGGCCACCGTCTTGTCGCGGAAGCTGCGGTTCTCGCAGATCGCGTAGTACACCGGGAAACCGTGGCGGCGTGGCGTGATCGCCAGCCACGCGGCGTAGCGCGAGCCTTCCAGGGTGGCGCCGGAGCGGGCAAGGTAGTTGTCGAACTCGCGCTCGGCCATGGCTGTCGGTTCCGCTCGGAAAGCATGCATTGTATAGGGATGGCCGCCGATGCCGGCGCGTCGAAGCAGGGCCCGTCCTCGAAGGCGGACGCGCTTCAGCGGTTCCGCGCGCTGTTCGCGGCGCGGATCTGGCCGATGCCCAGCGCCTCGCTTTCGCCCGGTGGCGGCAGGCCGGTCTTCCGGCAGAACGCGACCAGGCGCGAATCTTCGCGGAAACGCAGGATGAGCGGGTCGCTCAGCATGAACAGGATGTCGTGGGCCGGCGCGCGCTCCAGCCATTCCATGGTCCTGTCCGCGTCGCCGCGCAGCGCATAGGCTTGCGCGACCAGATAGGGGCTGGTTTTCGCCCAGACCTTGTCGGCGAGCACCTTCGCCAGTGCCGCATCCGCCTCTGCGCGGTCCGGGGAAATCTGCGTGGCGATCGCCAGATTCATTTCGCGCCACGGCGAGAGCTGCTTGCGGGCGGCCTCCTGCGCGGCATTCACGTCGCCGCGCGCGATGGCTACGTACATGAACTGGTATGGCCGGGATGATTCCGGTGGCGACAGGTCCTCGGCGATGCGCAGGTACTTCGTCGCCTCGTCCAGCCGGCCAGTCGCCGTCAGCAGTTTGGCGTATTCGAAATCGTTGACGTTGTACAACGGCTCGATCGAGAGGAGTTGCTCGCGCAGCCGGATCGCCTCCCCCAGTTTCCCCAGGCCGGCCAGTACGAAACCGCAGCCATTGAGAACCGTGCCATCCTCCGGTGCCAGCTGCACGGCACGGCGGCATTCGGCCAGGGCGCCGCGGGCATCGAAACTGTAGAACTGCAGGTAGGCGCGGGCTGCGTGGGCCTGGCCCAGGCCGGGCGCCAGTTGCAGCGCCTTGTCCGCTGCCAGGCGCGATTGGCGCAGCTGTTCGCGGGCCACCGCGGGAGGATCGTCCCGGAACGCGGCGACGGTACTCCACGATCCGGACAGGTACGCCCATGCCATCGCGTATTGCGGGTCCAGCTGCACGGCCCGGGCCATGTACTCGGCGGCCTTGGGGAAATCCTGGTTGTGCCAATGCTGCAGGCCCTGCAGATAGACGTTGTAGGCGTCGATGTTGCCGCCGGGTGGGCGGTCGTTCGGTCTTGCCGATGCTCCGGGCGACAGCAGCTTCAGCTGCAGCGCACCGGCCACCGCCTGGGCGATCTCGTCCTGCAGGGCGAACAGGTTCCTGTACGGCCGGTCGTAGTGCTCGGTCCACAGCGTGCTGCCGTCGGCGGCGCGTGTCAGTGACGCGTTGATGCGCACGACGTCACCGGCGCGCTGCACGCTGCCGGCGAGCAGGTAGGCCACGCCCAGCTTGCGGCCGATCGTCGCGCTGTCGTCCTTGCTGTCGCGGAAGCGGAAGGCCGAGGTGCGACCGATCACCTTCAGTCCCTGGAACCGGGACAACGCGTCGATCAGGCTTTCCGACAGGCCGTCGGAGAAGTACACCTGCTGCGCGTCGTTGCCGGCGTTGACCAGCGGCAGCACCGCGATGCTCCGCTCCGGGACCGGCCCCGGGGCGCTCGGCGCATGCGGCCACCATGTCCAGCCGGCGAAGGCGAGCAGCGCCAGCAGCGGCAGCAACCACGGCAGCGCACGCGGCACGGCGCCCCGGTCGCTGGCGCGCCGCCCGCTGGCGCGGGGCGGTGGGGCAGGGGACGGCACCGGCACCATCGGCGCTGCCGGCACGGATGCCTGCAGGGCCTGCAGTGGGTCGTCGGGCGCGGCTTCGGGAAGGTCGAAGCGGTAACCCACGCCATGCACGGTGTGCAGGTAGCGCGCCGCTTTCGCGTCCTCGCCGAGCGCGTGCCGCAACAGGGTCATCAGCCGGTTCAGCACCCCCGGGGTGACGTGGCGGTGGCCCCAGACGGCGTCGAGGATCTCGTCGCGGGTGAAGACCCGGCCGGGGGTGCCGGCGAGCAGCGCCAGCACGGCGAAGGCCTTGGGTTCCAGCGGCTGCTCGATGCCGTCGCGCAGCAATCGCCGGCCCGCGAAGTCGATCGCGGATTCGTCGAAGGCGAGCGGGGCGGGCGTTGAGGGGTCCATGGCGTCCTGTGGCGGTGCACGTGGGTGGACGAAAACCTGCGCTGCGGGGCGGCCCCCAATGTTTTCCCAAGGAATCCAAGCAATGTCCAGTGCTTCCCCAGCGGCGGCCTCAAGACCCGTGGCGCCGCATTCCCGAAGCTGGCCACACCGGCACCCGCCGGCACGTCGCCCGAGGAGATCGCCATGAACCGTCGCCTTCGTTTCGCCGCCGTCCTGCTCACGGCATGTGTCGCACCGGCCTTCGCCCAGGAGGGCGCGGCGACGCTGCCGTCGGTCCGGGTCACCGGGTTCGTCGCCGATTGCGCGTCACCCCGCCTGCCCACCCAGCGCCAGGTCGAGGCATGGACCGGCCTGCACAACTTCGGCCAAGTCTACGCCGCGCGCGAGCGACTGATGGCCGGAATCGGTCGCGCCTGCCAGGGGCGCGGCGTCGATAACGTGCAGGTCGTGATGCACCGGCTTTCGCAAGGCGAGCCGCGGCTCGTCGCCATGGCGCGGCAAGCCCGCTGAGCGGGGCTTGCCGCGGTTGTCCACCTCATACGCAAGGAGATACGCATGAACCGCAAATACCCACAATGCGCACTGGCCATCGCCGTGGTCCTGTCCGCCAGCACTTACGCCAGGAACTACGGCGCGTGGAGCAACGCGGTGCCCGCTCCCGGGATCAACACCGCGGCGGCCGAGGGCTGCCCGATCGAATCGCCGGACGGTAAGTACCTGTACTTCATGTCCACCCGCAATGGCGGCCTGGACAACTGGCGTGCGAGCTGGAACGTCGCGCTGCGCAGCTGGGAGCACGCCGCCAACCTCGGTGCGCCGGTGAACTCGCCCACCGCCGCCGACTACTGTCCCACGCCGTTGCCCGGCAAGTGGCTGCTGTTCGTCAGCTCGCGGCAGAACGCCGGGGACTGCGCCGGCTGCAAGGCGATGCCGGCGCCGCCGCCCGGCAGCCCGCCGGCCGGCGACATCTTCCTGACCCGGGAAAACCCCGCGCACGGCTGGGGCACGCCGGTTGACCTGGGCGGCTACGCGGACGGCGGCCCGAACACCCGGGGTTCGGAGTACAGCCCGTCGGTGGTGGAAACCGCCGAGGGCACCTTCCTGTACTTCTCCAGCGACGGCTATCCGGACAGCAAGAGCCATGACATCTACATGAGCCGGATGCGCGCCGACGGCACGTTCGGGCCCGGCGTGCGCGTGGCCGAGCTGAGCACCGACGCCGCCGACCTGATGCCGAACGTGCGCCGCGACGGACTGGAAATCGTGTTCAGCAGCAACCGCGCCAGCGCCGATCCGCGCAACCAGGACATCTGGTACGCGACGCGCCGGAATACCCGCTCGCCATGGACGGTGCAAGGTCCGATCGAGAACACCGCCGTCAACACGCCGGACGGCGCGGAAACCCGCGCCACATTGTCGGCCGACGGCACCCGCCTGTACTTCGGCCGCAAGCATTTCGCCCAGGTGCCGGCGGACCCGGGCGATGTCTACGTCAGCACGCGCGTCAGGTTGAACAGGAGCGGCGGCTACTGAACCTGCGCGAGGAACAAGGCCGCGGCGGCCATCGCCATCGCGGCCTTGTTCGTTTCGCTCCGGGCGCGTGCCGTGCATCGCATGGCCTGATTGCCGCATCATGGCGTGATGATTGCCGCCTCTTCGCCACCACGCGTCGTGCTGGACACCAACGTGTGTCTGGACATTTTCCTGTTCCACGATGCGCAGTCCGCCGCGCTGCACGTGGCGATGCGCGAGGGCCGCATCCAGGCGGTGACGCGCAGCGACTGCCGCGCCGAATGGCTGCGCGTGCTGCACTATCCGCAGGTGCCGATCAGCGCCGAAGCACGGCCCGGCATCGAGGCCGCGTTCGATGCCCTGGTGCACTGCCTGCCGGACGAACAGGCCACCGCGTCGCCCGGGGTATCGCTGCCGCGCTGCGCGGACCCGGATGACCAGATGTTCCTGGAGCTGGCGCAGGCCTCGGGTGCGCGCTGGCTGGTCAGCAAGGACAACGAACTGCTGAAGCTGGCGCCGCGCTGCGCCCGCGACGGCTTGTTCTGGATCGGCCTGCCGCAGGCCTGGTCGCCGCGCCACGGTTGACGACCGCGTCACCCGGCTTCGTGCTGTACTGGCCTGGCTACCCGTGGAGATGCGCCATGCTCACGCCAGAGATCATCGATTGCCCGTATTGCGGCGAATCCATCGGCATCCTGATCGACGCCTCGATTTCCAGCCAGCAGTACATCGAGGATTGCCAGGTGTGCTGTCGCCCGATCACGCTGAGCGTGGAGGTCGACGAGGACGGTGCGGTCGCGGTGCGCGCATCCGGCGAGAACGATGCCTGAGCGAGCCCGCGCTGCTACACGATGCCGATGCCTTGCTCCAGCAGCGCGGCGCGAGTGGTTGCATCGCTGGCCGACGTCACCGGGCGGCTGAGGTCCCACAGCACGCTGGCGCGAAAGCCGAGTTCCCGCGCATCCTGCGCCGTCCACAGCACGCAGACGTCGCGGGCCAGCCCGCACACCACGACCTCGTCCACGCCGCGTTCGCGCAGCCAGCCGGCCAGGCCGGTGCTGGGGCGGCTTCCATCCGGGCCGTGGTTCTCGCGAAAGCCGCTGTAGGAATCCACGGCGGGATCGCTGCCCTTGCGGATCACCGCGTCCAGCGCCGACCAGTCGATGCCCGGATGCAGCTCGGCCCCGGCCGTGCCCTGCACGCAGTGATCGGGCCACAGCGTCTGCGGCTGGCCGTACAGGTCGATCCGCTCGAACGCGGCGCGTCCCGGATGACCGCTGGCGAACGACACGTGGCCTGGCGGATGCCAGTCCTGCGTGGCGATCACGTGGCGGAAGCGACGCGCGCGCAGCAAGGCATCGATGCCGGGCACGATGGCGTCGCCCTCGTGGCAGGCCAGCGCGCCACCGGGCATGAAGTCCGGTTGCACGTCGACCAGGATCAGCGCGGCATGGGCAGGGCGGTTCGATGTCATCGACGGTTTCTTGTGAATCGGTCGGCGAAAGTCTAACCGGAACCGGCTACGCGACCGGATGACCCATAATGGCCGCAGGCATACGAACCGGGGGCGCGCAGTGCAGTACGACCAGTCGTGGATGGGATACGGAATCATCGGTGGCCTGCAGGCCGGCCTGATTTCCGCCGTGGCGGGATTCGTCCTGTTCCTGTTGTTCCACTGGCTGGGTCGGCGCAATGGCTGGAGTTACGGTCCGCAGATCGGCTGGTCGTTCCTGCTGGCCAGCGCACTGACCGTCAGCGGCGACCTGTGGAACCTGTTCTATTTCAATTACGGGCGGATGCAGTCGCTGCAACTGCTCAAGGTGAAGCTGGCCGAAGTGCACGATCCGGACAGCATCGGCCTGCGCACCCTGTGCGAAGTGCTCGGCGTGGCCGTGGGCATCTACCTTGCTTGGGCCCTGTGCAGCGGCGACTGGAAACACCGCTTCGGCCGCCGCCGCTGAATCTTCAGCGCGCCGGCAATCGGTGCGCGAACAACCACGGCCACAGCCCGTCGGTGGCGTACGCGGCCTGCCATGAGCCGTGGTTGAGCGTGGCGAATTCGGTATAGCGCACGTCGGCGTGGTGCGCCTTGAGCGCGGCGGCCATCTGCCGCGATTCCCGCGGCGGCACCACATCGTCGAGTGCGCCGTGGAAGATCCATACCGGCAAGTTTCCGATGTGGGTGGCGACCCAGGCGTACGGATCGTCGATGCCGGCGGGGATGCCACGCAGGTACAGGTCGGCGTTGTCGTTCGGGTGACGGATGCCGCCGCAGATGATCGCGGCGGCGGCGAACAGGCTCGGACGATCCACCGCGATCTGCCATGAGCCGTAGCCGCCCATTGACAAGCCGGTGAGGTAGAGCCGCCGGCGATCGCCGTGCCAGGCCTTGATGCTGTCCTCCAGCGCCTGCAGCGCCATCTTCTCGACCGCGCCGTTCCAGCGAGCTCCCTGCGGTGCCTGGGGGATCACCACTACGGCGGGGAAGTCCCTGTGCTCGACGAGCCACGGCGGCAGGCCCTGGCTCAGCTGGGCGCGGTTGTCGTCGCCGCGTTCGCCACTGCCGTGCAGGAACAACACCACCGCCCAGTGCCGTTTGGCCGTCCAGCCGGCCGGAACGAAGACCTGGTAGCGATGTGTCACGCCGTCCAGGACTAGTGAGCGTTCGTCCAGATGCGCCGGTTCGGCGGCGTGGCCGGCAATGCATGCCGTCATCAGGCACAGCAGCAGGGCGAGCTGGCGCATGGTGCTTCTCCGTGATGTCAAAGCAGCGGGTCGAACAGGCGCGCCACATGCATGGCGACCCGGCGCAGGTACGGTGCATCGCGATACTCGTGTTCGTCGATGGCCTGGGCGCGCCTGAAGTCGTCGAGCAGCATGACCGCCACGTCCGCAGCGAAACCGTGGTCGACCACCATCGCGCCGACCTCGAAGTTCAGCCGGAACGAGCGGCTGTCCAGGTTCATGCTGCCGATCGCCGCGGCCTCGCGATCGATCAGCAGCGCCTTCTGGTGCAGGAAGCCCGGCTGGTAGCGGAACACCTTGATGCCGGCGCGCACCGCCTGGTACGCGTGCAGGGTCGAGGCCAGGAAGACGGTGTGGTGGTCCGGGCGCGACGGAATCAGGATGCGCACGTCCACGCCGCGCAGCACGGCCAGCTGCAGCGCCGCACGCACCGCGTGGTCGGGGATGAAATAGGGCGTGCTGAGCCACACGCGCTGGCGCGCCGCGTTGATCGCGGCAGTGAAGAACAGCGAACCGGTTTCCTGCGGATCGGCCGGGCCACTGGCCACGATCAGCGCGCTGGCGTGCCCGTCTCCAGTCGGCACCGACAGCAGCGGTGGCGTGCTGCCGGTGATCCAGTGCCAGTCGTCGGCAAACAGCTGCTGCAGGTCGGCCACCACCGGTCCGCGCAGTTCCAGCATGGTGTCACGCCACGGCGCCAGCGGCGGCTTCAGGCCAAGGTATTCGTCACCCACGTTGAGTCCGCCGACATAGCCGCGCGCGCCATCGACCACCACGATCTTGCGATGGTTGCGGAAGTTGAGCTGCAGCCGGTTGCGCCAGCGATGCGTGGCGAAGCGGTGGATCTGCACGCCACCGGCACGCAGGGTCTCGACATAGCTGCGTGGCAGCGCATGGCTGCCGATGCCGTCGAACAGCACGCAGACGCGCACCCCGGCGGCGGCTTGCTGCAGCAGGACCTGCTGCAGGCGCCGACCCAGCGCATCGTCATGGATGATGAAGAACTGCAGCAGCAGGCAGTGCCGTGCCTCGGCCATCGCCGCCAGCATGGTGTCGAAGGCGGCGTCGCCATCGATCAGCAGGCGCAGCCGGTTGCCGCTGCGGAATGGCCGGCCCTGCAGGGTGCTGATCGCGGCGTAGCTAGGGCAGGCCGGATCGGTGGCCGGTTCGTCGTCCGCCCCGGTCGCTGCCGGATGTTCCCTTGGCGCCTGATGACCCACGCGGTAACCGAGGAAGCGGCTGGAGCCGAGATAGAGATAAGGCAGCAGGGTGACGTAGGGCAGCAACAACAGGCCGAACGCCCAGCCGATCGCGCCTTGCGGGGTGCGCGTGTGCATCACCGCATGCATCGCGGCGAGCAGGCCCAGCGCGTGCAGCAGGAGGATGCAGAAAGTGAGCGCGCCGGCCGTCATCAGGGGCGCGGCGCGTGGCTCAACCGTCCAGCAACTGGTCGGCGAGGTGGCGTGCCTGCTGGCGGATTTCCGGCATCGCGGTGGACTCCCACAGGGTGCCGCGCAACAGGCTGCCGATGGCGAACAGGTGGGGCCAATGCCGGTCTCCGTGCTGCAGGCGGCCGTTGCGGTCGGCGATCACACCCAGGCCCAGCGGATCGGCCTCGATGTGTGCGTTGGTGAGCAACTGGCTGATCAGTCGATGGTCGCTGCGACGCAGGTCCGTGTCCAGCCCGACCGTCTGGATCACCAGGTCGGCATCCAGCGCCTCGACGACGCCGGCGTGGGCCATGGTCAATCGCAGCGAGGCGCCATCGACCTCCACCGCGTGCAACCGCCCGCATCGGCGCTGCAGCCGGCCGCTGCGCTCCAGGGCATCAACCGCGTCGTGGACTGCCGGCGCCATGCGATGACGCGCGCGCTCCCACGCCCAGCGCGCGTGTCGCATGAAACGCGAACGCTGCTCCAGCGGAAGTTCGGTCCACAGGCCGGACAGGTGCGGGCGCAGGCTGTCCACCACGGCCCGCCATTCGATGCCGGGCTGGCCGATGGCTTCGCGCAGCAGGCGTGTCCACTGGCGGATTTCGGGCGCGTCGCGCATCGCCTCGACCAGCCCGGCGCCATCGTCGACGGGCAATGCCGCATTGCGCAGGTGCACTTCGGGAAAGCGGCCATGACGGGACAGGCCGACGAACTCGGCCTGCGGCCAGCGCGCGGACAGTTCCAGCACGACATCGACGGCGGTCAGCCCCAGTCCCACCAGCACCACCTTGCGCGGCGGTGGCTGCGTCTGGTCGGCGCCGGCCAGCAGGCGCCACGGATCGACGATGTAGCGGCCGCTGGCCAGCGCCGCTGCGCCCACCACGCCCAGCGGCTGTGGCGGCAGCGCACCGAGCGCCAGCACGGCCGCGTCGACGCGATGGCTTTCCTCGCCATGGATCACGGTGACGCCGTCGGTTTCAGGCACCAGCGCGTCCACCGCGAAGGGAATCAGGTTGACGTGGTGGCCGCGCGCCTGGCCCTGCTTCAGCGCCCGCGCCACCTCGGCCTCGAGGTAGTCGCCGTACAGCCGGCGCGGCAGGAAGTCGGTGCCGTTGACGGCCGGATCGCTGCGCTGCACGAAGTCGAGGAAGCCGCGCGGCTTGCCGGCGAACATGCTCATCGATGCCGCCCGCACGTTCAGCAGGTGGTGCTCGGAGGTGGTGGCATAGGCCACGCCGCGCGCGGGGCGGCCACCACCGGTGAACCAGTCCAGTTGCAGTGGTGGCGTGGTGTCGCGTTCCAGCAGTTCGCTCAGCAAACTGGCGGACGCGGCACCACCGCCGATGAGGGCAAGGCGTCGAAACATGGCGCTTCTTTCGTCGGGTTCCAGATCAGCCGTGCAGGCGGCTGGCGGTGATGTGGCGTGGTGCGACCTTCAGTTGCGCAGCGGCAGGCCCGGTCCGCCCGGGCGTGGCGTAGTCGGCCATTTCATCGCCGTAGACGTGCAGCGACAGGGCCGTCTCGTAGCGCGACAGGTTGCGGCAGCGGCGCAGCTGGTGGGCCTCGCCGTCGAACCAGGCGCCGTCACCCGGGCCAAGCCATTGGCGATCCAGCACCGTCAGTTCGTTCGATGCGGCGTCGCGCCGGCAGGACTGCACTTCCAGCGCGCCGACCAGGGCCATCTCCAGGCCCCACGCGCCATGCTCGCGCAGCGGGGAAACGTGGTTCGCCGGCCAGGCGACGATCCACAGGCTCAGTGGCGGCCTGTTGCGCCGGGTCAGCAGGATCTGCTCGAAGCCGCGCTGCCGCTGGCGCAGCGAGGCCAGTCGGGTGGCCATGGACGAGGCGTCCTGGTGCACCACACGGCCCAGTTCGCGGGCCATCGAGGCAAGGTCGGGGTGGGCGGAGCCGGCGTGTTCGAGCGCGATGCTGCGCAGGGTTTTCAGGATGTGTCGATGCGTGCCCATGCGTGGAACCTGGCAGGGTGAATGGCCGCAAGTGGATCATGCGCATCGTTAACAGGTTGTTGAACGGGACAGCCACGACAACGGCGCCCGGCGTGCCGCCGGAACGGTCCGGGCGCCGTGTCGTGGCGACCCCTCATTCGCGCAGATTGAACGTCACCGGCACCCGCGCCAGCGCGCGCACCGCCCGCCCGTCGACCATGGCGGGCTGGAAGCGCCAGCCGTCCAGCACCTGCTGGATGGCGCTGCGATCCAGCAGCAGGTAACCGCTGCCACGCTCCACCGTCACCTGGACGGGCTTGCCGGTTTCATCCACCAGCACGCGCAACAGCACGGTGCCGTGCATGCGTTGCTGCAGCGCGCGGGTGGGGAAGTGCAGCGGAGCCGAACGATAGGCCAGGCTGGCTTCGACCGGTGCGGCGTCCACCGCGGGGCTGGTGGTGGTGCCCGCCGGCAGCAGGGTGGGCGTGGTGACCGGTGCCACCGGGATGTTGCCCTCGGCGACGGGTGTCGCCACCGGCGGGCTGATCGGCGTCTGGTGGTGGACCACCGGTGGCGCGACGGGTGGATGCGGCAGCGGCAGCACCTCGACCGGTGGTGGCGGTATCACCGGCTCCGGTGGCGGGATGAAGCTGATCGTGGGTATCGGGTTGAGCCGCTGGATCGCGTGGAAGAACGCCGGGCCCGAAGGCCTCGTCGCGATCATGATCACCGCCAGGTTGAGTGCGATGGCGGCGCTGATGGCCGCGATGCGCGCGGGGTCGGGATGGGTACGGTGAGCAACAGCCAGGCTTGCGGGAGACATGGTCAACCTCCTGACATCGGTGGGGATGTTGCGGCGGTCACGCTGCATGAGCAGGGGGATCGTGCTGCCGCGACCCGAGCCTATGCCCCCAAACCGCACTTGCGCAACAGGACGTCTGGATGGCCAAATGCGGGTTTGTCGGGTGCGGTCGTCCGCCGGGGATTTTTTCTGCGGGTGCGCACCCGGCCATCAGTCTGCGTTGCCGTGCAGTCACCGGTGCTCGCGAAGCGCGCAGCTGTCCTGCAACAATCAGGCAACGGCAACCGGCCGGCAGGCGACGAGGCAACAGGATGAACCTGATCAAATGGGCGGGCGTGGTCGCGCTGGCGTGCGGCGGACTGATGCTGGGTACGCCGGCGCGGGCGGGCGATGTCTCCTGCAAGATGACCTTCCAGCTGTCCGGCTGGTCGGTGTTTTACAAGACCGCCAAGGGCACCGGCACGGTCCGCTGCAGCAACGGCCAGAGCCTCAACGTGAAGCTGCGGGCCAAGGGCGGTGGCCTGACGTTCGGCAAGACGAAGATCAGCAACGGCATCGGCAAGTTCAGCGGCGTGACCGGCGTGCGCGACGTGCTGGGCAGCTATGCCGATGCCGAGGCGCATGCGGGCGCGTCGAAATCCGCCGCCGCGCAGGTGCTGACCAAGGGCAGCGTCTCGCTGGCGCTCAGCGGCAAGGGCGAAGGCTGGAACCTGGGCGTGGCCTTCGGTGCCTTCATCATCGAATAGTGTGACGGCGCGACCATGCGCCACGGTATGCACGAGCCGGGCGCGCGGGTAAGGTAGAGCCGCGCGCCCCGCGTCCCCGGAGAAACCCCATGACCGCCTTGTCCGGCACCGCCATGCCGAGTTACAGCTTCGGCGACGAACTTGCCAGCAGCATCATCCACGGCCTGGGCATCGTGCTGAGCATCGCCGGGCTGGCAACCCTGGTGGCCTTCGCGGCGCTGCATGGCAATGCGCTGACGGTGGTGGCCTGCGCCGTGTTCGGCACCTCGCTGGTGCTGCTCTACACCGCCTCCACGCTGTATCACTCGATCCCGTCGGTCGCCGCCAAGCCGACCCTGCGTGCGCTCGATCACATCGCGATCTATGTGCTGATCGCCGGCACCTACACTCCGTTCACCCTGATCGCGCTGCCCGGCGTGTGGGGCTGGAGCCTGTTTGCCGCGGTGTGGACGCTGGCGCTGGCGGGCAGCGCGCTCGAGCTCGGCTTGCTCAAGCGCTACCACAAGCTGGCCGTGCTGCTTTACGTGGGCATGGGCTGGATCGGCATGGTCGCGTTCGAGCCGCTCAGCAAGCACCTGCAGGGCGGCGGCACCGCGCTGCTGCTGGCCGGCGGCCTGGCCTATACGCTGGGGGTGCCGTTCTACCTGTGGCGACGACTGCCGTATCACCACGCGCTGTGGCATGTGTTCGTGCTGGCCGGCAGCGTGCTGCATTTCCTCGCCGTGTTGCTGTACGTGATTCCCGACGCGCCGGGGTGAGCGTGCCGACTGCGCTCGAAGCCCTGCGCCGCGAACTCGAAGACGCGGCAGCCCATCTGGGCAGGCCGCACGACCTGCGCTTCAAGCCGATGTTCGGCGGGCTGATGGCCTGGCTCGATGAAAAACCCTGTGCCTGGCTGGGCGTGGACGGCATGGCCCTGAAACTGGCGCCTGCCGACCAGCCGGCGCTGCTGCGACTGGCCGGCACTTCGCGACTGGTGGCCAGGCCTGGAGCGCCACCCAGTCGCCACTACATCGTGCTGCCCGCTGCGCTCAGCCGCGACACGGTGCAGCTTTCCGGCTGGCTGCAGAAAACCGCCGCCGCGAAACATCGCTGACGTTTCAGCCGAACAGCATCGCCAGGCCGAACAGGCCCACCATCAGGAATGACAGCACCAGCTTGAACAAGGTGCCCAGCAACAATCCGAGCCACGTCGCCGCGCCCACGTGCGCCGAACGCAGCACGCTGGTGCCGGAGGCGAGCTCGCCGACCAGCGCGCCAGCGAACGGCCCGAGCAGCAGGCCCGGGATGCCGAAGAACATGCCGACAAAGGTGCCGATGGTGGCGCCCCACAACGCGCGGTGGCTGGCGCCAACCCGCTTGGCACCCAGCGTGCCGGCAACGAAGTCGACGATGATGCCGATCGTGCCCAGCGCCCCGATGATCAGCAGCCACCACAGGCCCAAGTGCCGGTAATCGTCCACGGCGGCGACCAGCCAGATCCCGCCGAAAACCATCGGGATGCCCGGCAGCGCCGGCAGCACCGATCCGGCGAGGCCGCCGACGATCAGCAGGGCGGCAAGCACGTACAGGGCGATATCCATCGGCTGGTGTTTTCCCGCGTGGCGATGCCTGCATTGAAGCAGAAACGAGGCGGCGCAGCGGGAACACCACTGCTCGCCTGCCTTGCTACTTCTCCACGAAGGCCCGCTCGATCACATAGTCGCCCGGCGCGCGGGTGCGCGGCGAGGCCTGGAAGCCGCGGCCGTCGAGCAGGGCGCACAGGTCGTCCAGCATCGCCGGACTGCCGCACAGCATCACGCGGTCGGTGGCCGGGTTCAGCGGCGGCAGACCGACCGCCGCGCTCATCACGCCGTCGACGATCGCGTCAGTGATGCGGCCGCGGTGACGGAACGGCTCGCGGGTCACGGTGGGGTAGTAGATCAGCTTCTCGCGCACCAGCTCGCCCAGGTATTCGTGCTGCGGCAGCTCGTGTTCGAGATAGTGCGCGTAGGCGAGGTCCTCGATCCGGCGCACGCCGTGGGCCAGCACGATCCGGTCGAAGCGCTCGTAGGTATCCGGGTCGCGGATGATGCTCATGAACGGGGCCAGCCCGGTGCCGGTGCCGAGCAGGTACAGGTTGCGCCCGGGCTTGAGGTCGATCAGTACCAGGGTGCCGGTGGGCTTGCGCGTGACGATCAGCGGATCGCCGGGCTTCAGGTGCTGCAGGCGCGAGGTGAGCGGGCCGTCGGCGACCTTGATCGAGAAGAACTCCAGGTGTTCCTCCCAGCTGGCGCTGGCGATCGAGTACGCGCGCATCAGCGGGCGGCCATCCGTTTCCAGGCCGATCATCACGAACTGGCCGCTGTCGAAGCGGAAGCCGGGATCGCGCGTGGTGCGGAACGAGAACAGGCTGTCGTTCCAGTGCTGCACGTCGATCACGTGCTCGGTTGCCATTGCCACCATGTCGGTTGTCTCGCGTTGTCGCTGGTTCGGGGAGCCGCGCGCCGGGTCCTCCGGCGGGACGGAGTGGGGACTCGCGGGGAGGGCGGCAGTGTGGCCACGGTGCCTTGCGAGCGCCGGAATGAGCGCGGCGACGTAGCTGCCAAGGATACGCGATCCGCCGCCCGCCTGTCGCAGACCCGCGCCGCGATCTGCGGCATCATGCGGCATGCGGCATTCGGCCACAGGCGAACGAAGGGGAGGGAGAAGATGGATCATCGCGTCACGCAGGCGGTTTCGGATCATCACGTCGGCCAGCGTCACCTGGATCGACTGGTCATGCTTTCCGATGGCGTATTCGCCATCGCCATCACGCTGTCGGCGATCGAGATCAAGCCGGAGGCGGTGCCGGGGAAAACGCTGTGGGAGGTCTGGGCGACGCCCCTGCTGATCTATTTCCTGAGCTTCTTCCTGATCGGCACGGTGTGGGCCTTCCATCGGCGCATCGTGGCCCATCTGCGCGACATCGACCCGGTGGGCACCGCGATCAACCTGCTGCTGCTCAGCCTGGTGGCCCTGATGCCGGTGGTGATCCGCTTCGTGTTCGAGGGCTTTCAGCAGGGCCAGGGCCTGCTGGTTTACGGGATAGCGCTTGGCGCTACCTACGCCTGCATGGCGGTGCTGTGGCTGCATGTCGCATTCTTCGCCCGGCTGGCGCCCGATCTGCCCCGGCAAAAGGCACGCCAGTGGCTGCTGGAACTGTTCGCGGGGGCGCTGATTTTCGGTGCGCTTGCCCTGCACGAGGCACATCTGCGCTGGGCGTCGGTGGTGGTGACCCTGCTGGCGCTGGCGCTGCTGTCGGCCAAGCGGCTGCGGGTCCTGCGTGGGCGCGATCGGAGCTGACGCCGGCCGCGCTGAACACCGGCCGCGGCAAGGACGGCGGCGGTTTGCCGGCGGCCAGGCCGGAACAAGGCGATGTACTACAGCGTCCAGGGCGCAGGTACTACAGACAACGGCCTCCCGGGACGGCAGCGGCGACGGCGCGCTTGCCGCATCGTCGCCGCTGGTCGTGGGCCAGGGCCGGACCATGATGGATACCAGGGGGATTTCGCGGCATGCCGGGATGGCGTGCCAGGGTTCTTTTTGGTGAATGCGGGGGCGGGTGATGCCGGTGATGCTCGGCCAATCCAGGGCTATCCAGGCCGTGCGGGCGCAGCTGCAGCGCTACGCCGGCTGCGACGTGCAGGTGTTGATCGAGGGCGAGACCGGTACCGGCAAGGAGCTGGCGGCCCGCGAAATCCACTATGCCAGCGCCCGCCGCGACCATCCCTTCGTGCCGGTCAACTGCGGCGCGATCCCCGACAGCCTGATCGAGAACGAACTGTTCGGACATGGGCGCGGCGCTTTCACCGACGCCAAGCAGGCCCAGCCCGGGCTGGTCGATCACGCGCGTGGCGGCACCCTGTTCCTGGACGAGGTCGACGCGCTGTCGGACAAGGGCCAGGTGACCCTGCTGCGCTTCCTGCAGGACAACGAATACCGGCCGGTCGGCGGTGGCGCGGCGCGCGTCTCCGATGCCCGCATCATCGCCGCGACCAACGCCAGCCTGGAACGGCAGGTGGCAGCTGGACGCTTCCGCCGCGACCTGCATTACCGGCTGAACGCGCTGTACCTGCAGCTGCCTCCCCTGCGCGAGCGCGGCGACGATGTGGCCATGCTGGCCCGGCATTTCCTGGACGACGTGGCGCGGCGGCTGCAGGGCCCGGCCAGGTGCTGGGGCGACGACGCCATCGAGGCGATGATGGCGCACGCGTGGCCGGGCAATGTGCGCGAACTGGACCACATGGCGCTACGCGCCTACATGGGCAGCGATGAGGCGGTCATCGGACTGGCCCAGCTGCGCGCGGTCGAACCGGCATTCGCGGGTATCGCGGCGGCCCCGCGCCGACGTGCGCATGAACCGGACCTGGCATTCGCCGCGGCCAAGCTGCATGCCATCCGCCAGTTCGAACTCGACTACCTCACCCGGCTGATGCAGCAGGCCTGCGGCAACATCAGTGCCGCCGCCCGCCTGTCCGGCACCGAGCGTCGCCAGCTCGGCAAGCTGCTGCTGAAGAACGGCATCGAGACCAGGCAGTTTCGCCCCGACTGAGCGGCACGCATGTCGCGCGCCGTCGCGTTCCTGCGTGGGTCAAGTTTTCCCCGGGTGCGTTGTCGAAACGGGTTTGTCCTGACCCGGTCGTCCCGGCACCACGGTTCCGATCCGTTGCGGCAGCCCGTTTGGCGACCTCCTGCCATTGGCATGTTCGTTGCGTAGGTTCCCCTCGAGCACGGAACCGGCGGCGAAACAGCCTGCGTTCCGACGCGAACCTGTCATCCGGAACGAAAGGAGATCGTCATGGCCACCCCCGCCACCCCGTTGACCAAGTACAAGGACATTCCCTGCTGCCCGAACCTCGACACCCAGCCGGTGTGCGACGTGATGGACATGCGTCGCCGCCTGCTGTTTCCCACCACGATACGCACGCGCAGCGGCCAGCAGGTCAATGTCGAAGTCATCCTGCATACGCGCTTCAAGCGCTGTTCCGGGCCCATGGCCCTGGGCGATGTCGTCTACACCACCACCTTGCTCCCGGGCGAGAAAGTAAGGCTGGCCACCACCGACCGGCGCAGTCGCTTCAGCTTCGACAGCGAGTCGAATCTCAGCTACCGCAGCGAGCAGATGTCGGAGGAGCAATACCGCATGTCTTCGCTGCGCTCGTTCATGTCGGACCAGAACAGCCAGGACAACGGTTCGACGCGCAACACCGACCAGGGCTCGTGGGATTTCCACGGCGACGCCAGCGGCTCGATCGGATTCATGTCCGCCAGCGCCGATGCCAACGCCCACGGCAGCCACAACGCCGAATCGACCTTCGAATATCTCCAGCAGCATTCGGCGCAGGCCCGCATGGCCGACAACCTGTCGGTGGAATCCACGCGCAAGGCGCACTCGATGTCCGTGGGCGAGGTGTCCACGCGCGCCCATCAGCAGGGCGAGACGGAAGACCAGTACGAGGCCTCGTCGCGCGAGTTCGCCAATCCCAATGCTTGCCACGCGCTGACCTTCCTGTTCTACCGCATCAACAAGATCGAGACGCTGTCGTTCGAGCTGGTGGCGATCGAACGCCGGGTGCTCGATCCGGTGGCGCCGGCGCCGTTGCTGGCCAACCCCATCCGCGCCAAGGGTGCGGTGGCGGTGATGCCGCAGGAAGTGCCGGCGATGAATGCCAAGCGACTCGATATCGAGAGCCGCGGGCTGCAAAGCGAGGCGTTGCACGCGCAGGCCGGCGCTGCCCCGGCGACGCTGCAGTCGCGCTTCAACCTGGCGCCACTTTCGGTGCCGGTGAATGTGCAGACCCCCTTGCCGGACGATGTGCGCAAGGCCGCGCTGGCCGAGGTGGACAAGCAACTGATCGAACGCAAGCTGCTCGATCCCAAGACCGGCGGGTTTGCCGCCGATGCGCGCACCCAGTTCGAGTACACGCGTGACACCTCGCTGCCGACCGCCGGCGTCATCGTCAAGGGCTGTTTCGACGACTGCAACATCTGCGAGCCCGAGCTGCAGAAGAAGACCCAGCTCGAAATCGTCCGGCTCGACCTGCAGAACCAGTTGCTCAAGCGGCAGATCGAGTTGCTGGACAAGGCGCAGGAATACCGCTGCTGTCCGGTTGCCGAAAGCGGCACCGCGTAATCACGAACGGTTCTTCGGGCCAGCTTCGAACGCCCTCTGTCGCAACGGACAACCACCCCAGTCGCAACAGGCAACCCGCCGGCATCCGCTTGCGTGGCAGCCGGGCGCGCGTGCCGGAGTGGTGGTTCGCCGCGGATATCGACCATCAAGCCGCACCCCTCAATTCAGGAGTCTTGCCATGAAATCCGAAAAGTCCGCCCGCCTGCAGATCAAGGTCGAATTCAGCGACCAGGGCGAAGTGCCGGCACTGCAGGCCTATGCCTTCAATCGCCAGGGAGCCGCGCTGGGCCAGGCGCCGTTGAAAGACGGCGCTGCCGTGATCGAGCTGCCCGCCGAAATGGACGGCCAGATGGTCGAGCTGATCCTCGGTCCACCCACGGAGAAAGGCCAGCCGGTGCCGACCGCGGCGGCCCTGAGGCGGATGGGCGGTTACGCCAGATCCACCCGCCTGCTGCTGGACAAGCCGGTGCTTCAGCTGAAGCTGCCGACCTACATCTTTCCGCACTGGTGCCTGTGCTACGTGCGGGGCCGGCTGGTCAAGCGCTTCAACCTCCCCGATGGCAGCGCCAGGGAATTGCCGGTCTGTCATGCCCGCGTGCATGTCTGCGAGGTCGATCGCATCCGGTTGGTGATCGAGAAGCTGCCCGACCCGGAGATCCTGCGCCTGCGCGACGACCTGCTGCACAAGCTGCAGTTGCGGCCGCTGCCGTTTCCGCCGATCCCCGATCCCGGCCCGCTGGCCGGGCCGATCATGACGCGCAGTGCCGCACGGCCCGCCGCCGCGGAATCGCCGCTGCCGCAGGCGCCGGCTTCGACCGGCGCGGAGACCCTGGCCCTGCACGCGGCGGCACTGACCGCAGCACAGTCGGCCGGACAGGCCCGCCGTCAGCTGCTCGGGCTGGCCAGCATCATCGCCATCCACCTGTGCGATCTCACTTACCTGTGGGGCTACTTCCGGGTCGATGCGCTGACCACGATCGATGCCGACAGCGACGGGCGCTTTGCGGCGCTGATTTTCCACGACTGCGCCGACCAGCCCGACTTGTACTTCTGGGTCGAGCAGTTCCAGGGCGGTGTCTGGACCACGGTATACCGCCCCTCGATCGGTTGCGGCACGCACTGGAATTATCCCTGCGGCTCGGAAGTCGTGATCAACCTGCCGGGCGCCGTGGCCTGCGAGGAACCGCCGTACGACGTTCCGCCCGGGGTCACCCTGTTCATGCTGCCGTACGCGATCGCAAACGCGCCGATCTGGGGCATTCCGCCCGGCGCGCCGGCGGCGCCGGCCGGATGGGTGCGGCCCGACGGCATGCTCGACTACCAGACCGGGACCTCGCTGGGCTGGCTCTACAACGCTCCGTTCGGCGGCACGCTGAACTTCATCCACGACGACTCGTACTTCATTCCGTCCAGCGGCATCAAATACTACCGCTATGCCTACCGCCGCCTGAGCGGCACGCCGAACACTGGTGCTGCCGATCCGAGCTGGACGCCGATCAGCGCGTCGCTGGCACGTGGCTACCGGATGGAATATTCGGACCGACTGCCGACCTACCAAAGTTATTCCGTTGGCCCGTTCACGCCTGGCCCGCACAGCAGCCTGTTCAAGTTCAAACCGCAAACCCCGCCAACGCTCGATACCGATCCGACTACTGTCGTCACGCGCGAATGGATCAGCGGCAATCTGAGCGAAGTGGCGGCGAGCTGGAACACCCTGCTTGCCGCGCCTCCGCTGTCGACTGGCAACGTCATCGACGATGCCGGTGTCTTCGAGGTCAAGATCGAGGTGTTCGATTCCGACGGCAATCAGGTCATGCCGGGGGCGGGCAGCTTCCGTTTCTTGGCGCGCAATGCCGATGGCAGCACCACTCGTCTGTCCACCGCTGCCGAGGAAGCGGGCGGTGCTTACGTGCTGCGCGTACATGTGGACAACAATTATGTGAGCGCCACTCTGCCGCAGCCCAGCATCGGCGGCGTGGCGGCCAGCGACGACTGCGGGTTCCTGCGCTATCACGCGGGCGATCTGGTGCATGTGCAGTACCAGGCAGCCCATCCCAACCAGCATGCCGTGTTTGCTTTTGGCATCAAGCGCGGATCGAACACTCTGGCGTCGGCCACTACACTGGCACCTTATGTCGAAGTGGCGGCGGTCAGCGCGCCGACCACCACCACGCCTTACATCAAGGTGGCCGGGTCCTACCAGCGTGATTTCAGTCCGGCGGAGCTGGCGGGTACCTGCGTGAACGCGGCCTTCGCCGCGAGTCTTGGTGTGTACCGCAAGGTGACCGACGGGTACCAGCGACTGGGGCCCGATGCCCCCGCATTGATCGCTTTTGCACTCGCCGAGCGGGGCGTTGTCGCGCACCCGTAAATCCAGCGGACGGGTTCTCGGCAAGTTTGCTTGCCACCCGGATGCAGCAAGCGAATGGATCGCGACGCAGATGCGTTGGCAACCACTGAAAGGAGAGGGACATGGCCACGTCAAAAATTTCCGCCGCGAAAGCATCGCCCCCGAAACCGCCGGCACCGAAATCGTCGGCCCCGAAAGAGGTCGCATCAAGGGCGGCAGCGTCGACGGGCGCGCAGGGCCAGAATTGCGCGGTGATCAATCCGTATGCGCTGGCCGACCTGGTTTCCGGCCAGCCGATTCCATGGGATGACCTGCCCGACCGCGCCAGCGTGCTGGAGCAGGTGTTGGCGACGCCGTATGAGGAACTGTTCGATCCCAAGCATGGCGGTCCGCTCTACGTGGGCCTGGCCCTGGACAAGCAGCTCAACCTGGTGCGCGAGCGCTCGCCGCTGCTGGATGTGCGGCTGCCCAGGGACGGCAATGACGCCGAGGCGGGCGGCCTGGCAAGCCTCGACCAGTACACGACCCTGGCCGAGATGGCCCGGGTGCCCGAGCTGAAATCCATCCTCGACTGGCCGATCCTGTGCGGCGACCTGTCACGCTATTCGCGCCTGCGCGTTTCGCTGAGCCTGCCGCCGGCCCTGCGCGCGCTGGTGTTGGGTCGCTCCCTGTCGGCGGACATCGTCCGTTCGATCACCTTCGATCCGAAGATCGTGCTCAAGGCGATCCAGGGCTGGACGCCACCGGGTGCGCACTGGGCCACCTCGGGCGAGTTCTTCCACGAGACTGCCGAGTTCTTCGACCCGGTCCAGGGCGCCGTGGCCAACTGCTATTACATCGCGGCGCTCTCGGCGATCGCCTGGGCAACGCCGTTCCGGATTGCGCACCTGACCCGGGCAACCGGAACCAGCCAGACCCAGTTCAATGACCAGATCAACTTCTGCAAGCCCGACTCGGGCGGTGCGCTGGACAAGTCGATCGAGGTCACCGAGGCGGTGCCGCTGACCGCGTCCGGCTACCCGATCTACTGCCGCTCCAGGGAAGCGGGCGAGTCATGGCCGGCCGTCTACGAGAAGGCCTACGCCAAGCTGAAGACGGGGACCTCCAGCGACATGCCCGACATCACGCAGACCGCCTGGGGCGACTGCGTGTGGGCCACGGCTCAACTCAACGGCGGCGCGCGCCACTACTACGACACGGCCAGCCGTAGCGCCGACGACCTGTGGCACCTGCTGCGCTCCAACTGCCTGTCGTACCGCACCTTCAATCCGATGACGGCGTGGACCTACTCGACCGGCGATGCCGCGCCCGACCACGTGGATTATTCCAGCGCGCACATCGTCGGCTCGCACTGCTACACGGTGCTGGGCTGGGCCTATCGCGACTGCCGGCGCTGGATCGTGCTGCGCAATCCCTGGGGCAGCACCGAGGCGACCAGCAGCGTGCTGGACGCCACGATTTCCATGTACGACGTGAGCTGGTGGCGACCGATCACGCTGAAGGACAACGACGGCGTGTTCGCGATGGAGATCGGGGCGTTCAAGAAGTACTTCGCCGGTTTTGGCACGGCACATTGAACGGCCATGCAGGACGATGCCGAGGTGAGGCGCGAGGTACTCGCCTACCTGCGTTCACACCCGCAGGCGGCGGATACCTTGTGCGGCATCGTCAGCTGGTGGCTGCCGCGGCAACGGCTGGAGACCGGCCGCCGGCGCATCGAGCAGGTGCTCGATGAGCTGGTGAGCGCGGGACTGCTGCGCCGCGATCCGTTGCCTGACGGCGAGGCGCTGTACGGCTTGGAAAGACGGGGAAAGGCCTCGGGTCAGCGCTGACCACTTTAGGTAGGTGCGGACGTCGAGCATGATTTTGCTGTTGTCAAATGATGGGACCGCCTGTCTTCGTTACGCCAAGAGCCCATCAAGTCATTTCACTGCCAGATATTGATGATTACTTACAAGGAGAAGTGCCATGAAGGGTTACGAGCGCAAGAATCCTCTACATGTAGTCAAGAGACTTGAGCTGGACGAGCGCGAGCGCAAGTCCTCTCAGGCACTTATTGAGGGACACATCCGGGCCCATTCGCGGGAAGTTGCTCGTGAGCTAGGTATCGAGGGTGTCTCTTTTCAGAGAGCCGAGGTGGATGTTGGTGCTCTGCGGAAGAGTGTTGCAGCTTTGGCCTCCCTGCTTCAGGTTAACCCACAGCGCGTACTTGATTATAAATTGCATTCGGAGCTCCAGTTTCTCGCGCCACCCTACGATGAGAGCTGGAGTGTGGGAGCGGGTGCGCCTCTCAGCGCCTGGGACGGAGCTTCCTACGTTTTCGGTGGCAACGGGTTCTCCGCATCAGGCTTCGGCGTCGTTCTGACTTCCGACCGGCATGTGTCCGTGTCGATCATGCCGCAGGGCACTTTCACCGCGGGCTGGGCCAACTTCACTTCCGACCCTCCTTTGTATTCTTCTGGTGGAGCCGGGGCGGTAGTCTATTGCGATGGTGATCTTCTTCTTTCCAGAAAGCCAAGGGTCTGGACGGTCAGGGACCCGGCCGAATACACCAACGCTACGTTCGATATGTCGTTCGCAAGCACCGCGACACCTCCATGGCCAGGCAGTTTCGGTCCAGATCCTCTGGCGCCGATCATTTTCGATATGCTGCCAGGAAAACGGTACTTGGTCTGGTTTTATGTCTGGCAGCTCAACCAGGCAATTGCCGGCAAGAGCTTTTTGGTTTTCGTGAACGCCAGCGTTCCACTTATCGCCCTCCACACTGCGGATCCGTTGTTTCTTCACTGACGTTGAGGTCGCTTTGTGCACTTCCGCTTGGGCGCGCGCTTCTGCCGATAACTCGTCCGCTTTGGCTGAACTCGGTTGCCGGGCAGCGAACCATGGTGGAAGCCGTGGATCAGTCGTGAGCATGAGTCAATGGTGCGCGGAGTGACGGCGACGGGTTGTTGAGACCACCGGGCTGAGCGAGGCTCTATTCAGAGAACTACTTGCCACCCTTTCAGCTCCTGGCTTGGTCACGCGATCGATGATTGTTAGCTGACCAAGCCGGGTCAACCCAAGGCCCCGCGGCGACGGTCGCTGGGAAGTCACCCGCTGTGGGAGGCGCGTCGCGTGAGGTCGGGTGTACGTTGATGCGCCCAGCGGGGCTGGCCGTCGCCAGCACGTACACTAGGCGCATGAATGACCCTGCTTTTGCCCTGCCATGGCGCCTCAGCGTGGCGCCGATGATGGACTGGACCGATCGGCACTGCCGCTATTTCCACCGGCTGCTGTCGCCGCGTTCGCGGCTGTATACCGAAATGGTGACCAGCGCGGCGCTGGTCCGTGGCCGCCAGTTGCGCCTGCTGGAGCATAGCCAGCAGGAGCACCCGGTGGCCCTGCAGCTGGGTGGCAGCGATCCGCGGGAGCTGGCGCAGGCCGCCCGCTTCGGCGCCGAGGCGGGTTATGACGAGATCAACCTCAACGTCGGTTGCCCGTCGGACCGGGTGCAGTCCGGCCGCTTCGGCGCCTGCCTGATGTACGAGCCGGCGCTGGTCGCCGATTGCGTCAGGGCGATGCGCGATGCGGTCGGCATTCCGGTCACGGTGAAGTGCCGCATCGGGGTGGACGACCAGGACGACTACGCCGGCCTGCAGCACTTTACCGAACAGATGCTGGGCGCTGGTGTCGAGGTGCTGGTGGTGCATGCGCGCAAGGCCTGGCTGAAAGGCCTGTCGCCGAAGGAAAACCGCGAGGTGCCGCCGCTGGACTACGAGCGGGTATACCGGCTCAAGCGCGAGTTCCCCCAGCTGGTGGTGGTGATCAACGGCGGCATCACCAGCGTGGCGCAGGTGCGCGGACACCTGGCGCAGCTGGACGGGGTGATGCTGGGTCGGGCCGCCTACCACGATCCCTACCTGCTGGCGCAGATCGAGCACGAGCTGCATGGCGAACCGCTGCCCAGCCGCGAGAGCGTGCTGGAGCACCTGCGTCCCTACGTCGAGGCCGAGCTGGCCCGGGGTACCGCGTTGAAGCACATCAGCCGGCACCTGCTCGGCCTGTACCAGGGCGAGCCGGGCGCCCGCGCGTTCCGCCGCACGATCAGCGAAGGCGCCCACCTGCCCGGCGCGGGCTGGGAACTGCTGGAGCGGGCTGCGCTGCCGTGTGCGGCGGCGTGACAGGCGTCGTCCATCCGGTCAGTATTCAGCCCTGATTGCCTAGTCTGGGCGTCCAGGCAGTAACCAGACGGGAACTTCGCGCATGACGGGGCACAAAAACTTCATCACCGCTCTGCTGATATCGCTGTGCGTGGGTGCGGCCGGTGTGGCCGCGGCCCAGTCGGCGGCGGTGACGCTGGATCAGGCGGTGGTCAAGGTGCAACAGGATACGGGTGGCAAGATCCTGTCGGCCGAGCAGCGCGGGGTCGGGCGTCGGCAGGAGTACCGGATCAAGGTGCTTACGCCGCAGGGACACGTCAAGGTGGTGGTGGTCTCGTCCGAATCGGGCAAGAATCCCCCATCGGCCCAGTCAATCAAGAATCCGCCCGCCAAGAACGCGGGTCGCAAGGAGAAACGCTGATATGCGCATCCTGTTGGTAGAGGACGAGGCGCCGTTGCGCGAAACGCTGGCGGCACGCCTGAAACGGGACGGGTTCGCCGTCGATGCGGCGCAGGATGGCGAAGAGGGCATCTACCTTGGCCGCGAGGTGCCGTTCGATCTGGCGATCATCGACCTGGGCCTGCCCAAGATGTCCGGCATGGAACTGGTCAAGGCGCTGCGCGAACACGGCCAGCGTTATCCGATCCTGATCCTGACCGCGCGCGGCAGCTGGCAGGACAAGGTCGAGGGGCTCAAGTACGGCGCCGACGATTACCTGGTCAAGCCGTTCCACGTCGAGGAGCTGCTGGCGCGCATCAACGCGCTGGTGCGCCGTGCCAGCGGCTGGTCCAAGCCGATCCTGGCCTGCGGCATGATCAAGCTGGACACCACCGCGCAGACGGTGACGGTGGAAGGCAAGCTGGTCGATCTCACCAGCTACGAATACAAGGTGCTGGAATACCTGATGCTGCATGCGGGCGAGCTGGTCTCCAAGGCCGACCTCACCGAGCACATCTACCAGCAGGACTTCGACCGCGATTCCAACGTGCTCGAAGTGTTCATTGGCCGGCTGCGGCGCAAGCTCGACCCGGAAGGCACCCTCAAACCCATCGAGACGGTACGTGGACGCGGATACCGCTTTGCCATCCCGCGCACCGACGGCGACGACGAATGAGCGTGGGTCGTCGCACGGTCCGCTGTCCCTGGCAGCGCGTGCGGCGATCGCCACCAGTTTCGTGCTGGCCGGCTTTCTCGGCCTGGTCGGGCTGACCCTGACCCAGACCACCAAGGCGCGCGCGCTGCGCGGGCTGCAGGATCGGCTCGAGAATTTCGCGATTGCCTACATCACCAGTACCGACGTCAACCGGTACGGCAAGCTGCTGGAGCCGGAAACCGCGCCGAACCCGAATTTCTCGCGTCCGGGCTCGGGCCTGTATGCGGTGGCCCTGGGCGACAACGGCTACCACTGGGAGTCCTCCTCGGCGATCGGCCGCGACTTCACCTTCCTGAAGCCGCTGGAGCCGGGCCAGAGCGTGTTCGTCGGTCCGATCGACACGCGCATGGGGCGGTTGTACTACTACAGCTACGGCGTGGCGTTCGACACGCTGGACAAGAAATCGGTGCGGCTCACCGTGATGGTGGCGCAGACCGAAGACCAGCTGGAGGGCGAGAACGCGGTGTTCCGCCACACCCTGGTGATCTGGCTGTCGATCCTGGGCGTGATGCTGATCGTGCTGCAGCTGTTGCTGCTGCGCTGGAGCCTCACTCCATTGCGCAAGGTGGCCAGCGACATGAGCCGGGTCGAGCGCGGCGACAGCGAGCAGCTGGACAGCCAGTACCCGCTGGAGCTGACCGGCCTGACCGAGCGCATCAATGCGTTCATCACCAACGAGCGCGAGCAGCGCACGCGCTACCGGCACACCTTGGCCGACTTGGCGCACAGCCTGAAGACGCCGCTGGCGGTGATCCGCTCGCAACTGGAATCGGCCAACGGCGAGGACGACGCGGCACGGCGCAACAGCGTGCTCGACCAGGTGCGGCGGATGAACGAACTGGTCGCCTACCAGCTGTCGCGTGCGGCCACCTCCGGCCGGCAGACCTTCGCCAGCGCGGTGCCGATCGCCGGCCACGCCGAGGATCTGGTGCAGGGCCTGGAGAAGGTCTACGCAGCCAAGAACGTCCTGTGCGAATTCGACATCGAGGACGGTGCGGTGTTCTACGGCGAGCAGGGTGACCTGCTGGAGCTGATGGGCAACCTGCTCGAGAACGCGTTCAAGTGGGCCGGCCATCGCGTGTTGCTGGTGGTCAGGATGCGCCACGAGGCGGGACGGCAGCGCTCGGGTCTGCTGCTCAGCGTGGAAGACGACGGCCCCGGCATCGCCGCGGACAACATCGAGAAGGTGCTGCAGCGTGGCGTGCGTGGCGACGAACGGGTGCAGGGCCACGGCATCGGCCTGTCGATCGTGCAGGACATCATCCATGCCTATCAGGGCGAGCTGGTGGTCGATCGTTCGCCGGAGTTCGGCGGTGCCCGTTTCAGCGTGAGCCTGGCCGCGACCTGAGCGGCCCGGCTCAGCGTTCTCTGCCTTCGGCGGGCGAGCGGCCGTAGTAGGCCTGCAGCAGTTCGGCGATCGCGGGTTCGGCTTCGCGCAGCAGGGCCGGACGCGAGTAGTGCATCTCGCTGACCACGGCGAAATATTCGGCGACGCTTTCGGTGGCGTAGTGATCGATCGGGCTTTCGCAACTGTCCGGCGGCATGGCGACCAGGCGGTCGTAGGCCAGCTGGAATTGCTGGATCCAGCGTCGCCGGGGAATGTCCACCAGCGGCGGCACGCCGTCGGGCGGGCCGTCGAGCATGTCCAGCTTGTGCGCCATTTCATGCACGACGACGTTGTAGCCGTCCCAGGGTTGTTCCAGGTCCAGTTGCACATCGGCCAGCGACAGTACCAGCGGGCCACGTTCCCACGCGTCGCCGGCATGGGCCTCCCCGCCATCGCCGGCGATCCCGCTGCGATCGTCGTGGTGATTCCGGCGCACCTTGAACTCGCCCGGATAGATCAGCACTTCGCGCCAGCCACGCAGGCTGCCCGTACCCTGCTGCAGAGCCGGCAGGCAGGCCTGCATGGCAATCAGCAGGCGCCAGTAGTCGTCCAGCACCGCGCCGGCCAGCGCGTGGAATTGCTTGCGTGCCAGGAACAGGGTGGACAGCTGGCGCAGCCTTTGCTGCCGTTCCGGATCAAGTCCGCGGGCCAGCGGGCAGGCACTCAATCCGCGTCGCCACAGCGGATCTGCGATCGGAGCGGGCTCGAAACGCGCCCACAGTGTCTGCAACCAATGTCCCGGCATGACGCCGAGCGCTTACTGGATCGACCCAGGCAGCAGCGATTGCCAGCCCAGATGCGGCCGGCGGGAGGGTGTCGGTGCGGACGATGAGCCGCCGGAACGACCATTGCCGGACGCCGGTTCGGCGTTGTCGCTGCTGCTTGCCGGGGGGCAGTCGTGGTTCAGGCCCGCGGCATCGCCGCCACTGGCGGTATTGCCGTCGTGCGCGGAGGCGCTGTCGACCAGGGTGCGCGAGGAACTGTCCAGGTCCTGGGAATCCATACTCGCCGCACTGGCACCGCCGATCCCGGCAATGCACAAGGCGCAACCAACCAACCAGTGAACGGCACGCATGGCGATCAAACTCCCTGACTCGCAGCGAAGACCCCGGATCGTCTCAGAAACGCTGCGGCCATGCCAGTGCTGTGGACCGCCCGACGGCGGTCGGCCCGCCGGTGGGCCCGTACGGCGGCCCGCCCGGGCTAGAATCCGCCGATGCCAAACCTGTTCCGCCTCCTGCCCCGCGATACCCGTCACTGTCGCATCGCCCTCTTTGCGGGGCTGCGCTGATGCAGCCTGCGCAACTGCTGGCCCTGCTTGCCGCCGGGGAGCCACTGTCCGGCGAAGCGCTGGCCGTGGCGGCCGGCGTCACCCGTGCGGCGATCTGGAAGCAGGTGGAGGCCTTGCGCCGCCGCGGCGTTCCGGTCGAGGCGCGTGGTGCCGCGGGGTATTGCCTGCCCTGGCCGTTGCAGATGCTGGATGCGGCGCGCATCCGGGCCCTGCTGCCCGCGAGCGCCGCGTCGGCGCTGACTGCGCTGGACGTGCACTGGGAACTCGACTCCACCTCCAGCGAACTGCAACGTCGCCTTGCGACGGCAGGGGATTTCAGCGTGGTGCTGGCCGAAACCCAGCACGCCGGTCGCGGCCGGCGTGGCCGCGAATGGCTCTCTCCGCCGGGGATGAACATCTACCTGTCCTGCCTCAAGCGTTTCGACGCGGGTTTTGCCGCGCTCACCGGGTTGTCGCTGGCCGTCGGCGTGATCGCCCTGCGCGCGCTGGAAAAACGCGGCATCGGCGGTGCCGGCCTGAAATGGCCCAACGACCTGCTGGTGGCTCCCGGCAAGCGCAACGATGGGCCCGGCGGCAAGCTGGGCGGCATCCTGATCGAGCTCAGCGGCGAATATCAGGGCCCTTGCGCGGCGATCATCGGGATCGGCCTCAACCTGCGTCTGACCCCGGCCCTGCGCGAGCAGGCCGGCCAGCCAGTGGCCGATCTGGCCGGGCTCGGCGGCGGCATGCCGCCGGATCGCAACCTGCTGGTGGCGACCCTGATCACGGCCCTGGTCGAGGGTCTGCGGGAATTCGAGCGCGACGGTTTCGCCGCGTTCGGGACGGACTATGCGCGATACGACCTGTTGCGCGACCAGCCGCTGCAACTCAGTGGCGCGCTGGAGGCTTTCCATGGCGTCGGTGCGGGCGTGGACGCCCGCGGCGCGCTGCAGGTTCGCCTCGACGACGGCAGCATCAGGCGGGTCGACAGCGCCGATGTCACGGTGCGTCGCGCATGAGGCTGCTGCTGGACCTGGGCAATACGCGGCTGAAATGGGCGTGGCAGGCTCCGTCAGGGGAATGGCTGGCGGAGGGGGCCGTGGACTGGCGCGTGGATGTCGCCGCCACCCTGGCGACGGCGTGGGCGCAGCTGCCCGCGCCGAGCCAGGTGGTGGGCGCCTCGGTGGTCGACGTTTCCCGCGAGGAACAGGTGGCCGCGGTGGTCCGGCGGCTGTCCGGACTTTCCGTGAACTGGATGCGCACGCCCGCGCAGGCCTGCGGCGTGCGCAACGCGTACGCCGAACCGCAACGCCTGGGCGTGGACCGCTTCCTGGTGATGGTGGCGGCGCGCGCGGCGGGTCAGGGGCCGCATGTGCTGGCCAGCGTCGGTACCGCGCTGACGCTGGATTCGCTCGATGCCGAGGGGCGACATCTGGGCGGCCTGATCGCGCCGGGCCCGCAGTTGATGCAGCAATCGCTGTTCGAGGCCACCGCACGGATCAGGCCGGAGCACCCCGGTGCCATCGTCGAGCTGGCCGACAATACCGCCGACGCGGTCGCCTCCGGTTGCTGGCAGGCTGCCGCTGCGCTGGTGGAACGGTTTGCTTCGCGCGCGGCAGCGCGGCTTGGTACCGTACCCGAACTTGTCCTGGGCGGCGGGGACGCACCGATCCTGCTGCCGCTGCTGTCGCTGCCCGCCCGGCTCACCCAGGATGGCGTGCTGCGCGGCCTGGCGGTCTGGGCTGTGGCGCAACAATGAACCGGGCCGTGTCGGGTTGCCGGTGATGGAGGCTGGATGTTCCTGCGATTGCTGTTCGTACTGCTGACCGCACTCAATATCGCGGTGGGCGCCTGGCTGCTGCTGGGCCAGCCCTATGCCCGGGGCGGCTTGCCGACCGAGCCGGGCGTGACCGAGTTGCGTCTGTTGTCGGAAATGCCCGCCACCACACCGGTGGTGGCCCCGGCGGCCACGGTGTCTGGCGGTGTGCCCAGCCCCCGCAATCTCAGCTACAGCTGCGTGGCGCTGGGCCCGTTCGCGACCCCCCAGGATCTGCGCAATGCGCGCCAGGCGCTGGCCAGCCAGGCGACGCGCATGCGTTCGCGCCAGGAGCAGGCCACCCAGACCAGCGGCTGGTGGGTCTACCTGCCGGCGGCCGGCAGCCGTGCCCAGGCGTTGGCGGTGGCACGACAGCTGTCCGCCCGCAACATCAATGACTACTTCGTGGTCAGCTCCGGCGACCAGCCCAATACCATCTCGCTGGGCCTGTTCAAGGACCCGGCGAATGCCCGCAAGCGTCGCGATGAAGTCACCGCGGCGGGCTTCTCGCCACGGATGACCGAGCGCAGTGAAAGCGTGCCGGAATACTGGCTGGACCTGGTCGTCGCCGATGGTGGCAGCTTCGACTGGCGCAGCCGGGTCTCCGCCAGCGGGATCGCCTCGCACAGCACCGGTTGTTTCTGAACGCGCCATGCGGCGCAGCCTGCTAGAATCCTGCGCTTCGCCGGCATAGCTCAGTTGGTAGAGCAACTGATTTGTAATCAGTAGGTCGCGGGTTCGACTCCTGCTGCCGGCACCAGCACATGCGGACAACAGGGGCGTTCCTTCGGGGTGCCCCTGTTGTTTGTGGGCCTCGCCAAGCCCGGGCCAATCGAGCGTGCGGCAGTTCGCAACCCGCCGCCGCTCCGCCCACCGCATAGCCGGCGGCCTGCCGAATCTTCCACATCGGCTTTACGCGATCATCGCGATTCCTCCACCTGACCTTCTCCACGCTACAGGCTTGAGGAGCATGCGAGGACAGCACATGGGAATGCTTTATGTGGTGCAGGGCTATCACGACGCCAGTGGCGAGATGGTGGCAGACAAGCCGATTCTCCACGGACTGCAGCAACTGGCGCTTAGCCGTGGCGAGCAACTGGCCTGCGAATGTGAAGGCGTCCTCGTCTATGCGCAGAGCGCCGACGTCGATCGGGGCGAGTACTCCGAGCCAGTGATCCTTGCCAGTTACGGCCGCGTTCCCGTTGCGGAGGGGGAAGGGCTGCGTGCGTCCGGGTGACATGGCGATCGGCGCTGTTCCGGCGCGCCGGTGGCGCACACCACCCGTAGGCCGGCGCCGACATCTTCCCCCCGGCAGCTTGCCCACACTGGTCGCCTGCCGGAAGCACATCACCACTGTCACGGGGGAGACAGTGATTGCGCCGAGCCGGCCTGGCGGGAGGGTGAGGCGATGCGGACTGTGTTGACGATCAGGGAGGCCAGTCATGGCCTGTGGCGTATCTGCAGCGGCGAGGCGGTGCTCTACGACAGGTTGCGTCTGGCGCACGCGATTCGGCTGGCGCGGGGTCTGGCCAGAGAGAAGCACGCCAACTCCGGGCAGCCGGTAAGCGTGGAGATGGCCTGCTCCGAATTCACCATCTCGCTGGTCCATTACGCTCGCCCGAAGGCATTGCAGCAGGCGGCCTGACCACCAGGCGGTTGGGCAAATCCGACGGCCGCGACAGGTGTTCCTGGCGTCATGATTTCAGGCACGTTTCGTGCCAATTTCCGAATAGAAATCAGCGTTCGTTCGAATGTGCATGCAACGTGAAATCTTGCTAGGATCTGGCTCGAGGCTGCACAGGGGCAGTCCGGGACAATCAAATGCAAACGCTGATCGTACATTCCGCCTTCTGGCGTGGAGTGTCGCTGTTTGCAGGGATGCTGATGGGGAAACTCTTGCACGACTCCCGCCACCGGGTTCTGGTGGCGCGTGAGGGTGCGGATCTGGTGTGCTGGTGCTCGTCTGCGCGGTCACGTCGCGAAGATGAACTGGCACGCAGCCGCCAGGCCCAAGCAGGCTGATCCGGCATTCGTTTCCGGCCTGACTGGATTCGAAGGGCGGTAACGGGTTGTTCGCCGTGAGCGGTGCGGAGCCGGCTTTGCGCTGGCCGACGCGCCGGGCGCCATGCGAATACAGACACGGCAGCATCCGTTTGTCGTGCTGCGTCTCCTCAACCATTGCCGGGGAATTCCGATGTCGTCTTTTCCGATGCTGCGGTTCGCTGCCCTTTGCGTGTTCTGCGTGATTGCCCCGACGACGGCCGCCCAGTCCGACTCCGGCAACATGATGAAGATGAGCATCACCATGAAGATGCAGATGGCCGGCCTGGGCGACATGCCGGCCCGCACGGTCAACCAGAATGTATGCACGTCGAAGGATCACGACATGCGCTCGATGCTCCAGCAGCAGAAGGACTGCGTTGTGAGCAACTACCATCAGCAGGGCAACGTGATCAGCTATCACGTGGTCTGCGGCGGCAATCCGCCACGGATGACCGGTGACGCGCAGTTCGAGTTATTGCCCGGCGGCGACATCAAGGGCAGCATGCACGCCGACAGCAACATGAACGGTCAAGCCATGGTCATGGACATGACCTATGCCGGTCAGCGCACCGGCAGCTGCGATTACACCGCGAGCCGGCAGAAGCACTGAGCCAGGTTTCCTGCGCGGCACCACCGGGTGGTCGCGCCATCAGCACGGCTGGCCTGCTGCCGTGATGGTCTGTGCGTCTTCCCAGGCCACCTTCGCGGCCCGGGCTGCGGCGTCAATCCAGCCATTCCGGTAGACTTCGCCGGATAGGTGGAGTCTTTTCGCTGCGAAAGTCCTGCACACGGGGATGCTGGCGACACATCCGGGCCGGTTGCCTCAGACCCGTTGCTCTCCGCCTCACCCACACCAATGGTGCGCGCCGACAACGGCGCAGTCGCCCCCAGGCATGCAGGAGCAGGCGAACGTGGACAAGCAGACCGTTTCATTGATTGGCGTGCCGACCGACATCGGCGCCGGCCATCGCGGTGCCGGAATGGGACCCGAAGCCCTGCGCGTGGCCAACCTGGCCAGCCGGCTGGAACGTCGCGGACTCAAGGTCATCGATCGCGGCAACCTGCAGGGTCCGCTCAACCCGTGGCTGCCGCCCGAGCAGGGCTATCGTCATCTGGACGAAGTGGTGGCCTGGAATACGGCCGTCCATACGGCTGTTCATCAGGAACTGCAGGCGGGGCGCATGCCGATCATGCTCGGCGGCGATCATTGTCTGGCGATCGGTTCGATCTCGGCCGTGGCGCGTCATTGCCATGACGAGGGCAAGCAGTTGCGGGTGCTGTGGCTGGATGCGCACACCGACTTCAATACCGCCGAAGCCACGCCCACCGGCAACATCCACGGCATGCCGGTGGCCTGCCTGTGCGGCACCGGCCCGGCCGAGCTGACCGGTCTGGGCGGAGTCGTGCCGTCGACCACGCCGGACGTGTTTCGCTACATCGGCATCCGCTCGGTCGATGAAGGCGAGAAGCGGCTGGTGCGCGGCGCCAACATGCAGGTCCACGACATGCGGCATATCGACGAAGTGGGCATGAAGCGGGTGATGGAGGAAGCCCTGTCCGGGATGGACGAAAACACCCATCTCCACGTGAGCTTCGACGTCGACTTCCTCGACCCCAGCATCGCGCCCGGCGTCGGCACCACCGTCCGCGGTGGACCGGACTACCGCGAGGCGCAGTTGTGCATGGAGATGATCGCCGACACCGGACGAATGGCGTCACTGGACATCGTCGAACTGAACCCCGCGTTCGACAAGCGCAACGCCACCGCCAAGCTGGCCGTGGACCTGGTCGAGTCGCTGTTCGGCAAGTCCACACTGATCCGCTGATGCGGCGTCGCCGGAAATCGGCGGGACTCGCGAAGAGCCACGCCGAATCGCCTACTCCTCGACGACCTTGGCCTCCGGCGCGTTTGCCGCCACCGAGGCGATGCCGGCATCGCGCGAGCGCTCGCTTTCGTACATCTCGCTGCTGCCGATGACCTGGTGGTTGGCGGCCTTCAGGTTGAAGTGGAACTTGCCGTTGGTCGAGGTCTTCTTCTCGTAGCGAGCCGGATCGGGGGCGTTCTTGCGCACGGATTCGATGCCGTTGCGCGCGCTGGCCTTGTCCTTGTAACCCTCGCTCCTGAGGATGGTTTCGCCGTTGCCGGCTTTCAGGTTGAAGTAGGTTTCGCCGTTCTTGCCGGCAAACAGGGCGAATTTTCCGCTCATCGGCTGGGTCCCCGGTGTGGTGGTGTCCGACAGAATCTGGACTGGCGTTTGTGATTTTTTTGACAAGGCGGCGATTGGGTCTGTCGAGCCGCTCTACCGGATGTCGTAGACTGGCGTTTTCCTCGCGCGACGCAGCATGAATACCCGAGTTCTTACCGGCATCACCACCACCGGCACGCCGCATCTTGGCAATTACGTGGGGGCGATCCGCCCGGCCGTGGCGGCCAGTCGGCGCGATGATGTGGATGCGTTTTACTTCATGGCCGACTACCACGCGCTGATCAAGAGCGACGATGCGGGACGCATCGAGCGTTCGCGGCTGGAGATCGCCGCGACGTGGCTGGCGGCGGGACTCGACCCGGCACGGGTCACCTTCTATCGCCAGTCGGACATCCCGGAAATTCCCGAGCTGACCTGGTTCCTCACCTGCATCGCCTCCAAGGGCATGCTCAACCGCGCGCATGCCTACAAGGCCGCGGTGGACAGGAACACGGCCGCGGGCGAGGACGTCGATGCGGGTATCACCGCGGGTCTGTACATGTATCCGGTGCTGATGGCGGCGGACATCCTGGCGTTCGATGCGAACCAGGTGCCGGTGGGCCGCGACCAGATCCAGCACATCGAGATGGCGCGCGATCTTGGCCAGCGCTTCAACCATCTGCACGGGCATGACTTCTTCGTGCTGCCCGAGGCGTTGATCGAGGAGCAGGTGGCCACCTTGCCGGGCCTGGATGGCCGCAAGATGTCGAAGAGTTACGACAACACGATCCCGCTGTTTGCCGGCGGCAAGAAGCAATTGCGCGAGGCGATCATGCGCATCGTCACCGACTCGCGCCTGCCCGGCGAGCCAAAGGATCCGGACGACTGCGCGCTGTTCACCATCTTCCGGGCGTTCGCCAGCCAGACCGAAACCGCGGCGTTCCGCCAGGCCCTGCTCGATGGCATCGGCTGGGGCGAGGCCAAGCAGGTGCTGTACGAGCGCATCGAGACCGACGTGGCGCCGATGCGCGAACGCTACGAAGCACTGATGGCCGACCCGGCCGCGATCGAGACGATCCTGCGGCAGGGTGCGCAGAAGGCGCGCGCGATCGCCACGCCGAAACTGGCGGCACTGCGCGAGGTGCTTGGTCTGCGTGCCATGACCACCGCGCCTGCGCCGGCCATCGGATCGAAGGCCACGCCGAAGCAGGGGAAAATGCCCCGCTTCGCCAGCTTCCGCGATGCCGATGGCGGCTTCCGCTTCCGCCTGTTTTCCGCGGAAGGCGAGGAGCTGCTGCTGTCGAAATCGTTCGCCGATCCGAAGGCGGCCGGCGCGCTGCAGAAGCAGATCAGGGCGCTCGGTGCCGGTGCCGCCGTGCTGCAGGTCAGTTCGCTGGGGGTGGACCTGGAGCTGGACGGCGCGACGGTGGCCAGCGCGCCGGATTGCCGCGACGAACAGGCACGTGACGAAGCGCTGGCCTCGTTGCGCGAGGCGCTGGATCAGCTCGCCGCGCAGGACTGAGGCGCGGCAATCCAGGCCCACGGAGATCGAACCATGCGTTACCTCGCCATCCTGCTGTTGACCCCCTGGCTGCTGATTCTGTGCTGGGGCTACTGGGCTTATCCGAAGAGTCTGCCGCGCGTGGCCGCGCGACGGTTCTTCGACGTCGCCGCCGTCGTGCTGGCGCTGATCGCCGCGGCGCAGTGCGCGGTGATCGGCTTCGATCGGGTGGAGCTGCCCACGGTCGACGGCTTCGGCCGCGCCAGCGGCGCGATCTGGCAGCAGGTGCTGCCGGCGCTGTATGGCTACGGTGCGTTCACTGTCGTGCTGCTGCTGGCGGTGCTGTTGCGGCATGCGCTGTGGGGGCGTCGGCGCTGATCCACCGCAGACGACCTGCCACAAGTCATGCAATGACCAATGGCCGTCGACCCGTTTAAACGCTGACGGCAAGCTGTGCATCTATCCACGGGTGACGAGTGCCTCGTTCGCCCAGGCGCGATCCTGCGCCAGACCTCATGGAAGTTCCCACATGCGCGTGGCATGCCTGTTGCTGTTTTCGCTGGCCGCAGTTTCCGCGCCGGCACTGGCCGTCGATATCGATGGACATATCCAGCCGGACGAATGGAAAGGTGCGCGGCACATCACCGATTTCCGCCAGGTGCAGCCGCTCAGCGGCAAGCCCGGTTCGCTGCATACCGAAGCCTGGGTCCTGGCCACGCCGAAGGGCCTGGCGGTGGCCTTCCGCTGCGACCAGCCGCCTGGCGTGCCGCGCACGCATCAGCGCGTGCAGCGCGACTTTGAGGACCAGGTGGATCGGGTCAACGTGATGGTCGACTTCAACGGTGACGGCCGCACCGGTTACGACTTCGTGGTCAGTTCCACCGACGGCATCAACGACGCGGTGATCACCAACGAAACCCAGTTCAACAAGGACTGGGATGGCAACTGGAAGCACGCGGTGAGCGAGGATGCTGCCGGGTGGAGTGTCGAGATCCTGATCCCCTGGTACACCGCGCCCATGCATGCGGCGAAAGACGGCCAGCGCAAGCTGGGGATCTATCTGGACCGGGTGACCGGCTCGACCGGCGAACGCGACGGCTGGCCGGTGGCCAGTTTCACGCTGCCGCGCTTCCTGTCCGAATTCAGGCAGATCGAGGTGCCGCACTACAGCCAGTCGCTGTTCGCCGTCACGCCTTACCTGTCCGGGCTGTATGACAACGTGCGCGGCCGCAGCCACTTCCAGGAAGGCGCCGACATCCTGTGGAAGCCGAACGGCCAGTTCCAGCTCACCGCGGCGTTGAATCCGGACTTCGGCCAGGTCGAGAGCGACGACCTGGTGGTCAACTTCGGCGCCACCGAAACCTATGTCAGCGACAAGCGGCCGTTCTTCACCGAGAACCAGGGCATCTTCGATTTCAGCCTGCTCGACGACAACAGCCAGCTGGTCTATACGCGCCGCGTGGGCGGTCCGTCGGATGACGGCCATGGCGCCGCCGACATCAATGCGGCGGTCAAGCTCAACGGCAGTTTCGGCTCCACCAGCTACGGCGTGCTGGCCGCCGACGAGGATGGCGAGGCGGGGCGCTTCTTCGGCGCCGCGCGGCTGACCCACGATTTTGGGGACCAGAGCCTGGGCATGTTGCTGACCCGGGTCGACCGGCCGTGGCTGGATCGCGAGGCCACCGTGCTGGGTGTCGATCACCACTGGCGGCCGACGCCGCAACTGACCATCGCCACCAACGTGGTCGGCAGCGACATCCTGCAGTCGGGCACGCATACCCGCGACAGCGGCGGCACCATCATTGCCGACTACGAGATGGGCGACGGCTGGCGCCAGCAGTGGCTGGGCATGCATTTCGGCGATCAGTTGCAGATCAACGATTTCGGCTACCTCGACCGCAACAACTTCAACTACGCCCATTGGGAAGTGCGCAAGCGCTACACCGCGTTGCCGGCCGATTCGGCCTACAGCTCCAAGGAATGGCGCTACCGCATCGACGCACTGGACAACGATCACGGCCTGCGCCTGCGTCGCCAGTTCCGCGTCAGCCGCAACAGCAACCTGCGCAACGGCGCCACCGAAGTGGTGCAGCTCAACGCCAACAGCGCAGGCTGGGACGACCTGCTGACGCGGGGCCATGGCGCGCTGTTCCTGCCGCCCAGCATCGACTTGGCCTATGAGCGGGTCAGCCCACGCCACGGCGACTGGGCGTTCAAGCTGGAAGCGGAGGTGGTCAGTGGCGGCCTCGGCGGCAACCGCCAGTTCGGCTACGACATCAAGTTCATTCCCACCTATTTCATCAGCGACGCGTTCAGCGTCTACGCCGGCCCCTACTACGAGCATCTGCCGGACTGGCTGGTGTGGCAGCACGACAACCTGATCGGCCGGTTCGACGAGCACACGCTGCAGCTCGATGCCGGCTTCGACTGGGCCATCGACCCGCGCCAGGAATTGCGCGTGAAGCTGCAGGCGATCGGCCTGGATGCACGCCTGCGCGGCGGCTATCGCGTCGGCGCCAACGGCCGCGCGGTGGCCAGCGACGAGCCGGTCGACGATTTCAGCGTGCGCAACCTCGGCCTGCAGATCCGTTACCGCTACGAGCTGGCCCCGCTGTCCTACCTGTACGTGGTCTATGGCCGCGGCGGCTACGCTCTGGACGGCTACGCCCGCAACACCGCCGACGCGTTCGGCAACAGCTTCGCCTTGCGCGACGACGAGCAACTGCTGGTCAAGTTGAGCTACCGCTTCGACATGTAGCAGCCGCTCATTCCCAGCGGTTGAGGTGCGGTCCGAACGTTTCGCGCTGCGGTTGCACCACGCAGAAACGATGGCCGCCGGGCGCCTCCATCACCCACCAGCGCTCGCGCACGAAGGCGATGCGGCGGGCGCCGAGGTGTTCCAGTCGGCCCACTTCGGCGTCGAGGTTGTCGGTTTCGATGTCCAGGTGCACGCGGCTGGCGTGCTCCACCTTCTGCAGCAGGATGATCGGCTCGTCCGCGGCGGTGCGCAGTTCCGCGTACCTGCCGTCGCCGTCCTGGTCGGGGCTGGCGACCGGCTTGCCCAGGGCTTCGCTCCAGAACGCGGTGGCGGTGGCGAGGTCGTCGACCTGGCAGTCGATGACGAGGGTGCTGAGTCGGCTGTGATGCATGGGTCATCTCCGCTGTACGGCGCGCGGTGCGGCGCAGTGCGAGAATACGCGGCATGGCACCGCTCAAGTACCTCCAGGCTTATCCCGTCACCTTGCAGGACAAGGTGCGCGAGCTGATCGCGCAGGAGCGCCTGGGCGAGCACCTGGCCAGGCGTTATCCCGATCGCCACGAGGTGCAGAGCGACAAGGCGCTGTATGCGTACGTGGCCGCGCTGAAGCAGCAGCACCTGAAGAACGCGCCGGGCATCGACAAGGTGCTGTACGACGCCAGGCTCGACGTGCTGCGCAATGCGCTGGGCCTGCACACCGCGATCTCGCGCGTGCAGGGCGGCAGGCTGAAGGCGAAGAAGGAGATCCGCGTGGCCAGCCTGTTCAAGGCCGCCGCGCCGGAATTCCTGCAGATGATCGTGGTGCACGAACTGGCGCACCTGAAGGAGCTGGACCACAACAAGGCGTTCTACCAGCTGTGCACCTACATGCTGCCGGACTACCACCAGCTGGAGTTCGATCTGCGCGTGTACCTGACCTGGCGCGAATTGCCTTCGATCGACAACACCGACATGCGGGAACGATGATGGATAGTGCAGCACTGCAGAAATACCTGCTTCGCCTGTTCGAGCGACACGACGTCGAACTCGAGGCCGACGAGGACGGCTGGCTGGTCACCGACGGCGACTTCCCCGCGATTCGCGCCGACTGGCACGAGGGCGTGGCGGGTGAACCGGGCCGGCTCGATGTCGACGTGGTGCTGGGCGAGGAACGGCGCATCGAGGAAAGCTTCGCCGGCCTCGGCGGCGGCGAAGCGGGCTGTCGCGATGCGCTGAAGACCTTCGAGCAGAACGTGTTCCACCTGCTGCTGGCCGCCTGCTGGTATGTCACCGACGACCGCCGCATGCAGATCACCGCGTGGGAGATCGGCGTGCGCAGCTGGGACGTCTTCATCGGCCCGTTCAGCGTGCGCGGTGCGGACGTCGCCGACATGCCGCTCGACGCACTGGCATCGATCGAGGCCGCGCTGAAACGCGAAGCGCTGACTCCCGAACTGCATTGGTTGCGGCTGGTGCACAGCCACGCCGAAGACGGCGACTCGCGCTGCGAAGCCCTGCTCGACAACGAACTTTGGACGGCCGGAACGCTGGCCCTCAACGAAGTGGCCTGGCCCCGCGGCGGCGACTACAGCGCCCGCTGCTTCATGCTGCTGGACGTGCGCGATTACTGATGGATGCCTGCGGGCGCCGCGTGGTGACCCGCGCCACGAACATGCAAACAAACGGGGCGCCCGAGGGCGCCCTGTTTGTTTGACGATGATCCGCCTGCTCAGTTCGGCAGGGACAGATCGTCCAGCATCGCCTTGAGGAAGCGCGCGGCTTCGCCGCCGGTGGCGGCGCGGTGGTCGAAGGTCAGCGACAGCGGCATGCGGCGGTGCACTTCGATGCCGCCGATCACCGCGACCACGTCGTGGCTGAGCTTGCCGGCGCCGACGATGGCGACGGTGGGCGGCACCACCACGGGCGTGGCGTAGCGGCCGGCGAACATGCCGAAGTTGCTGAGGCTGATGGTGTAGCCGGACAACTCCGAGGCCGGGATGCTGCGGTCCTCAACTTGGCTGCGCAGGCGCTTGATCGCGGTGCGGATGCCGGCGCCGTCGAGCATGTCGGCGTTGCGCAAGGCTGGCACGAACAGGCCATCGTCGGTGTCGACCGCGATGCCGATGTCGACCTGCGGGTGCAGCGTGCGGGTGAGGTTCTTGCCGTCGAACCAGGCGTTCAATGCCGGCACCGTCTTGCAGGCGAACACGATGGCGCGGATCAGGCGCGCGGTGATGTCCTGCTTGCCGATCCAGGCATGCAGGTCGGCGTCATCCACGAGCGTGGTCGGCACGACCTGGGCGTGGGCATCGGCCATCACGCGGGCCATGTTGCGGCGTACGCCCTTGAGCTGTTCCGGCTGGCCGCTGGCGGCCTGTGACGGCGGCGCGGTGCGCACCGGCTTGCCGGCCAGCGAGACCGGGCCGCGCTGCGGCTCCGGCTGCGGCAGCTCGGGTGCCAGGTGACGGCCGGCCGAGGCGGGCACCGCGCGGGCGGGGGCGGTGCCGAGGGCGGCCGAGCCATTCGCGGCGGCGTCCTTGACGTCCTTCATGGTGACCACGCCGTCCGCACCGCTGGGGCGCACGCGGGTGAGGTCGACCTTGAGCTTCTTCGCCAGCGCACGCACGGCCGGCACGGCCTTGACGCCGCCGATGCTGGCGGCCTGTTCGACATGAACGGTGTTGCCGCTGACCATGGCGCCGACCACGGTGCCTTCGTCCTCGCGATCCTTGCCGCCGGTCTCGACTTCGCCACCCTCGTCGGAGACGACGACCTTGCTGCTGTCATCCGCGGCCGGGCTGCCGACACTCTTCTTCGGGCCATGCTGGTGGCCGGTGTCCTGCGACTCGGCGCGCTGCTTCGCGTTCGGGTCGGGTTCGAACTCGGCCAGCGCGGCGCCGGTCTCGATGATGTCGCCGGGGGCGCCATGCAGCTTGACGACCTTGCCGGTGTACGGCGAGGGCACGTCGACGACCGCCTTGGCGGTTTCCATCGAGCACAGCGGGGCGTCCAGCTTGATGGTGTCGCCCACCTTCACGTGCCACTCGACCACGGTCGCGTCAGGCAGGCCTTCGCCGAGGTCGGGGAGGTAGAACGTCTTGATGTCAGCCATTGGTTTTTCCGGGAATAGGGAATAGGGAATGGGGAATCGGAAGAGCGGGCGGGCATTGCGCTTTGGCTTTGCCCATTCCCTATTCTCTATTCCCGATTCCCGGCGGCAAGCCTCAGCTTGCCGCCAACGTACGCTTCGCCGCGTCGACGACGCGTTCCACGTTCGGCAGGTATTTCATTTCCAGGCGGAACAGCGGGATGTGGGTGTCGAAGCCGGTGACGCGTTCGACCGGGGCGAGCAGGTCGTACATGCATTCCTCGGCCAGGCGGGCAGCGATCTCGGCGCCGAAGCCGGCGGTCTTCGGAGCTTCGTGCACGATCACGCAGCGGCCGGTCTTCTGCACCGATTCGGCGATGGTGTCGAAGTCCAGCGGGGTCAGCGTGGCCACGTCGATCACTTCGGCGCTGATGCCCTGGCTGGCCAGTTCGTCGGCCGCTTCCAGCGCTTCCTTCACCTGTGCGCCCCAGCTCACCAGGGTCACGTCGGTGCCGTCGCGCAGCACGAAGCAAACGTCCAGCGGCAGCGCCTCGCCGTCGTCCGGCACCTCTTCCTTGTACTGGCGGTAGATGCGCTTGGGCTCGAAGAACATCACCGGATCGGGATCGCGGATCGCCGCCAGCAGCAGGCCGTAGGCACGCGCGGGCGAGGACGGCATCACCACGCGCAGGCCCGGGATGTTGGTGAACAGATGCTCGTTCGCCTCGGAGTGATGCTCCGGTGCGCGGATGCCGCCGCCCCACGGCGCGCGCCACACGGCCGGCACGGTGAGGCGGCCGCGGGTGCGGTTGCGCATGCGTGCGGCGTGGCAGGCGATCTGCTCCATCATCGGGTAGATGAAGCCCTCGAACTGCGCCTCGGCGACCGGCTTCATGCCGGCCACGGCGAGGCCGACGGTGACGCCGGCGATGGTGGTTTCGTCCAGCGGCGTGTCCAGCACGCGCAGTTCGCCGAACTTTTCCTGCAGGCCCTGGGTGGCGCGGAACACGCCGCCGTTGACGCCGACGTCTTCGCCCAGCACCACGACGGAATCGTCGTGCGCCATTTCATAGGCAAGCGCCTGGGTGACCGCTTCGATGAGAGTGATTTGTGCCATGACTCAATGACCCTTGTTTTCAAGCGACAGGACGTAATCGCGCTGCTTGGCGAGATCGGCGGGGATTTCGGCGAAGATGTAGTCGAACATCGCCGAGACCGGCTGGGTCTTGGTCTCGAGGTAGGCGTTCACCTCGTTGTCCATCCAGTCGTCGCACTCGGCCTTCCAGGCTTCTTCCTTCGCGTCGTCCCACACGCCCTTGGCCACCAGCCAGTGGCGCAGGCGCTTCATCGGCTCCTTTTCCCAGCCGTCCTTCACTTCCTGCTCGCCGCGATAGCGACGGGCGTCGTCGGCGGTGGTGTGGTCGCCCAGACGATAGGTGACCAGTTCCAGCACGCTGCCGCCTTCGCCGTTGCGGGCGCGCTCCAGCGCGTCTTCCATCGCTTTGCGCACCGCGATGATGTCGTTGCCGTCGACCTGGATCGAGAACAGGCCGGCGGCGATGCCCTTCTGCGCCAGCGTGGGCGCGCCGGACTGGATCTTGCGCGGCACCGAGATCGCCCACTGGTTGTTGACGATCACCGCGACCAGCGGCAGGTTCTGTGCGCCGGCGATGTTGATGGCGCCGTAGAAGTCGCCCTTGGACGAACCGCCGTCGCCGATGGTGCACACCGCCACGCGCTTCTCGCCACGGATCTTGAACGCCAGCGCGGTACCGGCCGCATGCAGGCACTGCGTGGCGATCGGCACCGACCAGGCGAAGTCGTGCCGCGCCGGTTCCTGCTGGTAATCGTTGCCGCGCTCGTCGCCGCCCCAGTACATGTAGACCTCGCGCGGCTGCACGCCGCGATACAGCTGGGCGCCGTACTCGCGGTAGCTCGGCGCGTAGACGTCCTCGGGACGCATCGCGCTGCCGATGCCGACGTGCGCCGCTTCATGGCCCAGGCAGCTGGCGTAGGTGCCCAGCTTGCCGGTACGCTGCAGCGCGATCGACTTGGCGTCGAACACGCGGGTCGACAGCATCAGCTTGTACAACTTGACCATGTGCTCGAGGTCCTTGGCGAACTCGGGCAGATCGTCACGGACCTGCTTGCCCTCGGCGTCGAGGTATTGCAGGTATTCGATTTCAAACTTGGCGGCGATGGTCACGACTCGCTCCGGGGTGAGGAAGAGAGGGAAAAACCTGGTTGATGGCGTGCCCTCGACGCATCCTCGGGCACACAAACGACCGAACAAGACCGCGCTTGATAACAGGCAGGCATGTTGCGCTGCAAGGTACAGCGCAGCATTCGTGGGCGTACGGATGGGCTTGTCGCGCGGCTTCCCGGAACGTCAAACGCACTGCAAAGCGGGTCTCCCGCGACTGTTGCCAAGTATTCGAGGTGTTCAGGACGAGCCCCATGTCCTGGGTCAGGGACTGACCGGGCGGCAGCCGTTACCATGGCCGTTTTCCGGAAACGTGACGGAACACCATGACCGACAACCAGCGCGATCTCGAAGCCGGCATCCAGACCGATCTCAACGGACAGATCACCTACGGCGGCTATCTGCATCTGGACACCTTGCTGTCGGCACAGCAGCCGCTGAGCCAGCCGCCGCATCACGACGAGGTGCTGTTCATCGTGCAGCACCACGTCTCCGAGTTGTGGATGAAGCTGCTGATCCACGAGCTGAAGGCGGCGGTGCTGCACCTGCAGGCCGATGACATCGATGCCTGCCTGAAGATCCTGGCGCGGGTGAAGCAGGTGCAGCGCCAGCTGTTCGAGCAGTGGGCGGTGCTGGAGACGCTGACGCCGGCGGAGTACCTGGAGTTCCGTGGCGTGCTGGGGCCGTCGTCCGGCTTCCAGTCGCTGCAGTATCGCCAGATCGAATTCCTGCTGGGCAACAAGAACGCCGACATGCTCAAGGTGTTCGCGCACGATCCTGCCGCGCAGGCGGAATTGCGCGCGGTGCTGGAGGCGCCCAGCCTGTATGACGAGTTCCTGCGTTACCTGGCGCGGCGTGGCCACGCGGTGCCGGCCGAGTTGCTGGAGCGCGACTGGACGCGGGCGTACCGTCGCAACGATGCGCTGCTGCCGGTGCTCAAGCGCATCTACGAGGATCGCGCGGGGTTCTGGCCCGAGTACCACATGTGCGAACAGCTGGTGGACGTGGAGGAGAGCTTCCAGCTGTGGCGTTTCCGCCACATGAAGACGGTGGAGCGCATCATCGGCCATCGCCGCGGCACCGGCGGTTCGTCCGGGGTGAGTTTCCTGAAGAAGGCGCTCGATCTGGAATTCTTCCCCGAACTGCTGGACGTGCGCACCGTGCTGGGCAGCTGAGCGAATCGCCCGCCGCTTGCGCAGCCCGGCCTGAATCCCGTCATGATGTGCCACCTGAAATCCGGGGGCACCCATGAACGAAGCCGTCCACACCAGCACCGCACCCGAGTATCCGCAGACGCTGGGGCATCCGCGTCCGTTGTGGATGCTGTTCATGACCGAGTTCTGGGAGCGCTTCGCGTTCTACAGCGTGAGCTGGGCGCTGGCGCTGTACATCGTGGCGCACTTCTACCACGGCGATGCCTCCGGCCAGGCGTGGGCCGCCAGCAGCTTCGGTGCGTACACCGCGCTGATCTACGCCTCCAGCATCTTCGGCGGCTACGTGGCGGATCGGGTGATCGGCTATCAGCGCTCGATCCTGCTGGGCGCGCTGATGATGGCGCTGGGCCTGTTCGTGGTGATGCTGCCCAGCCGCGGTGTCTTCCTGCTCGGCCTGGCGATGGTGATCGTGGGCAACGGGCTGTTCAAGCCGAACATCTCCACCATGGTCGGGCAGTTGTACGGGCGCGACGATCCGCGCCGCGATCGCGGCTTCACCCTGTTCTACATGGGCATCAACGGTGGCGCACTGCTGGCGCCGCTGCTGACCGGCTGGATGGCCGCCCATTTCACCGACACGCCGATGCAGCAGAACTACCGCATCGTGTTCGGCGCGGCCGGCGTGGGCATGCTACTCAGCCTGCTGTGGTTCTGGTTCGGCCGGCGCGGGCTGAAAGGCGTGGGCCGGCCGGCGCCTGAAGCGGCCGGCCGCATGCGCGTGGTGTGGGTGGTGCTGGGCATGGTCGTCGCCGTGCCGCTGGTATACCTCCTGCTGGCCTTCGTCACCACCGGCTTGTCCTGGATGCTGGGTGCGCTGTTCGCCGCGGTGGCGGTGATGCTGTTGGTGGAGGCGGTCAGGCACGGTCGGGTGCAGGTCGACCGCGTGGTGGCGATGCTGATCATCTTCGCCTTCAACATCCTGTTCTGGATGTTCTATTTCCAGCTGGGCACCTCGTTCAATTTCCTGGCCGAGAACCTGGTCGACCGGCAGATGTTCGGCGGCTGGACTTTCCCGGTGGGCTGGTTCCAGTCGGTCAGTCCGCTGGCGATCATCGTGCTGGCGCCCGTGGTCACCGTGGTCTGGGCTTTCCTGGCGTCGCGCAGGAGCGAGCCGTCGATCCCGCGCAAGTTCGGCCTGGGCCTGATTTTCAACGGCCTGGGTTTTGCGGTGCTGATGTACGCGCTGTCGCGCCTGCTCGATGTGCAGGGGCTGATTCCATTCTGGCCGCTGGTGCTGTGCTACGTGCTGCAGACGGTGGGCGAGCTGTGCCTGTCGCCGATCGGCCTGTCGATGGTGACCAAGCTGGCGCCGCCGCGACTGGTCGGCCTGGCGATGGGCGGCTGGTTCCTGTCGCTGGCGGTGGGCGGCAACCTGTCCGGCCTGCTGGCCGGCAGGATCAGCGGCGAAAGCGGGATGACCGCCGCCTCCGCACTGGACGGCTTCACCTTCAGCTTCTGGCTGCTGGCCGGTGCCGGTGTGTTGTTGCTGCTGATTTCGCCCCTGATCAACCGACTGATGCACGGCGTGCGCTGAAGCGATCCGGCCCCGGCAGCACGCGGTTTTCCCCGGGCCGCGTGCTGCAGCGCATTTGACGGATGCGGAGCCGCCGGTTACATCTGGCCGTTCGCAATAACCTGCGAATCACCGATGAGTACAGGGGCAAGGCATGAGTAACAGCACACTCGCCGGCGACGCGAAGCCGGTACCCGACTATCCGCAAATGCTGGGGCATCCGCGTCCGTTGTGGATGCTGTTCATGTCGGAGTTCTGGGAACGCTTCGCGTTCTACGGCATGCGCTGGGCGCTCACGCTGTACATCGTGGCGCAGTTCTTCAACGGGGATGAAGCCGGCCAGGCTTCGGCCAGCCGCACCTATGGCGCCTACCTGGCGCTGGTCTACGCTACCGCGGTGTTCGGCGGCTACGTGGCGGACAAGATCATCGGCTACCAGCGCTCGATCCTGCTGGGCGCGGTGGTGATGGCCGCGGGCCTGTTCATGGTGATGGTGCCCCAGCACGAGATCTTCATGCTGGGCCTGGCCACCGTCATCGTGGGCAACGGCCTGTTCAAGCCGAATATCTCCTCGATGGTGGGCCAGCTGTACGCCACCGGCGATTCGCGCCGCGACCGCGGCTTCACGCTGTTCTACATGGGCATCAACGCCGGTGCGCTGATCGCGCCGATCCTGACCAGCTACCTGGCCGAACGCGTCTTCGGCACGCCGCAGCACGACAACTTCCACGTGGTCTTCGCCGCGTCGGGCGTGGGCATGCTGATCAGCCTGGTGTGGTTCTGGTTCGGTCGTCGCCAGCTCGGCCCGGTCGGCAAGCCGGCACCGGAAATCGCCAACCCGATGCGCGTGGTGTACGTGGCCATCGGCGTGCTGGTGGCCATTCCGCTGGTCTACCTGCTGATGGACCGGGCCGGTGCGGTGGCGATCCAGTGGCTGCTGACCGCGCTGTTCATCGGCGTGGGCGTGATGCTGGTGATCGAGGCGATCCGCACCGGACGCGTGCAGATCCAGCGGGTGATCGCGATGCTGATCATCTTCACCTTCAACGTGCTGTTCTGGATGTTCTTCGAACAGGCCGGCAGCTCGTTCAACTTCCTGGCCCAGCACATCGTGGATCGCAACCTGGCGGGCTGGGAATTCCCGGTCGGCTGGTTCCAGTCGGTGAACCCGGTGGCGATCGTGCTGCTGGCGCCGCTGGTGGCGCTTGCGTGGGGCTGGCTGGACAAGCGGCGCATCGAACCGTCGATCCCGCGCAAGTTCGGGCTGGGGCTGATCGGCAACGCGCTGGGCTTCGCGGTGCTGATGTATGCGCTGTCCGGCCTGGTCGGCGACAACGGCATGATTCCGCTGTGGACCCTGGTGCTGTGCTACGTGCTGCAGACGGCCGGCGAGCTGTGCCTGTCGCCGATCGGCCTGTCGATGGTGACCAAGCTGGCACCGGTGCGCCTGGTCGGGCTGGGCATGGGCGGCTGGTTCCTGTCCACCGCGATCGGCAACAACCTGGCCGGCCTGTTCGCCGCCCACGTCAGCGGCGACAGCGGCATGACCGTGGACTCGGCGTTGTCCGGCTACACCTCCGGCTTCTGGATTTTGCTGGGCGGCGGCGTGCTGCTGTTCCTGATCGCCCCGCTGATCAACAAGCTGATGCACGGGGTGAGGTGAGGCAGGAGCGGGAACGCGGAACAAGAGCGGGCGCGGCGTGCGTTCCCGCGCTTACTCCATCAAGCGGTCCAGTATCCGCGTCAACCAGCGTTGCTCCTCGGCGTCCAGCCTGGCCAGCACTTCGCGTTCGCGGGCACGTGCCATCGGCGCCACTTCGTCGTGCATGGCCCAGCCCGCTTCGGTGAGGCTCAGCACCGAGCGGCGCTTGTCGTTGTCGTGGGTGGCCCGGTCGACCCGGCCGGCCTCGACCAGTCGGGCCAGCGCACGGCTCACCGCCACCTTGTCCATCGCCGTGCGTTCGGCCACCTCGCGCGCCGACAAGCCCTCGAAGCGCGCCAGCACCGCCATCACCCGCCATTCCGTCACCGAGATGTCGTAGCGACGCTGGTAGTCGTCGGCGATCGCCTGGCTGATCGTGTTGGACAGGATCGACAGCCGGTACGGCAGGAAGTGCTCCAGCTGCAGCGGGGCGTGCTCGGCGGTGGCAGGGGCAGGCTTGCGCTTTCGGGGCATTGCGGCAGTGGTCCTTGCAAATGGTTTCATATGAAACTATAACGTGGGTTTACCGTCGATGGTGCCACGCTCTCGTGCTGCCATCGTGCACCGTCACACAGGAGAGCGCCATGAACGCCCAGCCGAACCTTGGCATGCAGGTCACCACGTTCGAAAACCCGATGGGTATCGACGGTTTCGAATTCGTCGAATTCGCCGCCCCGGCCGGTCGCGCCGACGAACTGCACGACCTGTTCAAGCGGATGGGTTTCAGCGCCGTGCTGAAGCACAAGTCGCGGCCGATCACCGTGTACCGCCAGAACGGCGTGAACTTCCTGGTCAACGAGGACCCCGATTCGTTCGCCGCCGACTTCGCCGACAAGCACGGCCCCAGCGCCTGCGGCTTCGCGATCCGTTTCAGGAAGCCCGCGGCCGAAGTGCTCGCCACGGTGCTCGGCAACGGCGGCGAGGCGGTGACCGACAAGGTCGACAGCAAGGCGGTCGGCGCGCCGGTGATCAAGGGCATCGGCGACTGCATGCTGTACCTGGTCGATCGCTACGGCAGCGCCGGCAGCATCTACGACGCCGACTACGAGGCGATTCCCGGTGCCGAACAGAACCCGGCCGGTTTCGGACTCACCTTCATCGACCACCTGACCCATAACCTGTACTTCGGCAACATGCAGAAGTGGTCGGACTACTACGAGCGCCTGTTCAACTTCCGCGAGATCCGCTACTTCGACATCAAGGGCGCCAAGACCGGCCTGGTGTCCAAGGCGATGACTGCACCGGACGGCATCGTGCGCATTCCGCTCAACGAGTCGAACGACCCGAAGAGCCAGATCAACGAATACCTCGACGCCTACCACGGCGAAGGCATCCAGCACATCGCCTGCTTCACTGACGACATCTACGACACGGTGGAGAAGATGCGCGCCGCCGGCGTGGAATTCCTCGACACCCCGGACTCCTACTTCGAGGTGATCGACGTGCGCGTGCCGAACCACGGCGAAGACGTGGCGCGGCTGGCGAAGAACAAGATCCTGATCGACGCCGACATGGAAACCAAGCAGCGCAAGCTGCTGCAGATCTTCACCCAGAACAACATCGGCCCGATCTTCTTCGAGATCATCCAGCGCAAGGGCAACGAAGGTTTCGGCGAGGGCAATTTCCAGGCCCTGTTCGAGAGCATCGAGCGCGACCAGATGAAGCGCGGTTTCCTCTAAGGGTCTCTCCTCATGGCGATCGATGTCAGCAAGGGCTACCAGTCGGGTTTCGGCAACGAGTTTGCCAGCGAGGCGATCGCCGGCACCTTGCCGGTCGGCCAGAATTCGCCGCAGCGCGTGGCCCATGGCCTGTACGCGGAGCAGTTGTCGGGCACCGCATTCACCGCGCCGCGCCACAGCAACCGGCGCAGCTGGCTGTACCGGATTCGTCCGGCGGCGGTGCATCAACCGTTCCAGCCACTGGCCCACGCCACGTTCCATAACCGCTTCGACGAGGCGCCCGCCACGCCGAACCAGCTGCGCTGGAACCCGCTGCCGCTGCCGCAACAGCCGACCGACTTCATCGACGGCCTGGTGACCCTGGCCGGCAACGGCGGCCCGGCCGAGCAGGCCGGTATCGGTATCCACGTCTATACGGCCAATCGTTCGATGCAGGGGCGTTTCTTCTACGACGCCGACGGCGAGCTGTTGATCGTGCCGCAGCAGGGCCGGCTGCGGCTGGCCACCGAGCTGGGCGTGATCGAGCTGGAGCCGCAGGAGATCGCGGTGATTCCGCGCGGCGTGCGTTTCCGCGTCGACCTGCTCGACGACACCGTCCGCGGCTACGTCTGCGAAAACTTCGGCGCCCTGTTGCGCCTGCCGGATCTGGGCCCGATCGGCTCGAACTGCCTGGCCAACGCCCGCGACTTCCTCACCCCGGAGGCGGCGTACGAGGACGTCGAGGGCGCATTCGAGCTGGTGGCGAAGTTCCAGGGCGGGCTGTGGTCGGCGAAGATCGGTCATTCGCCGCTGGACGTGGTCGGCTGGCACGGCAACTACGCGCCGTACAAGTACGACCTGCGCCGCTTCAACACGATCGGCTCGATCAGCGTCGACCATCCCGATCCGTCGATCTTCACCGTGCTGACCTCGCCCAGCGACACCGCCGGCACGGCGAACATCGACTTCGCGATCTTCCCGCCGCGCTGGCTGGTGGCGCAGCACACGTTCCGTCCGCCGTGGTTCCATCGCAACGTGGCCAGCGAATTCATGGGCCTGATCACCGGCGTCTACGACGCCAAGGCCGAGGGCTTCGTCCCGGGTGGCGCCTCGCTGCACAATTGCATGAGCGGACACGGGCCGGATGCGGCCACGTTCGAGAAGGCCTCCAACGCCGACCCGTCCAAACCCGACGTGATCGGCGGCACCATGGCCTTCATGTTCGAGACGCGCAAGGTGATCCGTCCCACCCGGCAGGCGCTGGACGCACCGCAGTTGCAGCAGGACTATCACGAGTGCTGGCAGGGCATCGCGAAACACTTCGATGCAGGCCGCAAGGCGTGAAATGCCATGCGCTGATCGTGGCCGCGGCGCTGGCGCTGGCCGGATGCGGCCAGGCGGGCCCGTCGGCCCCGCCGACGGCGGAGGCCCCGCCTGTCGCCGCATCGAGCGCCCGTCCGGCCGTGGCCACGAGCACGCCGGCAACGAGCGCTGCCGACACGATGGCCCGCTACGACGGTTACGGCGACCTGCGTTTTGGCATGGACGAGGCCGCGTTCGAAAAGGCCAGCTTCAATAAGGCCAGCTCTAATAAAGCTTGGAGCGGCGAGCTGAAGGGTGCGCCGGAGCAGGGTTCAACGTGCTTCTACAAGACCCCGGCCTGGGTGAAGTCGTCGAAGGATTTCGCCTTCATGTTCGAAGCCGGCCATTTCGTGCGCTACGACGTCGGCAGCGCGAAAGAGCTCGCGCCCGGCGGTGGCAAGGTCGGCATGGACGAGGCGCAGATCCGCGCGCTGTACGGAACGCGTGTCCAGGCGCAGCCGCACAAGTATGTCGATGGCGCAAAATACCTGCGCATCGCCGCGCCGCAAGGTGACGGCGTGTTGCTGTTTGAAACCGATGAACATGGCAAGGTGACGCGATGGCGCATGGGTGTGCCGCCGCAGGTCGATTACGTGGAAGGTTGTAGCTAGGAGTATTTGATGAAACTCGCAAGTCTCAAGGAAGGCGGCCGCGACGGCACGCTGATCGTGGTCAGCCGCGACCTCACCCGCGCGGTGAAGGCGAGCGCCATCGCGCCGACGCTGCAGGCGGCGCTGGACGACTGGTCGAACGCCGCGCCGCGGCTCAATGCGCTGTCGGAGGACTTGAACTCCGGCAACGCCGCCGGTGCCTTCGCGCTGGACATGCACGCGCTGGCTTCGCCGCTGCCGCGCGCCTATGAATTCGTCGACGGCTCGGCCTACCTGCCGCACGTCGAGCGCGTGCGCCGCGCCCGCGGCGCCGAGGTGCCGAAGTCGTTCTACACCGACCCGCTGATGTACCAGGCGACCAGCGCCGGCTTCCTCGGCCCGCGCGATCCGGTGGTGGTGCCCAGCGAGGATTTCGGCATCGACCTGGAAGCCGAGGTGGTGGTGGTCACCGACGACGTGCCGATGGCGGCGACGCCGGCGCAGGCGTCGGAGCACATCCAGCTGGTCGGCCTGGTCAACGACGTGAGCCTGCGCGGACTGATCCCGGGCGAGCTGGCCAAGGGCTTCGGCTTCCTGCAGAGCAAGCCGCGCTCGGCGCTGTCGCCGGTGCTGGTGACGCCGGACGAGCTGGGCGATGCGTGGCAGGACGACAAGCTGCACCTGCCGATGCGCACGTGGTTGAACGGCGCATGGTTCGGCGAGGCCGAGTGTGGCGTGGACATGCAGTTCAGCTTTGCCGAACTGGTCGCCCACGTGGCGAAGACGCGGCCGCTGACCGCCGGCACCATCGTGGGCTCCGGCACCATCGCCAACGAGGACACCGGCAAGGGCGCGTCGTGCCTGGCCGAACAGCGCACGGTGGAAACCCTGCGCGACGGCCATCCCACCACGCCGTTCCTGAAGTTCGGCGACCGCCTGAAGATCGACGTCACCGATGCCGGCGGCGCCTCGATCTTTGGCTCGATCGAGCAGCAGGTCGAGCCCATGGGGCGCTAACGCGTGTGGGTAATGGGATGAACGAAAGTCGCCGCGAGGCGGCTTCCTGGTTCTAGTCCTGCGCTGCCGATGGTTTCAGTACGCGTGCGGGCACCGTACCTGCACAAGCCTTACTTGCAAATCAGGGCCGCCGAGACCCTTCCCTGCGGTTCCAAGTAGCGGCAGGTGCGTTCATGCGAAGTCAGCGCCACGTCTCGCACGACGTCATCGTCATAATGACAGCGAACCGTCACCTTGCCGCCGTGATCAAGAATGGGTCCAAGGGTATAGCTATCGGGCGCCTTGTCAGGGTCGTCGGGCGCAAGAAAGGCCTGGTCTTTCGGGTTGCCGTCGAAGATATCAATTTGCTGCACCCTGGCGTGGCCGCGCTGTGGACAGACGGATGCCGGTGTGGCACAGGCCGTCGCTGCGCAACCGGTCGCGACGATAAGCGCGAGGCTTGCGGCTCGACGGACTCGTCGATCAAGGCTCAACAACATGGAAACCTTCTCCGTTGTTGGATACACCGTGTCCGTTCCATTTGATGAGCCGTGGGCCGATTCCTTTCCCTGCGCCTGTGATCCACTGATCGTAGACGTAGATGCCCATGTGATCCTGGCGCACATAAATTGCCGCGTGACCGTGGTAATGATTCAGGGTGTTGAACGTTGCGATGACGGTTCCGTCGACGATGGCAGTATTTCCCCTGACTGGCCTGCCCATCTTCCACTGCAATGTGCTTACCGGGAGGCTGGGGCACACGGTGGTGACGAAGGAAACGCACTGACCACAGTAATCAGGATTGCTGCGGCTGTTGGCCGGCGGATGACTGGAGAAGGGCCAGAGCGAAGAAGTGCGAGTACAAGCCCATTGGCCGACGGGTGCCTGGATGTTGGTTTTGTAGTTTGCCGAAACAAATGGCATGACACTGTTCCTTGTCGACTCGCGACTACCTGTCGTTTCGGCATCCTGCCACACGCCAGCTGATCACGGAAGTGTTCCGGAGGCGGGTATTTACAGGGTGACCGCATCGTCGATTCCACTCTGCATGCTCGTCGCAAACGCCGGCCGGCACGAGCCGAGGCGGGAGCTGAAGACGGAAGAACTATCAGAGCTTGTGAAGGCTGGCCCGAGAGGTTGAGAAACTCACAACCTCTCTGTGCTTCGCTCCAGTTGCGGTGATGGTGCGTCTTCAATGCCTGTACCCTGAGCCGAGTCCGCAATAGGGCGGCTGCGGCGTGGCGTCGCGGCCGATGGCGTAATTGATCCGGATCAAGGCAGCCGGATCGGAGCGGGGACAGACTCGCTCCATGGCCATTCCCATAAGCACTCCAGAATTCGACCCGGCGCTGATCGCCCGTTACGACGTGGCCGGTCCGCGCTACACCAGCTACCCGACCGCGCCGCAGTTCAAGGCCGGCTTCGACGAGACGGTGCTGCGAGGCGTGATCCGGGCCTCCAACGAGGAGCCGATCCCGCGGCCCTTGTCGCTCTACGTGCACGTGCCGTTCTGCATGAGCCCGTGCTTCTACTGCGGCTGCAACCGGGTGATCACCCGCGACGTGACCCAGGCCGATCGCTACCTCGAACGGCTGTATCGCGAGATCGAACTGATCGCACCATTGTTCGACCGCGATCGCCCGGTGCGCCAGCTGCACTTCGGTGGCGGCACGCCGAACTTCCTCGATACCGCGCACATGAGCGAGCTGCTGGAGTCGCTGGCGCGGCATTTCAGCTTCAGCCACGAGGCGGAACGCGAATACGGCATCGAGATCGATCCGCGTTTCGCTGACGGCGACTACATCCGCAACCTGGGCGCCCTGGGCTTCAACCGGATCTCGGTCGGCATCCAGGATTTCGACCCGGTGGTGCAGCAGGCGGTCAACCGCATCCAGAGTTTCGAGCAGACCCGCGAGGTGCTGGACGCGGCGCGCGAGTCGTCGTTCCGTTCCACCAGCGTCGACCTGATCTATGGCCTGCCGTTCCAGACCGTGGCCGGCTTCAGCCGCACGCTCGACCAGATCGTGGCACTCAACCCCGACCGCGTGGCGGTCTACGGTTACGCGCACCTGCCGGAGATGTTCAAGGCGCAGCGGCAGATCGACGCCGCTGACCTGCCCGATGCCGCCACCCGGCTGGCGCTGTTCGGCCGCGCGCTGGAGCACCTGTCCGCCGCCGGCTACGTCTACGTCGGCATGGACCACTTCGCCAAGGCCAGCGACGAGCTGGTGCTGGCGCAGCGCGCGGGCACCCTGCAGCGCAATTTCCAGGGTTACTCGACCCACGGCGACTGCGACATCGTGGGCCTGGGCGTCAGTGCGATCGGCCGCATCGGCGACAGCTACACGCAGAATGCGCGTGATCTGGTCGGCTATTACGCAGCGCTGGATGCCGGCCGGCTGCCGCTGATGCGCGGATTGCAACTGGACGAGGACGACCTGATCCGCCGCGAGCTGATCAACGAACTGATGTGCCACGGCGTGCTGGACAAGCACGGCTTCGGGGCGCGTCACCGGCTGGTGTTCGACGAATATTTCATGCGTGAACGCCAGCGGCTGCAGGCGCTGGTCGCCGATGGCCTGGTGCTGGAAAGTGACCGCGAGATCCGGGTCACCTCGCGGGGAAGGTTGCTGTTGCGTATCATCGCCATGTGCTTCGACGCCTATCTGGACGAAGCGGCACAGGCACCGCGTTTCTCACGCGTGATCTGATCGACGACGACGCAGCCCCAACCCGGCCTCATCACAATCATGCAATTCAAGCCCACGCCAGGCCGGCCAGGTCGCCTGCCCGAGCCGCGTAGCCCGATTGCCGACGACGGCGATGAAACGCGCTTCTGCGGTACCTGCGCGTTTTCCAGCGCGTGCATTGCCGCCGGCTACGACAAGCCCGAGCTGGCCGAGCTGCAATGCCTGGTCGAACACGTCGGGCCGTTCCGCGTCGGCGAGCACATTTTCCGTACCGGCGATCCGTTCCGGGCGATCTTCGCGGTGCGTTCGGGCACGGTGAAGACGCGCATGGTCGACAAGGAAGGCCGCGAGCAGGTGCTGGGTTTCTATCTGCCGGGCGAGGTGATCGGCCTCAACGCGATCTATCCCGAGCATTTCCCTTGCGACGCGGTGGCGCTGGACACGGCGTACTTCTGCCGTTTCTCGTTCCCCGCGATGAGCGCGCTGGCCTCGCGCGTGCCGGCCGTGCAGCAGCACCTGTTCCGCATGCTGAGCAAGGAACTGGGCACGGCCAGCCTGCTGGCCGGCGACCACAGCGCCGACGAGCGCGTCGCCGCCTTCCTGCTGGACCTGGGCAACCGCTACGCGGTGCGGGGTTTCTCCGGCAGCCAGTTCCACCTCAGCATGTCGCGTGGCGACATCGCCAACTACCTGCGGCTGGCCGCGGAAACCGTCAGCCGCGTGCTCAGCCGCTTCCGCGCGCAGAAGCTGATCGCGATCGAGGGACGCGAGCTGGAGCTGCTGAATGTGGCGGCGCTGCGCAAGATCGGCGAAGCCCTGTTGCCGGATTGAGCTCGAGCGGGATGCCGTCCGGGCATTGCCGGACCCGATGATTCGCTGAAGCGCCGCCATGCCACGGGGCGTGGTTGATGCATGTCATGGTTGCCGACGAAGGCGCTGTGGCAGCATGGCGAATCATTCGCATTCGTGTGGACTCGCCATGTCTGATTCGCCATCTGCCGGCAACACGCCGCCGGCGTTCGCCGAAGCCGCCCGCCTGCTGGCCTCCGCCCCGCATCGGCCGCTGTTCCTGGCCGGCACCGTCGCGGTGCTGCTGAGCATGGCGTGGTGGGCGGTGGAGCTGACCTGGATGCGCTTCGGCCTGGCCGGCTGGCCGCAGCCCACGATTCCGCCGGGCTGGGCGCACGCGATGCTGATCCAGTACGGCCTGTTTCCGCTGTTCATGTTCGGCTTCCTGATGACCACGTTTCCCAAGTGGCTGGGCCGCCCCGAGCTGCCGCGCACGCGCTTCCTGCCGGTCGCCGGCGGCGTCTTCGGCGGTTACGTGCTGGCGAATGTGGGTCTGCTCGACCTGGGGTGGCTGCTCAAGCTGGGCATCGCGGTGATGCTGGCGGGCTATCTGCTCGGTGTGGTGACGCTGGCCGGGGTGTTGCGTGCTTCGGTGGCCGAGCGCAAGGGTCACGCGCGTTCCTGCCTGGCGGCGCTGTGCCTGGGCACGCTGGGGCTGGCGATCTTCCTGGCGTATCTGTTCGGCGCGCCAGCGGAGTGCGCGCTGCTGGCGATCAAGCTGGGCACCTTCGGCCTGCTGCTGCCGATCTATTTCTCGGTGATGCACCGCATGCTGCCGTTCTTCACCGGCAACATGGTGAAGGGGTACGAGGTGATCCGGCCGGACTGGAGCATGCCGATGGTGTGGGCGCTGTTGCTGGCGCATCTGCTGCTGGACTGGCGTGGCGTGTTGGGCTGGTTGTGGGTGGTCGACGTTCCGCTGGCGCTGGTGTTTGCCTGGCATTCGCTGAAATGGCGTCCGTGGAAGGCGATGCGTCCGGGCATCCTGGCGGTGCTGCACCTGGCGTTTGCCTGGTTGCCGGTGGCGTTTGCGCTGTTCGCCATCCAGGATGTGGTGTACGCCCTGAACGGGCAGCTGATCCTGGGTCGCGCCCCGCTGCATGCGCTGGGCATCGGCTTCTTTGGCTCGATGTTGGTGGCGATGGTCACCCGGGTCACCCAGGGCCATTCCGGCCGACCGATGCAGATGGGCAAGGTGGCGTGGCTGTGTTTCGCCCTGCTGCAGGTGGTGACCCTGCTGCGCATCCGTGCCGAACTGGGCGGTGATGTCTACCTGTGGCTGGTGATCGCCGCCTACGGCTGGCTGCTGGCCTTCCTGCCGTGGGTGCTGCGCTCGGCGTGGATCTACCTGACGCCGCGGGCGGACGGCAAGCCGGGTTGAGCGTGCCGGCTGGGTCGGGCCAGCCTGAGCCGTGGCAGGGTGACGCAGTCGGGCTGAAAAGATTCGCCAATTGATTCACGTCACATGGACTTCCGTGAGATAGCCTAGGCTTGCAATCGCAAGAACTCACGGAGAGCGTCCATGTCACGTCCAGGTCTATTCCTACTCGCTGCGGCGGCGCTGTTCACGCTGGCGGCCTGTTCCGGCAAGCCGCAGGCCACGGCCGGGTCCAGTCCGGCCGCGGCGACCCCCGCCGCCTCGATTCACGGCGACTTCGGCCCGCCCCAGGGCGAGCCGATCCACGCGGTGCTGACCAGCCCGCCGCACGTGCCGCCACCGCTGAAGCGCAACTACCCGGCGAANCACGGCGACTTCGGCCCGCCCCAGGGCGAGCCGATCCACGCGGTGCTGACCAGCCCGCCGCACGTGCCGCCACCGCTGAAGCGCAACTACCCGGCGAAGGTCATCGTCGAGCTGGAAGTGGTCGAGAAGGAGATGCCGATTTCCGAAGGCGTCAGCTACACCTTCTGGACCTTCGGCGGCACCGTRCCGGGCAGCTTCATCCGSGTGCGCCAGGGCGACACGGTGGAGTTCCACCTGAAGAACGCGCCGGACAGCAAGATGCCGCACAACATCGACCTGCACGGGGTRACCGGYCCGGGCGGCGGCGCGGCCTCCAGCTTCACCGCGCCGGGSCACGAATCGCAGTTCACCTTCAAGGCGCTCAACCAGGGCATCTTCGTCTACCACTGCGCCACCGCGCCGGTGGGCATGCACATCGCCAACGGCATGTACGGCCTGATCCTGGTCGTCGAGCCACCGGAGGGCCTSAGCCCGGTCGACCACGAGTACTACGTGATGCAGGGCGACTTCTACACCACCGGCAAGTACCGGCAGAAGGGSCTGCAGCCGTTCGACATGGAAAAGGCGATCGACGAGAACCCGACCTATGTGCTGTTCAACGGCAAGGAAGGCGCGCTCACCGGYGACAACGCGCTGACCGCCAAGACCAACGAGACGGTGCGCCTGTTCGTCGGCAACGGCGGTCCGAACCTGGTGTCGAGCTTCCACGTGATCGGCGAGATCTTCGACAAGGTGCAACCCGAGGGCGGCACGGTGGCACAGCACAACGTGCAGACCACGCTGATCCCGTCCGGCGGCGCGGCCACGGTGGAATTCCACACCGACGTGCCGGGCAGCTACGTGCTGGTCGACCACTCGATCTTCCGCGCCTTCAACAAGGGCGCGCTGGGCATCCTCAAGGTGGACGGCCCGGAGCACACCGACGTGCCGGGCAGCTACGTGCTGGTCGACCACTCGATCTTCCGCGCCTTCAACAAGGGCGCGCTGGGCATCCTCAAGGTGGACGGCCCGGAAGACAAGTCGATCTACTCGGGCAAGGAAGTGGACGCGGTGTACTTGGGCGATCGCTCGGAGCCGAACCTGAAGGCAGTGACCACGGCAGCCAAGGCGCATGCGGCCGGCACGCTGACCAAGGAGGAGCAGATCGCCGCGGGCAAGCAGCTGTTCACCGGCACCTGTTCGGTCTGCCACCAGGCCAACGGCGAAGGCCTGGCCAACGTGTTCCCACCGCTGGCGAAGTCGGACTACCTGGCGGCCGATCCGAAGCGGGCGATGACCATCGTCACCCACGGCCTGACCGGCAAGATCACGGTGAACGGTCACGAGTACGACTCGGTGATGCCGCCGATGAGCCAGCTCAACGACGACGAGGTGGCCAACATCCTGACCTACGTGCTGAACAGCTGGGGCAACCCGGGCGGCCAGATCAGCAAGGAAGAGGTAGCCAAGGCACGCGCCGAGGCACCCGCTGCGGCGGCCCCGGAGCACTGAGATGCGCGCAGGCCTGCTGTTCGTCCTGGGACTGATGCTGGCACTGCCGGCAGTGGCGGCGGATTACGTCGCCCTGCCGGGTGGGACTTTCACCAGCGTGCTGCCGGCCGACGGCAAGGCGGCGCCGGCGCAGGTGGCGCCATTCCGCCTGCGCACCGAACTGGTCACCAACGGCGAGTTCCTGGCCTTCGTGAAGAAGCACCCCGAGTGGCAACGCGACAAGGTGGCCAGCATCCTCGCCGATGCGCGCTATCTCACCCAGTGGGGCAGCGCCGACGCACTGGGTGACACGGCGTTGCCGCGCCAGCCGGTGACCCGGGTCAGCTGGTTTGCGGCGCAAGCCTATTGCGAGAGCGAAAACGCGCGACTGCCCAGCTGGTACGAATGGGAATACGCGGCCGCGGCCGATGCCACCCGCCGCGACGCCCGCGCCGACCCGGCCTGGCGCGAAAGCATCCTGGGCTGGTACGCGCGGCCGTCCAACACGGCCCTGCCCGACGTGGGCGGCATCGCCAACGTCTATGGCGTGCGCGACATCAACGGGTTGGTGTGGGAGTGGGTGGACGACTTCAACGCCTTGATGGTCGCCAGCGACAGCCGCGAGCAGGGCGATCCGGACCTGCTGAAATTCTGCGGCGCGGGCGCGATCAGCTTGCAGGAGAAGGAAAACTACGCGGTGCTGATGCGCATAGCGATGCTGTCCGCGCTCAAGGCCGCCAACACCACCAACAACATGGGCTTCCGTTGCGCGAAGTCCGAATGAGGCATGCGCCATGAAACGTCTGTTGTCCCTGCTTGCGATGCTCCTGCTGCTCGGCAGCGCGCGGGCGGCCACGCCGCTGCCCGGCAATTCGGTCTACAACCTGTCGGTGCAGTTGACCGACCAGGACGGTCATCAGCAGAAGCTGGCCGAGCGGCGCGGCCGGCCGCAGCTGGTCACCATGTTCTACACCTCGTGCCAGATGGTCTGCCCGATGATCATCGACAGCATGCGGCTGACCCGCAATGCACTGGACCCGGCCACCCGTGCCCGGATCGACCTGCTGGCGGTGAGCTTCGACCCCGTGCGTGACGACGTGGCCACGCTGCGCACCTACGCCGACAAGCGCAAGCTGGATTCGCGCATCTGGACCCTGGCGCGGGCCGAGCCTGCACAGGTGCGCCAGCTGTCCGGCGTGCTGGGCCTGCAGTACCGTCAGCTGCCGGACAAGGAATTCAACCACAGCAGCGAACTGATCCTGCTGGACAGCGACGGTCGCATCGCCGCGCGCACCACCCGCATCGGCAAGCTCGACCCGGCCTTCGTCGAGGCGATCCGCAAGCTGGTGGCTGCCACGCCGCAGGGTTGAGCGCAGGACGCAACCCGGGTTGATCCATGTCAGCGCGACATGCGGCGGTCGCGCGCAGACTTGGGCGCATGCTTCCGGAGAGTGCGCATGAGTGCCTGGTATCCGTGGATCGTGCTGCTGCACCTGTCCTGCGCGATCGTGTTCGTCGGCGCGGTGACCTTCGAGGTGGTGGTGCTCGAAGCGCTGCACCGGCATTTCGACATCGCCACCATGCAGCGCATCGAGAAGGCCGTGATGGCGCGGGTGCGCCGGTTCATGCCGGTGGTGGTGATCCTGCTGTTCGTCAGCGGCGGCGTGTTGTTCGAGATCCGCTGCGGCGGGCTCGAATGCGTCGGCAGCCGCTTCGGCAACTGGCTGCTGCTCAAGGTGCTGTTGGCGTTTGGCGTGCTCGGGGTATTCGTCAACGCGATGTGGGCGATGCGCAGCGGCAAGATGGACGTCTGCCGGTTCAGGCACACCCATCGCATCGTGCTGGGCTTGATGGTCGGCATCGTGTTCCTGGCCAAGACCATGTTCTACTTGTAGCCATCCATCCAGCAACGAGGTGCACGATGTCCACAGTCACATTCAAGGGCCAGCCGATCAGCGTCGACGGCCAGTTTCCCGCGCCGGGTTCGACCGCGCCGGCCTTCAGCCTGGTCGGCGCCGATCTGTCCGACGTGACGCTGTCGAGCCATGCCGGCAAGCGCAAGGTGCTGAACATCTTTCCCAGCATCGACACCGGCGTGTGCGCCACCTCGGTGCGCCGCTTCAACGAGCTGGCCGGCCAGCTCGACAACACCGTGGTGCTGTGCATCTCGGCCGACCTGCCGTTCGCGCAGGCGCGTTTCTGCGGCGCCGAAGGACTGGACAAGGTGATCAACCTGTCGCTGATGCGCGGCCGCCAGTTCCTCAACGACTACGGCGTGGCGATCGCCAGCGGCCCGTTGGCGGGGTTGGCTGCGCGTGCGGTGGTGGTATTGGACGAACATGACAAGGTCATCCATGCCGAGCTGGTCAGCGAGATCGGCCACGAGCCGAACTATGACGCGGCGTTGAAAGCGCTGGCCTGATCGCGACTATTGTAGGAGCGCACCCTGTGCGCTCCTACGGGCGCTCGATGCCGACGATCGGCACGCCGAACGGCTGGGCCTGCGGATGGAGACCTAGTCCGTATTTCAGGCTGCGACCGATGCGCTCGGCGTATTCCAGCATCGTGGCGGCCGCGGTTTCGTCCAGTTCTTCCGCGCAGGTTTCGCGCCACAGCGCCAGCCAGCGGTCGAAGTGTTCGGCACGGATCGGATGGGGCCGGTGCGCACCCATCGGATTGCCGCGATAGCTGCCGGCGCGCAGCGCCACCGAAGCCCAGAACGAGGTGAGCAGGCGCTTGTGTTCATCCCAGTCATGCACGGCCGCGTTGAAGATCGGACCGATCTGTGCGTCGCGACGCACCTTCTCGTAGAAATGGTCGACCAGCCTGGCCAGCGCGGTTTCATCGAGGGGTGACTGCGGGTTCATGCGGGACATTGTGGATCCGTGCGTGGAACGATGTGTGATGCCGGCACCAACAAAAAACGCATCCGGCCATGACGGCCGGATGCGTCGCTGGTCCAAGGAGCTTACTGGCCCAGGCTCAAGGTGCCCTTCATCAGCGCGGCGTGGCCGGGGAAGGTGCAGAAGAACGCGTACTGCTCGCCTGCCTTCAGCTTGGCCACGTTGATCGTGGCGACATCGGATTCGCCGCCGCCGATCAACTTGGTGTGGGCGATGATGCGCGCGTCACCCGGCTTTTCGTAGCTGCTGGCCGCGCCGGCCTTCATGCCGTCGGAAATCACGCCCGCCTCATCGCTGGCGTGCGACAGCACCCAGTTGTGCCCCATCGCGGTGGCCGGCAGCTTGCCGGTGTGCTTCAGGGTGACCTTGAACGACTTGCAGGTCTTGGGTACGGTGATCGTCTTGGTGTTGAACTGCATGGCGTCGTTGGCCTCGACCGTGGTCGCGCATTCGGCGGCCATCAGCGGAGTGGAAAGCAGGCCGAGCAGGGCAATGGCAATCAGTTTGCGCATCATGGGTTGCTCCTTGGGGAAGTTGGGGAACGAGTGAATTCTGCGATGGTGGTGCGTCATCGGCACTGACCTGGATCATGGCTTTCGCACTATCCGTCCCGGACACTCTAGCGACACACCGGCAGGCGTCGGAAGGAGGCAAGATGACGCACGTCGTCACCGAAAACTGCATCAACTGCAAGCACACCGATTGCGTCGAGGTGTGTCCGGTGGACTGCTTCCACGCCGGTCCCAATTTCCTGGTGATCGACCCCGACGAATGCATCGACTGCACGCTGTGCGTGGAGGAGTGCCCGGTCGGCGCGATCTTCCCCGAGCTCGACGTGCCGGCGGGCCAGGAGATCTTCATGTCGATCAACGCCGAGCTGGCGCGCGAATGGCCAGTGCTGACCAGCAAGATCCCGGCGATGGAAGATGCAGCGAAGTGGGACGGCGTGCCTGACAAGCTGCCGCTGCTGCAGCGCTGACCTCATTGGCTCCGCGCCGATACGGGCGACGCGAAAAGAAAAGGTTTATGGTGGGACGGCTCGGCGCGACGGCAGGGGAGTGGGGTCGTCGCATCGATGCTTGCGCGCGGGCCCAACCGGCATGGTCATGCTCATGATCATGCGATCTTTCGTCGCATCGGCCCGCATTCTCTCGCCTTGCCGGAGGAAGTAGCGATGAATGAAGCCGCACAACCCTTGACCGACGACGATACCGAGTTGTCGCCGTGGTGGCTGCGAACGGTGGCGCTGGTGATGGTGATCGGCTTCGCCGGATTGCTTGCCGTCACCTTGCTCGCCTACCGCAATGCGCCGCCGATTCCCGCAAAGGTGGTCGACGCCCAAGGCGCCGTGCTGTTCAGTGGCGACGATATTCGTGATGGCCAGGCGGTGTTCCTCAAGTACGGCCTGATGGACAACGGCAGCATCTGGGGACATGGCGCCTATCTGGGGCCGGATTATTCCGCCGAGGCGCTGCATCGTCTGGGCGAAGACACCGCTGCGGCCATTGCAGGCACGCAGTACGGCAAGCCCGTGGCTGCGCTGGATGCACGGCAGCAGGCCGCAGTGCACGCTGAAACGGCGGTGACCCTGAAGACCAATCGCTACGACGCGCAGAGTGGCGTGTTGCAATTGATCGAACCCGAAGCCGTCGCCTACCGGCAGCAGATCGGTTATTGGACCGACTATTTCAAGGACCCTACGAAGAATGGCGGGCTCAAGCCGAGCCTGATCACTGACCCTGCGGAGCTGCACCAGTTCACTGCCTTCGTGACCTGGGCGGCGTGGGCTTCGGTGGCGATGCGGCCCGGCACGGACGCGTCGTATACCAACAACTTTCCCTACGACCCCAGCGTGGGCAATGTCGCCACCGGAAGCGCGCTGTTGTGGAGCGCGCTCAGCCTGCTGGTGCTGTTGGCTGGTATCGCGACCGTGCTGCTGGCATTCGGCAAGTTCGATTATCTGGGCTGGATCAGCCGCGGCCATCACGTTCATCCGCAACTGCTGCCGGGGCAGTCCAGCCGGGGCCAGCGTGCACTGGTGAAGTTCTTCGTGGTGGTGGCGTTGCTGTTCCTGATGCAGACCCTGGTCGGTGGCGGCGTGGCGCACTTTCGCGCCGATCCGGGCAGCTTCTACGGCTTCCAGCTGGAGAACATTTTCCCCAGCAACCTGCTGCGCACCTGGCATCTGCAAACCGCGATCTTCTGGATCGCCACGGCGTATGTGGCTGCCGCCCTGTTCCTTGGCCGCTCGTTGCGCGCGCCGGATGACGAGCCGCGCTGGCTGGCCGGCTGGGTGCACGTGCTGTTTGCGGCCTTCGTGGTGGTCATCGGCGGCAGCCTGCTCGGGGTCTGGGCCGGTATCGAGCAGAAGCTGGGCAATCTGTGGTTCTGGCTTGGCGACCAGGGCTGGGAGTACCTCGAGCTCGGACGCGTATGGCAATACCTGCTGGTGGTTGGTCTGCTGGTCTGGTTCGCCATCCTGTGGGTGCTGGCGCGACCGCGCGCAGTGGCCAACGTGGCCGCCCGACCGCTGGCGAAAATGTTCATGTTCGCCGCCGTCGCCATTCCGGTGTTCTACGTGCCGGCGTTGTTTTTTGGTGCCAAGACCAATTACACGGTGGTCGATACGTGGCGCTTCTGGATCATCCATCTGTGGGTCGAGGGCTTCTTCGAGTTCTTCGCCACGACCATCGTGGCGCTGACCTTCTATCAACTGGGCCTGACCCGGCGCAACGTGGCTTTGCGCGTGATCTACCTGGACGCCATCCTGTATTTCCTGGGCGGCCTGATCGGCACCGGGCACCACTGGTATTTCACCGGCCACACGAACTTCAACATGTCGCTTTCGGCGCTGTTCTCGGTACTCGAAGTGGTGCCGCTGACCTTGCTGACGCTGGACGCCTGGGACTTCGTGCGCACCACCCGCGGCGATTGCGACGTGTGCGGCAAGGCCGTGGCGGTGCCGCACAAGTGGACGTTCTACTTCCTCATGGCGGTGGGCTTCTGGAACTTCGTCGGCGCGGGCATGTTCGGCTTCTTTCTCAACCTGCCGATCGTCAGCTACTACGAAGTGGGCACGCAGATCACGCCGACCCATGGCCATGCGGCGCTGATGGGCGTGTTCGGGATGCTGGCCGTCGCGCTGATGGTGTTCTGCCTTCGCCAGGCCAGCAGCGACGCGCGGTGGCCCGGCATCGAGAAGTACGTCAGGGTGGCGTTCTGGGGCACCAACATCGGACTGATGCTGATGATCCTGATGAGCCTGTTTCCCAGTGGCGTGATGCAGTTGTGGGACGTGCTGAAGCACGGCTACTGGCATGCGCGCAGCGCCGAGTACGTGGCGATGCCGCGTTCGCACCTGGTCGAATGGCTGCGCCTGCCCGGTGACCTGATCTTCATCGGCTTCGGCGCCATCCCGCTGGTGATTGCTTCGATCAAGGGTTGGCTGGGCGTCCGCGCGGATGCGCGGGCGGAGGCGCGCTGATTTTCGATCGCGCATGAAAAAGCCCACGCCGACCAGGATCGGCGCGGGCTTCGGTGTCTGCGAATCTGCGGATTACTTCGCGATGACGCGCACCATTTCCAGGCACTTGTTCGAGTAGCCCCACTCGTTGTCGTACCAGCTGACCAGCTTGACGAAGGTGCTGTCCAGCGCGATGCCGGCGTCGGCGTCGAACACCGAGGTGCAGGTTTCGCCGCGGAAATCGGTGGCCACGACCTTGTCTTCGGTATAGCCGAGGATGCCCTTCAGCGGGCCTTCGCTCTGCGCCTTCATCTCGGCGCAGATCTCGGCGTAGCTGGCGTCCTTTTCCAGCTCGACGGTGAGGTCGACCACCGAGACGTCCGAGGTCGGCACGCGGAAGCTCATGCCGGTGAGCTTCTTGTTGAGCTCGGGGATCACCACGCCGACCGCCTTGGCCGCGCCGGTGGAGGACGGGATGATGTTTTCCAGGATGCCGCGGCCGCCGCGCCAGTCCTTGTTGCTCGGGCCGTCCACGGTCTTCTGGGTGGCGGTGGCCGCGTGCACGGTGGTCATCAGGCCGCGCTTGATGCCCCACTTGTCGTTGAGCACCTTGGCGATCGGCGCCAGGCAGTTGGTGGTGCAGCTGGCGTTGGAGATGATCGCCTCGCCCTTGTAGGTCTTGTCGTTGACGCCGTAGACGAACATCGGCGTGTCGTCCTTGGACGGCGCGGACAGGATCACCTTCTTCGCGCCCGCGTCGATGTGCTTCTGCGCGGTTTCCTTGGTCAGGAACAGGCCGGTGGACTCGATCACCACGTCGGCGTTCACTTCATTCCACTTCAGGTTGGCCGGGTCGCGTTCCTGGGTCAGGCGGATGGACTTGCCGTTGATCACCAGCTGACCGTCCACGATCTTCACGTCGCCCTTGAAGCGGCCGTGCACGGAGTCGTAGTTCAGCATGTAGGCAAGGTAGTCCGGCTCCAGCAGGTCGTTGATCGCCACGATCTCGATGTCGTTGCCGAAGTTCTGCACGGCAGAGCGCAGCACGTTGCGACCGATGCGGCCGAAGCCGTTGATGCCGACCTTGATGGTCATGAGTGAACGTCCTCCTTAGGGGATGGCAGGCAAGGCCGCGGCAGCGGCCGGGAAACGGCCATTTTACAGCCAATCCGCCCGGGTTGCCCGACCGGCGCGGCAAGCCGGGCGAAGCCGGATGGCATGGCACCGGCTGCCGCCGTGCACAGGGCACGGCGAGCGGCAAAAAGCCGCAGCCGTCTGTGGCATGCTGCGGACATCATTCCGCTGGATCAACCGTCATGAGTTTCACCCGCCGCGCCGCCGTCCTGCTGGCCTGTCTCGTCATCGCGCCGGCGCAGGCATGGGGGCCGCTGGGTCACAGCGTGGTGGCCGAACTGGCGCAGCGCCATCTGAGTCCCGCCGCCGAAGCCGAGGTCGTACGCCTGCTGGCGCCGGAGCACACGAGCTCGCTGGCCGACATCGCCAACTGGCCGGACCAGATGCAGAACGATCCGGCGATGACGGCCTTGTGGAAGCAGACCCGCGGCCAGCATTACATCAACTTCCGCGGCGGCAGCGCCTGCGACTACGTGCCGCCGCGCGACTGTCGCAACGGCAATTGCGTGGTGTCGGCCCTGCAGTATTACGTCGGCGTGCTGGGTGATCGCAGCCAGAGCGACAAGGCGCGGCGCAATGCGCTGAAGTTCGTGGTGCATTTTGTCGGCGACATCCACCAGCCGCTGCATGCCGGCTATCGCGACGACAAGGGTGGCAACACCTTCCAGGTGCAGTTCGACGGCAAGGGCAGCAACCTGCACAAGGTGTGGGATTCGAGCATGCTCTACAGCCGCGACCTGGACTGGCAGCAGTACGCGCAACGGCTGGATTCCGCCGTGCCGGTCGCGCTGCCCGCGCCAATCGCCCCGCTGGACAACCCCTACGCCCAGTGGGCCGAGGAATCCTGCCGGATCACCGCCGAGCCGGGTTTCTATCCGTCCGGGCACACGATCGACAAGGCCTACGTCAAGGCCGAGCTGCCCGAGGCGGAGCTGCGCCTGCGCCAGGCCGGTCGTCGGCTGGCGGCGGTATTGAACCTCGCCCTGGGCAAATAGCCGTCCGTGTCATCGCCTATGCATACGAATGCATGGGGATGGCGTGCCCTCCTTCATCTGCTAGCCTCGACCCATGAACGAAAATCCGCTGCGCCGTACCAAGATCGTCGCCACCCTGGGCCCTGCCACCGATGCGCCGGGCATGCTGGCGCGGATCATCGCCGAAGGCGTCAACGTGGTTCGCCTGAATCTTTCGCACGGCCAGCCCGACGATCATCGGGCGCGCGCCAATGCGGTGCGTGCCGCGGCCAGCGAGGCCGGTTGCGAAGTGGGCATCCTGGCCGACCTGCAGGGACCGAAGATCCGCATCGAGACGTTCGCCAACGGGCCGGTGGAGCTGGTCGACGGCGCACCCTTCGTGCTGGATTGCCGGCCCGATGCGCCGCCCGGCGATGCCTCGCGCGTGGGCGTGAGCTATTACGGCCTGCCCGGCGACGTGCATGCCGGAGACGTGCTGCTGCTGGATGACGGGCTGGTCGCGCTGACCGTGCTGGACGTGGTCGGTGCCGAGGTGCGTTGCCAGGTGCTGATCGGCGGCAGGCTGTCCAACCGCAAGGGACTCAACCGCCAGGGCGGCGGACTCTCGGTGACGGCGCTGTCGGACAAGGACAAGTCCGACATCAAGCTGGCCGCCGAGATCGGCGCCGATTTCCTGGCCATCTCGTTCGTCCGTTCGGCCGAAGACATGCACCAGGCGCGGCGCCTGCTGCACGAGGCCGGTGGCAACGCCGCGCTGGTGGCGAAGATCGAGCGCGCCGATGCGATCCCCGTGCTGGGCGAAATCATCGACGCGTCCGACGTGGTGATGGTGGCGCGCGGCGATCTGGGCGTGGAGATCGGCGACGCCGAGCTGCCCGGCCTGCAGAAGAAGATCATCCGCGAGTCGGTGCAGCGCAACCGCGCGGTGATCACCGCCACCCAGATGCTGCAGTCGATGGTGCGCTCGCCGATCCCGACCCGGGCCGAAGTGCTCGACGTGGCGAACGCGGTGATCGACGGCACCGACGCGGTGATGCTGTCGGAGGAAACCGCCGCCGGTGCGCATCCGGACAAGGCGGTGGCCGCGATGCGCCGGATCTGCCTGGGCGCCGAACGCCAGTTCGAGCCGAAGGAGGACCTGACCGCCACCGGCCACATGCTCGATCGCACCGACCAGGCGATCGCGCTGGCGGCGATGATGCTGGCCAGCCAGCTCGACGTGCGGGCGATCGTGGCGCTGACCGAATCCGGCGCCACCGCGCAATGGCTGTCGCGCTACGGCAGCGCCGTACCCATCTTTGCCCTGTCGCCGATGGCCGGCTCGCGTCGGCGCATGCTGCTGTTGCGCGACGTGCAGCCGGTGGCGTTCTCCCACGAGGGCCTGACTTCGGTCGCCACCGCACGCTCGGCGGTGCAGCAGTTGTTCGCCCAGGGACGTCTGCAGGAAGGCGATCGCGTGGTGCTGACCCAGGGCGACCACGTCGGCCAGGGCGGCGGCACCAATACGCTGAAGCTGCTTTCGGTCGGCAGCGACGGCATGGTGGAGTGCCTGCGCGACCTGTGACGGGTCGAACAAGGCGCGACTTCCTGGCAACAGGCGTTTCACTGGGGACAAAGTCATGAAGACGACGTTGCATACCGTGCTGTGCGTGGCCATTCGGCTTGGCGCCGTGCTCATGGCGGTAGGTATTCTTGAACAGATACCGGGACTTGTGCTTTATCCCACGCAGGACGGCCACCTCGTGTGGGCAGCGTTGTCGCTGCATGGCGCCGGCCTGCTGCTGGCTTTTGCGCTGTGGCTGTGGCCGAACCTGCTGGCATGGTGGGCGGTGGGGCGCAACCGGCATGAAATGCTGGAACTGGCGATCACCCCGGCGCAACTGCAATACGTGGCGATGTCCGTCGTGGGGATATGGGCGCTGATCGGTGGCCTGAGCGGTCTTGTCGCGCACGGCGCGGTGGTCCTGTTCGTCAAGCAAGCCGCGGTGGTGGGTGATGCTTCCGGCATGATTCCCGCCAGTGAATGGCGCTCGATGGTCTATTTCGGAACGATGCTGTTGACCGGCGCGGCGCTGACCCTCGGCGCGCGTGGTCTGGCGGGGTTGCTGCAGCGCCTGCGCGGCTACCCGCAGGCCATCACGGCGAGCGACGATAACGCTGACTTCGCACAGGACGGTTAAACTGCCGGCACAAGGATTTCGTCCATGTCCTCCAGGAGTTCGTCATGAAAACCACGATTCGCCCACTTCGTCGCGGACTGTTGCTGGCATTGGCGCTTGGCGTCGTCGCCCCGGTGTTCGCCCAGGGCCAAGCGCGCAAGATCGACCAGCAAGACCTCTATCGCTACTGGATCCTGCTCAACACCCAGGTGCAGATGGATGTGCCCAATACGGGACTGAACCTGGACAAGCCCGGTTGCGCGGCGGTGACTTATACGGTCGGTTCGGACGGCGTGCCGATGAACGTGCAGGTGGCCAAGGTGGTGCCCAAGAGCGACCTGGGACCGGTGGCGCGCAGCGCGGTTTCCAACTTCCGCTACGGCCCGTCGCTGAGCAATCGCATCGGTGAGCCGGTGGCCACCTATTACATCGTGCCGTTCAACGCGCCCAAGGACCCGGCTCAGCGCCAGCAGCTGATGGATGCCTGCAAGCTGCCTGGCTACACGCCCTGAGGCGGTCGCGGGCCGCCGCGGGGCGGCCCGGCGCGCCCGCCGGTGAATCTGGCCTATAATTGCCGTTTTGAACCATGCCGCTTCGTCTTCGAGGCGGCTTCAACCATGTGCGGGCGTGAAGCCGGCCGCACCACGGAGTCGTCATGAGTATTGAAGATCTCGAAAGCATCGCCCTGGCGATGGTCGCGCCCGGCAAGGGCATCATCGCCATCGACGAGTCGACCAACACCATCAAGAAGCGTTTCGAGGCCGTCGGCATCGAGAACACCGAGGAAAACCGCCGCGCCTACCGTGAGCTGCTACTGACCACGCCGGGCCTGAACGAGCACATCTCCGGTGCGATCCTGTACGACGAGACGATCCGCCAGTCGACCAAGGACGGCGTGCCGTTCACCCAGGTCATGAAGAAGCTGGGCATCATCCCCGGCATCAAGGTCGACAAGGGCCCGCAGCCGCTGGCCGGCTTCCCCGGTGACGTGGTCACCGAAGGCCTCGACGGCCTGCGTGAACGCCTGCAGGAATACGCCAAGCTCGGCGCGCAGTTCGCCAAGTGGCGCGCGGTGATCAACATCACCGAAGAGAACCCCAGCTCCACCGCGATCGAGGCGAACTGCCACGTGCTGGCGCGCTATGCGGCGCTGTGCCAGGAAGCGGGCCTGGTGCCGATGGTCGAGCCCGAAGTGATCATGGACGGCGACCACAGCATCGAAGTCAGCTACGAAGTGCACGAGGCCGTGCTGCGCAGCCTGTTCAACGCGCTGTACGAGCAGAACGTGATGCTGGAAGGCACCATCCTGAAGATCAGCATGGTCATCCCGGGCAAGGACTCGGACGAGCAGGTCGACGTCGAGGAAGTGGCCGAGGCCACCGTGCGCGTGTTGAAGTCCACCGTGCCGGCCTCGCTGCCGGGCATCGTGTTCCTTTCCGGCGGCCAGACCGACGAGCAGTCCACCGCCCATCTGAACGCGATGAACCAGATCGGTCCGCATCCGTGGCCGCTGTCGTTCTCCTACGGTCGCGCCATGCAGCAGGCGGCGCTGAAGCTGTGGTCGAAGGACATGAAGGCGAACTATGCCGACGCCCAGAAGACCGTGCACGCCCGCGCCCGTGACAACGGCCTGGCGGCGCTGGGTCAGTGGAAGGGCTGAGGTTGAATTCCCGCGGTCGTCGGTGATCGCGGGAAGTTGCACGCTACAAAAAGAACGGGCGCCTCGCGGCGCCCGTTTTTTTACCTTGCTTGAGCCGACAACCGATCAGAAGCGATATTCGGCGCTGACCGAAACCATGTCGGTGCTGAGATCCACGCGGTCCTTCTTCGCGTCGTAGTAGTCGTAGTTCAGGCCGACACTGACGTTGTTGCTGAAGTCGTAACCCACGCCGGCACCGGCGTACCAGCTGGTGTCGTCCAAGCCCTTGCGAACCGGGTTGGCGTCGTTGCTGAGGCCGTGGCCCTTCCAGCCGTAGATGCCGCCGCGGGCGCTAACGTACCAGTTCGGGGTGACGTTGAAGTGGCCGTTCACGCCGGCGGTCCAGCCGTGCAGCTGCGATTTGCCATCCTCGACCACCGGCTGGCTGTTGAAGATGTTCTTGGCGTGGATGTTGCCCAGATCGTTGTAACCGACCTCGGCGCCCAGCGCGACCGACGGGCTCACCGCCCAACGGTAACCGCCGTTGATGCCATAGCCGGTGTCGTTGTCGTCATACGCACCATGGTTGATCGAGGTCTGGCCGACGTTGCCGTTGATGAACCAGCCGTCATTGTGCGTGGGTGCGCTCTGCGCGAACACGGCGGGGCCGGCGAACACGCCAGCGGTGGCCAGGGCGAGGGCAATCAGGGTCTTGTTCATTTTCATGGAGCTTCTCCAGTTTGTTGTCATGGCAGTCGGCCCGATGGGGGAGTGGCCGCTGCTGGTGGTGCGCTGTCCAAGGTGGTCGGCGACACGGAGACTTAGATGGGTCGGGCCGGGAAAGATTCAATACCGATTAGTTCAGTATTAAGCCGGCGTTAACGAAAACGGCTCGGACGGATCAGAAACGGTACTCGGCCGTCAGCGAAGCCGTGTCCGAGGTCAGGCCGACCCGATCCTTGTTGGCGCGGTAGTAGTCGTACGACAGGCCCAGGCTGAAATGCGGATTGAAGTCGTAGCCCGTGCCCACGCCGGCATACCAGTCGACCTGGTCGAGGTCATGCCGGTTGATGTCCTGGTTGGCGTAGCCGTGGCCCTTCCAGCCATACACGCCGGCCCGGCCGCTGACATACAGCCCCTGCCACACGTTGATCTTGCCGTTGACGCCGGCGGTCCAGCCGCGCAGCGCGTTGCGGCGGTCGGTCAGGTTGACGTCGTTGCTGTTGAAGGCGTTCTTCAGCTTGAAGTTGCCCAGGTCGTTGTAGCCGACCTCCACGCCGAGGCCGACATCCGGGCCGACCTTCCAGCGGTAGCCGCCGTTGATGGCGTAGGTCGTCGGGTGGTCGTTGTAGGGGCCGACGCGCATGTGCGCCTGGCCGACACTGCCGTTGAGGAACCAGTTGCCGCTGCCGATCGGCTGGCCGGGCTGGAAGTTGCCGCTCGTGGCGGCTTCGGTCGTGCCGGCCGTGGACTGGGTGTCCTGGGCAAAGGCCGGAACCGTGCACAGTCCGGTGGTGGCGATGGCGAGTGCGAATAGATGCTTGTTCATGGGGAGTCCTCTTCTTTGATCCGGACCACGGCGCATTCCGCGGAACGCACGGGTCGGGCAGCGCTCGGGGATGGCGCTGCGGGCACATTGATAGTGGGTCGAGACTGAAGCTCGCCGAACCGTGGGATGTCGGGGTTAAGCGGTGATTAATCGAAAAGCCGCAGACGACAGCGCACGGTCGATCGGCGACAATAGACGTTTTGCACCCGCCGGAGACTGCCCGATGACCACCCGCCGCGAACTCGCCAACGCCGTGCGAGCCCTTGCCATGGATGCCGTGGAAGCGGCCAAGTCCGGCCATCCGGGCATGCCGATGGGCATGGCCGATCTCGCCGAGGTGCTGTGGAACGATTTCCTGAAGTTCAATCCGGCCAACCCCAAGTGGTTCAACCGCGATCGCTTCGTGCTGTCCAACGGCCACGGCTCGATGCTGCAGTACGCGCTGCTGCACCTGACCGGCTTCGACCTGCCGATGGATCAGCTGAAGCGCTTCCGCCAGCTGCATTCGAAGACCGCCGGCCACCCGGAAGCCAGTGAAACGCCGGGAGTGGAAACCACCACCGGCCCGCTGGGCCAGGGCCTGGCCAACGCCGTCGGCTTCGCGCTGGCGGAGAAGGTGCTGGCGGCGCATTTCAACCGTGACGGCCACGAAGTAGTCGATCACCACACCTACGTCTTCCTCGGCGACGGCTGCCTGATGGAAGGCATCTCGCACGAAGTCGCCTCGCTGGCCGGCACCTGGCAGCTGGGCAAGCTGGTCGCGATCTACGACGACAACGGCATCTCCATCGACGGCGAAGTGCACGGCTGGTTCACCGACGACACGCCGGCGCGCTTCGAGGCCTATGGCTGGAACGTGATCCGCGGCATCGACGGGCACGACGCCGAGGCGATCAGGAAGGCGATTGCTGCCGCTACGGCGCAGCACGACAAGCCCACCCTGATCTGCGCCAAGACCATCATCGGTTTCGGCGCGCCGCACAAGCAGGGCAAGGAAGAAAGCCACGGCGCCCCGCTGGGCAAGGACGAGATCGCCGCCGCCCGCGAACAGCTGGGCTGGAAGTACGCGCCGTTCGAAATCCCGGCCGAGATCTACGCCGCCTGGGATCACAAAAAGTCAGGTAATGAAGCCGAGCAGGCCTGGAACGACGCGTTCGCGAAATACGCCGCCGCGCATCCGGAGCTGGCTGCCGAGTTCAAGCGGCGCCTCGCCGGCGAGCTGCCCGCCGACTGGGCGGAGAAGTCGCAGGCGTATATCGCGAAGTTGCAGGCCGAGGGCCCGGAAGTGGCCTCGCGCAAGGCCTCGCAGATGACGCTGGACGCGTTCGGCCCGCTGCTGCCCGAACTGATCGGCGGCTCGGCCGACCTGGCCGGCTCCAACCTCACCAAGTGGAAGGGCAGCCTCGACGCCGCCACCGGCGACAGCGCGGGCGGCCAGGGCAACTACGTCTACTACGGCGTGCGCGAGTTCGGCATGACCGCGATCGCCAACGGCGTGGCCCTGCACGGCGGCTTCATCCCGTACGACGCGACCTTCCTGGTGTTCTCCGACTATGCCCGCAATGCGGTGCGCATGAGCGCGCTGATTCCGGCGCACGCGATCCACGTCTACACGCACGACTCGATCGGCCTGGGCGAGGACGGTCCGACCCACCAGCCGGTCGAGCACATGGCCAGCCTGCGCTACATCCCGAACAACCAGCTGTGGCGTCCATGCGACGCCGTGGAATCGGCGGCGTCGTGGAAGGCGGCGATCGAGCGCAAGGGCGCGCCGTCGTGCCTGATCTTCTCGCGGCAGAACCTCAAGCATCAGCAGCGCAGCGAGCAGCAGGTCGCCGACATCATGCGCGGCGGTTACGTGCTGTCCGATCCGCTGGACACGAAGTTCCAGGCCATCCTGATCGCCACCGGCTCGGAAGTGGAACTGGCGATGGAAGCCTCGCGCGCGCTGGCCCAGCAGGACGTGGCGGTGCGCGTGGTGTCGATGCCTTGCACCGAGGTGTTCGACGCGCAGCCGCTGGAATACCGCGAAGGCGTGTTGCCGGGCTGGTGCCGCGCCCGCGTGGCGGTGGAAGCGGCGACTGCCGACTTCTGGTGCAAGTACGTGGGCCTCGACGGCGAGGTCATCGGCATGACCACGTTCGGTGCCTCCGCACCCGCACCGCAGCTGTTCGAACACTTCGGCTTCACCGTGGCGCACGTGATCGATGCGGTGAAGCGCGTCGTGCGCTGAGCGCGGGTTTCTTCATCCACAAAAAAGCCGCGGCATGCCGCGGCTTTTTTTACGCGCTGGCAAACTCAGGCGAGCAGCAGGCCAGCCAGTTCGTCCGGTGTCGCCGCGATCGCGCTGGCCCCGGCCTGCTCCAGTTCCTCGCGGTTGCCGAAGCCCCACAGCACGCCGAAACCGCGCACGCGGTTGGCCACTGCGCCGTCGATGTCGAAGTGGCGGTCGCCGATCATCACGGCGTCTGCCGGGTCGCTGTCGAAATCCGCCAGCGCCTCGGCGATCATCGAGGCCTTCTCGCTGTGTGGGCTGTCCGGATGCGGGCCGTACAGGCGCAGGAAGGCGTCGCCGAAGGGCAGGTGGGCGATGATCGGCGCGGCGTGGCGGTGCGGCTTGCTGGTGACCACGGCGAGTCGGTGGCCGGCGCCGAGCAGCCGTTCGATCAGCGCCTCGATGCCCGGATAGACCTCGTGTTCCCGCCAGCCCAGCGTGTTGAAACGCTCGTGGTAGTAATCCACCGCCGCCTCGATCCGCTCGGGATCGTGATCCAGCAAGGGCGCAAAGCTGTGCCGCAGCGGCGGACCGATCCAGCGGCGCAGTTCCTCGTGCGCGGGCGCCGACACGTCGAGCCGGGCCAGAGCGTGTCTCACGCAGGCGGTGATGCCATGCTCGGAATCGATCAGGGTGCCGTCGAGGTCGAACAGGCAGAGCATTACTTCGCGGCCCGCGCCTTCAATGCGGTGACCGCGGGCAGTTCCTTGCCTTCGAGGAATTCGAGGAAGGCGCCGCCGCCGGTGGAGATGTAGGAAACCTGGTCGGCGATGCCGTACTTGTCGACGGCCGCCAGGGTGTCGCCGCCGCCGGCGATCGAGAATGCGTCCGACGCGGCGATCGCGCGGGCCAGGGTCTCGGTGCCCTTGCCGAAGGCGTCGAACTCGAACACGCCGACCGGACCGTTCCACACCACGGTGCCGGCCCTGGCGATCAGCGCGGCGTAGATCTCCGCGGTTTGCGGGCCGATGTCGAGGATCATTTCGTCCGGCCCGACCTGATCGACCGGTTTCACCGTGGCCGGCGCCTGGGCGGAGAAGGTCGGTGCCACCACCACGTCGACCGGCATCGGCACTTCGGCGCCACGTCGCTTTGCGTCGGCCAGCACCTTCTTCGCCGCGTCGAGCAGGTCCATCTCCACCAGCGAGTTGCCGACCGAGTGGCCCATCGCCGCGATGAAGGTATTGGCGATGCCGCCGCCCACGATCAGCTGGTCGACCTTGCCGATCAGGTTGTCCAGCAGGGTCAGCTTGGTCGACACCTTCGAACCGGCCACGATCGCCAGCAGCGGGTGGGCCGGATGTTCCAGCGCCTTGCCCAGCGCGTCGAGCTCGGCGCACAGCAGCGGGCCGGCGGCGGCGACCGGGGCGTACCTGATCACGCCGTGGGTCGAGGCCTGGGCGCGGTGCGCGGTGCCGAAGGCGTCCATCACGAAGATGTCGCACAGCGCCGCATATTTCTTTGCCAGCACCTCGTCGTCCTTGCCCTCGCCGACATTCATGCGGCAGTTTTCCAGCAGCACGACTTCGCCCGGGCCGACCTCGACGCCGTCAGCCAGATAGTCGGAAACCAGCCGCACCGGCTGATCCAGCTTGCCGCCGAGCCAGAGTGCCACCGGCGCCAGTGAGGATTCGGCGTCGAACTGGCCTTCCTTGGGGCGGCCCAGGTGCGACATCACCATGACGCGGGCGCTGGCATCGCGGGCGGCCCGGATGGTCGGCAGGGCGGCGTCGAGGCGCTGGGTCGAGGTGATCTGGCCGTGGTCGTCGAACGGCACGTTCAGGTCTTCGCGGATCAGCACGCGCTGGTCGCGCAAATCGAGGTCGCTCATGCGGGTGACGGACACGGCAGGACTCCAGTGGTGGTCGGGATTCACCGCGAACGGGCGGCAGCCTACTATTGTCCGGTCCCGGTCGTGTCGATGCAAACCGGCCGCCGTTCGACGGGGCGTTGCGGCCCGGACCGGCCCGGGCCACACTGTCGCCTGCTTGCCATCATCGTGCAGAGGGGGACTGCTCATGGCCACCGGTCTGGTGCTTTACAGCTACTGGCGCTCCAGCGCTGCCTATCGCGTGCGCATCGCGCTGAACCTCAAGGGGTTGGAGTACGAAACCCGGCCGGTGCATCTGGTGCAGGACGGCGGTCAGCAGCATGCGCCGGCCTACAAGGCACTCAACCCACAGGAAATGGTGCCGTGCCTGCTCGATGGCGATCGGGTGATCACCCAGTCACTGGCGATCATGGAATACCTGGACGAGATGCACCCGGAACTGGAAACGGCCCTGCTGCCGGTGGACGCCCGCGGTCGCGCCCAGGTCAGGGCGCTGGCGATGGCGGTCACCTGCGACATCCATCCGCTGGGCAACCTGCGTGTCCTGCAACAGCTGGAGGCTGAATTTGGCGCCAGCGAGGAACAGCGCGCGGCCTGGTCGCGACACTGGATGGCGGCGGGTTTCAGGGCGATCGAGGAGCAGCTGTCCGACAGCGCCGCGACGGGTCGCTATTGCCACGGCGAGACGCCGAGCATGGCCGACGCCTGCCTGATTCCGCAGGTCTACAACGCGCTGCGCTGGAAACTGCCGATGGACGATTACCCCACCATCGCGCGCATCCACCGCGCCTGCAACGAACTGGAAGCGTTCCAGCGTGCCGCTCCGGAGGCTCAGCCGGACGCGCCTTGAGAACGTGCAGGAGCGCACCTTGTGCGCGATCGCTTTTGTCGGGGTGGGGATCTGTCGCAACCGTGACCCCTCATCCGACCCTTCGGGCCACCTGCATTCGGGCCATCCTTGGCCCTCACCCTTCGGGCGGCTGTCGCCGTGCAAATCGGCAATCCTGCCGATTTGTCTCCCCGGCGGGGAGAAGGGGTTTTGCGGCGGCCATGGGCCGCTTTTCTAGAAGCCCATCCCGTACGGGTCGTTGCCGGCCAGTTCCTCGTCGCTGGTGCCGCCTTCGGCCAGGCGGATCTTCAGGGCCAGGCCGTCGCGCGAGTCGGACTTGTTGAGCGCTTCGTCCAGGTCCACGCGGCCTTCCTTGTACAGGCGGTAGAGCGACTGGTCGAAGGTCTGCATGCCTTCCTGCAGGCTGCGGTCCATCGCCTCCTTGATCTCGTGGGTCTGGCCACGGCGGATCATGTCGCGGATCAGCGGGGTGTTCAGCAGCACCTCGGCGGCGGGAATGCGCCGGCCGTCCTTGCCGATCACCAGGCGCTGGCTGATCACCGCGCGCAGGTTCAGCGCCAGGTTCATCAGCACGTTCTTGTGCGCCGATTCGGGGAAGAAGTTGAGGATGCGTTCCAGCGTCTGGTCGGCGTTGTTCGAGTGCAGCGTGGCCAAGCACAGGTGGCCGGTCTCGGAGAAGGCGATCGCCGCTTCCATGGTGTCGGTGTCGCGGATCTCGCCGATCATGATCACGTCCGGCGCCTCGCGCATCGCGTTCTTCAGGGCCTCATGATAGGTGTGGGTGTCCAGGCCCACCTCGCGCTGGTTGACGATCGACTTCTTGTGCCGGTGCAGGTATTCGATCGGATCCTCGATGGTGAGGATGTGGCCGGAGGAATTCGTGTTGCGGTGGTCGAGCATCGCCGCCAGCGTGGTCGACTTGCCCGAACCGGTGGCGCCGACCACCAGGATCAGGCCGCGCGGCTCCATGATCAGGTCGCGGAAGATCTTCGGCAGCTGCAGCTGCTCGATGCTGGGGATCTCGCTCTTGATCGCGCGGATCACCATGCCCACTTCGCCGCGCTGCTTGAACACGTTGATGCGGAAGCGGCCGGCTTCCTTCACCGCCAGCGCCATGTTCAATTCAAGGTCGCGCTCGAACTGGGGCACCTGGCCTTCGTCCATCAGCGAGTAGGCGATCTTCTTGACCATGCCGCTGGGAAGGCCGGTATTGCCCAGCGGATACAGTTTGCCCTCGACCTTGATATTCACCGGGGCGCCCGTGGACAGGAACATGTCCGACGCGCCCTTGTCTACCATAAGCTTCAGGAAGTAACCGATGTCCACGAAAAACCCCTAGTTTGCGAAATGCGCGTTGCAATGATGGATTATGCCCGCCCACAATACGCTGCGACACACCATGAGGAATGTGATGCACATCTTTTCCCTGCCGGCCGGACATTTCCGGCCCGGCCGCACCGTCCTGATCGCCCTGGTCCTGGCCCTGTTCGTGGCTGGCTGCGCCTCGGTGCCGCCGCCCAATGACTCGATGAACATGGCCCAGACCCAGCTGCAGATGGCTCGCGACGCCGGCGCGGCCGATTATGCGCCGGTGGACCTCGGTTTTGCCCAGGACAAGTTCCAGCTGGCGCAGTCGGCGATGGCCGAACGCAAGTACGCTGACGCGGCGAGCCTGGCCGAGGAATCCCGCGCCGACGCGGAACTGGCCCAGGCCAAAGCCCGCCTGGGCGCAGCGCGCGCCCAGATCCAGAGCAAGATGCAGGAAAACAGCCGTCTGCGGGCCCAGGGTGAGGCTGCGGCCGCCGCGGCGCAGGCGCCTACGCCTGCACCGGCGCCACCGGCCAGCAACGCCCAGCCCACCGAAGACATGCCGGCTCCGCCGTCCTCGGCGCTGTCCTCACCGGCCGGTGACGGTTTCCAGACCGTGCCGGACAACGCACAACAGCCTGCGGTGGACCCCGCGGGAGGTCAGCCATGAAGCGTTCCGCCATCATCCTTGCCACCCTCGCGCTGGCGTTGGGCACGCTGGGTTCGGCTCATGCCCGCCAGGACGACATCGACATCAACCGCCTGACCGGCAGCCTCAACCAGCTCGCCAGCGATCCCGGCCTGGGCGCCTACGCCCAGGCCGAACAGGCCCGTGCCCGTGACGCCATCAACCGGCTGGCCCAGGCCGGCTCGCGTGAGCGGCCGCATGCGCTGTATCTGGCCGAGCGTCGCGTCGACCTGGCCAAGACCGCCGCGCAGGTGCAGGACGCCCAGGTCAAGCTGACCCAGCTCGATCGCGAACACGACCAGATCCTGCTGGACAACAGCCGCCGCGATGCGGAGCTGGCCCGGCGCGAGCTGGAGCGCCAGCGCCTGCAATACCAGCTGGCGCAGGAGGAGGCGGCCCGGCTGCAGGCGCAGGGCCTGGAGTACTCGCAGGCGGCCGACCAGGCCCGGGCGGAAGCGGATCGGGCAAAGAAGCTGGCCGCGGCCCAGAGCAAGGTGGCACGCGCCGCCAAGCGGCAGGCCGAGTTGGCGGCGCAGGCGGCCAAGGCGATGCGTTCGCAGATGGAAGGCGCGGACAAGCCCTCCGGGACCGATACCAAGCCGTCCGGCCAGCATCGCTGACCGGGTCGTTTCCGGCCCCCGTTACGGTCGCGGAAGAAAGTCGTTGAGCGGATGTAAAAGGCTGTTTTGACAGTTTTTTACGGAACTTTCCACGCCTCCCGAAAGTGCCCTCGAAACGCTTGCACCCCCTCCGGTGGGGGAGTAGGGTCAAAGTCCCACGGGGCATCCCGGTCCCGTGGGTCACTGACCGAACCATGCACGCATTTCTCGCTTCGAAAGCTTCCTCCGCATCCGGTGTTCCGGCGCGGATCGAGGGTGCGCGCCCCGGTTCACCGTCTGCGGACGGCCTGTTGCGTCCGCACGTCAACTCGCGAGGAGGTCGGACCATGTTTGAAAACCAGCAGCGTGATGATGTCGAGGCATTGATGAAGGCTGATGCGGAATTCCGGCGGCTCTACCAGCATCACAGGGAACTCGACAGCAAGGTGCACGACGCCGACATCGGCGTACTGCCCATCGACGACATGACCCTGGCCAGCATGAAGAAGGAAAAATTGCTGGCCAAGTCCCGACTCGAACGCATGTGGGCAGATCGGGCGCATCTCGTCCACTGACCTCGGCTGTTCGCGAACGCGGCCCCGGGCCCTTTCCGCCAGACGGAAAGGGTGCCGGGGCCGCCGCGTTTGCGCTGCCCGCTTCGAGCGCTCGGGTATCATGGCCCTCTTGTCGCGACGGTCCTCATCGCGTCGCAGCCACATCACGGAGCCCCCATGACGGTCCACCAGAGCGTTCTTGAATTGATCGGCCACACGCCGATGGTCCGCACCCAGCGCCTGGACACCGGCCTGTGCGAACTGTTCCTCAAGCTGGAAAGCGCCAACCCCGGCGGCTCGATCAAGGACCGCATCGGCCTGTCGATGATCGAGGGCGCCGAGAAGGACGGCCGCATCCGCCCGGGCGACATCCTGGTCGAAGGCACCGCCGGCAACACCGGCCTGGGCCTGGCCCTGGTGGCGCAGGCCAAGGGTTACCGCCTGATCCTGGTGGTGCCGGACAAGATGAGTCGCGAGAAGATCTTCAACTTGAAGGCGATGGGCGCCGAAGTGGTGCTGACCCGTTCCGACGTGGCCAAGGGCCATCCCGAGTATTACCAGGACATGGCCGAGCGGATCGCTCGCGAGACGCCCGGCGCGTACTTCATCAACCAGTTCGGCAACCCCGACAACCCGGCCGCGCACATCGCCACCACCGGGCCGGAAATCCTCGAGCAGATGGACGGCCAGGTCGACGCGATCGTGCTCGGCTGCGGTTCGTCCGGCACGCTGAGCGGCCTGTCGAAATTCTTCGCCGAACACTCGCCGCAGACCGAACTGGTGCTGGCCGATCCGGTCGGTTCCATCCTCGCCGAATACATCAACGAGGGCACGCTCTCGACCAAGTCGGCCAGCTGGATGGTCGAAGGCATCGGCGAGGATTTCCTGCCGGGCATCAGCGACTTCACCCGGGTGAAGAAGGCCTACGCGATCCCGGACAAGGAGAGCTTCCTCACCGCCCGCGAGCTGCTGGCGAAGGAGGGCATCCTGGGCGGCTCGTCCACCGGCACCCTGCTGGCCGCGGCGCTGCGCTACTGCCGCGAGCAGACCACGTCGAAGCGCGTGGTGACCCTGGTCTGCGACACCGGCAACAAGTATCTGTCCAAGCTGTACAACGACTACTGGATGCTCGACAACGGCTTCATCGAGCGCGAGCAGCACGGCGACCTGCGCGACCTGCTGCTGCGCCCGTTCGCCCAGCGCGACACCGTGGTGGTCGGCCCCAACGAATTGCTGATCACCGCTTACAACCGCATGAAGCTGTACGACGTGTCGCAGCTGCCGGTGATGGACGGCCGCAAGCTGGTGGGCATCGTCGACGAATCGGACGTGCTGATGCACGTGCACGCCGACGAGTCGCGTTTCCGCGATTCGGTGTCGAGCGCCATGATCACCAGCCTGCAGAAGCTCGATGTGCGCTCGCCGGTCGAATCGCTGCTGCCGGTGTTCGAGCGCGGCCACGTGGCCATCGTGGTCGACGGCGACGACTTCCTCGGCCTGATCACCCGCATCGACCTGCTGAACTGGCTGCGTCGCAAGGTGAACTGAACAGGCTGAATGAAACTCGCGGCCATCGCCGGACGCACCCGGTTCGGGCAGCGAACAGTCATGAATGAACGGGCATAATCGCCCGTCCATGCAGGGCCGGAGGCCCTGCTTCTCCAAGGAAATCCGAACGATGTGTGGAATTGTTGCTGCCGTTGCCCAGCGTGATGTCGCGCCGCTGCTGATCGCCGGCCTGAAGGCGCTCGAATACCGGGGTTACGACTCGTCCGGCGTGGCCGTGATCGATCGTGGCGAGATCCGCCGGGCGCGTGCCAAGGGCAAGGTGCGCGAAATGGAGGCGCTGTACCTCGCCGATCCGCTGCCCGGCGGCACCGGCATCGCGCATACGCGCTGGGCCACCCACGGCGTGCCCAGCGAGGCGAACGCGCATCCGCACATGGCCGGGCGCATCTCCATCGTGCACAACGGCATCATCGAGAACTACGCCGGCCTGCGCGCCGAGTTGCAGGCGGAGGGCCACGTATTCACCTCGGAAACGGACACCGAAGTGATGGCGGCGCTGATCGACCGGCGCTACACGGCGGGCGTGAGCCTGCGCGAGGCGGTGCTGGCCACGGTGCGCGAACTGGAAGGTGCCTATGCCATCGCCGTGCTCAGCAGTGACGAGCCCGATCGCGTGGTCGGCGCGCGCCGCGGCGCGCCGCTGCTGGTTGGCCTCGGCATCGGCGAGAACTTCCTGGGCTCCGACGCGCAGGCGCTGATCCAGGTCACCAACAAGATGCTCTACCTCGACGAGGATGACGTGGTCGAGATCACCCGCGACGGCGTGCAGGTGTTCGGCCTGGACGGCACGCCGGTGCAGCGGGACATGCACGAGAGCGAGCTGTCCAGGGACGCGGTCGAGCGCGGCGAATACCGCCACTACATGCAGAAGGAAATCTTCGAGCAGCCGCGCGCGGTGGCCGACACGCTGGAGGCGCGCATCGGCCCGCATGGCGTGCTGCCGAACATCTTCGGGATCGACAGCGACGCGTTGCTGCAAGCTACGCGCGGCGTGCACATCATCGCCTGCGGCACCAGCTATCACGCCGGCCTCGTGGCCAAGTACTGGATCGAGGAATTCGCGCGCCTGCCGGTCAGCGTGGAAGTGGCCAGCGAATTCCGCTATCGCGAGGCGGTGGTGCCGGACGGCACGCTGTTTGTCGCCATCTCGCAGTCCGGCGAAACCGCCGACACGCTGGCCGCGATGCGCGAATCGCGCCGCCGCGGTTATCTGGGCACCCTGGTCATCTGCAATTCGCCCGAATCCTCGCTGGTGCGCGAAGCCGACCTGAAACTGATGACCCGCGCCGGCCCCGAGATCGGCGTGGCCTCGACCAAGGCGTTCACCACCCAGCTGGCCGGGCTGGCCCTGCTGGCGCTGGAACTGGCGCGTCGCAACGGCCTCGCCGAGGATCGCTACGCCGCGCTGTGCACCGAGCTGCAGCATCTTCCGCGCGCGATCGAGGATGCGCTGAAGCTGGAGCCGGCGATCATCGAGCTGTCTGCCGAATTCATCCACCGCCAGCACGCCCTGTTCCTGGGTCGCGGCGCGCAATATCCGGTCGCGCTGGAAGGCGCACTGAAGCTCAAGGAAATCTCCTACATCCACGCCGAAGCCTATCCCGCGGGCGAGCTCAAGCACGGGCCGCTGGCCCTGGTCGACGAGCATATGCCGATCGTGGCCGTGGCGCCGAACGGCCCGCTGCTGGACAAGCTGAAGTCCAACCTGCAGGAAGTGCGTGCCCGCGGCGGTCGCCTGATCGTGTTCGCCGACGGTGCTGCCGGCATGGACGACATGGCCGCCCACGGCACGATGCTGCGCGTGGAATCCGGCGGCAGCTTCATCGCACCGGCGGTGTTCACCGTGCCGCTGCAACTGCTGGCCTATCACGTCGCCGTGCTGCGCGGCACCGACGTCGACCAGCCGCGCAACCTGGCCAAGTCGGTCACTGTGGAATGATGCGCCGGTCGCCCCGGGTGACTGGGGCCGCCGAATAATGGGGAGCCCGGGCACCGCATATCGCAGGTGACTTCAGTAGAGCCGTGTGGCGCTGCCGCCGTCGATGGTGAGCACGGTTCCGCTGACGTAGCTCGCGCTCCCGGAGCACAGCCAGAGGATCGCGTTCGCGGTTTCTTCGGCCTTGCCCAAACGGTTCATGCCCGAATGACGGGCGACAAGCGCCTTGTACCGCTCTGCTGCGCCGGGCCGGTCGGGATTGACCATCTCGCTCGCCGTGAAGCCGGGCGCGACCGCGTTGATGCGAATGCCCATCTGCCCATAGTCGGCCGCCGCGGACCGGGTGAGGCCGACGACGCCGAACTTGCTGGTCGAGTAGGGCGCATGGCCGATGTCGCTCGGCTTGCAGCCGTAGATCGAAGCGACATTGACGATGGCGCCGCCCCCGTTCGCCAGCATGGTGCGTATTTCATGCTTCATGCAGAGCCACACGCCCTTCAGGTTGACGCCCATGACCTCGTCCCATTCTGCCTCGGTCACTTCGGCTGCCGGCGTGAACCTGGGCCCGGCGATTCCCGCGTTGTTGACGGCACAGTCCAGACGGCCAAACCTCTCCACCGTCTCGTTGACCATGCGCTCGACGTCCGCCGCGCAGCTGACGTCGGCACGGACAAAATGCGCCTCGCCACCCAGGGCGATGATCTGTTGCGCGACCTGAGTGCCTTGCTCCGTGCGCCGGGCGGCGATGACGACCTTCGCACCCTCCTGCGCGAATTTCCGGGCGGTCGCCTCACCCAGGCCGGAGCTTGCGCCCGTCACCAGCGCGACCTTGCCTGCAAACGTGTTCATCAGTGTGCCCCGCGTTTCGCCTTCGAACGGTCAGGGGGAAAGGATCGGCGGAAGACCGAGATCGTCCAGCTGCCTCAGGCCCCGGTCGCCTCGGTGGGGACGTAGCCGGCCTTGCGCAATTCGTGACGACTCTGATCGAAACCCTGCTCGGGAATGAATTCTCCGTTCCTGTCCGCAACCTGCGCCCATTGCGCGAGCAGGTTCTCGGCAGAAAGCGTCGCGCCCGCAAGGTGGATCCCCTGGGTCAGGCTGACATTCGCCAGCTCGAAGCCGCCAGCGCCGGCGCAGACGATGGCCCGCGTCGGCGCGGCTTCGGACACCAGCGCAAGCACGGCCGGGCTGACCAGCTCGGGTCGCAGCAAGGCCAGTTGTTCCTCCGGCAGGATGTCTTCCATCATCCGGGTGGCCGCGGTCGGCGCAACGCAATTGACCCGGATGCCGTGCTTGACTCCCTCGAGTGCAAGCGTCTGCATCAACCCGACCAGGCCCATCTTCGCGGCGGCGTAGTTCGCCTGTCCGAAATTGCCATACAGGCCCGAAGACGAGGTGGTCATCACGATGCGCCCGTAGCCCTGGGTCCGCATCGTCTCCCAGACCGCCTTGCTGCAATGCGCGGCGCCCATCAGGTGGACTTCGACCACCAGGCGGAAATCGTCGAGGCTCATCTTCGCGAACGACTTGTCGCGCAGGATTCCCGCGTTGTTGACCAGGATGTCGACGCGTTCCCAGGTGGCCAGCGCCGTGTCCACCATCTGTTGAACGAAGGCGACATCGGTGACCGAGCCTTCGGCGGAATACGCTTCCCCGCCATTCTCGTTGATCTCACGGGCCACCGCCGCGCCGCCGGCGCCCAGGTCGTTGACCACGACGCGGGCGCCGTGCCTGGCGAGCAGCAGCGCATGGGAGCGGCCGAGGCCGCCGCCTGCGCCGGTCACGATCGCCACGCGCCCTTTCAGATCAATCATTGGAGCCTCCTGTTGCCCTGCTGACGGGCGCTCTGGCCAGAATTCGGGTCCGGCGACACTCGCCGGAGGAGGGCGCCGAACGCGCACCCTAGCACCCCGAAAAGCCCTGGTAAAGATATTCACTATAAACTTAGTTAATATTGACTATGGATCAAAAACAGCGCCAAATTGCGCTCGGGGATGTGCTGATCCATGACGGCGCCATCAAAGTCGCCGACTTACCACGCAAGCCGATCAATGGGAGGGGAGAGATGAAGATCAATTCTGGAAAGAGCCGCGCACGCTGGTTGGGGCTCGCGCTCCTGACCTTGCCGTGGTGTGGGGCGATGGCGCAAGCCACGGCGGCATCATCCGATACCGGGTCCGACCAGGCCCCATCGAAAGCCAAGGACAAGGCCACGACGCTGAAAACGGTCACCGTTTCGGCGGAGCGGCGAGATGAATCCCTGCAGACCACGCCGATCGCGGCGACGGTGCTGACCGGCGACGACTTGCTCAATCGCGGCGTGAACGTGGTTGACCAGCTCCAGTTCACCAGCCCTTCGGCCACCGTGAACAATTTCGGCCAGGGCATCGATTTCGACATCCGCGGGATCGGCAAGGCGGAGCACAACACGCAGACCGGCACGGGCGTCATCGTCTACCGCGACGGCGTGCCGACATTCCCCGGCTACTTCGCCGAGGAGCCGTACTACGACATTGCCTCGGTGCAGATCCTGCGCGGTCCGCAAGGTACGTTCGGCGGCCAGAACGCGGTCGGCGGCGCGGTGCTGGTCAGCTCGAACGACCCGGTCATCAATGGCGGTTACCAGGGCTACGTGTCGGGCCAGGCCGGCAACTACAGCGACGTGGCCCTGCAGGGCGCCGTGAACCTGCCCATCAGCAACACGTTCGCGGCGCGCGTCGCGGTCAACAGCGACAACCGGAGCAGCTTCTGGAACATCTCCGGCCCGTACAGCGGATCCGACGCCCGTTTGCGCTCGCGCAGTGCCCGCGTCGGCCTGCTCTGGAAGCCCAGTGACAGCTTCTCGGCCCTGCTCAAGACCGACTACAACCACATCGACATGGGCGCCTATCCGGCCGATCCGGTGAACTCGCCCAACGACCCGTTCAACATCACGGCCAACGCTCCGCTGAAGGCGCTGGATCAATTTTCGCGCACGGTGCTGAAGATCGATTACCAGTTCGCCAACGGGGTGAAATTCCGGGCGACCTCCGGTTATCAGCATGGCAGCACGGCGTACAAGGCCGACCTGGATGGCACCGAACTGGGCAACAGCACGTTCCGGGACCTGGTGTACGAAACCATCTATTCCCAGGAACTCAATCTGATTTCGCCCGACAGCGGCCCGCTGACCTGGGTACTCGGCGCCTACTGGCAGAAGGACACCTACACGTTTCCTCCCGGCCAATTCCTGATCGGCGTGCCGGAAGGCTTCCCGGCCACCGAGTACGCGCTGCAGGGAACCAATCCCAAGAAGAACACCGCGGTGTTTGGCCAGGTCGGATACCAGCTCACCGACGGGCTCAAGCTCACGGTTGGCGGGCGCTATTCGAAGGACCGCACGACCAACCACGTGACCGTTGTCCAGTACGGTCTGCCGCTGATCGATGACCAGTCCGCCCGATACTCGAACTTCTCCGGCAAGGTGTCGCTGGACTGGACGCTCAGCGAAAGAAACTTCCTCTATGCCTTTGCCGCCAGCGGCTACCGCCCGGGCGGTCTGAATGTGCCGGTGGGCCTCGGCTTGCCCGATCCGTTCAAGGCCGAGACGGTGACCAGCCTGGAAGCCGGCTGGAAGGCGGCCTGGCTGGACGATCACCTGCGCACCCAGGTCAATGTGTTCCACAACGACTACAAGAATTTCCAGGTGACCATCGGCTACCCGGACTTTCCCACCTTCGGCATCGAGCTCAATACGCCCCATCCCACCAGGATCTACGGGTTTGAAGCACAGCTCCAGGCGGCCTTCGGCGACTGGTCGGTGTACGGCAATCTCGGCTGGCTGCACAGCGACGTGGGCGAGTTCTACGCCACCGACCCCAGGCTTCCCTCGGTCGCGTTCTGCGATCCGGCCAGCGGCCCGCAAAGCGCCACCTGCCGCAACTTGGGCGGAACCGAGCAAACCTATGCGCCGAAGCTGACGTTCAACACGGGTCTGCAGCGGACCATCCATGTCGGCAGCGACACGGTCACCCCCCGCATCAACTACGCGCACATTGCGGGGCAGTGGGCCACCTTGTTCGAGAACGAGGCGCTCGGCGACCGCATCGGAAGCCGCAACCTGCTCGGTGCCCAGATCGACTGGTCGCACGGCAGCTGGCTCACGACCCTGTACGGCTCGAACCTGACCAACCAGCACTACATCGGCGCCATCAATTCGGGGCTTCGGTTTGCCGGGTTCCCGCGTCAATACGGCATACGTGCCACGTACTTCTTCCAATGATCGCGCAGCGGCCTCGCCGTGTTGCCGTGCGGCGACACGGCGAGGCCGCGCAAGGTGTCTCTTCCGCATGCCATCCTATTCTCTGACCGTCGACAAATTTCTGGAGCACGCCGCCAAATGGTGGGGGCAGCGCGAAGTCGTGTCTGCACAGGCGGGCGGTACGGACCACATCGGTTATGCCGCACTGAGAGACCGCAGCAACTGCCTTTCAGGCGCCTTGCGCTCGCTGGGCCTGCATCCCGGTGATCGCGTCGGCACCCTCGGCTGGAATACCCGGCACCATTTCGAGATGTATTACGCGACCATGGGAGCGGGCTTCGTCTGCCATACGCTGAATCCGCGCTACACCGTCGAGCACCTGGCCGCGATCATCAACGAGGCAGGGGATCGTGCGCTCGCTGTGACGTCGAGCCTGGCCACCTTCCTGGATGCGCTGCTGCCGCTTTGTCCCACGATCGAGCATGTGGTGGTCATGGACGGCGAGCTTCCCGGCGATTCTTCCGCTCAGGAATGGACGGCCAGATCATGGCTTCTTGAAACGCTGCTCGACCAGCGCGGTACGCCGGTCGCATGGGGCGAGTTTGACGAAGAGGTGCCCGCCGGGCTTTGCTACACCTCCGGCACGACCGGGCCACCCAAGGGCGTGCTCTACACCCATCGTGGCAACTACCTGCACACGCTGCGGGTACTCCAGGCCGATGCCATCGCACTGACCGACCGCGACGTGGTGCTGGCAGCGGTTCCCATGTTCCATGCCAATGGGTGGGGTCTGCCTTTCGCCGTACCTGCGGTGGGCGCGAAGCTCGTGCTGCCGGGCCGGCATGCGGACGGCGCCAGCCTGGCCGCACTGTTGCGCGATGAAAAGGTTACCGTCGCCGTCGGTGTCCATACGCTCTGGCTGGGCGTGATCGATCATCTCGGTGCCGTCGGAGGCGAACTGCCCGACCTCGAACGCATCCTCATCGGCGGCTCGAGTTGTCCGGAGACGCTGATCCGACGAATGGAGGAGCGGCTCGGTGTCCGGATACAGACCAGTTGGGGCATGACCGAGTTGTACCCCACCGGCACCATGGCTTCGCCCGCCCGTCGGTCACTCGGAAACCAGACTTCCGGCCGCCCCGTGATGGGTGTCGACATCAGGCTGACGGATGCCGATGGAAAGACGCTGTCCCGCCAGCGCGGCGTGACCGGGCACCTCAGGATCAAGGGCGCCAGCGTCATCGATCGCTACTACAGGAGCGATGTGGATGTGCTCGATGACGATGGCTACTTCGAGACCGGCGACCTGGCCAGCATCGATGAAGACGGAAATCTCGCCATTCGCGGGCGGTCGAAGGATCTGATCAAGTCCGGTGGTGAATGGATCAACCCGTCGGAAATCGAGGACATCGTGGGTCAGCACGCGGCTGTCAGTCTGGTGGCGGTCATCGGCAGGGCCGACGAAAAATGGGGCGAGCGTCCGGTGCTCGTGGTCGAGCCGCGCGGAGGAATGGCGCTTGAATCCGCTGAGTTGCTTGCCTGGTTGAAGGGCAAGGTCGCGGATTGGTGGATCCCCGATCGGGTCGAACTCGTCAGCGCCATGCCGCTGGCGGCTACCGGCAAAATCGACAAGCTGCGGCTTCGTTCGACGTTCGGCGGCATCGACCTGGATGACGAGAACCCGGATTGTTGACGCCCCGCGGCAGCGGTGCATAGACTGATCAACGCTCTTCAAAGTGGTTGCCGTATCGAGATGCCAAGGGAAACCAAAAAGCGCGCTCCTCGCCGGAAGGCCGAGCAGCGCGCCGAGAGCATGGAGCAGATCCTCGACGCTGCGGAGTTCCTGTTTTCCAGGAACGGACTGTATGGCGTCACCTTGAGCGATGTCGCCAAACGCGTCGGCATCCACACGACACTCGTCCACTACTACTTCCAGGACAAGCAGACCTTGTTCGAGGCGGTATTTGCCCGGCGCGCCGGCGTCACCAGCAGCCGGCGCATGACGGCGCTGGAAGAATACGAGGCAGAGGCGGGAGACTCGCCCACCGTCGAGGGCGCGCTTCACGCCTTTCTCGACACCGATCTCGACCTCTACTACGAGGGAGGCGAGCACTGGATGAACTACGGGGCCTTCAGCGCGCGAGTCAGCAACACGCCCGAAGGGGCCGCGCTGATGGATGTCCATTTTGATCCGGTGGTGCTCAAGCTGGTGGGTATCCTGAAGCGTGCGCTGCCCGACTATTCGGCGGAGGACATCTTCTGGGGCTACCACTTCGTGACCGGTGCCCTGATGAACACGCTCGCCCGCACCGGCCGCATCGATCGGTTATCTGGTGGGGTCTGTCGCTCGGATGACTTCCCGGCCGTCAAGCAACGGATTACCCGGTTCATGGCGGCCGGGTTTCTCGCGTTGGGACACTGAGCAAGTCGCGGCGCGCAGATCGAACTGGGCGCCACACCTCTTCATGTTGTTTCCGGAGCTTCCTGCCGTGGGGCGCAGGCCGTTCAGCGTGGCGCGCACTTGGCGTCAACGGCGGGCAGTGGCGGCGCCACGATGCCCACGTTCCAGTTCCACGGCTGATCGCCGCTGGCCCGGCGCCGACAGACGACCTCGTTGACCAGCTGGTACATGCCCGGCAGCAGATCCTTCGAGGGCTGCGGGCCATCGGTGAACGCCATGTAGGCCCGGTTCGAGCCGAATGCCGGCCACTCGGGTCCTCCCCTGGCCATCGGCTTTCCCGTGCGCGCGAAGCTGGTCCAGTAACCGGCCATCGCATCGGAAAGCCTGCGTTGCGGCAGCGTCTCGGGCACCTTCGGCCACCGTGGCGGGGTGCCGTCGAAATTGCCGAACACGTAAGGCAGTTCGCTGGCATGGAAGCCATGCAGGTGGGCGGCATCGGCTGCCGGATAGCCATGATCGAAGTAGTAGAGATAGCCCGGCTGGCCAAACTTCGTCTGCGCCCGCACCAGTTTCTCCGCGGTCCACCCGTACAGCGCGTCCCTGGTCGTGGCGAGGATGCTCTCTTCCAGGTTGTCACCGGGATACAGGCGCAGGAAGTCATCCGCAAGATCGCCGTAGCGCTCACGGATGCTGCGCTCGTACTCCGCGGCGCTGGCTGGCGGAGGCGGCGCCAGGACCCGCAGCGAACGGATTTCACCGCTGTTGAAGCCGGCCAGCAGCGGGACTCGCGCCTGTTCGCCCTTCTCGAAAATGTCGACCAGCTGATCCGGTACCAGGTGGCCGTCGACAGTCACCCACGGCGCGAATCCGGCCGCTGCCGCGGCTTCGGTCAGCTTGCCCGCGTCCATGGCGCGCAGTGCGGCAAGATCAGGCGCATGCAGCGCGGCGGCCAGTCTGGTGCCGCCTTCTTCCGCAGCCGGCATGCCGTGGCTGTTCCTTTTCAGTTCCGGCATGGAGATCATGTACGCGCTTTCCGCGATGGCTTTCGCGAACAGGCCGCGCGCCTGCGGCGAAGCCATGAGATACATGACGCTCAAGCCGCCCGCGGATTCGCCCGCGATCGTGACGTTCGCGGAATCGCCGCCGAAGGCGCCGATGTTCTCCTTGACCCAGCGCAGCGCGGCAATCTGGTCGAGCAGGCCGTAGTTGCCGGAAACGCCGAGCGGAGACTCGGCGCTCAGCGCCGGAAGCGCGAGCCAGCCGAGCGGCCCCAGGCGGTAATTGATGGAGACCACGATGATGCCGCGCTCGGCCAGACGTGCCCCGTCGTAAAGCGGGTCGCGGTTCGAGCCGCCCCACAAGGCGCCACCGTAGATCCAGACAAACACGGGCGCGTTCCGCGTGTCCCTGGGTGCCCAGACGTTCAGCGTCAGGCAGTCCTCGCTCATCGGAACCGGCTTGCCTTCGTAGATGTTCGAGAGTTTGGGCTTGGGCTGCAGGCAGGCGGCGCCGAACTCCGTGGCTTCCCGGATGCCCGACCACGCCGGCATCGCCACCGGTGCCTTCCAGCGCAGCGCGCCGACCGGTGGCGCGGCATACGGTATGCCCTTGAACACGTTCAGCGCGCCGGCAGCCAGTCCCTGCACGCGGCCGGTGGAGGTGTCCACCACGGGCGCGGACTGGGTCTTCGAGGTGGACGACATGGCGGGACCTTCGTGCGAATAAGACGGAGCCAGGCAGGCAATGCAAACGATCAGGACGCCCAGGGCGCCCGTGCGTAGCGGCATCACGACATGATTCCTCCGTTCTTGATGGCACGATCCTGGCGACGCAGCACCCGCGCCAGAAACAGAAACAGCACGATGGCAACGATGTAGAAAGGTATCAGCAGGTACAGGGCGGTCTGCAACGAATGCATCGGGTCGCTGGCGTGGAAGTAGTCGCTGAGCAATCCCACGTAGGTCGGGCCCAGGCCCAGGCCGATGAAGTTCATGACCAGCAGCAGCAATGCGCCCGACATGACGCGCTGGTCCGGACGGACTTCCTGCTGGACCAGCGTCACCGACGCGGTGAGATAGAAGTAGTTGAGAAACGCCACGCCGAGCAGGAACCAGAGCGATAGCGCCCATCCAGGCGCCCATACGAAGCCCACGTAAAGCGGCAGGGCGACCACCAGGGAGATGGCGGGGAGCAGGCCATAGGCGGTCCGGCTGCGTCGGGTGAAGTGATCCAGCATCCTCCCGGAGACCATCATGCCCCCGCCCATCCCGATGGCGATGACCAGCGCGTAGTACACCGCGACCTCATCCAGGGTCATGCCTTTCTCGCGCATCAGGAACAGGGTGGTGAAGTTGCCCATGCCATAGGTGATCATCTGCGTCGCGGCGCTTCCGAACGCGGCAAGCATCAGCGCGGGATGCGAAACGAACATCTTCAGGGTCTCGATGAATCCCGATGGGCGGATGTCGCCCGGGCAGACGTCGTCCAGGCCTCCCTTTCGCGGTTCGCGTACCGCGAGGCTGAGGACGCCCGCCGTCAACACGCCCACGCCGCCGAGAACGATGAACGCATATCGCCAGCCGAACACGACCGCGATGGATGCGCCAAACGCCACGCCCAGGGCAGCGCCGATCGGCGGACCGAGGTTGTAGATGCCCAGTGCCCGGCCACGCCAGCCAGGCGGGAAGTAGTCGGAAATGATCGCGTAGGACGGCGGGACGCCGCCGGCCTCCCCGAAGCCGGTCGTCATGCGTGCAATGGCCAGCTCGGGATAGGTGCGGGCCAGGCCACACGCCATGGTGGCGGCGCTCCAGACGGCGCAAGCCAGCGACAACACCCTGACGCGATTCGTCTTGTCGGCCAGCCAGCCGATCGGGATCGATATGAACGTGTAGAACAACGCGAAGTAGAGGCCGCCGATCAGCCCCAGCTGGCCGTCGGAAAGATCCAGCGCGTCCTGGATGGGCTTGGCGAGGATGGCCAGCAGTTGCCGGTCCAGAAAGTTCAGGACGTACACGAAACACAGGACGCCCAGCGCGAGCCAGGCCCGCACGCCGGGCATGGTCGATGCTTGGGAAACCGGAATCGCGGACTCGTTACCGTGCATGATCGTCACGGGCGCCGTCGTGCGCGAGAATTCGCAGCCGCCGGATACCCCCGGGCGGCAATGCATTCCGGCATGGATACCGGGGGAACCGCCAAAGACGAAGTTTCGCTCGCACGGACTCACCTCACTGAAGGAGTTCCAGTTTCCCCGGACTTGCCGAACTACCCGCTCTGCCTGACTCGAATCGTGCGTCCGGCACGCCTTCCCGTTCCGCCCCTGCAGCCACCTTTTACGCGTGGTGCCGGGAAAGGCCCTTGCCGTTGCATCATGCGGACAAATTCACCACTCGTCAATATTAACTATCATGAGTGTGAATATTATTTGGCGATCGCCTGACCCCTGATGGACCAGCGGACTCGATCCGGCGTCACATCGCGCGCACGACGACACGCCGCCGCCCCATTCGTGCGGGGCGGCGGCGTGTCGCGGACGACTAGAACTCCTGCTTGAAGCGGATGCCGATGGTGCGCGGCAGGCTGTAGCCGGTGTAGACCTGACCGTTCGGGTATGGCGCCACCACGCCGTGCGCGCCGCAGACGTCGACGCCGCACTCGGTGTACTTGTATTGCGCCGAGCGCTTGTCGAACGCGTTGTTGATGTAGACGTCGGCCGACCAGCTGCCTTTCTGCACGCCGGCGGACAGGTCCAGCGTGGTGTAGGCGGGCAGGTCGCCGAGCAGCGCCCGCTCGCTCAGGCGCAGGTCGGTGGTGCGCTTGCCGACGTGGACCAGGGCCGCCTGCACGAACGCGTCGCTGTCACCGATGTTGAAGCTGTAGTGCGCGATCAGGTTGCCCTTGAACTTCGGCGTGATCGGCAGCTGGGTACCCCTGGGCGCCAGCGGCCCGGACACCACGCTGCCATCCTGCGGATTGAGCGAGCCGGGCGGGCAGTCGGTGATCGGGCGCCCGCTCGCGTCGGTGAAGCCGCAGTAGTTGGCGGTCAGCCGCGCGCGATACAGCGCCCAGCCGGCGGTCAGTTGCAGGTTGTAGGTGGCCTGCCAGTTCAGTTGCGATTCGAGGCCCTCGATGCGGGCGGAGTTGGCGTTCTTGATTTCGGTGAGGCCGTTCGCGCCGAGGATCGGGAACTGGAAGTCGTTCCAGGTTTCGCGGAACACCGCGCCGTTGAAGGACACCCGGTTGTTCAGCCATGAGGTCTTCCAGCCCAGCTCCTGGTTGATCAGGAAGTCGGCGTGGTACGGCAGCAAGGTGCCGCGCCGATTGACGCCGCCAGGGCGGAAGCCCTCGGAGCGGGTGGCGTAGATCATCTTGGTGTCGCTGATGTTCCAGGTCAGGTTGAACTTGGTGAGGTTGCCGCTCTCCTTCACCTTCTTGTTGAAGTCCAGGCACGGCGCGCCCATGAACGGCTCGGGCGACACGCAGGCGGCCTCGCCCTGGCTGGAGGAGAAGCCCGCGCCGTAGCCGAAGTAGCCGTACAGCTGGTTGCTGGTGCGGTAGTAGCGCTCGCCGAAGGTGCCGGTGAGCACGTCGGGGATGAAATCCCACGACAGTTCGCCGAACAGCGCCTCGTCGCGGTCGTAGCGCATCTGCCGGGTCAGCCAGATGGTGTCGCTCCAGCCGCTGACGGAGAGCGCGTCGGCCAGGCCGTCGACCTGGTAGTTCTGCATGATGTCGTGTTTCTGCTTCTGCCAGAACGCGCCGGCGACCAGGCGCAGGCGATCGTCCGCCGGCGAGACCAGGCGCAGCTCGTGGCTGCTGTTGGTGTAGCCGTCGCGATCGCTGATGTGTTGCGACGGATTGATCAGCGCGCCGCTGTTGTCGTAGAAATACGCGCCGGAACCGTACAGCGCGTCGTACCAGAAGCCGTAGTCGCTGTAGTCGGTCTGCTCCTCCTGATTGCGCTTGAGGTGCGCGTAGGCATAGGTCAGGTCGAAGTTGCCGATCTTGCCCTGCACGGTCAGCGCGCCCTGCCACCAGCGATCGTTGACGCGCTCGGGATAGAAATGCGTGACGGCCAGGTCGCCCACCGCCGGGTCGCTGGCGAAGTTGCCGTGCGAGATGGTCTGCTGCCCCATCAGCATCGGCGTGATCGACCAGTTGTCGTCGAGGTCGACCTTCAGCGCGGCGCGCGCGCCGGTGATGTTGGCGTCGTTGTAGTTGTCTTTTGCATGGCCGACGCACTGGGATGCCGACGAGGGCGCGGTTCCGCTCGCCGTGCAGCCAGGCGCGTTGCTGATGGTGATGCCCGAGGTGGGGAAAGTACGCGAGCCGGCCTTGTTGTCGATGTAGCCGGCGTCGTGCTCGCGCCAGCCGACCAGGCGGATCGCGGCCGTCGAGTTGATCGGCAGGTTGAGCATGCCCTCGCCCGTGTAGCCGATGCCGCCGTGGGCGAGCGTGTCCACGCCCAGGCTGTAGCTGGCCGCGTAGCCGCTGGGGTCGGGCTTGTTGGTGATGATGCGCAGGGCGCCGGCCTCGGCGCTGGCGCCGTACAACGTGCCCTGCGGGCCGGCCAGCACTTCGATGCGGGCAATGTCGTACATGTGGATGTCGAGCGGGCCCTGGATCGTCGTCACCGGCTGGTCGTCGAGGTACACGCCCACGCTCGGCTGCGAACCGGAGTGGTTGGTGTTGCCGCCACTGGTCACGCCGCGCATGTAGATCGAGACGAAGCCGGGGCCGGTGGCGATGCCGCCACCGCCCTGCTGGAACGTCACGCTGGGCAGGTATTTCACGTAGTCGTCGAAACTCTTCACGTGCAGCGCTTCGAGCTGGTCGGTGGCCAGCACGTCCATGCTGATCGGCACCTTCTGCAGGTTCTCCGTGCGTTTCTGCGCGGTCACCGTGACCACGCTGAGCGTGGTGGCTTTCTTTGTCGACGACGTGGTGTCGGGCGGCGTGGACTGTCCGGTGTCCTGCGCCATGGCGGGCGCCGCCATGGCGAGACAGATGGCGGCCGCCAGCGGCAACCGGATCAACGTCGCCCGTCGGGCGTTCATGGCCTGTCTGGAACTGCTTGCATGCATGCGATTTCCCCTCATCCGGTGAACGGCAAACCAACCCAACCCCCAACTTTCAGATGAACCCTGGCACCTCGGGATAGCTGTCCAGCACCGGCCCGAGTGCCTGTTCCAGCGGCCCCAGCCACGGCGCAAAGTGGCGCCAGTGATCCACGCCCTCGCGATAGATCGGGCGGCGCACCTGCTCCGAACTGGCGGTGTGCACCGGTCGCGGGTTCTCGAAGAAGCGCAGGCACGCGTCCTCGAATGGCAGGCCGCAATAATCCAGCAGGCGACGAACCTCGCCCTCGGTGTCGGCCACCATGCGCTCGTAGAACACGCGGTGGATGCACCCGGGCAGCACCGTGTCGAAGTGCGCCATCAGGCGGACGTAGTCGTGGTAGTAGCGCCCGACGTCTTCCAGGTCGTAGCTGAAGCTCTGCCCGCGCGCGAAGTGCTGCTTGAACGCCGAGAAGCAGCACGCCAGCGGATGCCGGCGCGCGTCGATGATTCGGGCGTTCGGCAGCATCAGCTGGATCAGGCCGATGTGCATGAAGTTGTTCGGCATCTTGTCGATGAACAGCGGTGCCGAGGTCTTGCGATGGATGCGCGTGTGCGCGAGGTAGCGCTCGCCGAGCGCGCGCAGCGCGTCGGCGTCGAGCGCGGCCAGCGCGTCGTGGTAGGGCGTCGCGCCTTCACCCTCGCCCTGCCGGCGCAGGCCGCGGGTGATCGAGGCGACTTCGGGCAGCTCCATCGTGCCCTCGACCTGGCTGTGGCTGGACAGGATCTGCTCGATCAGGGTGGAACCGGCGCGCGGCAGGCCAACGACGAAGATCGGATCGCGCGCCGGGCAGCCCACGCCCGCGCGCGCGCCGAAGAACTCGCCGGTGTAGTGCGCGCAGGCGCGGTCCACCCGCGCGCTGGTCGCGTCCGCGCTGTAGTGCAGTTGCGCGCGGCGGATCGCGTTGCCGCGTGCGTAGTGGGCGAACGAATCCGCGCAGGCGTCGGCATCCTCGCGCGCCTTGCCCATCGCGAACTCCATGTGCAGGCGGTCTTCGTCCGACAGGTCGCTGCGCGCCAGCTGGTCGCTCATCGTGGCGAGGTCGGCCGCGCTGAAGCGGAAGGTCTTGAGGTTGGCCAGGCTCCACCAGACTTCGCCGAACGAGGGCAGGCGCTCCAGGCTGTGCCGGTAGGCGGCGATCGCGCGTTCGCCGAAGCCGGCGGTCTTCAGCGCGTGGCCATAGCTCATCCACACCCGCGGGTTGTCCGGGTAGCGTTGCACCAGGTCGGCGTAGATCGCGAGGGCCGGCTCGTAATCGCCGATGCGGCACAGCACCACCGCCTTGAGGTTGCGGTAGGCCGGGTGTTGCGGATCGTTGGCCAGCAGGTGTTCGATCTGCGCCAGCGCCTGTTCGGGCTGGTTGCTGCGATGCAGGACCATGGCGTAGTGCTGGCGCGCGGCGTCGAAGCCGGGGGCCAGTTCGAGGCAGCGCGCCAGCAGGTTCAGCGCATCCTCGTTGCGGCCCACGCGGGCGGCGACTTCGGCGAACATGCGGATCGCCGCCACGTCGGTGGGCGCCTGTTTCAGATGCTCGCGCAGCAGCGCCTCGGCCTGCGGAACGCGGCCTTCGGCGAGCGCCACGGCCGCGCCCATCAGGCGCGGGTCATGGGTGGAGTGCAACACGTGCCGGGCATAGGCGGCGTCCGCCGCGTCCTGCTCGCCGGCTGCCATCAGGTGGTCGCCGAGTTCGCGCCAGGCTTGCGGCAGGTCGGGTTGCAGTGCGACCGCGCGGCGCAGCGCGGCGATCGCGTCTTCGCCGCGGCCGAGCCGACCCAGCACCACGCCCAGGTCGAACTGCAGCGCAGCCCATGCCGGTTGCGACGGCGCCAGCGGAAGCAGGATGTCGAGCGCGGCCTGCGCATCGCCCTGGCGCAAGCGCGCGGCCGCCAGCAATTGCAGCGCCAACGGATGCGCGCCGACCGCCTGCAAAATTTCTTCGAGCTGTTCCACCGCCAGCGCCGGGTCGCGTTGCAGCAACCGCTCCGCGTGCGCCAACGCCTGCTCCAGCGTGCCGCTGGCCGAAGCGGCGATCATGCGCCGCCTCGTGCTGGCGACGGGAACGCCCCACGCGGGGCGACGGGCCGGAGTGACGACAGCGGTGCGGCGCCTGACATGGAAGGTAGCGGCCTCTCGCGGGGTTCGCCGCAATCTACAACCGAATCCGGCTGGGAGATAGTGGCGCCGGCCGGCGCGGCGCAGCTGCGGTTGCCGCCGGTTCGACACAAGCGCTAGGCTCAGCCGGACGCCTCCGCCGGGCTGGGCGGGTCGCATCGGCCGGGTTGTTCGCGGCCATCCAACCGGGGGACAGCAATCCATGCACACCGACACCGTCGTCGAACCGCTCGACCGGGCACACGCCTTGCCGGCGCGCTACTACGCGGGGGAGGCGATGCTGGCGATGGAGCAGCGCGCGGTGTTCGCACGCAGTTGGCAACTGGTGGCCCATCGGGAGCAGCTGGCCGAGCCGGGCGATCACGTGGTTGATCAGGTCGGCGGCGTGCCCCTGCTGCTGGTGCGCGGCCAGGATGGCGTGCTGCGGGCCTTTCCCAATGTCTGTCGCCACCGCGCCGGTCCGCTGGCGCTGTGCGACGGCAAGGGCGCGCGGGCGCTGCACTGCAAGTACCACGGCTGGACCTACACGCTGGAAGGCCAGCTGCGCAGCGCGCCGGAGATGCAGGACGCCGCCGACTTCCGGGTGGAGGACATCCGCCTGCCGCCGCTGCGCGTGCACGAATGGCAGGGGCTGGTGTTCGTGGCGCTGGACGCTGCCGTGCCGCCGTTCGAGGAGGTCTATGGCGGCATCGCCGAACGCATCGCGCCGATCGACTTGGCGGCGATGCGCTACCTGCGCCGCGACACCTACGACATCGACTGCAACTGGAAGGTCTACGTCGACAATTACCTCGAGGGCTACCACCTGCCGCACGTGCATCCGGGCCTGTCGAAGGTGCTCGACTACCGCGCCTACGACACCGAGCTGTTCGCCTGGCACTCGCTGCAGTCCTCGCCGCTGCGCAACAGCACCGACATCTACGGCGACGGCGAGGCGTTCTACTACTTCATCTATCCCAACGTGATGCTCAACATCATGCCGGGGAGGTTGCAGACCAACCGCATCCTGCCGCTGGGCCCGGGCCGCTGCCGCATCGTGTTCGACTACTACTACGCGCAGGACGCCGCGGCGCAGGCGCGCATGGAGGCCGACCGCAGCTTCAGCGACGAGGTGCAGAACGAGGACATCGGCATCTGCGAGGCGGTGCAGCGCGGGCTGGCCTCCGGCGCATACATGCCCGGCCGGCTCAACCCGAAGCGCGAAAGCGGCGTATGGCATTTCCAGAACCTGTTGCGCGCGGCCTATGCGGGGCCGGCCGGCAAATCTGCATGAACTCGTCGCCGCATGCGCTGCCACCGAAGCGGACAGGTGCGCGTCGAGATGCGTGACCGCAGCCTGATCGGCTTCTGGACCTGCACCGCGCTGGTGGTCGGCAACGTGATCGGCATGGGCATCTTCCTGCTGCCCTCGTCGCTGGCGCCGTTCGGTTTCAACGCGCTGATCGGCTGGGGCATCACCCTGTTCGGCTGCCTCACCCTGGCGCGGGTGTTCGCGCATCTGTCCGCGGCGCTGCCTGCCGCCGATGGCCCTTACGGCTATGTCCGCGACACGCTGGGCGAGCTGCCGGCCTACATGTCGATGTGGGCGTACTGGGTGTCGCTGTGGCTGACCAACGCGGCGCTGGCCACCGGCGTGGTGGGCTACGTCACCGTGGTGATGCCGGCACTCGGCGTCATTCCACCGGTGTGGTTTGCCCTGGTGCTGGTGTGGCTGTTCACCCTGGTCAACCTGCTCGGCGTGCGTACCGGCGGCATCGTGCAGATCGTCACCACCACGCTGAAGCTGCTGCCGATGCTGGCGATCGCCGTGCTTGGCGGCTGGGTGTTGCTGAACTCGCCGGGCAGCTATGCGGCCCATCCGCCGACCACCCCGGTGACGCTTGCCGGCGTGATGGCGGCCTCCACCATCGCGTTGTTCGCGATGCTGGGCATCGAATCGGCCAGCATTCCGGCCAGCCGCGTGGACAACCCCGGCCGCACCATTCCGCGCGCCACGATGACGGGCGCGGTGGTGGTCGCGCTGATCTACGTCGTGGTGTCGACCGTGCCGCTGCTGTTGCTGCGGCAGGACGTGCTGGCCAGCGCCAGCGCGCCATTCGCGCTGTTGATGGACACGTTCGGCCATGCCGGGTCGGGTCGCTGGCTGGCGCTGTTCGTGGTGATCAGCGGACTCGGCGCCCTGAATGGCTGGACCCTGCTGGCCGGACAACTGACCCGCACCATGGCGGACAACGGCGTGCTGCCACCGTTGCTTGCGCGCAGCAACCGTCATGGCGCGCCGGTTGCCGCCCTGCTGATCACCGCGACGCTGGCCTCGGTGATGGTGTGGATGAGCTACAGCAGTTCGCTGGTGGCGGCGTTCACCTTCATCACCCTGGTGGTGACGGCGGCGAACCTGCCCCTGTACCTGGCCTGCGCGCTGGCGCTGGCGGTGCTGTGGCGGCGCGGCGCGCCGGGCTGCAGCGGGCGCGGCGTGCTGCTGGTGGCGGGCATCGGCACGGCGTATGTGGTGTTCGCCTTCGTCGGCATCGGCGGCGGGCCGTTCGTGTATGCGCTGGGGCTGATCGCCGCGGGCCTGCCGCTGTATGTCTTCATGCGGTGGCGGCGCAAGCCGGTCGCCGCCACCGAGGCCTGAGCACCATGCGCGACCCCCGCTACGACATCCTGTTCGAACCGGTGAAGATCGGCCCGGTCACCGCGAAGAACCGCTTCTTCCAGGTGCCGCACTGCAACGGCATGGGCCACGCGATGCCGCTGGCCCATGCGGCGATGCGCGAGATGAAGGCCGAGGGCGGCTGGGCGGTGGTCTCCACCGAGGAGTGCGAGATCCACCCCAGCGGCGATCTCACGCCGTACGTGGAGGCGCGGCTGTGGGACGATCGCGACATCCCCGCGCTGGCGCTGATGTGCGACAAGGTGCACGCGCACGGCGCGCTGGCCGCCTTGGAACTCACCCATAACGGCCCCACCGCGTCGAACCTGTATTCGCGCGAAGTGCTGATCGCGCCGTCGCACCAGCCGACCAAGTACGGCTACCCGCACCAGGCGCGGGCAATGACGAAGCACGACATCCGCGAATACCGCCGCTGGCATCGCGAAGCAGCCGTCCGCGGCAGGCGCGCGGGCATGGACATCATCTACGTCTACGCCGCGCACGACCTGTCGCTGGCGATGCACTTCCTGCAGCGCCGGCGCAACCAGCGCAGCGATGAGTACGGCGGCTCGCTGGAGAATCGCGTGCGGCTGCTGCGCGAGGTGCTCGAAGACACCAAGGATGCGGTGGGCGACACCTGCGCCGTGGCGCTGCGCTTCGCCACCGAGGAGCTGCTGGGGCCGTGCGGCGTCGAGCTGGCCGAGGCGAAGGAAATCGTCGCCATGCTGGCCGAGCTGCCCGACCTGTGGGACGTGAACGTGGCCGCCTGGTACAACGACTCGGTGCCCTCGCGCTTTGCCGCCGAAGGCGCGCAGGAGCCGTTCATCGACTTCGTGAAGAAGACCACCAGCAAGCCGGTGGTCGGCGTGGGCCGCTTCACCTCGCCCGACACCATGGTCTCGCAACTCAAGCGCGGCGTGCTCGACATGATCGGCTGCGCGCGTCCGTCGATCGCCGATCCGTTCCTGCCGAAGAAGATCGAAGAAGGCCGCAGCGACGACATCCGCGAATGCATCGGCTGCAACATCTGCGTTTCCGGCGACATGACGATCTCGCCGATCCGCTGCACGCAGAACCCGACCATGGGCGAGGAGTGGCGCAAGGGCTGGCACCCGGAGCGCATCGCGCCGAAGCGCTCGGCGGCGCGCGTGCTGGTGGTCGGCGCCGGCCCGGCCGGACTGGAAGCGGCGCGCGCGCTGGGCCAGCGCGGCTACGAGGTGAGCCTGGCCGAGGCGCGCAAGGAACTCGGCGGCCGCGTCACTCGCGAAGCGCGCCTGCCGGGCCTGGCCGAATGGGCGCGCGTGCGCGACTGGCGCGTCGGCCAGATCCGCAAGCTGGCGAATATAGCCGTCTATCTCGATTCCGAACTCACCGCGCAGGACGTGCTGGACTTCGGCGCCGAGCACGTGGTGATCGCCACCGGCTGCCACTGGCGCCGCGACGGCTACGGCCGCAGCCACGGCGCGGCCATCGACGGCTTCGCCGACGGCGCGCGCATCTATACGCCCGACGACCTGATGGATGGCCGTCTGCCCGAGGGCCGCGTGGTGGTGTTCGACGATGACGGTTTCTACCACGCGGGCATCGCAGCCGAAGCCTTGCGCCTGCGCGGTTGCGAAGTGGCGTATCTGACGCCGGAGGACAGCGTCGCGCCGTGGAGCCAGCACACGCTGGACTACCGGCACATCCGCAAGCGGATGGCCAAGCTTGGCATCGAGGCGGTCGTGTCGCACGACATCGTCGGCTATGCCGGCAGCACGCTCGCCATCGAAAACGTGTGGGACCACCAGCGTCGCGAGCTGGCCTGCGACGCTGTCGTCACGGTCACCGCCCGCCTGCCCGACGAAGCGCTGTACCAGGAGCTGTTGCGGCGCGAGCCCGAGTGGTCCGCTGCGGGCCTGCAATCACTGCGCTGCATCGGCGACGCCGAGGCGCCGGGTCTGATCGCCCACGCGGTGTATGCGGGGCATCGCTATGCGCGCGAACTGGAAGAGCCCGCCGCCGTCGGCGTCCCGTTCAAACGCCATTTCCACATCGAGTGACGATCGCCCAGGCTCACGGGCGCAGCGCGGTCGCCGTCGGGAGTAGCCCCGGGATACCTGTCGTTGCAATCGATGCGGTGGCAGATTCGGCGTAGGCTGCGCCCGTGCGCGGGGGTGTACCGACTGGGGGTAAGACGATGGCTCGGACGGCTCTGGTCGATGTGTTGCGGCGGGCTGCGGCGATTGCGGCCGTGTCCCGGAGTACGGGCGAACCGCTGGATGAGGCGATTGCGCGCGAACGCAGCTTGCGGGTGGATCATGCGCGGCGCCGATTCCTGCGGCAATCGGCGGTGGCTTCCGCGGCGCTGATGCTGGGCGCCTGCGCACGCGTGCCGATGCCCCTTCGCGCCACCGGCACGGATGAAGTGGTGGTGGTCGGCGCCGGCGTGGCCGGGTTGACCTGCGCGCACCGGTTGCGCCAGGCCGGCGTGCCGGTGCGTGTGTACGAGGCACAGGAGCGCATCGGCGGGCGCATGCTCAGCCTGCGCGGCCACTTCGCCGACAACCAGGTGTGCGAACTGGGCGGCGAGCTGATCGACACCGGCCACGCGCATATCCGCGCGCTGGCCTGTGAGCTGGGCATCGAACTGGACGACCTGTCGCGCGATCCCACGGCTGCGTTCGGCGACATCTGGTTCTGCAACGGTCGGCGTTACGGCGAGGACGACATCCTGCGCGAATTCGCGCCGCTGGCCGCGGCGATCGCCCGCGACGCGGCGACCTTGCCGGAGGAAGAAATCACCGCGGCCACGCCCGGCGGCGCGCAGCGACTGGATCGCGAAACGATCACGCAATGGCTGGATCGCCAGGGCGCCAGCGGCTGGCTGCGCACCCTGATCGAGGTGGCCTACACGACGGAGATGGGTCTGGACTGCGACGAACAGTCCGCGCTGAATTTCCTCACCTTCATTGATCCGGGTCGGGACCATTTCCGCATTTTCGGCGAAAGCGACGAGCGCTTCCACGCGCGCGGCGGCAACGACCTGATCGTGCAGCGGTTGGGCGCGGGACTGGCCGACGCCATCCACACTGGCAGCGTGCTGGAGTCGCTCGGCCAGGGTGCCGATGGCCGCTACGTGCTGGGCTTCAAGCGCGATGCCGGCGCATTCGAGGTGCGCGCGCAACAGGTGGTGTTGGCCTTGCCCTTCACCACGTTGCGCCGCGTACGCATCGACGCGGCGTTGCCGGCGCTGAAACGCCGTGCGATCGCCGAACTCGGTTATGGCACCAACGCCAAGCTGATGATCGGCTTCAACGAGCGGGTCTGGCACACGCGCCACCAGAGCGGTGGCGCCATCTATACCGACCTGCCGCTGCAGACCACCTGGGAAACCAGCCGCATGCAGCCTGGTACGGCCGGCATCCTGACCAACTTCACCGGCGGACGGCATGGCGTCGAGCTGGGAAGCGGCAGCGCGAAGCAGCAGGCTGCCGCCGCCGTGCAACAACTGGAAGCGGTCTTCCCGGGACTGTCCGGGGCGAGGGACGGGGCGCGCGAGGCGCGCATGCACTGGCCCACGTTCCCGTGGACCCTGGGCAGCTACGCGTGCTTCCTGCCAGGCCAATGGACCGGCATCCGTGGCGCCATCGGCGAGCGCGTGGGCAACCTGCACTTTGCCGGCGAGCATTGCGCGTTCGACAACCAGGGCTTCATGGAAGGTGGCTGCGAGACCGGCGAATGGGCGGCCCAAGCCGTGCTGCGCACCGCCGGGACGGGCTCCTGGCCCGCGTCGGCGAAGTGCGCGCAGACGGCCTGAACGACGTGGCGGTCGGCAGCCATGGGGCGAATCGAGGTTCCCGTTTCAGCGAATCCGTGGCCCGCTGCGGCAGCGGCCGTCGCGCTCAGACGCGGCCGTAGACATCGTCGAAACGCACGATGTCGTCCTCACCCAGATAGCTGCCGGACTGCACCTCGATCAGTTCCAGCACGACCTTGCCGGGGTTGCGCAGGCGGTGCTTGCTGCCCAGCGGGATGTACGTGCTCTGGTTCTCGCCGAGCAGGAACACCTTGTCGTCGCAGGTGACCTCGGCGGTGCCGGAGACCACGATCCAGTGCTCGGCGCGATGATGGTGCTTCTGCAGGCTGAGCGAAGCGCCCGGCTTGACCTGGATCCGCTTGACCTGGAAGCGCTCGCCTTCCTCCAGGGAGTCGTAATTGCCCCAGGGGCGGTGCACCACGCGATGCAGCGAGTGTTCGCTACGGCCGGCGGCCTTCAGTTGCTCGACGATCTTCTTCACGTCCTGCGCGGCGTCGCGGTGGGCCACCAGGGTCGCGTCCGGCGTGGTCACCACGATCAGGTCGTCGACGCCCACGGTGGCCAGCAGGTGGCGGTCGTGCGAGCGCAGCAGCGAACGATGCGTGTCCACCGCCAGGGTGTCGCCTTCGCGCAGGTTGCCGTCGGCGTCCTTGTCGCCGGTCAGCCACAGCGCCGACCACGAACCGATGTCGCTCCATGCGCAACTGACCGGGATCACCGCGGCGCGGCGGGTCTTCTCCATCACGGCGTAGTCGATCGAGTCGTCGGGCACTTGGGCGAACGCGTCGCGGTCGATGCGCACGAAGTCCAGATCGACCGTGGCTTTCGCGTGCGCCATGCGCACCGCTTCCAGCATCGCCGGCGCGTGCGCGGCCAGTTCTTCCAGGTAGCGCGCGGCCTTGAACAGGAACATGCCGGAGTTCCAGTCGTAGCCGCCGTCGGCCAGGTAGGACTGGGCGGTGGCCAGGTCGGGCTTCTCGACGAACTGCTCGACGCGATAGCCGTGGCGGTCGATCGGGTCGGCGCGGCGGATGTAGCCAAAGCCGGTTTCCGGCCGGTCCGGGCGGATGCCGAACGTCACCAGCCAGTCCTGCGCCGCCAGCGGCTGCGCCTGTCTCACGGCCTCGACGAAGGCGTCGGTGTCGCCGATCAGGTGATCGGCCGGCAGCACCAGCAGCATGGCCTCGGGGTCGCGCTGCAAGGCCTGCAACGCACCCAGCGCGATCGCCGGCGCGGTGTTGCGGGCCAGCGGTTCCAGCACGATGCTGGCGTCCCTGATGCCGGCCTCCAGCAACTGGTCGGCGGCGAGGAAGCGGTGATCCTCGCTGGCCACCACGATCGGCGCGACGACGTCGGGCAACTGGCGGGTGCGCGCGATGGTCTGCTGGAATAGCGTGCCCTTGCCGGCGAGCGCGAGGAACTGCTTGGGCAGGTTCTTGCGCGAGACGGGCCAGAGCCGGGTGCCGCTGCCACCGCTGAGGATGAGGGGGATCAACATGGTGGCAGGATCTCGTTCAATGCATGGATGAGGCAAGCTGGCGCACGACATCGCGCAAGCCCCGCGTCCAGACGGGCAGGGCAAGGCCAAAATGCCGCTGGAAACCGCCATTGTCCAGCAGCGACCAGGCCGGACGCACGGCCGGCGTGGGGAATTCGCTGCTGTCGATCACGAGCACGCGGGGCACGCGCGCCAGCAGGCCCTGGGTGGCGGCCTCGGCGAAGATCGCGCCGGCAAAGCCGTGCCAGGTCGTCGCGCCGCTGGCAACCAGGTGATGGGTGCCGGCCAGTGCATCGCGTTGCACACGATCCGACGACAACCAGCGATCGAGTGCGGCGAGCGTTCCGTCCACGATCAAGCCGGTGTCGGTGGGTGCGCCGTGCTGGTCGGCCACCACGCGCAGCTCGTCGCGTTCGGCGCCCAGGCGCAGCATGGTGCGCAGGAAGTTGTGGCCGTGCGCCGCGTAGACCCAGGCGGTGCGGAAGATGAAATGGTCGGCGCCGCTGTCGCGCAGCGCGAGTTCGCCGGCCAGCTTGCTGCGGCCATAGGCGCCGAGCGGACCGGTGGCTGCGTCGACCACGTACGGCTGCGACTGCCGACCGTCGAACACGTAGTCGGTGGAGTAGTGGATCACCAGCGCGCCACGTGCCGCGGCCCAGTGGCCGAGCACGCCCACCGCCTCGCCGTTGACGCGGGTGGCCAGGGCCTCCTCCTGCTCGGCGCGATCGACTGCGGTATAGGCGGCGGCGTTGACGATCAGGTCGGGTTGCAGGCGGTCGAGCAGGGCGGGCAGGGATGCGGGGTTCGACAGGTCGGCGAGCTCGCCGTGCCCGCCGCCGGCCAGCACGCCATCACGACTGGCGGCGACCAGCTCGCCGCGCGCGGCGAGGCCGCCGTGATCGAGCAGGCTGCGGCCGAGTTGGCCGTTGGCCCCGAGCAGCAGGATCTTCATGCCACGTAGACCGGCAGGCGCTCCGCTGGCACGTCCGCGAGCAGGGGCGTCTTGCCGTCCTTGTCGGACAGCAGCGGCGCGCTGATCGGCCAGTCGATGCCGAGCGCGGCGTCGTTCCAGCGGATGCCGGCGTCGGCCCTGGGGTCATACAGCGCGGTGCACTGGTAGCTGAAGGTGGCGAACTCGGACAACACGCAGAAGCCGTGCGCGAAGCCTTCAGGCACCCAGAAATGGCGATGGTTGTCGGCCGTCAGCATCACGCCGATCGACTGACCGAAGGTGGGCGAGCCGCGGCGGATGTCCACCGCCACGTCGTAGACCTCGCCTTCGAGCACGCTGACCAGCTTGCCCTGCGGATTCGGCCACTGGTAATGCAGGCCGCGCAACACGCCGCGCGCCGAGCGCGACACGTTGGACTGCACGAAGCGGTGATCGACGCCGGCCTCCTGGTACTTCGCCTCGTTGTAGCTTTCGTAGAAGAACCCGCGGGCATCGCCGAACACCTGCGGTTCGAGGATCAGCGCGCCGGGCAGGCTGGTCTGGATCACCTTCATCGGGCGTGTCCCTCGCGCACCAGGCCCTGCAGGTACTGGCCGTAGCCGGTCTTGGCCAGCGGCGCGGCCAGGCCCAGCAGCTGCTCGTCGTCGATCCAGCCGTTGAGGTGGGCGATCTCCTCCGGGCAGCAGACCTTCAGGCCTTGCCGGTTCTCGATCGTCTCGATGTAGTTGCCCGCTTCCATCAGCGATTCGTGGGTGCCGGTGTCGAGCCAGGCAAAGCCGCGGCCGAGCTGCTCCAGGTGCAGCGAACCGTCGTCGAGGTAGCAGCGGTTGAGGTCGGTGATCTCCAGCTCGCCGCGCGGCGACGGCTGCAATGCCGCGGCGTAGTCGCAGACGCGGGCGTCGTAGAAATACAGTCCGGTGACGGCGTAGTGGGACTTCGGTGTGGCGGGCTTTTCCTCCAGCCCGACCACTTTTCCGTCGGCGTCGAATTCCGCCACGCCGTAACGCTGCGGGTCCTTCACCCAGTAGCCGAACACGGTGGCGCCGTGTTCGCGCGCCGCGGCACGCTTGAGGCGCTCGGTGAAACCGTGGCCGTAGAAGATGTTGTCGCCCAGCACCAGGCAGCTCGGCTTGCCGTCGACGAAATCGCGGCCGATGGTGAAGGCTTGCGCCAGCCCGTCCGGCGAGGGTTGCACCGCGTAGCGGATGTCCAGGCCCCACTGCGAGCCGTCGCCCAGCAGGCGCTGGAACATCGCCTGCTCGTGCGGTGTGTTGATGATCAGGATCTCGCGGATACCGGCCAGCATCAGCGTGGCCAACGGGTAGTAGATCATCGGCTTGTCGTACACCGGCAGCAGCTGCTTGCTGATCGCGCGGGTGATCGGATGCAGCCGGGTACCGGAACCGCCGGCGAGGATGATGCCTTTCTGCGTCGTGCTCATGAGCCGAGGCGCTCCATGCGATAGCTGCCGTCGAGCACGCGCTGGCTCCACGACTGATGGGCGAGATACCAGTCCACCGTCTGCGCGATGCCGGTCTCGAAGGTGTGGGTCGGCCGCCAGCCCAGTTCGTCCTGCAGCTTGCTCGAATCGATCGCATAGCGGCGATCGTGGCCGGGCCGATCCTTGACGTAGGTGATCAGCGATTCGCGGGGGCGCCCGTCGGCCAGTGGCTGGCGCGCGTCGAGCAGGGCGCAGATGGTCTTCACCACGGTGATGTTCTCGCGCTCGGCATTGCCGCCCACGTTGTAGGTTTCGCCCACGCGACCGGCGTCCAGCACGCGGCGGATCGCGCTGCAATGATCGCCCACGAACAGCCAGTCGCGGATGTTGAGTCCATCGCCGTAGACCGGCAGCGGCTCGCCGGCCAGGGCCTTCTGGATCACCAGCGGGATCAGCTTCTCGGGGAACTGGTACGGCCCGTAATTGTTCGAGCAGTTGGTGGTCAGCACCGGCAGGCCGTAGGTGTGGTGGAACGCCCGCACCAGGTGGTCGGAGGCGGCCTTGGACGCGGAGTACGGCGAGTTCGGCGCATACGGCGTGGTCTCGGTGAACTTGCCCTCGGCGCCCAGCGAGCCGTAGACCTCGTCGGTCGACACGTGCAGGAAGCGGAAGCCGTCGCGGGCGGCGCCGTCGAGGCCGCGCCAGTAGTCGCGGGCGCATTCGAGCAGGCCCAGCGTGCCCACCACATTGGTCTGCACGAACTCGGCCGGACCGTCGATCGAGCGGTCCACGTGCGATTCGGCGGCGAAATTGACGATGGCGTCGGGCCGGTGCTCGGCCAGCAGTTTCGCCACCAGTTCACGATCGCCGATGTCGCCCTGCACGAACAGGTGCCGCTCGTTCCCGTCCAGCGAAGCCAGCGTGTCGGGGTTGCCGGCGTAGGTGAGCTTGTCCAGGTTCACCACGCGCAGACCATCGGCGATGGCCTGCAGGACGAAGTTGGCACCGATGAAACCGGCTCCGCCGGTGACCAGCAATATCTTCATGTATCACTCCAATTTGATCCCAAGTATTCTGTCATACAGGGGTGTGAAGTGGCATGGCCCCATGGTTCCGGCCTGCTGCGGGCGTTCATGTCACGTATGCCGAGCGCCTGAAGCCGAAGTGTGTTGGTCCGGTTTTATGCACGTCGCGTCGCGATGAGATGGTTGTTCCAGGCATACCTGAGGTGGTTGTGTCGGTACGTTCCCTGAAAGCACTTCATCCGATGTTGAGAGGTTTTCTCATGCGGACCTTGTCAAGTCCGCGCTGGGCCGGAATCCGTCACGGAATTCCGTTGCCGATCCGGCAATGGGTCCGTGGCAGGTTGGAAAGGCCGATCAGGCATGACCTGGGCTTCAGGCGAACCAGCGAATGGGGCAGCGACACGCCGACGGTTCCCGACGTGGGGTCCAGTCATGAGCCGCCGAACGTCGCGGCGGCGCATGGAGTCAATCTCCATGGGTACCTTTCCCGCTGGCTGGGTCTTGGGGAATGCGCGCGACTCTATGCGAATGCCATGCTTGCCACGAAGTATCCGGTTTCGTTGTACGACGTGGACATCGATATCCCGCATCCCCGGCATGACCGCACGCTGGCCGCCCATCTGGGCACGGCTTCTCCGTACCGGTGTGATCTGATCTTTGTCAATCCGGATCATTGGGCGGACACCTTGCTGAGCGCCGGCATCTCGACAGCTCGGGGCCGTTATGTGATCGGCTACTGGTTCTGGGAGCTGGAGAACTTTCCCGAAGACTGGCGACTGGCCATCGATCAGGTCGATGAAATCATGGTTTCGTCCGCCTTCGTCGAACAGGCGATGCGGCGGATCTGCAACAAGCCGGTGACGCGCGTGCCGCTGCCGTTGGTGCCGGGGACGAGTGACAGCAGCCTGCAGCGCCACCATTTCGGCTTGCGTGACGACGATTACGTCTTTTTCTGTTCTTTCGATTTCAATTCGACCGTCGCCAGAAAGAATCCGCAAGCGGTCATTGATGCCTTTTGCAAGGCGTTCCCACGCGGGGACGAGAAGGTCTCATTGCTGATCAAGTCCAGCAATGGGAACCGCAACACCGCCCTGCTGATCCAGTTGCTGGGGGCTGCGGCACGCGATGCGCGCATCCAGCTGCGCGACGACCTGCTCGAGCGCCATCACCTTCAGTCATTGCATCGCTGCATCGACGTCTATGTTTCGCTGCATCGTTGCGAGGGCTTCGGACTGGGCATGGCCGAGGCGATGTGCCTGGGCAAGGCCGTGGTGGCGACAGGCTATTCGGGCAACCTGGAGTTCATGACGCCGGCGAACAGCTGTTTGGTGGATTACAGGATGATTCCCGTGCAGCGGGGCCAGTACCCCTACGCGGACGGTCAGCAATGGGCCGATCCCGACCCGCGACATGCTGCGCAACACATGCGCGCGCTCTATCAGGACCGTGCGCTGGGCAACCGTCTGGGGGCACAGGCGAAACGCGACATGGCCAGCAATTTCTCGATCGAGGCCTGCATGTCGGTGCTGACCCGGCGCTTGCGCCAGATCGATGACGAACTGCAGGGCACTGCATGATGATGCCGTTTGCTTCCGCGACTCCGACGGATTTTTTGACATGACGAACAAGACGGAAGGCCTGTCGCCGGCCAGTGCCATTCGCACTGATGCATCGGTACCGGCCGCGGGCATCGACTGGCGGCTGCTGGCGGACCAGCGGCTGACGCGGCTGGTGGAGATCGAACATGACCACAGCGTCATGCGTGATCGATTGGCCTTGCTGCAGGTGGACTATCGCGAAATGCTCGTCGCCAGTGATCAGCGGCTGCGGCGTCTGGCCGAGCAGGATCGGGAGCGCGTGGAACTGGAGCGGCGTCTGGCCGAACTGGCGAGGGAACACGCACGCATGCATGCGTCCTTCGTCGAGAGCCGCTCCTGGCGCCTGACAAAGCCACTGCGACTGTTGTCCACGTGGCGCCGGGAAGGGCGCCATCGCCCCGGGAACCTCGTTCGCGCGATGTTGCGCGTGCCGCTTTTCCGGCGTGCCGCCAGGCGGGTCGTGCGTATGGTTCCCGGTCTGCATGCGCGCCTGCGTTCACGCCTGTATCCGCAGGCCGCCGGTAACGACCACGGAAACGTCCATTGAACGGATACGGAACGCCGCGATGAAGATCGTGCTGGATCTCCAGGGCGCGCAATCGCACAGTCGGCATCGGGGCATCGGGCGCTATACGCTGTCGATGGCGAAGGCTTTCGCGGTCGAGGCGGGCCGGCACGAGGTGTGGCTGGCGCTGAACGGGCGGCAGGATGAAAGTTCGCTCGGCATCATCGAGCAGTTCGACGGGCTGATTCCGCGCGAGCGCATGCTGGTCAACGAACTGCCCTCCGGCATTGCGGCCTGTCAGCCAGGCAATCAGCGGCGCATGCAGATGGCCAGGGTCGCCCACGCGGGCTTTCTCGGCGGATTGCATGCGGATTGCATCTGGCACAGCAGCCTGTTCGAAGGCTGGGGCGATGATTCGACGGCGGCGCTGGGCAGCGGTATCGACGACCATCGGCATGTCGCCACCCTGTACGACCTGATCCCGCTGCTGAATCCCGCGCGGCACCTGCACGACGCCGCCTACCGGCGCTGGTACTACCAGCGGCTGGGCCTGCTCAAGCGTTGCGGTTTGCTGCTGGCGATTTCCGAATCGTCGCGGCGTGAGGCCATCGACGCGTTGCAGTTGCGGGCGGAGGATGTGGCCGTGGTATCCGGTGCCCCCGATCCGGTGTTCCGGCCCATGCCGATCGATGCCGCCTGCCGGGCCCACTGGCAGCAGGACTGGGGCCTGCGTCCGGATTTCGTGCTGTATGCGGGAGGTTACGACGCGCACAAGAATGTGGACACATTGATCGCCGCGTTCGCCGAACTTCCTGCCAGCGTCGTGCAGCGGCATCAACTGGTGCTTGCCGGTCGATGCGATCCGGTGACGGCAGCTCAGCTGCGCCAGGTGGCACACCGGCATCGCCTGGCTGCCGATCGGCTGGTTTTCACCGGGACCCTGGCGGATGAGGAGCTGGCGCGACTGTATTCAGGCTGCACCCTGTTCGTGGCGCCATCGCTGCACGAGGGGCTGGGCCTGCCCCCGCTGGAGGCGATGGCGTGCGGTGCCGCGGTGATCGGCTCGAACGCCGCCAGCCTGCCGGAGGTGATCGGGCGCGAGGATGCATTGTTCGATCCGCGCAGCCGCAGTTCGATTGCGGCCAGGTTGCAGGCCGTGCTGAGCGGGGATGGCCATGTCCAGAGCCTGCGGGCGCACGCCCGCGTGCAGGCGCGTCAGTTCAGCTGGCCGGTCAGTGCGCGCAAGGCACTGGCGGCCATCGAGAGTCATGTGGGGAACAAGGCGAAGTCGCGGGGCGGGCGGTGCGCCCGACCGCGGCTGATCTACGTGTCGCCGTTGCCGCCGGTGCGGTCGGGTATCGCCGATTACAGCGCCCGTCTGCTGCGTGAGCTGGCCTGCCATTACGAGATCGACGTGGTGGTCGATCAGGCCGAGGTGACCGATCCGTGGGTGCTGGCCAGTTTCCCTGTTCGTTCGCTGCAATGGTTTGTGGACCATGCGGCCGAGGATCGAGTGCTGTACCACTTCGGCAATTCGCCGTTTCACGCGCACATGTTCGGCATGCTGCAGCGGCACCCCGGCGTAGTGGTGTTGCACGATTCGTGGCTGGGCGCAGCGAGAAACTGGATAGCGCACGCCGCCGGCGAGCCTTCGGCGTTCCTGCGCCTGCTGTACGACAATCACGGTCATGCCGCCTTGCTGCACGACCTGCGTCATGGCCGCCCTTCGACGCTCGATACTTGGCCAGTCAACCGGGACGTGATCGAGCGGGCGCTTGGCGTGATCGTGCACTCGCACTACGCCGTGAAACAGGCGCGTCTGCACTATGGCGCGGCGGCCGCGGACAAGTTCGTGGTGGTGCCATTTCCGAAACAGCGTACCTACGGCGATCGCCGGCTGGCGCGGCGCCTTCTCGGCATCGGGCCGGATGACTTCGTGGTCTGCAGCTTCGGCATGCTGGCACCGACGAAATTGAACCATCGTCTGCTGGAGGCATGGCTGCAATCCGCGCTGACAAACGACAACCGCTGCCGGCTGATTTTTGTCGGAGAGAACCACGGCGGTGAGTATGGTCAGGCGCTGACTTCGGCCATCAGCGCTGCCGCTGGCGGCGAGCGTATCCACATCACCGGCTTTGTCAGCGCCGACAGCTATGCCGACTATCTGGCCGCCACCGACATCGTGGTGCAGCTGCGTACCGACTCGCGCGGCGAGACTTCGGCCGCGGTTTTCGATGCGCTTGCCCATGGCTTGCCGCTGATCGTCAACGCCCACGGCACAGCGACGGAGTTGCCCGAAGCCGCGGTGCTTCGACTTGCCGACCAGTTCAGTGATGCCGAGCTGGTCTCCGCCCTGCAGGAGCTGAGGGACGAGGCCGAATCACGTGCGCGGCTCGCCGCCGAAGCGGCCCACGTGATCGGGCAGCAGCACCATCCGGCCGAAGTGGCAGGACGCTATCGCGAGGCGATCGAGGCCTTCCACCAGCGCTCGCCGGGGGCCGGACAACAGCGCCTGCTGGAAGGCCTGGCGCGCACGGACGCCGGATTTGCCATGGACGCTCCGGCTCGACGGGAATTGCAACAGGCCCTGGTTGCGAACCAGCCCTTGGTGGATCGACCGCGGCTGTATGTCGACGTTACCGCCACTGCCGGCAACGACCTGCACACGGGTATCGAGCGCGTGGTGCACGGCGTGCTGTCGGCGCTGCTGCAGCATCCGCAGGCGCAGTACCGGATCGAGCCGGTGCGGCTCGTAAATGGCAGTTACCGCTACGCTGGCAGTTACGCCCTGAAGGTGCTCGGGCATCCGTCGTTCGAACTGCCGGAAGAGGTGGTGCAGCCGCGGGCGGGCGACATCCTGCTCGGACTGGACTGGGTGGCCGACGCGCTGCCGGAAAACACGGCCCTGCTCGATGCCTGGCGCGTGCGCGGCGTGTGCATGCTGTTCGTGGTGTACGACCTGCTGCCGGTTCGCCAGCCGGCATGGTTCCCAGACGGCATCGCCCGGATGCACGGGCGCTGGCTGCAGTGCATTGGTCGATACGCCGATGCCCTGCTGTGCATTTCCCGGTTTGTCGCCGACGACGTGCGCCAGTGGTTCGACGAACATCCGCCATTGCGACATGACGCACTGCCTCTGGGCTATTTCTACCCGGGCAACGACCCGGGTGCGGCGCGGCCGAGCATGGGGTTGCCACCGGACGCCGGCCAGGTGCTGGCGCGCTTGCGCGGGTCGCCGGCTTTCCTGATGGTCGGCACGATCGAACCACGCAAGGGGCATGCCCTAGTGCTGGACGCGTTCGAACAGCTGTGGGCCGAAGGCGTCGATGCGGTCCTGGTGGTGGTCGGTCGACAAGGCTGGATGTCCGACGCACTGGCGGCACGGATGCGTTCGCATGCGGAAGCGGGGACCCGAATGATCTGGCTGGAACAGGCCAGCGACGAATATCTCGAACAGATATATGACGGTGCTCGCGCGCTGGTGGCGGCCTCCGAGGCCGAGGGCTTCGGCCTGCCGCTGGTGGAGGCGGCACGCCGCGGCCTGCCGGTCATGGCGCGAGACATCCCGGTATTCCGCGAAGTGTCTTCGGCGTTTGCCAGCTATTTCGATGGCGGGCGCGTGGAAAGTCTGGTCGAGGCATTGCGGCAGGCGGCGGCCACGGACCGCGCCAGGCACGCCCCGAAGGCCGACGCCGTGCTTGGCTGGCAGGACACGACCGCCCGCCTCTGGAACATGCTGTTCGATGGCGCCCATGCGCAATGGTTGCCACCCTGGCGGCCGGACACGCAGCCTGTCGACAGTTGAGGCAACTCACGAGATGGTGATTCGCCGCTTGGACAGACGCCGGCTTGCCCGTAGCATGTCCGTACTCAACCGTACGCAGGAAACCGCATGAAGGCAGCGTTGATCACGGGCATCACCGGACAGGACGGTGCCTATCTGGCGGAGCTTCTGCTGCATAAGGGCTACCGGGTGGTGGGAGCCTACCGTCGCACCAGTTCGACCAATTTCTGGCGCATCGAGGAACTGGGCATCCTCGGCCACCCGCAGCTGGAGCTGGTGGAGTTCGACCTTACCGACATGGGTGCGGCGATTCGATTGCTGCAGAAGTATCAGGTCAGCGAGGTCTACAACCTCGCCGCACAGAGTTTTGTGGGCGTGTCGTTCGACCAGCCGTTGACGACGACGCAGATCACGGGCGTGGGTGCACTGCACTTGCTGGAGGCGATCCGGGTGGTCGATCCGTCGATCCGCTTCTATCAGGCGTCCACTTCGGAAATGTTCGGCAAGGTGCAGGCGGTTCCGCAATCCGAGGACACGGCGTTCCATCCGCGCAGCCCATACGGCGTGGCCAAGCTGTATGCGCACTGGATCACGGTGAATTATCGCGAATCCTACGGTCTGTTCGGCGCCAGCGGCATCCTGTTCAATCATGAATCGCCGCTGCGCGGACGCGAGTTCGTCACGCGCAAGATCACCGATGCGGTGGCGAAGATACGACTCGGCAAGCTCGACGTGCTGGAACTCGGCAACCTGCACGCGCAGCGCGACTGGGGCTATGCAAAGGAGTATGTCGACGGCATGTGGCGCATGTTGCAGGCCGAGACCCCCGAAACCTGCGTGCTGGCCACCGGGCGTACCGAAACGGTACGCAATTTCGCCACCATGGCGTTTGCGGCCGTGGACATCGAACTGGCATGGGAGGGTACGGAAGCCGATGAGCACGGCGTGGATGCACGAACCGGGAAGACCCTGGTGCGGATCAATCCGCGTCACTACCGGCCGGCAGAGGTCGACCTGCTGATCGGCGATGCGAGCAAGGCCCGTGCCGCATTGGGCTGGTCGGCGCAGACGTCGCTCGAATCACTGTGTCGGATGATGGTCGAGGCCGATCTGCGCAGGAACCAGCATGGCTTCTCCTTCTGAGACAGTGCCGCGGCGGGTGCTGGTCACCGGCCGCGACGGCTTCACCGGCCGCTACGTGGCGGAGGAGCTCGAACGTGCCGGCTACGAGGTCTGCGGCCTGAATGCCCACGGCAGGCGTGTCGACCTGCTCGATGCCGCGGCGGTGCAGGCGGCGGTGGCGGGAATCCGCCCGTGGGCGGTGATCCACCTGGCGGCGATCGCGTTTGTCGCCCACGGCGACGTGGATTCGCTCTACCGGACCAACATCGTCGGCACGCGCCATTTGCTCGCCGCGCTGGCCGAGCTGCCGGCTGCGCCATCGATCGTGGTACTGGCCAGCAGCGCCAACGTGTACGGCCAGGCCGCGGGGCAGACCGACAAGCTCGATGAAAGCGTGCCGGCGGCGCCGGCGAATGATTACGCGGTGAGCAAGCTGGCGATGGAATACATGGCGCGAACCTGGTCCGACCGCCTTCCCTTGGTGTTTACCCGACCCTTCAACTACACCGGCGTGGGCCAGGACGAACGTTTTCTGATTCCGAAAATCGTCGCCCATTTCCGTCGTGGCGAAGGGATCATCGAACTGGGCAACCTCGACGTCTGGCGGGAGTTCATGGACGTGCGGACGGTGGCCTGGACGTACCGCCGTTTGCTGGAAACATGCGGCGAAGGCGACACCTTCAACATCTGCACGGGCAACAGCCATTCGTTGCGCGAGGTGGTCGCGATGATGGAGGACATCGCCGGTCATGCAATCGAGGTCCGGGTGAATCCGGCCTTCGTGCGCGCCAACGAGGTGCAATGTCTTGTTGGCGATCCAGCCCGGTTGCAGAGGCGCATTGGCCCATTTTCGCAGCGGGTTTTACGGGAGACTTTGCACTGGATGTATGGAGCCTGATGCCATGCCATGGCGTGTGATCGTCACGTCAGCGCCAAGCCAGCTGCTGCCCACGAAGTCCTCCATGTCCGTATTGAATACATGAAAGATCAATGCGTTGTCGCGCCACTCGAAGTTCTTGTCCACATGAGAGTCCTCACGAGACAGCGACAATGAAACGGAATAACTGCCCTTGCCAAGCCGCGCCGGAAAGCTGAAGCAGTAAGTGGCTTCCTCCCCCGCGGCCAGATCTTCCAGGGGCTGTTCGAGGCGGTGCGTGTTGATTCCATAGATCGCTTGGCCGAGGCGATCCTTGACCAGGAAACCGAGTACCAACCGCGGCAATGCGGAGTTCACTCTTACACGAACTTGCAGACGAAGTGGTTCGCCAACCTCCACGGTATCGGCGGGACGATCGTGCTGGTTGAGCAGGCGCACATCGACAATGCTGGCCTCACCCGATCCGGATATGGTGGTAACCCGGCCGTCGGCGAGAGTTTTCTGCTGGATCCTGTGGTGGTTTTGTTCGGCCATCATGGCGTTGTAGTAGTCCAGTACGTCGACGGGTGATCCCTGCATGCGGATGCGACCAGCGTCCATCAGGATGGCGCGGTCGCAGACAGTCTGGATGGCATAGCGATCGTGCGAAACGATCAGCAAGGTGGTGCCCTCGCGCCGGAATTCGCGGATGCGCTCGAAACTCTTGTGCTGGAAGTACGAGTCACCCACCGAGAGTGCCTCATCGACAATCAGGATATCCGGTCGCTGGGCGGTCGCCACGCTGAAGGCCAGCCGCATTTGCATGCCGCTGGAATAAGTGCGCACCGGCTGGTCGATGTATTCGCCGATCTCGGCAAAGGCCTCGATGTGCGGCATCAGCTGGGCAATCTCTTCCAGCGACAGCCCCAGCAACTGGCCACCCATCACCGCGTTCTGCCGTCCTGTGAAATCGGGATGGAAACCCATGCCAAGCTCCAGCATGGCAGCCACGCGCCCGCCAATCGTGATCTCGCCGCAACTGGGGCGCACGGTGCCGGCGAGCATCTTCAGCAGAGTGCTCTTGCCGGCACCGTTAGCGCCGACGATACCCACCGCCTCGCCGGCGTGCAGATGGAAGTCGACGTCCTTCAGCACCCAGTGCTCGATGTGGCGCGGCTTGCCGGCAGGCAAAATCCACTCGGCCAATCGCGACCACTGCCCCGGATATTGCTTGTAGGCCTTGCCCAGGCCACTGACGCGGACGTCGCCCATCAGAGTTCGTCCACCATTTCACCCGCCCGACGGCGGAACAGCGTGAGTGCCACCACGCACAGTCCCGCGGCCAGAACGGCAACGGGCCAGATCGTGGACCACGATGGAGCCAGTCCATATACGAAGATGCCCTGGTAGGCCTGCGCCAGCGGGGTCATCGGGTTGAGCTTCATCCATGGTCTGACCGACGCTGGCAAGGTAGCGGTGGAATAGATGATCGGGGTGAACCAGAACCAGAATTGCAGCAGGATGTTGACGAACTGGCCGACGTCCCGAAAAAAGACATTGAGCACGCCGGCGATGATGCCCAGCCCGGTGGCAAATGCAATCTGCACCAGCAGGACCGGTATCGCGTACAGGATGACCCAGCCCGGAAGGCTGTGGGTGACTGCCAGAAAAGCCAGGAAGATCGAGAAGGTGATCGCGAAGTTCACCACGGCGTTGATCACCGTGATCGCGGGCAGACAGATGCGCGGGAAGTTCAGCTTCTTGATCATGTTCCCGTTGTCCAGGAACACCGTCTGCCCACGTTGCAGGATCTCGCCGAACAGCCCCCAGGTCAGCAGACCGGCGCACAGGAAGATGCTGTACGCGTAGGGACTGTCGATGCCGGGCAGGCGCGTGCGCATCAGTTCGGAGAACACCACGGTATAGACCGTGATCATGGCCAGCGGCTGCAACACGGTCCATGCTGCGCCCAGCAGCGAGTTGCGATAGCGCGCCTGGAACTCGCGCTTGACGCTGCCCATGATGAAGCCGCGATAGCGCCACAGGGTGCGGGTGAGGGCGAGGCTCATGAGGCGGCCACGCGGTCAATCGGTTGCTGGCGGACGTGGGAGGGCCGGATCTGGATCATGGCTTGCGCGCAACGATAACCTGGCTCTTGGGCATGAATTGATCCAGTTGCTGTTTGAGCTGGGCGCCTTGCGGCAGCGCCAGAATGGCACGCCAGGACTCGGTCCAGTGATCCAGCGCCGGATGGCTGGGTTTGCCCAGATCCACCTCGCAGGCCCAGAACAGCGCCCACCAGATCGACCAGAAAAACCCGTATTGGGTGTGTTCCTCGATGATCAGCCCGGCATGCGTCACCATGTCGGCAAACTCGGAGCGCTCGATGATACGGACGTGGTTCGGCTTCTGGAAGTAACTCGACGGTGCCACATGCTTCTGCAGGTTCTCCTGCAAGGCGCCCGGTACGGTCAGCAGATAGAGCGCGCCCGGCTTGCCGATGCGTACGAGCTCGGACAGCAATTGCCGAGGATCGTCCACGTGTTCGAGTACCTCGGTGCACAGCACTCGGTTGGCCACCGCGTTGGCCAGCGGCAGCGGATTGCCGTTGCTGACATGGCTGGCATGGCCGCCCGGGCAGCCTTCCGCCAGGCGCGACTCGATCGCGGCGATCACTTGCGGGTCGATGTCGACCACGGTGACGTGGGCCCCGCGCCGCGCACAGAACATGCTGGCACCGCCGTCGCCGCAGCCCACGTCGACCACCGAATCACCGGGTCCGATCGGAATGCCGCGAAAAACCTCGTTGGTGCTGTTCTGGAACCAGCCGCTGAGCACCGCATCATGCAGGCCAACGCCGGCGGCGCCGGACAAGTCGACGACCTCCACTGGCTGACCAGCAGGTGCAGGCGCTCCGGCCTGCTCCGGAGGTGGCGCCAGGCCTAGCAGCTTTTTGGTGAGATCGGACATGGTTACTCCGTCGATGGTGGCGTGTGGTGGACGTATCAAGCTTGTCAGCGGGTGGGTCAACCGTTGCAGGCAATACGGCTCATGCACCGGGATCGATGTTGCTGCTGTCTGGGTAGGCCCGCGAAACCACCAGGGCCTGGCGACTGGTCCGGCGCTGCCTGAAGCGATCCGCGATGCGTCTGCCGCGCAGGCGCAGTGGCTGTTCAAGGTAGCGGTAATTCAGATCGGCCAGCAAGGCAATCAGGCCGCATGCCAGCACGGTCATCAGCCATGCGGACGGATGCACGGGTGAGCCTTGCGCCGTGCCCAGCCGAAAGCAGATTTCACGCAGCAGGAAATACACGGGAACGTGAATCAGATAGATCGCATAGGAGCGGGCTCCGATCCATACCAGCAGATTCTTGCACCAGCCGGTTGGCAGCAGATAGTCGCGGTCGTACGAGGCCAGCCAGACCAGCGCGGCGGAGAGTACGGCAATGGCACTGATGCGGAAGCGCCAGTCGCCAAGATCGCCCGAGGCGAGCATCGCCATGGTCGCCAGCAGCACGAGCGGCAGCACGCTGCGCAGCCAGTGCAGGCGCAGCAGGAAACGCGGGCTCAATTTTTCATAGCCGGCGCGGGGCGCGGCGATTGCCAGCAATACGCCGAGCGCCAGTGCGTCGGTACGCACGGACATCAGCATGGGGGTGCGAAACAGGCACAACTGCAGCAGGACGATGCAGACCATGAGCAGGCCAATGCGTCGATGCAGCGCAAGCGCCAGCAATGGCAGCAGCAGATAGAACTGCTCTTCCAGCGACAGGCTCCAGTAGACGAAGCTGGTGCCGTATTCGTAGCGGAAGAATGCATCGGCAAAGCGGAAATTCGCGACGTTGAAGATGCCGGCCAGGGTCGCCATCAGATTGGCATGGACGCTGCCGAACGCCCCGCTGTGATTGAACGCGACCACAGCCAGCATGATCAGGCCAAGCCATAGCCACGCGGACGGCAGCAGGCGCCAGAAACGGCGGATCCAGAACGCACCGATCACGCCGACCTGTTCGTCCCGGTCGCCGCGGCTGGTGCTCATCTGGGGCAAAAAGCTGCGGGCAATGACGAACCCGGAAATGGCCAGGAAAAGATCCACGCCGAACCAGAAATCCGCGCGATGGAAGAGTTTGTCGATCCACGCCAGTCCCGGATGGAACAAATTTCCCTGCATGTGGTGGAAGACCACGCCGATGACCGCGACCGCGCGCAGGCATTCGATGTCCAGGTTGCGCCGCGCACCAAGCACTTGGCGCTCAGACGGAATCGACATGGCGCGCATCCGGAGTGTTCACCAGCGTGGCCGAAAGTCGCGCATTGACGAATTGTTGCAGTCGCGTTCGCACCACTTCCATCGAGCAGTAATGCTGCAGCGCCATCGTGGCCGCAGCACTCATCGCGGCGTAGACCTCCGGCTCGTGGCGCGCGACTTGGTAACTGCAACGGTAGGCACGGACCAGGGCTTGGTAGTGGACGCGCTGGCGTAGTGTGCGAAATACCTGGCGTTGGTCATGTGGCCAGGTTCCCGGTTCGGAGCTCGAATCGACGATGAAGGCATTTTCCGGCGTGAGATAGTCGAGCATGGCGGTATGGCGGGGGGCCACCGCAGGCTTGCCGGCGGACATGTATTCCATCAACGGCAGACACTGACCTTCACCGTGGGACGTGTTCACCGCATATGTGCTAGAACGCAACAAGGTGTTGTATTCCTCAGTCGGGAGGTAGGCATGGAGCAGCACCACGCGACACGCGAGCGATCCCATCTTGTAGATCGCCTCGAGCATGTTCGGGATCAGGTCACGCGGATCATGATGGGTCAACTTGATCAACAAGGTGGCATCCGCCTTGTCGCGCAGGGCGTCGCAGAAGCCGGTGATCATCTCCATCCAGTTCTTGCGCCCGTCGTGCGGGTTGTAGATGGACGTATAGATCACGCCGTCCAGGACAAGATCCTGCCCACCGGCACGCTCGGGCATCGGCAGGAGGTCTGGCAGGGCCGCCTCGATCAGGCTCATCCGATACGCGCCGAGATCGGTGTGGCGACTGTCCACCAGCAGACTGTTCGCGGGTAATCGCAACTGTCCCGCACTGCCGGCGCGCAGTGTCTGCATGCGATTCCACAGCGGTGCGGGCACCGAACACACGGGAAAATCCGGTCCGAGTGCGTCATGCACGCGCTCGACGGTGAAACTTGAGTGGGTCAGGGCGGATCCAAGTTTACCCAGTACCCGTGTCCAATCGTTGCGCGGTTTGCCGCCGAAGGCCTCATTCGGCGGCGTATCGTATTCCCACGCGAACACCGGGATGGTGGGGCAGGCCAGCCCGAACGGCACTTTGTTTGGCGGCAGGAAGCACAGGAAAACGCACGACTCGCCGTCCCGCTGGCAGTCCGCGTAGATGGCGTCGACCTCGTGTTCCGGATAGGTCACTTCGATGATCGTGCCCAGTTCCTGCAGCAGCGGCCGGAATTCCTCCACCACGAAACGGTAGCTGTACTCGGGGCGCCCGAGTTGGTGGCGCAGGTCACCGCCGGGCGTGCTGGTATGGATGATGATGATCACGATTCGATCGGCGTCGGCTTTTTCAATACGCTGGGCGCGGAGGTTCCGGACCGCTCCTGCGTGGGCAGCCAAGGACACAGGAACCCGCGCAGCTGCGACTTCACCGCGTCCTCGCCGCAATACGCCAGCATCGCCTCCCGCGCGCGACGTGACATCTGCCGGTAACGTCCCGGGTCATGCATGGCAATCTGGTGACTCTGGCGATAGGCCTGCATCAGCGAGTGCCAATCCAGCTGATGGCAACTGGTGCGGTGGGATTCGTTGTCACCGTGCGGCCATGGCTTGGGCAGGCCGGGATAGCTCGCCACCACAAACGCCAGATCATCCTGGATATAGTCCGCCATCGCTGTGTTGTCGGGGGCAATGGCTGGCACTCCGGCAGCGAGAAACTCCATTAACGGAAGACACAAGCCTTCGCACAATGACGCGTTCACGTAATAGTTGGTGGCATCCAGCAGGGCGGCATAGTCCTGGTCTGACAGGTAACCGTTGATGGCGATGACCCGGCACCGGAAGGGCGACAACTTGCTGAGCAGCATCAGGAGCTGGTGATGGTGGAAGGTCAGCTCGGTGCCGGCCAGCTTGAGGATGAGGGTGGCGTCCGCGGTATCCCGGAACGCCCAGCAGAACGCGGTGAGCAGATCTTCCCAGTTCTTGCGCCCGGCGGAGGGGGTCAGCACCGAGGTGTAGACCACGCCGCGCAGGCGCATGCGTATCTGTGCGGCGGCAGGCAAGTCCCAGCCACAAATGGCAGGCTCCGATTCATCCGGCGCGCACGGCACGGCCGCTGGCGCTGGCATGTCAGTGGCGTTGCCGTTCTGGCAGGCCAGGGATCCGGGCAACGCAGCGTCGTCACCTGGATCGAAAGGGGTTCCGTCTTCCTCTTCGAGGCAAAGCAGGCCATTCGGATTGAGCCCCATTTTGGCGCTATCGGCCACGCTGGCGTGAACTCTCAGCAGGGTATCCTCCGGACTCGGCAACGACCGTTCGCTGACCTGCGCGATCGCCAGTGGCGAGGGAATCGCCACGATCGGATAGTCACGCCCCATGCTGCGCTTGACCGCGTCCACCGTGTGGTTGGACAACGTGATGGCTCGGCCCGTTCGGGCCAGCACCTGTCGCCAGTCGTGCCTGGGGTCACCCTGCCAGCAGTTTTCCTCGATCCGCCCCGGAATGTCGGGATACTCCCACGCAAAAACCGGAATCGTGGGGCATTCAAGATCCAGCGGAGTCTTGTGCGGCGGGGCAAACGACAGCAGTACGCAAGCTTCGCCGTTATCGAGGCATTGTGCGTGGATCGGATCCGCCTGTTCGGGATACTGCAGATGGATCACTTCACCCAACTGTGAAAGCACACCGCTGAAGGCGCGCAGCAGGAAAAAGTAGCTGTAGTCGGGAGTGCCAAGCCGTTCCTGGATGGTGAGCTGATCGACTTTAGCGTGGAGAAGGAATTTCATCTGGTTCCGGTCAACGGCGGTGGCCCATGCCAGTCACGAATGCCATTCCCTGCATGTTGCCGCACTATCGGCCCAGGTGGAACATCCGACGGCCGCGGGTCGACCGGGGGTCAGGAAAAATGAACAGGCGTAGCTTCCGCGTTTCGGTGGTACGGGGCAAACGAGTAAGATAACAGTCTTTTATGACTTGCCCTGACCAAGTCCGGATGATCCGCGAATGAAAAAGTCGAACTCCAGCGTTCCCCACGGCCTCGGCACCCGCGCCATCCACGCCGGCCAGCATCCTGATCCCAGCACCGGCGCGATCATGACGCCGATCTACGCGACCTCGACCTACGTGCAGAAGAGTCCCGGCGTGCACCAGGGTTACGAGTATTCGCGCACGCAGAACCCGACCCGGATGGCCTACGAGCGCTGCGTGGCGGATCTGGAAGGCGGCGTCGCCGGCTTCGCCTTCGCGTCGGGACTGGCCGCCGCGGCGACCGTGCTGGACCTGCTCGATTCGGGCAGCCACGTGATCGCGATGGACGACCTGTACGGCGGCACCTACCGCCTGTTCGAGAAGGTACGCCGGCGCTCGGCGGGGCTGGACTTCAGCTTCGTCGACCTGAATGACACCGCCGCGATGAAGGCGGCGCTGAAGCCGAACACCAGGATGATCTGGGCGGAAACGCCGACCAACCCGATGCTGAAGCTGGTCGACCTGGGCAAGGTTGCCGCGTTCGCCAAGAAGCACGGTCTGATCCTGGTGGTCGACAACACGTTCTGCTCGCCGATGGTGCAGCGACCGCTGGAATACGGCGCCGACCTGGTGCTGCATTCGGCCACCAAGTACCTCAACGGCCATTCAGACATGGTCGGCGGCATCGTGGTCGCCAGCAACAAGGAACTGGCCACGCAGATGGGCTTCCTGCAGAACTCGGTCGGTGCGGTGGCCGGCCCGTTCGATGCGTTCCTCGCCATGCGTGGCCTGAAGACCCTGCACCTGCGCATGAAGGCGCATTGCGACAGCGCGCTGGAGCTGGCCAAGTGGCTGGAAAAGCATCCCGCCGTGGAGCGGGTGATCTATCCGGGCCTGAAAAGCCATCCGCAGCACGCGCTGGCGAAGCGCCAGATGCACGGTTTCGGCGGCATCATCACGATCGAGGTGAAGGGTGGCCTGAAGAAGGCCCGGCGCATGCTGGAGCGCTGCGAACTGTTCGCGCTGGCCGAGTCGCTGGGCGGCGTCGAAAGCCTGATCGAGCATCCGGCGATCATGACCCACGCCTCGGTGCCGGCAGCCAATCGCAAGCGGCTGGGCATCAGCGACGGGCTGATCCGGCTGTCGGTCGGGGTGGAGGACGTAACCGATCTGATGGCTGAGCTGAAGAACTCGCTGGCCTGAGCATCCAGGCAAGCGTGATCGACAGGATGGCTAGACACGCCACTTGAACGCGAGACGTCATTGGCGCTGACAGCGTGAGGAGAACAAGTTGCAGAGCCAACAACGCTGCATCACGGAGTTAATTGAATGATATCTGCCTTGGTTAGAAACAGGGAGCTTCTGTGGGCCTTGTCAAAACGCGAAATTGCTGCGCGCTTCAAGGGATCCTACGGCGGCTTGTCCTGGTACGTCATTCAAAACCTGCTCCTTTTGGCGCTCTATTCGTTTGTGTTCGGGAGCTTGTTCAAGAGCCGATGGGCGCAGGGGGAACACGTGCAGGGCAACTACACTATTGCGCTATTTACCGGGCTTATATTGTTTAATATTTTTGCCGAATGCATCAATCGTGCACCTACCTTGATACTGAGTAATGCGAATTACGTCAAAAAGGTGGTATTTCCCCTTGAAATATTGCCGGTGATCCAACTCGTCACGGCCGTGTTCAATGCCATCATTGCCATATTTGTACTCGTGGCAATGGCCATTTTCCTCAATGCGCCGATGCATTGGCAGGGGCTTTGGATCCCGGTCATCATACTTCCCTTGTTGATCATGATATTGGGCTTGAGCTGGTTTCTTGCGGCCTTGGGGACTTATGTCAGGGACGTCAATCAGGTGGTCGCCTTGGTCATCAGCGCCACGATGTTCCTGTCGCCGCTCTTCTACCAGATATCGACCTTGCCGGAAAAGGCGAGGCCCTATATCAGGTTGAACCCGTTGACCATACCAATGGAGGAGGCGCGCGGGGCGTTGATGTTTGGAGAGCTTCCGGACTTCGAGGTGCTGGCCGTCTATCTCGGCATATCCCTGGTAATGGCCGCGTTGGGGTTTGTCTTCTTTCAAAAGGCGCGCAAGGGATTCCCTGATGTCCTCTGACGTCTCCATTCGTGCCCACGGTCTGTCCAAGTGCTACCAGATGTACGACGCGCCGGTGCATCGGCTGTGGCAGTCCTTTCTGCGCGGCCGAAAAAGGCTGTATCGTGAATTCTGGGCGCTCAAAGACATCAGCTTTGAGGTCGAGAAGGGGCAGACATTCGGCGTCATTGGCAAGAACGGATCCGGGAAGTCCACGCTCCTGCAGATTGTCTGCGGCACCTTGGCCGCCACGTCAGGTACGGTCGCTTGCACCGGCAAGGTAGCTGCACTTCTGGAACTGGGAGCCGGTTTCAATCCGGAGTTCACCGGCCGACAGAACGCCGTTCTCAGTGGTGGCATCTACGGGCTCTCTACGGCCGACATCACGGCAAGACTGCCAAAAATCATTGAATTCGCCGAGATAGGCGATTTCATAGATCGGCCAGTGAAGACGTATTCAAGTGGCATGTTCGTTCGCCTCGCGTTTGCGGTCATTGCGCATGTCGATGCGGAAATCATGGTGATTGACGAGGCGCTCGCCGTTGGCGATGCACAATTCACGCAAAAGTGCATGAGGTTTCTGCGCGACTTCAAGGAGACGGGTACCCTGATCTTCGTAAGTCACGACACAGGGGCCGTGCGGAGTCTGTGCGACAGGGCGATGTGGATCGACAAGGGCGAAATGCGCGCCATAGGTGACGCCAAGTCTGTTACGGAAAAGTACCTGGCGTCCCTGTTCAATCAGGCGCAAAAGGATGAGCGGCTCGATCATCACGCCGTGCAGAAGGTGCTTGGCGCCCGTGAATGGAGGGATCAGCGTCGCGACCTGGTAATGCGTTCGTCAATCAGAAATGATCTTGAGGTTTTCAAGTTCAATCCGAATGTCAAATCGTTTGGCCAGGGAGGGGTCACCTTGGCGGACGTGGCCTTGCTCGGGGAAGACGATAATCCCCTGTCGTGGGTCGTCGGCGGCGAAATGGTTTCATTGCTGGTTCACGCACGATGTCTGGAGGCGATACGCCAACCCATCATCGGATTTTTCCTGAAGGACAAGCTGGGGCAGACCCTCTTTGGCGACAACACGTACCTGACCTATATAGATTCGCCGCCGACTGCCATCAAGGGAAACGTGTTGCGGGCGCAGTTCACGTTTCCGATGCCCATCATGCCGGTGGGAGACTACAGTTTCGACGTCGCCATTGCGGATGGCACGCAGATGGACCATCAGCAGTTGCTGTGGGCGCATGACGTCCTTGTGATTCGCTCAGTGTCCAGCAGCGTTTCCACCGGTCTGGTCGGCGTTCCGATGCTGGATGTGAAGATCGAGGTCGACGGCAATGACGGATGATTCCCGTATATCGCCTTACGACTACAGTTTCGATCCGGACGGGCTGAGTACGGCGGCGCGCTTGTCGCGTCTCGTGGGATCCGATCGCCGGGTGCTGGAACTGGGCTGTGGTTATGGGGTCATCACCCGCCAGCTTGCCGTCGAGCAGGGATGCGCGGTCACCGGAGTGGAATACGATGCGGCCAGCGCTGAACACGCCCGGCCCTGGCTTGACCAACTGGTCGTCGGAGACCTTGAGGATGCCTCGTGGGCCACGGATATCCCGCCCCCGTTCGATGTGGTTCTCGCCGCTGATGTCATCGAGCATTTGCGCGATCCCCTGAGGTTGTTGCGCGAGCTGCGCGGCATGCTCGGAGAAGACGGATATCTCGTCCTGTCCGTGCCGAACGTTGGGCATGCCGGGGTCATCGCGGAATTGTTGTGCGGTCGATTTGACTATAAGGCCACGGGCATTCTGGACGAGACACATCTGCGATTCTTTACATGGAACTCCCTGGAATCGATGCTCAATTCGGCCGGTTGGGAGGTTACCCATCGCGAAACAGTCGACGCGGGGGGCTCGCATGAACAGTTCCATGAATGCTGGATCAAGCTGCCTGCCAATGTAAGGGCGTTGCTTGACAGCCATCCCACGGCAAACGTTTTTCAGTATGTGTTGACAGCTCGGCCAGCGGCGAATCCGCGTATATTGCCGCTGGGCGACGAAGCAAGGTTGCATTCATGGCTCAATAAGTCCGCGCAGTAGCCATAGACTTGACTGCGTTCATATCTCATGCCGTGAAGAAACATATGCGCTTACCCGAAGTTAGTGTTGTCATCCCTTCGTACAACCACGAGAAGTTCATCACGGAGGCTGTGACCAGCGTTCTGGGCCAGACCTTTGGCGACATCGAAGTGATCGCCATTGACGATGGATCCGTGGATGGCTCGTTCGCTCTGCTGGAGAGCTTGGCGCGTGGCGACGAACGATTGAAAGTTCTTCGGCAGGACAACGCAGGGTCGCATGCCACGATCAATCGTGGCGTGCAGCTTTCAAATGCCCCGTGGATTGCGATCCTGAATTCGGACGATGCATGGGCCGTTGATCGACTGGAAGTGATGCTCGCGGATGCAAAAAGAGGTGGCGGGGACTTTCTTTTCAGTGACACGATTCTTGTCGACGGGGAGGGAGCAGAGATCGTCGATGAGGCTTTCTGGTGGAATGCGAGTCTTGCGCGGATTCGTCAACGGGTTGTCGAACACGGTGTGGACGACGGATTGCTTTACGGCAACCTCACCGTGTCAACGTCAAATTTCCTCCTACGCAGGGAGGTGTTCTCCAAGGTCGGTCCGTTCAGAAATTATCGTTACAACCTGGACTGGGATTTTGTGCTGCGCTGCGTATTCGCCAAAGACGTGAACGTCCAGTTCGTCCAGCAGAAGTTGCTGCAATACCGACTGCACGGAAAGAACACCATTCTCGGTGGAATGCCGGTGGCGGCCATCGAGGCGCAATCGATAATACGCCGGATTTGCCACGCGCATTTCGGCGTGCCGCAGAGCCTGGTTTTGAGCCAGCGTAGGAATGACCGCTTGCTGCGCAGGTATCTGAGCGGGCGCGCGAAGCGCCTGGAAGTCTCGTACGCGGAACTGACGGCCGATCGGGATCGACTCACAAGTCTGCTGGAGGAGCGCCAGGGACTCATTGAAGTCGAGCGCAAGGCGGCGGCGCATCGTGTTGAAGGCCTGACCGCCGACATCCTGGCAATCGAATCGAGCAGGAACGAATTCGAGGCACTTCTGACCTCCAGGCAGGCGGCCATCGAGAGAGAGCGTCTGGAGCAAGAACTGCATCGCGCGCAATCTTATCGGCGTCACGTATGCACGGTGCTGGAGAAGGATATGGCGGCGTGCCGGGCGGCCAGAATCGAGGGACTTGCCGCGCTCTATCAGGCGGAAGCGGACAGGTGGAAGCGTCATCGGTTGCGCGGATGGAGAGACCGTGCAATGGAGATCTTGCGCCCTGTCGAAAGTCCCCTGTTCCCCGATCCGCTTCGACTGAAGGAGGTCGTTCGGGGCTGCGGACAACTTCGCAGCGTTGTGTGCGAGTCGGAGCTGGCGACCAATCGAACTCCCCGCGTCGCCGCCCACGTTCACTTGTATTACAAGGAGCTTGCTCCTGAGCTTGTTGGCTACCTTCAGCACGTTTCTGGACTGCAGAAGGTCGTGATCACCGGGCCATGGGATCTCGCTGCCCTCGAGGCAAGCCTTGAACCTCTCAAGGAAGTCTGTCCGGACGTACGTGTCGAGCAGGTGCCGAATCGGGGAAAGGATGTAGGCGGGCTCATTCGTGCGATCGAACGACACGAGTTGCTCGATTCCGACTATTTGTTGAAGATCCATTCCAAGAAGAGCCACAATCCGGCGACATACTTCGCTGCGATTTCCGAGCTTTTTGGACTTCACATAGAGAACGGCGATCAGTGGAGAGGGGCGCTGATTGAACCGTTGGCCGGGAGTCGAGAGCGGGTCTCCAACATCCTTCACTGGCTGAATAGCGATCCGACTCTGGGCATGGTGGGCGCCGCTCCGTTCGTTACCAGCGCTCCGGATGCAAACGTCGCGCTGTATCAGGAAATATGCATGAAGTTTGGCGTTCCTCTTGGAATGCCTTTCGTGGCGGGTACGATGTTTTGGGTGCGGAGTTCATTGCTTGCGCCCCTGCTTGATGGGTTCGTAGGCCTGGATGACTTCGAAATCAACAGCCATTCGGTGGAGGGCGGACTGGAACACGTCATGGAGAGACTTTTCGGTGCTCTGGTGCTCGCAAGGGGTTTTGACCTGCTCAAGGTGGAGTCATGAGTGCTCTAACCAATGAAAGCGTCCCTGTTTTCATCATCTCGTTCAATCGGGTCAGTTACATCCGGGAGGTTATCCATGCGCTGGAAGGCTTTGGATTTCAGAACCTCACGATTGTCGACAACGCTTCGACGTATGAGCCATTGCTCGACTACCTCGACAAAAGCCCGCACAGGGTGGTTCGGCTTTCGCAGAATTTTGGCCACCTCGCACTTTGGCGTAGCGAACGGTTCTCCAAAATCATCGACCATGAGAAGTTCATCCTGAACGACAGCGATGTGGCGCCAGCAGCCAATTGCCCTGTCGACATCACCGGAATGCTTGATGAAGTACTCGAGCGCTACCCACGCCACACGAAGGCTGGTCTCTCGCTCCGCATAGATGATCTGCCGGACTTCTATGCATTCAAGGATCAAGTACTGGCTTGGGAGAAGCCGTTTTGGGAAACGAAGCTTCCTGACGGACATTATGAAGCGGCCATCGACACGACCTTTGCACTGTATCGGCCAGGGATACATTGTGATGAGGACCGTTGGTGGAGGTCCATTCGCACTGCACCGCCGTATTCCGCCGTCCATCTGCCCTGGTATCAGAATACGGCGAACATCACTCCCGAAGACGCATACTATCAGCGTGCTGTAGCCGGCATTTCCAGCCAGTGGAGCATTACGGATCCTGTTCTTCTGAAGAACCAGAACACCGAGTTGCAGCACCAGATTGCTGCCTTGAAGCGCGAAATTGCCGCGCTCAGAGGAAGAGTCGAACCCGGTGCTTCAAGTTGGAAGAGGGCCGCCAAAACAGGTCTGGACACCGTGGGCCTGTTGACACTTACACAGCAGATACGTGAAAAATTGAGACGAATGAAATGATTGATTGCATCTTTACTTCCATCAACAACGGCTACCTTCCCAAGGCGCGCATTCTCGCCGCATCGGTACGCAAGCATCACCCAGAAGCAAAAATGGTGCTGATGCTGAGTGACGAGCGTGCACCTGGGCTCGACTATGGCGACTTCGATCTGGTTCTTGGCCCTGCCGACGTGGTCAAAGGGGTGGCCAACCTGGACGCCTGGATTTTCGAGCACACCGTTGTAGAGCTTTGCACGGCGGTCAAGCCGTTCGCTTTCAAGCACCTGTTCGACACCTACGGCTACCGCAGCATCGTCTATCAGGACCCGGACACGGTGCTCTATTCCCGCCTCACCGAGTTGGAGCAGGAACTGGAGCGGCATCCGATCGTTCTGACGCCCCATGTCACGACGCCGGCAGTGGATACGGATGACCTGCTCGACGGGGAGATGCTCGGTTGTCTGCGCCACGGCGTATTCAACCTGGGTTTTGCCGCGTTGACGCAGGAAGGTGAGGGGCCGCTGTTTTTGCAATGGTGGCTTGATCGTTGTCGTGAATACTGCTTTGACGACAACCAGCGTGGCTTGTTTACCGATCAGAAGTGGATCGACCTGGCGCCGTGCTTTTTCCAGACTCTGAAGATCTTCCGTCTGCCGTCCTACAACGTCGCGACGTGGAACCTTTACTACCGCCAAGTCAGCAGGTCTCCGTTGGGAGAAATCGTCGTCAATCACGACTTTCCGCTGCGTTTCTATCACTTCTCGGGGTTCGATCTTGGCACCCACGAACACATGCTGACAAAGCATGATGCGGGCAACGCGTGTCTTCGCGAGATGACGGACTGGTATTCCTCCGAGCTCAAGCGTCTGGCCAATCCTGGAGACGTTCTGGGGAAATACGACCATTTTCCGAATGGACGGGCAATTCCCGCCGATTGGCGTCGCTACTACCGGAGTCATCCCGCACTCAAGGCGATGATCCCGCATCCGTTCGAGCAATTCGGCGAAGTGATTGCGCATTTTGACAGCTCGCCGAGACAGATCCCGGTGGATCCCGGTATGTCGACGTTGGAGAGATTCGTCCGTCGCCGGCCGGGGTTTGCTGCGATGGTGAAGAAGGTTATTCCGGCATCGTTGTTGCGCCATGTAAGCGGACGATGACTCCCATCAGACCGACTGGCAGTTACATCGCGGTACGAAAGGTGCCGCGGTCGCCCGGGATTCACCCGGCCCGCTCCGTGTAGCGTCATCGGTCGCTTCAGGGCTGGACCCTATCCGTATGCTCCCGCTACCAGCCGTTGCGAAAGCCTCGGCGGGATTTGGCACGCCAGGCCTTTCCACGGCCCTCCTTCGGGGCTTGCGGTTGTCGTTGCGCGGGACGCGCTGAAGGCGCTGCGCTCAGCAGGCCGGTACCCTGCTCATGGGCGTGCCGTGAGACGGGTCTGTCCGATCTCGTGGAAGTGAGGCGGGTCGACGAAGCGGGTCCCGGGGAAAGCTGATGGGCGGCCGTTGGAAAGCGCTTCCTCATAGCGCGCTTCATCAGTTCATGGGGCGGATTGGAGCATCTGAGTGTCCTTCCCATGGAAGGTGTGTTCTGGAGCAGGTTGCAAATTTGTGACAGATGGACTAACTAATAAAAGGGTCGCAGGTTCAAATTGAGAGTAGCTGAATGATGTCAAACAGGCTCCATAAGTTCGCTACAAGGAACTGTCAGGTTCTGTTTTTTGTCGGAACGTACTTTGCGTATCTTGCCTATGTGCTGATTATATTTCCGGGCGATTCTGGCCAAAATGAAGGCGCGGGGATACTTCTCGCAAAGATCCTTGGCCCGGCCATGGAGCTGGGGTTTTATCTGTTTCTGTGTCGTCTGCTGTTCAAAGTATGGGAGCGATACGGAAACGTCACCTGTAAAATACTCTACTTGCTGATACCGCTGCTCGTGGCCGCGATATATTCGGTGCAGGTGTATTCGCTCCATGTATCCGATAATTTCATCAGCATACTGGCGATCGAGAACAGTGCGGAAAGTCGCCTCATCGACAAGGCGTCGCTCTATCCGTTGCTGGCTGCCGCAGCGACGTGGTGGCTGTTGTATGCAGTTTGCTGCGAGACGAAGCCGGTTTCCCCCGTTGTGAGTAACGGAGCTGGCGGCAAGCAGTCGTCCATCAAGGCGCTTGCCGCGGTCACCGCAATCCTGCTCATGGGGCAGATATATCTGTTTTCGACGCAGCAGAGCTACGGCTTGATAGGTGCGAGCTACAGACAGGTGCCGATTTCTTCGCTCTCCTACAACTATGTCGAATATCTGAAGTCAAAAAGCTCCTATCCCAGTCGACGATCCGAAGACATTGTCCGCAGTACGGACAAATTTCCGCTCGAAAAGAAAAATATCTATTCGAGTGTCTTGCCCTTTTCCAAAACGGATGCAGCGCCCAAGGTAAAAAATGTAATCGTGATATTCACCGAAGGCATGTCTGCTGCATTGCTTGGATCTTACGGCAGTAGTCACCCGGGAATCACCCCGAACATCGATGCCCTAGCTAAAAGATCCATGCGTATCGTGAATTACTACAACCACACTGCGGCAACCTATCGTGGCTTGCAGGGTCAGATGATTTCAGGATATCCCCGGTCGGGTGGAAGCGGAAGCAGTTCCGCGTGGGAGAGCGGCAATCGCAGCGACGTGCTGTCGAAAATACACTATAAATCTGTCCCGATGATCTTGCGCGACATGAATTACAGGACCTATTTCATGTCGCCTCATCACGATTCGGTTGCGCTGAATACCCTCCTGCGTTCCCTGGCGTTCGACAAGGTCTATTCCTATGAATCCATCACGCAGGAGCTACACCCGAATTCTGCTCACATGACCGCTGGTTCGCTGAGTGACGAGGGACTTTTCAACGCACTGAAGAATCTTCTTTCCACCCCTGCATTCCAGGCTTCGAAGAAGTCATTTTTTGTGGGAACCTACAATATCGGAACGCATGCGTTTCTTGACGTTGACGCTGCCGACAAGAAGTATGGTGACGGAAGCAATCCAGTACTCAACAGGATGCATAATTACGATTATCAGCTCGGCAAGTTCCTTCGCTACTTCTTTGCGAGCGTTTATGCAAACAATACGATTCTGGTATTCACCGCGGACCATTCCACCTATCCTGACCAATACTTTCGCAAGGTGGTCAGTCCATACTATCGGCCCTATTTTGTTGGTGAGATCCCCCTCCTCGTATACGACCCTGGTCTTGAACTGCCCGCCGTTTACGATGCTCATGGGCGGACGTCTGTGGATTTTGCGCCGACATTGCTGCAGCTCTTGGGTATCAAGAAGGACTACAACAGCTTCCTTGGCACATCGCTGTTCGAGCCGAATGGCTTGCCGTTTGGTGTTTCGGCCTTGGGCGACCAGTTCTTTGCGACAGATCCGGAAGCGGTGTACTACGAGAATCAGATACCACCAAAGTATCAGAAAGAATTTAATGATCAGGTGGATTTGGTGAAGAAATACTATTCTCTGGAAAGTGAGAATCAGATATTCCACCCCGTGCCGTAATGCGCCCCAGGCGGTAATCTCTCCCATTTTCGTGTAGGCGAGTGCAGACGCCGGGCGCACCGATGTGCGCGCGGCGAGGCCTTCTCAAGTCGATGACTACACCAGACAGCTAAACTGTTATGCGCATGAGCGCGCGCAACTTATGTCAGTTCTTGCGCGATTTCGGGCAACAGTTTGAAGAGGTCACCCACCAGACCGAAGTCGGCGATTTCGAAGATCGGCGCCTCGGCATCCTTGTTGATCGCCACGATGGTGCCGGCGTCCTTGATGCCGGTGAGGTGCTGGATGGCGCCGGAGATGCCGATCGCCATGTACAGCTCGGGCGCGATGATCTTGCCGGTCTGGCCGACCTGCAGGTCGCTGGGCACGTAGCCGGCGTCGACGGCGGCGCGCGAGGCACCCACGGCCGCGCCGATCCGGTCGGCGAACTTGAAGATGATGTCGAAGTTTTCCTTCGAGCCCACGCCGCGGCCGCCAGAGACGACCTTGCTCGCGCTCTGCAGATCGGGGCGGTCGCTGCTGCCCTGCTTCAGTTCGATGAAGCGCGTATGGGTGGGCAGAGCGACGTCGAGGGCCAGTGCCTCGACCGGCGCGCTGCTGGTGCCGGTGGCGGCGGCCGGCCACGAGGCCGAGCGGATGGTCGCCACGACGGTGTGGGCGGCATCGGCCTCGACCGTGATGATGGCGTTGCCGGCGTAGATCGGGCGCTTGAAGGTGTGTGCGGCCTCGACGCTCATCACGTCGCTGACCTGGGCTACGCCCAGCAGGGCGGCGACGCGCGGGGCGACGTCCTTGCCGAACGTGGTGGACGGCACGAACACGTGGCTGTAACCGGCCGCGGCCTTGGCGACCTGCGGCGCCAGCACGGCGGCCAGCGGATGCGCGTTCTCGGGCCTTGCGACGGTGAACACGCGGCTCACGCCGTCGATCTGCGCGGCCTCGGCAGCGATCGCATCGGGCGCGTCCGACAGCACCAGCACGTCGATCGCCTCGCCCTTGATGGCGATCGCGGCGCTCACGGCGCGTGCGGTGGCGGAGTTGAGTTTGCCGCCGAGATGTTCGGCGATGACCAGGATCTTGCTCATGGGGTTTCCTCAAACTTGGAGCGTGGGGAGCTTTATTCGAAAGTCCGGCCATGGATGGCCGGGGCCTGATCAGGGACGATCACAAAAGCCCTTTCTGCTTCAGCGCGGCGACCAGTTCGGCCGCGTCCTTCATCATCACGCCCTTGCTGCGCTTGGCCGGCGCGGCATGGTGGGTGGTCTTGAGGTGGTCGTGCGCCTCGACGCCGAGCGAGCCGAACTCGATCGTGTCGATCGGCTTGCTCTTGGCCTTCATGATGTCGGGAAGCTTGATGAAGCGCGGCTCGTTGAGGCGCAGGTCGGTGGTGATCACCGCGGGAAGCTCGGCCTCGATCACTTCTAGGCCAGCGTCCACTTCGCGCGTCACCGTGGCCTTGCCGTCGGCAATCTCGACCTGGCTGGCGAAGGTGGCCTGGGGGCGGTCCCACAGCGCGGCCAGCATCTGGCCGGTCTGGTTGGCATCGTCGTCGATCGCCTGCTTGCCCAGGATCACCAGGCCCGGCTGTTCCTTCTCGACCAGCTTCAGGAACACGCGGGCGGCTGTCAGCGGCTGCACGGCATCGTCGGTGGTCACGTGGATGGCGCGATTCGCACCCATCGCCAGGCCGTTGCGCAGATGCGCGGTGAGATCGGCCGGACCGATGCCGACCACGATCACCTCGTCGGCGACGCCCTTCTCGCGCAGGCGCAGCGCCTCTTCCAGTGCGATGTCGTCGAACGGGTTGGCCGAGAGCTTCACGCCGTCGGTGACCACGCCACTGCCGTCGGGTTTGACCTGGATGCGCACGTTGTAATCAACGACGCGCTTGTAGCCGACCAGAATTTTCATTCGCGATTCCTTGACCTCATGGACCACCCCTGCGGGGGCGCGGGAGCCGCCATTCTAACCGGCTTCAAACATTCGTACGAAAGTGGCGCTCCGCGACATTTTGTACAGCGTTCATCCGCTGCGTGTCGCGTACGGGTAGGGTCCGGAGGTAGTGTCCTTGAGGCCCAGCAGCGTGGTTGCGCTCGTCGTGACGAACCCGCTGCTCCGGGCCGCTAGGCAAAGCACCCGCTCGACAGCATGGGCCAGCGTGCCGTCAAGCTGGCCCGACTCGGCCTCGAAGCCTGCCACCACGAGATGCGCGTCCAGCAGGGGGCGCAGTGCCGCCGGACGCAGCCACAACATGCTGCCTGCGATAAAGCTGTCGCTCTCCGCCGGCGGCGGGATACCCAGGCAGCGGGTGAGATACTCGATGTTGTCCTGGTTGCCACCCCAGTAGTCCTTCTGCACCTGCAGATGCCCCTCGGCATGCACCAGCCCCAGCCCCGCGTCGTCGCGGAAGGCGGCGGCGATGCGACTGGCCCGTTCCGGCGCAAGCAGCTTGTCGAGCAGTTCGCGGCGCCAGGCCTCGCCGTCCTGGCGGTGGGTGGAGCGCTTGCCGTGCAGCTTGAGCACCGTGGTCACGCCTTCGTCGAGCAGGCGGTTGGCCACGTGCAGGAACGGCAGGATGTCGCGCCCGCGGTTCTCGAACACGTCGATCTCGGCGTCCAGGCCAAGTTGCCCGGCGCGCTCGCGCACTGCCTGTTCGCGCTCGTGCGCGGTGGTGATCACGATGCGCCAGTCGATATTGCTGGCGCGCAGCGCGGCGACCAGCTCGTCCAGCAGTTCGGGGTACCAGATGTGGATCACCGCGCAGGGTCGCGCGTCCGGGGTCGCTTCGGCCTGCAGTGCGTTGCGGGTGGCTTCGAGCCAGGCGTGGCCGAGCCGCCTGTCCGGTTCGAGCACCGCGCCTTCGGCCCATTCGTTCCAGGCGTTGACGAAGACCAGCGGTTGCGCCGGAAAGCGCCGTCGCGCGGTGGCCACCGCATGACGCAACCAGTCGCGGTAGCCGCGTGGCGAGGCATGCGCGAACACCCGGCCGCGCCCGCTGCGCCGCGGCTCGTTGTCCCAGCCCGGGTTGACCGCGGGATAGCGCGGATAGGGCGGATCGGCTTGCGCCATCGACTGCCGGGCCAGTTCGCGCCAGTCATGCACGTCGCCGTGATAGTCCGGATTGAGCAGGCGCTGCCTGGCCGTGATCGGGTCGAGCGTGGTGTTGTTCGGCGGGAATTCGACCGCGGCATCGAAGCCGATCGTGCGTGGATCGACGCGATCGAAGCTCTGCACATAGGCCAGCTGGATCTCGCCGATGCCGTTGCCCCGGCACCACTCGCGCCAGCGCGCGGCGGTGGCCTTCGCGTCCGGCAGCAGGCCGGGTCGATAGACCAGCAACAGCGGCTTGCCGTCGACGCGCAGGTAGCGCGGGTCGGTGAGGTAACGCGCGACGTGCGCGATGAAGGCGTGGTCATCGGCATGGTCGTGGCGCTGGCCGATCAGGACATCGTCCGCACGACCGTCCCAGCGGCGTGACCAGTTCTCGTTGGCCCAGCACAGGCACAGCGGCAGATCGAGCGTGGGATCGGCCAGCCATTGTTGCAGCGGCTGCTCCAGCAGGGTCTTGCCGGCGAACCAGTAGAAATAGCTGCAGAACGCGCCAAGGCCGTACTCGCGGGCCAGCGTCATCTGCTGGCGCATGACGTCGGGCTGGCGCAGGTCATAAAAGCCCAGTTCGCCGGGCAGGCGTGGCTGCGCGTGTCCTTCGAATTGCGGCAGGGCGCGGGTCACGTTGTGCCACTCGGTGAAGCCGGCGCCCCACCAGGCGTCGTTCTCCGGAATCGGGTGGAACTGCGGCAGGTAGAACGCGACCACGGTGGCGGGCAGCGATGCCGGCAGGTTGCCGGCGCGATGCGGCGCAAAGCCGATGGCACGCGCGTCCGCGCTGGTGCGCAGCCGGTGTTCGACCTGCGAGCCGCTGCCCGCCTGTCCGCGCGGACCGGGCGGCAGCAGGTCGGCGTGGCGGTCCAGAAATCGCTGGCGCAGCCGGTCACGCGTGGTCGCCGGCATCGGCGTCAGGCGGAAGCCGGTACGCAGTGCGGTGAACAGAAGTCGCTTGGCGAAATGAGAGGAGGGCATGACGGAGGATCAGGGGCAATGCCGAAGCATCGGCGCTGGGAGACCGGTGGTCAATCCAGCACCCGGCGCAGGGTGGCGTCGGCGGCCTCGGGCGAGAAGTGCTGGCGCACGTTGTCCTGGCCGCCCGCTGACAGTTGCCGCCAGAGCGCCTCGTCGCGTTGCAGTCGCAGGACCGCGTCGACGAAACCGGCGGCGTCGCTGGCCACCAGCACGTCGCGACCATCGACAAGTTGCATGCCTTCGACCGCCACCGGCGTGGCGATCACCGGTACGCCATGGCTCATCGCCATGTTGATCTTCCCCTTCACGCCGGCACCGAAGCGCAGCGGTGCGAGGGACGCCAGGCAGGCATCCAGCCACGGCGTCAGCTCGGCGACGCGCCCGTGCAGTTCCATGCCGGGCACGGCCAGTTCGCGCCGCGCGGTGTCGGGCATGTCGCCGAGCACGTGCACGGTAATCTCCGGTGAGAACTCGCGCAGTTTCGGCAGGATTTCCGTGGCAATCCAGCGCAGCGCGTCGCTGTTCGGTGGGTGGCCGTAGCCGCCGATGAAGACCAGGTCGCGCCGCTGGTGGTTAGCGCGCCGGCAAGCCTGCACGGTATGGATGTTCGACAGCAGCTCCACCCGCGCCCGGGGCAGCAGCTGCGCCAGCAAGTCCTGTTCGTGCGGACTGACCACCAGGCTGACGTCGGACTGTTCGATCAGGGCCAGTTCGCTGCGGCGTGCCGCTTCCGCCTGGCGGGCCATCGCTGCGCTGCCACCCACTTCGGCAGCGCGGCCCTCGCGCAGGAAGTGCAGGTCCACGGTGTCGAAGATCAGCCGGGCCTGCGGCGCGTGGCGACGGACGGCGGCGGCGTACTGGCCTGCCACCGTGTGGCGGCACAGGATCACCGCATGCAGCTCGTGGCCGTGCCGGCGCAGCCAATGCGGCAGGTCGGCCACTGCGGGCCGGCACAGCACCTCGCAGCCCAGCGCGCCCAGCGCATCCATCTCCGCGGGACTGGCGCGGCCGTCGTCGGGCAGGAAGACGGTGCCCCAGCCTTGTCCGTCGAGCAGGCCCAGGATCGCGCACAGCCGCAGCGAGCCCGAATCGCGCGCCGGTTCCGGCGTCATCGCATCCACCACCAGCACGAGGCCGCGCTGGCGCCAGCGGATCGCCCGTTCCACCGCCGTGCCAACCGGTGGCTGGGCTGTCAGTTCGGTGGCCCATTTGTCGACGAAGGTCAGCTGGTTGAGGCGCTGGTGGCGTTTCATGCCGCGATCGAGATCGGTACCCGCGCTGATGCCTTCGCAATGGATCACCGTGCTGGCCGGCTCGTAGTACACGCGCAGGCCGAGCCGGCGCACGGCGAAGGCCAGGTCGACATCCTCGTAGTAGGCCGGGGCGTAACGCAGGTCGAAACCGCCAACCTGTCGGAAGACCTCGCGGCGGATCAGCAAGGCCGCGCCGGAGACGTAGTCGACTTCGCGACGCCAGCGGAACGTCGCGGCCTGGCGCGGCTCGAAGCGACCGGTGGTCCAGCAACTGCCGTCGGCGAACACCAGCGCGCCGGCTTCCTGCAGGCGGCCGTCCGGATACACCAGCTTGCTGCCCGCGATGCCGCAGTCGGGATGATCGGCGAAGCACTGCAGCAGCGCATCCAGCCAGCCCGGCGTGACCTGGGTGTCGTTGTTGAGGAACAGCAGGAACTCGCCGCGGGCGGCGGCCGCACCGGCGTTGCAGCTGCCGACGAAGCCGAGGTTGTCCGCGTTGCGCACCAGATGCAGGCCGGCGATCCGGGCGAGTGTCGCGGCGCTGTCGTCCGGCGACGCGTCATCCACCACGATCACTTCGAAAGCCGTCCGTGCTCCATGTCGCGCCAGCGAACGCAGGCAGGCGAGGGTATAGGCAAGCTTGCCGTGGATCGGGATGATCACCGAGACACGAGGCTGCCCGCTGACGGGCAACGCAAAGGGTGCGAACGGCTCGTCCAGCGGCAACAGCGCCAGCGCCTCGTCGAACGCGGGACGCGCCTGGAACTCCTGGCGCATGCGCGCCAGCGTGCCGCTCCAGCCGCGCAACGCGATGCTGGAACGCGTGCGTTGCCACAGATAGCCGAGGCGTTTCAGGCGCCAGTGCAGGTTGCCGGTCAGCGGACTGCCCTCGATCGGTCAGAGGTTCTGGTAATTCGGTCCGGAACCGCCTTCCGGCGTGACCCAGGTGATGATCTCGTACGGGTCCTTGATGTCGCAGGTCTTGCAGTGCACGCAGTTGGCCGCGTTGACTTGCAAGCGCTTGCCGTGCGGCTGGCTTTCGTCGGCCACCATCTCGTAGACGTTGGCGGGACAGAAGCGGGTGCAGGGATTGTCGTATTCCTCGACGCACTTCGTGGCGCAGATGTCGGTGTCGGCCACGTGCAGGTGGATCGGCTGGTCCTCGTCGTGCTCGGTGGCGGCGAAGTAGACGCCGGCCAGGCGATCGCGCGGGGCCAGCGTGCGCTGCACGTAGTCGCGCTTCGGCTCTTCCTGGGCGCCGAGCTTGTGCAGCGAGGACCAGTCGGCCTTGTTCTTCAGCGTCCACGGCGACAGGCCGACGGTGACGGTTTCCCACGCCGCATTGAGCAGTCCGAACCACAGGCCCTTCTTGAACGCGGGCTTGATGTTGCGCACCTTTTTCAGTTCGGCCATCACGTCCGAGCCGCGCAGCTTCGCGTCGAAGCCGGCGGCGTCCAGGCCGTTCGCGGCGAGATGCTCGGCCGCCAGCATGCCGCTCTTCAGCGCCTGATGGGTGCCTTTCACCTTGGGCACGTTGAGCAGGCCGGCGGTGTCGCCGATCAGGATCGCGCCGGGCATCTCGCACTTCGGCAGCGACTGCCAGCCACCGGTGACGATGGCGCGCGCGCCGGCCGACAGGATCGTGCCGTCCTCCAGCACCGGCTTCACCATCGGATGGTTCTTCCACTGCTGGAAGGCCTCCCACGGCTTGTATTCCGGGTCGCTGTAGTCGAGCCCGCTGATGTAGCCGAGCGCGATGCGATCCTTGTCCAGGTGGTACATGAAGCTGCCGCCATAGGTATGCGTGTCGGCGGGCCAGCCGAAGCTGTGCACGATCTTGCCCGGCGTGACGCGGCCGGCGGGCAGCTGCCACAGCTCCTTGATGCCGATGGAATAGCCTTGCGGATCGCTGTCGGCGTCGAGCTTGAAGCGCTTGATCAACTGCTTGGTGAGGCTGCCGCGGGCACCCTCGGCCAGTACGGTGACTTTCGCCCTGATGTCGATGCCTTCGGTGTAACCGGGCTTGTGCGTGCCGTCCTTCGCCACGCCCATGTCGCCGATGCGCACGCCGGCGACCGAGCCGTCTTCGTTGTAGATGTTGTCGGCAGCGGCGAAACCGGGGAACACGTCCACGCCCAGCGCCTCGGCCTGGGGCGCCAGCCATGCGCACATCGCGCCCAGCGACACGATGAAATTGCCGTGGTTGCGCATGCCCGGCGGCACCGGCAGCTTGTGGCCGCCGTCCTTGCCGAGCAGCCAGAATTCGTCGTCGCCAGCAGGCACGCAAATAGGTGGTGGCCGGTCGCGCCAACCGGGCAGCAGGGCGTCCAGCGGCTGCGGCTCGATCACCGCGCCGGAGAGGATCTGCGCGCCGATGGTCGAGGCTTTCTCGATCACGCAGACGTTCACGTCGGGCTTCAGTTGCTTGAGTCGTATCGCGAATGACAGTCCCGCCGGACCGGCGCCGACGACGACGACGTCGTATTCCATGGTTTCGCGTTCGCTCATGGCGGACTCCGGGATGCGAGGTGTGGGCGCAGGCGGTTGCCGTGCGTCGGGGTATGGATCAGGCGACCATTGTCCGGTTTCGGGCGCCGCGCGGCAACGCGTGCTGCGCCACCGCTTGCATTCACTTCACGGGACGCGGTGATAATCGGGGCATTCTCAGGGAGTCTTCATGAATTCGATGCCGCCGATCGCCGATCTCGACTTGCGTCGTGCCTCGCTTTGCCAATTGCTGCACTGGCTGGCCACCGGCCGGGTGCAGCCGCGGGTGCTGGCCGATGTCTACCAGCAGGCGATCGAACGGCTGGACCCCGAACTGCATGCTTATGTCGACCAGCGTTCGGGCCTGCTGCAGGATCAGGCGGACCTGGCCGACCGGCGTCGTCGCGACGGCGTGATCGGACGGCTGGACGGCATTCCGCTGGCGGTGAAGGACAACTTCGACATCGCCGGCTGGCCTACACGGGTCGGTCTCCCCGGTCGCGGCAAACCGGTGCAGGAGGATGCCCACGTGGTGGCGCGGCTGCGTGCTTCCGGCGCGCTGCTGGTGGGCAAGACCAACATGGACGAAGGCGCGCTGGGTGCCACCACCGACAATCCGCACTTCGGCGCCACCCACAATCCGCATCGGCACGGCTACACCGCCGGCGGCTCTTCCGGCGGTGCGGCGGCAGCCGTCGCCGCGGGCCTGGCGGTGGCCGCGGTGGGTTCGGACAGCCTCGGCTCGATCCGCATCCCGGCGAGCTACTGCGGCCTGTATGCATTGAAGCCGACGCACGGCGAAATTTCCGCCCGTGGCCTGGTGCCGGCGGCGCGGCGACTGGATGCCGTCGGCCTGCTGGCGCGCAGCGCCGACGACCTGACCGTCCTGCTGCAGGTGTTGGCCGGCTACGACGCCGACGATGCGCGTTCGCGCCGTCGGCGTGTCGCGTTCGCCCTGCCGGACTGGGAGCCGGGCAACCTGCGCGCCGGCCTGCTGCCGGATCTCGCTGGCGTGGGCGTGCAGCCGGAGGTGATCGAGGTGTTCGAGTCGGCGCTGGCGAAACTCCCGCATGCGCTGGGTGATCGGCGCACGGTGGATTTCGCCGACTGGGATTTCGCCCGCACGCGCCGCGCCGGCCTGCTGCTGATGGAGGCGGAGATGCTCGGCACCTTCGCCGCCGACCTGGCCAACACCGAGCGTCCGGTATCGGAGCGCTTCCGTCAGATGCTCGGCTACGCCGGCCGCAAGAGCGCGGCGGATTATGCGGCGGCCGACCGCGTGCTGGATGCGGCCACGCTGAAAATGCGCCGGCTATTTTCCCGGGTCGACGTGCTGGTCATGCCGACCACGCCCCAGGGTGCGTTCCCGCTGGACGGCCCGGTGCCCGATTCGCAGGCCGACCTCACCAGCTTCGCCAGCCTGGCCGGTTGCCCCGCGGTGAGCCTGCCGATGGGAACGCTGCCCAACGGCATGCCGGTGGGACTGCAACTGGTCGGTGCGCGTGGTTCGGATCTGCGCCTGCTGGAACTGGCGGCAGTATGCGCAGCGACGCTGGATGCCGACCCGGCCTATCCGGTGCTTGCCTGAGGATCGGATAACATGCGGTGCTTGTCGCATCGACGCGGCCCCTGATCCCACATCGCGAAACTCCAGTGTCTGATGGCATGACATCCGTACCGGCTCCATCCGCATCCCATCTCGACGAACTCGAGGCCGAAAGCATCCACATCCTGCGCGAAGTGCAGGCGGCCTTCCGGCACCCGGTGATGCTGTATTCGATCGGCAAGGATTCCTCGGTGCTGCTGCACCTGCTGCGCAAGGCGTTCCATCCGGGCCGCCCGCCGATGCCGTTGCTGCACGTCGACACGACCTGGAAGTTCCGCGAGATGATCGCCTTCCGCGACCGCCTGGCCGCGACCGGCGAGATCGACCTGCTGGTGCACATCAACCAGGACGGCGTGCGCCAGGGCATTTCGCCACTGACCCACGGCGCCACCGTGCACACCGACGTGATGAAGACCCAGGCGCTGAAGCAGGCGCTGAACCAGCACGGCTTCGATGCGGCGATCGGCGGCGCCCGCCGCGACGAGGAGAAATCCCGCGCGAAGGAACGCATCTTCTCGTTCCGCAACGCCCAGCATCGCTGGGACCCGCGCAGCCAGCGGCCGGAGTTCTGGCACACCTTCAACACGCACATCCACAAGGGTGAAAGCGTGCGGGTGTTCCCGCTGTCGAACTGGACCGAAATGGACGTGTGGCATTACATCGAGCGCGAAGGCATCGAGGTCGTACCGCTGTATTTCGCCAAACCCCGGCCGGTGGTCGAGCGCGATGGCGCGCTGATCATGGTCGACGACGAACGCTTCGTGTTGCGCGAGGGCGAGTCGGTGCAGATGCGCGAGGTGCGCTTCCGCACGCTCGGCTGTTATCCGCTGACCGGTGCGGTTGAGTCCTTGGCCGACACGCTGGCGAAGATCATCGACGAGATGGCGCATTCGCGCAGTTCGGAGCGACAGGGCCGCGTGATCGACCAGGATGCTTCCGCCTCGATGGAGCGCAAGAAACAGGAAGGCTATTTCTGATGACCGTGCCCAGCGTACCGGGACTGCTCCGCTTCATTACCTGCGGCAGCGTCGATGACGGCAAGAGCAGCCTGCTCGGGCGCCTGCTCTACGATGCCGGCATGCTGCCGGACGACCAGCTGGCCGCGCTGGAACGGGACAGCCGTCGCCAGCATGGCGTCGGCAGCGACATGCTCGATTTCGCCCTGCTGACCGACGGCCTGGATGCGGAGCGCGAGCAGGGCATCACCATCGATGTGGCCTACCGCTATTTCCATACCGCGCGGCGCAACTTCATCGTGGCCGACTGCCCCGGGCACGAGCAGTACACCCGCAACATGGCCACCGGCGCGTCCAACGCGGAGCTTGCCGTGGTGCTGGTCGACGCACGCAAGGGCGTGCTGACGCAGACCCGGCGACATACCTACATATGCGCGCTGCTGGGTATCCGCCAACTGGTGCTGGCGGTGAACAAGATGGACTTGGTCGACTTCGACCAGGCAGCCTTCGAGGCGATTGCCGCCAGCTACCGCGAGCTTGCTGCCGAGCTGGGCATCGACCAGGTGCATTGCCTGCCGGTGGCGGCGCTGAGTGGCGACAACGTGGGTACGCGTTCGACGCGCATGCCCTGGTATGCCGGTGACAGCCTGCTCGGCTTGCTGGAATTCGCCGACGTCACGCCCGTTCGCGCCGCCGATTTCCGCATGCCGGTGCAATGGGTGAGCCGGCCGGATCACAGCTTTCGCGGTTACGCCGGCACGATCTGCGGTGGCCGCGTGTCCTGCGACGACGAGATCGTGGTGCAGCCCGGCGGGCAGCGTGCGCGCGTCGCGCGCATCGTCACCGCAGATGGCGACCTGGCCCAGGCAGGCGAAGGGCAGGCGGTGACGCTGTGCCTGGATCGCGAGATCGACATCATCCGCGGTGACGTGCTGGCCGACGCGCTGCATCCGGCGCAGGTGGCCGACCAGTTCGCCTGCCACCTGCTGTGGGTGGGCGATGCGCCATTGCTGCCCAACCGCGACTATTGGCTGAAGCTCGGTACGCGCACGGTCAGTGCCCGGGTGATGTCGATCAGGCACAAGGTGGACGTCAACAGCCAGGCGAAACTGGCGGCGCGACAGCTGCTGTTGAACGAAGTGGGCAGCTGCACGCTGGGACTCGACGAGGAAATCGCGTTCGAGACCTATGCCGACAACCGCACCCTGGGCGGCTTCATCCTGATCGACCGCCAGAACAATGCCACGGTGGCCTGCGGCATGCTGGACTTCGCGCTGCGGCGCTCGGCCAACGTGCACTGGCAGCATGTCGACATCGACAAGCAGGTGCGCGCCTCCAGCAAGGGGCAGCAGCCGTTGTGCCTGTGGTTCACCGGCCTGTCCGGCGCGGGCAAGTCGACCGTCGCGAACCTGGTCGAGCGCAGGCTGCATGCATTGGGTTGCCACACCTATCTGCTCGACGGCGACAATGTGCGCCATGGCATCAACAAGGATCTGGGTTTCACCCCGGAAGATCGCGTCGAGAACATCCGGCGCATCGCCGAGGTGGCGCACCTGATGGTGGACGCGGGCCTGATCGTGCTGGTCAGCGCGATCTCGCCGTATCGCGGCGAGCGACGTTCCGCGCGCGACATGTTCGAGCCGGGCGAGTTCATCGAGGTGTTCGTGGATGCCTCACTGGAGGAATGTGAGCGACGCGACCCCAAGGGCCTGTACCGCAAGGCACGGTCCGGCGCGATCCGCAATTTCACCGGCATCGATGCACCCTACGAAAGACCCGAGGCGGCGGAAGTCCACCTGCTGGCCGACGGTCGGCGCGCCGAGGCACTGGCCGAACAGGTCATCGCCAGCCTGCCCGGTCTGGACTGAGCGGGCGGGGACGGGGACTCGGCTTGGATTGCCGGGTGCTGGCGGGGATAATGGCCCACCCCCTCCGCAAGGCTGCGTCGCAATGACCGAGAAGACCGTACTCAATGCCACCCATCGCGCACTCGGTGCACGCATGGTCGATTTCGGTGGCTGGGACATGCCGATCAACTACGGCTCGCAGATCGAGGAGCATCACGCGGTACGCCGCGAGGCCGGCATGTTCGACGTTTCGCACATGACCGTGATCGATCTGCATGGTGCGCGCGTCCGCGACTTCCTTCGCCACCTGCTGGCCAACAGCATCGACAAGCTGAAGGTGCAAGGCAAGGCGCTGTATTCCTGCATGCTCGACGAGCGTGGCGGCGTGATCGACGACCTGATCGTGTATTACCTGGGCGACGAGTTCTACCGGCTGGTGGTCAATGCCGGCACCCGCGCCAAGGACCTGGCCTGGATCGAGCTTCAGGCGCAGGCGTTCGAGGTGCAGGTGAAGGAGCGTCCCGAGTTCGCGATGATCGCGGTACAAGGCCCGGCCGCCCGCGCCAAGGTGCTGGGGCTGTTGCATGAAGTGGATCGCGCGCGCATCGAGAAGCTCGGCAAGTTTGCCGCTGCCGCGGCGCAGGGGCCGCACGGCATGCCACTGTTCGTGGCGCGCACCGGTTACACCGGCGAGGACGGTTTCGAGATCGTGGTTCCCGCTGAGCATGCCGTCGCCCTGTGGGAAGCGCTGGCTGCGGCGGGTGTCGCGCCGGCCGGCCTCGGCGCGCGTGACACCTTGCGCCTGGAGGCAGGCATGAACCTGTATGGCCAGGACATGGACGAGACCGTCACGCCGTGGGAGGCGAACCTGGCCTGGACCATCGCGCTGGACGAGGGACGCGACTTCATCGGTCGCGCCGCGCTGGAGCAGCAGAAGGCTGCGGGCGTGCCGCGCGTAATGGTCGGGCTGGTGCTGGATGACAAGGGCGTGCTGCGTCACGGCCAGAAGGTGCTGACCGCGAACGGCGAGGGCGAGATCCTTTCGGGCAGCTTTGCGCCCACCCTGAACAAGGCGGTGGCGTTCGCACGCATCCCGGCCGGCGCGCCGGGTGACGTGCGCGTCGACATCCGCGGTCGCGAGGTGCCGGTGCGTCTGGTGAAATATCCCTTCGTGCGCGACGGCAAACCCTGCGAAGGGATCTAGGTTGTCGTCATGCACGTGCCGCTCGCGGCACATTCTTCCCGCAGGCGGATGTGGCTAGAATCACCGCCTGCAACCCAACCCAACGAGTGGACCCCGATCATGAGCGAGATTCCCGGCGATCTGAAATTTCTCAAATCCCACGAGTGGGCCCGCGTCGAAGACGACGGCCTGGTACGGGTGGGCATCTCCGATCACGCGCAGGGCCAGCTTGGCGACCTCGTCTACGTCGAGCTGCCCGAAGTCGGTTCGGCGGTGAAGGCTGGCGCCGGCGCTGCCGTGGTGGAGTCGGTGAAGGCGGCCTCGGACATCTACTCCCCGGTCTCGGGCGAGGTTGTCGAGGTCAACGAGCTGCTCAATGACAAGCCGGAAACCATCAACGAGGATGCCTTCGGTGAAGGCTGGATCTTCCTGGTGCGTCCCAGCGATCGTGCCGAGCTCGACGAACTGCTGGATGCGAATGACTACCAGGATGTGGTCGAGAACGAAGACCACTGAGTCTTTCGCTCGTCGAGTGATGTTCCGCCGGCCGCTTTTGCGGCCGGCGCCGTTTTTGCGATAGCGGTTTGCCCGCTCGGGATGGTTCGCCGTGCTGCGTCGGAGCCTTCTTTTCGCAAGGCAATCGCGCTGCACTTTCCCGGGACGGGTAGCGCAGGATCAGTGATAAATCGTCGGGAAGTTCGCGTGGATTTTTCGCTGCAATCTTCCCCGGCAATTTTCCGTCACGCAGTCTTCGAACGGAGCGCGGCGACGATCGATCGGTCCGCGAGCGCGTGCTCGCACGTCGTCCTTCCTGGAGAAGTCGGGACGCATCATCTGGTCGACGATGCATTCCGGGCCTGCCCGACCCGGGATCGGGCCATCTTTCGGCTAGTCGGAAAAATGATTTCAGTCGCGTTCCGTTCATCTGTCGGCGACGGTGTTGCGGTGGCCATTTTGCATCGCGCCAGAGAATCGCTTTCGCGCGGAAGATTTTCAACATTTTTTCGTCGCGAATGGCGAAAGCCTTGCAGGACAAGGCTTTCAAGGTGTTGGTCAAATTCTGATCAAAATCCGTTTGGAAGTATGGACGTCCAATTGAAAGATGCATGCAAACCCCGCAGGCCGCGTCGCGCGGTGGTTCCGGGCGGATCGCGGCCGGTCGGGCGGGTTGATTTCATGATTGAAATCAATTGACACCAGAAATCTTCAGGGATAGCTTTCGCAACAGATCACGGGGAATGCGTTTTATGGCAACAACCAAATTCATCAAGCCGTACGTCGAACACGGTGAAAAGGCGAATGCAGTACGCAAGATCACTGTCTCGATTCCGCTGCATGTATTGCGGCGGCTTTCTGATTTGCGCACGCATCGTCAAGTGAACAATCTTCGGCACGCTACCAACAGTGACGTGTTGGTCGAAGCGTTCCTGCACGCTTTTACTGGGCAACCACTGCCAACTGATGAGGAGCTGAGACGAACCATGGCCACTGCCAAGAAACCCGCTGCAAAGAAACCGGCCGCCAAGAAGGCCGCCGCCAAGAAGCCCGCCGTGAAGAAGGTTGCCGCCAAGAAGGCTGCCGCCAAGAAGCCGGTAGCGAAGAAGCCGGCAGCCAAGAAGGTTGCCGCCAAGAAGCCGGCCGCCAAGAAGGCTGCTGCCAAGAAGCCGGCTGCTGCCAAGAAAGCTGCCGTGAAGAAGGTTGCGAAGAAGGCTGCGCCGAAGAAGGCTGCCGCCAAGAAAGCTGCACCGGCCAAGGTGGTGAAGGCCACCAAGACCGCCAAAGCCAAAGCGAAGAAGTAAGCCGACCCGCGTTACCCAACAATAAGACAAGCAATCGACTTCTCTCCCCGCGGTGCCCAGCGCGGGGAGAGCACTTCGAAAGATTCGTCCCGGCCTGGCCGGGACGCTTCGTTTCCGGCGACGGAAAAGTTTCCGGCGGGAGGCGCGGGGCCAGCTGGCCCGCATCGAGTCCGCGCCCGGCGAGTCGCCGGCGGGTGAGGCGTCTTTCCCCGGCGGTCCGGAATTCGCGCCATTTGCCGTGCTGTCCCATTGGAGTTACCTTCTGCACATCCGCGCCGCGGTGAATCCGGGGGATTCGTCGCTCCTGGGTGTACAGGGGGAAAAAGCGCGGGTATCTGTCGACACTCAGTGAGAGACCATGGATACCCGATACATACTAGATACGCGCCGGCATGCGCGCGGGGCCATTCGCCCCACCATGATTGCCATCATCGCCATCGTTGTCCTGCTTGCCGTAGGCGCGTGGTTCCTCATCATCAAGCCGCACCAGGATCTGGTGATGGCCGACTCGGGTGGCCATCCGTCCACGCCGGTTTCCACCGCAACGCGGGCGGCGCCGCCACCGGCCAACGTGGCGGCGATGGATTTGAACCAGTTGCTCGCCGAGGCTCGCACGGCCATGAACGAGCAGCGCTATCTGGCGCCGGCCGGCAACAATGCCTTCGAGTTCTACCTGCGCGTGCTGGAGAAGGAGCCGGGCAACAAGGTGGCGTCGGATGCCTTGCGCGAGACATTCCCGTTCGCTGCCAATTCGGCGGAGCAGGCGATCAACTCGCGTGACTTCAACGAAGCCCAGCGCCAGATCGATCTGCTGGCCAAGGCGGATCCGGCGAACTTCACGCTGACCATCCTGCGCTCGAAGCTGGATGCCCAGCGCAAGACCCTGGACAAGCAGCAGCAGTTGGCCCTCGACCAGGAGAAGGCGGCGCAGCTCGCTGCGCAGAAGGCGGCGGCGGACAAGGCTGCGGCCGATCAGCTGGCCGAACAGCAGAGGGCGCTGGCCGCCGAACAGCAGAAGGCGCAGCAGGCACGCACGGCGCAACAGGCCAGTCAGCCGACCTCGACGACGGCCAACGCCGCCGACTCGACCGGCGCTGCGGCAGCAGGCGCGGACCAGTCCGGCGCGAGCGGTGCCAACACCGCCGCCGTGCTGGTGAAGGCCGCTCCGGCACGCTATCCCACCGCGGCCATGCGCACACGCCAGCAGGGTTGGGTCGTGGTCACGTTCACCGTCGACCCCGACGGCAAGACCAGTGACGTGAAGGTGCTCGAGTCGCAGCCGCGCCATGTGTTCGACCGTGCGGCCATCGATGCCGTGGAGCGCTACCGCTTCACGCCGGCGATGAAGAACGGTGAGGCGGTGTCCAGCATCAAGCAGCAGCGGATCGAGTTCAAGCTCTGATCCGGAAGTGACCGATGGACTGGCGGCGCATGTTCTGCACGCGCCGCCTTTTTTTCGACCAGCAAAAATCCGGGGCCGTGAAGAAGGCGGCTGCGCGCGCCTTCTTCCATCGCGAGTCAGTCGGTGTGCGCACTCGCGCGGCGGGCACGGTCACGGCGTGAGCGGGTACCGCCCTCCGCGAAAGCCGCAAGCCCTCAGAGCCTGTGAAGAAAACCACTTCCTGTGGTTTTCTTCTATCGCACGTCCGGTACGCGCCCGGACGTGCTCACGCGAATCAGTCACTTGCGTGACCGATCCGCGTCCGGCCATCGCGCAACCGCTCCTGCGTTGCCTCAACTCGGGCATCCATGCCCTCGCGGTGGCCGGGCTTCGAGGTTGAAAAAATCACAACCTCTCAGTGCTTGCGTGCCGGCCGATGGCGCGCGCGTGGCTTGTGCTTCGGTTTCCTGGCCCTGGTTGGCGCGGCGGCCTTTGCCGGCCCTTCGATTTCGGCCCAGTCGACGTGTGGCAGGCCGAGCAGGCCGTCCAGCACCATCGGCATCAGTCCGCTTGGCGTGGGCCCGGTGGAGTTCCACAAGGTGACCACGCCGGCGCGGTACTTCGGGAAGAAACCGATCATGGTGCGGTAACCGGCTACGGCGCCGGCGTGATAGATCAGGGTTTCACCGCCGTATTCGTACACGCGCCAGCCCAGCGCGTAGTGGGCATCGGTGAGCCGGGCGCGACGCCAGGGCGTGGCGTGCAGTTCGCTGGGCGTGGATACGCCCGGAGCATGCAGGACGTCGAGCAGCGAGGTCGGCAATACGTCCTGGCGTCCGCCCATCTGCGCGATCAGCCATTTCTCCATGTCGCGGATGCTGGCGTTGACGCCGGCGGCGGGCGCCACGCGGTAGTAGGTCTCGTTCGGATCGAACGGGATCCAGCCGCGGCTGCTGCCACGATGCGGCCGTGCCCAGCTCTTGCTGGATTCCAGGGCGGCGCGTCCATAGCTCGCAGTGGTCATGCCCAACGGGTAGAAGATGCGCTTGTCGACCTGGTGATAGAAGAAGTCGCCGGTGCGCGCGAGTACCACGTCGCCGATCATGCTGAAGGCGACGTTCTGGTAGCCGTAGCACTGACCGACGCCGCAGACCATGTCGACCTCGTCCAGCTTGCGCACCAGCTCCTCGTAGGACGTATCGCCTTCGAGCATGTTGTCGTAGGTGTTTCGCGGCAGCCCCAGTCGCTGCCCCAGGATGTCGCCGACGGTGGCCCGTGCGGCAGCCTGCATGTCCTTCAGCTTGAAGTACGGCAGCACGTCGAGCAGTTTCGTGTCCCAGCCGAGCTTGCCGTCATCGACCAGCAGGCCGGTCATCGCGGTGGCGAAGGCCTTGGACAGCGATGCCAGGCGGAACACGGTCTGCGGCGTGACCGGGTCCTTCGTGGTGGCATCGGTGTAGCCGATCGTGCCCTCGTAGGCCACCCTGCCGTCGATCACCACCGCGGTGGCGAGTCCGGCTACCGCATCGCGCTGCGCGACGCGATTGAGCCAGCGCTGGTAGTCCGCAAGGGTCTGCTTGACGCGTGCCGCCGGCAACTTCTGCGGCGTCTGACCCACGCTGGTGGGCGCTGGCGCCGGTGCGGCGGAAGAGGGCGCTGCCTTCGCGCAAAGCGGCGCACAGGCCAACCCGAGAGCGCCTGCGACCAGCAGGAAGAGCTTATGAAACTGCATGGTATTCTGATCTGGTTCCGGCGTGGGGATGCGCCTCAGGGTGGGGAATTTGTCTATGGGTCTGATCATTGTTCTGATTGTCGTCGTTCTGATTGTCTTGTACTTCGTGGCGATCTACAACGGACTGGTGACTTCGCGCAACGGCTACAAGAACGCGTTCGCGCAGATTGACGTGCAACTGACGCGCCGACATGACCTGATACCGAACCTGGTCGAGACGGCCAAGGGTTACCTCGCCCACGAGCGGGGTACCCTCGAGGCCGTGGTGCAGGCGCGCAACGCGGCGGTGAACGGGCTGGCCGGTGCCAAGGCCAAGCCGGGTGACGCGGCTGCGATGCAGCAGCTGGCCAGCAGTGAAAATGCTTTGACACAGACTTTGGGTCATTTGTTCGCGCTGCAGGAGGCCTATCCCGACCTGAAGGCGAACCAGACCATGATGCAGCTATCCGAGGAGCTCACCTCGACCGAGAACCGGGTGGCCTTCGCGCGGCAGGCGTACAACGATTCCGTGCTGACCTACAACAACAAGCGTGAAGTGTTTCCCGCCTCGTTCGTGGCCAACAGTTTCGGTTTCGCTGCCGCCGAATCGTTGAAGATCGAGAACCCCGCCGTGCGCGACGTGCCGAAGGTTTCCTTCAGCTGATCGCTGCTGCGTCGTGGCGCACGCCACGGCGCAGATCCGGGAGTCTCCATGGATTTCTTTGCGCAGCAGGCTCGCGTGCGCAGCAGCAGCCGGCGCCTGGTCGTGCTGTTCGTGCTGGCGGTGGCCGCCATCGTGGCGGCGATCGACGCCGTGGTGTGGTTGGTGCTGGGTCATCATCCGGCGAACGGCGAGTCGGCGCGATCGAACCTGCCGCTGCTGTTAGGCAGTAGCCTGGCGGTGGTCGCCGGCATTGGCCTCAGTTCGTTGTTCCGCATCAGGAGCCTGTCCGGCGGCGGGAGGACGGTTGCCGAACGCGTGGGTGCGGTGGTGGTCCCCGCCAATGCCCGCGACCCGGCATTGCGCCAGCTGCGCAACGTGATCGAGGAAGTGGCGATTGCAGCCGGCGTGCCGGTGCCGGACATCTACCTGCTGGCGGACGAGCTCGGCATCAATGCGTTTGCCGCGGGCTATTCGGCATCGGACGCCGCGGTGTGCGTGACCCGCGGTTGCCTGGACCAGCTCACCCGCGATGAATTGCAGGGCGTAATCGCGCACGAGTTCAGCCATGTGCTGAACGGCGACATGCGACTGAACATCCGGCTGATGGGCCTGCTGTTCGGCATCCTGGTGCTGGCGATCGCAGGGCGTCGGGTGATCGGGTTCGGCGGCGGCCGCAGCAGTCGCCGTGGCGGTGGCGGGCAGGTGGTGCTGATCGGGCTGGCGCTGATCGTGGTCGGCTACATCGGCTACTTCTTCGCGCGGTTGATCCAGGCTGCGGTGTCGCGTTCGCGCGAGGCGCTGGCCGATGCCTCGGCCGTGCAGTTCACCCGCCAGACCGACGGCATTGCCGGCGCGCTGAAGAAGATCGCGGCGCTCGGCGATGGCTCGCGCCTGCAGATGGCGAACAAGCAGGAGGTGGCACACATGCTGTTCGGCGAGGCCGGCCGTTTCAATGCGCTGTTCGCCACCCACCCGCCGCTGCTGCAGCGCATTCGTGCACTGGAGCCGGGCTTTCGCGAAGAGGAACTGGTCCGGATTGGCGTGGCGATGCAGCGCGCGGCCATGCGAGCCGCGGCCAGCCCCTTGTCGGCATCGGCACCGGCTGTGGCAGCGATGCGTGCCGGGGTCATTCCCGGAGTGGCGATTCCTCCCGTCGTGCCGGCGCTGCTGGCTGGCGCGCCGGCGAGCGCGGGCATGCCGGCCAGCGGACAGTTCCAGCGCGCCGCCGCATTGCATCAGGCGCTGCCCGTCCGCTTGCGGGAAGCCGTGCGGCAGCCCGAGCCGGCGCTTGCCGTGGTGCTGGCGCTGGCCGCCTCGGCGGCCGAACCGCAGCCGTCGCAACGGCGCATCATTGCCGATGCCTTTGGCGACGACGTGCATCAGGCGGTGCGGAACTTCGCCGCCGAAGTGGCGAAGCTGCCGCCGATTGCCCGGCTGCCGCTGGCCTCGCTGGCCTTTCCCGCGCTGAAGCAGCTGCCGCCGGCGCGTCAGCAGACCTTGCAGAACACGCTTAATGCGGTGGTCAATGCCGATGGCCGGGTTGACCTCAACGAGTATTGTCTGGCCCGGCTCCTGCGTCTGCAGTTGCGCGAGGCGCAGCAGCCCCGACGAGCGCCGGTCTATGGTGCGAAGAAGCTGCCGGCTTGCCGCGCCAGCGTGATCATGGTTTGCGCCGTGGTTGCTGCGGGCGGTTGTTCCGACGAAGCCGGCGCGCGGCGCGCCTGGCTGGTGGCGATGCAGAGCGTTTTCCCCGGCGAGGCGATCGAATGGACGCCGCCGCCAGCGGCCTGGCAGGCGCCGTTCGAGCGCGCGCTGGATGATCTGGACGACCTCCTGCCGATCGCCAAGGAGCTGGTGATCCAGGCTCTCGTGGCGGCAATCAACGCCGACGACCTGGTCAGCGTGGAAGAAGCCGAACTGCTGCGCGTGATCTGCGCCAGCCTGCACTGTCCGGTGCCGCTCGGTGACGAGGTGAATCAGGCCGCTGTCTGATTCGCGCCGCTTCCCGCCAACAACGCACTTGCCCGCTCAGCGATCATGATCGTGGGCGCATTGGTGTTGCCGGTGGGAAGCGCCGGCATCACCGAGGCATCGACCACGCGCAGGCCGTCGATCCCGCGCACGCGCAATTCGCTGTCGACCACCGCGTGATCGTCGTTGCCCATGCGGCAGGTACCGACCGGGTGATAGATGGTCTCCGCCTTGCGCCGGATGAAGTCGGTGTATTCGGCGTCGGTGTCGATGCGGCGTTCGGGAAACACCGGGGCGCCACGATGGGGCGCGAACGCGGGCTGGTCCAGGATCTCGCGCGACAGCCGCGCGGCCTCGATCATCAGCTTCAGGTCATGGCCTTCCGGGTCGCCCAGGTAGTTCGCGTGGATCGCGATCGGTTGCGCCGGATCAGCCGAGTGCAGGCGCAACCGGCCGCGGCTGCGCGGGTGCAAGTAACAGGCGTGCAGCGTATAGCCATAGCCGGGCAGGCGGTGGCGGCCGTGATCGTCGAGCAGTGCCGGCACGAAATGGAACTGCAGGTCGCAACGCTCGTCGCCGGCGAAGCGGCTGCGCACGAAACCGCCGGCCTCGGCCACGTTGGAGCTGCCCGGTCCGTCGCGGTGGCGCAGCCAGCGCAGGCCCGCGGACAGTTCGTTGAGGTGGTCGTAGCTGATCCGGGTCGCATTGCCATCGAGCGTGCAGATGTCCAGATGGTCCTGCAGGTTGCCGCCGACGCCGGGCAGGTCCGCCTGCACCGCGATGCCGTGGTCGCGCAGGTGATCGGCCGGGCCCAGTCCCGACAGCATCAGTAATTGCGACGAGTTGATCGCGCCCGCGGCGAGGATCACCTCGCCGCCCTCGATCCGTTCCGTTCCGTGCCGGCCGCGGCGCAACTGCACGCCGACGGCGCGGCCATTTTCGATCAGCACGCGCTCGACCAGCGCGCCCGTGCGTACCTGCAGATTGGCGCGACTGCGCACCGGTTTCAGGAACGCCGCCGCCGTCGAGCAGCGGGCGCCGTCACGCTGGGTGACCTGGTACAAGCCGAAGCCGGCCTGGCCGACACCATTGAAATCGTCGTTGCGCGGATGCCCCGCACTGGCGGTCGCCTCGATCAGCACCCGTGACAACGGGTTGACGTGGCGAAGATCGGATACGCCGAGCGGACCGTGCATGCCGTGCAACGGGCTTTCGCCGCGGCTGTTGTCTTCGCTGCGCACGAACCAGGGCAGCACCTCGTTCCACGACCAGCGCGGGTCGCCAGTGACCCGGACCCATTCGTCGTAATCGGCGGCGACCCCGCGGATGTAGCACATCGCGTTGATCGAGCTGGAACCGCCCAGCGTCCTGCCGCGCGGCCACCACAGTCGGCGCTGGTTGAGCGCAGGCTCCGCTTCGGTGCGGTAGTTCCAGTTGAGGCGGCGATTGTTGGCCAGCCGCGCGATGCCGGCGGGCATGTGGATCAACGGGTTCCAGTCGGTCGGGCCCGCCTCCAGCAGCAGCACGCGCGTGGCCGGATTGGCGCTGAGCCGGTTGGCCAGCACGCAGCCGGCCGAGCCGGCGCCGACGATGATGTAGTCATGGCGATTCATCAATCTGCTGCCCCCGAAGAGTGGACATGGTCGCGTGCTAGGCTTGCCGCGCCCCACGCCGGATGTGCGAAGTGAGTCTGTATCGTCGGACCATGGTGAAACAAGCTGCAGCGCCGATGCTCTCCGCATTGGCGTTCTTCTTCGTGATGACTTCGTATTACATCATCCGGCCGGTGCGTGACCAGTTGAGCGGCGCGGTCGGCTCGCAGTCGCTGCCGTTGTTCTACGGCGCGGTGTTCGTGGTGATGCTGCTGATGACGCCGCTGTTCGGTGCCCTGGTGGCGCGCTTCCCGCGTCGCCAGCTGCTGGGCTGGAGCTACAGCTTCTTCATCGTGTGCCTGCTCGGGTTCGTGCCGGCCTTCATGGCGCAGGACCGGATCGGTGCGCGCGAACTGGGCGTGGTGTTCTTCGTCTGGGTCAGCGTGTTCAACCTGTTCGTGGTGTCGCTGTTCTGGAGCTTCATGGCGGACATCTTCTCCAGCGGCCAGGCGCGGCGCGTGTTCTCGCTGATCGCGCTGGGGGGCATGGCCGGTGCGATCTTCGGGCCGCTGGTGACCAAGCTGCTGGTGCACCTGATCGGCGTCGCGCCACTGCTGCTGGTGTCGTCGGTATCGTTGACCGCGTCGATGATCCTGTTGCTGCGTCTTTCCGCCAATCACGATCGGCAGCCCGGCAGCCGGGGCGACGAGGTGATCGGCGGCTCGTTGTGGGCCGGAATCAAGCAGCTGTGGTCGCATCCCTTCCTGCGCTACATGGCCTTGCTGATGCTGTTTGGTGACGGCATCGGCACGCTGGCGTATGCGATGGTGGCCGATTACGCCAAGGCGAATTTCGCCGATGCCGTGGCGCGTACGGCGTTCTACAACAATCTGGATCTGGCCACCAACCTGCTTGGCGCAGCCTTGCAGCTGAGCATCACGCCGTGGCTGCTGGTGCGTCGCGGCGCCGGCTGGGGGCTGGTCGTGCCGTCGCTGGTGAATCTGGTTTTGCTCGCTGCGGTGGCGCTGATCGGCAGCGGCAGCGTTTCGTTCTTCGGCTACAGCGTGCCCTTGCTGCTGGCGGTGATGCTGGTGATCACGCGCGGCTTTGCCTATGGCATGACCAAGCCCGCGGTGGATGCGTTGTATACGCGGGTGCCCCGCGAGATGCGCTACAAGGGCAAGAACTTCGTCGAAACCGCGGTGTGGCGCTTCGGCGACCTGGTGGTGACCAGCGCGGTGAGCTGGTTGCGAATGCTGGGCTGGGGCATCGGCGGACTGGCCCTCGCCGGCGCGGGTGTGGCGGCGCTGGCGACGCTGGTGTCCCGCCGTGCGGGCTGGTCGCCCGACCTGGAGCCGGAAGAAAAAGTGCGCGCGAACGCGGATGCGAAAGCATCGCTTTGAGGCGGTGCTCTCCCGAATCTCAGCTGGTGATGTAGCGCTCCAGATGCTCGATCTGCTCGGCCTGCGCATCGATCACCGCCTTGACCAGGTCACCGATGGAGATCACCCCGACCACCGTGTCGCCTTCGACCACCGGCAGGTGGCGGATGCGGCTGTCGGTGCACAGGCGCATGCAGTCGAATACGTCGGTGTCGGGGCCGACGGTGAGCGGGGTGCCGGTCATGATGTCGGACACCGCGGTCTGCGAAGAGGAGCGGCCCTGCAGGATCACCTTGCGCGCGTAGTCGCGCTCGGACATCACGCCGACCAGCTTCTCGCCATGCATCACCAGCAGCGCGCCGACGCGATGTTCGGCCATGTGCTTGATCGCTTCGAGTACGGGGGTTTCCGGTGCAACGCGGTAGATCGCATTGCCCTTGCCTTGCAGCAGATGTTTGACCTGACTCATGCGCGGATCCCCATTCGGCTACGGACGGGCTGTCCGGTGCCGAGTCTAGCGCCGCCTTCGTTCGCGCGTGTAGTGAAGTTGTGAATCGCGGCGCGCAGCAGGAAGCCCGTGGCCGCCGCCGGATTCAGCGGCCCCGGCGTGGCGGATGTGCAGGGGCCTGGCCCTCGACGTAGCCGGTTCCGCCCAGCTGCATCATCTGTTGCTGGATCCAGTTCGTCCGGCGTTGCACGTAGGCGCTTGGCCGGTCCGCGTGCATGCGGCGAGGGCTGGGCAGGACCGCAGCCAGGCGCGCGGCCTGGGCCGGCCCCAGTCGTGCCGGCGTAGTGTGGAAATAGACATCGCTGGCGGCACCGACACCGTAGACGCCATCACCGAACTCGGCGATGTTCACGTACACCTCGAGGATGCGCTGCTTGGGCCAGGTCAGCTCGATCAGCACGGTGAAGTACGCCTCAAGCCCCTTGCGCACGAAGCTGCGGCCATTCCACAGGAACAGGTTCTTGGCGGTCTGCTGGCTGATCGTGCTGGCGCCGCGCAGGCGCTTGCCGTCATCGGCGGCATCGAGGGCGTCCTGGATCGAGTCGAGGTCGAAGCCGTGGTGATAGGGAAACTTCTGGTCCTCGCCGGCTACCATCGCCAGCGGCACCCATGGCGAAACCTGCCTCCACGGCACCCAGTGATGGCGCAGGTGGAAGTCCTTCTCGCCATGGATCAGGGCACCGAGCTGCCGTTCCAGCATGACGGCCGAGGTCCATGGCGGCACGAAGCGCAGCACCAGCACCAGCAGCCAGCTCAGCGCCAGCCAGCCGAGCAGCAGAATGGCGAGCGATCGCAGCAGGCGACGAAGCAGGGGATGGCTGAACAAGGCGGGCATGACTGGCAGTATAAGGGGCGTTGTGCGGGCGCCATGGCGACCCCATCTCGGCCGATTGAATCGAAACGGAATCACCGCCTGTGGAAAACCTGCCTGTCGAAGACGTGTTGCATCGCTTCCTGCTGGAACGCGCCGGCGTGCGCGGGGCGCTGGTCCGGCTCGGACCGGCCTGGCGCGAAGTGGCCACGCGCGCGGAGTATCCGCTGCCATTACGCAGCCTGCTTGGCGAGGCGCTGGCGGCCAGCGCGCTGCTTACCGGCAACATCAAGCTCGATGGCGCGCTGTCGCTGGAACTGAAGAGCTCCGGCGCGCTGCGCCTGCTGTTTGCCGAGTGCAACGATCAGGGACACCTGCGCGGACTGGCACGCTGGAACGAACCCCTGCCTGCTCCGCTGGCACTGGACGCATTGTCCGACGCGATCATGGCGATCACCATCGGCAACGTGGATCGCGGCCAGCGTTACCAGGGCCTGGTCGAATTGCGGCACGCCGGTCTGGCCGATTCGCTGGAAGACTATTTCGTGAAGTCCGAACAGTTGCCGGCGCGCATCGTGCTGGTCGCCGATGGCGAACACGCCGTCGGGCTGATGCTGCAGAAGATGCCCGGTGAGGGTGGCATCGACGCCGTGCACGACGAGGATGCGTGGAACCGCGTGCGGCAGCTCACCGCGACCCTGGGCGTGGAGGAGTTGCTGGGCGTTGCGCCGGAGCAGCTGCTGTACCGCCTCTATCACGAGGAGTCGGTGCGCCTGTTCGAACCCCGGCCACTGGCATTCGGGTGCAGCTGCAGCCGCGAACGGGTGACGGCGATGCTGCGTTCGCTGGGTCGCGAGGAAGTGGAAGCGGCCCTGCTGGCCCGCGACAACGAGATCGAGGTGATCTGCGAGTTTTGTGCGCAGCGCTACCACTTCGACCGCATCGATGCCGAGCATCTGCTCAGTGAAAGTGCGGCGCCGGCGGCGCCGGATACCGCCCAGTGAACTGCTTCAGGCCAGCAGCAGGGGCTTGTCCGCACTGAGCCACGTACTGGCCGGTTGCGGCCGGGCGAACAGGAATCCCTGGCCGTAGCGGCAACCCACGCGCATCAGCGCCTGGCGTTGCGACTCTTCCTCGATGCCTTCGGCGATCACCTTCATCTGCAGCGAGTCGGCCAGCACCTGGATCGCGCGCACCAGTGCCAGGCCCTGGGTTTCGGTGTCGTCCGGCGGCAGCTCGGTGATGAAGGAGCGATCGATCTTCAGCGTCTCGAACGGATACTGGTGGAGATAGCTGAGCGAGGAATAGCCGGTGCCGAAGTCGTCCAGCGCGATGCCGACGCCGTGGCTGCGCAGGTTCTGCAGCATCTGCTTGACCTGGGTCGGATTCTCCAGCAGCGCATGCTCGGTGACCTCGATGCGGATGCAGCGGGTGGGCACGGCGTACTGGTTGAACAGCGCCAGCAGGCGCTGGTCGAGATCGGCCACCCGGAAGTGCCGGCCGGACACGTTGATGCTGATGAAGCCTTCGGTGCCGATCAGGCGCACGGCCTGGGTGCACACCTGCTCGAAGATCTGCCAGTCGATTGCCTCGGCGCAGCCGCATTCCTCGGCGATCAGCAGGAAATCGCCCGGCGACAGCAGGCCGCGTTCGGGATGATGCCAGCGCAGCAGCGCCTCGTAACCGGTGACGCGCCCGTCGGAGAGTTCCACGATCGGCTGATAGAACGGCTCGAATTCGTTGCGGCTGAGCGCGTGGCGCAGGTCGCTTTCCATGTCCAGCAGCGACAGCGCCTCGCGGCGCAGGCGGTCGTCGAACATCGCCGCGCGGTGACGGCCGCCATCCTTCGCGTTGTACATCGCCGCGTCGGCGTCGCGCAGCAGCTCCTCGGGCTGGCGGTAATGCGGGCTGGACAGTGCGATGCCGATCGATGCCGAGGTGAAGATCTCCTTGGTGCCGAGCCGGAACGGCGTCTGCAGTTCGCTGATGATGCGATCGGCGATCAGCATCGGCTTGGCGGTGTCCACGATGCCCTCCAGCAGCACGGCGAACTCGTCGCCGCCCAGCCGCGCCACCACGTCGCGCGTTTTCAGGCAGGCGCGAATCCGGCCACCCACCTGGAACAGCAGGTCGTCGCCGACCAGGTGCCCGACCGAATCGTTGATCACCTTGAAGCGGTCCAGATCGATGAACAGCACCGCGAACTGTTCGTTCGGACTGGCGATGTAGCGCTGCATTGCCTGTTCGAGGCGCTGCAGCAGCAGGGTGCGGTTCGGCAGGCCGGTCAGCGAGTCGTGCAGCGTCTCGTACTTCAGCCGGCGCTCGACGCGCTCGCGCTCGGCGATCTGTTCACGCAGGTCGCGATTGGCCAGTGCAAGGGCGCGGGTACGCTCGGTGACGCGGCGTTCCAGCCCGGCGTAGGCCTGCTTCAGCGAGGTTGCCGCCTGCTTGCGTTGCAGCGCGTTGGCGATGTGGTAGCTGACGAAGGTCAGCAGTTCCTGGTCGCGCTCGTTGTAGGTGTGTTCGGGCGAGTAGCTTTGCAGCGCCAGCACGCCGGTCGCCTTGCCGCCCCAGATCAGCGGCACGCCAAGCCAGCACACCGAGCGGGTGCCGAAATGGCTGATCTCGCCGAGCGCGCTGAGTCGCTCGATCTCGGCCGGCGATGCCAGCAGCGGCTTCGCGTGGCGCAGCACGTATTCCGTCGCGCCGCGACCATGCGCCCGTGGTGGGCGCACGTTGTCGATGTCGTCCACCGAATACGGGAAGGTGAGCTGCCCGCTTTCCTCATCGACCAGGGCGATGTAGAAATTGCGCGCGTACAGCAGGCCGCTGATCACCTGGTGGGTTGCGGCGTAGAACTTCTCCAGGCTTTCGGCGGTGTTGGCCAGTTCCGCGATGCGGAACAGCGCCGCCTGCAGGCGTTCCCCGCGCTGCCGCTGCAGCACCTGCTGGCGCAGCACACGGTTGGCCTCGCGCAGCGCCGCCGTGCGGTCGGTGACGCGGCGGCCCAGTTCGATGTGCGCCTCGCGTCGCTCCAGCGCCGTCTGCACGTGCTGGGCTACGTAGTTGAGCAGGTCCAGGTCGTGCCGCGAATAATGCGTATCCGGCCGGTAGCTCTGCATCACGATGCCGCCGACCACGCGACCGGCACGCAGCAGCGGGGCACCGAGCCAGTGCTCGCAGCTGGGGCCGACCAGCACGAAGCGGTCGCCGAACTGCTGCCTCAGTTCGTCGATGGAACCCATCAGCGGCCGGCCTTCCTGCAACAGGTTCCAGGTCAGGCTGTGCAGCAGCTCGTGCATCGGCACGCTCTGGTCCGGCGGCGGCGGATCGGTGTCGGCGATGTCGACGTAATAGGGGAAGCGGACCGTGTCGGTCGCCGCGTCGTACAGCACGATGTAGAAGTTTTCCGCGTACATCAGGCTGCTGACGATGGCATGCAGCGAGCGCATCATCTCGGGCATGTCGTGCCCTGCGCCGGCCTGTTCGGCGATGGCGTAGAGCGCGCGTTGCAGGCGCTCGGCCAGGGCCAGGCGCGAAATGGCCTCGTACAGGCGGCTGGTTTCGGCAAGCTGGCGCAGGCGGATGTCGGCCAGCCGACCCAGCCACTCCAACTGGTCGCGCGTGACATCGGCCAGCGGCAGGTCGGCCCATTCCAGGATCAGGGTGCGCGAACCTTGCGGATCTTCGGCGAGGTCCAGCTGGCCGGCCAGGTGCGCGACCTGTTCGTCCCGCCGCCGCCAGCGCAGATGTCCCTGGACACCGAAATGGGTCAGCACCAGCTCGCAAATCTCCATCACGCCGGCGGCATCCGCCGCCTCGAACAGGCGTTCGACCGCCGCGTGCAGGGCCGCAGCGTCTCGCGACACCGGTGGTGACGAAGAGGGGCGGATCGTCGGTGTGGCGCTCATGAGGCTAAAGGCTGCTTCCGGGACGACCTGGTTGAGCCGGGACGACACGCCTTTATATCGTGTAAGCCCGCTTCGCCGCTAGCGCCGAGCCGGGGAACCCCGGCGCGGGTCAGGGGTCGAATGTCCTCGCCGAGTCCCAATATGTGCGTTTCGGCAGCTTTTCAGGGTGTTAGTAAAACGTAAAACGGGGTACACTTGCACCCAATCACGCTTTCGCTCGAGTGAGTTACCGGTTTCCGACCATGCGCCGCCTCTCCGCCCTCCTGCTGACCGTTGCGTTGCCGCTTGCCGCGGCCGGTCAGTCCGTGGGTGCCGACAACAGGATGGCCGATGATCTGCTGGCGCAGCCGGCGGCCTCCGCCACCCAGGCGGAAGCGGGCATGCTGGTGCCGCTGTGGCGCACGGCCGATGGCCACGTGCTGTCGCTGAAGACCGATCGCAGCAGCACGGCCGAAACCATGGCCAGTCATTCTCCGCTGGCCTTGCGTGTGCTGGACGGCTCCAGTGTGACCAGCACCGGCGTGGAATACGGCCTCGGCCCCCGCTTGCAGGCGCATGCCGAGGTGAGCGAGCTTTCCTGGACCCATCCGGGGCAGCGTCTGCGCGGCAGCGAAGTGGGCGCCACCTATGCGACCGGCCGCTACAGCGTGGGCGTCAGCGTGGGCACCAACAGCGCACCGAACGCGGGCAATGTGTTGCCGCGCGTCCTGCCGGGCGCGGCGCCGGGCGTGGATGGCCTTTCCAGTTTTGACAACAGCGCGCAGCTCAATGCCCGCGGCCGGCTCGCACTGGGCAGCAAGAGTGGCATCGATCTGGGTGCCAGCGTCGGCCGCATCCACCTGCTTCCCGGCAATCTGCTCGGCGTCGATACGCTGGACCAGAAGGTGCTGAGTTTCGGTGTCGACCACGGCTCGTTGAGCGGTGTGCTGACGGGTCGCACGATGCAGCCGCAAGTGGCCATTCCCGGCGACCTCAACGCCGATCGCCGCTGGAACAGCATCGATCTGGGCGTGACCTGGCGCCTGCCGTGGCGCGGCTCGCTGAGCGTCGGCGCGCAGAACCTGTGGTCCTCCGGTACGCCGGCCAACACGCCGGTGGGTCCCGAGCCGGACCAGTCGCGTACGCCGTACGTGCAGTACCACCAGGATCTCTGAGCGGCGCGGCAGCGCTCGTCGCAGCCAGAACAGAAACGCCGTCGCTTGCGCGACGGCGTTTTCATGTGGGCGTGGCGGGCTGGGCCACGCCCGGCCTGTTCAGTCCTGCCGACGCACGCGCAGGTCACCGCTGAAGGTCTCGACGTTGATCTTGCCCTGGCCGTTGCCCAGGCGGGCATCGAGCGAACTGCCCGGGCCGTGTTCGGGCTGCGTCGCCGTGCCGAAGTCGCTGCGCAGATTGCCGCTGAAGCTGGTGGCGTGCAGGCTGGCGTCCGTGCTGGCGGGGACCTGCAGCTGCACGTCGCCGCTCATGCTGTCGATATCGATGCTGCCGCCGGCGGTCAGCCCGCCGTTCAATTGCACATTGCCCGACACGGTGCTGAGCGTGAGTTTCTGCCACGGGCCCCCGCTGGCCTGGATGCGTCCGGAGATGGTTTGCAGCTCGACCTGGTTGCCGAGCGAGGGAGCAAGGATGTCGCCGCTGACGGTCTGCAGTTCGACCTTGTCCGCATGCCCGGCCTGCTCGATGCCGCCGCTGACGCTGTCCACCGTCAGCGAGGGCGTGCGGGCATTGATGCGCGCCTTGCCACTCACGGTGTTGACCTCGATGCTGCCGCCGTCCATGCCGTCGATCACCAGCGGTGCGCTGATCACGTCGACCTCGAGCGAGGCGGCCCTGGGCACGTGCAGTTCCAGCGTGGTGGCGGACATGTTGTTGTCGCCGCCCCAGTTGAACCAGCCGCCGGAGCTTCCCTTGGGTTCCACCTTGATTTCCAGGTGGTCCTTGCTGCCGGTGATCGCCAATGGCTTGGCGCCCTCGCCGAGGCGGCCGCTGACCTGCACCTCATTGCGATCCCAGGCGATCACGTTCACCGTGCCGGCGACATTGCTGATGCTGACCCTGGCGTTAGCCGAGGCATCGTGGTGCAGGTTGATCGGCGTGTCGGCCAGGGCCTGGCCGATGCAGAAGCACAGCAGCAACGGAAGATAGCGTGCGGTTTTCATGCTTGTTCCTTGATGTATCAGCCGGACTGGTTGGCCAGTTGGCGAAGTTGGGATTGTTGCTGTTCGGTGCGGCCGAGCAGACGTTGCAGCGCGAGCGAGTCAGGCGCCTGCCGGATCGCCAGTTGCAGTTCCATGCGGGCGGCATCCAGTTCGATGGCGGCGCCGCTGAGCCGTGGGTCGGACGGCTTCCACGAGGTGGTATTCGTGGCGACCCGGGTGGTGACGATGTCGGCCGGGCCGCGGGTGGCGTGCCAGCCGATGCCGGCGGCCAGCAGCAGCGATGCGGCGAGTGCCGCGCCGAACAGCCAGCGTCGCCGATGCGCGAGGGCATGGCTGCCTGCGCTTCCTTCGCGGTGTTCGGCCTGATCGAGCGCCGAGTCGATGCCCGCCCAGAGGTCGCGCGATGGCGACACCGGCTGGCGCAGTTCGCGCATCTGTCGACGCCATTCGAATTCATTCATGAGCTTTCTCCCAATACCTTGCGCAGCAGGCCGCGGGCGCGGTGCAACTGCGCCTTCGAGGTGCCCACCGCCATGCCCAGTTCGGCACCGATTTCCTCGTGCTTCCAGCCTTCGACGTCGTGCAGCACCAGCACCGCACGGGCCCGCGGCGGCAGCTTGCCCACGGCATGTTCCAGCTCCTCGCGCTCGGCGGCGCAGAACGGCGTGCTGCCGGCGTCGGGCAGGTCTTCCTCGTCCATCATGCTGACCGGATCGGCGCCGCGGGCGCGGATGTCCATCAGCGCCACGTTCACCGCCAGCCGGTACAACCAGGTGCCGAACGCGCTTTCATGGCGGAAGCCTGGCAGTTTCTGCCACGCGCGGATGAAGGCATCCTGGGTGAGATCCTCGGCGCGCGCATGGTCGTAGCCGGCGAGCCGGTATACCGCGCCGTGCACCCGCCCCACGTGCAACTGGTACAGCCGTTGAAACGCGCGGCGGTCGCCGGCAGCCGCGGCGCGCACGTCATCGCTGTCGTTGGTTCCCGCTGGGGCAGGCGACATGGTGCTTCCGAGAGCGGGGCAGGCGGCGTTCATCTTGCCAGCTTGGATGCGCCACCGCGCGAAAGGGTTTGAAGCCGCGCGGGCAGGCCGTGGCGGCCCGCCCGCGATCGGTCAGTTCAGGACGCCGCTGCTTCGCGGCGCGGCTGGTCAGCGGCGCTGTCCAGTGCGTCGGCAACCCGCTGCTGCTCCCGCTGCAACGACTCGGGCAGGCGCGGGGCGAAGGTCTGCAGGTAGTCGCCGATGGCGGCCAGTTCGGCCTGCCAGCCGGCCTGGTCCACGTCGAGCAGTTCGTCCAGTTGCGCCTGGTCGAGCTTGAGGCCGTCCAGCTTCAGCTCGCCCTCGGCCGGCAGGATGCCGATCGGCGTCTCCACACCGCTGACCCGACCTTCGGCGCGATCGATCATCCATTCCAGCACGCGCAGGTTGTCGCCGAAGCCTGGCCACAGGAACTTGCCGTCGGCGCCCTTGCGGAACCAGTTGACGTGGAACACCTTCGGCAGCTTCGCGCCTGGCTGGTCGAACGACAGCCAGTGCGCGAAATAGTCACCGTAGTGATAGCCGGCAAACGGCTTCATCGCCATCGAGTCGCGGCGCAGCACGCCGACCGCGCCGGTGGCGGCGGCGGTGGTTTCCGAACCCATTGCGGCGCCCATCAGCACGCCGTGCGTCCAGTCGCGCGATTCCATCACCAGCGGCAGCAGCGAGGGGCGACGACCGCCGAACACGATCGCGCTGATCGGCACGCCCTGGGGCGCCTCGGCCATTTCCGACCAGGTCGGGCATTGCTTCGCGCTGACCGTGAAGCGGGAGTTGGGATGCGCGGCCGGGCCATTGGCCGGGTCATGCGGACGCCCCTGCCAGTCGGTGACCGGCGTGCCGGGCAGGCCTTCCCACCACGGCTGGTTGTCGGCGGTGACGGCCACGTTGGTGAAGATGGTGTCGTGCGAAATGCTCTTCAGCGCATTCGGGTTGGTGGCGTTGCTGGTGCCCGGCGCCACGCCGAAGAAACCCGCTTCCGGGTTGATCGCATATAGCCGTCCATCCGCCCCGGGACGCATCCAGCAGATGTCGTCGCCCACGGTCCACACCTTCCAGCCGGCTTGGCGGTAGCCTTCCGGCGGAATCAGCATGGCGAGGTTGGTCTTGCCGCAGGCGGAGGGGAACGCGGCGGCGACGTAGTGCGTTTCGCCCCGCGGGTTCTCGATGCCCACGATCAGCATGTGCTCGGCCAGCCAGCCTTCCGTGCGGGCCTGGTTCGAGGCGATGCGCAGTGCGTGGCACTTCTTGCCCAGCAGGGCGTTGCCGCCGTAGCCCGAGCCGTAGGACTTGATCGACAGCTCGGCCGGGAAATGCATGATCCAGCGACGCTCGGGGTCGAGTTCACCCTTCGAGTGCAGGCCCTTGACGAAGCTGCCCTCGCGCTCGATGCGCGCCTGCGCGGCGGCGCCCATGCGGGTCATGATCTTCATGTTGGCGACCACGTACGGGCTGTCGGTGATCTCCACGCCGCAGCGCGACAGCGGCGAGTCGATCGGGCCCATGCAGTACGGGATCACGTACATGGTGCGGCCTGCCATGCAGCCGTCGAACAGGGCGTCGATCTTCGCGTGCGCCTCGGCCGGGTCCATCCAGTGGTTGTTCGGGCCGGCGTCTTCCTGGTTCGGGTGGCAGACCAGGGTGAGGTGCTCGACGCGAGCCACGTCCTTGGGGTGGGAGCGATGCAGGTAGCAGCCTGGATGGGTTTGCTGGTTCAGCTCGATCAGCGTGCCGTCGGCCAGCATCTGCTGCACCAGGGATTGATATTCGGCATCCGAGCCGTCGCACCAGTGAATCTCCGCGGGGCGGGTCAGGGCGGCAACTTCATCGACCCACTGCGCGAGCGCTTCCAGCTTGCTGGCCATCGTGTCCTCTTGAGGTTTTTTCAAAAAGTGATCTGAAACGGTAGTTTGCAGGCACTGGTATTGCAAGGTTTCATGCAACAAAAACGGCGCCAGATGGCGCCGTTCGGGGCTTTCCGCGGCTTCCTGTTCAGGCCGGAATCAGGGTCGCGATCATGTGTTCGACATAGGCGTCGAACTCCTCCAGGTTCAGCCGCGGCAGCCCCAGGGTGAAGTTGAGCTGCAGGAAACCGACATAGGCGGCGTAAGTCAGCCGGGCCCGGTTCAAGGCCTGCGGCGGCGGCAGGCCGGACTCGCGGTAGGCCGTGTTGAGGAACTCCATCCGCCGCTGCGACACGCGCGCCATCACCGGTACCACCTGGGGGTGATCCAGCGCCTTCAGCAACGCGGCATACACGCGGTGCGGCTGCAATTCGTGGGCAACCCGGCGGAACAGTTCAGGCAGACGCTTGCGCGGGTCGCTGATCTGTTCGATCTGGCCCAGCACCTCGCGCTCGCCGTACTGTTCCCAGCGTTCCAGCGCCGCATGCAGCAGCGCTTCACGGGTGCGGAAATGCCAGTAGAAACTGCCCTTGGTGACGCCGAGCTGGCGGGCGAGAGCCTCCACCGCCAGCGCGCCCACGCCCTGCTCGGCGATCAGCTGCAGGGCGGCAAGTTCCCAATCTTCGGCTGACAGCCGGGTACGTTCTGGCTTGCTGCTGACATTCATGTCCGTATGGTAGCCAGACGCCGTGCATTTGTAATGTGTGTGGGCGCCGAACCCGGGCGCGCGGCGACCAACTCGCGCTGGCGGCACGGTTGACGAGGTTCGTCGAGGCAATCCATACTCTTACGTATGGTTCAGAGTGATCGCCACCCCGCTGCCCGCTCCCGCTTCTCCGTCGCCGACCTGGATCTGGCGGTGGAGACACGCCATGCCGATGGCGATCCCGGCCTGCTGTTTGCCCATGGCTTCGGCCAGACCCGCCATGCCTGGACGGGCGCGGCGACGGCGCTGGCCGATGCGGGCTGTCGCTGCGTGACATTCGACAGCCGTGGTCATGGCGAAAGCGACCGGGTTCCCCACGGTGTCGGCTATCACATGGACCAGTTCGCCGATGACCTGCTGCGCCTGGCCCATGCACAACCGCAGCCGCCGATCCTGGTGGGCGCGTCGATGGGCGGCCTGCTCGGCATGGTGCTGGCTGGCGAGATCCATCCTTCGCCGTTTCGCGCCCTGGTGCTGGTCGACATCACCCCGCGCTGGGAAACCGCCGGCGTGGAACGCATCCTGGCCTTCATGCAGGCGCACCCGGACGGCTTCGACAACTACGCCGACGCGGCCGAGCAGATCGCCGCGTACCTGCCGCAGCGACGCGAGCGCAAGAGCGAACAGCAGCTGCGCCCGTTGTTGCGCGATGGCGTCGACGGCCGGCTGCGCTGGCACTGGGACCCGGCCCTGCTGGCGGGCGACCTGGTGCAGGAAAGCGAGCGCTACCAGCCGCGCCTGCAGGCCGCCGCGATGAAGATTTCCGTGCCCGTGATGCTGCTGTCCGGCGCCCGCAGCGACGTGGTGTCGCGCGCCACGGTCGACGAGTTCCTGCAACTGGTGCCGCACGCCGAACACGTCGAGTTGCCGCACGCCACGCACATGGTGGCCGGTGACGCGAACGATGCCTTCACGCGCGAGGTCGTGCGCTTCGTGCAGAGTCTTGATTCATTACCCGTCGGCCGGCTCGCCGCCGCCGTTCAATCGCAATGAGGTGTTGAGATGTCCGTGCTACTGACCCTGCTGGCGGCGCTGATTGCCACCGGCGCCTGCGCCTACCATCGCACCAGCCTGCGCACGTGGGCGATCGCCACCATCGTCACCACCCTGGTGGTCGGCCTGCTGGTGCATGCGCCGTGGACCACGGCGATCTTGCTGATCATCGAACTGGCGATCGCCGTACCGCTGCTGCTGGTCGACTTCCGCCGCAAGCAGGTCAGCGCGCCGCTGCTGAAAATGTTCGCCAGGGTCACGCCGAAACTGTCCGAGACCGAGCAGACCGCGCTGGAAGCGGGCACGGTGGGCTTCGAGGGCGAGCTGTTCTCTGGCAAGCCGGACTGGCACGAGCTGCTGAAGCAGCCGAGGCCGGAACTCAGCGTGGAGGAGCAGGCCTTCATGGACGGCCCGGTGGAAGAGCTGTGCGGCATGATCGACGACTGGCAGATCACCCACGAGCTGGCCGACCTGCCGCCGAACGTGTGGGACTTCATCAAGAAGAACCGCTTCTTCGGCATGATCATCCCGAAGCAGTATGGCGGCCTGCAGTTCTCCGCGCTGGCGCATTCGGCGGTGCTGCAGAAGCTCAACAGCATGTCGGCCACGGTCGCCTCGACGGTGGCGGTGCCCAACTCGCTGGGGCCAGCCGAGCTGCTGCTGCACTACGGCAGCGACGAGCAGAAGAACCACTACCTGCCGCGCCTGGCGGTGGGCGAGGAAATCCCGTGTTTCGCGCTGACTGGCCCGTACGCCGGTTCGGATGCCACCTCGATCCCGGACACCGGCATCGTCTGCAAGCAGGTCGTCGACGGCGTCGAGACGCTGGGCATCAAGCTCACCTTCGACAAGCGCTACATCACGCTGGCGCCGGTGGCCACCGTAGTCGGCCTGGCCTTCCGCATGTTCGACCCGGAGCACCTGTTGGGCGACAAGGAAGACCTCGGCATCACCCTGGCGCTGCTGCCGCGCTCGACGCCGGGGCTGGAAATCGGCCGTCGCCACTTCCCGCTGAACGTCCCGTTCCAGAACGGACCGGTGCGCGGCAAGGACGTCTTCGCGCCGCTGTCGGTGCTGATCGGCGGCCCGCAGATGGCCGGCCACGGCTGGCGCATGCTGGTCGAGTGCCTGTCGGTGGGTCGCGCGATCTCGCTGCCGTCCAACGCCACCGGCGGCATGCGCGCCTCGGCGCTGGCCACCGGCGCGTACGCGCGCATGCGCAAGCAGTTTGGCCTGGCCGTGGCCCGCTTCGAGGGTGTCGAGGAGGCGCTGGCGCGCATCGGCGGCCTGACCTATGCCACTGCGGCGCTGTCGCGCGCCACCGCGGCCGCGGTTGATCGCGGCGAGAAGCCGGCGGTGCCGTCGGCGATCGCCAAGTACCACGCCACCGAATGGGCGCGGCAGATCGCCAGCGACACCATGGACGTGCACGGCGGCAAGGCGGTGCAGCTGGGGCCGAGCAACTATGCCGGGCGTGGCTGGTCGGCGGTGCCGATCGCGATCACGGTGGAAGGCGCCAACATCATGACACGCAGCCTGATGATCTTCGGTCAGGGCGCGATCCGCTGCCATCCGTACGTGCTGAAGGAAATGCAGGCGCTGTCGATCGCCGATCGCGGCGAGCAGCTGAAAGTGTTCGATCGCCTGCTGTTCAGCCACATCGGATTCGGCATCTCCAACGCGGTGCGCAGCCTGGCGATGGGCCTCAGTGGCGCGAGCATCGGCGAGACCGCAGGTGACGCTTATACGCGCCGCTACTACCGCAAGCTCGACCGTTACTCCGCCGCGCTGGCGCTGTGCGCCGACGTGTTCATGGGCGTGCTCGGCGGCAAGCTGAAGTTCAAGGAGAAGCTGTCCGCGCGCCTGGGTGACGTGCTCAGCTACCTGTACATCGCCAGCGCCATGCTCAAGCAGTACGAGGACAACGGCCGGCCGGAAGCGGATCGCCCGTTCCTGGCCTGGGGTTTCCACCAGTGCATGTGGCTGATCCAGAACGCGCTGGATGGCGCGATCCGCAACTTCCCGGTGCGCCCGGTGGCGTGGCTGCTGCGCGTGCTGGTGTTCCCGCTGGGTCGTCGCGAAGTGCCGCCGTCCGATCGGCTGGGTCGCCGCGTGGCGGCGCTGCTCACCGCGCCGAACGAGGCGCTCGATCGCCTCACCGACTGGGTCTACACCACGCCCACGGCGAACAACACGATCGGCCGCATGAAGGCGCTGCTGCCCGACGTGATCGCCGCCGAGCCGGTCGACCGCAAGTTCGGCAAGGCGCTGAAGTCGGGCCAGTTCAAGTCACATGACTACCTAGGCCAGCTCGCCGAGGCACAGCAGGCCGGGGTGATCTCCGAGGCCGAAACGGACTTGCTGCGCCGCGTGCGCGAGGGCGTGTTCGAGTTCATCTCGGTGGATGACTTCGACACCGACGAACTGCGCGCATTCAAGATCCGTCCGCAGAATTCGGCCGGCCAGTAAGTTCGAAGGATCGCCGCGCCACCTGACGGGTGGCGCGGCCCGTTTCACGTCCTTGCCAGCACGCAGCAGTTCTTGCCGTTGCGCTTGGCCTCGTACATCGCGTTGTCCGCCGCGTGCATCAGCTGCTCTTCGGCATCGGCGTGTCCGCTCGGCGTGTATGGCGCGACGCCGATGCTGGCGCCGACGCGCACCTCGACCCGCTCGCTGTTGATGCGCAGGCTGTAGGGCTCGCCCAGCGCGGCGCAGAGTTTCTCGCACAGCTGCAGCGCCATCTGCGGGTCGTCGATTTCCTCCAGCACCAGCGCGAATTCGTCGCCGCCCAGGCGGGCCACGGTGTCGTTGCTGCGCAGGTGCGTGGGCAGGCGGCTGGCGATTTCCTGCAGCAGCGCATCGCCGGCGGCGTGGCCGTGGCGGTCGTTGACGCCCTTGAAGCCGTCGATGTCGATGCAGGCAAGGGCGAAGCGGCTGTGATGCCGGTTGGCGCGCTGGATCGCTCCCTGCAGGCGGTCGCGGAACAGGATCCGGTTCGGCAGGCCGGTCAGTGGGTCGTGGCTGGCCTGGTGGCGCACCATGGTTTCGATCAGCTTGCGCTCGGCGATCTCGCGTTGCAGTTCCTCGTTGCGCTCGGCCAGCTCGGCCATCGCCTCGCGCAGTTCCATGCGCGCCGAATGGAGCTCCAGGAACACGCGCACCTTGGACTGCAGGATCACGTCGTTGATCGGCTTGGCGATGTAATCCACCGCGCCGGAGTGGTAGCCCTTGAGCCGGTTCATGTCGTCGGCGTAGGCGGCGGTGACGAAGATGATCGGCGTCCCGCTGAGGTGCTCGGCGTCGCCGAGCAGGCTGGCCACTTCGAAACCGTCCATGTCCGGCATGTTGACGTCGAGCAGGATCAGCGCGAACTCGTGATCCAGGCACAGCGCCAGCGCCTGGTTGCCGCTGGTCGCCTCGAACAGTTGCGCGCCGCTGTGCGCGAGCAGGCGGCGCATCGCCACCAGGTTCGCCGGCGTGTCGTCGACGATCAGGATCTTCGGCTTCATCGATTCGCTGGTCATGCCCGCTGCTCCCTGCTTCCGGGAAGCCACCGTAGCCGATGCGGCCGTCTTGCGGCGTGAACCCGGTCCGCTTCCACCGACGCGACGCTGCAGGTCAGCGCCCGTTGCGGCACAGTGCTCACGACTGCGCGTCCGGCAGCCAATGGCGCAACATGACGGCGAGCTTGTCGATGTCGATCGGCTTGGAGAGGTAGTCGCTGGCGCCCATCTGCAGGCACAACTCGCGGTCACCGGTCATCGCCTTGGCCGTCACGGCGATGATCGGCAGGGTGCTGAAGTCAGCCATGTCGCGGATGTTGCGTATCGTCGTGTAGCCGTCCATGCCCGGCATCATGATGTCCATCAGGATCAGGTCGGGCCGCTCGCCGGTCTGCAAGGCGGCCAGCGCCTTGTAGCCATCCTGGGCCATGTCGACCTGCAGACCCCAGCCGCGCAGCACCTTGGACAGCGCGAACAGGTTGCGCATGTCGTCGTCCACCAGCAGCACGCGGTGACCGGCCAGCGTGGCTGTGGGAGCCGCCTCCATCGTTGCGGGCGTCGCCGCGGGTCGCGGAATGTCCTGCAGGAACGCTCCCACTTCCTGCAGCAGGCGCTCGCTGGAACGCGCGCCCTTGAGCACGACGGCTTCGGCGTACTGACGCAGTTTCAGTTGTTCGGCCGGGTCCAGTTCGCGCCCCGAGTACACCACCACCGGTGGCATCGCCTTCGGCCGGGCCGACAGGTGCTCCATCAATTCCAGGCCCGACATGCCCGGCAAGCCCAGGTCCAGCACGATGCAGTCGTAGCTGACGTCGGCGATCTTCGGCAGCGCATCCTCGGCCGACTCGGCTTCGTCGACCTCCACGTGGTGGGCGCGCAGCGCGGTGCGGATGGCCTTGCGCGAGGCGGTGTCATCTTCCACCACCAGCAGCCGGCGCCGCTTGCCCTCGCTGAAGCGCAGCAGGCGGTCGAGTGCTTCGGCAATCGCCTCGCGACTGACCGGCTTGGTCAGGAAGCCGACCGCGCCCCGTTCCATGCCGCGCCTGCCGACGTCGCTGACCGACACGAAGTGGACCGGGATCGAGCGCGTGGCCTCATCCACCTTGAGCCGGTCCAGCACCGTCCAGCCGTCCATCACCGGCAGCGACACATCCAGCAGGATGCCCGACGGATGATGCTCGCGCGCCAGTTGCAGGCCGGATTCACCGTCCATCGCAGCCAGCGCCCGATAGCCCCGGCGGTGGATCAGGTCGATCAGGATACGTACGAAGGCGGGGTCATCCTCGATCACCAGGATGGTGATCTGGCCCTGCAGCAACGATTGACGGTCGTCCTCGATGGCGGCGGGCAGCAGTGCCGGCGAAGCGATGCGCCGGGTCTGCGTGCCGCGGGCGGCTTCCGCCTCGACGACCGGCGTGGCGGTGGCCGGCGGTGTTTCCGGCAGCAACAAAGAGAACTGGCTACCGCGTCCGGCTTCGCTGTGCAGTACCACGTCGCCGCCCAGCAGTTGCGCCATCCGGCGCGAGATCGCCAGGCCCAGGCCGGTGCCGCCAAACTGGCGGCTGGTGCTGGCGTCGACCTGCTCGAAGGCGTTGAAGATGCGCTCCAGCTTGTCCGGCGGAATGCCGATGCCGGTGTCGCTCACGGTGATCGCCAGCAGCGGCTGGCCGGACAGCGCCGCAGGAATTTCCAGGTCGGTCCGCGGGCGACCGATGTGCAGGTTCACCGCTCCGCTGGCGGTGAACTTGAACGCGTTGCTGAGCAGGTTGTTGGCGATCTGTTCGACCTTGCCGCCATCGGTGGCAATGACGTCGGGCAGCCCCGTGTCGATCGCCAGCTCGAAGTCCAGATGCTTGCCGCTGGCGACGTGGGCGAAGTTGCGCTGCAAGCGCCTGCCGAGCTCGGCGAGCGAAACCTCCTCGACCATCAGCTCCATCTTGCCGGCCTCGACCTTGGACAGGTCCAGGATGTCGTTGATCAAGTGCAGCAGGCTGTTGCCGGCGTCATGGATGATCTGCGCCGATTCAATCTGCTCGTCGTCGAGGTTGCCGGTGTCGTTGTCGGCGAGGCTGCGCGACAGGATCAGCAGGCTGTTCAGCGGCGTGCGCAGCTCATGCGACATGTTGGCCAGGAATTCGGATTTGTACTGGCTGGCCCGCGCCAGCTCGACGGCCTTTTCCTCGGTTTCCTGCTGCAGCTCTTCCAGCACGACCTTCTGCCTGTTCAGGCTCTCGGTCATTTCGCGCAGCTCTTCGTTGGAGGAGCGCAGCTCCTCGGCCTGCACGCGCTGCTCCTCCTCCGACGCGATCAGGCGCTGCGACTGCTCTTCCAGCTCGGCGGTCTTCGTCTGCAGCGTGGTGTTGCTCTCGTGCAGCACCTCCTTCTGCTGGCGCATCACCAGTTCGGACAGGCGCAGTTCGTCCGCCTGTTCCTGCGTCTGCTGCAGCAGGCCCTGGGTATGCACGGCCTGGTTGAGGTTCTCCAGCGCCAGCGCCACGATCGGCAACAGTTCGTCCAGCAGCTGCCGCTGCAGGGCGGTCAGCGCGGTGAAGCTGCCCAGCTCCAGCACGCCGATCAGGGTCTCGCGATAGATCACCGGCAGGATCGCGACATGGGTGGGCACCGCCTCGCCGCTGCCCGAATCGATGCGCAGGTAATCGGCCGGTACCTGGTCCAGGATGATCGCCTTGCGATCCACCGCGCACTGACCGACCAGCCCCTCGCCGGGCATGTACTGGTCGGCGGACCGGTTGCTGAGGCGCAGGCCGTAGCTGCCCAGCAGGTCCAGTCGATGACGCGCGTCGTCGAACGAGTAGAACAGGCCCAGCCCCGCGTTGCACAGCGGCACCACTTCGCTGGTCAGCCAATGGGCGAAGTCCTTGTGCGTGGTGGCCTGCAACAGCACTTGGGAAATGTCCGCCACCCTGGAGCGAATCCACGACCGCGCATCGGTATCCAGCGACATCTGCTTGAACACCTGCAGCGCGCGGGCGATCTCGCCGACCTCGTCGCGGCGATCCAGCCGGCGTATCTCGAAGTCGTGGTTGTGATGGGAGAGCTGGGTCATCTGGTCGGTGAGCCGGCGCAGCGGGCGGATCACCAGTTGCGAGGTCAGCCGGATGACCGTGATGCCGAGCAGGATGCCGAGCAGGATGGAAAGCGCGTTGAGCGCCTTGGTGTTGCGCAGGGTCTGGTCCAGCTGCTGGTTGCGCAGGGCCAGCAGGTGGTTTTCTTCGCCGGCCATCTGATCCAGCGCCGCGGACATGTCCTCGACGCGCACGGTGCGCCCGGCAATGTATCCGGTCTGGATGCGCTGACGCTCCAGGGCGGCGTCCGGGGCGCCCAGGTCCAACCGCTTCAACGGGGTGATGCCCAGGTCGACCACCTCGCGTTGCCAGCGGCTGGCCATGGCGGCCACGGCATCGAGCCGGCCCTGTTGCAAGGGGTTGTCTGCCACCAACTGGCGCAATCCGCGAATGCGCAGGTCCAGCTCGCGCGTGGACTTCTGGAACAATTCGAGCTCGTTGGCCGAACCCGCCAGCAGATAGCCGCGCGCGCCCACCTGGCCGGTCTGCGCGGCGCGTTGCACCGTGTCGATCTGCAGCAGCACCTGATAGGTATGGCTGGCCCAGTGCCGGTTGTTTTCCTGCGTCTGCAGGGAGTGCAGGGTAACCACGTTGGCGATCAGGAACACGCCCAGCAGCAGGCCGATGGCCAGCATCATCTTGCGCGTCAGTGGCTGGTTGGCCAGCCACGAGATCTTCCTGCGGTAACCGGGCTGCTGCGAATTGTGGGTGGCCATGGCGGTGTCCGATACCGGCGAGGTGGGGTCGCCGGTCGGCGACCCGTCCTCAGGGTAGCTGCTACGCCGACCAAACCCCAACCGCGTGCCATGGCGAATTCAGCCCCGGGCCAGCCACCGGTTCCATCGCCTGCCGCTCAGCGGCGTGAGCGCAACGGGACGATCGAACCCCGACGCAGTGCCATCACCAGCAGGCCCAACGTGCACAGGGAGCACAGCGCGAGCGCGACCACCGAAGCCTCCGCCCCGAACACGCCGCCGCTGAGCCAGTCCGGCCCGCTGCGGGTGGACACCAGCCAGCCGTCGGCGTCAGTGCCCGAAACGGGGATGCCATAGATCGTGCCCTGGGTAAAATTCCACGCCGCGTGCAGGCCCATGCACAGCGGCAGCGAGCGAGTCACGTGGTACAGCAGGCCGAACAACAGGCCGGCCTCGATCGCGATCGCCAGCGAACTCCACAGCGTGGCGCCGGGATTGCCCAGGTGCACCGCACCGAAGAACAGCGCCGAGATGATCAGCGCGGCCCAGGTGCCCATGCCTTCCTCGACGATGCGGAACAGCACGCCGCGGAACATGATCTCCTCGCCGATGCCCGCGCCCAGCCCCACCACCAGCAAGGCCGGCAGCCATGCCGCATCCGGGTTGGTGCCGGTCACCTGGTAGCTGCCCAGCAGGTACATCACGCCGACGATGATGCTGAAAAGCACCACGCCGAACGCCACGCCCAGCAGGCCTTGCGGCAGCAGCGTGGCTGGCGCCAGTTCGCTCATGCGCCGGCGCTCGATCCATTTCACCAGGATCAGATAAACCAGCAGCGGGATCAGGGCGCGGATGACAAACTGGCCGAAAGCGCGTTCCAGCGGCGGTGAGGCCTTGCCCAGACCCAGCAGGTGCAGCACGGCGCCAGCGGCAAAACTCAGCGCAATGAAGAGCGCGATGAAAATCACGATGCGCGCCCCGGCCGAATACACCAGCCAGCGTTTCCACGCGGGTGCATCGGCGGGCGTGACGAAGGCGATGGCTGGCTGCGGCATGTGCTGGTTTCCCCCGGTTGGAATCAGCGCAGGTTAGCGGTCGGGCGCCGGGTTGCCCAGTGACGACCGTCATGCCGCCGGGATCTAGACGTCGACGGCCGCCGCATGCTCGCGCGTGTTGGCGAAGCGCACCTGCGGCCAGCGCTCCTGCGCCAGCTGCAAGTTGACTCGGGTCGGCGCGATGTAGACCAGCTCGCCGGCACCGTCGATGGCCAGGTTCATCGCGTTCTTCTCGCGGAACTCCTCCAGCTTCTTCTCGTCGTCGCAGTGCACCCAGCGCGCGGTGCTGACGGTGACCGGCTCGAAGCTGGCGTCGACGTTGTACTCGTCCTTCAGCCGATAGGCGACCACCTCGAACTGCAGCACGCCGACCGCGCCCAGGATCAGGTCGTTCGACATCAGCGGGCGGAAGAACTGGGTGGCGCCTTCCTCGGACAGCTGCGCCAGGCCCTTCTGCAGCGCCTTCATCTTCAGCGGATCGCGCAGCCGCGCTCGGCGGAACAGTTCGGGCGCGAAGTTCGGGATGCCGGTGAAGGAAACCTGTTCGCCCTCGGTGAAGGTGTCGCCGATGGTGATGGTGCCGTGGTTGTGCAGGCCGATCACGTCGCCGGGGTAGGCCGTCTCGACGATCTCGCGATCGCTGGCCATGAAGGTCAACGCATTGGCGATGCGCACTTCCTTGCCGGTGCGCGTCTGCACCATCTTCATGCCGGCGTTGTAGGTGCCCGAACACACGCGCATGAAGGCCACGCGGTCGCGGTGCGCGGGGTCCATGTTGGCCTGGATCTTGAACACGAAGCCGGACAGCTTTTCCTCTTCCGGCTCGATCGCCCGCGAGGTCGTGTCGCGCGGCTGCGGCGACGGCGCGTGCTCGACAAAGAAGTCCAGCAGCAGCTGTACGCCGAAATTGTTCACCGCCGAGCCGAAGAACACCGGCGTCTGCCGACCGGCCAGGTACTCGTCGAGGTCGAACGAGGGCGCCGCGCCCTGCACCAGTTCGAGTTCCTCGCGCAGTTCGCGCATGGCCTCCTCGCCGATCCGTTCGACCAGGCCCGGGGCCTCCAGGCCCTTGAAGATGGTGGAGTCCTGCCGGGTGAAATTCTTGCCCTGCTCGAACACGTGCACCTCGTCCAGCGCCAGGTGGTACACGCCCTTCAGACGCTTGCCCATGCCGATCGGCCAGGTCAGCGGGGCGCAGGCGATGCCCAGCACCGACTCCACCTCGTCGAGCAGCTCGATCGGCGAGCGACCCTCGCGGTCGAGCTTGTTGATGAAGGTCATGATCGGCGTATCGCGCAGCCGGCACACCTCCATCAGCTTGATCGTCCGTTCCTCCACGCCCTTGGCGCAGTCGATCACCATCAGCGCCGAGTCCACCGCGGTCAGCACGCGGTAAGTGTCCTCGGAAAAGTCCGCGTGTCCCGGCGTGTCGAGCAGGTTGACGATCTTGCCTTCGTACGGGAACTGCATCACCGACGAGGTCACCGAAATCCCGCGCTCCTTCTCCAGCGCCATCCAGTCCGAAGTGGCGCTGCGCGACGTCTTGCGGCTCTTCACCGAGCCCGCCAGCTGGATCGCGCCGCCGAACAGCAGCAGTTTTTCGGTCAGCGTCGTCTTGCCCGCGTCAGGGTGGCTGACGATGGCGAAGGTACGGCGACGGCGGGTTTCCTGGAGATGGCTGGACATGGAGGTGTGTCAATGGGGACGCGAACCGGCAATTGTAGCGTGGAATGCCGATGGCCCCGGACGCCGTGTTACGCTTGCCCCGGTTGTGCCGGCTTGGCCGGCTCGACCACACCCCTTGGGGAGTAGCCTGCCTCGTTGCGACGAGGCGTCTTCGTCAACATGCTCGGCGTCCATCCGCCGTGGCGAAGACACCGATTCCGGTTGGCGAGACCAGCGGTTCACGGCGCCACGGAGGTCGGGCGCGCCGTGCTGCCGTTGCGCCTGGCCCGACCACAAGGCATTGCATGAATCCTGTTTCCATCCTGTTGCTCGGCTTCGCCATGTCCACCGACGCGTTCGCCGCGGCGATCGGCAAGGGTGCGGGCATGACGCGCCCGCGGCTGTCCCAGGCCATGCGCGCCGGGCTGATCTTCGGTGTCATCGAGGCGATCACGCCGGTGGTCGGCTGGCTGCTGGGCAGGGGCGCTTCGCGCTATATCCAGGCCTGGGATCACTGGGCCGCGTTCGCCCTGCTGCTGGCGCTGGGTCTGCACATGATCTGGAACGGCGTGAAGCCGGAGTCGGACGAACCGGCCGACGAGACGAAGAAGCATGGCTTCATCGGCCTTGCACTGACCGGCCTGTCCACCAGCATCGATGCGCTGGCGGTGGGCGTGGGCCTGGCCTTCGTCGATACGCCGATCGCCGTGGTTGCCGTGGTGATTGGCCTGTGCACGTTCAGCATGGTCACGCTGGGCATCATGCTGGGCCGCGTGCTTGGTGCGATGGTGGGTCGACGCGCCGAGGTGATTGGCGGCATCATCCTGATCGGCGTAGGCGCGGTGATCGTGTACGAGCACCTGTCGGCTTGAGGTCACGCCGGCGCGGGGCACGCGCGCAGCACCTTCATGGCACATGCACGCCGCGCATGTGAACGTGGAGTGGAGGCGCGAGTGACACCATCGCGCATGCCATCTCTGTCGCGTTGCGGGGAGGCCATATGGGCCAGAGACTGCAAGGAAAGAGCGTCCCGATCCTGTCGATGGACGGCGTCGCGCTGACGCGGATCATCCCTGGCAGCGCCGGCCCCGTGTGGGTGCCCATGCCCGGCACGGCAGCCGGGAATCCGGCAGCGGCCGTTCTCATCGGCCTGGGCCACCAATGAAGTTCGTGTCGAGCCTGATCTCGTTCGTTCAAGGGCGTGGCGGTGGCGTCACTCCCTTCCGCAACTGGCTGCCCCTGGTCGCCGCGTCGAGCGCGATCGTCATCGTGTTGTTCAGCGTCGTCGCGGCGAACCGGATTCGCGTGCTCGACCAGCAGTCGGTGCGTTCCCAGCTCAAGGCCAGCCTCGATGCCGCCGCCGATCTCCTGCAGGTGCTGTACAGGAACCAGATCGAGGCTACCGCCGCCATCGTGAAAGACCCCGAGTTGATCGACCTCACCCGGGCGTTTTCGCTGAGTCCGGCAGACGCCGGGGCGCGTTCGAGGATGACCGCGTGGGCGGCCCAGCGCCAGGCCCAGTACGGCTTCAGGATCTACGTGCTCTACAGCCCCGCGGGCACGATCCTCGCCGTGGATGATCCGGTGCATGTCGGCGACACTTCGCAAGTACTGACCGCGATGCTGCCCAGGCTCGACACCGACGGCTATGCGGTTTCCGCACCGTTCCGCGCAACCAAGCTGTCACGTCGGGCGAAGGCAGAGGGTGACCGCGACTTCGTGCAATTGGCCTGCCGCACCGTGGCTGACGGGGCGCAGGTACTGGGCTACTTCTGCATCGGGTCCAACCCGCGCAAGTTGCTGTTCCCCCTGCTTGCGGCCGGCTGGCAGGGAGAAACCGGCGAGGCGATGCTGATAGGGCGCGATGCGCGCCTGCGCACGCCGAGCCGCTTCGAATCGGCTTTCGAAGGAAATCCGTCGACGCCGCAGGGCAATCATGTCAGCCGCCTGTACGCCCGCGTGCCATCGAGCCATTCGGCGACATCGGACAAGCTGCCGCTTCCGTTGGGCAGCGATCCGCCGACGCGGCTGGCGCAGGCAGTGCTGGCTTCGAACGGCGGCGAAAGCTGGTTCATGGACGACTACCTCGACTACCGCCGGGTGCCGGTGGTGGGCGCGGGCCAATGGCTGCAGGGCATGAATCTTGGCCTGATCGTGGAAATCGACGAGTCCGAGGCTTATCGACCTTCCCGATTCGCCGCGTTCTGGGTCTACGCCCTGGCGGCGACCGCGGTGACCTTGTTGTTGCTGCTGTCGTACCGCGACGCACGTTTGCGTCGCGACATGCAGCGCAGTGAGGCACGGCTTGTCAGCTTCTTCAGCAACGCGCCCGCCTACATGTGCATCCAGGCCGCCGATGGGAGGTATGTGCAGACCAACTCCCGATTTGATTCGATAGCACCACTGATCGGTGTCTTCGTCGATGCCGCGGGCTACGAAACCACCGAGTCGGAGGGTCGGGCTCAACGCGAGCGGCAGCGTGACGAAGTGCTGCGGACGCGCGAGCCCGCGCGATTCGACACCAGCTTCATCGACGCCCAGGGCCAGACCAGACACCACCAGTTGGTGCGGTTTCCCATCGAGGTGTCGGGTGAGAAGGCGCCGGTGGGCGTGGCCACCGTCGGCGTGGACAACACCACCGAGGTTCGCGCCAGCGAGGCGCTGCGGCGCTTTGCCGACGAACTCGAGGCCAAGGTCGGCGAGCAGACCGTCAAGCTGGCCGGCGAGCGTGAGCGCCTCCAGATGATCCTGGATACCAGTCCGATCAATATCGACTTCTCGGTGGACGGGAAGATCAAGTTCGCCAATCCCCGGTTCATGAAGACCTTCGGAATGGGGCCGGGCGACGACTGGCGTCGTCTGTACGTGGACTTGCGCGAACGCGAAGACCTGATGGAGATCATCCGGCGCGACGGATTCGCCAGGAACGCGGAAACCCACCTGCTGGTCCGCGATGGCAGCGTTCGCGACATGCAGGGCACCTACGTTCCGCTGTCGTTCGATGGCGAGGACGGCATCATCGGCTGGCTGGTCGACGTTACCGAGCGCAAGCGTGTCCAGGGCGAGGTGCTGCGGGCGAGGGACATTGCCGAGGAGGCGACTCGCGCCAAGAGCGACTTCCTGGCCAACATGAGCCACGAGATACGCACGCCGATGAACGCGATCATCGGCATGTCCTACCTCGCCCTGCAGACCGCGCTGGACCCGCGCCAGCGCAACTACATCGAGAAAGTCCACCGCGCCGCCGAGAACCTGCTGGGGGTGATCAACGACATCCTCGACTTCTCGAAGATCGAGGCAGGCAAGATGGCCATGGAATCGGTCGACTTCCGTCTGGAAGACGTGATGGACAACCTTGCCAACCTCGTCGGCCTGAAGGCCGAACAGCGCAACCTCGAACTGCTGTTCGAAATCGCTCCGGACGTGCCCACCGCGCTGGTCGGCGACCCGCTGCGACTGGGGCAGGTCCTGGTCAACCTGGGCAACAACGCCGTCAAGTTCACCGAGAAGGGCGCGGTGGTGGTCAGCGTCGAGAGGGTTGCCATGAAAGGCGACCAGGTCCAGCTGCATTTCCAGGTGCGCGATTCGGGAATCGGCATGACCGGCGAACAGGTCTCCGCGCTGTTCCGGTCGTTCTCCCAGGCCGACAGTTCGACCACGCGCAAGTACGGCGGCAGCGGCCTGGGCCTGGCCATTTCGCGCCGGCTGGTTGGCATGATGGGTGGCGAGATATGGGTCGACAGCGAGCCGGGCCAGGGCTCGACCTTCCACTTTCATGCGCTGCTGGGCGTACAGGCCATGCCTTCGCTTCGCCCCGAGCTGTATGCCGACGATCTCAACGGATTGCGCTTGCTGATCGTCGATGACAACCCCGTGGCACGCGAAATCCTGGCGACGATAGCCACCGAGTTCGGCGTGGACGTCGATACCGCCAGCGGCGGTGGCCAGGCACTGGTGATGATTGCCGAGGCCGCGGCGGCGACCGGTGGTCATCCCTACGACGTGGTGCTGACGGACTGGAAAATGCCGACGATGGATGGTGTGGAAACCATTCGCCGCCTGCAGGAATACACCGCCATGACGTCTTTCCCCGCGGTGATCATGGTGACCGCCCATGGTCGCGATGAAGCACTCGATGCAGCGGCAAGAAGCGGCGTCCGGGTCCAGGCCGTGCTGACCAAGCCGGTGACCTTCTCGTCGTTGTTCGACGCCGTGGTCGAGGCGCTGGGCAAGGGCAAGGTTGTCGACTCCCGCGTCCATCGCAAGGCCGAACGCAACAGCGAGGCCTTGCGTCGGCTGCGTGGCGCCCGCGTGTTGCTGGTGGAGGACAACGACGTCAACCAGGAGCTGGCCAGGGAGATCCTGACCCAGGCCGGGATGGAGGTGATGGTCGCCGGTCACGGCCAGGAGGCGCTCGACATCCTCGGCCGGGACAGCCATTTCGACGCGGTGCTGATGGACTGCCAGATGCCGGTGATGGACGGCTACGAAGCCAGTCGGGCGATCCGCGCCCAGCCTGCGCTGGCGGGATTGCCGATCATCGCGATGACCGCCAACGCGATGATCGGCGACCGTGAGAAGGTCATCGATGCCGGCATGGTCGACCACATTGCCAAACCGCTGCGCGTCGCCGACATGTTCGCGACGCTGGCGAAATGGATCAGGCCTTCCGCTTTGTCATCTGCTGTCGTCCAGAAGAGCGCCATGCCGGCGCAGGAAATCCCGTCGTCCGGCATCACCGGCCCGACTGCCAGCTCGCTGCCGCCGTTGCCGGGCATCGACGCGAAGATCGGCCTCGCCGCGGCGATGGACGACGTGGCGCTGTACACGCGCCTGCTGACGATGTTCCGCGACAGTCAGCGCGATTTCGAAACACGCTTCCTGAAGATGTCGGGGCAGGGCGATCCGGCCGATCGACAGCGTGCGGCGCATACCCTGAAAGGCCTGGCCGGCACCCTGGGTGCACGGGCGCTGGAGACGTGCGCCGCCGCACTGGAACTTGCCTGCATCAACAGTGCGGGCGCGGACCGCATCGTCGATTTGCTTCAGCGTACCTGCGTCGAACTGGACAAGGTCATGGCTGGCCTCGCCGCCCTGACCACGCATGAGCCGGAGGCGCTCGCCGTGCCTGCCAGCGCGGACCCGGAGTACCTGCAGGGACTGGTCCAGCGCCTGCGCATCCTGCTGCTCGATGGCGACGCGGAGGCTGCCGCGGTGATCGAGGAGATCCTCCGGCTCACCGGAGGGACTTCGCATGCATCCGCTTTTCATGACGTGGCGCGTGCCATATCGGCTTTCGATTTTGAGGCAGCGCTGACGGCGCTCGATGCGCTTTCGCAGTAACGCGCCGATCACGGATTTTTTGCCCGGAACCCATGCGTGTATGTTAGACAGGTTCTCAGGGAATGTAGCCGCGAAGCAACGGAGACAGGCAATGAGCGAATCGGAAACCCGGGAAGTCGTGCTGGCCATCGACGATACTGCGGAAAACCTCGCCCTGATCAGCGAGGTGTTGCGCGGGGAGTTCAAGGTGAAGGTCGCCCCTGGTGGTGCGCGCGGATTGCAGCTGGCGCAGGCGTCGACGCCACCGGATCTGATCCTGCTCGACATCATGATGCCGGAGATGGATGGCTACGAAGTGCTGCGGCAGCTTCGGGCTGACCCGCGGACACGGGACATCCCGGTGATCTTCCTGACCGCGATGAGCTCGGTCGAGGAAGAGCGCCGCGGCCTGGAGCTGGGCGCCGTCGACTACATCACCAAGCCGATCAGTCCGCCGCTGGTGCAGTCGCGCGTGCGCAACCATCTGCAGCTCAAGGCGGCGCGCGACTTCCTGAAGTACAAGAGCGAATTTCTGGAGCGCGAGGTGCAGCGGCGCACGCGGGAAGTCACGATGATCCAGGAGGTGACGATCCGCGCCCTGGCATCGCTGGCCGAAACCCGCGACAACGATACCGGCAACCACATCCTGCGCACCCAGCATTACGTGAAGCTGCTGGCGCAGAAGCTCGCCCGTCATCCGCGTTTCGCCGCCTTCCTGACCGAAGGCACGATCGACCTGCTGTTCAAGTCGGCACCGCTGCACGACATCGGCAAGATCGGCATTCCCGACCGGATTCTGCTCAAGGCGGGCAAGCTGACGCCGGACGAATTCGAAATCATGAAGATGCACACCACGCTGGGCGGCAACGCCATTGCCAACGCCGAACTCGCCATCGGCGAGGAGATCGGCTTCCTGCGTTATGCCAAGGAGATCGCCTACAGCCACCAGGAATGGTGGGATGGCAGTGGCTATCCGAAGGGCCTGAAGGGAGACGAGATACCCATTTCGGCAAGGCTGATGGCCGTGGCGGACGTGTACGACGCACTGATCAACAAGCGCGTCTACAAACGGGCGATATCCCATGAAGAGGCGGTGCAGGTCATCCGCGAAGGACGCGGAACGCACTTCGACCCGGACATCGTCGATGCCTTCCTCGGCTGCGCGGACGGCATCCGCGAGATCGCGAACCGCTACAAGGAGTCATCGCAGGTCCTGGTGCGGCAGGCCGAGCGGATGATCACGGACCTTGGCGGCGAAGAGATCGAGATGTAGGGGAGCAGCGGCCCTGTCCGGGTTCACGCCGGATGATGCCTGCTCCGGCGCTGCGCGCATCCCCGTTGGTCAAGCTGTCACACAGGACCCTCCGTGCCGGGCTCCATGCCCCGTGCCGCCGCTCGGGGTTCCGGAAGACCGAAACGCGACGAGTGCGAACGTCACTTCCGGAAAGATTCCCGGCACGTTTTCACACATGCCTTTGCTTGCGCCGGAACATTGCCGGCGTGAGGCCCGCGTGGCGGACAATCGCGTATTCCTGCCGAGGGCGCCTGGTGCCAACATTGCAGGCTTGGAAAAGGCGAACGCACATGATCCCATTCACAGCAAGCTCTATCACGCCACGGTCGCGGCGCGCCTGCTTGGTCGACGCACTGACGGGGCGGCTGCCGGCCGGGCCGAGCTGCAGAGTATGCGTGCGGACATGATCGCGGGAACTCCCGTACAGAAGGGCTTGAACATGTCGATTTGGGAATTGAGGACACAGTCTCCGGACAAATTCGCTCCGCTCGTGCCCAGCGACGCGCAGGTAAATTCGGGGGTCTTCGAATTTGACGGCACGCCCAGGCAATGGAAGCGGCGGCCAGTCGTCGAGGTTTACCAGGAGGGCCGGAAGAAGAATCACCTGCCTCGCGGCGATGTCAGCCTGCTGCTGGCCGGCTCTTTGGTGCTCAGCCAGAAAGCCGCCGACGCGCTGGGGCCCTTTCTGGCGCAATTCGGGCAATTGCTTGAAGCAAAGGTGGACGACAAGGTCGAGTATTTCTACAACGTCACGCGGGTGATCGACTGCATCGATCCTGATCGCTCCGAGCGACGCTCCTCCGGGTCTATCGTCAAGGAGGCCTTCAGAGCCGATGCATTGCCGGTCGGGCCAACGGTCTTCAAGGATCCGCGAACGGCGCGCATCCGAATCTATGTCAATGACGAAGCCAGGCAGGTGCTGGAGGCGAGTATCGCCGCGAATGGCCTGACCGGCTTTGAACTGGCTCATCTCGGCGCCGGTTGAAGTTCCCGTTGGCCATGTGTGCACCTGTGCCGTCTTGATCCGTTGGCCGGTACCGGATCGCCATCATCCTTCGACACGAACACGAAAGCCCGGGAGCAACTCCCGGGCTTCCGCATTTGACACTGAGGCAGGATCAGGTGGCGGTTGAGAACGAAGCCTTACTTCGCCTCCTTCTCCATCAGCTTGTCGACCATGCTGGCCGGCACTTCCTGGTAGTGATCGAAGATCATCGAGAAGTTGCCGCGGCCGCTGGTGGCCGAGCGCAGGAAGTTGATGTAGCCGAACATTTCCGACAGAGGCACGAAGCCCTGCACGAAGGCCGACGTACCCTTCTGGCCCTGGTCGGTGATGGTGCCGCGGCGGCGGTTGATGTCGCCGATCACGTCGCCCAGGTAGGTCGCCTCGGTGACCACTTCCAGGCTCATGATCGGCTCCAGCAGCTTCGGCTTGCTGAGCTTCTGCGCCTCGCGGAAGCACTGGCGGGTGGCGATCTCGAAGGCCAGCGCGGAGGAGTCGACGTCATGGAACTTGCCGTCGATCAGCCGCGCCTTGAAGTCGACCACCTCGTAGCCGGCGACCTGGCCTTCGCGCGATTCGGTCTTGATCGCATGTTCTACCGCGGGGATGTATTCGCGGGGCACGCGGCCGCCGACCACCTCGTCGGAGAACACCACGCCCGAGCCCGGTTCGCCCGGCTCGAAGATCATCTTCACCTCGGCGAACTGGCCCGAGCCGCCGCTCTGCTTCTTGTGCGTATAGGTGTGCTCGACGGTCTGGCCGAACGCCTCCCGGAAGCTTACCCGCGGCTTGCCCATGCTCGCTTCCACGCCCAGTTCGGTGCGCATGCGGTCGATGGTGATTTCCAGGTGCAGCTCGCCCATGCCCTTGAGCACGGTCTGGCCGGTTTCCTGGTCCACTTCCATGCGCAGCGAGGGATCGGCTTTGACCATCTTGTAGAGCGCGGTGGACAGCTTGTCGACGTCGTTGCGGCTCTTCGGCTCGACCGACACGCTGATCACCGGGTCGGGGAAGCGCATGCGCTCGAGCAGCGCCGGGTGCGCCGGGTCGCTCAGCGAGTCGCCGGTCTCGGTGTCCTTCATCGAGACGAAGGCGCAGATGTCGCCCGCGCGGACCTCGTCGATCTCTTTCGTGTCGTCGGCCTGCACTTCGACGATGCGGCCCACGCGCTCCTTCTTGCCCCGCGTCACGTTGAGCAGGGTGTCGCCCTTCCTGATCACGCCGGAGTAGATGCGGCAGAAGGTCAGCGTGCCGAACTGGTCGTTGATCACCTTGAACGCCAGCGCGCGCGCCGGCGCGTCGTCGGTCACCGCCTGTTCGCCGACGACGTTGCCGTCCTCGTCGACCATCGCGATGCCGCCGTTCTCGCCGGGGTAGGGCAGGTAGTCGACCACGGCATCCAGCAACTGCTGCACACCCTTGTTCTTGTACGACGAGCCGCACAGCACCGGCACCAGTTCACCGGTGACGGTGCCCTTGCGGATGCAGCGCTTGAGCACGGCCGGGTCGAATTCGCCGGTGTTGATCAGGTGTTCGAACGCGTTGTCGTCCAGCGCCAGCGCGCTTTCCAGCAGGTCCTCGCGCAGCTTGGGCAGGTCGGCGATCCACGCGTTGTCGGCGTCGGAGCCGAACTTCAGGCGGTCTTTCAGCTGTTCCAGCGGCACGCTCTCCCACACGCTGTCCTTGTCGTCGGAGGCCCAGATGTAGCCCACGCCGGCGACCAGATCGGCCATGCCCACGAATTCGTCGCTGCTGCCCAGCGGCACCTGGCACAGCAGGGCGTTGGCGCCCAGGCGCTCGCGGATGCCCTTCACGCAATGCGCGAAGTTGGCGCCGATGCGATCCATCTTGTTGACGTAGCACAGCCGCGGCACCTTGTACTGGTCGGCCAGGCGCCAGTTGGTCTCGGTCTGCGGCTCCACGCCGGCGACGCCGTCGAACACCACCACGGCGCCGTCCAGCACGCGCAGCGAGCGGTTCACCTCGATGGTGAAGTCGACGTGTCCCGGCGTGTCGATGACGTTGATCTGGTGGCCCTTCCACACCGCCGACACCGCGGCCGACTGGATCGTGATGCCGCGCTTGCGCTCCTGCTCCATGTAGTCGGTGGTGGTGGAACCCTTGCCTTCCTTGGTGTCGTGCACGTCGACGATCTGGTGCTTCTTGCCGGTGTAATACAGCACGCGCTCGGTGGTCGTGGTCTTGCCCGCGTCGATGTGCGCGATGATGCCGATGTTGCGGTACAGATTCAGGGGTTTGTTGCGGGCCACGGGCAGAACTCCATAGGGCGGCACGATGACGTGTCGGGAACAGACGGCTCAGATGCCGTCTGTTGCAGGGATTTTCAATGCAGGCGGTGCGACGGCCACGCCGTCAGCCGGACAGCAGGTCCTCGTAGAACGCGCCGAACGGTTCGGTGGGGTGCGCGATCTGGATCTCCAGTATCCACAGGTCGCGTGACGGCGGCGCGCCCAGGTCGGCCAGGTCGCCGCCCTTGTGGATCGCGTGCGGGAAGTCGCCCACCCGGTGGCCCTTGGTGGCCTGGTTGAAGCGCCAGCCCATCGCGGCGGCGCGCGCCTCGGCGAACGCATACAGCGCCTGGCCGCTCAGCCCCTGGCCACGCCAGGCGTCGGCTACCTCGTGGAACAGCGCGCGCGCCGCCTCGGCGCAGGCCTGCTGTTGCGGGGCATCCCCGATCACGAAGGTGTCGCCGACGTCGCCTTCGTGGCCGTCGAAGACCAGGCCCAGGTCGATGAAATAGCTGTCGTTTTCGCCCAGCCGCACGTCCGGATCGGAGGCTTGTCGGTAGGCCTTGGTGGTATTCGTGCCGATGCGTACCAGCACCGGATGCCACAGCCGCTCGCAGCCCAGTTCGCGGAACACCTCCATCGCCTCGGCCCTGGCCTCGTCCTCGCTGATGCCCGGACGCATGCGCTGGCGGATGCCGTGCAGGGCGTCCCAGCTGCGCTCGCGGGCGCGCTGCATCAATGCCGGGTCGTAGCGCTGGCCGACCGCTTCGCGGGGGAGTGAAGTCATGGGTGACGGACCATCAGACCAGGTGGATCAACACCAGCGCGACCAGCGCGGGCAGCGCCTGGAACCACAGGATCTTCCGCGCCGCGGTCAGTCCGCCGTAGATGCCGGCGATCAGCACGCAGACGAGGAAGAAAAGCTTCACGCTGAAGCTGGCGCCGCCGTTGCCCAGCAGCAATCCCCATACCAGTCCGGCAGCGAGGAAGCCGTTGTAGAGCCCCTGGTTCGCCGCGAGCGCCTTGGACTGTTCGGCGAACTCCGCCGTGGTGCCGAATGCGCGGCGCCCGGACGGCCGCGTCCACAGGAACATCTCCAGCACCAGGAACCACAGGTGCAGCAGCGCAATCAGCGCGATCACGATGTTGGCGGCAACGGACATGGCGGGTTCCCTGGCTGGCGAGAGGAATGGCTGGCCCGCAGTGTTGCAGTCGAGCCGGTTGCCCGCAATCGCGACCCTCAGGCCGGTGCGGCGTCGCGCCGGAAGGTCACCACCAGCACGTCGCGATGTGCCGCTTGCGCGGGATCGAGCGGGGTCACCGCGGTCACGCCGTGGAAGACGCGGTGGTCGTCGACCAGGGCGGCATCCAGCGGGTGGGTCAGGGTGAACTGGCCGACCTCGCTGCGATCGGCTGCATGGATGGTGGTGGTGCCGCGCTCGATGTTCTCGCGGTCGATCAGCAGCACCAGCACGTAGTCGACGCCGTCGCGGTGCACGCCTTCGGGGGTGGGTTCGCCGGCCTCGTCCGCGCGGGCCTCGATGCGGAACTGGTGCACCTCGACATGCCAGTGGCGCACGTGCGGCGCCAGCGCGCCGAAACGCTCGTGGCAGAACGCGAGGATCCGGCGCAGGCTGGCGCCGTCGGCGATCGCCGGCAGCACCGGCTCGAACCAGCGCAGGATGTCGCCCTGCAGCGGGTTGTAGTGGAGGCTCTGGTAGTGCGGCTGGTGCGCTTCGGCGCGCACGCCGTATCCGGCGTCGGCGGAGAAGGTGGCATGCCGGCGCCGGCGATGGCGACCGCTGGCGGCCAGGTAGCTGTCCGGCGCCAGGTCGTTCCAGCTGGTGACGAAGGTGGGCCAGTCGGTCAGCGCCGAGGCGGGCAGCAGGTCGCGCATGATGTCGGCGGTGACGAAGGCAAAGCCGTCGCGCTGCAGCCGGGCATGCAGGGCGGACGTGTCGGGGTGGGGAGTCATCGGCATACGTTAGCAGGACACGGAAGTCGCGGCGACGGCCTTGCACCGCCCGGGGCGGCTGCGGTTGCGAGGCGGTTCAGCGGGCCGGATGTTGGGTCGAAAGGCGCTCTTTATGTCTTTTGCTAAATGTATCCATATATACGTCTAGATGTTTAGACGTCTATTGACAGGTGATCGGCAAGGCCTCAAGATCCGCCTCACTCATCGAGACCGGCTGAGGGACAGGCCCTTTGAAGCCGGGGCAACCTGCGGAACGTTTCCGCCACGGTGCCAACTCCTGCGGGGATGCTTCGGCATCCACCGGTAGATGGGCGTGATCCGGTTCGCGGCGTGCTGCCGTCGTGCCATGGATGACGACCTTTCCGGTAGCTCGCAGGGCGATGTCGACCGGAGAGCGCGAGATGACCCTTCTGCCCGAAGCCCGCTGTATCGAGACGCGCTGTAGCGGCGCCGCCGACAGCGCGTCCCCGTCTTCCATCGAGCCGCGCGCCCGCCTCACCGCCCAGCGCGGCACGCGCCGGCTGCAGCTCAGCCCGAAGTACGGTGCCGGCGCGCGCGCGGTCGAGGTGAGCTATGCGTGGCACGGCGCGGCGGGCGCGCCCACGGTGATCGTGCAGGGCGGCATCTCGGCCGATCGCGACGTCAGCGGCCCGGCCGGCGCGGCGGCCCCGGGCTGGTGGCAGGAGCTGGTCGGCGACGGTGCGGCGATCGACCTGACCCGCTGCCGGGTGCTGGCGATCGACTGGCTGACTCCGGCGCAACTGGGCACCGCGTCCATCTCCAGCGAAGACCAGGCTGACGCGCTGGCCGCGCTGCTGCGCGAGCTGGGCCTGACCCAGGTGCATGCCTTCGTCGGCTCGTCCTATGGCGCGATGGTGGGGCTGGCTTTCGCCGCCCGCCATCCGCGCCAGCTGGAACGGCTGGTGCTGCTGGCCGGCGCCCACCGCGCCCATCCGCTCAGCACCGCCCAGCGCAGCGTGCAGCGTGGCATCGTGCGGCTGGGCCAAGCCAGCGGCAACGTCGATGAGGCGCTGGCGCTGTCACGGCAGCTGGCGATCACCACCTACCGCGGCAGCGCCGAGTTCGGCCGCCGTTTTGCCGGCGCGCCGGCATTCCGCGACGACCGCTTCCACTTCCCGGTCGAGGATTACCTGGAACATCAGGGGCGCCGCTTCGTCGAGCGCTTCGACGCAGATCGCTTTCTTGCGCTGTCCGAGTCGATCGACCTGCACGACGTGGCGCCCGAGCAGGTGCCGACGCCGACCACCTTGATTGGTTTTCCGTCCGACCGGCTGGTGCCACTGGCCGACCTGTGCGAACTGCAGCGTCGCCTGCGCGGCCCGGCCACGCTGGAAGTGGTCGAATCGCCATACGGCCACGACGCCTTCCTGAAAGAACCCGAACAACTCGCCCCCCTGCTGCGCGAAGCGCTGGCCCTGTAGCGGCGGACATTGCTCGCTCCTCAACGCGCCGATGGGCATCGCCCGCCCTGCAACAAGAACACCACGCACACGATCCGGAGATTGTCATGAGCGATACCACCGCCCCCTGTACCCGCGCCGTGCGCGCCGGCATCGAAAGCGACACCCAGCACGGCGCCGTGGTGCCGGCCCTGCATCTGTCGACCAACTACAGCTTCGCCGGCTTCGGTCGCAAGCGCGCCTATGACTACTCGCGCAGCGGCAACCCCACCCGCGACCTGCTCGGCGACGCTCTGGCCGACCTGGAGCAGGGCGTGGGCGCGGTGGTGACTTCCAGCGGGATGTCGGCGGTGGCGCTGGCGCTGGAACTGGTGCCGGCCGGCGCCACCGTGCTGGCGGCGCATGACTGCTATGGCGGCACCTGGCGCCTGCTCGATGCGTGGGCGAAGAAGGGCCGCTTCACCGTCGAGTTCGCCGACCTCACCGATCCGGTGTCACTGGCCGCCGGCCTGGCGCGCAAGCCGGCGCTGGTGTGGGTGGAAACCCCGTCCAACCCGCTGCTGCGGATCACCGACATCCGCCACGTGGCGCAGGCCGCACATGCGGTCGGTGCGCTGCTGGTGGTAGACAACACCTTCCTCTCGCCGGCGCTGCAGCAGCCGCTATTGCTCGGTGCGGACGTGGTGGTGCATTCGACCACCAAGTACATCAACGGGCACAGCGACGTGGTCGGCGGCGCCGTGGTGGCGCGTGATGCGGCGGTGTTCGACCAGCTGAAATGGTGGGCCAACTGCAACGGCCTCACCGGCGCGCCGTTCGACAGCTACCTCACCCTGCGCGGCCTGCGCACGCTGGGCGTGCGCCTGCGCCAGCACCAGGAAAGCGCCGCCCGCATCGCCGAGCGGCTGGAGGCCAACGTGGCCGTGCGCACCGTCTATTACCCGGGCCTGGCCAGCCATGCCGGCCACGTGCTGGCGGGGCGCCAGCAACAGGGCTTCGGCGCCATGCTGAGCTTCGAGCTGGACGGCGACGTGGCCCAGGTCGAGGCCTTCGTCGATGGCCTGCAGTATTTCTCGCTGGCCGAATCGCTGGGCGGCGTCGAGAGCCTGGTCGCCCATCCGGCCAGCATGACCCACGCCTCGATGGCGCCGGAGGCGCGCCGCACCGCCGGCATTTCCGACAGCCTGCTGCGGCTGTCGGTGGGCATCGAAGATGGCGACGACCTGCTGCGCGATCTGGACGCGGGGCTGCAGCGCGCCATCGCCGTAAAGACGTCCAAACGCCGGGTGCCTGCATGAGCGCCGTGCTGGCCGAGCCGGCCCTGCATCCGCGGCCGGAGTCCGCGCCTGCGATCGCTGTCGTCCTGCTGGGCACCGGCGTGGTCGGCGGCGCCTTGCTGAAGCTGCTGAACACCTCGTCGGCCAGTGCCCTGCGGCTGGTCGGCGCGGCCAATTCGCGGCGCCAGCAGACCGAGCCGACCCGGCTGGCCCAGCGCAACCTGCGCGAACAGCTGAACCAGCACGGCGCACCACGCGACGATGCCGGCCTGCTGGCGGCGCTGGACGCCAGCGGCGCGCCGGTCAGGGTGATCATCGACGCCACTGCCAGCGCGACCCTGGCCACGCGCCATGCCGAATGGCTGGCGCAGGGTTACCACGTGGTCACCGCCAACAAGGCGCTGGCCGGCGGCGAGCTGTCCGGCTGGCGCGCGCTGCAGACCGCGCTGGCGCAGGGGGGGCGCTACGGCGACTCGGCCACCGTGGGCGCCGGCCTGCCGGTGCTGTCGACCTTGCGCCGGCTGCGCCATTGCGGCGACGCCTTGCTGACCCTGGAAGGCGTCTTCTCAGGCTCGCTGTCGTGGCTGTTCAACCAGTACGACGGCAGCCGCCCGTTCTCCGAACTGCTGCGCGAGGCGCGCCAGCTTGGCTATACCGAACCCGACCCGCGCTCGGACCTGTCCGGCGAAGACGTGGCGCGCAAGCTGCTGATCATCGCCCGCAACGCGGGCTACGCCCTGGGCACCGACGAGGTGCAGGTGGAAGGCCTGGTGCCGCCGTCCTTGTGCGCGCTGGACACCGAGGCGTTCATGGCGCGGCTGGACGAACTGGACGCCGCACTCGCCACGCGCTGTGCCGAGGCCAGCTCGCACGGCTGCGTGCTGCGCTTCCTCGCCCGCCTGAACCAGCGCGGCCAGGCCCGCGTCGGCCTGACCGAAGTGCCGCTCACCCATCCCGCCGCGCGCCTGTACGGCACCGACAACCAGTTCGCCCTCACCACCACCCGCTACAACACCCAGCCGCTGGTGATCCAAGGCCCGGGCGCCGGCCCGGAAGTAACCGCGCAGGCCTTGCTGGGGGACGTGCTGGCGCTGGGTTGAGGTCGCTCAGCTTGCCGGTGCGGCGATTGCCTCGACCTGGATGCGCAAGGTCACCGTCATGTCGAAACCGTAGGCCTTGCCTGCGTCCATGCCGTACGCGTCGCGCTTGAACGTGGCCAGCGCATCGGCACCGCAGACCTCGCGCTTGAACATCGGGTGCGGCATGCACTTGAAGCTGTTGATCTTCAGGTCCAGCGGATGGGTGACACCGTGCAGGGTCAGCTGACCGCTGACCCGGGTCGGCGCGCCGTTGACGAAGTCGACCAGCTTGCCGGTGTAGTGCGCCTGCGGGTACTTCGCCGTGTCGAACAGTTCCTCGCCCTGGGTGCCGGCGTTGAGCCGGTCCTGGCCGAAGTCGGCGCTCTTCATGTCGACGGTGACGTCCACCGTGCCGGTGCCGGCGGCCTTGTCCAGCATCACCGTGCCGCTGCTGTGGTTGAACTTGCCGCGCCACACCGACAACCCGCCCATGTGGTCGGCCTCGAAGCTGGGATAGGTGTGATCGGGATCGATGTTGTACTTGACCGTGGCGGCGCTGACCGCCGAGCCGAAGGCGAGCAGGGCGGCGAAGCACAGCGTGTTGAGCGAACGACAGGCCTTGGGTGACATGGGTGATTCCTCGGGTTGGGCGGCGTGGCGGTTTGCGCGGGTCTGCCATGGCGACGAATGGCCACGGGCATTTTCGACATGGGCGCGGCACAAAAACAAAAACGCGCAGCCGATGGCTGCGCGCTGTGGTGGAACGAAGGGGCCGTTTTCAGTGCCCGGTGACCCGCTCGGCGGTTTCCTCGTCCGGCGGCACCAGCGGCGCATCCGGATCGTCATGCGCTTCCATCCGCGCCGCCTCCACCGACGGCGTGCGCCAGCCGGACTTCACGCCCCACAGGTAGAACGCCAGGCCGATCACCGCGACCAGCAGCAGGTCCCAGCCGTACGGCAGGTAACCCTTGCCGCCGAAGGTGGTGCTGCCGGCCCACGACACCGCGGCCAGCGCGGGCAGGTAGCAGACCAGCCACCAGGCGCCCTTCATCTGGCGGCCGAAGTCGTGCCAGCCGGCCTTGGCCTGGTAGTAGAAGTACACCGGCAGCGCGACCACCATCAGCAGGATGATCTCGCCGGTCAGCGGCCACTTCGCCCAGTACAGCAGCTCGGTCGACATGATGAAGGCGATGCCGGCCAGGATCGGCAGGCCGGACAGCCGGAACGGACGGTGCAGTTCCGGTGCGGTGCGCCGCAGCGTCATCACGCTGACCGGACCGGTGAGGTAGGAGATGATCGTGGCCACCGAGATCACCGCCGCCAGCGAACCCCAGCCGCGGAAGAAGAACAGGAACAGGAACGACACCGCCAGGTTTACCCACATCGCCGGGCGCGGCACGCCCCACTTCGGATGCACCCGGCCCAGGATCTTCGGCAGCGTGCCGTTGCGCTCCATGCCGTAGAGCATGCGCGCGGTGGTGGCGGTGTAGGTCATGCCGGTGCCGCTGGGGCTGATCACCGCGTCGATGAACAGCAAGGTTGCCAGCCACTGCAGGCCCAGGATGATCGCCAGATCCGCGAACGGCGACGAGAAGTCGATGCCGTGCCAGCCCACGTTGGCCAGCATCTCGCGCGGCACCGCGCCGATGAACGAGACCTGCAGCAGCACGTAGACCACGGTGGCCAGCGCGATCGAGCAGACGATCGCGAACGGAATGCTGCGACCCGGGTTGCGCGCTTCGCCGGCCAGGTTCACCGGGCTCTGGAAACCGTTGAAGCTGAACACGATGCCGGCGATCGCCACCGCGGTGAGGATCGACGGGAAATCGGTCTTGTGCAGCTCGCCGTGGATGCCGACGCTGAAGTTCTCCGGGTGGAAGCCGGTCATCATCAGCAGCACCGCGGTGAGCGCGGGGATGACCAGCTTGAACAGCGTGATCGCCGTGTTCGAGCGGGCGAACAGCTTCACGCTCCAGAAGTTGAATAGGAAATACATCACCACCAGCGCGGCGGCGATCAGCAGGCCATTGGTGCTCAACTCACCGTGACCACCGGGCACCGAGTGATACAGATCCTTCGCCCACTGCCACTTCCACGACGACATGTACTGCGCCGACGCCTCGGCCTCCACCGAGATCACCGAGACGATCGCGATCCAGTTCGCCCACGCCGCGATGAAGCCGACCAGCGAGCCGTGCGAGTAATGACCGTAGCGCACCATGCCACCGGACTCGGGGAACATCGCGCCCAGCTCGGCATAGGTCAGCGCAATCGTCATGATGATCGCCGCGCCCAGCACCCACGCCCAGATCGCGCCGGGGCCGGCGATCTGCGCGGCGCGCCAGGCGCCGAACAACCAGCCCGAACCGATGATGGAGCCCAGGCCGGTAAGCATCAGGGCGAATGGGCCGACGTCGCGGCGGATCGCGCGTTCTTGGGTCATGAAGGGTTCCCGTGGCGGCGCGGAGCACGCCGTAAAGGGGGCGATGGTTGCAGAATCGGGCGGCGGATGTCACCTGTCGGTGGTCATGAAGCCTGTTTTGCTCCCTTTCCTGGGGGAAAGGAAGGCTCTTGATCCGGCTTCTTGAGCCGCTGCGCGTCGGTTGTTATCGCAATGATCGAGAGCCGAAGCTTTCGGGTGCCTGCGGCACCCGAAAGCCCTTCGCTTTTGTCGGCGGAAATTCCGCGACTCAGCCTCAGCACTCGATGACGTTGACCGCCAACCCGCCGCGCGAGGTTTCCTTGTACTTGTCCTTCATGTCGCGCCCCGTATCGCGCATGGTCTTGATCACCTTGTCCAGCGACACGCGGTGCTTGCCGTCGCTCTTCAGCGCCATGCGGCTGGCGTTGATGGCTTTTACCGAGCCCATCGCGTTGCGTTCGATGCAGGGGATCTGCACCAGGCCGCCGATCGGGTCGCAGGTGAGGCCGAGGTTGTGTTCCATGCCGATTTCGGCGGCGTTCTCGACCTGCATCACGTTGCCGCCGAGCGCGGCGGTGAGGCCGCCGGCGGCCATCGAGCAGGCGACGCCGACTTCGCCCTGGCAGCCGACTTCGGCGCCGGAGATCGAGGCGTTTTCCTTGTACAGGATGCCGATGGCGGCGGCGGTGAGCAGGTATTCGATGATGCCTTCGTCGTCGGCCTTGGGGCAGAAGCGCAGGTAGTAGTGGCCGACCGCGGGGATGATGCCGGCCGCGCCATTGGTGGGTGCGGTGACCACGCGGCCGCCGGCGGCGTTTTCCTCGTTGACGGCCAGTGCGTAGAGGTTGACCCAGTCGAGGATGGTCAGCGGATCTTTCAGCGCGGCCTCGGGCTGGTTGCGCAGGTCTTCCAGCATCGCCGGTGCGCGACGGGTCACTTTCAGGCCGCCGGGCAGGGTGCCGGGTGAGCGCAGGCCGCGTTCGACGCAGTCCTTCATCGCCTGCCAGATGGTCAGCAGGCCGGCGCGGGTTTCCGCCTCCGGGCGCCACACGCTTTCGTTCGCCATCATCAGTTGGGCGATGGTGAGCTTGTGCTGCTTGCACAGCGCCAGCATTTCGTCGCCGCTGGTGAACGGGTAGGGCTGGGCGGTGGTGTCCGCCACGATGCGGTCTTCGGCCGCCTCGTCGGTGTTGACCACGAAGCCGCCGCCGACGGAGTAGTAGTCGCGGCTGGCCAGTTCGTTGCCGTCGGCGTCGTAGGCGGAGAAGCGCATGCCGTTGGTGTGGAACGGCAGCTTCTGGCGCTTGTTGAAGACCAGGTCGGATTTCTCGTCGAACGCGATCTCGTGGCTGCCGAGCAGGCGGATGCGACCGGTGCCGCGGATGCGCTCCAGCGCCGCGGGGATCTGGTCGGCGTCGACGGTGTCCGGATGCTGGCCCTCGAAGCCCAGCAGCACGGCCTTGTCGGTGCCGTGGCCGCGGCCGGTCATCGCCAGCGAGCCGTACAGCTCGGCGCGTACCCGGGTCACGCGGTCGAGTACGCCCTTCTCGTCCAGCCAGCGCTCGGCAAAACGCGCGGCGGCACGCATCGGGCCCACGGTGTGCGAGGAGGAGGGTCCGATGCCGATCTTGAACAGGTCGAATACGCTGACGGCCATAAGTGCGCTGCTTGGGTGTGGGTTGACCGGTTATTCTACGCGGCGTCCCCAGCCATTCGCAGCCGCATGTCTGACCTGATCCTGTACCAGCGTGATTATTGTCACTTGTGCGACCTCGCCCTGGCGGTGATGGCCGAGGCGCGCGCGCCGGAGTTCGACAGCGAATGGGTGGACGATTCGGCCGAACTGGAGCAGCGCTATGGCACCCGCGTGCCGGTGCTGCGCGATACGCGCGACGGGCGCGAGCTGGACTGGCCGTTCGATGCGGCCGCGGTGCGCACGTTCCTGGCGAAGTGAGCTCCCTCCCCTGCGCAGCAGGGGAGGGTAGGGGTGGGGTTCGCTCTTGATCGTGGTTGCAAAGTCAAAAGCCTAACCCCCTCCCAACCTCCCCCTGCAAGCAGGGGGAGGAGCAAAGCGGCTACCCGCGCCGGCTTTTCAAGCGCTTCAGGATTTCCTCGCGCGCCTCGCGCAAGATCGAATCGCGATCTAGGCTGGCCACGATGTCGGCGACGGCGCGTTTGGCGCCCGCTTCGCCCCAGGACTTTCCGCCGACCAGATAACGCTCCGCGGCGCGGCCGATCAGCACGGTGGCGTACCAGCCTAGCGCGCCCTGCGCCGCGGCGGTGACCACGACGGACAGACCGGCGCTGACGCCTTTCAAGGCCGAGGCGACCAGTTGCATGCCCCAGATCGCGCCCATCAGGGCAGCCAGCTGGGCGGAGATCACCGCGACCAGCCGGCCGGATTCGGCGCGGGTCAGCGGCAGGCCGTAGACGCGTGACAGTTGCACCACCATCGCCGCATCCAGTCCCGCGGCGGCCAGCAGGTCGGCGACCGGGATCGGGTTCAGCGCGACCGCGACGCCCTTGGCGATGCAGTAGTGATGGATCAGTTTTGCCGCCACCGCCTTGCGGGTTTCGGCGATGCGCGCGCTGACCTGGTCGGTGAGCCGGCCGGCGTACAGGCCGGCGTTGATCGCCGACAGCGTCTTGCCTTCGCGGGCGGCGATCGCCAGCAGGCGCTCGCGCAGCGCGGCGACGTCCGGCGTGCGCGCTTGCTCGCGTTGCTGTTCGTGGCCGCGGGCGTCGACTTCGACCACGCGTTGCGGGGCCGGGTGGGCCGCTACCGCCAGCACGTCTTCGGCGCGCACCAGCCCGGCCACGCGCAGGCGCAGGTGTTCGAGCAGGCCGTCCAGTTCGTCGCGGCCGTAGCGGTCGGCCTTGTTCAGCGCCAGCAGCAGCGGGCGCTGGGTCGCGGCGAGATTTTTCAGCGCGTCGAGTTCTTCGCGGGTAAGGTCGCCATCGCAGACGAAGATCACCAGGTCGCTGACCTCGGCCACCTCGAACGCGAGTTTTTCGCGGGCCTCGCCGTCGAGTTCGTTGATGCCGGGCGTGTCGATCAGCACCAGGCCGTCGTGCTGGGCCTCATCGAGCAGGGCGTGCTCGGCATCGGTGGTGGTGCCGTGCAGGACGCCCACGGTGAACGCCTCGCGGCCCAGCAAGGCATTGCCCAGCGCCGACTTGCCCGCGGAGACGCGGCCGAACACGGCCACGTGCAGTTCGCCGCGCTGGAGCTTGTCCAGCATCTGCTCGATGCGGCTGAAATCCGCGGCCAGTTCGCTGCGTACCGACGCCGGAATGCCCGGGTCATCCAGCAGGGCGCGCAGGCTGTCGGCCACCTGGGCGGAGCCGGCGTTCGCGCGCGCAGGCGGCGTGGTGGCCCGTTCGGCACGGCCGCTGCCGACCCATCCGCGCAAGCGCCGCCACAGGCTGTCGTTCGGCATCGTGCGGCTTACTTCGCCGCCAGCTGCAGATGCGCGGTGACCTTCACGTCGCCGCCGATCACCGAGGTGTCGGCGTAATCACCGGTGCCCACGCCGAAGTCCAGCCGCTTCACCGTGCCGGCCACGTCCAGCGTGGCGCCGCTGGCCTGCGGCTTGAACGTCACGTCCAGGCTCACCGGCTTGCTGATACCGTGCAGGGTGAGCGTGCCATCGGCAATCACCTTGCTGCCGACCTGGCGGAAGCCGGTGGTGACGAAGTGTGCCTTGGGGAATTTCGCCACGTCGAAGAAATCCGAGCCGGGCAGGGCGCTGTCGCGATCGCTGTCGCCGGTCTTCACGCTGGCCAGGTCCACCTCGACGTCGAACTTCGAGCTGGCGAGGTTCGCGGCGTCGTAGCTGATTGCGGCGGTCCACTGGCCGAAGCGGCCGTCGAATGATTCGCCCTGGAAGGTGTTGCTGAAGCCGAGCGTGCTGGACGCCGGCTGCACGGTGTAGTCGGTGGCCGCGGCGATGCCGGGCAGGGCGAGGGCGAGCAGGATGGCGAATCGTTTCATGAGCGGTCTCCTTCGGAAGTCGGACGGCCAAATGGCAGCATCCGGCGCAGCACGTTGTCGTTGTCGAACACATGATGCTTCAGCGCGGCGCCGACGTGTGCCACCAGCACCAGGATGAGGAACCAGAACAGGTACTCGTGCACGCCATGCGCGAAGTGGCGCAACTCGTCGTTCTTCGCCGCCAGCGCGGGCAGGTTGAACTGCTTGAACCATTGCAGCGGCTTGCCGGTGACCGAGTTGAACCACCAGCCGCTGAGCGGAATCGCCACGATCAGCAGGTACAACAGCGCGTGCACGATGCGCGCGCTCCATTGCTGCCAGCGCGGCGCCGCCTCTTCCAGTGGGCGACCGTCGCGCCAGCGCCAGAGCACGCGCAGCAGCACCAAGGCCAGCACGGTGAGGCCGATCGACTTGTGCAGGGCCAGCCAGTTGATCTTCTGCATCGGCGAGTGGGCCAGGTCCATCAGCAGGCCGAACGTGCCGTTGCCGAGGATCGCCAGCGCGATGGTCCAGTGGAAGAACTTCGCGACCGAGCCCCATTGGCGTTCGTTGCTGCGCAGGCTCATGGATTCTCCTTGTTGGATGGCATGGCGTGGTCATCACGGACGGCCTCCAGCTCCAGCCACACGCTGACCTGCGCGCCGATCGAGTTGGGGTTGGCGGTGATGCCGTAGTCGTTGCGGTCGAGCATCGCGGTGGCCGAGAAGCCGATGACTTCATGGGTTTCGTAAATCGTCCTGGCCGCCCGGTTGAAGGTGAACGCCAGGTCCAGCGGCCGGGTGACGCCGTGCAGGGTCAACTGGCCATGCAGCACGCCGTGCCGCTCATCCTTGCGCTCGACACCGGTGCTGACGAAATGCGCCTGGCGCCGGCGCGCGCAATCCAGCAGGGACGACTTGCACACGGCCTTGTTCCAGTCGGCATCGCCCATGTCGACACCAGCCAGGTCGATATCAAGCTCGGTCGCGGCGCTGCTCCAGTCCTGCGGATCGAAACGCAGCCAGCCGCGCGCGATGTGCAGCCGTCCGAACGGCCGCGAGTAGCCGTTGTGGCTGATGCTGAAGACGACCTGGCTGTGCACAGTGTCATAACGCCAGGTATTTTCCGCGGCACGCGCCGCCGCCAGCGGCAACAGCATTGCCGCAAGGCACCACAGCCAGCGGGTTGGGCGCAAGCAGGACATGGGGCGAAGTCTGGCCGATCGGCGGCGCGGCTGCCAGCATCAGGGGGTGAACGGTGGGTTTCTCTGGTGATCCCACGGAGGCGGGTGAGGGGCGTATCCTGCGCCCGGCTTCGGTTGGAACGAGGCGATGCCTGCTGCCCCCTTGTAACGGCGCCCCGCGCGTTCCTCATTCCGACGAAGGTGGGAATTGCGCTTGATGCTTTTCCGCGCCCTTGTGCATCAGAGCAGAGCTTTCGTCCTCCTACGGAGGGCGAGTCACTTTCTCTTTGAGTGGCCAAAGAGAAAGTAACCCAAGAGAAAGGCCACCCCGCTTCCGCGCCTTGCGGACATCCTGTCCGCAAGCCCGCTACGCGGCCTGTCGCCCCCGCCTCGCCGCTGCAGAGGGGCCCCGGGTAGAGCGACGCGCATCCTGCGCGTACTTTTCAGAAGAGCCGGATCAAGAGCAGAGCTGCGGCGACCCGGAGCTTTTGCCTAGGCTCTGGTTTTTGCCTTTGCTTTTCAGCTTCATCACCGAGTGCGCGCTTGGAGCGCGCTGCTTTACCCGGGGCCCCTATGGCGCGGCGGGCGGGCGGAGGAAAGGCCCCGCAGGGGTGGCCGGCAGGGATGCCGGCCAGTTCGACGTCAGTCCATGGATGGACTGTCGGCGAACCCCCGTAGCCCGCCCGCGCACCTGGAGGGCAGGATGCCCGGAAGGCGCGCCATCGGGGTGGCCTTCTCTTTGGGTTACTTTTCTCTTGGCCACACAAGAGAAAAGTGACTCGGTCGCCGCAGGCGATCGACCGCTCTGCACTTGAGCTCTTGCATTCCGGCCTTCGCCAGAATGACTAGGGTGGAGGTGCGCCCCCAAAGATGTGCGAGCAGATATTCGGCCAGATGCGGTGCGCAGTGGCGGCGCAAAAAGTGCGAGCTTGCGAACAGGCATCGTGCAAACGCGCAGCGCCCCGATGGCGACTCAGAACGTGCGCTGCACCGAGTAGTCGGCCAGGGTGGCCAGCGCGTCGCGGTGCGCCGAAGGCGCGAGGATGGCCAGCGCGTCACGCGCTGCGTCGGCATGCTGCAGGGCGCGCTCGCGGGTGCGCTCCAGCGCCCCCGATTCGCCGATGGCGGCGATGATGCGGTCCAGCGAATCGAGACCGCCGTGTTCGATCGCGTGACGCAGCGATTGCGCCTGTTCCGGGCTGGCTCTTTCCAGTGCGTAGATCAGCGGCAGGGTCGGCTTGCCTTCGGCGAGGTCGTCGCCGATGTTCTTGCCCAGGGTGCCGGCGTCGCTGGTGTAGTCGAGCAGGTCGTCGGCGATCTGGAAGGCGTAGCCCAGCTCCATGCCGTAGCGGCGCAGCGCGGCGATCTGGTTTTCCGGCAGGCCGCCGAGGATGCCGCCCAGTTCGGTGGCGGCGGCGAACAGCACGGCGGTCTTGCGTTCGATCACGGCGAGATACGCCGCCTCGCTGACGTCGGCGTTGCCGATGTTGAGCAGCTGCAGCACTTCGCCTTCGGCGATGGTGTTGGTGGTGTCGGCAAGGATGCGCATGATGCGCATGTCGTCCAGTTCCACCATCAGCTGGAACGAGCGCGAGTACAGGAAGTCGCCGACCAGCACGCTGGCGGCGTTGCCCCACAGCGCGTTGGCGGTCTTGCGGCCGCGGCGCAGGTCGGATTCGTCGACCACGTCGTCGTGCAGCAAGGTGGAGGTGTGGATGAACTCGATGATCGCGGCGAGCTTGGTGTGGTGCTCGCCGCGGTAGCCGGCAGCGCCGGCGGCCAGCACGTGCAGCATCGGGCGCAGCCGCTTGCCGCCGGAGGCGATGATGTGGTCGGCGATCTGGTTGATCAGCACCACGTCGGAGGACAGCCGCTGGCGGATCAACGCGTCGACCCGCTGCATGTCGGCGGCGGCGAGGTCGCGCACCTGGGCGAAGTCGGCGGGTCGGGGAGCGTCGGCGGGCATCGAATTCATGGAGGCATCACAGCGGCGTAGACCGCGATTATACGGGCTGCAGGAACCTGCGCCGCGACATGTCGCCGCAAACGGGTGACAAGGCCTCCCCTTATAATGCCGGCCATGACTTTCTCGATGTCCGACTTCCGGTGAGCAAACTCTCGCGTCCCGAACTGCGCAGCGCGCTGACCCTGGCCTGCGTGATCAGCCTGCGCCTGTTCGGGCTGTTCCTGATCATGCCGGTGTTCTCGCTGTACGCGAAGACGATGCCCGGCTCCACCGGCTTCATGATCGGACTGGCGCTGGGCGTCTACGGCATCGGCCAGGTGCTGCTGCAGATCCCGCTGGGGCTGCTGTCCGACCGCATCGGACGCAAGCCGGCGATCACCCTGGGCCTGATCCTGTTCGCCATCGGTGGACTGATCGCGGCGATGTCGCACACGCTCACCGGCATCGTGATCGGTCGCGCGGTGCAGGGCATGGGTGCGGTGGCGGGCGCCGGCATCGCCCTGGTGGCCGACCTCACCGCCGAGGAGAACCGCGGCAAGGCGATGGGCATCATCGGCGTGTCGATCGGGCTGGCCTTCCTGCTGGCGCTGATCCTGGGGCCGCCGCTGGAGGCGATCGCCGGGCTGCCCGGCCTGTTCGGCGCCACTTCGATGCTGGCCTTGCTGTCGCTGATCCTGCTGTGGCTGATCGTGCCCACGCCGGAACGTGCGCGGGCGCCCGCCGCGGCGGGCTTCGGCGCCGTGCTGGCGATGCTGCGCGATGGCCGCATGCTGGTGCTGAACGGCTCGGTGTTCTTCCTGCATGCGCTGCTCACCGCCAGCTTCGTGGGCCTGCCGCTGCTGCTGGCGAACACCTTGCACCTGCCGGTGAGCCGGCACTGGGAGTTGTACCTGCCGGTGATGACGGTGGCGGCCTTCGTGATGGGCGCGAGCCTGCACCACATGCGCGAGGTGGCCCAAAGCCTGCGCATCGTGATGGTCTGCGTGGTGGCGATCGGGCTGGCCCTGCTGGGTTTCGCGTTCTCGGGCAGCCACCTGGCCGCGTTCGGCGTGGCCGCCGCGGTGTTCTTCTCTGCCTTCAACCTGCTGGAGGCCGCACTGCCCAGCCTGGTCTCGCGGCTGGCGCCGGAGCATTTGCGCGGCGCCGCGATGGGCGCGTACTCGACCAGCCAGTTCATCGGCGCCTTCGTGGGCGGCACCCTGGGCGGCATGGCGCTGGGCCGGCTCGGGCCGGATGGCGTGTTCGTCTGCGCCGCGGCGTTCACCGTGCTGTGGCTGCCGCTGGTGATCGCCGGCGCGCGCCGGATGGGCCGCCAGGCCGCAGGCGAAGCCCAACCCGCGTAGCGGCCATCCCGGCACCGCCGGCGTTCGGACTGCGCCGGGTTTGCAATGACGGATCGGCGGCCCAATGATGTTGCCACGGCGACTTCGCTGCATGGAGTACCGCTCCGATGGCTCATGAAATCATCGCGCTGATGGCGCAATACGGCGTGCTGCTGGTGTTCCTCAATGTGCTGGTGACCCAACTGGGCGCGCCGCTGCCGGCGGTGCCGACCCTGGTGGTGGCCGGTGCGCTGGTGGCCGGCGGGCAGCTGAGCGTGGCTGCGGTGTTGCCGGTCGCGGTGGCCGCCGCGCTGCTCAGCGACGCGGTGTGGTTTGCCGCGGGGCGGCGTTACGGCGGCGGCGTGATGCGCCTGCTGTGCCGCATTTCGCTGTCGCCCGATTCCTGCGTGGAGCGCTCCGAGCTGCACTTCCAGCGCTGGCGCGGACAGATCCTGCTGATCGCCAAGTTCGTTCCCGGGCTGGCCACGGTGGCGCCGCCGCTGACCGGTGCGATGGGCCTGCCGCTTTCCAGGTTCCTGCTGTTCGACGGCATCGGCTCGGCGCTGTGGGCCGCGGTGGCGATCGGGCTGGGCTATGCGTTCGCGGCCCAGATCGACGACCTGCTGGCCGCGATCGCCAACGCCGGCACGCTGGCGCTGGAGGCGATGCTGGTGCTGCTGGCGCTGTACGTGCTGGCGCGCTGGTGGCAGCGCCGGCAGTTGCTGCGCACGCTGCGCATGGCGCGCATCTCGGTGGACGAACTGCATCAGGCGATGCAGTCCGCCCGGGCGCCGGTGGTGCTGGACGTGCGGGCGCCGGGCTCGCGCCTGCTCGATACCCGGATGCTGCCCGGCGCCCTGCTGCTGGACGAGCACGGCATCGACCGCAGCGTGAACGACATCCCGTTCGACCACGAACTGGTGGTCTACTGCAATTGCCCCAACGAGGTCTCCGCCGCCCGCGTGGCCAAGGTGCTGATCGGCCAGGGCTACCGGCGGGTGCGTCCGCTGCTGGGCGGGCTGGAGGCCTGGGACGCGGCCGGCTACGGCATCGAGCGGCTGCCGCCGCCGTCCGGGATGGCCGACCCGCAGACGGCCGATCTGCCGGCCTGAACTTCCGCCCGGGGCAGACAGCCCGCCCCGGCGCGGGCGTACGGATTTCCGGGCCGGGGCGGTGGATTCGTCCCGCGGCGCAGGTATCATGGCCAGCCAGTTTCATCACTCCGCCCGCAACCCATCGAAAAATTTGCGGCCGGCTCAACCGAGGACACATCCATGGCACGTGGCGTCAACAAGGTCATCCTGGTCGGCAACCTGGGCTCCGACCCCGAACTGCGCAGCACCGGCAGCGGCACCAGCATCTGCAGCTTCAGCCTGGCCACTTCCGAATCCTGGACCGACAAGCAGTCCGGCGAGAAGCAGGAACGCACCGAGTGGCACCGGATCAAGATCTTCGGCCGCCTCGGCGAAATCGCCGCCGAGTACCTGAAGAAGGGTCGCCAGGTCTACATCGAAGGCTCGATCCGCACCGACAAGTTCACCGGCAAGGACGGCGTCGAGAAATACTTCACCGACATCATCGCCAGCGAGATGCAGATGCTGGGCAGCAACGAAGGCGGCGGCGGTGGCGGTGGCTACCAGCGCGAGCGTCCGCAGAGCGGCGGCCAGCGCCAGGGCGGCGGCAACTACGGTGGCGGCCAGTCGCAGTCGCGCGGTGGCGACAACTACGGCAACCAGTCGCGGCAGGCGCCGGCTCCGGCCGACAGCGGTTTTGCGGACGACGAAATTCCGTTCTGATCCGCGCCACCCTGCGGCAAGCCGGAAAGCCCATGCACTGCATGGGCTTTTTCTTTGCGCGGCGCGGCTCACCTGTCGTTGACCCGGCCTGCGCATACTCGGCGCGAATGGCCACAGATCCTGCGCATGCGAACGTTCCCGACCCGCGAATCGAAACGCGTGCGATGGGTCTGGTCCATGTCAGCGATGCGCAGCCGGGCCTGAGCCGGCGACGGCGGGGTAAGGGTTTCAGTTACCACGATGCGGATGGCCGGCCGGTGACGGATCGCGACGAGCTGGTACGCATCCGCGCGCTGGCGATACCGCCGGCGTATACCCGCGTGTGGATCTGCAGCCATCCGCGCGGCCACCTGCAGGCCACCGGCTACGACGCCCGCGGGCGCAAGCAGTATCGCTATCACCCGCGCTGGCGCGAGTACCGCGACCTGGGCAAGTTCGACCGGATCATGGCCTTCGGCAAGGTGCTGCCCGCGTTGCGCCGGCGCGTGCGGCGGGACCTGGCCGTGGACGGCCTGCCCCGCGACAAGCTGCTGGCCCTGCTGGTGCGCCTGCTCGACGACACCCTGATCCGCATCGGCAACGACTGCTACACCCGCGACAACCGCAGCTACGGGCTCACCACCTTGCGCACGCGCCACGTGCGCGCGCAGCGCGGGCGGCTGCGCTTCGCGTTCCGGGGCAAGAGCGGGCAGGAGCGCGAGGTGGAGCTGGGTGACCGGCGACTGGTGCGGATCGTGCGCCGCGTGCAGCAACTGCCCGGGCAGCGACTGTTCCAGTACATCGATGACGATGGCCAGCGCCAGCCGGTGGATTCGGGGATGGTCAACGACTATCTGCATGCGGCCTGCGGCAATGGCCAGGAGCATGAATTCAGCGCCAAGGATTTCCGCACCTGGGGCGGCACCGTGCACGCGGCGCGCATCCTCGCCGGCACGCCTGTGCCGCGCAAGGGTGGCGAGCAGGCGCGCCGCAGCGCACTGGCGAAAGCCGTCGCCGAGGTCGCCGCGATCCTGGGCAACACGCCGGCCGTGTGCCGCGGTTCCTACATCCATCCGCGCGTACTGGAAGGGTGGCTGGACGGCAGCCTGCAACGGGCGATTCCGCCGGCCGTCGCGGCGCATCCGCGCCAGCTGGAGCAGCGGGTGCTGCGCTTCCTGCGTGCCGGTTAGCTTCGGCTTCCAACAGGGGCTCGCACGGTCGACGCGTTGAAGCCGCGCCGTTGGCGGCTCAGGGCTGCGGGCTGGGGCTCGTCGGCGAACGGTCGTCCGGACGCGCCTCCTGGTGGGTGATGGCCAGGTAGAACCCGGCAGCCAGCACCGCGATCAGGCCCAGCAGCAACACCCGCAAGGCCACTCGCCGGCGATTCATCGCGTCGCTCCGGTTTGCCGGGCCAGCGCGGCCAGGGCCAGCGCCACCTGGTGCAGGTCGGCGACCAGTTCGAGGTAGGCCGCGTGGCGGCGCTCCTCGCGCGGCATCCGCAGCACCGCCGACGGATGCCAGGTGGCCAGTCCGCGCACCGGCGAGGCCAGGTCGCGCCATTGCCCCCGCTGCGTGCTGATGCGGAACGCATTGCCGAACAGCGTCTGCGCCGCCATCGCGCCCAGGCCCACGACCAGGCGCGGCTGCACCCGGTCCAGTTCCGCCGCCAGCCATTGGCGACATGCGGCCTGCTCGGCGGCGTTCGCGCGCTTGTGCAGGCGCGCCTTGCCGCGCAGCTCGTACTTGAAATGCTTGACGGTGTTGGTGAGATAGAGCGCCCGGCGATCGAGCCCCGCCTCGGCCATCGCCCGGTCGAGCAGTTGCCCTGCCGGCCCCACGAACGGTGCGCCGGCCAGGTCCTCCTGTGCGCCGGGCTGTTCGCCGATCAGCATGGCTGGCGCGCGGGCCGGCCCCTGGCCGAACACGGTCTGCGTGGCATGGCGCCACAGCGGACAGTCGCGGCAATCCGCCGCCTTGCGACGCAAGGTCGCCAGGCGGCCCGTGGGCACGTGCTCGACGGGTTTTGCCAGCGCAATCACGAGCGGAACCCCATCGGCAGTGAGATCGACATGTCGCTGTGCCCGTGCAGGTCGGGGATACGAAGCTTCCGCGCCACGGTCGCCGCGGCGCGTCCGCACCATCGCAGGCCACCGGTGCATGGGCTGTCAACGCGCTCGGCGCCTGCACCGGTCACGTGCTGCTCACGGCAAGGCGACATCGACTGTACGGCCCGTCGAACATGCTGCGGCTTTCGATCATGGAGCACGTCATGTCTTTCAATCTCACCGGTCGCCGCATCGCCATCCTCGCCACCGACGGCTTCGAGCAGTCCGAACTGACCGAGCCGAAGCGCCTGCTGGAACAGGCCGGCGCGCAGACCGACGTGATCGCGCCCGGTGGCGCCAGCCGGATCAAGGGCTGGAGCAAGGGCGACTGGGGCGAGCAGGTGGCCGTGGACGTGGCGCTGAAAGACGCCACGCCCGAACCGTACGACGCGATCGTGCTGCCCGGCGGCGTGATGAACCCGGACAAGCTGCGGCTGGAACCGGCCGCCATCGCCCTGATCAAGGCCTTCGACGACGCGGGCAAGCCGGTGGCGGCGATCTGCCATGGGCCGTGGACGCTGATCGACGCCGGCCTGGTCAGGAACCGCCAGGTCACCTCGTGGCCCTCGCTGCGCAAGGACCTGGAAAATGCCGGCGCGCACTGGCAGGACAGCGAAGTCGTGCGCGATGGCCAGCTGATCACCAGCCGCAAGCCCGGTGACATCCCGGCCTTCGCCGACGCCATCATCGACGCACTGAGCGCCACCGCGTAGGGCCATTGCCGAAGGCGGGATTCAGCCGAGCTTGTCCATCACTTCGTCGAGGTTCTGCCGCAGCTCGTCGATGCTTTCCCACGGATCGCTGCGCAGCCGCGCCAGCCGTTTCGGCGTGGAGTGGATGTCGAAGTCATGGCCGCTTTTCAGCTTGCCCAGTTCGTTCCAGCGCAGCGGCATCGCCACCGGCGCGCCGGTTCGCGCGCGCAGCGAGTACGAGGCCACGCTGGTGGCGCCGCGGCTGTTGCGCAGGTAGTCGATGTAGATCAGGCCGCCCCGCCGCGCCTTGCTGGCGGTGGCGATGAACTCCAGCGGATGGGCCTGCGCCAGCGAGCTGGCGAAGGCCTGGGCGAAGCCCTTTGCCTGCGGCCATGGACAACCGGGGTTGAGCGGCACCACCACGTGCAGGCCCTTGCCGCCGGTGGTGCGCAGGAACGATTCCAGCCCCAGTTGCGCCAGCAGCTTGTGCACCAGCCGCGCGGCGGCCACCACGCGATCCCAGGCCACGTCCTCGCCGGGGTCGAGATCGAACACCACGCGGTCGGCCTTGTCCGGCTGCGCGATGGTCGCGCCCCAGGGATGGAATTCCAGCGCGCCGAACTGCACCAGTTCGATCACCGAATCGGCATCGCGCGGATAGATGTAGGTGGCCTGGGCGCCGGACTCTTCCTTCAGCTTCGCGCTGCCCACGTGCTTCAGTCCCTGGATCATGTGCTTCTGGAAGAAGCAGGCCTTCTCGGTGCCTTCCGGGCAACGGATCACCGAGGTGGGCCGATCCACCACGCCGGGCAGGAACCATCTCATCACGCTGGCGTAGTAGTCGGCCACGTCCTGCTTGGTGATGCCGTCCTCGGGATACACCACGCGATCGGGGTGGGTGATGGTGATGTCGGCGGCCCTGGCGCGCTTGCGACGAGTGGACGTCCTGGCGGCGGGCGCGGAAGGGGTGCGGTCGGAGTCGGTCAGGTCGGCGGCGGTCTTGTCGGTACGCATGGTCTTCAGGCTCGGTTGGCGCAACAGGTTCTTGTTGCCGATGCCGCGGTAATACACCTCGGCCACGGCCTTCGGCTCGACCCAGTGCGCGTCGCGCAGCAACGGGTCGATCGCGGCGAGTTTCACGGTGGGCTTCCTGCTGCCCTTGTCGGCAAGCGTCTTGCCCAGTTGCCGCAGTTGTTCGTCGCTGAAGCCGGTGCCCACGCGGCCCACGTACACCCAGCCGTCCTTCACCGACGGGTCGGGCCTGGCCAGCAGCAGCGAGCCGAAACCGCTGCGGCTGCCCTTGGGCGGCGTGTAGCCGACCACCGCGAACTCGTCGCTTTCCAGCCGCTTGATCTTCAGCCAGTCGTCGCCGCGGCCGGGCCGGTAAGATGAATCCACGCGCTTGGAGATGATCCCTTCCAGCTGCTGCTCGGTGGCCATCCGGAACGCGCCTTCGCCGTCACCGATCGCATGGCTGCTGAAGGCCAGGTGTTTCGGTGCGTGGGCCAGCAGCTGCTGCAGCAGCTCCTTGCGCTCCAGCAGGCTTACCCGCGACAGGTCGCTGCCTTCGAGGTGGGGCAGGTCGAACAGCATGTAGACCAGCGGCAACTGCGCCTCGCCGGACAGCGTCGCCTGCAGGCCGTTGAAGTCGCTGTGCCCGCGCGGATCGAGCGCGATCAGTTCGCCGTCGAGCCGGGCGGATTGCAGCCCCAGTGATTCCAGCGCCTGCACGATGTCGGGCAGGCGATCGTTCCACGCCAGCGCATTGCGCGACCACAGCCTCACCTCGCCGTCGGCGATCGCGGCAAGGATGCGGTAGCCGTCCCACTTCACCTCGTGCAGCCATTGCTCGCCCTCGGGCGGAAACTCGCGCAGGCGCGCCAGCTCGGGCTTAAAGAACTCCGCGCCGGGCGTGGCCGGGCGCGCGCCGTCCAGCGCGGCGGCGGCCTTCGCCAGGCGCAGCCGCGGCAACTTCCTTCCTTTCGGCACGGCCTTCCTGCGCGCGGTGGACTTTTTCGCTGCCGCCCGGGTGGCCGGCGTTTTCGCGGCGGCGCGGGTGCTGCGGGTCATCTTCGCGTCGAGCAGGTCGTCCGCTTCCACGTCGCCGGCGAACGCGTCTTTCGCCTTGATCAGGAACCACGCGGGCTGGCGCTCCTTGCGCCCGCTTCGCACCAGGTGCCAGCCACCCTTGAGCCGCTTGCCGAACAGCTCGAAGCGCAGGTGACCCTTCAGCAACTGCGCCTCGGCGTCGCCCTCGGTGGTCCACACGCCCAGATCGAACTGGTCGACGTGGCCCTTGCCGTAGCCGTGTTCGATGTCGCCCTCGAAACCCGCGTAGGAAATCGGGTGATCCTCCACCTCCACCGCCAGGCGTTTCACCTCGGGGTCGTAGCTGGGGCCCTTGGGCACCGCCCAGCTCTTCAGCGTATCGCCGACCTGCAGGCGGAAGTCGAAATGGCGGCGGCTGGCGTGATGCAGTTGCACCACGAAGATGGCCCGGCCGTTGGCCTTGCCCGGTGCGTTGTCGGCCGGTTCGCGCGTCTTCGAAAAGTCACGCTTGCGCTGGTAATCCCGCAGGTTGCCCATGATCGCTCCGGGTCAGCTGGTCGGTCCGCCCATCACCGGCAGCACTGCGCCGGAGATGTAGCTGGCGCACGAGGGCGCGGCGAGAAAGACGTAGGCGGGGGCGAGTTCCTCCGGTTGCGCGGGGCGACCCATCGCGCTGGACTTGCCGAACTCGCGCACGCGTTCGGCCGGCTGGTCGGCGGGATTCAGCGGCGTCCACACCGGGCCGGGCGCGACGGCGTTCACCCGGATGCCGCGCGACACCATGTTCGAGGCCAGCGCTTTGGTGAACGCGTGGATGCCGCCCTTGGTCATCGAATAGTCGAGCAGCTTGTCATTGCCGAACAGCCCGGTCTCCGAACCGGTGTTGATGATCGAGCAGCCGCTGCCCAGGTGCGGCGAGGCGGCCCTGGCCATCTGGAAATAGCCGTACAGATTGGTGCGCAGGGTCTCGTCGAAATGCGCGTCGGTGATGTCCTCGATCGAATCGGCGTGTTCCTGGAACGCGGCGTTGTTGACCAGCACGGACAGCTTGCCGAACGCCTTCACCGTCTTCGCCACCGCCTTGCGGCAGAACGCCGGGTCCCTGACGTCGCCCGGAATCAGCAGGCAACGCTGGCCTTCGCCCTCGACGTAGTCACGGGTTTCCTCGGCATCGGCATGCTCGCTCAGGTAGACGATGGCCACGTCGGCGCCTTCGCGGGCGAACAGCACCGCCACCGCCCGCCCGATGCCGGAGTCGCCGCCGGTGATCAGGGCGGACATGCCGGCCAGCTTGCCCGAGCCGGCGTAGTTGGGCGCCATGAACTGGGGGCGCGGGTCGAGGTCCTGTTCGCTGCCAGGCTTTTTCTGGTGCTGCCGCGGCAGCGGGTTTGCCGGCTTCTTCGTTGTGGCCGTCGGCTTTTGCGGAGCTGCCTTCTTCGACGCCGGACCCTTGGACGCCTTCTTGCGCTGGTCGTCGCGATCGGTCGCGGCCTGGATCGCACGCTGGCGCTCCACCGTCGCCCTGGCCGCTTTGGCGGTGCGCGTGGTTGCTGCCATGGTTCGGTACTCCGTTGCGTGGGGATGGAAACCACGCTAGCGGCTACGGCGTACGCCACAGGTGAAGCAAGGGTCAGGGCGCATTTGACAGCGCGTCCACGCGCGCCCCGCGATAGTCCGCGCTCAACGCCAGGTTGTGCCGCCGTCGGCGTGGGAACGCGACGCGCCGGCGTTCTGGTCCAACCAACCCTCGCCGGAGAGCGCCCGCATGGCACGTCCCATCTGGACCGGAACCCTTTCGTTCGGCCTGCTCAACGTCCCCGTGTCGCTGATGTCCGGCGAGCGCAGCGTCGACCTGCATTTCCGCATGCTGGACAGCCGCAGCAACACGCCGGTGCGCTACGAGCGCGTCAATGCCGAAACCGGCGAAGAGGTGCCGTGGAAGGAGATCGTCAAGGCCTTCGAATACGCCAAGGGAAGCTACGTCGTGCTGGAGCCGGAGGACATCAAGTCCGCCGCCGCCGACGGACGCGAGGTGGTCGACGTGAAGGCCTTCGTCGAGGCCGATTCGATCGGCCCCGAGTATTTCGAGAAGCCGTACTTCCTGGTGCCCGGCAAGAAGGCGGAGAAGGGCTACGTGCTGCTGCGCGAAGTGCTCAAGCGCACCGGCCGCATCGGCATCGCGCGGGTGGTGATCCGCACCCGCGAATATCTTTCCGCGGTGATGCCGCGCGGCAATGCGCTGGTGCTGATGCTGCTGCGCTATCCGCAGGAGCTGGTCGACGCGGAGGATTACAAGATTCCCGAAGGCGCCGCGTCGCAATACCGGATCTCGCCCAGGGAGATCCAGATGGCCGAACAGCTGATCGAATCGATGAGCGACGAGTGGAATCCGGCCGAGTACCGCGACGAATTCCGCGACCGCCTGCGCAAGGTGATCGAGAAGCGGATGAAGTCGAAGGGTGTGGTGACCACCGAATCGGAAGACGAAGCCGACATGCCGGAGAACGCCACCACCAACGTGGTCGACTTCATGTCGCTGCTGCAGAAGAGCCTGGCAAGCAACAAGCGCACGCCCGCGAAGAAGACCGCGGCGAAATCCGCCGGCAAAACCGCCCGCGGCAAGAGCACGGACAAGCCGGCGGGCAAGTCGACGGCAGGGAAGAAGTCCGCCGCTAAAAAAACGCCTGCCAAAAAGCGCGCGGCCACCCGCAAGGCAGGTTGAGCGTTCGTGCGGGCATGCCGACGACGCGTCGATCCATCCGGCAGAAGCATCCTCGACATGCACGCTTCGGCAACGACGGGAGCGCCATACTGTTTGCCCTGGTTTTCAGTCTCACGGAGAAACACCATGGGCAACACGAATCTGCCACAGGCCGGCGCTGCGGACACCGGCAACAGCAGGGATACCCTGGGCGGAGCGGACCAGCTCACGGAGCGGCAGCGCAGGGAAGGCGATGACGGACAGGAGCTCACGCCCCCGGACCGGCCGAAAGACCCGCCCGTGAAAGCGGGCAGGGACGCAGACATGGCCGCTTATACGGGTCACGCCAACACGGGTCATTCCCCGTCGGATGCCACCTGAGAAACGCCGCCGCTGCCGCGCGCCAAAGCCGTCACGGTGCCGGGTAGGGATGTTGCTTCAACAAGCCCGCCAGATGCGCGGCATTGCAGGCCAGCGTGCGGATCGTGTCGGCGAGTTTCGGCGGCGTCTTCTCGAGATCGACGTAGTTGACGCTGCCCATCGCCTCGCCGACCCAGTAGGCGGAGCTGCCGCCGGGGATCGTGAAACCCACGTCGGCCAGCGCCTGGTAGAGCTCCGCGGTCACATGATGCGCGCCGTCCTCGTTACCCACCACGGCGACCACCGCGACGCGGCCGAAGGTGGGATAGCGCCCCTGTTCATCGATTTCGCCCAGGAACGCGTCCATCCGTTCCAGCACGCGCTTGGCCACGCTGGAAGGCTGGCCCATCCAGATCGGCGTGGCGAGCACCAGGATGTTGGCGTCCAGCACCTTGCGGCGCAGCGCAGGCCACGCGTCGCCGTCGCCTTCGTCGGTCTTCACGCCCGGCCTGACGTCGTGGTCGACGACGCGGGTATCGGATATGTCGACGCCGAACGAGTGCAGGTCCTGCAGAACCTGGTCGAGGATCTTCTGGGTCGACGAGGTTTCCGGACCACGCTTGAGCGTGCAGTTCATGCCGAATGCACGGAGACCGGACGCTGCGGATTCGCCGCGTTTTTCCATGATCGTTGCCTTGCAGCCTGGGGGATGACGACCGAGACTAGGGCGGGCGTTGTCACGCTCCGATGAACGCGCGAGCAGGACATCCCTTGGAAGATGAAGCGCCTCCCACCCGTCATGTCAGCCGCGGACGCACCTTCGTTTACGTGCTGCCGTGCCGCTACGAGGACATCCTCAAGGTCGGCTACTCGCGCGATCCGCTGGAGCGCTTCCGCACCCTGCATCGGCGCTTCTTCGAGTTCTTCGACCTGGATCGCGGCCTGCTGATCGACACCGAACGCCTGCGCGAGGCCCGCCAGGTCGAGCGCCTGTTCATCACCACGTTCGCCGAACAGCGGGCGCCGGCGCCGCTGGTGGTGCGCCAGGCCGCGGCGGGGTATACCGAATGGTTTCGCGGCATCGCACCCGAAGCCGAGGCATTGGCGCACCGGCTGCGCGACGAGCAGGGCTACACCTTGCACGCGCCGCTGGCCACGTGGCTGCGGGCACGCCAGGACGAACGCGCCGAGGCGCTGTTCGGTTGGTCCGCGCGCATGCTCGACGCGCTGGAGTACGAATACTTCAACGCGCCGGCCATGGCGGGAAGCGGCCGCGGCGCCGCGGCGCTGCGCGATACGCTGGACACCTGCGCAGCGCTTGGCATGGATCTGTCCGCGCTGGTGCCTGTCGAAGTGCTGGACTGGTATCGCAGCGCCGACTATTTCGGCTCGCGCTGAGCCGACGGCGTCGCCTGGTTGCCCCGGCATTCGGCGTGGCCGCAGTGGCAGCCCGAGGACTGGTCGGAGGTGGGCGATTCCACCCGCTTGCGGCAGTGTTCGCTGCAATAGGCGTCACCGGCGGGAATCGCGCAGGTGCAGGCGGGATGGGCGCAACGCTGCTTGTCGGTCGTGTTCATTCAGTGGCTCCCGGTTGATGTCGAGCCGGCCGCCGCGGGGGTGGCGGCCGTGGTGGCGCCAGCCGGGCGAGTGTGGTCGAAGCTGGCGTCCATGGCGGCGCGGTGGCTCATCGCATCGTCCCGTGCGGCAGGCATGTCCAGCTGATCCTGCAGCTGACGCGCCAGCTCCAGGTGCGTCTTCAGCGTGGGCAGGGTGGCCTGGGCAAACGCGCGCACCTCGGGGTCCTGCGTTCGCCCGGCTTCGGCGGTGAACAGCGCAACGGCTTTCTGATGATCCTTGACCATCGTCGCGGCCCATGCCTTGTCGAACTTCTTCGCGTCGAGCGCCTTCATGGCGCTGGCCGATTGTTGCGCCTCGTCGCCCGGCGCCGCGGGCAGGGCGACCTGTTTGGCCTGCGCCAACGCCCGCAGCTTGTCATTGGCCATGGTGTGGTCGTCCACGATGCGTTGGGCCAGCTGTTTCACGCTGGCCTGGGAGGACTTTTCCAGCGCAAGCTGCCCCATCGCGACTTCGGCCATGCCATCGCTGGCGGCGCTAGTCATGAACTTGCTGTCCGCGGCGTTGGCCCCCAGTGGGGTCTTGTCGCGGCCGGACTGGGCGCAGGCGGCGAAGGCAAGGCCGCACAGCAGCAGGCCAGCCGCCGCTCGCATGAAGGGTCGCATCAACATGATGGGCTTCCTCGTTTGCATGGGGAGCGTTGATGAAACCGCTTGCCACGGGAAGCGGGCGTGATGCCTGCGTGCAATGACGATGACGGGCGGCGCCTCGAATACCACTGGCGCTGGCCATGGCCACCACCGACAGCAGAGTCTGTCGACCGCAGGGCTTGGGCAGAATGTCGCGTTCAGCTCGCGCGCTTCGGCGAAGGCTCGCTGTTGGCCGAGGTGGGCACGATGGACCTGCGCAGGCCATCGTCGCGCAGCGTGCGGATGAACGAAGTTTCCATCTTGCCGCGACCCAGGTGCATGTCGCTCATCAGGACGCCGACATCCGGCTGCCGCCACGATCACCTCATAGGCGGCGTGATCCAGCGACAGCACAGCGAGCTCGCGAATGTCGGCGTCGTCTTCGACCAGAAGAACCCGGCTGGCGAGCATGGAGCTGACCCCTGATTGTCAAGCTCGCATGAAGATTGCATCGCAATCAAAGCGTCGCCGGAACGTGGATGAAACACCCGCGTTCAGGACTCGCGCGAGATGTTCACGGAAGACGTCGATGCGCAACGCCCATGCACGCCGGCTTGCCGCCACGCCATCAGCGGCGGCGTGGTGATGCCATGCAGGACGATGCTCAGCACCACCGTGGTGATCACGAATTCCGCCACCACCGATGTCGCAGTCGACCCCAGGCCATGCGTGGCGGCGTAGGCCAGGTAGTTCAGGCTGCCGATGCCACGGATGCCGATCCATCCGATCAGCAGGCGTCGCGAACGGGGGACCTGCGAACCGATTGTGGCGAGCCAGGTCGCCAGCGGTCGCACCACGGCAAACAGCAGCAGCGCCAGCAGCGCGGCGGCGGGGTGCCAGTGGTTGGCGAACGCGGCGCCGAGCAGGAAGACCAGCGCGGCAGCGATCAGCCGCTCAAGCGTATCGCCGAAGGAGAGCGCATCCGATACCACCATGCCCATCGACGCCACCGGCTTGCGTGCCTGTTCCGGGTTGCGGCGGCGGGGATCGATGAGCACTTCGGCTGGCGGATGGGTTGCCGTCCCGCGATCGTCGTCCTTGCCGGGATCCGGATGCGGGTGGCGCCTGACCACGTGCAGCTCCACGTGGCGCAGGCCGAGTCCCGCGGCGAAGGCGGCCAGGAAACCCGAGGCTGACAGCGCCGTGGCCGCGGCATACGAAAGCGCCATCAGGGCCAGCGCCAGAACATCATTCGGCGTGACATCCGCGCTGGCGGTCTTCATCCGCACGCCGATCCAGCCGATGAGCCAGCCCAGCGCAAAACCGATGCTCAGGCCGCCGGCCAGCGGCCAGGCAAAGTCCAGACCCAGCCATTTTCCCAGCGCGGTGGCCGAGCCATGGTCGCCCAGCAACAGCAAGGCCAGCACCACGAAGGGCAGGGCGGTGCCGTCGTTCAGGCCGGCCTCTCCGGACAGCGCGAGGCGCAGGCGATCGCGATCGCTGGCGTCGTCAACCGCGACCATGCTGGCCAGCACCGGATCGGTGGGCGCGAGGATCGCGCCAATCAGCATGGCCAGTGGCCACGGTAGCGCGAACAGCCAGTGCGCCACCACGCCTACGCCTGCCACGGTCAGCACCATCGCGGGCAAGGCCAGTCGCGCGGCGGTGCGCCAGGACGGATCGGAAAAGCCCAGGCGCAGCTTCAGCCCGGTCATGAACAACGACACCACCAGCGCGATCTCGGTCAGCCGGGCGATGCCGTGCGCGTGCGCGGTGAGCTCGATGTCCAGCAGCTTCAGGCACCAGGGGCCGGCCACGATGCCGGCGGCGAGGTACAGGCTGAAGGTGGTCACCGGCAGATGCCTGATCCAGCCCGACGCCAGCGACATCAGCAACAGGAGGAATCCGATGGATGCGGTCCAGCCAAGCAGGTTCATGGAGCGGCCGTTCGAGGGTGCTGCACGAGCATGTCTTCCCCGCCATGAAATTCGCGGCAAACGCGGGCGCGAAGAGCAAGCCGCCGCTACGACAGCGACGCCTTCAGCGCCGCCGCGAGCGCGGCGTCCCCGTTGAGCAGATCCTTCCAGGCGAGCGTCACGCCCTTGCGGTGTCCCTTTTCCACCAGCTTCAGCCCGGCGGGATCGATGCTCAGCGTGTAACGGCGATCGTCGATCGCCAGTTCGCGTCGCAGCAGTTTGTTCAGCGGAGTCATCGGCGAGTCCTCGTGGCGGATGCCCGAGTTTCGATCCAGCCGCGAGGCCGGCCCGGGCGACGGCACTCACGAAGGCATTGCATGAATATCACGCGGGCTGGGCGCGCAAGAGGCGAGGATCGGCAGCACCTCGCACGGGAGACCGGTCATGCATCCATACCGTCCAGCCGCAGCCGTGGCCGCCAACACACCAGGCGATCCCGAGTACCGGCCGCCCGATCCGCCGCCGCCCACCTATCCCGATCCCGGCGAACCCTCGCCCCAGGCCCCGGCCGAGCCCGAAGTGCCGCCGCCTGATCCACCGGCCGATCCGCCGCAACCGCCCACCCGTGCGTGATCCGGTCCCCGCGCTCCGGGCGCTGTTCCGCCGCGGCCGCGCATCGATGGTTTCGAAACCTTGCCACGCGGAGTATCGACATGAAAGCCGACCCCACATGCAGCCATTCGCCGTCCTCGGTGCCGCCGGTGCTGGACGGCCGTCATCCACCGATTCCCGAGCCGCTCGAATGGCAGAAACACCTGCCCGACGCAGCGGACCCGGACGCCTCGCGCCGCATCCCGCGGCGGCGCCCGGCCACGAAGCAACCAGCCGCGAAGCAAGGCGAACGCGCGAAGCAAGGAGAACGCTAGACGCGGGCGCTGGCGGATGGCGCCTCACGCGAGGTGCTCGCCGCGCACGCGGAAAGCCAGGCTGATGCGCGGACCCACCGGCGTGCGCTGCTTGGGAATCGCGTGGTCATAGTGCAGTTGGGTGTCCCAGCTCATCACCAGCAGGCTGCCGGCTTCCAGGTCGATGTGCAGCACCCGGCGCGGCGGCTGCCTGGCCCGCACGGTCAGGCGGCGCGTGGCGCCCAGCGAGAGCAGGGCGATCGGCTCGCCGCGCACCAGGTCGGCCAGCTTGTCGTTGTGCGGCGCGACGCTGTCGCGTTCATCGCGATAGAGGTTGAGTCCCACGCTGTCGAACGGCGCGCCGATCGCGGCGGTCGTCACGTCGCGAGCCTCCTGCAGCGCCTTGGGCAGTGCGGGATCGTTCAGCCGGAAATGGGCTCGCAGGCGCGGTACGTCCACCTCGCGCTCGTACATCAGTCGCGTCCCGCCCTTCCACTGCACGCCGGTCTGCAGTTGCTCGAACCAGCGCCCCGCAGTCTCCCCATCCACCAGCTCCGGGGTGAGCACGATGCGACCGCTGGCGTCGTCCAGCAGCCGTTGCGGGCCACGGTCGAACAGGCTCAGTTGCGCCATGACGGCGTGCTCGCTAGTCCGGTGATCACGACTGGTGCTCGCGGATCAGGGTGATCCGCCCATTGGGTTCGAGTCGCGCGGTGATGACGGTGGCTTCGTTCTCCAGCCCCGCGGCATGCAGTGCCCGTTCGAACGCCGCTTCGGGCAAATTGCAGCGGCGCAGGGCTTCCGGGCTGCGCTGGCCGTTGCGGGCAAGGATCGACGGCCAGCCTTCGACCAGGCGATTGAGCGGGGCGCTGCGCGTGCAGATCCAGGCCAGGCCGCGATCGACCGCCAGGATGCTGGCCACCGCGATGATGCCGCCGAGGAAGGAGGTATCCGAACCGATGATGGAAGTGCGCATCGTTCCGCCGACGAGGATCAGCACCACCACGTCGAAAGCCGACATCTCGCCGAACGAGCGCTTGCCGGCCAGGCGCAGCAGGCACAGCAGGATGAGATAGACCGCCGCGCCACGCAGCGCGAAATGCCACCACGGCATGGACAAGTGCATCAGCGAATTCATCGAACCGACTCCTGCGGGCCACGGGTGCACGAGGCTACCGCCGCGATGGCGCCAGGCAGTGTGAAGAAACGGCAGGGCGTGCGTTGGTGCTATCGGCGTGGTGCTTGCTTCACGGGGCCCGGTGCCGGCCTTCGGCCTCGATCATGTGGCGCCGCGTGCGCCAGGTTTCGGCGGTCTGCGGCTTGATGAACAGCGAGACGATTTCCGGGTGGGCCTGCTTGGCCTGCTTCTCGATGCGGTTGATGCAGGCCTCGATCTGCGGCGTGGTCAGCGCATCCTCGAACTCGGCGCTCAGCGTGGCGACCACCTGGCTCGGCCCCATCTGCACGGTCAGCACGCCGTTGGCGCAACGCACGCCGGCGTCGCCCGCCGCGATGGCGAGAATCGCCTCGCCCACCACCGGATGGGCGGGTTCGCCGATCAGCAGTCCCTTGGTCTCGCGGGCCAGCAGCAGCGCCGACAGCGACAGCACGGCGGCAATGCCGATCGAGGCGACGCCATCCAGCACGGGCTGGGCGAGCAGTTGCGCGCTGACCAGCCCGGCCAGCGCCACCAGCAGACCCAGCAAGGCCGCGCTGTCTTCCAGCAGCACGGTGAACGTGGCGGGGTCCTTGCTGAGGCGGAACGCCTCGAAGTAACCCAGCCTGCCCTTGCGCGCGCGGAACTCGCGCAGCGCCACCCACCACGAGCTGCCTTCGAACACGAACGACACCGCCAGCACCAGGTAATTCATCAGCGGCCGTGCGACCGGTTCGGGCTGGCGGATGTGCATCACGCCCTCGTAGAACGACACGCCCGCGCCCATCGCCAGCACCAGCAGGGCCACGATGAAACTCCAGAAATACAGCTCCCTGCCATAACCGAACGGGTGGGTGCGATCCGGTGGCCGCGCCGCGCGGCGCAAGCCGTAGAGGAGCAGCAATTCGTTGACCGTGTCGACCAGCGAATGCACGCCTTCGCTGAGCATCGCCGAGCTGCCGGTGATTCCGGCAGCCACGAACTTGGCGATCGCGATCATCAGGTTGCCGCCCAGGGCGACAAGGACCACCTTGTGCGAGCCGGACGCGGGCACCGGTCAGTCGTCCGTGTACAGCTTCTGGCAGCGCAGGCAGAAGAAACTGCGACGATGGGTCTTGCCCAGGTACGCGCGCTGCAGCGGAATGTCGTGGCGCGGGCAACGCCCGCGGTTGTGCACCAGCCAGTGCCTGGCCAGCACGAAGGCCTTTTTCCAGGCCAGGAATTCGAACGCGTAGACGCGGGCCTGCTCCACCAGCTGGGCCAGCTTGTACGGCGACAGCGCGCCGATGGTGGAAAGCGGGTGGACGCGGATGCGGAACAGCACCTCGTTCTTGATGATGTTGCCGACGCCGGCGAACACGGTCTGGTCGAGCAGGGCGTCGCACACCAGGGTATGCGGCATGGCGCGCAGCTTCGCCCTGGCCAGTTTCGGGTCCCAGTGCTCCGACATCACGTCGCCGCGCCAGTCGTACAACTCGTCGAGCCTGCCTTCCAGCAGGCGCACCGAGCAGTTGTAGAAGTTCAGCTCGCCCTCGTCGAAACCGAGGCCGAGTCGCGGCGCGATGTCCCGTTCTTCGTCGATGCGGTAGCTGCCGAACATCAGCAGGTGGACGCGCACGTTCAGCTCGCCGGACAGCTCGATGAGGAACTGCTTGCCGAAGCTGCGCAAGGCCAGCACCCGGCGACCGGGCAGGCGCTGCAGGTCGATCTTCGCGTTGCCGGTGGCGCGCCGGATGGTGCGCCCGGCGAACGCGGCTGCCTGTTCGCGCAGGATGACGATGGAAGGGCCTTCCGGCATCGATGCTTCCGCACATGAGGATGGCCATCGTGCAACGGGCAACGAGCAGGAAAGGTGAAGCGCTCAGAGCCTGTGAAGAAAACCGCTTCCTGTGGTTTTCTTCTATCGCACGTCCGGTACGCGCCCGGACGTGCTCACGTCCGTGGCATCGCCCAGTCGCGACCTCAGCTCCAGCGCGTTGGCTACCGCGTGACCCAGTGCCGTGTTGTCGAAGATGCACCAGTGCCGGCAGGGCTCCGGGTCGGGGCGTCCCAGGCGGCGCTCGATCCGGCGCAGGGCCGCTTCGGAGTACGTGTCGTAATAGATCCGCGGCGAACCGTGCAGACGGAAGTACTGCAGACGGCGATCGCCCGCCGGCACGGCAGCGCGAGGGCGCCGGGCGGGATCGGCGGCCACCCGCGCGACGCCGCGTTCGCGCAAGGCGCGGCTCACGGCAGGATGGAACCACGACGGATGCCGCGGCTCGCAGGCCACCGGACCTGCGTGCAGGCGCAGCAGCTGATCGAGGAACGGCAGCACCTCCAGCGGCTTGTAGACGAGGCTTGGCGGCAATTGCAGCAGCAGACAACCCAGCTTCACGCCGAGCTCATCGACCTGAGCCAGAAAATCCCGCAATGCCGGTTCGGCGTGGCGCAGGCGGGCTTCATGGCTGATGGTGCGGGGCATCTTCACCGCGAAACGGAAATCCCGCGGCACGCTGGCCGCCCAGCGCCGCCATGTGGCCGGTCGATGCGGGCGATAGAACGACGAATTGATCTCCACACAGTTGAAGCGCTGCGCATAGCGTTCGAGATGGCTGCTTCCCGCGGGGAAGCGATCGGCGTGGGCGGCAGGGATCGACCAGCCGGCGCAGCCGATCAACAGCTCGGGTCGACACATCGTGTGAACAGTCACGGCAGCATGCTTGGCGGGGCGGGAAGGGCGGGCGTTATAGTTGAAGATCGAAGATTGAAGACGCCGCGTGAGAGGGTCGTGAATGCCTCACGCGACCCGGCGACACCACGCCGTGGGTGAGTCTTCGAATCGGATCGACAAGCATGAAACATGGGCATGGGGTTATCCGAATGGCTGGGACGGTTGCCGCGGGCGGGGATTTCACCGGATCTTTCCAGGCATTGCTGGAGGCGATGCCGATGCCTGCCTATCTGTGCGATGGCAGCGGCGTGGTGCTTGCCTGCAATGCGAAGGCCGCCCGGCTGTGGGGCGATGCCCTGCGGATCGGCGGCAGCGACCACGCGTTGTGGACCGCGGCCGGGGCATCGCCGCATGCAGCACAGGCCAGCGATGTTGCGGATGACATCGACATCGTGCTGGAAGCCGCCGCCGGCGAGCGACTGCGCGCTTCGCTCAGCGTCTCGGCCGTGACGGGCGGCGAGCTTCCTTCCGGCGTTCTGCTGAAGTGCTTCCAGCTGGCTCGTGCCAGCGACGACGCGGAAGACCTTTTCGAGAACGGCGCGGTGGGGTTGCGGCTGGTGGCGGCGGACGGCACGATACTGCGCGCGAACCGGACGGAACTGGACCTGCTTGGCTACCGGCGCGACGAATACGTGGGCCACAAGCTGGGCGAGTTCGATGCCGACGGCGACCACCTGGCCCGGCTGCTCGAACGGGTTCGCGCGGGTGAATCGGTGGACCGGTATCCGGCCCGGCTGGTGGGTGCGGACGGTCGCGTGCGGCACGTGCAGATCAGCTCCAGCGGCCGCTTTGCCGATGGCCAGTTCGTCCACTCGCGCTGCTTCACCGTCGACGTCTCCGGGCAGGAGCAACTGAGCCGGACGATCCGCAAGCGCGAGCAGTTTTCCGGCCAGGTGCTGCAGGCCCTGCCGGTGGCGGTCTACACCACCGATGCCGCAGGCAGGCTCACCTTCTTCAACGAGGCGGCGATCGATCTCGCCGGATGGCGCCCCTCGCTGGGCGAGAACTGGGCGGCCTCGTGGAAACTGTCCGGACTGGACGGTACGCCGCTGCCTCAAGAGCAGTATCCGATGGCCATCGCGCTCCGCGAGGCACGGCCGTTGCACGGCGAGATGGTGGTGGCCGAACGGTCCGATGGCAGCCGGCTCACGCTGGCGACTTACCCCACGCCGCTGTTCGATGACGACGGCAGCCTCAGCGGCGGCGTGAACATGCTGCTCGACGTCACCGGACAAAAGGAAGCCGAGCAAGCCCTGCAGGGGCGCAACGCCCGGCTGGAACAGCGCGTGTCCGAACGCATCCGGGTGGCGGAAACGACGTCGATGAACCTGCATCGCAGCGAGCGCAATTTCGCCCTGCTGGTGGGCAGCGTGATCGACTACGCGATCTACATGCTCGATCCGCAGGGCGTGATCACCAACTGGAACGCCGGCGCCGAACGCATCAAGGGATACACCGCCGAAGAGGTCATCGGCACGCATTTCTCCCGCTTCTACACGCCCGAGGATTGCGCCAGGGGCATGCCGGCGGCCGCCCTGGAGACCGCCCGCCGCGAAGGACGCTACAACGCGGAAGGGTGGCGCGTGCGCAAGGATGGCAGCCGCTTCTGGGCCAACGTGGTGGTCGATCCGATCCACGACGGCGGCAGACTGATCGGTTTTGCCAAGATCACCCGCGACGTCACCGAGCGGATGCAGGCCGAGACGGCGCTGGTGGAAAGCGAATACCTGGCTCGCGGCGTGATCGACACCGCGCTGGACGGCTTCGCGCAACTGGACGAGGGCGGCCTGATCGTCCGCTGGAATCCGCGCGCGGAAAGCCTGTTCGGCTGGCAGCGGGAACAGGCCATCGGTCAGCCACTGTCCGCCCTGGTGGTGGCGGAGCCGGACCGCCAGCGTTTCGAGGACAGCCTGCGCTCGCCGTCCGCGCGTGGTGCCTCGGGCGCGGCCGTGCGGCCGATCGAGATGATCAGTCGTGATGGTCGCAGGATTCCGGTGGAGATCAGCGTCAGCTCGCTGTCCCTGCACCAGGGCTACCGCACCAACATCTTCATCCGCGACCTCAGCGAGAAGGTGCTGATCGAGGCGCAACTGCGCCAGGCGCAGAAGATGGAGGCGGTGGGCCAGCTGACCGGCGGGCTTGCCCACGACTTCAACAATCTTCTGCAGGGGATCATCGGTTCGCTCGACCTGATCCAGCTGCGGGTGGATGCGGGCAGGACGGGCGAGGTGACGCGTTTCGTCGATGGCGCGTTGAACTCGGCCAACCGCGCGGCGGCAATGACCCATCGGCTGCTGGCCTTTTCGCGCCGCCAGCCACTGGACCCGCGACCCGTACAGGCCAATCCGCTGATGCTGTCGATGGCCGACCTGCTGCAACGCACTCTGGGTGAACAAATCGGCCTGGAATTCGATCTGGCGCCCGACCTGTGGCCGACGCTGTGCGACCCCAACCAGCTCGAAAGCGCCGTACTGAACCTGTCGATCAATGCCCGCGACGCGATGCCCGAGGGTGGCCGGCTGATCATCCGCTCGCGCAACGTGACCGTCGATGACGTCAAGACGCGCCAGTGGCACGAAGTGAACAGCGACCGCTACATCTGCATCGAGGTCGTCGACACCGGCGCCGGCATGAGCCCCGAGGTGATCGACCGCGCGTTCGAGCCCTTCTTCACCACCAAGGCGGTGGGCCAGGGTACGGGACTGGGCCTGTCGATGGTGTACGGGTTTGCGCGGCAGTCAAACGGCTACTGCGACATCCGCAGTACGCCGGGCCAGGGCAGCACCGTGGTGCTGTATCTGCCGTATCACCTGGACGAGGCCGGGCAGGAAACCTCACCGGCGACACGGCACGCGCCGGCCACGCCCGGCCATGGCGAGATCGTGCTGGTGGTGGAGGATGAAGAGGTGGTGCGCCACGTGGTGGTCGAGGTGCTGCATCAACTGGGCTACATGGTGCTGGAGGCCGCCGACGGCGAAGCAGGGCTGGCCGCGCTGAGGTCCTGCGAAGACGTCCACCTGCTGATTTCCGACATCGGCCTGCCCGGCATGAACGGTCGGGCCCTGGCCGATGCGTCGCGGGCCCTGCGGCCCGACCTCAAGGTCCTGCTGATGACCGGCTACGCGTCCGATGCCTCGGCATCCGAAGGGTTTGCCGCGGGGATGGAGCTGATCACCAAGCCGTTCACCGTCGAGGCGCTGGCCAGCCGGCTGCGCAGGATGCTGGGGGATTCCCGGGCGCGAGACTTGTCCTGAGCGCGTGAAACGCGCGGTCGGTCAGCGAACCGCCGGCGGCCCAAGCCGACGTCAGGCCAGCAGATCACCTACGGCCTTGCACAGCGACTTCATGTCCAGCGGCTTCGACATCATCCGGACGCCGGGGAACTCCACCGCCAGTGCCTGCAGGTCGCCGCCCGACATCACCATGAATGGCACGCTCCGCTGCTGCAGCGCGAGCATCACCGGATGCGCGGTCTCGCCACGCAGCCCCACGTCGAGCAGCGCCGCATCGAAGTCGGTGCTCTCGATGTCGCCCAGCGCGTCGATGAGCGAGAGGTCGACGAACACCTCCAGCCCCATGTCGCGCAAGCTGTCTTCCACCACCATGGCAACGACGGGATCGTCCTCGACCACGAGGATCCGCTTTCCTTTTTCGAACGACATCATCCCCGGCCCCAGCGCTCGTGCATTTCCTGACGAGTGTAAGCCTTCCCGAGGAAAACGGAATGCTGATCATGCCGGGCGGAATTGCGCGATGGGTTCGCGCCGCTGCGGTCATCGGCGCGGTCATCGGGTCGTCGGGTAGCCAGGGGAAAGCGGACGAACGGTGCTGAAGGCCATCGACGGCACCACGCGATCCATCAGACGCGGTGGGAAGGGTTCATCCCCGATCCGACTTCAACTGCTTGACCAGCTCGGCCTTGCGCATCGCCATCTTTTCGCCAAGCGACGCCAGGGTCGCCTTGTCGAGCAACTTCTTCGCACGGGGGAACATCTCCTTCTCTTCCTCGTCCCCGTGGTGGGTCACCAGCTCCTTGAGGACCTTGGCGCGTCCGGAGAACTTCTCGTTGCCCACGGGCGTGGCCAGCAGATCGGGCAGCACCAGGTCGCCGGCGGCCCGGTGTTCCTCCAGCGCCTCGAAGTACATCTTGTCGTCATCGGACTGGTCGCCGCGGGCCTTGAACGCGGGATAGAAGATCTCTTCCTCGATGGTGGTGTGGGCCTTCAGCTCCACCCGAATCTTCTCCAGCAGTTCGGTGCGCTTCTTGACGCCGCGGGGCGTGCTTTGTGCCAGTTCCTCAAGCAGCTTTTCCACCGCATCGTGGTCGTTCTTGAGCAGGGTGATCGCGTCCATGGGGAGCTCCGGTTGGGGGAAAGCCGACGATGCCCACCCGCCGGTGAATGGGTCGTGCAAGTTTTGCGCAGACGGCGTCACGTCGGCGCGGGGCTTTCCGTTTGCGCAGGTCGGTCGGCACATGCTCTAGACAGAACGCACATCGGGATTTAACCGCCCGGCTGGCACGCTGCGACCCCCTCCCGCAGCAGAGACGCCCATGTCCAGCCATGACCGCAAAGATCCGGCACATCCCGATTGCAAGGACACCCCGGCCGCGCCGGAAACGCCGGCCATGCGTGCGCAACGCAAGGCCAGGGAAAGCGACAATCAGGACGAGGCGCTGGAAGAAACCTTCCCGGCCAGCGATCCGGTTTCGCCCTTCGTGCCGGCGAAGGTGCCCGAGGTCGAGGCGACGGACGCCACCAAGGGTCATGGCATCGTCCATGAAGGACGCCGTCACGACCTGGCACTAATCCGCTCCCAGATGGACCCGGACCTGCTGGAGCGGATACGGGGCGAGGGCTACAGCGACCAGGAGTTCTTCAACGCCTACCTGATCGCCCACGCCGACAAGTACGGCGAGCGCTTCACGGTGCGCTGAAGGCGGCCGTCAGGCCTGCAGGCGTCGGCGCAGCTTCATCGCGTCGAACGGCGCCTTCACCTTGGCGTCGTTGTCGAAGTAGCAGTACACGTCGCGCGACTTCCGCGGCGGCGGGGGCATGCTGCTGGCGCGGTGGCCGTCGTCGGCGGACTGCCCGCCGCTCATCCATGCGCGGATGCGCCGGGCCCATTCGTCCAGCGCGGCATCGGAATAGCCGCTGGAATAGAGGACCTGGTCGCCATGCATGCGCATGTAGACGAAGCCTCCGGTCAGGTCATGCAGCTGGGGCCACGTCGTGGCCGCGTCGGAGACCACCAGGGCCACGCGATGCCTGCGCAACAGGGCGATGAAGGCCGGATTGCTGAAGCTGTCGTGGCGTATTTCGATGGCGTGCCGAAGGCGGTGATTGCGTCGTGGCGAGAGGTCGCCGACGTAGCGGGCGTGATGGTCGTGCTGCCTGGCCAGTCGCAGGGCGGACTGGCTGTCGCGCGGCAGCGAAGCCAGGAAGGCATCGAACAGCCCGTGGTCGTATTTCAGGTTCGGCGGAAACTGCCACAGCAGCGGTCCCAGTTTCTGGCGCAGCTCCAGCACACCGGAGGCAAAGAAATTGGCCAGGGGCTTGTCCACCTCGCGCAGCCGGCGCACGTGGGTGATGAAGCGCGGCGCCTTTACGGCGAAGACGAAACCGGGCGGCGTGTCGCGATACCAGCTGCGCCAGCTGTCGGGGCGCTGCAGCGAATAGAACGAACCGTTGATCTCGATGGTGTCGAGCTGGCGTGAGGCGTAGTGGAGTTCCAGTCGCTGCGGCAGGTCCTGCGGATAGAACCTTCCACGCCATGGCGCGTAGCGCCAGCCGGAAATGCCGATGCGCAGTCTGGCCATGGAGCTTCCACAAGTCATCGATGGGCGATGACGCTACCGCGCCGGCCGTGGTTCGATGATGAAGACGGGTGGTGCCGGGTACCGGATTGGGGGGCGGTTTGTGGTCACCCTTTCTTGATGCGACCGCGTGCAAGGTGCAGCTTTCGACAGGAGAGCGCAGACATGGTCGAGCCGGTTCGAAACCGCAGGCATGGCGACGGCGATCGCAACGACGACGATGTCGCGAAGAAGGACGCCCCCAACCAGAAAGAGCGCGACCGCGAGGTCCGCGAAGACCAGCAGGACATCGACAGCGAGTCCCGCCGCAAGACGGGTGCGGGTTGATTCGTCGATGCCCGCCGGCATCCGCTTCAGGTTTCCGGCCGTGACCGTCGCCGCCGGATGCTCGCGTGGGGCCGCGCGAACTCGCGGACATTCGTGGACAGACCGATGAACATGTCCTTTCTCGCGTTCAGCATGTCGCCCCTGGAGATCCTGGTCCGGGGCAGCCTGATGTACTGGTTCCTGTTCGTGATCTTCCGCTTCGTCCTGCGCCGCAACGCGGGATCGGCCGGGATCGCGGACATCCTGTTCGTGGTGCTGCTGGGCGACGCGGCGCAGAACGCCATGATCGGCGATGGCCAGACGGTGGCCGACGGCGCGACCCTGATCGCCACCCTGGTCTGCTGGAACTATCTGCTGGATTACCTGGGTTGCCGTTACGCGCTGATCTCGCGGCTGACCGACGCACCGCCGGTGCTCATGGTCCGCCACGGCCGCCTGCAGCGCGGCAACATGCGCCGCGAGAACCTCACCGAGCAGGAGATCGAAGCGCAGTTGCGGCTGTCCGACGTCGAGGGGCTCAACGAGGTCAGGGCGATGTACCTGGAAAGCGACGGCTCCTTCAGCGTGCTGAAGAAGAAGCGCTCTGCGTAGACGCGCCGCCAACGATCAACCACCGGGGAAGTCCATGCAGCTGTCGCGACTGGCCAGCATCCTGCGCAAGACGATCGGAGGGATCGGCGACGACGCGCTGCTGACCCGTGCGGCGGCCATCGCGTTCTACTCCGCGCTGTCGTTCGCGCCGCTGATCGTGTTGTTGCTGTGGCTGCTGGCCGCGTTGCGGCCGGAGTGGCAGCAACAGCTGACCGACGGGCTGGCCGGGATACTGGGCGAAAAGGCCGCCGGCGCGATCACCCTGGTGCTGCAGAACGCGAAGTCCAGGCCGACGCTGGGCAACGTCGCCGGGGTGGTGGGCCTGCTGATCACGCTGTTCAGCGCCTCGGTGGTTTTCGCCCAGTTGCAGGGCGCGCTCAACGTCATCTGGGATGTCCAGGCCCGCCCCGGCAAGGCCATCACCGCCTGGCTGTGGGCGCGCGCCCGGGCGGTCGCGCTGCTGGTCGGCGTCACCTTCCTGCTGATCGTGTCGTTCGTGGTCAGCACGCTGATCCGTTTCTTCGTGCCGACGGATTCGTGGATCTGGAGCATCGCCGAGCAGGTGATTTCGCTGCTGGTGTTCATCGCGGCGTTCGGCGCGATGTATCGCGTCCTGCCCGATGCGCGCATCGCGTGGGCGGATGCCTGGCGCGGCGCCTTGCTGACCACCGTGCTGTTCATCGCCGGCAAGTACGCGATCGACCTGTACATCCGCCATGCCAGCGTGGGCGGCGCCTACGGGCCGGCGGGCGCGCTGGTGGTGCTGCTCACCTGGGTCTACTACGCCTCGACCATCGTGCTGATGGGCGCCGAACTCACCCACGGACTGTCCGCTGCCCGCGGCGAAAAGGCGCGGCCCGAGCAGCAGGCGGAACGTTCGAACGACAAGGAAATACGCAGCGGCTGAGCCGTGGTGTCCCTCCGTGGGTGCCGGCGAAGATGCCCGCGGGCGACACGACGCGCGGGGCGGAAGATCACGGCCTCGCTGATGTGGTGGCAGGGTCAGCGGCCGGCTTTTCGCCTCTCGCGCAGGCGCGCCATGGCCGCCGCCGCATTCACCTGGAGCATGCCGTCGGAAACGCGGCTGCTCTGCAGCAGCAGGTCGTGGACCGAACGTGCATCCAGCGCGGGGGCCATCGCCAGCAGCAGGGCGGTGATGCCGCTGACATGTGCCGCCGCCATCGACGAGCCGGAGGTGAAGTCGTAGCCGCCGCCGGGCTGGGTGGTGAGGATGTCGCTGCCCGGGGCGCTCAGCACGCCGGGCGGCGCCTCCGTCGCACGGCTGGTGCGCACCACGATGACGCCCGGCGCGCGGTCGGGAAATCCGCCGACGTTGCCGTCCGGCGGCATCGCCGTGATCACGATGCGGCCCTGCTCGAGCAGACGGCTCAGCAATTCGTCGAGCAGGGGATCGGCGGGGCCGCCCAGGCTCAGGTTGATGATGCGCGTATCGGTGTCGATCACCGCCGCCAGCGCCTTGGCCAGGGTGAAGGTGTTGCAGCGGGCGCCCGCGCCGGGCACCGGCGGATACCAGCAGGCCTTGTAGACGCTCAGTACCGCGCCGGGCGCGATCCCCACGATGCCCTGGTGGTTGTCGGCGGTGGCGGCGATCACCCCGGCGACTTCGGTGCCGTGGTTGTCGCGGTCGAACGCCGTGCGGTCCGCGTCGACCAGGTTCTGCGTGTCGCCGATGCGCCCCTGCAGGTCGGGGTGGGCCAGGTCGGCGCCGGTATCGATGATCGCGACATGAACCCCGTCGCCGCGGCTGAGGTTGTGCGCAACGGCGGCATTGGTCTCGACGAAGCCGCGCTGCAGGTCGGCGTAGGGATCGTTGTATCGACGGGCATCCGGTGGCGGCGGGTCGGCGTAGGTCGAATAGCTTTGCAGCGGCTGGGCGAGTCGCACCCGGGCGTCCGCGGCCAGCGCCTTGAGCAGCGTGTCGCGGGACATGCCGGGGGGCGGCGTCAGCACGATGCAGTACACGTCCAGCGCCTTGATCGGCCAGCCGGTCACCTCCTGCCAGCCATAGATCTTCTTCAGCGCCGCGAGGGTCGATGCCGCCCGCTGGCCGATCCCGTAGTTCGCCGATGGCAGGTAACCGAGCAGGCTGGAACCCGCGTGCGTGGCAGGCGGCGCCAGCGGATTGGCCACCGCCAGCACGATGTCGCGCTGGCTGTCCATGGTAGACACGCTGGCCAGGGTGGCGCGGCCCGGCGCGGCGTGATCGCCGGCTGCCGCCACCGGCGGCAGGCGCGCGCAGGCACTCAGGGCCATCGCGGCAGCGAGAACCAGGACGCCGCATTTCATGGCGTGGTGGTCACCGGTTCGGCCAGGCGGATGCCGCGGGTGGCGCGCAGTTGCTGCAGCACGTGCTGCCGGGTCGAGTTCGGGCCTCGCGGCACGACCGTATAGGCGCCGACCTCATTGGGGCCGGCGACCACCTGCAGGCCAAGGGCATGCAGCAACGCATCCCAGTCGGCGAGCTTCATGCCGGCGTCGGGCACGACGTGGATGGAGCCCGCCGCGATCGAGCCCGGCGTGCCGGGCACGGGCGATTCGCTGAGCGTGCGGTAGCGGGGGTTGGCGTCTTCGGACCACAGCCGCATGCCCAGCGTACCAAGGCCGATCGCCTGGACCAGCACGGCGGCGACCAGGGCGCGGGTCAGCCAGCCTGCGGTGCGCGAGCGGGCGGGCGCTTCCAGCGGAGCGGGCGCATCAAGGCGACCCAGCAGGTGCTTCAGTCCCACGTTGGCGTCCAGCGGAATGTCCGAGGGCAACGACAGCGCCAGCTGCAGCCGGCTTTGCCGCGCAAACTCGGTGCGGCACGCCTCGCAATGCACCAGGTGGCTCATCAGTGATTCGCCCTGTTCCTGCGGGGCGCTGCCCTGCAGTACCCAGGGCATGGCTTCCCAGGCGCGGGCGCAGTCCCGGCCGGAATTTGTCTGGAACATCATGGCACGCTCTCTTCATGTATCGGCGAGTCGCCAGCCAGGGAGGGCAACACGTTGCGCAACTTCACGCGCGCATGGAACAGCCGCGCCTTCACCGTGCCGACCGGGCACTGCATGATGGCGGCCACCTCGTCCAGCGAGTGTCCCACGCCGTAGACCAGTTCGATCACGACGCGCTGGTCGACCGACAGGTGGATGAGTCCCTTGCCCAGCCAGTCGCGCAGCTCGCGGTCCTCATCCGGGTTGTGGGCGGGGACGCGGTCTTCCGGTACGGCGTCGTCCGCGACGGGTTCGTCGCCATGCTGGCGCAGGGCCTTCAGGCCGCAGCGATAGGCGATGCCCATGATCCAGGTGGAAACCCGCGAGTCGCCGTGGAAGTTGTCCGCTTTCTGCCAGGCGATCCAGAAGCAGTCGTTGATGACCTCCTCGATGACATCGGCGCGCCGCGTCAGACGCGACAGGAAGCGGCACAACCTGCCGTGGTAGCCGCGGTAGAGCACCGCCAGCGCGGCGCGGTCGCCCGCCGCCATGCGCTGGAGCAGCATGCGGTCGGCGGTGTCGGCATCGGTATCAGCGTCGTTCATGGCTTCGCAGCTTGCGGTCGGACCCCGGTCGGTCAGTGCGTAGGTGACGTTTCAGCCCCAAAAGGTTGCCGTCGCATCAAAAGGATCGCGAGATGGTGGCCATCCAGGGCGATGCGCCGGGGTCCGGCGTCGAGCGCGACGACTCCAGGTCCGTGGCGACGCGATCGAGTTCGACCCGCCATGGCCCGTCAACCCACATCAGGCCGACATGGCCGTAGCGGTAGAAGCCTTCGCGATCGTGGTAGCGGTAGTGCCGGTAGCGGCTGTAGCTGTAACGCACCGGCGGAGCGTGCGCCACGCCGGCGCCGCCGGAAAGGAACAGGTGCTCCGTCAGCGGCCAGTGGACATCGAGGTCGGCGGCCGCACGCGTCCGGCGGTCGCCCGCGCCGATGAGGCGGATGGCCGACACGCCGAAGGTCAGGGTGTCGCGGTAGAGCCAGTTGATCCCCGCCTCCCCGCGGTCGTAGGCGGTCGAACGGGCGTCGCCGGAGTGGCGGTAGTAGAGCAAGCTGGCCTGCATCTGCCAGTCGCCGGAAAGCGACCAGGAGCGCGAGCCCTGCAGCAGGCTCTGGGTGATGCGTCGTGGCGAGCGCAGTTCGGTACTGCCGGACAGGCCCAGTGACCAGCCCGCCGGCGACGCCCACGAAACGGCCGCCTGGATGATGGGCGTGGCCGGCGTGATCGCCAGGCCGCGGTCGACCAGCTGCGAACTGAGCGCGATCGTGCCGTTCGTGGCGGACGACCCGGCATGCGCCGGCGTGGGGTGGCAGGCGACGATGGCCAGGACAAGCAGACCCGCCCGGCTGCGGGCGGAGCCGCTGACGGCAGGGCCGTGCCGCGAACGCGCGTGGTCGCGGCGCGTGGCAGCAGGAGCATCGGGCTGCATGCGTTTGAACCACATCGTCTCGTCAGTCGCTCGACCGGGCAGGGTTGCCTCCGATGGTCTTGCCGCACCACCGGGGCATGCCTGCCTTATAACCGATTTGCGAGCGATGGATGTCCCGCCGGTGTCGCCCGCGCCCTTCAGAACGCCGCGCTCACGGAAATCGTGAAGGCGTCCAGGTCCCTGGCGTTGGTCGCCGGCGCTCCGGGCGGCGCACCGAAGATGTTCGTGCCGGCGCCGTTGAACCGGCTGAAGCGGAACCAGGTCCCGTAGATCCTCAGATTGGCCAGCGAGTTGAAGGACTCCTTGCCGAAAGGCACCCAGAACACGCTGACGAGATTGCTGGTGGTGTCCGGGCTGCCATACGGGATGTAACGGGCGGGGTCGCGCGAGCCCGTGCTGACCATGTGGGACACGGCGATGCCGTAGCTCTGCTTGAAGGTATAGATGGCGGTGGCGATCTGGTCGCGGGCGTCGCCGTGCGACAGCGCCAGCAGGCCCGGCACCACCGGACTGGGCGGCGTGCTGCCGTAATCGCGCTTCTCGAAGATGTTCACGTAGCTGAGCTGCACGATGTGTTGCCGGTTGCCCAGGTACTGGTAACTCAGGTCGTAACCCAGGTCGGTGATGTCGTCGGCCGGCCCCAGGCGCGGACGCTGGCGGCGGGTCGACAAGCCGACCACGCCGGCGGAGAAGAACTGGGTCCCGAATTCCCTCATGTAGGCAAAGCGGAAATACCCGGTGTCGCTGAGCCGGCCCGGGTCGCTGCCGAGGGAATAGCCCAGGCGATCCTGCACCGACGGCTGCAGCGAGTTGTAGGTGCCGACTTCGCCATACCAGTTCGAGTCATACAGGGCGTAGACCGTGGCGCCGATCACGTGGTTGGCCGGGGCGGCGGGACTGGAAAGATTCAGCAGGGTGCCGGTGACTCCCGGCGGGCCCAGCGTCGAAGCAGCTGGCAGGACGGCGAGCGGATCGTTGAAGCCCGGGTTGTTGTTGACGCTCACGCCGAGCGTCAGGTCCTTGCCGCCGAGCTTGAGCGACTTGGCGACGAAGCGCAGGTCGAGGTTGCTCAGCTTGGTGTTGTACTTGCCGCCGCCGACATTGTCGGTCTCGATCTTGACGAAGCCGCCGACATGATCGGTCAGTCGTCCGGCCAGGTAGATGTCGGCTTCCGTCAGCCGGGTCCGGTCCTCGCCGCGGGCAGGGTTGGTATGCGCCAGCGTGAGCTGCGCGGCCAGCGGCAGTGCACCGGGGATGTTCGCCTCGGTGTAGCCGTTGATCTTGAAGCGCATGCCGGTCGGCGTCAGCGCCGGGCCGTTGTCGCCGCCGCCGTAGGCGCTGGCGTGGCAGACCGCGCAGACGTAGCCGGTCTGCCGGGCAAACGAGGGAGTCGCCTGCGCGCTGTTGCCGGCGACCAGCAGCAACAGCGCGAGGCCGCGCAACAGCCACGGGTTCAGGGGACGGCGGTTCGCAGGTCGGTTCAGGAAAGGCAGCATGGGATTTCCTTGTCGTGATCGGACGGCGATGAACGAAGCGTCATGTGCCCGTCAGCGCCGGCGCCCCGGTCATGCCAGCCGCGCTGCAGGAATGCGGGTAAGTGCCGAGCCGGCCGCGAAAGGTTGCGCCGGCGTCGGCAAGGCGTCGTCGTTCGCGCCTTCGATGCACCACGCAACCTTTGTCCGGCCAGGCGGCACTCAGCGATGTAAGTCGTCATCCCATGATTTGCAGCCGGGCCTGAAACATGGAAATCCAGTGTGTCCAGTTGCACAAACATGGCGACAGCCGGGGCATGCTCGTCGCGCTGGAGCAGGACGGCAACGTGCCGTTCGCGATCCGCCGCGTGTACTACATCTTCGCCACCGGGCGCGACGTGCATCGTGGCCGGCACGCGCATCGCCACCTCAACCAGCTGGCGGTGGCGGTACGCGGATCGGTGACCTTCCTGCTGGACGATGGCAACGGCGTGGCGGAGGTCGTGCTGGACGACCCCGCGCGTGGCCTGCTGCTGGGCAGCATGGTGTGGCGCGAGCTGTACGACTTCAGCGACGACTGCGTGCTGATGGTGCTGGCCGACCATCCGTACGACCCGGACGACTACATCACCGACTACGGCGACTTCCAGCGCGAGGTCAACGGCGCCGCGCAGCTGGAGGGCATGACGGCATGCCAGGGCCGCTAGTCCTCATCGGCGCGGGCGAGTTCGCGCAGATCGCCTGCGAATACTTCGAGCACGACAGCGACCACGACGTGGTGGCCTTCAGTGTCGAGCGCGACTACCTGACGCAGCCGACGCTGGCAGGGCGTCCCGTGGTGGCCTTCGAGACACTCGAGGCGGATTACCCGCCGGCCGAGGTGGACGTGTTTGTCGCCGTCCCCTCCAGCCAGCTCAACCGCCTGCGCACCCGCCTCTACCTCGACATGAAGCGCCGCGGCTATCGGCTGGCCACCTATGTCAGCACGCGCGCCTTCGTGTGGCGCAACGCCGAGGTGGGCGAGAACAGCTTCATCTTCGAAGGCAACGTGATCCAGCCGTTCGTGCGCGTCGGCAACAACTGCATCCTGTGGAGCGGCAACCACGTGGGCCATCGCACGGTGGTGCACGACAACGTGTTCATCGCTTCGCACTCGGTCATTTCCGGCTATTGCGAGATCGGCGCGAACAGCTTCATCGGCGTGAACAGCACCTTCAACGACCACGTCAGGGTGGCGACCGACAACGTGATCGGCGCCGGTGCGCTGGTGACGCGCGATACCGAGCCGGGGCGGATCTACGTGGGCTCGCCCGCGCGTGCCGTGCCGGACAAGTCCAGCTTCGACGTGAAGCTCTGAGCGCGCATGTACGCGTGGAGGAAAAAGGGGCTGGTGTTCGAGACCGCGCGACAGGGCGTGGGCGGCTGGATGCGCCACTCCGCGCTCACGCCCACGCCGTATCGCCTCGACGACGAGACCATCCGCGTCTACGCGGGGTTTCGCGACGACGAAGGCGTCAGTCGCATCGGCCACGTCGACGTGCAGGCGGACGACCCGGCGACGATCGTGCGGGTCGGCGCCGAGCCGGTGCTCGACATCGGCCGCCCCGGCTGCTTCGACGACAACGGGATGATCCTGGGCGACGTGGTCGACGCGCCGGGCGGCCTGCACATGTTCTACGTCGGCTTTCAGCGGGTGGCGCGTGCCAAGTTCCTGGCCTTCACCGGCCTGGCTGTCTCGACCGACGGCGGCGATCACTTTCGGCGCGTGCAGGAAACGCCGATCCTGGATCGGGCGCCGGGTCGCAGCACCATCGGCGCGGTGCATGCGGCCATCCACGAGAACGGTCGCTGGCGGCTGTGGTATGCCGTGGGCGACGACTGGGAAATCATCGGCGGCCAGCCGTTTCCGCGTTACCACATCCGCCATGCGGAGACGGATGATCTCCGCGCCATGCCCCGCGAAGACCAGGTCTGCCTGCTGCCACGCGGCAGCGAGTACCGGATCGGGCGGCCGCGCGTCTATCGGCTCGGCGGCAGATACCTCATGTACTTCACGCGGGGCAATCTCACCGGCGAATACTTTCCCGGCGTGGCCTGCAGCGACGACGGCATCCAGTGGGAACGCCACGACGAGTCGCTGGGGCTGACGCTTTCTGCCAGCGGCTGGGACTCGCGCACCCTCTGCTATCCCGCGCTGATCCGCCAGCGCGACAAGCTGCTGATGTTCTACAACGGCAACGACATGGGCGTGGACGGCTTCGGCGTGGCCGAGGCGCGCCTGTCCCCTGTCGAGGGTGGCGCGTGATGCTCACCATCAGGCCCTATGCGCCTACCGATGCGAGCGCCTGGGATGCGCTGGTGGCGCGCTCGCGCAACGGCAACCTGCTGCATCGGCGCGGCTACATGGACTATCACGCCGACCGCTTCGTCGACGCCTCCGTGCTGGTCGAGCGCGATGGCGAAGTCGTGGCGGTGTTCCCGGCGAACATCGCGGGCAAGCTGGCGACCAGCCACGGCGGCCTCACCTATGCCGGGCTGATCAGCAGTCAGACCCTGCGCGCCGAGGCAACGCTGGCCGTGTTCGGGCAGATTGCCGGGCACTATCGCGCGCTCGGCGTGGAGCGCCTCGTCTACAAGGCGGTGCCCCATGTGTTCCATGCGTATCCGGCCGAGGAGGATCTGTATGCCCTCCAACGCATGGGCGCGCGGCTGATCCGTCGCGACCTGTCGTCGGTGATCGCGCTGCAGGAGCCGTTCCGGTTTACAGAGGCGCGCCGGCGTTCCGTCAGGAAGGCGGCGCGGGCAGGCATCGACCTGCAGGTCGGCGCCGACCCGGCCGACTTCCACGCCTTGCTGGTGGAGGTGCTGGAAAGGCACCACGTCGCACCGACCCACAGCCTGGAGGAGCTGCGCCTGCTGCAGGCGCGCTTCCCCGGGCAGATCGTGCTGCACGAGGCGCGCAGGAACGGCGTGCTGCTGGCCGGCGCCCTGGTCTACGACTTTGGCCGCGTGGTGCACACCCAGTATCTGGCCGCCTCGGAGCAGGGGCGGCCGCTCGATGCGCTCAGCTTCCTGCTCGCCGCGCTGATCGGCGACACGTATGCGGACCGGCATCACTTTTCCTTCGGTGTCTCCACCGAGCAGGCCGGCACCGTGCTCAACGGCGGGTTGGTCACGCAGAAGGAATATTTCGGCGCGCGCGCCATCGTCCACGATGTCTACGAGTGGCCGCTGTGATGGACGCCATCGCGGATACCCGCCGGGTCGACGTACCGTTCCTGGATCTCGGTGAGGTCAACGCGCGTTACGCCGACGAGCTGAAGGCCGCGGCGGCGCGCGTCATCGATTCGGGCTGGTATGTGCTGGGCGAGGAGCTGGCGGCGTTCGAGCGGGAGTTCGCCGCCTGGTGCGGCGTGCGCCATGCCGTGGGCGCGGGCAACGGGCTGGATGCGTTGTCGCTGATCCTGCGCGGCTACCGGGAACTCGGCCTGCTCGCCGAGGGCGACGAGGTCATCGTGCCCGGCAACACCTTCATCGCCAGCTTCCTGGCGATCAGCGAGAACCGGCTGGTGCCGGTGCCGGTGGAGCCGGACGCGGCGACGTTCAATATCGATCCGGCCTGCGTGGCAGCGGCGATCGGTCCGCGCACGCGGGCGATCATGGCGGTGCATCTGTATGGCCAGCTGGCCGACATGCCGGCGCTGCAGGCGCTGGCCAGGCAGCACGGGCTGCTGCTGATCGAGGATGCGGCGCAGGCCCATGGCGCGATGCGCGACGGCTGCCGGGCCGGCGCGTTCGGCGATGCCGCGGCCTTCAGCTTCTTCCCGGCCAAGAACCTTGGCGCGCTGGGCGACGGCGGCGCGGTGGTGACCGACGACGACGCGCTGGCGCGACGGATCGCGGCGCTGCGCAACTACGGCTCCGACGTGAAATACCGCCACCTCTACCAGGGCGTGAACTCACGACTCGACGAAATGCAGGCGGCCATGCTGCGGGTGAAGCTGAAGCATCTCGATGCGGATGTGGCGTGGCGCCGCCACGTGGCGCGTCGCTATCGCGATGGCATCCACCATCCGCAGATCCGGCTGCCGCACGTGGTTCGCGGGGAACAGCACGCCTGGCACCTGTTCGTGCTGCGCTGCGCGCAGCGCGATGCGTTGCAGCGGCATCTGCGCGCGCGGGGCATCCAGACCCTGGTGCACTATCCGGTGCCGGTGCATCGGCAGCCTGCGTACCCGTCGTTGCAGCACGTCCACCTGCCGCTGACCGAGCGGCTGTGCGGGGAAGTGCTGAGCCTGCCGATGGGACCGACCTTGCGCGATGACGACGTGGATCGCGTGATCGACGCCTGCAACGCGTTCGGGCGCGGCGCATGAACATCGTCCGCACCGGTTTCTACACCAGCATCGCCACCGCGGCGCGGCTGCTCGCCGGGCTGGTGGCAATCAAGCTGGTGGCGTGGTTCGCCGGGCCCGAGGGCGTGGGCAAGCTCGGCCAGTTCATGAGCCTGATGTCGCTGCTGGCGGTGCTGGCCGGCGGCGGCATCGGCGCGGCCATCGTGAAACATGTCGCCGAGTACCGCGACGATCCGCAGCGGCTGTCGCGCCTGCTGTCCGCCGCGCTGTGCTACGCGTTCTGCGCGTCCTGCCTGATGGGTGGCGTGGCGCTGCTGCTCAGCCGGCAGCTCGCGACATGGCTGCTGGGCGATCCGCAGTACGCCGGGCTGATCCGCGTGCTCGCCGTCGCGCAGCTCGGCATTGCGCTGCTCAACTACGTCCTTGCGGTGGTCAACGGCTTCATGGACGTGCGCCGGCTGGCCTTCATCCAGGTCAGCGGCTCGCTCATCGGCATCGTGATGATGGTCTGGCTGGCGCGCTGGCAGCACCTGGATGGTGCGCTGCTGGCGCTGGTGCTGGGCCAGTTGTCGTGGCTGCTGGTGGGCCTGCCGGCGTGGTGGCGCAGCTCGTACTTCCGCCGCGGCATGCTGCGGCTGCGCTACGACCGCGAGATGAGCTTGCGGCTGGCCACGTTCTCGGTGATGACGCTCAGCTCCGCCCTGCTGCCGCCGCTGGTCAACATCGCGGTGCGCGATCACCTGGCGCTGCAGTTCGGCTGGGAGCCGGTCGGCTACTGGCAGGCCGTGAGCAAGGTGTCGGACGCCTACCTGCTGTTCTTCACCACGGCGATCAACATCCACTACCTGCCCAGGCTGGCGTCGACGCACGAGCGCGCGGCCCTGCTGGCCGAACTGCGCACCGCCTGCCGCATCCTGCTGCCGGCGGTCGTCGTGCTGGCGGCGGTGGTCTACGCGGCACGGGAATGGGTGACGCGGCTGCTGTTCACGCCGGACTTCGCCGCCGCCAACGCGCTGTACGGGCCGCAGCTGGTCGGCGACGTGATCAAGATCGCCTCCTTCATCCTTTCCTACCTGATGCTGGCCAAGGCGATGACGAAGCTGTTCGTCGTTTCCGAATGCGTGTTCGCCGCCAGCTATGTCGTGCTGGTCTGGGTGCTTGCCGCGCGCTTCGGCCTGGTCGGCGCGATGTATGCGTTCGCGCTCAACTACCTGCTGTATCTGGGCTTCAACCTGCTGGTGGCCCGGCGCTACCTGGGAGGGCTGCGATGATGGACGGCGACGTGCCGATGGACGTGGCGGCGATGCCGCTGGTGTCCGTGCTGATACCGGCGTTCAACCACGAGCGCTTCGTGCAGCGCTGCCTGGACAGCGTGCTGGAAGATCCGTATCCGGCCAAGGAGCTCATCGTCATCGACGACGGCTCCACCGACCACACCGCCGAGCGCATCGCCGACTGGGTGGCGATGCATTGCATGGACATCCCGATCGAGTACGTGCGACGGGAGAACCGCGGCATCGCGGCGACGCTGAACGAATTGGCGGCGCGCGCCAACGGCGACTTCCTGCGCCCGGGCGCCAGCGACGACTACCTGCTGCCCGGCGGGCTCGACGCCCAGATGCGCTACCTGCTGGCGCATCCGGACAAGGGCGCGGTGATCGGTGACTCGATCGTCGTCGACCAGCATGGCAACCGGATGCACGACAGCGGCATGCGGGTGCTGCACCGTGCCGACAAGCGGCTGTATCGATCCGATGACGGCATCCGCCGCGCCATCATCAGCCACTGGGCCATCGGCGGGCCGGTGGCGATGATGCGAAGAAGCGCGCTGGACACCGTCGACCGCTGGAGCGAAGGCCTGCGCATCGAGGACTGGGACCTGTTCCTGCGCCTGGCCGCAGCCGATGCGCTGGGCTTCATCGACGTCAGCGTCTGCGCCTACCGCATCCACGGCGCGAACCTGAGCAAGACGCGACACACCGCGACCCGGATCGCCAACCTGGCCGAGTCGCGGCAGGTGGCGCAGCGCCGGGCCTGCCTGTTCGACGAACCGTACAAGACCCTGCTGCAGGCGCAGTCGCACTACATCGGAGCCAAGATCTCGTTCCTCCAACGGCAGCCGTTGCCGGTGGCCGCCCATCTGCTGGCGTATGCGTGGCTGGCCGCGATGTCGAGGCTGGCGTCGCCCTCGGCGAACCACCGCGCGGAGGCGACATGAAACGCCTGGTGTGCCTGCCCTCGGCCTATCTCGCGCTGCCGCTGCTGCTGGCCTGCGCGGTGACGCTGTTCACCTACGAGCTTCCGCTCGACTACCTGCCGGGCGTGCTGCTGCTGGCGGTGATGGCCGCGGCGATCCTGCTGTTCGACGTGCAGGCGGGGGTCAGGATTCCGCCGGCCGCGCGGTTCCGCGCCCGCCGCTACGGCGGCACGCGCGACGCGTTCGTGGCGCTGGCCTTGGCCGGACTGGTCGCCGCCTTCTGCCTGCTCGACCTGGCGCTGTTCCCGATCCCGCTGTTCAATAATCCGTCGGCCTACGCGGTGATGGAAGGCGGCCACGAACACATCCGGCACGTGTCGGACATGTGCTGGGTGCTGCCGCCGATCGGGCTGCTGTGCGCGAGGAACCGCTGGCTGCGCAACACGCTGATCGCCGTCGGCTTCCTGTTCCCGGTGCTGGTGATCGATCGCAACCGGGTGTTCGCCACGGTGTTCGCGTTTGCGCTGCTGATCATGCTGCGGCGGGACGAGGCCAGGCCCCTGCCGTGGAAGGCCGTCGGCCTGCTGGGCGTCGTCGGCGTCAGCGTCTTCTCGGTTCTCGGCATGCTGCGCTCGGGGCCGCTGGATCACGTCACCCTGCCGTTCGGTGCGATGTACCGCGCGGCGCCGGAAGGAATCAAGTGGCTGCTGCTCTACGTCAGCGCCGGGCCTTACAACTTCAGCGCGATCCTGGCCAAGGGGTACGTCAACGCCGACTTCCTGATCCACCAGGTCGTGCCGCTGAGCGGTTCGGTCGCGACGGCCGGCACGACGATCCCGCTGGATGCGTCGAACATCAACGTGGGCACGGAGTTCTTCCCGTTCCTGATGGCGCTCGGTCCGTTCGGCGCGGTGGTTTCCATCGTGGGGCTGTACGCGATGCTGCTGTGGAGCGTGCAGCGCCTGCGGCCCACGGTGCCGCTGTTTTCCCTGCTGATCTTCCTGCGGGTTTCCTACGTCTGCGTGATGGCGCCGTTCGCGCCGCAGGCTTACACGTGGACGAACGCCGGCTTCATCGGCCTGTGCCTGGTCCTGCAGGTTTTCGCCGCGTGGCTGCCGAACCGGCGGTCGCCCGAACCGGTGCCCCCGACGGCCGCGCACACCCTTTTCCCTTCCTCTTCCCGCTGAGCGCAGAACCATGGAACAAGACGAAATCTATCTGATCGATCTGTGGCGGATCTTCACCCGTGGCTGGATGTGGTTCGTCGGGGTGCTGCTGCTGACCCTGGCCTGCACCTATGTCTTCGCGCACACGGTGAAACGGCAATGGCAGGCGACCGCGTGGATCCAGATCGGCCAGGTCGGGCAGGTCATGTCCGGTCAGGACCCAAAGGTCGAGCCGCTGCTGCGGGTGATCGAGCGGCTGGAACGGGTGCCGTTCGAAAACGAGATCCTGAAAAGCGCCGGCTACGCCGACACCTCGCCGGTGGCCAGGCTCTATCGCAACAGCCTGAAGCTGGAGCCGATGCCCTATGCCGGTCCGCTGATCCGCCTCACGGTGCGGGCGTATTCGCGCCAGCAGGCGGTCGAACTGGCCAACGCGACGGTCGCCCGGCTGAGCGAGGTCCATCGGCAACTCGAGGAGGTGCCGTTGAAGGCGGCGCGGGCGCGCCTCAGCCAGCTCGAGGCCGACCTGCAGACGGCGCTGGCCGACCAGGCCCGCTACCGGCAGGCGGCGATGCCGGGAAACCAGAGCGGGGCGGACCGCAAGGACGTGCAGAACCCGATGTTGGCCAGCCTGCTGCTGGCCAACAAGAGTGAAGAGATCCGCGGCCTGCGAGCGAGCCGGATCGATCTGCTGGAACGTCTCGGGCCCACCTACACCTACAGCACGTCGATGATGTGGCCAGCCTACGTGCCCGACAAGCAGGCGTTTCCCAATCCCGAACTGACCTGGGGCATCGGCCTCCTGTTGGGCCTGTTCCTGGGCGCCTTCGTGACCGTGGTGATGGCACGAAGGCGGCGGCCCGCCTGACGCGGACGATGCATCCGGCGCCGGCGCCATTCAACCAAAACGGCGCTGGCCGGCACTCACGGATCAGCTCCATGAAGTTGCCGGGACCGCTGCGAGACGGGGTGCGCGGATGTCGTGGCGAATGGACGGCTGCATCACGGTGGAACGGAGTGGGTTCGATATGCGCGGATGGCACAAGCTGGAAACAGGGCGGCGCGAGGCACCTGCCGGAAGTGTCCGCCAGCCTCCGCGGCGCGCGCCGCCGGACGAGGCGCAACTGCTCGACACGCAGCGCGCGTTCGACAGCGTGGCCGCCGACTACGACGGGCCGCGCGGCAACAACGAGCTGATCCAGCGCATGCGGCTGACCCTGTGGGACGCCGTGCACAGCGCGGTGCCGCCAGGCGCACGCCTGCTCGACCTGGGCTGCGGCACCGGCATCGACGCACTCGAATTCGCCCGGCGCGGCTTTCACGTCGTCGCCACCGACTGGTCGCCGCTGATGGTCGAGCGGGCGCGGGCACGGGCGGCGGCAGCGGCGCTGCAGTCGCGCGTCACGGCCATGCATCTGGGTGTGCAGCAGCTCGATCGGCTCGAGGGCGAGTTCGATGGCATCTACTCGAACTTCGGCCCGCTGAACTGCGCGCCGGACCTCGCCGCCGTCGCGGCCGAATGCGCGCGCCTGCTGCGCCCCGGCGGCAGCCTGGTGTTTTCGGTGATGGGCCGGATCTGTCCGTGGGAGCTGGGGCACTACGCGCTGCGCGGCCGCTTCCGGCGCGCCGGCGTGCGCGCCGCGCGGGGCGCGACGGCGGTGGGCATGAACCGTCACACGATCTGGACCCGCTACTACCTGCCGCGCGAGTTCTATCGCGCGTTTGCCGAACACTTTTCGCTGGAGGGCTATCGCGCGCTGAGCCTGTTCATGCCGCCGCCGTACCTGGTGGACTACTACCGTCGCCGGCGCCACTGGTATGAACGGCTGGGCCGGCTCGACGACCGCCTGGGCGCGCTGCCGCTGCTGCGCGACATGGGCGACCATTTCCTGATCGTGATGCGGCGGCGCTGAGCGCATGGACTTCCTGCAGGCCGCGATGGACGTCAGCCTGTGCCGGGCCGTTTCGGTCACGGCACAGGCCAGCTCGCGCGTGCCGCTGCCGATCCGCGCCGGACGGATCGGTTCCTCGCTGGCGGCGCGGGCGTACCGGATCGATCTGCGCGACCACCTGGTCTTTCCCGGCCTGATCAACGCGCACGAACATCTGCACGTCAACGCGGTGCCGCCGCTGCCATCCCGCGCACCGTTCCCCAACAGCTATGCCTGGATCGCCGCCTTCCGTGAGCATTTCGCGGAGCCGGCGGTGGTCGCCGCGCTGCAGGTGCCGAAAGCCTTGCGGCTGCGCCACGGCGCGCTGAAGAACCTGCTCGCCGGCAGCACCTGCGTGGTGCATCACGATCCCTGGCATCCGGTGCTGGACGAGTCAAATTTTCCGGTGACGCTGTTGCGCAACTACGGCTGGAGCTACGCGCTGGGCTGGCCCGATTACGGTCCGCCGGTGCAACCGAGCTTCGCCGCCACGCCCGCCGACCGACCCTGGCTGATCCACCTGGCCGAGGGCACCGACGCGATCGCGCAGGCGGAACTGGCCCGGCTCGACGAGATGGGCTGCCTGGCGGCGAACAGCGTGCTGGTCCACGGGGTCGGCCTGGGCGAGCAGGACATCGACCGGGTGATCGAGCGCGACGCGGCGGTGGTCTGGTGTCCGACCAGCAATCGCAACCTGCTCGGCCGATCGCTGGACCCGCGACGGCTGTGCGCGGCGGGCCGGCTTGCGCTGGGCAGCGACTCGCGGCTCAGCGGCGCGCGCGACCTGCTCGATGAAATGCGCGGCATCGCCGTTCGCGGCGAGCTGGGTCCCGACCAGTTGCTCGGCCTGGTCACCAGCCACGCCGCGCGCATCCTGCGCTTGCCTTCGAGTGGCAGCCTGGCAGCGGGAACGCCGGCGGACCTGGTGATCGTCGAGGATCGCGGCGGCGACGAACGCTGCGGCCTGGTCGGCCTCGGGCGCAGCGAGATCCGTGCGGTGGTGCGCCACGGCGTGCCGCGCATCGCCGATCCGGATTTCGCCGAATGGTTCGACGTCGCCGGCATGGAAACCGTGCCGGTGACGCTGGACGGCAAGCCGAAACTGCTGGCCAAACCGCTGGCCGAAGCGGCGCTGGTGGCGCTCGAACCCGGCCTCGAACTGGCGGCCGCGCACCGCGCGCGCGACCTCGTCATGGAGGCCGGCTAGCCATGCGGCCGCGTCCTTCGATGCTGATGCCGGCCGAGGCGTATGCGCTGTGGGCATCCAGCTATCCCGCCCGTGCGCACAACCCGGTGATGCGGGCGGAGGAGCGCGCCATGCTCGCGCTGATGCCGGACACGCTGCATGGAGCGGCCGTGCTCGACGTCGGCTGCGGCAGCGGGCGCTACATGCTGCACGCGCTGCGCCGCGGCGCGGCGCGCGTGATCGGCGTGGACCTGTCGGCGCCGATGCTCGCGCGCGCCGACGCGGAGCTGGCCGCGTTGCAGGCCGCCGCAGACGTCGACCTGATCCAGGGCAGCCTGGCGGCGCTGCCCGTGCCGGACGCGCGGGCGAACCTGACCCTCTGCGGCCTGGTCGTCGGCCATCTCGACGACCTGCAGCGAGCGCTGGCCGAGCTGTGCCGGGTGACCCGGCCCGGCGGCACGCTGCTGTGCAGCGACGTGCATCCGATCGGGCATGCGCTGGGCTGGCTGCGCGATTTCAAGTCGGACGGCCGGCACTACGCCGTGCAGCACACCCAGCACCTGTACAGCCACTGGCACGCGGCCTGCGCCGCGCTCGGGCTGCGCATCGAGCAGGTGCTGGAGCCGATGCTCGATCCGGCCGACATCCCCGCCGATGCGCGCTTCGACCGCGCCGCGCTGGAGGTTCCCGTGGCGCTGGTGTTCCGGCTGCGGCGGCCGGTTTGAATACCCGAGACATCCGATGACTCATCGTCCCAATACACTGCTGATCAACCCGACGGTCACCACGCGTCCGCGCTTTCCGCTGTCGCTGCTGAACCTGGCCGCGGCACTGGATCGCTTCGGCGACAGCCACATCGTGGACGGCAACATCGATCGGGATCTGGTGAACGCGACCCTGGCCGCCGCCGGGAAACGGCATTACGACGCCATCGGCATCGGCATCATGGGCGGCCCGCAGCTGGCGCCGGCGATCGCCGTGTCGAAGGCGATCCGCGAGCATCATCCGTCGATGTCGATCATCTGGGGCGGCTACTTCCCCACGCTGTATACCGACACCACGCTGGCTGCGCCCTATGTGGATTACGCGGTGCGCGGGCAGGGCGAGGAAAGCCTGGTCGAGCTGGTCTCGGCGCTGGGCCGCGGCGGCGGCGACGAGGCGCTGGGCAGGATCGGTGGCTTGTCCTGGCGCCGCGATGGCGAGGTCGTGCACAACCCCAATCGCAGCTTCCGGCACGGCGATGCCGCGCTGGTGCTGCCGTATGAAAAGCTGGGCGACCCGGACAAGTATCTGGCAAGCACCTTTCTCGGCCGGCGTACCGCCGTGCACCAGGCCTCGATCGGTTGTCGCTTCCGCTGCACGTTCTGCGGTGTGGCGGCGATGTTCGGCGGCGCGACCGCGCTGCCGCCGGCGGAGCGGCTGGAGCGCGAACTGAATTACCTCAAGTACGAACTCGGTGCCGATTCCATCCTGTTCTACGACCACAACTTCTTCGACCGCGAACAGGACATGATCCCGCTGCTCGAGATCATGGCCCGGCTCGAAATGCCCTGGTGGTGTTTCGCACGCGCCGACGCCCTGCTCAAGCTTTCCGAAAGCACCTGGGAACTGGTGCGCAAGAGCCGGTTGCGCATGGCCTACATCGGCGCCGAGTCACCGAGCGGCGCGATGCTCAAGGAAATCCGCAAGGGCACGCGGCCGGACCAGACCCTGGCGGTGGCCGAGCTGTGTCAGCGTCACGGCGTGATCCCCGAGTTCTCCTTCATGCTGGCGCCGCCGGTGAACACCGAAGAGGAAACCGAACTGACCTTCGAGTTCATCCGCGAATTGAAACGCATCAATCCCGCCTCGGAAATCATCACCTACATCTACACGCCGCTGCCGGAGGGCAGCAAGCACGAGAAGGAGCGTGGCAAGCATCCTTCCGCGCCCCTGCTCGACCTTCATGGCGAGCCGGTGGTGTTTCCCTCCACGCCGGACGAATGGACGCAACGTCGCTGGGTGGACTACGCCTGCCATGCCGATGCGCCGTGGCTCAGCGACAAGCTGCGCCAGCGCATCTACGACTTCGTCACCGTGCTGCGCTGCCGCTATCCCACCGTGCAGGATGTGCGTTCACCCCACTGGGCCAAGCGCAGCCTGAGCGCGATGGCGTCGTGGCGTTATCGCCATCGGCGCTACAACCATCCGTGGGAACTCAACATCGCCAATCGCTTCGTGCAGCTGCGCACGCCGCAAATCACCGGCGCGTAGCGATGGCGGCCCTGCACGTCGCGCAGCTCAACTTCCTGCCGGCCCCCGAGGACCTCGCGCCGAACCAGGTGCTTGAGCAATGGCACTCGCTGGTGGACGTCGCCGAGGCGGCGGCCAGCGCCGGCACCCGGGTGTCGGTGGTCCAGGCGGCGGCGCGGGAAGAGCTGATCACCCGCAACGGCATCGACTATCACTTCGTCGACATCCGCGGACTGGAAACGGCGACCAACCGGGGCCGCCGGTTCGCCAGCCTGCTCGGCGACATCGACGCCGACGTGCTGCACGGGCACAGCCTGGGCTTCGCCGAGGATGCCTTCGCGATCGCGCAATGCCTGCCGCGGCTGCCGATCATCCTGCAGGACCACGCCGATCGGCCGCCGCGCTGGTGGCGCCGTTCGCCGTGGCGACGCTGGTATGCGGCGCTGGCCGGCGTGGCCTTCACCGCGCCCGAGCTGGCCCGACCGTTCACCCGGGCCGGGCTGTTCGGTCCGCACACACACCACTTCGCGATACCCGAATCCAGCAGCCGCTTCAGCGTGGGCAGTCGCGCCGATGCGCGCACGCAGACGGGTCTTCGGGGCGATCCCTGCGTGCTGTGGGTGGGCCGCCTGAATCCCGGCAAGGACCCGTTGAGCGTGCTCGACGGCGTGTCGCTGGCGGCGCGACAACGGCCCGGCCTGCAGTTGTGGTGCGCCTTCGGCAGCGCGCCGCTGCTCGGCGAGGTGCAGGCGCGCGTCGCGCGTGATCCGCAACTTGCCGGACGCGTGCATCTGCTGGGCACGGTGGCGCACGCGCAGGTCGAGGGGCTGATGCGCGCCGCGGATCTGTTTGTCTCGGGCAGCCGCGCCGAGAGCTGCGGCTACGCCGTGCTCGAAGCGCTGGCCTGCGGCGTCACGCCGGTGGTCACGGATATTCCCTCCTTCCGCGCGCTGCTCGGCGGCAGTGGCGTCGGCCACTTGTGGCCCTGTGGTGATGCGGCGCAGCTGGCCCAAGCGCTGGTCGCTGCCGCCGCCAGCCGGCCATCGCCAGCGCAGGTGCGCGCGCATTTCGACGCCGCGCTGTCGTTCGCCGCGGTGGGCCGGCAGTGGGCCGAGGCCTATGCGCAAGTCCACGCCGAGCGGCGCCGGAGCGCGTCGTGAAACTCGCCCTGGTGCTGCCGGGCGGGGTGGATCGCAGCGGCGAGGTCCGGGTGATCCCGGCCTTGCTGGCGCTGATCGAGCGGCTGGCGCGCAGGCACGAGGTGCATGTCTTCGCGCTGCACCAGGAAGCTGCGCCGGGTCGCTGGGAACTCGCCGGCGCGAGCATCCACAACATCGGCAGCGGCTGGACCCGGTGGCGCGCGATCGCGGCGATCCGCGCCGAGCATCGCCGCGCGCCGTTCGACGTGGTCCAGGCGATCTTCTCCGGCTCGTGCAGCCTGGTCGCGGTGGCCGCGGCCAGGCTGCTGCGGCTGCCCAGCCTGGTGCATGTCGCCGGCGGCGAGATGGTCGCGCTGCACGCGATCGACTACGGCGGACGCCGAAAATGGAAGGGACGCCTGCGCGAGGCCTGCGTGCTGCGCGCCGCCGATGTCGTGACGGCCGCCAGCGCGCCGATCATCGACGCATTGCGGGCGCTCGGCATCGAGGCGCAACGCGTGCCGCTCGGCGTCGACCTGCAGGCGTGGCCGCCGCTCGCACCGCGCGCGCGGCGCGGCGGGCCGGCGCGGCTGATCCACGTCGCCAGCCTCAACCGGGTGAAGGATCAGCCGACCCTGCTGCGGGCCTTGGCCGTTTTACGCAACGCCGGGCTGGCGTTCCACATGGACATCGTCGGCGTGGACACCTTGCAGGGCGAGATGCAGGAGCTGGCCCGTCAGCTCGGGCTGGAACACTGCGTGGATTTTCCCGGCTTCATGACGCAACGCGAACTGCGTCCGTGGCTGGAGGCGGCCGACCTGCTGGTGATGTCGTCGCTGCATGAAGCCGGCCCGCTGGTGTTGCTGGAGGCCGCGGTGGCCGGCGTGCCGGCGGTGGGCACGGCGGTCGGACACTTCGTGGAGTGGTCGCCCGCGGCGGCGTGCTGCGTGCCGGTCGGTGACGCGGGCGCGCTGGCCGACGCGATCGGGGCGCTGCTTACAGACGAACCACGGCGCCAGCGCATGGCCGAGGCCGCGCAGCACCGAGCGCTGGCCGAGGACGCCGATTGCACCGCGCGACTGTTCGAGGCGCTGTACCGCCACGTGTGCATGGAGGCGCAGGCATCAGCCGGGCTTGCGGGCGACGTAGAGCCGAAACCTTGAAGGCTCGCGGCGGCCGCGAAGTTTCGCGATGAGCGGGCGCAGCGCCCAGCGCGGGCCGTACCACGGGCGATGCACCTCCCAGCGGATCGACAGCGCGTCCGCCATGTGGCGCAGACGCTCGTCGGTGAGGTAGCCCAGACTGGCGATCGCGTCCGCCGCGACGCCATGACGGCGCAGGAAGAATTCGCGACGCTCGGCCAGCATCTGCCGGCCGCTTTCGTCGCGGGCGTACCAGGGCGTGTCGGCGATGATCAGCATGCCGCCGATTTTCACGCAGCGCAGTGCTTCGCGCAGGCAGGCCTCGCCGTCCTCGGCGTAGTGGAACGAGGCGTTGAACACCGCGGCGTCGAACTGCGCGTCGGCGAACGGCAGGTGGCGCATCTCGGCCTGGAAGCGCGGGAACAGTGTCCGCAGCCGCGTCCGGTAATGGCGGGCCGCGCCCAGCCCGTCACGATCGTTGGTGAGCAGGTCGACCGCGACCGGTTGATACCCGGCCAGTGCCAGGCGATAACTCATCCAGCCGTTGCCCGCGCCGAGGTCGAGCACGCGACTGCCTGCCAGCAGACGCCGCACGATGTAGTCGTAGCTGCGCGCACGCATCCGCCACTGGTCGCGATCCCTTGCCGTGGTGTCGCGGTAGGGCAGGGCGAGGTAGAACGCCTCGCTTTCGCTGCCGCGACCTTCCGACGTCCTGATCCGCTCGTAATCCGCGATGAAGCGGGCCAGGCGCGTGGCCGATTCCGGCAGCAGCGCGTGGGTGATGCCATCGTCCATCGCGATGGAATATCCGCAAGCCGCACAGTCCAGCGCGTCGATGGCGTTGCCGCAGCGGGGACAGCGCAGCCGGAGGTCCCACCGTCGTGCATCCGTCGCGGCTCGCTTCCCGATCATGGACGGGAAGCGCCTAGGGCGCCGGCGCCGCGGAGTCCAGCGCCGCGCGCACCGCGTACAAGGTGTCCATCCGCGGCACCGGCCGGGTCAGCCAGGTCAGGATGCGCCGCACATGATTCGTGGTGACCCAGCTCTGGTCCTGCAGCCACAACTGGGTCCGCACCATGTCGGCCCGTTCCCGGATCGCTTCCTCCGTCGGTCGCACCCGGTTCCTGACGTAGCGCCCGACTTCACCCACGGAGCGCGACCACTCGATGCCGGGCAGCGCATGCAGCCACAGCTCCGAGCACGACACCCGGGTCAGGGTCTGGCGCCGCGAGACCGTGCGCAGCAGGCGCGGACAGTCGCGCTCGAGCCGGGCGAACACCGCCTCGGGCACCGCGTTCCTGTAGTAGCGCGCCACCAGCCGCAGCGGCGGCAGCGCCCACCAGGGCGGCTCGGCGGCTTCCCACAGGGCGTCCCAGTCAGCGGCGACCATCCGCGTGGCCAGCAGCGAGATGTCATGCAGGTGCAGCAGGCGCAGGCTGCGACCGCAGATGTTGCCCGCCGCGTGCAGCAGCAGGTGGCTCATCAGGGCGCCGCTCGACGGGTAGTCGTTCAAGCCCGCTTGCGGCACGCGCGGATGGATCCGCCCGGTGATGTCGACGGTGGAGACCGGCAGCCGCTCCTGGATGCGCGTGTGCAGCTCGATGTTGACCGGCGTGTCGCGGTGTTCGCCCAGCCCGGGAACGGGCGCGCCCTCGGCCGGCTTGAACACGCGGTGCTTCCACTGCACGAACGACTCCACGTAGCCGAGCTCCTGCAGCAGGGCGATCGTCGCCGCGGCATCGCTTTCGCGCACCAGCAGGTCGATGTCCGCCATCGGTCGTTCGCCCGGCGCGTAGAGTCCCAGCGCGTGCAGGGCGGAACCCTTCAACGGCAAGACGGCCAGCCCGGCGGCGCGCGCGGCGGCGTCGATGCGTTGCAGCAGGGTGACGATGCGCCGATGGCGCAGTTCGACATGCTCGCGCTGGCTGTCGAGGAAGCGGCGCCACGACGGGCGCTGCCAGGTCGAGCACTGGCTGAGCAGCGGCGACACGCCGTGCGCGGCGGCAACCGCCGCGGCCAGCTGCCATTCGATTTCGCTCCACGGCGGCGTGGCGCCGCCCGGCCGCGACAGCGCCAGCTCCACGGCGAGCGCTTCGGTGGTGCGGCGCAGGCCCGCCTTAACGATGTTGAGCGGCGGCAGCATGGCGGGCCGGTTCGGCATGGTCGGGCGTCGTCGCGGGTGTTGGCGCGGTGGCGTCTTCGCTGCGGTGTGCGCGCTCGTCGGCAATCAGCGCGGCCCATCGCGCCTCGAACGCCGCGCGGGCTTCGCGGTGCTGCTGCGGCGATTGGGCGGCTTTCGACTGCTGCAGCACGACCTGCTCGTGCAGCAGGTCGCGCACGTGGCGATAGAAGTCCGAGTCGTAGGCGCCGCGGAACATCATGGCCAGGTCGCCGCTGTCCTGCCAATGCGTCTTCGCGCCGAGCTGGGCCTTCACCTGTTCGTAGAATTTCGTGCCCGGCAACGGATACGACACGCTGACGCCGATGTCGTCCGGCGCGGCCTGCGTGATCAGCTCGCGGGTCGCCAGCAGGTCGACGAGTTGTTCGCCCTGATAGCCGAGCTGGATGAAGAAGCCCACCCGGATGCCGTGTTCGCCCAGCCGTGCGCGGGCGGCGATGAGGTCGGCCACGCGGGTGCCCTTGTTCATCGCGTCCAGCACGCGCTGGCTGCCGCTCTCCGCGCCGATCCACGCCTCGGCGCAGCCGGCGTGTTCCAGCGCCGCGGCCATCCGCTCGCTGATCAGGTCGGCGCGGGTCTGGATGGTGAACGGCACCGAACCGTCGGCGTCGGCCAGGTGCCCGGCGAATTCGCCGACCCAGTCCACGCGGAAGCCGAAGATGTCGTCCGCCAGCCAGATGTGGTCGGGCTGGAATGTCCGTTTCAGGTAGGTCATTTCCGCCGCCACGTCGCTGGCGCTGCGCTGGTTGTAGTGGTTGCCCCAGATCGGCTTGGCGCACCAGTTGCAGCGGAACGGGCAGCCGCGCGAGGCCGCCATGTTGAGGCTGAAGTAACCGTGCCGTTCGAGCCACATCGCGCGGTAGCGTTCGACGTCGACCAGGTCCCAGGCGGGATGGCCGACCAGCCGCGGGTCCGGCGGCAGCACGCCCACGCGGGTCAGCTGTGTCTGCCCGTTGGTCAGCGTGGCCACGCCGGCGATGCCCGCGACCCAGTGCGGCGTGTCGATGGCCGGGTCGCGCTGCAGCCGCCCGACCAGTTCGATCAGGGCCGCGATGCCTTCGCCGATCAGCACGGCATCCGCGCCCGCCGCCAGGAAGGCGTCCGGGTGGTCGGACGCGTCGGAGCCGGCGACGATCACCCGCGCGCCGTCGGCGCGGGCCTCGGCGATCATCTGGCAGGCCGCCTCGCGCATGCGGCCCAGGCACATCTTGGTCAGGTAGTTGAAGTTGTCCTCGTAGAGGACGACCACATCCGGCCGCGTGCTCTGCAGCGCGGCCTGGTAGTCCTCCACGCCCGCGGCCAGCATCGCGTCGAACAGCGCGACCTGGTGCCCCATCTGCCGCAGCAGGGCAGCGACCTGGATCGTGGCGAGCGGCGGATAAGGCTTGCCGCGCTCCCACTGCTTCGGGTCGTAAGCCAGGAAGTAGGAGTGGCCGACCTGAATCTTGAGCATCTGCTGGAGGCCTCGATCATCGTGGGAAGCAACGGCAGCCATGGGCCGCGTCGGCTCCCGCTTCCGCGCTGGCTGCCGGTGAGTGCGCCAGCGCGCCGCTTCGGTTGCCCCGCGCGGCAAAAAAGTCCGCAGGGGTGTGCAGGCACAACCTTTGCCGCCCGCGGCGACACTCAGCAGGAAGACGCCCGCTACGTGCGGCGCCTCGGCCTCGCCATGGCGCGCCACCAGGACCTTGATCGAGACGATGACCTTGACTCCCTGCGCCGGTGTCCGCGACATCCCTGCTGACCCGTTCGAGGAGCGGCGCGGCCCCGTGTCCTGGGTGGAGCGACAGATCCTGGGCGGCCGTTTCCGCTTCAAGAGCGGCAGCGAGGCGCTGCTCGCCTTGGTCGATGCCGCCTACGCGGGTTTGCCGTCGCAGCGGTTGCCGGTGGCCGATGCGGCGTTCCGCATCGAGCTGCGCCTGGTATCGCGGCCGGCTCCATCACCCACGGCCGAACCCCCGCCGGTGCAGGTGCAGTCCGGCGCGGGCCTGATCTGCGGCGTGATGGACGCCGCGAACTACGTGGTGCTGGACCCCGCGCAGCGGCAGGCGCTGGTGGTGGCCTCGGACGACATGCTGCTGCACCCCTACCACCTGCGCTACGAGCTCATCGAGTTCGCGGTGTTCACCCTGGCCACGCGTGGACTGGGGCTGGTGCCGCTGCACGGCGCCTGCGTCGGCCGCGACGGGCGCGGCGTCCTGCTGCTCGGCGCGAGCGGCGCGGGCAAGTCGACGCTGGCCTTGCACAGTCTGCTGCTCGGCCTGGACTTCCTCGCCGAGGATGCCGTCTTCGTGCAGCCCGAACGCATGCTGGCCACCGGCGTCGCCAACTTCCTGCATGTGCAGGCCGATGCGCTGCGGTTCGTCGATGACGAGCGCAGCCGCCGCTGGGTGGCGAGCGCGCCAGTCATCCGCCGCCGCAGCGGCGTCGAGAAATTCGAGGCCGACCTGAGGCAGGCCCGTGGCCGGCTGGCGCCGCAGCCGCTGGCGCTGGCCGGCGCGGTGTTCGTGTCCAGCCAGCTGGCCGACGATCCCGCCGCCCTGCTCACGCCGATTCCCGCCGGCGAGATCGCCGCGCGACTGCGCACGGATCAGCCGTATGCGTCCGGCCAGCCCGGCTGGCATCGTTTCGAGCAGCAGCTGATCGCGCAAGGCGTGCACGAACTGCGCCGCGGGCGCCATCCGCGTTCTTCGGTCGATGCCTTGCGCCAACTGCTGCCTGCCGTCGGCGCACCCGCATGAAGCGGTCCGCCGAAGCACGGCCGACGCGCGATCGCAGCTACGACATGCTGCGTTCGCTGGTACGCACATTCACGCGCGTCGACACGGTGGAAACCGCGGCCTACGTGCTGCTGTCGCTGGCCAGCGCGCTGGCCGGCAGCCTCGCGGCCGTGCTGCTGGTGCCGCTGGTGCAGCCCGGCCATGCGCGGACGTTCGCCGGCGGCGTGTTTGCCGCGCGCGGCGGCGTGGAGTTGCAGGCGGCGATCTTCGCGGCGGCCACGTTCGCCTTCGCCGTGCTGCGCTGGTCGACCGCCCGCCTGGGCGCCCGCCTGACCGCACGTTACGGCATGACCCGGCGCCGCCAGGTGCACGCGCGCCTGCTCGACGCGCGGCTGGATGCGCTGGCGGATTCGACCTCGGCCGAGATCGCCAACGTGCTCACCTACAACGTCGAAATCATTACCCAGGGTTTCAGCGCCCTGCAGCAACTGCTGGTTGCGGGCGTCACTTCGCTGGTCAGTCTGGCGGCGGCGTTCTGGGTCTGTCCGCCGCTGATGCTGGCGACGCCACTGTTTGCCGTGTTCGGCGTGATCGCCTCGCGCGCGTTCGGTCGCGAACAGTCGCGGGTCGGTCGCCAGTACGTCGCCGACATGACGCGTCTGTTCTGGCACAGCGAGGACTTCCCGCGACGGCTGCGCCACGTGCGCTCGTTCCAGCGCGAGGATGCCGAGAAGCACAGCTACGGCGCGATCTCCGCCCAGCTTGGCCAGGGCTATCGACGCCAGCTGGAACTCGTCGCCAACGGGCGGCTGCTGCTGGAGCTGCTGGCGGCGGTCGGGATCGCGGCAGTCTTCGTGCTGGCCTACCGCTGGCGCGGGGTCGATCAGGCCGCGCTGATCGCGGCCTGCCTGCTGCTGGGGCGACTGCTGCCGTACCTGGTGTCGACCCGGCAGAGCTTCCAGCAATTGCGTTCGGCTGCGCCCGCGTTCGAGCTGTGGCAGCGCTACATGGGCCTGGAGGCGGTGCGCTCTTCGGCGGCATCGGCGCCGGCGGATCGGACAGCGTTGCACATCGAACGGATGCAGCTGGCGCCGCCACTGGCCGCTGTCGATGTCCGCCACCTGCGCCTGGCGCCCGGCGAGCTGACCCTGGTTTCCGGCGACTCCGGCATCGGCAAGAGCAGCCTGGTCGACGTGCTGGCCGGCATGAGCCCGCCCGGGATTTTCGCGGCACGGGTCGACGGACATTCCATCGGCTTCGGCGAATACCGCGAGCGGGTGCGGCATGGCGCCTATGTCAGCCAGAGCGTGCGTCCGTGGCAATACTCGGTGCGCGAATGCCTGCACTGGGCCGCGCCGGAAGCGAGCGACGAGATGATGCAGGCCGCGCTGCTGGATGTCGGCCTCGACAAGCGGCTGGCCGATTCACCGGATGGACTGGACACCACGCTGCACAGCGCGTCGAGCCGATTGTCCGGCGGCGAACTGCAACGCCTGCTACTGGCTCAGGTGATTCTGCGCCAGCCGTTCCTCGCCGTGCTCGACGAAGCCACCAGCGCGCTCGACGCTGCAGCCGAGATCCGCGTACTGGCCGCGATGAAGCGCCGATTGCCCCGCACGATACTCATCGTGGTATCGCACCGGGCCAGCGTGGCGACGATCGCCGACCAGTGCCTGAGCATCGACGGCGACTTGGTCGCCACGGTTTCCACGAAGGCTGGCCTGCGCAGCGCTGAGCCGCAAACGCATGGCGAGCGTGGGCGCCCGCACGAAAGGCTGGTATGAGTCATGGACAGACGCTGTGCGGTCGATCCCGGGCCCGCGGCGATCGTTCCCGCACTACCCGACCGTGCATGTGATCGGCGTCAAACGTCTGCGTGGGCTTGCAGCCCACAGGCGCGTCGGACACTGATCTCTGTGCAAACTTAATTAGCCACGTCCCCTTTAGTCTCTGTTAACCATGACGCTTTTGATCCTTGTGCTTTACGTCAATGGCCTCTGCTGCTGCGTTGGCGCCTGCAATTGCTTCGTGCCCCTCAATAGGCAGTGACACTGGCAAATCATGGTAAGCGCCGATGTCTGCGGTGCTATCTACGAATAGGTGGTAAGCAATACCTAGCGAAGCACCTTGGGACGCAGCAAGTACGTAACGGTCCTTGTGCTTTGCTATTGAATCCCAGATCGGGTCGTGGCGCTCAGGTAGAAACGAATGAGCAATGCTTACGAATGAAGCAGATGACAGTAAGAATGTCTCAATGGCCGCGCCAGAGATAATTGAATGAGTGAAGATGGACCTATGCGCGTCAATCCCTGCGAGCAGATCCAAATCGGGTACTCCGCCATCACCGTCCACTCCTCCAGACGCGACCAAGAATGCCAACGTCGACACAACAAGGGCTGGCGCGTTGATTCGGGGATTTGATTGCAAATCTTCCTGGATCGTCTTGGCTGATGCCGCAATTGTGACGCCGGCGCTGGAAATAGATTCTTTTGCTGCATGGGCGCGACTTTTAGCGTGGTCCGCAAAACTGCCGGTGCGATGGGCGTTGTAGCCGTCTGTTATTTCGCCCACAGTGCCCTTGCATATCCGTCCGACAAGCCTGCCGAAATTTTTGGCACGCCTCCAGGTGACCTTGCCAAAAAGCACGGCAGAATCTCTACCCCAAGAGTTGAGCTGCTCTCGCGGAATTTGCCGAAGAGCATGGACTAGCTCCTCCGTCATACGCGCCTGACGCGATTTGCTTAAGACGTAGGGAGCGGGGAGTGCTGTTGTCATGGCTGACGCTGGAATTGAGCGGCGGCGCAGCCGTCCGCCTCGAATGAAATGTAGGCGCCGCCAGCATCATCTTTGCCGCCACCGTCGCCAGATTTTGCGGCGTGCTTTTTGCCCAATGCAATTCCGAACACGATGCCGATTGCGATGCCAGGGCCGATACCTAGAGCGAGATTGCCAAAGACTATTCCGAGGCCACACCCGATGGCGACACCGATACAGATGCAAAAACCCAAGCAACGCTGCTGCTCCGTCGGTTCTTTTGACATGCCTCGAATCCTGTGGCGTCTAACGCCTGACTCAAGCCGTGCCGCGAAGCGGCGTCGGCTTGAAGGAATTGTTAGGCATGCCCTCTTGAAAAAGCTCTTCAAGCTGCGGAACCTGCTTCAAGAAATTCTCCCGTGCGAATGGGTTGAATGTGGGGCTACTGACCAAAGTCTCTCGAATGAACGCATACTGCCCGAGAAGCAAATCTTTGGTGGCGGCTGCGCCCACGGCCCGGTAGATATATGCGACCAGTTCCATGTGCAGCCGGCAATCTAGGTGAGGTTGGGTCAATGATTTCTTTCTGCGCTTGATGTAGGCATGAACTGCTTCAAGTGCTCTTGCGTCGCCCACATCGCCAATTGCCCATAGTGCATAGTCTTTCGCTCGATACGCAGGATCGTTGAGGCGCTCAGCGTAATAGAGAGTTTCATCCGGACCGGCAATGTGAGCAATAGTTAGCATTGCCGTGGCTTTTACATCTTGAGTTGGGTGGGTTGCTAAGCGCTTCAAAACAGGTATGCAGCGACTGGTGCCGCAGTGTCGCAGCCCAATCACAGCCCAGTAAACATCCATCTTTGACGCTTGGGCGTCGATGAGACTAAGCAGGTACTCCTCGTTCCACACGAGATCCTTATGCCTACGGCGAAGCGTCAAGGCGATCTCTCGGGCTTCATCGTCAGAAATGTTGAATGGCATGCCTAACGCTTATTGGACCCCACGTCGGGGTATATGCAACGGATGTTCAGGCTTGGCCTGCAGCGCGTCAAGCAGGAAAATTCTGCGGCCTGACGCGTGCTTGCGGATGCTGCGGCCTTTGCATATCGCGCAAGGTGAAGTGCTATGTCTTATGACTCCGGAAACGCAGGAATAAACCGTATGGTCAGTCCTGCGGGTTCGCGTTTGCTGGATGGAGTGCGGCGTGTGTTGCAGCTGAAGCATCACAGCATTCGCACCAGGGGTTTGCATCGCATGGATACGTCGCCTCATCCTGGCCAATGGCAAAGCGTGGAACAGGTGTCAGGGACAATTCGTGGCCAGCTGCCACGAGTAAAGCTGTCCCCGACACCATGGCTCCCCCTACGGCATCGCGAAACTGTTGTTGCCGCGATTGCCGTCAGGCAACGCCCGCGCCGGATCGATCGTGACCGACTTCAGCTTGCGCGTGCCATCCACGTGGACCACGTAGCTGCGGTGTTGCTGCCAGGTTTCCACCGGCACGCGCACGTCCTGCTTGCTGCCGTCGTCGTAGACCAGTTGCAGGGTGGCGGGCATGACCAGCTGGTCCAGGTTCGCCACGGTGACGTCGACGCCCTTGCGGTAGTCGCCGTCGGTGTAGGCGGCTTTCTGCACGGCCAGGTCGAGCTGCCAGTTGTGGTCGAACCAGCCGCGCCAGAACCAGCCCAGATCTTCGCCGGTCTCGCTTTCCATGAAGCGGAAGAAGTCGGACGGGCTGGGGTGCTTGTAGGCCCAGGTGGCGATGTAGCGGCGGAAGGCGGGGTCGAAGCGTTCCGGGCCGATGATCTGCTCGCGCAGCAGCACCAAGCCGAACGCGCCCTTGAAGTAGCTGATCGGGTGGCGGTATTTCTCCGGCACCATGTCGGCGCCCAGCAGCAGCGGCGGGGCGTCCTGGTCCTGCAGCACCTTGGCGATCTCGTCGGCCGGGTTGCCCTTGCCCGGCGCGTATTCGCCGTCGCGCTTGGGCGCGTATTCGCCATGGTTGAACGCGTCGGCCTCGTAGACGTCGATGAAGGTGTTGAAGCCTTCGTCCATCCACGCATCGCGGCGCTCGTTGCTGCCCACGATCATCGGGAACCAGATGTGCCCGATCTCGTGCGCGATCACCATGTGCAGGCTGCGGCCCTTGGCCAGCTTGTGGTCGAAGGTGATGCCGGGATACTCCATCCCGCCGGCGGTGCCGGCTTCGTTGATCGCCACCGGCCATGGGTACGGGTACCACTGCTTCGAGAAGTATTCGGTGGAGGCTTTGAGGTATTCGGTGGCGCGGCCCCAGGCGGCGTCGCCGCCGCTTTCGGCCGGATAGACCGACATCGCCAGCGCGCTCTTGCCTGCGGGCAGGTTGATTCGCGCCGCGTCCCACACGAAGGCCTTGGAGGCGCCGAACGCGACGTCGCGAGTGTCGTGCATGGCGAAGTGCCAGGTCAGCGTGCCGCTCTGCTTTGGACGGCTGGACGGCTGGGTGACTTCGTCCGCGCTGCGGATCATCACGGTCTTGTCGCTGCGGCGCGCCTGTTCCAGCCGTTGTTGCTCGGTCCTGGTCAGCACGTCCTGCGGGTTCAGCAGTTCGCCGGAGCCGGCCACGATCATGTCCCACGGCACGGTGATCGCGTAGTCGAAATCGCCGTACTCCAGATAGAACTCGCTGTTGAGGTAGGGCGCCGTGTCCCACCCGCGCAGGTCGTCGTAGACGGCCATGCGCGGATACCACTGGGCGATCTCGAAGATCTCGCCGTTCTTGCTCGGGTTGACGTCCATCCGCCCGCCGAACTCGCCGGGCACGGTGAAGCTCCAGGCGATGTGCAGTTTCAGCTGGCCGTCCTTCGCTTTCAGCGCGGTCGGCAGCTGCACCTGCATGCGGGTGTCGGAGACGATCCACTTCACCGGCTGCGTGTGGCCCTGCGCGTCTTCGACTTCGACCGAGCTGATCCTGTAGCCGTCGGTGAACTCGGTGGGGAACTTGCTGGTGAACGCGCCACGGGCGTCCTTGCGATAGCGGTTCTGGTCCAGCTGCAGCCACAGCACGTCGAGCACGTCGGGGCTGTGGTTGGTGTAGCTGATCACCTCGCTGCCGCTCAGCAGCCGGGTGGCGGGATCGAGCGTGGCCTTGATCCGGTAGTCGGCGCGGTTCTGCCAGTACATCGGGCCGGGCTTGCCGCTGGCGGAGCGGTAGGCGTTGGCCGGTTGCGGGTAGCTGTACGGCGCGAACGTCTGCGCGGGATCGAAGCGCGCAGGCGCGGTGTCGGCGGCGAAGGCGGGCGCCAGCGAAAGCGCGGCGAAGGTGGCGGCAAGAGTGAGCGTGAGGTTGTTCATGCGAAGCCTTTGGGGAAGGGAAGACGCTTTACGGCTGGCCACCGCGACGGATCAGCGCCAGCAGTTCGTGGCAGGCGCCCATCGTGTGGTAGTCGGTCTTGCCGGCGGGACTCTTTTCGTCGTCGTACTTTCGGTTGTCGCGGGTGAGGATGCGGTACCAGGCGCCGTGGCGGTGATCGACGAAATGCTGCCACGCGTACGCCCACAGCTTCACGTACCAGTCGTCATGGACAGCCAGTCCGCTGCGCTCGTGCAGCAGGGCGGCGGCGGCCAGCGATTCGGCCTGCACCCAGAAATACTTGTCGTCGTCGCAGACGCTGCCGTCCGGCGCGAAGCCGTAACAGATGCCGCCGTACTCGTTGTCCCAGGCGCGGGCCAGCGCGGTGTCGAACAGGTGCTGCGCGGTGGGCAGCATCCAGTCCGGCGCGGCACCGCGTTCGCGCAGCAGCGGCTCCATGATCAGCAGCAGCTTGGCCCATTCGGTCTGGTGGCCGGGCTGGAAGCCCCACGGGCGAAACAGGTGCTTCGGGTCGTCGCGGTGGTAGTCCCAGTCGATGGCCCAGTCGCGGTCGTAGTGTTCCCACACCAGGCCGCCGGCCAGCGCCGCCTGGCGACGGGTCATGTGATCGGCGAGGGTGTATGCGCGATCGAGATAGCGTGGCTCGCGGCTGGCCTGGTAGGCGGCCAGCATCGCCTCGCACATGTGCATGTTCGCGTTCTGGCCGCGGTAGTCGCTGAAGTGCCAGTCGGCATCGGCCTCGTCGCGGTACAGCCCGGCGTCGGCATCCCAGTAGCGCTGTTCAAGCAGGTTCCAGGTCTCGTCCATCCAGGCGGCGGCTTCGGCGATGCCGGCTTTCACCGCGCTGGCGCAGGCCAGCAGCACGAAGGCGACGCCGTAGGCATGGTTGGTGCGGTCTTCCGGCTGGCCGTCGCGGATGGTCCAGGCGTAGCCGCCGCTGGCCGGATCGCGATGCACCTCGCGCAGGTAGCGCAGGCCGTGGCGGGCGGCGTCGAGGTACTCGCCTCGAAGCGTCGCGTCGTCGCCGAACTCGATCGCCGCCATCGCGTAGTTGAAGACGAAGCGGGTGCTGCTGACCAGGTGCCGGTGGCTGCGATCGTAGATCGTGCCGTTGTCGCGGAAGTAGTGGAAGAAGCCGCCCTGCGGGTCGATCGCGCGCGGGTGGTAGAACGCCATCGTCTGCGCGATGTGTCCGCGCAGGAACTCGGCGGAACGGAAATCGGCGGAAGGAAAATCGGGGCTGCTGTTCATGCCTGCTGTTCCATGAAGGCCAGCACTTCGTCGCCGCGCGGCATCGCGGCGAACGAACCCTGGCGGGTGACGGTCAGCGCGCCGCAGGCGGCGGCGAAGCGCAACATCGCGTGCAGGCGCGGCAGCTCGGTCACCAGGTGATCGAGTCGTTCGGCGCCCGCTTCGAGTTCGGCCAGGCAGCACAGCAGGCCGCCGACGAAGGCATCGCCGGCGGCGGTGCTGTCGACCACCTCGACCGGGTAGCACGGCAGCTCGCCCTCGGCGTCCGGGTGGAACCAGCGCAGCGGCTGCCCGCCGTCGGTCACCACCACCAGCCGGGTGCGGCCCAGCCACAGGCGGTCCAGCGCGGCCTGTTCGCCGTCGACCGCCAGCCAGGCGAATTCCTCGGCCGACAGCTTCACCACGTCGGCCAGGTGCAGCGCGGGCCACAGCAGCGGGCGGGGATCGATGTCGCGCGGCCACAGCGCCGGACGCAGGTTGAGGTCGAAGCTGACCAGGGCGCCGACGCCGTGTGCGCGCTGCATGCCTTCGCGGGTGGTTCCGGCCAGCGCGGGGTCGGTCATGCTGTTGGAGCAGACGTGGAACACGGCGACGTCGCGGAACGTGTCGGCGCGGAAATGCGCCGGCCGGAACAGCAGGTCGGCCGAGTTGTCGCGGTAGAAGCTGAAGCTGCGTTCACCGCGGGCGTCAAGGGTGACGAAGGCCAGCGCGCTGTTCGCCGCATCGGTGCGCACGATGTCGTCGGTGCCGACACTGGCCTGCTGCAGGCTGTCCAGCAGGAAATCACCGAAGCGGTCGCGCCCCAGCATGCCGGCGAAACGGGCGGCGCCGCCGAGACGCGCCGCGGCGACCGCGACGTTGGCCGGCGCACCGCCCGCGAAGGGCACGAAGCGGGCGGCGAAGCCGTGGCCGTCGAAGCCGTCGGCGTGCAGGTCGATCAGTGCCTCGCCGAAGCACAGGATGGGATGGAAGGCCACTCACGACCCCCTTTGCGAGGCGTCGGCGGGCAGGCCCCGGATGCGCGAGCCGCTCAGGCCATAGAACACGATGTACAGGTAGCACAGCAGCGGCAGGAAGAACGCGTGCTGCAGGCCGATGTGGTCGGCGAGCAGGCCCTGCAGCGGCGGGATGATCGCGCCGCCGACGATGGCCATGATCAGCAGGCTGGAGGCCTTGCTGGTCATCGACCCCAGCCGCTCGATGCCGAGCGCGAAGATGGTCGGGAACATGATCGAGTTGAACAGGCCGATCGCGATGATGCTGACCATCGCAACGTCGCCCTTGGTGAGCATGGTGGTCAGCACCAGCAGCGCATTGATCGCGGCGAAGCCGGCCAGCAGCTTGCGCGGCGAGAACTTCGCCATCAGCGCCGAGCCGATGAAACGGCCGATCATCGCGCCCAGCCAGTAGTACGACACGTACTTCGCGGCCTGCTGCTCGCTGACGTGGCCGATCTCGGGCAGCGACAGGTAGTTCACCATGAAGCTGCCGATCGAAACCTCGGCGCCCACGTAGAAGAAGATGCCCAGCACGCCGAACAGCACGTGCGGGTGGCGCAACACCTCGGCGAAGCTGTGGCGGTCGTGGTCGCCCTTGTCGGTGGCCTCGCTCAGCGCGGGCAGGCGGAACAGCCAGACGAAGACGGCCAGCAGGAACAGCACCACGGCCAGGCCGATGTACGGACCCTGCACGGCCTGCGCCTGTTGTGCCTGGTAGGCCAGGTGTTCGGCCGGCGGCAACGCGGCCAGTTCGGCCGGACTCTTCACCACGCTGGACAGAATCAGCATGCCGCCGAACAGCGGCGCCAGGAAGGTGCCGAACGAGTTCAGTGCCTGGGCCAGGGTCAGCCGGCTGGAACTGGTGCGCTCCGGCCCCAGCAGCGCCACGTAGGGATTGGCCGCCACCTGCAGCACGGTGATGCCGGTGGCCAGCACGAACAGCGCGGCGAGGAAGGCGGGATACAGCTGCAGCGTGGCGGCGGGCCAGAAGCCCAGCGCGCCCACGCCGGCAATCGCCAGCCCCGCCACGATGCCCTTCTTGTAGCCCAGCGCGGCGACCATCCATCCGGCCGGCAACGCCATCAGGAAGTACGCGCCGAAGAAGGTGAACTGCACCAGCATCGCCTGGAAGTAGCCGAGCTGGAACACCGACTTCAGATGCGGGATCAGGATGTCGTTGAGGCAAGTGAGGAAGCCCCACATGAAGAAGATGGTGGTGAGCACGCCCAGCGCCATCGGATAGTCGGTGTAGCGCTCGCCGTGTGCCGGTGTGCCGGGCGTCGGTGACGGAGCTTGAGCGAAGGCCATGGAATTCCCCTGTGCGAATGAGCGGATGGGTCAGGCGGCGGGTGGTGGGCAGCTGCTTTCGCGCACCATCAGCCGCACCGGTGCGACGGTGCGGCGGCTGGCGGCCTGCGGTTGCTGCAGTCGTTGCAGCACCAATTGTGCGGCCTGCTTGCCGCGTTCGTGCGGCGCAGCCGACAAGGTGGTCAACGGCGGCATGCCGAGTGCCGCCTCGGCGATGTCGTCGAAGCCGGTCAACGCGAAGTCGTGGCCCGGGCGCAGCCCGCGCTGGTTGAGGCCGAGCATCAGGCCCAGCGCGACCGCGTCGTTGTAGCAGACCGCCGCGGTCGGTGCGAGCGTGCCGGCGAACAGGGCTTCGGTCCGGTGGGCGGCATCGAGCCGGGTCGGCGCGCATTCGACGCGCCAGTACGGTTCGGTGCGCAGTCCCGCGGTGTGCATCGCCTCGGCGTAACCGGCATGGCGCTGCCGGCACGAACTGGAGTCGTGGTGGCCGCCGAAGAACGCGATGCGCCGGTGGCCGCGGGCAATCAGGTGTTCGGTGGCGAGGCGGGCGCCGTGCTGGTTGTCCAGCATCAGCTGATCCCAGTGCGCGAACTCGGGCAGGGTGCCGCCCAGTTCGCGGTTGAACAGCAGCATCGGTGCACGCCGTCCGACCACGGCCAGCACGTCCGGCGCCTTGCTGTGCTCGGCCGGCGACAGGATGATGCCGGCCGGGCCGTGTTCCAGCAGCGAACCGAGCACGGCCTGCTCGCGCGCGATCGATTCGCCGGTGCAGCCGAGCAGGGTGACGAAGCCGGCGGCGGCCAGCGCCTCGTCCACGCCGGCGGCGAATTCGGCGAAGAACGGGTTGGCCAGGTCGTTCAGCACCAGCGCGATGCTGGTCGAGGTGCGGCGGCGCAGGTTGGCGGCGGCGCGGTTGTAGACGTAGCCCTGCCGGCGCAGTTCTTCCTCGACCCGGGCGCGGGTGTGCTTGTTCACCAGCGGGCTGCCGCGCAGCACCAGCGAGACCGTGGCGCGCGATACGTCGCAGCCGGCGGCGATGTCGTTCAGGGTGACCTTGCGCCCGATCGGGCTATGACTCGACATGCAGTTTGCCTCATTAGAACGATCCAAATTTAGCTTATCGCAGCAGTTCGGCACGTCGCAGCGCAGCATGCCATGTCCCTTGCCGGATGATAGCGTGCGGACTTGAATCGTTCCAAAGGTAGATCAGATGACCGTCCGCTTGCGCGCTGTGCTTCCCTCTCTGCTCGGTGCCGCGTTCGGCATCGCCGCCCTCGCACCCGCCAGCGCGCATGCCGTGCAAGGCCATGCGGCGGCGGTCGATCCACGCATCGGCACGGGCGGCGACGGCCACACTTTTCCCGGCGCCACGGTGCCGTTCGGGATGATCCAGCTGTCGCCGGACACCGCGATGCCGGACTTCAAGCATGCGTACAAATGGGCCGCCGGCTACCAGTACGGCGACAGCAGCATCATGGGTTTCTCGCACACGCACTTCTCCGGTTCCGGCCATTCGGACCTGGGCGACGTGCTGGTGATGCCGATCGCCGGCGACGTGCGGCTGGAACCGGGCGACCCGGCCAAACTGGGCAGCGGCTACCGCTCGCGCTTCTCGCACGACAGCGAAGTGGTGCAGGCCGGCTACTACGCGGTGACCCTGAGCGATTACGGCGTGCGCGCCGAACTCACCGCGGGGCGCCGGATCGGCTGGCATCGCTACACCTTCCCGACCGGCAAGCCGGCGCACCTGCTGCTGGACCTGCGCCCGAGCATCTACGACTACGCCGGCAAGGTGCTGTGGTCCAGCCTGCGCGTGCATGACGACGGTACCGTCACCGGCTGCCGCACCACCCGCGGCTGGGCGCCGGGACGCGAGCTGTGTTTCGCCATGCGCTTCTCGCAGCCGATGACCTCGCGCGAGTTGTTGAACCGCGAGACCGACGTGACCTACAAGGGCTTCGCCGGTCCGGGCAACCACGCCGCGGATCACGACGCGCAGAACGGCCGCGCCCTGGTCGGCGTGTTCGACTTCGGCAAGCTGAAGCAGCCGCTGGAAGTGAAGGTGGCGATCTCCACGGTGAGCGAGGCGAACGCGATCGGCAACCTCGACCATGACGGCGCCGGCTGGGACTTCGACGCCCGTCGCGCCGAGGCCACGGCGGCGTGGGACAAGGTGCTGGCAGTGGTCGACATCGACGCGCCGAAGACCGCCCGCACGCAGTTCTACACCGCGCTGTATCACGCTATGCTGTCGCCCACGTTGAGCATGGACGTCAACGGCGACTATCGCGGCCCCGACCACGCCGTACACAAGGCGGACGGCTACGAGTTCTACTCGACCTGGTCGTTGTGGGATGTCTACCGGGCGCAGCAGCCGCTGATGGTCCTGCTCAATCCCCAGCGCAGCACCGACTTCATCCGCTCGCTGATCGCCGCGCGCGAGGCCAGCCCGTTCGGCATCCTGCCGGTGTGGGCGTACCAGGGCCTGGAGACCTGGTGCATGATCGGCTACCACGCGGTGCCGGTGATCGCCGACGCGTACATCAAGGGCGTGCGCGGCTTCGATGCGGACAAGGCGCTGCAGGCGATGGTGGCCAGTGCCACCTACGCGCCGTACGGGGATCTCGCCGACTACATGAAGCTCGGCTACGTGCCGATCGACAAGGAACCCGAAGGCGCCTCGAAGACGCTGGAGTACGCCTACGACGACTGGTCGCTGGCGCAGATGGCGAAGGCGATGGGCAAGACCGATATCGCGGCCGCCTTCGCGAAGCGCGCCGGCAACTGGAAGAACGCGTGGGACCCGAAGACCGGCTTCATGCGTGCCCGGCTCGCCGACGGCACGTTCCGCGAGCCGTTCGATCCCACGGCGGCGGGCTATGGCAGCGACTTCACCGAAGGCAATGCCTGGCAGTATTCGTGGTACGTGCCACAGGACGTGCCTGGCCTGGTCGCCGCGATGGGCGGCGAGGCGAAGTTCGTGGACAAGCTCGATGCGCTGTTCGACGCGAAGGTCGACCCGGCCCACTTCAAGCACGTCGAGGACATCACCGGCCTGATCGGCTGGTATGCCCATGGCAACGAACCCAGCCATCACATCGCCTATCTGTACGACTACGCCGGCGCGCCGTGGAAAACCCAGCAGCGTCTGAAGCAGATCATGGACAGCCAGTACGCGGCACGGCCGGACGGACTCTCCGGCAACGATGACCTGGGCCAGATGTCGGCCTGGTACGTGTTCACCGCGCTGGGCTTCTATCCGGTCGCGCCGGGCAGCGACGAGTACGCGCTTGGCCGGCCGTTCGTGGCGCGCGCGGCGATCCACCTGGACGGCGGCCGCACGTTCACGATCACCGCCGCGCCGCTGGATGACGCGCATCCGTACGTGGGCTCGGTGACGCTGGACGGCAAGCCGCTGGACCGGCCGATGTTGCGTCACGGCCAGATCGTGGCCGGTGGCGAATTGCACTTCACCATGCAGGCGCAGCCCGCCTCGTCGTGGTCGGCAACACACTGATTGTCGTGACAATGTGAAGCACGTCAGGGCGCCGCGACGGTGCTCTGGTCAGCGTGCAAACATGCAAGAATGGCCAGAATGCCCAGCGGTGGTGGCTCGATCGAGGTGGCTGGCCGGATGAAAAAAAATGTACTTCCGCGCTGGCGCACGGCCGGCCTGCTGCTGGCCGTGATGGTCATCGTGGCACTGCCCTATGTGGTGACCCGGACCAGCATCCAGGAGACGCAGCGGGCGGCTGCATGGGTCGCCCATTCCAGCGAGATCAAGGCGGTGACCTATCAGCTGGCCTATCTGGCACGCGATGGCGAGAGCGCCAGCTACCGCCTGCTGGCCGGTGATGCCGACCAGCAGACGCAACAGCGTGCGCTGGCCGCTGATCAGCAGATTCCCGCGTTGATCCGCCAGTTGCGGGCGCTGACCCGGGACAACCCGGATCAACAGACCCGCATCGGCGCGCTGGACAATGCATTGACCGGTCGCATCGTCCTGATGAAGGAGGCCCGGACGAGAATTGCCCGCGGCGATACCGACGGCGCGCGACAGTCGTTGCGCAATGCGGGCGATCTGTTCGGCATCAGCGCGGAAATCGACGAAATCGTGCATACGGAAGACGGCCTGCTTGCCAGCCGCGAGGCCGCCGCGCGGGAGAAGGCCACGGACGGTGGCGTGGTGCTTGCGTTGACCGCGCTGGCGCAGCTGTTCCTGCTCGCCGTGATCGTGATGATGTCGGAGCGGCAGATCGGCCAGCGCCGGCTGGCGGAGAGTCGCGAAGGGCGCGCCGTGCAACGCTCGCGGATGATCTTCCAGGCCGTGCGCGAACCGATCGCGCTGTTCGACGACAACCTCAAGTCGCTGCTGGTCAACAATGCGTTCGGCGAGCTGTATGGAATGGACCCGGCAGGAAGAGCCGTGCCGCTGGCCGAGATCGGCGACGGTGCATGGAACGACAGCGTGCTGCTGCAGCGCCTGAACGACGTGCTGTTGCGTGACCGCGAACTGTGGGACTACGACATGGTCCAGCGCACCGCCGGCGGCATGGAGCGGAACGTGGTGATCAACGCGCGGCGCCTGCAGCAGCAGGACAGCGACGTGCCGGCGCTGCTGCTGACGGTCAGCGATGTCACCACCCGTGCGCTGGCCGAGCACCAGGTGAACGAGCTCAACCGCCAGCTCGAGGGCAAGGTGAGCCAGATTTCCGACGTCAACCGCGAGCTGGAGGCGTTCAGTTATTCGGTTTCCCACGACCTGCGCGCGCCGCTGCGTCATATCGCCGGCTTTGCGCGCAAGCTGGAGCAGCAACTGGGCGAACGCATCGACGACAAGTCGGCGCATTATCTGGCTGTCATCGGCGACTCGGCGCAGCGCATGGCGCTGCTGATCGACGACCTGCTGGTGTTCTCGCGACTCGGCCGGGGCGCCTTGCGGCTGCAGGGAGTGGACATGCAGTCGCTGGTCGACGAGGCCCGCGCGCTGGCCGAGACGGGCGCCGAGGGGCGCCGCATCGCGTGGACGATCGCGCCGCTGCCGATGGTGATCGGCGACGAGAACATGTTGCGCACCGTATGGCAGAACCTGCTCGGCAACGCGGTGAAATACACCGGACAATGCGAGCTGGCGAAGATCGAGGTGAGCGTGCGGCAGGGGCGCCACGGCAATTACGAATTCACCGTGAGCGACAACGGCGCAGGCTTCGACATGCAGTACGCGGACAAGCTGTTTGGCGTGTTCCAGCGCCTGCATCGCGCCTCGGAGTTTCCCGGTAACGGCATCGGGCTGGCCAACGTGCGGCGCATCGTGGCCCGTCACGGTGGCCGGGTCTGGGCCGAGGCCGAACCGGGCCAGGGCGCCCATTTTCATTTTTCCCTGCCGGCCACCGACGCGGCTGGCGCAAGCATCGAGAGCGAAGCATGAACAAGAAAGACCTGCGTACCATTCTTCTGGTCGAAGACAGCATGGCGGACGCCGAGATGGCGATGGATGCGCTGGGCGAGGCGCACCTGGCCAACCCGGTGGTGCACGTCGAGGACGGCGTCGAATGCATGGACTACCTGTTCCAGCGGGGCGCGTGGGCCGGGCGTGAACCCGGCAACCCGGCGGTGGTGTTGCTGGACATCAAGATGCCCCGGATGAACGGACTGGACGTGCTGACCGCGATGCGCGCCGATGAGCGGATGCGGCGCATCCCCGTGGTGATCCTGTCCTCGTCGCGCGAGGAAAGCGACCTGGCCCGCAGCTGGGATCTCGGCGCGAACGCCTACGTGATCAAGCCGGTCGACGTCGACCAGTTTTTCGATGCGGTGCGCACGCTTGGCCAGTTCTGGGCCTTGCTCAACCAGGCGCCGGAAAACGACTGAACGGACAGGACCAAGGACAAGGAACGAGGAACACCATGCCAAACCGGCAGCTGCGAAACATGCCGACCGTGCGCATCCTGCAGGTCGAGGACAGCGAACTCGATGCCGAGCTGGTGCTGGCCGAGCTTGATGCGGACGCGATCGCCTACGAGGTGCGCCTGGTCGACGACGAGAAGCGCTATCTTGCGGCGCTGGAAGAATTCCACCCGGACATCGTGCTATCCGATCTGAGCATGCCCGGGTTTTCCGGCATGCGTGCGCTGGAGCTGTTGCGGGGACGCGACGAGCACATTCCCTTCATCTTCGTCTCGGCCACGCTGGGCGAGGAAGCGGCGATCGGCGCGTTGCGCAACGGCGCGACGGATTACATCCTGAAGCAGAATCCGGCGCGACTGGCGAGTGCGGTGCGACGGGCGCTGGACGAGGCGGAGGCGCACCGGGCCAATCGCCGCGCCGAGTCGGAGCTGATCCGAGCGCAGCGCTTCGAGAGCCTGGCGATGCTCGCCGGTGGCCTCAGCCACGACCTGCGCAACCTGTTGCAACCCTTGCTGCTGGCCGGCGACAGCCTGCAGGACTACCAGGACGACCCGCGCCTGGCACGACTGGGCAAGCTGGTGCGCGATTGCGGGCGGCGCGGGCTGGACATGGTGCACTCGATGCTGTCGTTCGCCCGCGGCGCCCGTCGCGCGGAGCAGGTGAAACTGGGCCCCCTGTTCAGCGCGTTCGACCTGCTGATGCAGGGCAGCGTGCCACGCAGCGTGGCGATGGAGCTGGTCATCGACGACCCGGAACTGTCGTTCGAGGGTAATCACACCGAGCTGCAGCAATGCCTGCTCAACCTTTGCCTGAATGCGATCCAGGCGATGCCCGACGGCGGCAAGCTGCACATCGAGACGTCGCAGACCACGCTGGACGATGACTTCTTCCTGCCGGAGGAGCAGCCGCGCAATGGACGCTACCTGTGCATCAGCGTGAAGGACGACGGCCCCGGCATGGAGCCGGCGGTGCTGGAACACATGTTCGAGCCGTTCTTCACCACCAAGGAAACCGGCACCGGCCTGGGGCTGCTGTCATGCAAGCGCATCGTGGGCAGCCACGGCGGCGTGATGCGGGTGGAGAGCGAGCCGGGTCGCGGCACCCGCTTCGACCTGTACATCCCGCTGGAGGAAATGGGCTCCGACGCGCTCGGGGCTGACGGCGACGACGATCTGGAAGGTGCGGCCGAGCGGGTGCTGGTGGTGGTGGAGGAGGCCGGTCAGTTGTCCCTGCTGGCCGACACGCTGGACGCCTATGGTTACCAGGCGCACGCCAGCCAGAGCGGTACGGCGGCACTGCAGTGGATCGAGGCCGGCGGCCTGCCCGACCTGGTGGTGCTGGACGCGGACATGAACCTGTTCACCGGCGTGCGCACGTTGTCGGCGCTGATCGAGCAGGGCTATGCCGGCGCGGTGATCCTGCTGACCCGTCCGGGCGCGGTGCCGGACCTGCAGGAATTGCCGCCGCTGCAACACCTGCACATGGTCGAGAAACCGGTGACCACCCAGGTATTGTTGCGCAGTTTGCGCAAGGCGCTGAATGCGGTGATTTCCGGCAACGGTTGAACGCGCGGCCGATCGCGCTTTCCGTGCCCGCGAGCGACGGTTGCGGAAGCGTTTGCGGAGTGAACCCGCGCGTCACGCAGCGCGCGAGCCCTCGCGCGGGCTCAAGCCTTCAGTCGATGCCCAGCTTCTTCAGCTTGTAGCGCAGGGCGCGGAAGGTGATGCCGAGTTTGCGGGCGGCCGCGGTCTTGTTGTAACGGGATTCTTCCAGCGCCTTGACGATCGCGGTGCGCTCGAGATTGCTGATGTAGTCGTCCAGGCCGCCGTCCGCACCCGCGGCGGCAGCAGCCGGGGCGGGCGCCGTCGCCGTGGCGCCGGCCAGTTGCTCGGTGCCGACGCGGGCGCTGCGCTGGGGCAGCATCAGGTCGACCGCCTCGATGGTGTTGCCGTCGCACATCGCCATCGCGCGTTCGAGCACGTTCTCCAGCTCGCGCACGTTGCCGGGGAAGTCATAGGCCGCCAGTGCATCGCGTGCGGCCGGCGCCAGCTGGCCCACCGGTTCGCCGCTCTTGCCGGCCAGCGCCTTGAGGATGAAGGCCGACAGTTGCGGCACGTCGCCACGGCGCTCGCGCAGCGGCGGCACGCGCAGTTCGATCACGTTGATGCGGTAGAACAGGTCCTGGCGGAACTGGCCCTGCTCGACCAGCTGGCCCAGGTTCTTGTGGGTGGCCGAGAGGATGCGCACGTCGACCGGAATCTCGTCGCGGCCGCCGATCGGGCGTACCGCCTTTTCCTGGATCGCGCGCAGCAGTTTCACCTGCATGTGCAGCGGCAGCTCGGCCACTTCGTCGAGGAACAGCGTGCCGCCCTGGGCGGCCTGGAACAGGCCTTCCTTGTCGGCACCGGCGCCGGTGAAGCTGCCCTTGCGATGGCCGAAGAATTCACTTTCCATCAGCTCGGACGGAATCGCGCCGCAGTTGACCGGCACGAACGGTCCACTGGCGCGGGGACCCTGCTCGTGAATCAGCCGGGCGACCAGTTCCTTGCCCACGCCGGATTCGCCGGCGATGTACACCGGCGCCTGGTTGCGTGCCAGCTTGCCGATGGTGGCGCGCACCTGCTGCATCGCCGCCGAATCGCCGATCAGCCGGTTGCCGCCATCGCCGGGAGTGGCAGTCGCGCCGCCGTTGCGTTTTTCCTCGGCCAGGCGCAGGGCGGTGCGGACCAGTCCGCGCAGCATCTGGATGTCGACCGGCTTGGAGACGAAGTCGAAGGCGCCAGCCTTCAGTGCGTTGACCGCGGCGTCGACGTTGCCGTAGGCGGTGATCATCGCCACCGGCATGTCCGGATGTTCGCTGGCGATCAGCTCGATCACTTCCTGTCCGTTGCCGTCGGGCAGGCGCATGTCGGTGAAGCAGAGATCGTACGTGCGCTCGGCCAGGGCGCGGCGTGCATCACCGACCGTACCCACTGCATCGACCTGCAGGTCCATGCGGCCCAGCGTGATCGTCAGCAGCTCGCGAATGTCGCGTTCATCGTCGATGACCAGTACGGTCTGTGCGGTCATAGGAGGTCCATGTTTCCCGAAGCAGGCTGTTGAAGGGTACTAGGGCGGGCCAAAAGGTCAACGCGTGGCGGTCTGCACCGCCTCGCTGGTTTCCGCCGGACTGCGTGCCGGCGGCGTCAGCACCAGCCGGAAACAGCTGCCGCCGCCGGCCACCCGCACGTACTCCAGTGCAGCCTGGTTCGCATCACTCATCTGTCGCGCGAGATACAGGCCCAGCCCGGTGCCGTATTCGTGGGTGGTGTAGAACGGCTCGAAGATCTGCGCGGCCACCTTGGGCGCGATGCCGGGGCCGCGGTCGATCACTTCGAGGATCGGCACGCCGTGTTCGCCCTGGCGGGTCACCACCATCACTCGCGCCGGCTCGCCGGGCAGGCGACCGTAGCGCAGCGCGTTCTGCACCAGGTTCCACACCACCTGCTGCAACTGCTGCGGGTCGGCCACCGCGGCCACCGGCGTGCCGCTGCTGGCGATCGCACGCAGCGAATCGGCGCCCAGGTCGTTGCCCTGCACGTACTCCTCGACGAAGGCCTGGGCCCAGTGGCCCAGGTCCAGCGTTTCCGGCCGCGAGCGTTCGCGGCGCGACAGCTGCAGGATGTTCTCGATGATCTCGTTGAGCCGGATGCAGTGATTGTTGATGATCTCGACCATGCGCTGGTCGGTGGCGTCCATGCTGTCCGATTCGGCCAGCAGCTGCGCCGAGTAGCGGATCGCCGCCAGCGGGTTGCGGATCTCGTGCGCGATCGAGGCGGACAGCCGGCCCAGCGAAGTCAGCGTGAGTTCCTCGGCGCGGCGCGACAGCAGCGAGGTGTCGTCGAGGAAGATCAGCACGTGCGAGTCGTCGTTCGGCGCCAGCCGGGTGAAGCGCGGCACCACCTCGGGCACGCCGTCGGCGAGCTGGGTGGCGGTTTCGTCCAGCTTGCCCGAGGTCATCCAGTGATACAGGCGGCGTGACAGCTCCGGCGCCAGCTGGCCCAGGTCGCGCTGGTCAGCGCCAGGGTTGCCCATCAGCATCCAGGCGGACTCGTTGATCTGGTGGATGCGGTTGGCATCGTCGACCAGCAGCACGCCGGTCTTCATGCGGCGGATGATCAGCTCGTTGACCTGGGCCAGGTTGGCCAGGTCGGTGCTGCGCTGCTCGGCCAGCGCCTCGGTGGCGCGCAGCTGGCGGCCCAGCACGTTGCACAGGCTGGTGGTGGCGAAATAGGCCAAGCCGAACAGTCCCGCCTCCAGCAGGTCCCGGTCGCCGGGATTGCTCGCCGAATCGCCGAAAAAGGTGTGGCCCAGAATGCCCAGCGTGGCCAGCGCGGCGAAGAAGCTGGACAGCCGCAGCGGCAGGATCAGGGCGCCGGCACTGAGGTTCACCGCCAGCATCATCGCGATGCCGATGCGCGCATCGTGCATGGCGGCGATCGCCATCACCGCCACGGCGATGTCCACCACCAGCGTCGCACCCACCACGACCAGCGCGTGGGGCATGCTGCGCCGGTTCAACAGCAGCATGACCAGGGCGAACACCAGATACAGCGTGACCATGCCATGGGCGAGGTCGGGGGCGTTCAGCTGCGGCCAGCCCAGCCCGGGCGGGCTGAAGGCCAGGCCCGCGTAGACCAGCGCCTGCACCACCCGGAACGCGTTGAGGAACGACAGCTCGTGGCGAATCGTCGCAGTGGCGGCAGGGGTGGCTACGAACGGGGCGCTGTTGGGCACTTGGGCTATTCCCTGGCGATTCCGGGCGAGTATAGACGGGCTGATCGGCGCTGTGAGCCACCGCGAAAGCGCATGGGAGAGCGCCGCGCGGCCGTTTCGGGCAGGCGGCCCTTTCCATCGGGGCCGGCTTCCGCGAAAATGGGCGGCCGCATGGCGCGGTATGCCCGGTTCCATCCGGCAGGCGCACTGCCTTCGGCAGCGCGCTCCTCCGCCGTCCGACCTTCCTGACCCACGCATCGCGACACGCGTGCGGCCGCCATCGTTTTTCCGTTCGCTCGAGGTATCGAATGAATTTCCACGAATACCAGGCCAAAGAACTGTTCGCGCAGTACGGCATCGCCGTTCCGCCGGGCAAGGTCGCCAACTCCCCCGACGCCGCCGTCGATGCCGCCAAGGCGCTCGGCGGTTCCCAGTGGATGGTCAAGGCGCAGATCCACGCCGGCGGCCGCGGCAAGTCCGGCGGCGTCAAGTTCTGCCGCAGCTTCGACGACGTGCGTGCCGCCGCCAAGGGCATGCTGGGCACCAACATGGAAACCTACCAGTCGGCCGGCCGCGCGCTGCCGGTGAACCTGGTGCTGGTCACCGACGCCACCGACATTGCCCGCGAGCTGTACCTGTCGATCCTGGTCGATCGTGATTCCAAGGCCGTCTCGTTCATCGCCTCCAAGCACGGCGGCGTGGACATCGAGCAGGTGGCGAAAGAAACCCCCGAAGACATCCACACCATCGTGGTCGACTTCGTCGAAGGGCTGCAGCCGTACCAGTGCCGCCAGCTCGGCTTCGCGATGGACCTCAACAACAAGCAGGTCAACCAGCTGACCAAGATCATGCTGGGCCTGTACAAGCTGTTCAACGAGCAGGACCTGGCCCTGGTCGAGCTGAACCCGCTGGCCGTGCTGGAAGACGGCAACCTCGCCGCGCTGGACGGCAAGGTCAACTCCGACGACAACGCCGAATACCGTCACCCGAACCTGGCCGCGATGCGCGACCTGACCCAGGAAGACGCCGCCGAAGCCGCCGCGCAGCAGAGCAACCTCAACTACGTGACGATGGACGGCAACATCGGCTGCATGGTCAACGGCGCCGGCCTGGCGATGGCGACCATGGACGTGATCAAGCTGGCGGGCGGCGAGCCGGCCAACTTCCTCGACGTGGGCGGCGGCGCCACCAAGGAACGCGTGACCGAGGCGTTCAAGCTGATCACCTCCTCGGACAAGGTCAACTGCATCCTGGTCAACATCTTCGGCGGCATCGTCCGCTGCGACATGATCGCCGAGGGCATCATCGCCGCGGTCAAGGAAGTGGGCCTGAAGATCCCCGTGGTGGTGCGTCTGCAGGGCACCAATGTCGATCAGGGCCGCGAACTGCTGGCCAACTCCGGCCTGGCGATCACGCCGGCGGACGATCTCAACGACGCGGCGCAGAAAGCCGTGGCTGCGGCCAAGGCCTGAGGAGCAATCGAAACATGAGCGTACTCGTCAACAAGAACACCAAGGTGCTGGTGCAGGGCTTCACCGGCCAGCAGGGCACCTTCCACGCACAGCAGTGCCTCGACTACGGCACCCAGGTCGTCGGCGGCGTGACCCCGGGCAAGGGCGGCTCCGAGCACATCGGCCTGCCGGTCTTCAACTCGGTCGATGAAGCCGTGCTGCAGACCGGCGCCGATGCGTCGGTGATCTTCGTGCCGCCGCCGTTCGCGGCCGACTCGATCCTCGAAGCGATCGACGCCGGCATCAAGACCATCGTGGCGATCACCGAAGGCATCCCGGTACTGGACATGTTGCGCGTCAAGAACGTGCTGCAGCAACATCCGGAGATCGTGCTGATCGGGCCGAACTGCCCCGGCATCATCACCCCCGGCGAATGCAAGATCGGCATCATGCCCGGCCACATCCACAGCAAGGGCAGGGTCGGCGTGGTCTCGCGCTCCGGCACGCTGACCTATGAAGCGGTGTTCCAGACCACCAACGAAGGCCTCGGCCAGAGCACGGTGATCGGCATCGGCGGCGACCCGATCAACGGCCTCAACTTCATCGACTGCCTGAAGCTGTTCCAGGACGACCCGCAGACCGAAGGCATCATCATGGTCGGCGAGATCGGCGGCAGCGCCGAGGAAGACGCGGCCGAGTTCATCGGCGAGTACGTGAAGAAGCCGGTGGTCTCGTTCATCGCCGGCGCTTCGGCCCCGGCCGGCAAGCGCATGGGCCATGCCGGTGCGATCATCTCCGGCGGCAAGGGCACCGCCGCGGCGAAGTTCGCCGCGCTGGAGAAGGCCGGCGTCACCACGGTGAAGTCACCCGCCGACCTGGGCAAGACGCTCGCGAAGCTGATGAAGTAAGCCTGGTGGCGTGATGTTGATGAAAGGCCGCGCATTGCGCGGCCTTTTGTTTTGGTGCGTGCCCCCATCCGCCCTTCGGGCACCTTCCCCCGCTGGCGGGGGAAGGGAGATCGTGGTGCTGCTGTTGTTTCCTTCCCCCGTGAGCGAGGGAAGGGAGATCGTGACGCTGCTGTTGTTTCCTTCCTCCGCTAGCGGGGGAAGGTGCCCGACAGGGCGGATGGGGGGCGCTCTCACAAGCTCCCGATACAACCCCACACTCCCCGTGGAAGACTCCTCTGCCCGAACCCGACCGTACTCGCCAAGCTGGGGGCCCTCGAACACCGCCGAACGAGAGCCTGCATGCGCGACCATGCCAAGACCACCTTTGCGCGCCAGCTGCGCCGCGCCATGACACCGGCCGAACACCATCTCTGGGCGCGCCTGCGGCAGCGACAGCTGGGCGGCTGCCGGTTTCGCCGCCAGCATCCGCTCGGTCCATATATCGTCGATTTCGCTTGCCTGGAAAAACACCTGGTGGTCGAGGTCGATGGCTCTGGGCACCTGGATTCGGTGGCCGACGTCGGGCGTGATGACTGGTTGCGGCAGCACGGATTCACGGTGGTGCGCTGCTGGAATCATGACGTGCTTGATCGCACGGAGCTGGTGCTGGAGGTGATTCTGGGGGCGTTGGGGTAGGGCGCTTCCACCATCCGCCCTGTCGGGCACCTTCCCCCGCAAGCGGAGGAAGGAAATGGCCGCGTGCTTCCTTCCCCCGCAACGCGGGGGAAGGTGCCCGACAGGGCGGATGGGGGCACGCTCCCCTTCTTGAATTACCATTGCCCGGATAACTCCCAAGGAATGCACGCCGTCATGGCAAAGTTGCGTCTGGCACTGGCCCAACACGATTTTTCGGTCGGTGCGGTGGCGGCGAATGCCGCCAAGGTCGGCGAGCTCATTGCGCTCGCCCGCGCCGGCGGCGCCGCGCTGGTGGCGTTTCCCGAGCTGACCCTGAGCGGCTACCCGCCGGAGGATCTGCTGCTGCGGCCGAGCTTCCTCGCCGCTTGCGACAGCGAGCTGGCGGCGCTGGCTGCAGCCACCCATGGCATCGCGGCCCTGGTCGGCCATCCGCACAGCGAGGGCGAGGTGTTCAACGCGGCCAGCGTGTTGCGTGACGGCAGGGTCGAGTGCACCGCGCACAAGCAGGCGTTGCCGAATTACGGCGTGTTCGACGACAAGCGTTACTTCCGCCCGGGTCATGCCTCGCTCACCACGGTGATCGATGGCACCTGCATCGGCCTGCTGATCTGCGAGGACGTGTGGCAAGCCGAGCCGGCCGCGCAGGCTGCCGCTGCGGGTGCCGAGCTGATCGTGGTGACCAACGCCTCGCCGTGGGATGCACGCAAGCAGGTCGAGCGTGAGGCGGTGCTGCAGGCACGGGCGCGGGAAACCGGCTGCGCGATCGTCTACCTGAACCTGGTCGGCGGCCAGGACGAGGTGGTCTACGACGGCAGTTCGATGCTGGTCAACGGCGACGGTTCGATTGCCGCGCGCGCGCCGGCCTTCGTCGATGCGCTGCTGTGGGCCGAATTCGATCCGGCCACGCGCACGCTCGCGGCGCAGGACTGGCCGGTCGCGGTCGACGAATTACCGGAGGCCACGCTGTACGCCGCCCTGGTGCGCGGCACCCGCGACTACATCGACAAGAACCGCTTTGCCGGCGTGCTGCTGGGGTTGTCCGGCGGCATCGACTCGGCGCTGACCCTGGCGCTGGCGGTGGACGCGCTGGGCGCCGAGCGCGTCACCGCGGTGATGATGCCCACGCGCTACACCTCGCAGTTGTCGCTGGACGGTGCGCGCGCCCAGGCGGAGAAACTCGGCGTCGACTACCACGTGATCGACATCGAACCGACCTACCGCTCGTTCGTCGACGCGTTGACTCCCGCGTTCGCCGGCAAACCCGCGGACACCACCGAGGAAAACCTGCAGTCGCGCACCCGTGGCGTGATGCTGATGGCGCTGAGCAACAAGCACGGCCGGCTGCTGCTGGCCACCGGCAACAAGAGCGAGATGGCGGTCGGCTACGCGACCTTGTACGGCGACATGTGCGGTGCCTATGCGCCGCTGAAGGATGTCTACAAGACCGTGGTGTATCGCCTCTCGCGCTGGCGCAATGCGCAGGCAGACGCCGCGGATCGTGGCGACATGATTCCGTCTGCAGTCATCGAGCGCCCGCCCTCTGCCGAGTTGCGCGACAACCAGACCGACCAGGATTCGCTGCCGGCCTACGACGAACTGGACGCGATCCTCGAGCGCTTCATCGAACGCGAACAGTCGCAGGCGGAGATCGTGGCGCAGGGCTTTGCGGCCGAGACGGTGCGCCGGGTGGTGCGGCTGGTGCTGCTGAACGAGTTCAAGCGCCGCCAGTCCGCGCCGGGACCGCGCGTGACCACCCGCGCGTTTGGTCGCGAGCGGCGTTATCCGATCACTTCCGGCTGGCATTGAGCGGGCACAAAAAAAGCCGGCGATCGCTCGCCGGCTTTCTGACTGCATTCGCCTCGACTCAGTGATGGCCCGAGAACGGCACCATCTTGCGCAGGGTGGACGGCGGATGCGGCCACTTGGCGTCGGTGAGGTAGGGGTGATTCGGGTAGTTCATGGCCAGCACCTGGCGGCTCTGCTCGGCCAGCGCCTTCTGGTCCAGCGCCAGGTAGCTGCGGGTGAGGATGGCCAGGGCGTCGCCGGTCTGCGGCGCCTGCTGGTAATGCTCGACCACGTACTGGGCACGGTCGGCGGAGGCGACGTACGCCTTGTTGCGCAGGTAGAACTCGGCCACGTTGATCTCGTACTGGGCCAGGATGTTGCGCAGGTAGATCATCCGCTGGCGCGCGTCGGCGGTGTAGGCGCTGTCCGGGAAACGCCGCGACAGCTCGGAGAAGTCGTCGAACGACTGCAGGTTGTAGCCCTGGTCGCGGCGCGAATCCTTGTCCGAGCGGGGGAACCAGCGCTCCAGCACGGTGCCGGTGCGATCGAAATTGATCAGACCGCGCAGGTAATAGGCATAATCGACGTGTTTGTTGGCCGGATAGGTCTTGATGAAGCGGTTCACCGTCGACAGGGCATCATCGGGCTGGTTGTCCTTGTACTGCGAATAGGCCAGGTCCAGCTGGGCCTGTTCGTTGTACTCGCCGGACGGGAAGCGGGCGATCAGGCGCTGGTAGGCCTTGGTGGCTGCGGCGTAATCTGCGTTTTCCAGCGAGTTGTGCGCGTTGTCGTACAGCGCCTCCAGCGGCATCGTGTCGATGTTCTGCTTCGACTTGAACATCGAACATGCGCTCATCGACATCGCGGCCACCAGCAGCACGAGCAATTTCATCACAGTCATTTTGGACATCGGCAGCTTCGGCGAGTCGATTGTTGGGCGCATAAGGAAGGAATTCAGATGTTTGAGCGAACAGGCATGATAGCCGAAACCGGCCGTCCCCCGCGGATGCCCGCATGACCACGATCCGGCACGAGGCACAGGTCCCGCTGACCGCGGCGGGACGCAGGTTCGACCAGGCTTTGGCCGAGATGTTCCCCGATTATTCGCGCTCGCGGCTCAGCGGCTGGATCAAGTCCGGCGCGGTAAGCCTCGACGGGGCGCAGGTGGCCGCGCGGCAGCTGCTGCGCGGCGGCGAGCTGGTGCGGCTGGAGGTGGAGCTGGAGAACGAGGTGTCGAGCGCCCCCGAAGCGATGGCGCTGGCGATCGTGCACGAGGACGAACACCTGCTGGTGCTGGACAAGCCGGCTGGGCTGGTCGTCCATCCGGGCGCGGGCAACCCGGTGGGGACCTTGCTCAACGGCCTGCTGCACCATGATCCGAAGCTGGCCGAGTTGCCCCGTGCGGGCATCGTGCATCGGCTGGACAAGGACACCTCCGGCCTGATGGTGGTGGCCAGGACCCTGCCCACGTACACCGCGCTGGTCGACCTGTTGTCGCGGCACGAGGTGGAACGCCAGTACGAGGCGGTGGTGCTGGGCACGATGGTGGCCGGCGGCACGGTGGACGAACCGATCGGCCGCAGCATGGGTGACCGGCTGCGCCAGGCGGTGCGCGACGAGGAAGACGGCAAGCGGGCGGTCACCCATTACCGGCTGCGCGAGCGCTTCCGCGCCCACAGCCTGCTGCAATGCCAGCTGGAGACCGGTCGCACCCACCAGATCCGGGTGCACATGGCGCACATCGGCCATCCGCTGATCGGCGATCCGCTTTACGGCGGCGGCCTGAAGCTGCCCAGGGGAGCCAGCGCGGAATTGATCGGCACCTTGCGCGGCTTTCGGCGGCAGGCACTGCACGCCGAGAAGCTGTCCTTCATCCACCCGGCCACGGGCGAGGAGATGTCCTTCAGCGCCGAACGTCCCGCAGACCAGCGCGTGCTGATCGAGGCCTTGCGGGAGGATCTGGCCGAGCACGGTTCGGAGCACTATTGACCGGCTGCGGGAACACGGGTGACGAGTGTGCGATGCTTCGTGGCTCCCCATTTCCCGATACCCGGCCTGATGACTGAAAGCTGGATCTTCCCTGATTGGCCCGCGCCACCCCAGGTGCGGGCCGCGATCACCACCCGGCTTGGCCCCGGCGTCTCGGCGCCGCCGTTCGATCGCTTCAATCTGGGCTTGCGCAGCGGTGACGCCCTTGACGCGGTGACCGCCAATCGCAGCGCCTTGTTGCAGTCGCTGCGCCTGCCGGCCGAGCCGCGCTGGTTGCAGCAGGTGCACGGCTGCGAGGTGGCCGAGCTGGGGCCACTGCCCGGCAAGGCCGAACCCCAGGCGGACGCGGCGGTTTCGCACATCCCCGGCACCGTGCTTTCGATCCTCACCGCCGACTGTCTGCCGGTGCTGTTCTGTGCCGATGATGGCGGCGAGATCGGTGCCGCTCACGCGGGCTGGCGTGGCCTGGCCGGCGGCGTGCTGGAGGCCACGGTGGGCCAGATGATCACGCCGTCGTCGCGATTGCTGGCGTGGCTGGGACCGTGCATCGGTGCTGCCTCGTACGAGGTGGGAGCCGAGGTGCGCGCCGCCTTCGTGGCGCACGATGCGGCCGCGGCCGGATGCTTCGTGGCGACGCGGCCCGGCCACTGGCTGTGCGACCTGGCCGGCCTGGCCCGGCAGCGGCTGGCCGCGGCCGGCGTGGCACGCATCCACGGCGGCGGGTTCGACACCTTCGCCGATGCGCGGTTCTACTCGTACCGTCGCGATGGCGCCCGCAGCGGGCGCTTCGCCAGCCTGGTCTGGCTCGACCGCGGCTGATCGCTAGGCGCGCAGCGTGCCCAGAAAATTCCTGCGCCACAGGGTGATGTCGTTGGTGCGCAGCACGTCCATCATCGCCTCCCAGCGGCGGCGACGCTCGGCCAGCGGCATCTTCAGGGCCAGTGCAAGCGCGTCGGCGACTTCCTCGGTGTCGGCGGGATTCACCAGCAGGGCGTCTTCCAGTTCCAGCGCGGCGCCGGCGAAGCGGGACAGCACCAGCACGCCGGGATCGGCCGGGTCCTGGCAGGCCACGTATTCCTTGGCCACCAGGTTCATGCCGTCGCGCAGCGGCGTCACCAGGCCGACCCGGGCGCTGCGGTAATAGCCGGCCAGCAATCGGTGCGGAAACGACTTGTTGATGTAGCGGATCGGCGCCCAGTCGGGCGTGGCGTACTTCCCGTTGATGTGGCCGGCGCTGCGCTCGAGTTCGTGGCGGATCGCGCGATACTCCAGCACGGCGCCGCGCGAGGGTGGCGCGATCTGCAGAAAGGTCACCTGCTGGTGCAGTTCGGGGTGGCGTTCCAGCAGCCGCGCATAACCCTGGAATCGTTGCGGCAGGCCCTTGGAGTAATCCAGCCGATCCACGCCGATGATCAGCGCGCGCCCTTCGAGGCTGTGTTGCAGCTGGGTGATTTCGCGGATCGAGGCTGCCCTGGCCGCCACGTCGGCGATGCCCCGGGTGTCGATGCTGATCGGGAACGCGCCGGCGCGGAACTGGCGACCGTTCGGCATGCGCATGCGCCCGGCCAGGCGCATCACCGCGCCGGCCTCGTGCAGGAAATAGTCTTCCAGCGCGCGCAGGTCGCGACGGGTATGCACGCCGACCAGGTCGTAGCTGGCCAGGGTTTCCAGCAGTTCTCGGTGATTCGGCAGGGCGATCAGCAGGCCGGCGGCGGGCAGCGGCGTGTGCAGGAAGAATCCGATGCGGTTGTGCACGCCCCGGCGCCGCAGCATCGAGGCGAGCGGGATCAGGTGGTAGTCATGCACCCAGATGACGTCGTCCGGCTTGATCAGCTGCTGCAGTTTTTCCGCGAACACCTCGTTGACGCGCAGGTAGCCGGCCAGATGGCTGCGCCGGTAGTCGACCACGTCGGGCCGGTAGTGCAGCAGCGGCCACAGCGCGCCGTTGGCGAAGCCGGTGTAGAAGTCGTCGTGGTCGGTGCGGGAAAGGTCGATGGTGGCGTAGTCGATCTTTCCCTCCTGCTGCTGATGCAGTTCCGCGGCCGTCTCGCCGGCCACCTTGCCGCTCCAGCCAAACCACAGGCCGCCGTGTTCGTCGAGCGCGGCCTGCAGCGCCGACGCCAGCCCGCCGGGCGCGCCCTGGCGGGGCAGCGCGACGCGATTGGAAACCACCACCAGCCGGCCGCCAGCCTTGCGCGCCGTCATCACAGGGCCTCCTCCCAGCGCCGCGACAGGCGCATCGCCGCCTGGATCAGGCCGACCAGGGAATAGGTCTGCGGGTAGTTGCCCCAGTGTTCGCCGGTGGCCGGGGCGAGGTCCTCCGACAGCAGGCCCAGTGCGTTGCGCTGTTTCAGCATGTGCTCGAACAGCGCCCGCGCCCGTTCCCTGCGTCCGGTGGCGGCCAGCGCCTCGATGTACCAGAACGTGCAGATGTTGAAGCTGGTTTCCGGCGCGCCGAAATCGTCCGGGGCGATGTAGCGGAACAGGTAGTCGCCGCGACCCAGCGCCACGCCGATCGCGTCGACCGTGGCCACGAAGCGCGGGTCGGTGGCTTCGAGAAAACCGATGTCGGCCAGCAGCAACAGGCTGGCGTCCAGGTGCTCGCCGTCGTAGGCGTCGACGAAGTGGCCGAGTTTCCCGTTCCAGGCACGGGCCTCGATGCGTCCATGCAATTGCACCGCCTCCTCGTGCCAGTAGCGTGCGCGCTCGTCCAGGCCCAGCTCGGTGGCGATGTGCGCCAGCCGGTCGCAGGCGGCCCAGCACATCGCTGCCGAGTAAGTATGGACGGCCACGCGCCCGCGGTATTCCCACAGTCCTGCGTCGGGTTGTTCGGCCACGCGCAGCGCCATCTCGCCCATGCGCTCGAGCCGGCGAAAGGTCACTTCGTCACCGCGATGTTCCAGCCGGCGATCGAAGAACAGCTGGGTCGAGGCGAGCACCACCGAGCCGTAGACATCGTTCTGGCGCTGACGCCACGCGTCGTTGCCCACCCGTACCGGACCCATGCCGCGGTAGCCGGCGAGCGTCTCCACCTGGCGCTCGGGCAGTTCGCTCTCGAAGGTGATGCCGAACACCGGGCCGAGCTCGCCCTCAGCAAGCTGGGCGACCAGGTTGAAGGTGTAGCGGATGTATTCCTCCATCGTGCGGGTCGCGCCGAGGCGGTTCAGTGCGCGCACGGTGAAGGCGGCGTCGCGCAGCCAGCAATAGCGGTAATCCCAGTTGCGCGCGCTGCCGGCCGATTCGGGTATCGACGTGGTCAGCGCCGCCACGATCGCGCCGGTCGCTTCGTACTGGCAGAGTTTCAGGGTGATCGCGGCGCGGATCACCGCCTCCTGCCATTCGTAGGGAATCGACAGGTAGCGGGCCCATTCGCGCCAGTAGTCCAGCGTCCGTTCCAGCGCCAGATGGACGAAGTCGGCCACGTTCGTGTCGACGGTTTCGTCGGGGCCGAACACGAAGTGGGCCGGTCGGTCGAGTCCGAACGGCAGCTGGCGTTCGACCAGCGGCGGCGCGATGTCGATGGTGAGGCGCTGCACCACGTCGCTGAGCAGGTAGCGGATGTGATTGCTGCCGGCGGTGGTGGCTGGCGCGCGTGCGCCGTACTCGCACAGCGGGCGCATGCGCACGCGGATGCGCGGCGAACCCGCGATGGGCGCGACCCGGCGCACCAGCATTTCCGGGTGATAGAAGCGGCCGTTCAGGCGATGCCGCGGCGCGAAGTCGGTGATCTCGATGGCGCCGCCGTGACGGTCGAACAGGCGCGTCACCAGCACCGCGGTGTTGGCCAGGTAGAACTGCTCGACGTGATCGAAGTCCTCCAGTTCGATCGCCCAGTCGCCGCCCCCACTGGTGGGCGAGAGCAGGCTGCAGAAACTGGCGTCGGCATCGAAGCGCGGCAGGCAGCACCACACGATGCGCGCATGCGGGTCGATCAGCGCGGCAACGCTGCCGTTGCCGATCACGCCAAGCTCAAGGCTGGCGTGCTGGGCCTCCGTGGGGAACTCGGGCATGGGTAGGGACTCCGTGCGTCAATGCGTGCAGGACGCGGGTCAGCCAGGCTTCGGTGGCAGCCGGGCCGGGCAGGGTGAAGTGGGCGGCGCTGGGGTCGCGCTCGCCGATGCGGATGCTGATGCCGTGTCGACGATTGACCGCGTCGAAGGCGTGCTCGTCGGTGAGGTCGTCGCCGAGGTAGACCGGGGTGCGGCCGGCAAACGGCGCGCGCTGCAGCAGCTCCAGCACGGCGCGGCCCTTGTCCATGCCCGCCGGCTTGAACTCCAGCACCTGATGGCCGGGCTGCAACTCGTAGCCGGGCAGCCGCGCGATCAGTTCGGCGGCGGCGCCGTGCAGGCGGGCCAGTTGCGCCGGCGCGCGGCGACAGTGCAGCGCGATCGCCAGCTGCTTGTCCTCCACCTGCACGCCGTCGAACCGCGCGGCCAGCGCCCGTGCCTCGCGGTGCATGCGATCCTGGCTGGCCTGCGGCACGCTGAGGCGGCGGAAGCTGCCGCTGGCCTGGCGCAGCTCCAGCCCGTGCAGGCCGATCGCCGCCCAGCGCGGGCGCTCGAAGAGCCGGTCGAGATCATCCAGTTCGCGTCCGCTGACCAGCGCCAGCGCGCCGTCGGTTGCCGCATGCAGCTCGCGCAGCAGGGCCAGCAAGGCGGAGCTGACGCGCACCGAGTGTGGGTCGTCGGCAAAGTCGAGCAAGGTGCCGTCGACGTCGAACAGCAGCGCCCAGCGGGCGTCGGCAGCGGGCAGCGGGGGAGCCGGCAGGCCGGGGCGTGGCGATGCGGTGGAGGGGCGTGGAGTTGACATCGCATCCACCGTAACAAGCCGAATGTGAAAGGCCGGACATGCCGCTCACGCCGTCGCCGTGGACGGGCCAGCTTGAATCGTGCTTCGCCGTCCGCATTTTTGCGTCAGTGGCGGATGCACCGCCAAACCAGCTTCGGGGATCTTCGACATGCGGATGGACAAACTCACCTCGCGGTTCCAGCAGGCGCTGGCCGACGCGCAATCACTGGCCGTGGGCCGCGACAACAACATGCTTGAACCGGTGCACGTGATGGCGGCGCTGCTGGGCCAGCAGGGCGGCTCCACGGCGCCGCTGCTGACCCAGGCCCAGGTCAACGTGCCGATGCTCACGCAGCGGGTGAACGAAATGCTCGAGCGCCTGCCTCGGGTCAGCGGGCAGGAAGGCAACATCAACCTGGGCAACGACCTCAACCGCCTGCTCAACCTCACCGACAAGCTGGCCCAGCAGCGCGGCGACCAGTTCATCGCCAGCGAGCTGTTCGTGCTGGCCGCGCTGGAGGACAAGGGCGAACTGGGCGCGGCGCTGAAGGCGGCGGGCGCGAACAAGGCGAACCTCGAAGCGGCGATCGACAAGCTGCGCGGCGGCGAAAAGGTGCAGAGCGAAAACGCCGAGGAACAGCGCCAGGCACTGGAGAAATACTGCATCGACCTGACCGAGCGCGCCGAGCGCAACAAGCTCGATCCGGTGATCGGCCGCGACGAGGAAATCCGCCGCACCATCCAGGTGCTGCAGCGGCGCACCAAGAACAATCCGGTGCTGATCGGCGAACCCGGCGTGGGCAAGACTGCGATCGTCGAGGGCCTGGCCCAGCGCATCATCAAGGGCGAGGTGCCCGAGGGCCTGCGCGACCGCCGCGTGCTGGCGCTGGACATGGGCGCGCTGATCGCCGGCGCCAAGTTCCGCGGCGAGTTCGAGGAGCGGCTCAAGGCCGTGCTCAGCGACCTGTCGAAACAGGAAGGCCGGGTGATCCTGTTCATCGATGAATTGCACACCATGGTCGGCGCCGGCAAGGGCGAAGGCTCGATGGATGCCGGCAACATGCTCAAGCCCGCGCTGGCGCGCGGCGAGCTGCACTGCATCGGCGCGACCACGCTGGACGAATACCGCAAGTACATCGAGAAGGACGCGGCGCTGGAGCGGCGCTTCCAGAAAGTGTTCGTGGGCGAGCCCACGGTGGAGGACACCATCGCGATCCTGCGCGGGCTGAAGGAACGCTACGCGGTGCACCACGGCGTGGAGATCACCGACCCGGCCATCGTCGCCGCGGCCACGCTGTCGCATCGCTACATCGCCGACCGCCAGTTGCCGGACAAGGCGATCGACTTGATGGACGAGGCGGCCTCGCGCATCCGCATGGAGATCGACTCCAAGCCGGAGGAACTGGACCGTCTGGAGCGCCGGCTGATCCAGCTGAAGATCCAGCGCGAGATGCTGAAGAAGGAAAAGGACAGCGAGTCGAAGCAACGCCTCGCTGATCTGGAAACCGATATCGGCAAGCTCGAACGCGAGTTCTCCGACCTCAACGAGATCTGGAAATCGGAGAAGGCCGCGCTGCAGGGCACGACCAAGGTGAAGGAGCAGATCGAGCAGGCGCACCAGGAGCTGGAGTCCGCCCAGCGCCGGCAGGATTACGCGAAGATGAGCGAGATCCAGTACGGCAAGCTGCCGGAACTGGAAAAGCAGCTCGCCGCGGCGCAGGCCGCCGAAACACAGGATTTCAAGCTGGTGCAGACGAAAGTCACCGCCGAGGAAATCGCCGAGGTGGTGGCGCGCTGGACCGGCATTCCGGTCAGCAAGATGCTCGAGGGCGAGCGCGACAAGCTGTTGAAGATGGAGGACGAGTTGCACAAGCGCGTGGTCGGCCAGGACGAGGCGGTGCACGCTGTGTCCGATGCGATCCGCCGCTCGCGCGCGGGGCTGTCCGATCCGAACCGCCCGAACGGTTCGTTCCTGTTCCTCGGCCCGACCGGCGTGGGCAAGACCGAGCTGTGCAAGGCGCTGGCCGAGTTCATGTTCGACACCACCGACGCGATGGTGCGCATCGACATGAGCGAATTCATGGAGAAGCACTCCGTCTCGCGCCTGGTCGGTGCGCCTCCCGGCTACGTCGGCTATGAGGAGGGTGGTTACCTCACCGAGGCGGTGCGTCGCCGGCCGTACAGCGTGATCCTGCTGGACGAGGTGGAGAAGGCGCACCCGGATGTGTTCAACATCCTGCTGCAGGTGCTCGACGACGGCCGCCTCACCGATGGCCAGGGCCGCACCGTGGACTTCCGCAACACGGTCATCGTGATGACCTCGAACCTGGGTTCGCAGATGATCCAGGACGCGGCGGAAAATGGCGGCGACGAGGAGGAGCAGTACACCCAGATGAAGGCGTCGGTGATGGGTGTGGTGCAGGCGCATTTCCGTCCAGAGTTCATCAACCGGCTGGACGAGATCGTGGTGTTCCGTCCGCTGGACAAGACGCAGATCCGCGCCATCGCGAAGATCCAGCTGCAGTATCTGGAGCGGCGGCTGGCCGAGCGTCAGCTGAAGCTCGACATCGCGGACGACGCACTGGCCCTGCTCGGCAACGTGGGCTTCGATCCGGTCTACGGTGCGCGGCCGCTGAAGCGGGCAATCCAGCAGCAACTGGAGAATCCGCTGGCCAGGCAGATTCTGGAAGGACAGTTCCAGCCGGGCGATACGGTCGGCGTGGCCGCCGAGGGCGGACAGCTGGTGTTTCGCAAGTCCTGATGCGGCGCCGGCAGTCCGGTTCGCCTGAACGAAACAGGGCCATCCTCGCCGGATGGCCCCGTGGTTTGCTCGATGCGGCCTCCGCCCCGGTGGGGCGGTCGCCCGGACTCACTCGAGGTCTAGCACCTTCTTGTCGTTGTCGCGGCGGCGCTGTTCCTTCTGCTGGTAGCGGGCCTCGCAGCCGTCGCGCTTGACCATCACGCAGTCCAGATAATCGGTGGCCTCGATCAACGCCGCGCGCACGGCCTTGCTGGCCGGCGTCTTCTTCGAGTGGCCGAAGTCACCGCCGACGCCGTGGGTGAAGCCGCTGAGATTGACCCCGCCGCCGGAGCTGTTGCCCTCGACCGTGCGCGAATACACCACTTCGGAAGTTTCCGCGTCGATCACCCGCAGATCGATCGCCACGTAGGCCTGGGATTTGCCGCCACCCACGCGGAAGCCCGCGATGTTGAGGCCGCCGCCCGTCTTCGAAGTGTCTTCGGTGTAAGCGGCGACGCTGCCGGTGACCAGGTACTGGGCGCCGGTGATGTTGCCGGTGTGCGGCGTGCTGCCCGGGCGCATGCGCGAGGAGGCGGCCAGGTCCTGCTCGGCGAGCACGGCGTCGATCTTCTGTCGTTCGATCACCTTGAAGTCGCCGGTGGCGCTCAGTTCGTTGCTGAGCACGTCGGCCAGCTGGTTGCCGACGTCGCCGTTCCACCAGCTGGCGGAGCTGGTCTGGTTGGTGAAGTCGATCACGGCGACGGTCATCGTCGGCGCTTCGCGGGCCATGGCGGCCCCGCCTGCGGTCAATGCCAGGGCCAGCGCTGCGCCCAGCAGGCCCGTGTGGTTTGCGAGTTTCATCAAGTCCCCTCCAGTCATTGGCGTGATGCCTGTCCGATCGACGCGCGATGCCGCGGCGAACGTACAGGTGTGGTGTCGTGCCAGGGTGCAGTCCCCCCGCAATCCCCCTGGATTCCGGCTGCCGAGTGTCGCGGGCGGCGCAGGCGTTTGCCGTTGCGCGATCACGCCGGATGCTGGTCGTGCGGGATTGGCCTTGTCAAGCGATCCCTGCCGGGGTGCATTCCCCTGTGCCGGGCGGCACCCTGTGCGGCGATTATCCCGGGGCGCCGTCGGGTCGGCTGTCAGCGCGGACGGCAGGTGCTGTAAGGCAAAACCGTCAATGCCTGGCGGCGGGGACGACAGCGCCGGCGTTGCGGAAGCTGCCGGGGTGGCGGTGCCCCGATGGTGGGGCCCAGGCGGTCAATGAGTCGGTGGCGAACGGTGAGTCGGGCGCAGCCCCGGGCGCGCCGGGGCTGCGTATTGCCAGGAATGGTTCGCCGTCACTGCCAGCTGTAGCGCACCTTGCCGTAGACGTAGGCGCCGTTGTAGCCGAACGGCGAAAAGGTCGAGTAGGGCAGGGTGCCGTTGTTGGTGTTGTTGGCGATGTTCCTGTCCGGATGGGCGTCGAGTGCGTTGTCCGCGCCCACCGTGAAGGTCCAGTCATGGAGGTTGTAGTTCACCGCCAGGTCGAGCACCCACTTGGGCGTGAAGGTCTGGTCGATCACCGGCGGCGTGGCGCTCGGGTTGTAGCTGGCCAGGCTGCTGACATAGCTGGTGTAGCGGCCATAGCGGGTCAGCGTGCCGGTCACGCCCCAGTTGCCGACGTGGTACTGCTCATTGAGGATGAGCTTGCTGCGCGGGCTCGAATTGCCCAGGTACCCCTGGATGTCCTGGCGGTTCAGGCGGACGAAGCTGACGCCCAGGTTGTCCAGCACCGCCGGGTTGGGCTTCACGTTGGTGACCGTGTTCTGGTTGTAGTTCGCGCTGAGCGTGGTGGCCAGGGTGCCCGCGTTGCCGAGGTCGGCCAGGTAGCTGCCCACGAAGTCGACGCCGCGGGTGCGCGTGTTCGCCGCGTTGGTGAAGTAGTTGACGCTGCTGTAGCCGAGGTCGCTGATGCCGTTGGCGGCCAGGTAGCTGACCACCGCGGGCGTGGTGGTCGAGATCGCGCCGGACAGCGCCACGCGGTCCCGGATGTCGATCTGGTACACGTCCAGGCTGAGGGTCAGCGCATCGGTGGGGCTCCATACCGTGCCCAGGGTGTAGTTCCTGGACTTCTCCGGCTTCAGCGCTTCGGCGCCCAGCAACTGGGCGATCTGGCTGCCGACCGGCACCAGGCCGCGGTTGTAGATGCCCGCCGGCAGGCCCGGCAGGCTGCCGGCGCCGTAGAACAGCGAGGAGATCTGCGAGAAATACTCCTGCCCCAGCGAGGGCGCCCGGAAGCCCGTGGAGGCACTGCCGCGGATGGCGAAACTGTCGGTGAAGTCGAAGCGCCCCGACAGCGAGCCGGACGTGGTGTTGCCGAAGTCGTTGTAGTGCTCATGCCGCACGGCGGCGGCGACACCAAGCCGGTCGGTGAGGTTGGTTTCGAGGTCGAGGTAGGCGGCCACGTCGTGGCGCGAGGCGTCGACCGCGTTCGCCGGCTGCCAGCCGGCGAAGCCCTGCGCGCCGCCCGAGACGCCGGAGGTGCCCACGTACCAGGACGGCAGCGAGCCGGCATCGATGGCGTAGGTCTGCCGCAGATACTGGGCGCCGAACGCCACCGTGAGCGAATTGGGCAGCCAGCCAGCCTGGATGTCCTTGGCGACGTCGAGGTCCAGGCTCTGCTGCGAGGCGCTGAGGATGCCGTCACTGAATACGCTGGGCGCGCTGCCGAAGTCGTTGAGGTAGGCATAGTTGGTGCTGTTGCGCGTTTCGTAGGAAACCCGGTTGCGACCGTAGTTGCCGCTCAGGTCCCAGCGCCAGCCGCTGATCTTGCCACGCAGGCCCGCCACCAGCGAGGTGTCGGTGGAGTCGGCGTGTTCGAGCGGCAGGAAGCCGTCCGGATACACCTGGCCGATCAGTGCATTGTTCGGCTTGGGCGAATTGGTGCCGTAGCGGAAGAACGCGGGCGACGTGCTCTGGCGCCGGCCGTAGTGCCCGAAGCTGTACAACTGCACGTCCGGGGTGATGTCGTACTGCGCATTCAGCAGCAGGTTGTTGTCATGCACATCCGGGTCGCCCTGGCGGAAGTTCACGCCCAGTTGCGGGAAGCCGGGGCGATTGTCCGGCCCGGCACGATTGGTGTGGTCCTGCTTGCCGCTCTGCAGCGCGAAGCGCAACCAGCCCTTGTCGCCGCCCAGCGGGATGCCGAAGTTGGCCGAGCCCTGCCATTGCCTGCCGTCGCCCGCGGAATACTGACCGCCGCTGACCTGCACGTCGCCGCCCTTGGCGCCCTGTTTCAGGATGATGTTGATGACGCCGGCGATGGCGTCCGAGCCGTATTGGGCGGACGCACCGTCGCGCAGGACCTCGATGTGGTCGATGGCAGACATCGGGATGGTGTTCAGATCCACCGGCTGCGAGCCGCGGCCGATCACGCCGTTGTTGAGCAGGATGGCGCCCGGATGCCAGCGCTTGCCGTTCACCAGCACCAGCACTTCGTCGGGCGACAGGCCGCGCAACTGGGCGGGACGCTGCGTATCGGCCGAGTCGGCGGCGGCCGGGCGCGGGAAATTCAGCGAGGGAATGATGCGCGCCAGCGCCGTGGACAACTCGCTGGTGCCGGTCTGCTGCAGGACCTTGGCCGACACCACGTCGATCGGGGTCAGCGAGCTGCTTTCCGTGCGGTTGTCGGCGCGGGTGCCGGTGACGATCACGGCACTGAGGTCGCGGGCCTTGGCGGGTGCCGGTGCCTGTGCTTCCTGCGCCGCGGCATTGCCGGCCAGTGCCAGCAACACCGCGGCAGGAAGCCATGCCGACGCGGTCGTACGGGGACGCTTGCTCATGAGGTTCTCCGGATAGGTGTTGTTGCGATGCAGCAACCACAGACTAGTGGTGCACGGATCGGCCGTCAATAGACGTATAGACGTCTATACGTCCATCGCCGTTGCATCTATCGCGGCGTGCGGGCGTATGGCGGGGCGGTCGCGCCTGGTTGCGGTCCCGAGGCTACTACCCGGCCGCGCACGTCGCCATGAGCGGTCCGGCACGTTGAAATCCGCCGGTCAGCGCCGATAATGGCCAGTTGCCGGCTCGCATGCCGGCGGGATTTTCCGGAGCCTTCATGCCCATCTACGAATTCGAATGCAGCCAGTGCGGCCACCGTTTCGACCGCCTGCAGAAGTTGTCCGACACCGACCCGGTGGTCTGCCCCGCGTGCGACACCCCGAACCTGCACCGGCGGGTCAGCGCGCCGTCCTTCCGGCTGGCTGGCAGCGGCTGGTACGAGACTGACTTCAAGAAGGACGGCGACAAGAAGCGCAACCTGGTCGATGCGTCACCGGGCGAAGCCAAGCCTGCTGCCGGTGCACCGGCAACTGCGGCCGCTGCTCCCGCTCCGGCTGCCAGCCCCGCGCCGGCAGCGGGCGGATCGGGCAGCAGCGGAAGCTGAACCACGGAACGGCCGCGCAGTTTCCTGCGTGGCGTCGCAAGATATGCTGACGCCCGAGGACGGCGGCGATCCTGCTGCCGCCACTGCCAGCGAGGAGCCAGACGGATGCGTGCAATCAGCGGATGGGCCAGTGGAATCGTCATCGCAGGACTGCTGGGCAGCCTGCTCGGGATCGCGCCACCGGTGCGTGCGCAGTCCGATACGCCGGTGCGCTGCGTGAGCAAGGACGGGCACTATGCCCGCTGCGCCGTGCCGTGGCGCCGGGTTGAACTCTACAAGCAGGAGTCCAAGGGCGCCTGCATCGAGGGTCAGAGCTGGGGCATGGACCACGGCACCTTGTGGGTCGACCGGGGTTGTCGCGGCCTGTTCGGTCCGGCGGGACGCGGTGGCTATGGTGACAACCGAGGTGATCGTCGGGGACACGGCCATCCGCACGGCGGCTGGCAGCCCGGCCCGGACTGGAATCGCCGGATCAGCCTGCAGTGCGACAGCAACAAGAAGAAGTACCAGATGTGCCAGGTCGACGTGGGCCGCAACGGCAGCGTGCGACTGGGCCGTCAGCTCTCCGATGCCCGCTGCACCGAGGGCTACAGCTGGGGCTGGAACCGCGCCGGAGTGTGGGTGGCGCATGGTTGCCGCGGCCAGTTCCTGGTCGATCGCCGCTGGTGATGCGGCCCGGGCCGGTGGCGGTCGTCCGCCGCCGGTCCGCCGCGGCGCGCGGCGGTGGTAAACTTGGCGGTCTTTTCCCCTGCCTGAAGTCGCCCCGCGGCGACGCCGGAGTTCCAACGCATGCGCACGCATTACTGCGGCCTCATCGATGAGTCGCTGATCGGCCAGTCCGTCACCCTGTGCGGCTGGGTCAACAAGATTCGTCTGCAGGCCCACGTCGCCTTCGTCGACCTGCGCGACCACGAGGGCCTGGCGCAGGTGGTGGTCGACCGCGACAACGCTGCCGCATTTGCCGTGGCCGGCGAGATCGGCAATGAGTATTGCCTGCGCGTCACCGGCACCATCCGCCCGCGCGTTTCGGTCAACGACAAGCTGAAGACGGGCACGGTCGAGCTGCTGGCCGACACGGTGGAGATCCTCAACGCCGCGAAGGACCTGCCGTTCGCGCTGCACGAGAATCCCAACGAGGACATGCGGATGACCTACCGCTACCTCGACCTGCGCCGCCCCGAGATGCAGGCGATGATGCGCAAGCGGATCAGGCTGGTGCAGACGCTGCGCCGCTACCTGGACGAGCGCGGCTTCCAGGACATCGAGACGCCGATCCTGACCAAGGCCACCCCCGAAGGCGCACGCGACTACCTGGTGCCCAGCCGAGTGCACCCGGGCCAGTTCTACGCGCTGCCGCAGTCGCCGCAGCTGTTCAAGCAGATCCTGATGATGGCCGGTTTCGATCGCTATTATCAGATCGCCCGCTGCTTCCGCGACGAGGACCTGCGCGCCGACCGCCAGCCGGAATTCACCCAGCTCGACCTGGAGTTCGCCTTCGTCGAAGAGAAAGACGTGCAGGATTTCGTGGAGGAGCTGATCCGCCACGTGTTCCGCGAAGTGCAGGGCGTGGAACTGGACGCCGCGTTCCCCCGCATGACCTGGATGGAGGCGATGCGTCGCTTCGGTTCGGACAAGCCGGACCTGCGCATCGCGCTGGAGCTGGTCGACGTGGCCGACGTGCTCAGGCACATCGAGTTCAAGGTGTTCGCCGAGCCGGCCAATGCTCCGGACGGTCGCGTGGCGGCCTTGCGCGTGCCCGGCGGCAGCGCGCTGTCGCGCAAGGACATCGACGGCCTGACCGAATACGCCTCGCGTTACGGCGCGAAGGGTCTGGCCTGGCTCAAGGTCGAGGATCTGGCCAAGGGGCGCGAGGGGATCAACTCGCCGGTGGCGAAGTTCCTCGACGACGCGGCGCTGGACGGTGTGCTGAAAGCCACTGGCGCGCAGAGCGGCGACATCGTGTTCTTCGGTGCGGGCGCGTGGAAGACCGTCACCGACTTCATGGGCGCGGTGCGCCTGAAGGTGGGCAAGGACCGCGGCCTGGTCGAGGACAGCTGGAAGCCGCTGTGGGTCACCGACTTTCCGATGTTCGAATACGACGCGGAAGAGCAGCGCTACGTCGCCCTGCATCATCCGTTCACCGCGCCGAAGATCGACGACATCGCCGACCTGAAGAGCCACGCCGCGACCGCGGTGAGCCGGGGCTACGACATGGTGCTCAACGGCAACGAGATCGGCGGCGGTTCGATCCGTATCCACCGGCCGGACATGCAGAGTGCGGTGTTCGAGCTGCTCGGCATCGGCGCGGACGAGGCCGAGGCGAAGTTCGGCTTCCTGCTCAAGGCGCTGAAGTTCGGCGCGCCGCCTCACGGCGGCCTGGCCTTCGGCATCGACCGCATCGCCGCGCTGATGGCCGGCACCGAGTCGATCCGCGACGTGATCGCCTTCCCCAAGACCACCAGCGCGCAGGACTTGATGACGGACGCGCCGTCGCCGGTGGGCGATGCGCAGCTGAAGGAGCTGCACGTGATGGTGAAGGAATAGGGCGCAGGAAGCGGCGCATGGTTTGCTGCCCTTCCGCCGTTTCGACTTCCTGTTCCCCCATCCTGGCTTCCGGCGCTCGCCATGTCTGAACATGTGATCCTGCTGCACGGCCTGTGGATGCGCGGTTTCGCGCTGTCCATGCTGCATCGCCGGCTGATGGAGGCCGGCTTTCGCGTACATCGCTTCGACTACCTCAGCGTGGCGGCCACCGAGCAGCGCATCCTGGATCGGCTGCATGCGCGCATGACCGCCTTGCTCGGCGAGGCCGACGCCCAGTCCGTGCACCTGGTCGGACACAGCCTGGGCGGGCTGCTGGCGTTGCGTGCCTGCCATGACGCCGCCGCATTGCCGTCCGGTCGCATCGTCTGCCTCGGTTCGCCGCTGCGCGGCAGTGCGGCGGCGCGCAGCTTTGCCGGCTGGGGGCGCGGTGGCGAGGTCCTGCTGGGGCACAACCGCGAGCTGCTGGAGCAGGGGCTCGAACGCTGGGATGGCCCGCGCGAGGTGGGCATGATCGCCGGCTGCACGCCGCTGGGACTGGGCGCCATGCTCGGCCATTTCCAGGGCGAGCACGATGGCACCGTGGCGGTCGACGAGACCCGCCTGCCGGGGCTTGCCGACCATTGCGTGGTCGAAACCAACCACACCGGCCTGCTGTTTTCGCCCGAAGTGGCGCAGTTGGCTGCCGGTTTCCTGCGCCACGGGCGGTTTTCGCCGCCGGCGCCGCGTTGAGACGCCGCACCCCGCGATCCGGCACACAGGTTCAATTCAGGTAAAATTCCCGGCTTGTCCAACCGCCGTCGTGCAGGAATCGTCATGGGTAGAGGTCCGTCCATCGAAGGTCGCAAGAACGCCGAAGACGCCAAGCGCGCCAAGGTGTTCACCAAGCTGATCCGCGAAATCACCGTCGCCACCCGCGCCGGAGTGGCAGACCCTGGCGGCAACCCGCGCCTGCGTGCGGCGATCGACAAGGCCTTGTCGGCCAACATGACCAAGGACACCATCGAGCGCGCGATCAAGCGCGGCTCCGGTGCCGATGGCGGCGCCGACATGCAGGAACTGCGCTACGAAGGCTACGGCCCGGCCGGCACCGCGCTGATCATCGAAAGCTTCACCGACAACCCCACCCGCACCGTGGCCGACGTGCGCTACGCGCTGACCAAGCACGGCGGCAACCTGGGCACCAGCGGATCGGTGGCGTTCCAGTTCACCCGTTGCGGCGAGCTGGTGTTTGCCACCGGCGGCGACGAGGCGGCCGAGGAGAAAGTGCTGGAAGCAGCGCTGGAAGCCGGCGCCGATGACGTGGTCAACGAGCACGGCGAAAGCACCGTGCTGTGTGCGCCGGAAAACTTCGAGGCGGTGCAGCAGGCGCTGGTCGACGCGGGGCTGAGCGCGCTGCACGCCGGCGTGGTGATGCGTCCCAACAACCGCGTCGAGGTGCCGGAAGAGGCGCTGGAACAGCTGATGGACCTGCTCGAGAAGCTGGACTCGCTGGACGACGTCAGCGAGGTGTCGCACAACGCCCTGCTGCCGACGTGAAGCAGCAAGGCGCTGGAATCCGGGATTCGGGATTCGGGATTCCGGTTTCGCTGGTGCGCAAGGCGAGTTTCGTGGCTCGTTCCAGCGCCCGCGAGATGGCCAGGTGCGAGCCGTGGCTTTGACCGAATCCCGATCCACCCGGATCATCGGTATCGATCCGGGCAGCCAGCGCACCGGCGTGGGCATCATCGACGTGGACGACACGGGCAAGCTGAGCCATGTGTTCCACGGCGCGCTTGCGGTGGCGGGCGAGGCGACTTTCCCGTTGCGGCTCAAACGCATCTTTGACGAGCTGTGTGACATCATCGCCACGCATCGGCCGGCCGAGTGCGGGATCGAGCGCGTGTTCATGGCGCGCAACCCCGACTCGGCATTGAAGCTGGGCCAGGCGCGTGGCGCCGCCATTTGCGCAGTGGTCAGTCAGGGGATCGTGGTGCACGAATACGCGGCAACCGAGGTGAAGCAATCCGTGGTCGGCAGTGGCCGCGGCGACAAGACCCAGGTGCAGCACATGATCGGCGTCCTGCTGGGCCTGAAAGGCCCGTTGCAGGCCGACGCCGCCGATGCGCTGGCGATCGCGGTCACGCACGCACACACCCGGGCCAGTCTGGCCCGGGTCGGCATCCCGCGCACCGCCTGGAGGCGACGTCGGTGATCGGGCGTCTGCGCGGCACCCTGATCGGCAAGCAGCCGCCGTCGTTGCTGGTCGACGTGGGCGGGGTCGGCTACGACGTCGAGGCGCCGATGTCGACCATCTACGACCTGCCGGGCCTGGGCAAGGAAGTGGTGCTGCTGATCCATCATGCGGTGAAGGAAGACGGCATCACCCTGTACGGCTTCCTGCACGAGACCGAGCGCGCGCTGTTCCGCAACCTGCTCAAGGTCAGCGGCATTGGCGCGAAGATCGCCTTGTCCGTGTTGTCCGGCGTGTCCACCGACCATTTCGCGCGGCTGGTGCAGGCCGGTGACGTGGTGGCCCTGACCAAGATCCCCGGCATCGGCAAGAAGACCGCCGAGCGCATCGTGGTGGAACTGCGCGACCGGCTCGATGGCGTGGCCGGCGTTCCCGGCGTGTCGCCGCAGCGCGCCAGCGCACCGCTCGATGCGGCCGGCGAAGCGACCGTGGCGCTGCAGCAGCTGGGCTACAAGCCTGCCGAGGTCAGCCGCCTGGTGCAGAAAGTGGCCGCGGAAGGCGATACGGCCGAAGCCATCATCCGCAAGGCGCTGCGCGCCGCTCTGGGCAGCTAGTTCGCCAGGACTTCAATGAATACGCAAGCAGACAACCCGGCCCAGCCATCGGCCCACGGTGACACCGCCCACGTGCGTGGCGCCAAGTCGACGCTGATCCTCGGCGCGATCGGCGTGGTGTTCGGCGACATCGGCACCAGCCCGCTGTACACCATGCACGAGACCTTCCTGCCCGAGCACGGCCTGCATCCGCGGCCGAGCACGGTGCTGGGCATCCTGTCGCTGGTGACCTGGTCGCTGATCATGGTGGTGGCGGTGAAGTACGTCAGCCTGGTCATGCGTGCGGACAACAAGGGCGAGGGCGGCATCATGGCGCTGATGACGCTGGCGCAGCGTGCCAGCGGCAAGTCCGTGGCCACGCGTCGGGCGGTGATGCTGATGGCCCTGCTGGGGGCGGCGCTGTTCTTCGGCGATGGCGTGATCACGCCATCCATTACCGTGTTGTCCGCGATCGAGGGCCTGCAGGTGGCCGCGCCGTCGCTGTCGCACTACGTGGTGCCGGTGACGGTGGCGGTGCTGCTGGGCCTGTTCTGGCTGCAGCGGCATGGCACGGCCAAGGTCGGCGCGATCTTCGGGCCGGTGATGGTGGTGTGGTTCCTGGCGCTGGGGGTGATCGGCGTGTGGAACATCATCCAGGCACCGGAAGTGCTGCGTGCGCTGAATCCATGGCATGCGGTGCAGTTCTTCATGACCCATGGCAAGACCTCGATCCTGGCGCTGGGTTCGGTGGTGCTGTGCGTGACTGGCGCCGAGGCGCTGTATACCGACATGGGCCACTTCGGCCGGGTGCCGATTCGTGCCGCGTGGTTCTTCTTCGTGATGCCGGCGTTGCTGCTGAACTACTACGGCCAGGGCGGCCTGCTGCTGGTGCATCCGGAGACCATCGCCAATCCGTTCTACCACTCGGTGCCGGAGTGGGCGCTGTATCCGATGATCGCGCTGGCCACGGTGGCGGCGGTGATCGCTTCGCAGGCGGTGATCTCCGGCGCCTTCACCGTGTGCCGGCAGGCGATCCAGCTGGGTTTCCTGCCCCGCATGCAGGTGGTGCACACCTCGCGCGAGGCGATCGGGCAGGTCTTCCTGCCGTGGATCAACCGCGCCCTGATGGTGGCGGTGATCGCCACCGTGGTCGGCTTCGGCTCGTCCAATGCGCTGGCCGGCGCCTATGGCATCGCGGTGACCGGCACGATGGCGATCGACACCGTCCTGGTGATGATCGTGGCCCGCCGCATGTGGCAGTGGAGCCGGCTGCTGGTGATCGGCCTGGGCCTGATCCTGCTGGCGATCGACCTCAGCTACTTCGGCGCCAATACGCTGAAGATCCTGCAGGGCGGCTGGTTCCCGCTGGTGCTGGGCCTGCTGATGTTCGCGGTGATGACCACCTGGCGCCGCGGCCGCGAGCTGGTGGTGCGCGAGATCAAGCAGGGCGGCCTGGCGCTGGCGCCGTTCATCGAGAACATGGCTGCGCATCCGCCACTGCGCGTGCCCGGCACGGCGGTGTTCCTCACCGCCAACCTCAGCGCGGTGCCGCATGCCCTGCTGCACAACCTGAAGCACAACAAGGTGCTGCACGAGCGCAACGTGCTGCTCACCGTCGGCATCCTGGAGACGCCGGTGGCCGAGGCCGACGAGCGCATCCAGCTCACCGCGCTGTCGTCCGGAAGCGACGACTTCTACGCGCTGGAACTGCGCTTCGGCTTCGCCGAGGACCCGAACATTCCGCAGGCGCTGTCGCAGTGTTCGCGCGAAGGCCTCGCCTTCGACATGATGGACACCACCTTCTTCCTGTCCCGCGAGAGCATCGTGGCGGACGAGCGTCGTCCCGGCATGGCGCTGTGGCGCGACAAGCTGTTCGCCTTCATGTCGCGCAACGCGCTGCCCGCCACTGCGTTCTTCCAGATCCCCGGCAACCGGCTGATCGAGCTGGGGGCGCAGGTCGAAATTTAGGAGTGAATGAAGAGGAGCGAGAAGTGAGAGAAAGCGGGCTTGCCCACTCGCTCCTCACTCCTCTTCACTCACTTCTGCGGCCATAATGCTCTCATGACCGAAGCCCGCATCATCGCTGCATCCGCCCAGCTCGACGACGAGGCGCTGGAAGCCACCATCCGGCCGAAGCGGCTGACCGAATACCTCGGCCAGCAGGCGGTGCGCGAACAGCTGTCGATCTACATCGAGGCGGCCAGGAAGCGGGGCGGGGCGCTGGACCATGTGCTGATCTTCGGCCCGCCTGGCCTGGGCAAGACCACACTGAGCCACGTGATCGCCAACGAGCTCGGCGTCAACGTGCGCTCCACCTCCGGCCCGGTGCTGGAACGCGCCGGCGACCTCGCCGCGCTGCTGACCAACCTGGAGGCGAACGACGTGCTGTTCGTCGACGAGATCCACCGCCTGTCGCCGGTGGTCGAGGAAGTGCTCTATCCGGCGATGGAAGACTTCCAGATCGACATCATGATCGGTGAAGGCCCGGCCGCCCGCTCGATCAAGCTGGACCTGCCGCCATTCACCCTGATCGGGGCCACCACCCGCGCCGGCATGCTCACCGCGCCCTTGCGCGACCGTTTCGGCATCGTGCAGCGGCTGGAGTTCTACACCACCGACGAGCTCACCGCGATCGTGCGCCGGGCGGCGAAAATCCTCGGCATCAGCTGCGCGCCGGAAGGGGCGCAGGAAATCGCCCGCCGCTCGCGCGGCACGCCGCGCATCGCCAACCGCCTGCTGCGCCGGGTGCGCGATTACGCCGAGGTGCGCGCCGGTGGCGAGATCACCCTGGCCGCGGCGCAGGCCGCGCTGGACATGCTGAAGATCGACCCGCAGGGGTTCGACGAACTGGACCGGCGCCTGCTCGGCCTGATCATCGAGAATTTCGACGGCGGGCCGGTTGGCGTGGAGTCGCTGGCCGCCGCGCTGAGCGAGGACCGCGGCACGCTGGAAGACGTGGTCGAGCCGTACCTGATCCAGCAGGGTTACCTGGTGCGCACCGCCCGCGGCCGCATGGTCAGCGCGAAGGGCTGGCGCCACCTGGGGCTGACTCCGCCGCCGCGCCAGGCGCAGGCGGCCGACCTGTTCGATGCGGGGGCTGGCGATGTCTGAGCCGGCCACGCAACTGCCTTTCAGCTGGAAGGTCAGGGTCTACTGGGAAGACACCGACGCCGGCGGCGTGGTCTATCACGCCGGCTACCTGCGTTTCATGGAGCGCGCCCGCAGCGAGTGGATGCGCGCGCTGGGCGTGGACCAGCTGGCGTACAAGCAGGCCACCGGGCTGGCCTTCATGGTGCGCGACATGCACATCGACTTTCTCAAGCCAGCCCTGCTGGATGATGAACTGACGGTAACGGTCGACGTCAAAGAACGGCGCGCTGCCAGTATCCTGTTCACCCAGACGATCATGAAGGCGGACGGCAGTTGCCTGATCCGCGCCAGCGTGCGGGTGGCCTGCGTCGATCTCCAGCGCATGCGGCCGGCACCGATTCCGGCCGACCTGATTCCTTAAAGAACAACCAAGCCGAACCGGCGGAGTACCTGCAAGCAATGAACGGTGGACTGAACATTTTCACGCTGATCGCGGATTCGAGCCTGCCGGTGAAACTGGTGCTGCTGGTATTGCTGGTGTTCTCGTTCCTGTCCTGGGTCATCATCGTGCGCAAGTATTCGCAGACCAAGGCGGCGATGGAGAACGCCGAGGAATTCGAGGAGCGCTTCTGGTCCGGCGGCGACCTGGCCCAGCTGTTCCGCGAGGTCAGCAGCCGCCAGGGCGGCACCGGCGGGATCGAGAACATCTTCGAGTCCGGCTTCCGCGAGTTCGCCCGCCAGCGCCAGCGCAAGACGCATGACACCCGCAGCGTGATCGAGGGTTCCGAGCGCGCCATGCAGGTCGCCGGCACGCGCGAGATCGGCCTGCTCGAGCGCAACCTGGAATTCCTCGCCAACGTCGGCTCGATCAGCCCGTACGTGGGCCTGTTCGGCACGGTATGGGGCATCATGGGTGCGTTCCAGGGCCTGGGCGAGATGAAGGACGTCACCATCGCGGTGGTCGCCCCGCATATCTCCGAGGCGCTGATCGCCACCGCCATGGGCCTGTTCGCCGCGATCCCGGCGCAGTGGGCGTACAACCGCTACGCCACCAAGGTCGAGCGCATCGCCTCGCGCTACGACGTGTTCCAGGAGGAGTTCTCCTCCGTGCTGCAGCGGCAGATCCAGACCGACGACGTCGCCTGAGCGGAGAGCAACTCATGCGAACCTCCGGCCGTCAGCGGCGCTACAAGCTCAAATCCGAAATCAACGTGGTGCCCTACATCGACGTGATGCTGGTGCTGCTGATCATCTTCATGGTCACCACGCCGATGATGAAGTCCAACGTGGACGTGAACCTGCCGCAGGCCGACGCCAAGTCGCTGCAGCAGAAGAAGGACCCGGTCATCGTCACGGTGAAGCAGGACGGCCAGTTGTTCCTGACCCTGCCCGGCGCCGAGAAGGAGCTGCTGGACGCGGCGGCACTGCAGACCAAGGTCGGCGCGTTCGTGCGCACCAATCCGGACGTCAACGTGCTGGTGGCCGGCGACGACCAGGGGCACTACGGCGGCGTGGTCCAGGTGCTGGCCGACCTGCAGCAGGCCGGCGTCTCCAAGGTCGGCCTGATGGCCCAGCCGGTGCAGGGCAAGAGCACGTCCGATGGACGAAAGTAAGGCGACGCCGAAGGCGGTCGTAGTCTCCGCCATCCTGCATATCGGCATCGTGGGGTTTCTGTTCCTCGCGGTTCTGCCGTGTTCGAGTTACGAGAATTTCTTCAACGCGCTGCATCTGCCGGCGTGGATGAACCCGATTGCCTGCGCCAAGCCGCTGGAGCTGCAGGGGCCGATCATCGAGGCAACCCTGATCGGGCGCACCGGCAGCCCGCCACCGAAGGCGGTCAAGGCCAAGCCCGTGCCCGATTCCACCCCGCCGCCGCCGACCATCCCACCGCCGACCCCGCCACCGCCGGTGACCCCGCCGGTAAGCCAGCTGCCGCCGCCGCCCAAGCATGTCGACGTCAAGGACCAGGAACGCGTGGTCGAGGACGCCGCCAAGCAGGCCGAAGACGCCAGGCAGTTGCAGGAAGAAAAGGAACGCCAGCGCCAGTCCGAGCTGGATGCCGAGGCGGCGAAGAAGAAGGCCGAGGAGAAGAAGAAGCTCGACGCGCTGTTTGCCAAGATGGACGCGGCCTCGGCCCAGACCAGGCAGCTGGACAACAAGGCAAAGCAGGCGAAACAGCAGCTGGAGGACCTCAAGAACGCCCAGGATGACGGTCAGCCCGACCTGCCGGCCGCCGACCAGCGCCAGACCGGCAACAACAGCCAGAACAGCAATCTGGCCGACGAATACGCCGCGGCCATTCAGAATGCGGTCACGCCCAATTGGTTAAGGCCGGATAACATAGCGGCGCTCCCCTGTCAGGTTCATATCGTGCAATCGCCCGGTGGCGACGTGATGAGTGCCACCGTCGATTCCAGCTGTCCGTACGACGACGCAGGTCGCCGTTCGGTCGAAAACGCGGTGTTGCGCACCAAGACCCTGCCGTACAAGGGTTTTGAAAGCGTGTTCCAACGCAACCTTACCTTCACATTCAGGCCGCAATGATCAAGCCCATGCGCAAATTCAGCTCAAGCTTCGCCATCATCCTGCTGGCCGCCGTGGCCTTGTTCGCCGGTCCTGCCGCGGCCCAGTCGCTGAATGTGGACATCGTCGGTGGCGTCAAGACCGCCACCCCGATCGTGGTGGTGCCGTTTGCCCAGGCCGGCGGCGCCCCGCTGTCGACCGACGTCGCCGACGTGATGCGCAACGATTTCAACCGCTCGGGCAAGTTCCGTTCGCTGGCCAAGAGCGACATCGTGGAATTCCCGTCGAAGGGGGCCGACATCAAGTTCCCGACCTGGCGCCTGCTCAAGCAGGACTACATCGTGGTCGGCAGCATCAGGGACGCCGGCAACGGCATGGTCCAGGTCGAATACGAACTGTGGGACGTCAACAAGCAGCAGAGCCTGCTGCACCAGCAGATGCCGCCGGCGCCCGCCGGTGACCTGCGCAGCGTGGCGCACCAGATCGCCGACGTGATCTACGAGAAGATCACCGGCGTGCGTGGCGCCTTCTGGACCCGCATCGCCTATATCACCGCCGTCGGCCTGGGCAACAACACGACGTATTCGCTGCTGGTGGCCGACTCGGACGGCTACAACCCGCAGGTGGTGGCCCGTTCGCGCGAGTCGCTGCTGTCGCCGGCCTGGTCGCCGGACGGCAAGAAGCTGGCCTATGTGTCGTTCGAGAGCGGCAACTCGAACATCTACGTGCAGGACATCACCACCGGCTCGCGCCAGCTGGTGGAGTCGCACCCCCGCGGCATCAATGGTGCGCCGGCGTGGTCGCCGGACGGCAGCAAGCTGGCGGTGGCGCTGTCCTACGTGGGCAACCTCGAACTGTTCGTGCTGGACCTGGGCAGCCGCCATGAAACCCGCCTGACCAACAGCCTGTCGATCGACACCGAGCCAGTCTGGTCGGCGGACGGCCAGAGCATCTATTTCACCTCCGACCGTTCCGGCCGGCCGCAGATCTACCAGGTCCCGGCCAGCGGCGGATCGCCGCAGCGGATCAGTTTCCAGGGCCAGAACAACGCGAACGCCTCGGTGAGCTACGACGGCAAGCAGATCGCGATGGTGCAGGGCAATGGGAACGTGTATCGTATTGCCATCATGGATCGCAGCCTGGGTGACCAGGTGCGATTCCTCTCGCCGGGCCCGATTGACGAGTCCCCGAGTTTTGCTCCGAATGCCAGCATGCTGCTCTATGCCGCTACCGAAGGACGTCGCGGCGTGCTGTACGCCGTATCGGCTGACGGTCAGGTTCGCCAGCGCCTCGTACTTTCCGATGGCGACGTGCGCGAACCGGCCTGGGGGCCATACCGGCAACGATGATATTTTCATGCTGCTGCGCGAAAGTGCGGCAGCATGATGCCCAGGGATTGGGCCCGAACAGCGCCGGCAAGGCGCGTTTCGGTTTCCGGTGACGGCGCTTGTCGCGTCGAGAGCCAGTCAGGTGGATGGTGCAGGCTCACGCACCATCGATCTTTCAAGTGTCAAAATAACAGCCGGTCAACCGGCGTCAGCTGTCCCGTAATTCCCATCGTCATTGTTTGTCGGAACTCAACCCGTAAGGAACGTCACCATGAATAAGACCGTTCGCGTCGCCCTGGTTGCCCTGCTCTGCGTAGGCGCGGCCGCTTGCTCCAAGAAGCAGGAAGTCAAACCGCAGCCGGCTCCGGAGCAGGCTGCTCCCGTGCAGGCACCCGTCTCTGACGGCAAGTACACCCCCGCCGATCTCGATACCGATGCCTGCCTGCGTCAGCGCGTCGTGTACTTCGACTTCGACAAGACCGAGATCAAGCCGGAGTTCCAGCAGATCATGGCGTGCCACGCCAAGTACCTGCAGGATCGCCCGATGTCGCACATCCGTCTGGAAGGCAACACCGACGAGCGCGGCACCCGCGAGTACAACCTCGGCCTCGGCGAGCGTCGTGGCAATGCCGTTTCCGACGCGCTGCAGGCCAATGGCGGCCAGGCCAGCCAGCTGGAAGTGATCAGCTATGGCAAGGAAAAGCCGGTTTGCCGTGAGCACAACGAGGATTGCTGGAGCAAGAATCGTCGCGTCGAGATCGTCTACACGGCGCAGTAATGATGAAGCGACTGGCTAACAGCTTTGCAGCCAGGATCAGCACGGCGGGCGCCATCGCGTCCGCCGTGCTGTTCGCGTTCCCGGCTTTCGCGCAGGACTCCCGGTTGAGCCTCGCCGATCGTGTCGCGCGGCTGGAACAGCAGGCACAGAACAAGGACCAGTCCGGCACGGGCATGGTCAACCAGATGCAGCAGTTGCAGGCCCAGGTGCAGCAACTGCAGGGTCAGGTCGAGGAACTGCAGCACCAGCTGCAGACGCTCGACGACAAGAACAAGGCCCAGTACACCGATCTCGATGCCCGGCTCGGGCGTCTGGAGTCGGGTGGCGCGGGCGCGGCGCCCGGCGCCGGCAACCCGGCGGCAGCGGCCGCGGCCGCGGGCAGCCCTGCCGCAGGCGCCAGCGCGAATGTGCCGGCAGCAGCGGCCGCCGGCAACGCTCCGGCGGTCGCAGCCAGCGCGGCTGTAGCCGCAGGCGATCCGGCGGCGGCGCAGGCGGCTTACGACGTGGCGTTCAAGGCGATCCGCGGCGGCAATTACGTGGAAGCATCGCGCGAGTTCCGCAGCTTCATCCAACAATTCCCGAATCATCCGCTGGTTCCCAACGCCTGGTACTGGCTGGGCGAGTCGTACTACGCCACCACCAACTACCCGGTGGCGCTGGAGTCGTTTCAGCAGCTGCTGAGCCAGTTCCCGCAGAGTGACAAGGCGCCCGACGCCCTGCTCAAGGTGGGTTACAGCCAGCTCGAGCTGAAGAAGAGCGACGAGGCCAGGGCCACGCTGACCCAGGTCACCACGGAGTACCCGGGTTCCAAGGCGGCCAGCCTGGCGAAGGAACGTCTGCAGCGTCTGCAACTGCAGTCGGGCAACTGAGTCCCGCGGCGATGAGCGGTCATGACGCGCAGCAGGCGTCGGCGACGCCTGCCGTGGCCGTCCCGGAGCGGCTGCGCATCACCGAAATCTTCCATTCGATCCAGGGCGAAGCCGACGCGATCGGCTGGCGAACCGTGTTCGTGCGCCTCACCGGCTGCCCGCTGCGTTGCGTCTGGTGCGATACCGAATATTCGTTCCATGGCGGCGACTGGCACGGGATCGACGAGATCCTGGCCGAAGTCGCCTCGCATGGCGCGCGGCACGTCTGTGTCACCGGCGGCGAGCCGCTGGCGCAGAAACGCTGCCTGATCCTGCTGCAGCGCCTGTGCGATGCCGGCTACGAGGTGTCGCTGGAGACCTCGGGCGCGCTGGACGTCTCCGCCGTCGACCCCCGCGTGCGCAAGGTGATGGACCTGAAGGCGCCCGGCTCGGGCGAAAGCGCGCGCAACCTGTGGTCGAACCTCGATCACCTGCTGCCGCACGACCAGATCAAGATCGTCATCGCCAGTCGCGAAGACTACGAGTGGTCATGCGCCGTGCTGGCCGAGCACAGCCTGGCCGATCGCTGCATGGTGCTGTTCTCGCCGGTCTGGGGCAAGGTCGAGCCGCGCGAACTGGCCGAGTGGATCATCGCCGACAGGCTGCCGGTGCGCTTCCAGCTGCAGCTGCACAAGCTGCTGTGGAATGACGCCGCCGGGAGATAGTTTTCTGCGCCCGCCCGGGGCGCGGGAAGCGGGAACGGCCATCGGTGGCCGGACCCTGCAACGAACATCGCGCGCCGGCCTGTGTTGCCGGTGGCGCTTTCCGGCCGGTGACCGGTCGTACCCCGTGGATGCAAACCATGTCTGAAAATTTCCCCCGCAAGGCCGTCGTACTCGTTTCCGGCGGCATGGATTCGGCCGTCGTCATCGCCATGGCTCGTGAACAGGGCTATCAGGTGCACGCGCTGAGCGTCTCCTATGGCCAGCGCCATCATTCGGAACTGGCGGCGTCCGACCGAGTGTCCAGCATGCTGGGTGCGGTCGAGCACAAGACGGTGGGCATCGACCTGCGCAGCATCGGTGGCTCGGCGTTGACCGCCGACATCGACGTGCCGCTGGATGCCGCGGACGCCAGCGCCATCCCGGTCACCTACGTGCCGGCGCGCAACACCATCATGCTGTCGATCGCGCTGGGCTGGGCCGAGGTGCTGGGTTCCAGCGACATCTGGTGCGGCGTCAACGCGGTCGACTATTCGGGTTACCCCGATTGCCGCCCGGCCTTCATCGAGGCGTTCGAGCAGCTGGCCAATCTGGCGACCAAGGCTGGCGTCGAGGGCGCCGGTATCCATGTCCACGCGCCACTGATGCGCATGAGCAAGGCTGACATCGCCCGCGAAGGGCAGCGCCTGGGCGTGGATTTTTCCGCCACGGTCAGCTGCTACCAGGCCGACGACGAGGGCCGCGCCTGCGGACATTGCGACGCCTGCCGCCTGCGCGCCCAGGGCTTTCGCGAGGCCGGGCTGGCTGATCCCACGCGCTATGCGTGATCCGGCCGCGGGGCGCTTGCTTGTGCGCTTGCCACGCAGCCCGTAAAATTGATCGCTTGAGTTTTCAACGATGGGTCGTTAGCTCAGTTGGTAGAGCACTGGACTTTTAATCCATTGGTCCCGGGTTCGAATCCCGGACGACCCACCAGTTTTCAGAGCGCCCTGCGGGGCGCTCTTTTTTTGCGCGTCGACATCGTGATCACCGGCCGGCGCGGGTGCTGGTCCACGCCGACATCATCGCGCTGCGCAACTGGGGTGGCGAGACCGGCTTGTACAGCAGCGGAATGTTGGCCGCGATGATGTCGCGCAGGTGGTCGACGCGGGTCTCGCCGGTGACCAGCAGTCGTGCGAACGGCGTGTCGCCGTCGCGCTGGTAGTGCTGGTCGAGCGCGGCGAACAGGTCCATGCCGCGGGTGCCGCCGCGCAGCTGCAGGTCGCTGATCACGATGTCCGGCGGGCCGGGCCAGTTCTCGACGGCCTCCATCGCCTGCAGGCGATCCTCGGCCACCTCCACCTCGCAGCCCCAGCTGCGCAGCAGGAAACGCACGCCGGAGAGAATGGCCGGGTCGTCGTCCACCACCAGCACCCGCTTGCCGCTGAGATCGACCGGCATCTCGTGGGGCGCCATCGATTCCCCGGGGCTGGCGTGGGCGGTCGGCAGGCGGAAATGGAACACGCTGCCGCGACCGAGCCGGGACTGCACCCGCACTTCGGTGTCGAGCCGCACCGCCAGCCGCTGCACCGTGGCCAGTCCCAGTCCGAGGCCCGATTGCGAGCCGTCGTCCAGTCCGGCGTCGGCGCGATCGTCGATGCGGTAGAACTCGTCGAACACGTTGGGCAGGTGTTCCGGCGCGATACCGCTGCCGGTGTCCCAGACCTCGATGCGGACCAGCCCGTCACCGCATCGGCGGGCACCGATCAGCGCGCCGCCATGATGGGTGAAGCGCAGCGCATTGCTGACCAGGTTGTTGAGGATGCGGCTCAGCATGGTGCGGTCGCTGCGGACCCACAGCCGGGTCGGATGGATGAGCAACTGCAGCCCGCGCTGCTCGGCGACCATGTCGAAATTCCGGGCGACTTCGGCAAACACCTGGGCCAGCGGGAACTCGCTGATCTCGACCTGCACCGCGCCGGTCTCCAGTCGCGACAGGTCGAGCAATTCGTTGAACAGGTGGTCGAGCGACTGCACGCATTCCTGGATATGGGCGATGCGGTCCAGTTGTTCCGGCCGCTCCTCGTCGACGCTGAGCGCGGAGGAGAACAGTGTCAGCGCATAGAGTGGCTGGCGCAGGTCATGCGAGGCCGCGGCCAGGAAACGCGACCGTGCCAGGCTGGCGGCTTCGAGTGCGGCGTTCTTGTGCGCCAGTTCCCGCGTCGCCTGTTCGATCTGCTGGCGCATGCCGCTCTGGATGTCATGCAGCGCGGCGGCGGCATGATTGAAGCCCTGTTGCAGTTCGCCGATTTCCGTGCGGTCGGTCACCGGCACCTCGACCGGCCGGTCGCCGAGCCCCAACTGATGCACGGCGCCGGCAAGGTGGCGCAATGGCGCACTGATCCAGCGCGCCGCCTGCCACGCGAGCACGCCGGCGAGCAGCAGGCTGACCAACAGGGCGATCAGCGCGTGACGCAGGCTGGCACGCTGCATGGCAATGGCCTGGTGCAGGCTGACGTCCACCCGCACCGAACCTTCGGCCACGCCGCCGGGCTGGTCGCGGTCGATCATCTCGCGCACCACGGTGAGGACTTCCGCCGGCTTGCGGTTGCCGTCGAGCTCGTTGTGGTCGGCGAGGATCTGGCCGGCGCCGCTTCGTATCTGCACCCGGATGACATGCGGCAGGTCGCCCACCGAGTCGGCGATGCGGCTCAGCTCGCGCAGCTGCATGTTGCGCAGCGGCTGCAGGCTGATCGAGGCGGCCTGGGTGGCGATGGCGTCGGCATTGCTCCGGGCCATCTCGCGCAGGTTGACCAGTTGGCGTTGGGCCAGGAAGGCCGCCAGCAGGGCGGCGGTGATCAGGGCGGGCATCAGGGCCACGAAGGCCATGCGCTGCATCAACGACCGGCGTTGCCACAGTCGTTTGGGCCAGGAGTCAGCCGCCATGTCCATCCGTCCCGTCTCCCATCGCGCGTCGCGGACCGATGGGCATTGATGCCGGGCCCGAGGTGCTGCCGGTTGTCCGGTGTCACACTAGCGCGAAATGGGGCGGCTTGGCAGCTGCCGCGATCCGTTTCAGTCCAGCGGGAATCGACGCTGGCGCCGGCGCCGGGTCATGCGCTCGATCAGCAGGGGCAGCAGGGCGAGCAGGGCGATCGCACCCAGTGGCAACAGCACCTCGCGGTGCAGGAACAGGCCAAGGCCGAGGCTGTCGCTCTGGCTCATCGCGTCGCCAAGCCCGGCGCCGATCGAGGTTTCGAAGATCAGCGAGACCGTGCCGCCCAGCCAGCTGGCGCCCAGGAACAGCCACAGCGGGCAGCGCAGCCAGGCCAGCGCCACCGTGACCGCGCCGAATGGCACGACCGGAATGAAGCGCAGGAACAGGGTGTAGCTGACCGGGTGCCGCTCGAAGCCATGGTGCAGCCGCGCCACGATGGCCGGCGGCTGGCGGCTGCCCGGACCGAAGGCGTAGCGGCTGGCCAGGAACAGGATCAGCGATCCCAGGGTCAGTCCCAGCGATGAATACAGCGTGGCGTCGACCACCCCGAAGGCGAAGCCGCCGGCCAGGATCACCACGATGGTGCCGGGGATGCCGGTGGCCACGGTCAGCGTCAGCAAACCGGTGAAGGCCAGCCGGCTCAACCAGGGGTGGTCATCGATCTGTGCATGCAGGCTGGCATGGTTGGCCAGCAGCCGGTGCGGCGTCAACTGGTCCAGCGAGCCGGAGGCGAACAGCACGACGCCGGCCAGCACCAGCAGCACCAGCGGCAGCGTGGCGCGCCAGCGGCTCAATACGGTGTGCCGCTGGCGCCGTATGTGGCCAGTACCGCACGGGCCTGGTCGCGCAGGATGTCGCGGCGGACCGAGATGTTGCGGCGCTCGAGTTCGCCGATCCAGTCGGCCGGCAGCGGGCCTTCGTCGAAATCGGTCAGCTCCTCCACGTCTTCGGCGCGCGCGCCGATCAGCAGTTCGTCGATGCCGGCCCACACGCTGGCGCCATAGCACTGGCAGCACGGCTGCGAGCTGGTGGCCAGCACGTAGTGGCCGCCGTCCTCGTTCAGCCGATGCCGGCTCAGTCGCTGCTGGGCGATCATGATCACCATCATTTCCGCGTGCGCCACCGAGCAGCTCTGCGGCACCACGCGGTTCACGCCCACGGCGACCAGCCGGCCGCTGTGGTTGTTGAACACGGCCGCGCCGAACGGACCGCCGCCGCCGCGCTCGACGTTCTGTCTCGACAACTCGATCGCCAGGCCGACGCGTTCCTCGTCACTCTGGTAACGCCTGTTGGTATCCACCACGTCGCCGATCCACGGCGGCAGGGTCAGATGGATTTGCAGGGGCAACATGCGGTTCTCCGTTTACTGGCCAGCGGCCCGGGCCCAGACGTCGCGCAAGGTCACCGTGCGGTTGAACACCGGAGCCTCGGCGCGATGGTCGACGCGGTCGGCCACGAAGTAGCCCAGGCGTTCGAACTGGAAGCGCTGTTCGGGCTCGACACGGGCCGCGGCCGGCTCCAGCCACGCCTGCACCACGCGCTTGGCGTCGGGGTTGATGTGGTCCAGCCAGGTCTTGCCGTCTTCCTCGTTGTCGGGCGCGGGCACGCTGAACTGGCGGTCGTACAGGCGCACCTCGGTGGCCACCGCGTGCTTCGCGCTGACCCAATGGATGGTGCCCTTCACCTTGCGGTCGGCGCCGGGCAGGCCATGGCGGGTTTCCGGGTCCAGCGTGCCGTGCAGCGCGATGACGTTGCCGTCGGCGTCCTTGATGATGTCGGTGCACTTGACGATGCCCACGCCGCGCAGGCGCACTTCGCCGTCGGGCTTCAGGCGATGGAAGCCTTTCGGCGGCACTTCGGCGAAATCGTCACGCTCGATCCACACCTCGCGGGCGAACGGCACCTCGCGCGTGCCGAAGCTCTCGTCCTTGGGATGGTTGGCGAAGCTCAGTGTTTCCTCGTGGCCTTCGGGCAGGTTGGTCAGCACCAGCTTCAGCGGGTCGAGCACCGCCATGCGCCGCGCCGCGGTGGCGTCCAGGTCCTCGCGGATGCAGCCTTCGAGCACGGCGTAGTCGATCACGCTGTTCTGCTTGCTCACGCCCAGCCGCTCGATCAGCAGGCGCAGTCCGGCCGGGGTGAAGCCGCGGCGGCGCAGGCCGCGCAAGGTGTTCATCCGCGGGTCGTCCCAGCCGTCGACGAAGCCGTCGCTGACCAGCTGGGCCAGCTTGCGCTTGCTGGTGATGCAGTAGCTGAGGTTGAGCCGGGAGAATTCGATCTGGCGCGGCTTGGCCGGCTGCGTGGGCAGGCCCGCGGCGAGCAGCGGCTGCCACAGCTGCGGATGGTTCGGCAGGTCGACCTTGTCGACGAACCAGTCGTACAGCGGGCGGTGGTCCTCGAACTCCAGCGTGCACAGCGAATGGGTGATGCCTTCCAGCGCGTCGGACAGGCAGTGCGCGTAGTCGTACATCGGGTAGATCGGCCACGCGTCGCCGGTGTTCTGGTGGGCGATCTTGCGCACCCGGTAGATCGCCGGGTCGCGCATGTTGATGTTGCCCGAGGCCATGTCGATCTTCGCGCGCAGGGTCTTGCTGCCGTCGGCGAATTCACCCGCGCGCATGCGCGCGAACAGGTCGAGGTTCTCTGCCACCGAGCGCTCGCGATACGGCGAATGGCGGCCCGGCTCGGTCAGCGTGCCGCGGTACGCGCGCATCTGCTCGGCGTCGAGGTCGTCGACATAGGCCACGCCGTCGGTGATCAGCTTGCACGCCGCCCGGTAGAACACCTCGAAGTAGTCCGAGGCGTGGCGCAGCTCGTGCCATTCGAAGCCGAGCCAGCGCACGTCGTCCTTGATGCCCTCGACGAATTCGGGGTCTTCCTTGCCCGGGTTGGTGTCGTCCAGGCGCAGGTTGCACCAGCCGCCGAATTCCTTCGCGATGCCGAAGCTCAGGCAGATCGCCTTGGCGTGGCCGATGTGCAGGTAGCCGTTCGGCTCCGGCGGGAAGCGGGTGTGGATCGCCGTGTGCTTGCCCGAAGCGAGGTCGTCGCGCACGATCTGCCGGATGAAATCCTGGGGTGCCGCGGCCGGCGGCGGGGCGGGTGCGGCGGCGGGCTGATCGGTCGACATCGGGCTGTGGCTCACGGACGGTGGTGGAAACGTGCAAGTTTACCCTGTCACCGTGATCGGGGCAGGGCGGCCGGCTTGCCCCGCGCTGCCGTGCGGGTTAGCGTGCAGCCCATGCACATCGTCTATCGCGCCGAGAACCTGTTCGATGCCCATCTGGTCAAGGATGCGCTGGAAGCCGGCGGCATCCCCGCGTTCATCGCCGGCGAGTACCTGACCGGCGCGGTGGGCCAGTTGCCGGCGATGGATTACATCGCGGTGATGGTGCCCGAGGCCGCGCTGGCCGACGGCCAGGCCATCGTGGCCGGGGTCGAGATGCAGCTGAGCGAAGCGCGCGAAGCGATGCGCGACGACGAACTACCCGGCGAGCCGCTGCCCCTGCCGTGCTGAGCTCTGCTTCACGGCGTGAATTCCCGAGGAAACGACATGCATGAACTCGCCGCGCTGATCCGCGCCGTGCCCGACTTTCCGCGCGCCGGCGTGGTGTTCCGCGACGTGACGCCGCTGCTGGCCGATGCCGCAGGCTTCGTCCGCTGCATCGATGCGCTGGCCGAACCGTGGCTGGGCCGCGGCGTGCAGGCGGTGTGCGGGATCGAGGCGCGCGGCTTCATCTTCGGCGCGGCGCTGGCGCAAAAACTGGGCGCGGGCTTCGTGCCCTTGCGCAAGCCCGGCAAGCTGCCGCCGCCGGTGATCGCGGTGGACTACCAGCTGGAGTACGGCACGGATCGGCTGGAAGTGCAGCGCAACGCGATCCGCCCGGGCGAGCGCGTGCTGCTGGTCGACGACGTGCTGGCCACCGGCGGCACGCTGGCCGCAGCGCGGGAGCTGGTCGGGCAACTGGGCGCCGAGCTGGTCGGCGCCAGCGTGGTGATCGAACTGGACGCGCTGCGCGGGCGCGAGCGCTGGCCCGGCGGCGAGCCGCTGCACGGCCTGCTGCACTACTGAGTGACGGTGACGCTTTCGACGTAGATCAATTCGCAGGCGCCGCCACCGGTGTCGTCGCGGGTCATCGAGGTGTTCCAATGCCAGCCGTCCGCCCGGCTGGCATCGACCAGGAAGCCCTCGATGTGCACCACCTGGCCCGGCCGGATCAGCTCCAGCTGGTGCTTCACGTCCTCGTCGGCCGGGATCATGTGCATGTTGGCGCTGGAGGTTTCGATCTCGCGGCGCGGTATCGGGAAGTCCTTCACGTGCCAGTAGTAGAAGCGCCCGGACTGGCTGATGTCGATGCCGGCCAGCACGGTGCTGTCGGACATGCGGCCCCAGCCCAGCGCCAGGTCCAGCGGCACCAGGTCGCCATCGCGGGAGCCCGAATAGCCCTTGCGCGACAGCACCCGCGCGGTGATGTCGAAGTGGGCGCGTGTCTGCAGGCTGACGCCGTCGCGTTGTAGTAGTGCGCCTTGGTCCAGATCGACCTGCTGCGGCGCCTCGGAGGCCAGCACGCCCGGCCCGGTTTCCACCGCGGCATGCTGCCGGTGCGCCAGCACGAACAGCAGGGCCAGCAGCACCGCGGCGGCGATCAGCAGTTTGCGCATCGTCAGGGGGTCCGTGGTCGGCTGGCTGCTTGCGTGGATGATGGATGCCGGCTTGCGTCCGGCCGTTCGGCGTCAGCCGGCGGAGACCCTGGCCGCCGGCGGCGTCGCCGCGGTGTGCGCGTCCAGCAGGTCGGCGGGCAGCTCGCGCAGCACGTCGGCGAGGCGTTTCAGGAAGGCGTCCATCGCCGAACTCTTGCGCCAGACCATCGCGATGCGCCGGCTCGGTGGCGTTCCCCGGAACTCGATCAGGTGCAGGTTATCCAGCGGCGCCACCGGCGGCTTCACCGCGGTCACCGGCAGCAGGGTGATGCCCACGTTGGCCGCCACCATCTGGCGCAGGGTTTCCAGGCTGGTGGCGCGGAAGCCGGAGTGTTCGCCCGCGCCGGCCATGTGGCAGACCTCCAGCGCCTGGTCACGCAGGCAGTGGCCGTCCTCCAGCAGCAGCAGGTTCTGGTGGGTGAGGTCGGCCAGCTTCAGCTGGCCCTGCTTGTGCGCCAGCGGATGCGCTTCGGACACCGCCAGCAGGAACGGTTCCTCGAACAGGAATTCCTGGTGCAGGCTGTCCTCGTGCAGCGGCAGGGCGAGGATGCCGGCGTCGAGCTTGCCCTCGTGCAGCAGGCGCAGCACGGTCTCGGTCTTCTCCTCGACCAGCAGCAGTTCCAGTCGTGGGAAGGCCTTGCGCACCAGCGGCAGCACATGCGGCAGCAGGTACGGCCCCAGCGTGGGGAAGATGCCCAGCCGCACCGTGCCGGATTCCGGGTCCAGCGTGCGCCGGGCCACGCCGCGGATCTGCTCGATCTCGTTGAGCACGTTGCGCGCGCGCATCGCGATGTCGCGGCCGACCTCGGTCAGCAACACCTTGCGCGGCGTGCGCTCGACCAGCGGCACGCCCAGCTCGTCCTCCAGTTTCCTGATCTGGGTGGACAGGGTGGGCTGGCTGACGAAACAGGCATTCGCGGCGCGCCCGAAATGACGGTGCTCGGCCAGGGCCACCAGGTATTGAAGGTCGCGCAGATTCATCGCTCATCCCGGTACGACAATAGCCAGAATCTATGGGCGAGATGGTAACAATCAATTGGAGCAATGCAAGAAGGCTCGGTACGCTGTGCGCCATTGATCTCGTGACACCCCGCGCGTCGGAGTCCCCTCCCTCTCCCCCGCAGGCGCGCGGGCTTCCCCGGCCGGCCATGAAGTCCGCTTCATCGCCGGTTTTTTTTGGGCCCGTGCCAGGCTGATGCCCGGCCATGCCTTCTGGCACTGGGTCGAAGGTCATGGCGGCTCTAGCTTGGGGATTCTCCACAACCCAGGGAAACCACCATGCGCCGTCTCGTCCGCCCGCTCCTGCTTACCGCGCTCGCCACTTGTTGTGGCGCCGCGTTTGCCGCCACCGCCGACCAGGCGCCGCAGGGTCGCCTGCCGGGCTGGGCGGTGCCGCAGTCGTACCAGCTGGCGTTCAAGGTCGATCCGGCGCAGCAGGACTTTTCCGGCACCACCACGATCAAGGTCAAGCTGAACCAGGCCTCCGACCACCTGTGGCTGGATGGCGCCGAACTGAAGGTGTCGAAGGTGACGATCACCGATGCCGCCGGCAAGACGCACGCGGGCAAGTACGTCAACGTCGACCCGAAGGCGGGCGTGGTGCGGGTGGATTTCGGCAGCACGCTGAAGCCGCAGGACCTCACCGTGAAGTTCGAGTACAGCGCGCCGCTCAACCAGCAGCTGCAGGGCCTGTACAAGGTCACCGCCAAGGGCCAGCCGTATGCGATGACGCAGATGGAGCCGATCAGCGCGCGCTTCGCCTTCCCCGGTTTCGACGAACCCGGCTTCAAGACCCCGTTCGACATCAGCATCACCGTGCCCGACCACGAGAACGTGGTGGCCAATACCAAGCAGGTGAAGGAGCAGCCGGCCGGCAAGGGCTGGAAGACCGTGACCTTCGCCCAGACCCAGCCGCTGCCGACCTACCTGGTCGCGTTCGCGGTCGGCCCGTGGGACATCGTGGACGGCCCGGACATCTCGCCCGACGCCTACCGCAGCGAACCGCTGAAGCTGCGTGGCATCGCCGCCAAGGGCGAAGGCCATCGCATGGAACACGTGCTGGGCGAAACGCCGAGCATCATCCATGCGCTGGAGAACTACTACGGCTTCGGCTATCCGTTCGGCAAGCTCGACCTGCTGGCGGCGCCGGATTTCGAGGCCGGCGCGATGGAGAACCCGGGCCTGGTGACGTTCCGCGACTGGCTGCTACTGCTGGACAAGGATTCCCCGGCACGCAACGTGCAGGGCTCGTTCAACGTCAACGCGCATGAGCTGGCGCACCAGTGGACCGGCGACACGGTGACCACCGCGTGGTGGAACGACATCTGGCTCAACGAGGCGTTCGCGACCTGGATGCAGCAGAAAGTCACCATGCAGGTGCATCCGGAATACCGCGCCGACCTCGACCGCGTGCGCGGCGCGCAGGGCGCGATGAGCAACGACAGCCTGGTCAGCGCGCGCAGCATCCGTCAGCCGATCTCCGGCAACGGCGACATCATGACCGCGTTCGACGGCATCACCTACCAGAAGGGTGCCAGCGTCATCGCCATGTTCGAGAACTACGTGGGCGAGAAGACCTACCAGAAGGGCATGCGGGCGTACATCCAGAGCCAGAAATTCGGCAACGCCACCGCCGACGACCTGGTCTCGGCGATCGCCACCGCGGCCGACAAGGGCGACGCGTTCAAGCATGCGTTCAAGAGCTTCCTCGACCAGTCCGGCGTGCCCTACGTGGCCACGAAGCTGGAGCAGAAGGATGGCAAGACCGTGCTGCAGCTGAACCAGAGCCGCTACCTTCCGCTGGGCAGCAGCGGCGACGCCAAGCGCATCTGGGGCGTGCCGGTGTGCGTGCGCTACGGCACCGTCGATGGCAGCAAGGTCGCCTGCGACATGCTCGACCAGGCCACCGGTTCGATGGAGCTGCCCGGCGCCAGCAAGTCGACCTGGGTGATGCCGAACGCGAACGCCAGCGGCTACTACCGCTTCAGCCTCGACAAGGACGGGCTCGACCGCCTGATCAAGCAGGTCGGCACGCTCAGCGACGCCGAGCAGCTGGCCTACGCCGATGCGATCAACGCCAGCTTCCGCCGTGGCGATCTGGATGCCGGCCAGGTGCTGGCGGCCATGCAGCCGCTGACCGGCTCGAAGATCCGCGAAGTGGCCACCGTGCCACTGGGCACGGCCAGCGGTCTCTACCATCGCATTGCCACCACCGATGCCCAGCGCGCCCGTCTGGCCGCATGGGCAAAGGCCGCCTACCTGCCGCGACTGGAGCAGCTCGGCTATCAGCGCAAGGCGGGCGAGCCGGAAGACGATTCGCTGATGCGCAGCAGCCTGGCCAGTTCGCTGGCGTTCGACTTCAAGTTGCCCGAAGTGCGTGCGGCCCTGCTCAAGCAGGGTGATGCGGCGTTGAAGCCGACGGCGGATGGCCACCTGAACCTGGCCGCGGCCGATCCCGACCTGCTTGGCGATGCGCTGGGCGTGGCGGTGCAGGAACACGGCAAGAGCGCGGTCGATGCGCTGATCGCCGAGTTGCCCAAGACCAGCGATCCGGCCTTGCGCAACGGCATCCTCGGCGGCCTGGCCAGCGTGGAAGATCCGGCACTGGCCGAACAGGTGCGCAACTTCGCGCTGACCAAGCCGGTCAAGGTCGGCGAGATGGGCATGCTGCTGCGCGGTGGTCGCGATACGCAGGCCCAGCGTGACGCGATGTGGAACTGGTTCACCGCTCACTACCAGCAGATCCTCGATCGCACCGGCAGCTTCTCCGGTGGTCGCCTGCCGTCGCTGGCCGCCGGTGGTGGCTGCTCCACCGCCGAGTACGATCGCCTGCAGGCGTTCTTCAAGACCCGCGAAAAGGACGCTGCCGGCATCGGTCGTGGCCTGGCCCAGACCGGCGAATCGATCCAGCTGTGCAGTGCGCTGACGGCGAAGCAGGACCCGGCCAGCATCCTGCGCTAAGCGGCAACGAGGTATCCGCCGCCGGCACGGCATCGTGCCGGCGGCGCTTTTTTATCCGGGCGTGCCCGCCTCTGGCGTGCTCGGCTCTTTCGGCAAGCCGGCTTCCATCCAGCCGTCGATGAACACCTCGAGGGCCAGTCGCGCGGGCGGCACGATGCCGGCCTCGCGCACGAAGGCGGCGGCGGACTGGATCAGCAGTTGTCGCGACTGGCTGGAAGCCTGTCGTGCGGCGGCTTGTTGCTGGCGCAATTGCACGATATGCGGCGACGGCTGCCCGGGCCTGGCGAACTTCTGGTGGCGACGCAATTCGTCGGCGACCTGCCCGGTGTCGAACGCTGCCTTCAGCACGGCCTTGCGTGCATGCAGCAGGCGAACCAGCTGGCTGGCCGCCGGTGAGGGCCGGGCATCGACGCCCGGGGTCCGCAGGATCGCGGCCAGTTCGGGCGAACAGGAGGCAGGGCAGCTTCCACCGGCGACGAATTGCTCCAGGTCGCGCAGAAAGGCAGCATGGTGGAACGGTTTCGGCGTGGCCATGGCAAACCTTCGCTGGGGAAGCGGCGACGATACGTGCTTGCACCGCCATCCGCCACGCGTGCCCGCAAGACATGTTCCATCCGCCGTATCCGTTCACACCCCGGGCGGCGGGACCGCGATAAAATTGCTCCGTTGCACCGATGTGCGCCCGGGCCCTGTTCGGGACCGGCGCCGTCCTTCAACCCACATCTCCATCGGCATCGCCTACAGGGGGCTTGATGATCGAGCTGGAAATCCAGGGGCTTTCGCAAAGTCGCGAAGGCCTGCTCATCGAAGTTGGCCGTTTCATTCTTGCCAGCGGTTTCACCTTGCAGCGCCAGCGTCTGGTGCAGGACCCCCATGGGACACTGTTGACGATGGTGGTGCGCGGCTCGCCGCGCAAGAAGCGCGAACTGGAAGCGGCGCTGGAAGGTTATGACCGCTTCGTCAGCTTCCGGATCACGCCGTTCGTGGAGGGCGAGGAGCAGCCGCATTTCGGCGCCACGGTGAAGCGGGCGACCTATCTGCCGCCGCCGGCGCCCGAGCCGGTCACGCCTGTCGCGAAGGTGGCGGCGCCTGCACCGGCGCCCGTCGCTTCGCCTGCCGCATCGCCATCGAGAGAAGTGCTGACGGACGAGCCCTTCGCGGTGGCGCCGATCCTGGCCCGGCCCGCGAAGACCGAAGCCGTGCAGGCCGAAGCCGTGCAGACCGTTCCGGCGGCGCCGCCTGCGCCAGCGGAGCCGGACTTCGAGTTCATCCTGCCCACCACGCGTGCGCCGGCGCCACCGCCTGTCGCATCGGTGGAGGCGAATCCCTTCGTCGACGTGGTGGCCCTGGACGCGGACGAGAGCGCGGTCGACAAGGCGCTGCAGTCACTCGAATACGACTATCCGAAACTGATGCCCAGGCTGCTGGCATTGAGCGCCTCGGTGCCGGACGGCGCGCGCGAATCCTCGCTGGCGCTGGCCGGCCAGCGCGCCGGTGCGTGGGTGTTCGCGCGGGAATACGCGATGGATGGTGGCCTGGGCCTGACCGATGCACTCGAGCGCATCGGCACGCCGGCCTTGCGGGCGCTGGTGGAAGTGGATCAGCAGGGGTCGCAGCTGCACATCCTCGACAGCCCGCTGTGCACGGAGCAGGGCCACTCCGGCTGCAGCTTCTTCAGCGGATTCCTCGAAGGCTTGCTGGGACCGGTCATTGCGCCGGGGAGCCTGTCGATCTTTCCGGTGTGTTGCCGCAGCTACGGCGCGGACGAATGCGTGCTGGCGATTTCGGACTGATCGGGTCCGCCGGTCGCCGCGCAGCGGACTGCTGATCGCCGGCATTTCAAAAACCGGTGGCTCGCGCGTCTCACAGGTCAACTCGGCATGACGAGGCGGACCGATGCGCATCGAACAAATCAGCAGGACGACCCGCTTGTGGACGGAGGCCGTGCGCAGTCGCTGGTCGCTGCGCCAGGCCTCCGGTGACGGACGCTGGCAGCTGGCCCTGCACATGACCAGCTGGCTGCGGCTGTGCATCCGCCAGACGCAGTGGTTGCGCTCGCTGCATGCGCGCGAGGCGATGTGGCGGGCGGCGCAGGCCGATCCGCGGCTGTACGAGCGCTGGCACCGGCCCTACATCTCGACGCACTTCAACCCCGCCGCGCGCCGTCGCATCGTCAATGCGCACTACGATTTCGTGATGCGACGCTTTCCCGCATGGCTGGCCGAACGCCTCGTGCTGGGTGGTGGCGCGCGCCTGACTACGCTGCGGCTGGAGGATGCGGCCGACGTGCACCTGCACCTGCGCAAGCCTTCGCGCGCCGACGCGGGCGAGCTGAGCCTGTTGCTGCTCAGCGACGACAAGGACGTGCTGGCCTCGTGCATCCTGACCTTCGATCGGCGCGACAGCGTCACCATCGGGGCGTTGCGGGGCGCGGGCCCGCATGCGCCGTTCGAGGCGACGCGGGAATTCATCCGGGGCAGCCACGGCCTGCATCCGAAGGACCTGCTGATGTCGCTGGTGCGCGAGCTGGCGGCGCTGCATGGGCTGAAGCGGATTCGCGCCGTCACGGCGGCAGCCTGCGTCGGCCAGTCGGGTGCGGATGCCGACGGTGCGGACGTGGAAGCTGCCGCCAGCGGCGATGCGTTCTGGGAAGCACAGGGCGGCGTGAGCGCCGGCGCAGGCTGTCATGCGTTGCCGTTGTCGCTGATTCCCGCGCCGTGCGCCGAAGGTCCGCGCAGCCGCCGCGAAAAGCAGCAGCGCAGCGAAGCCTTCCGGCGGGAAGCCGGTGACGCCTTCGCGGCCGCGTTTCGGCGATCGACCGGAGCGCTGCCTGCCGCCGCGGAAACCGCGGAGTCGCGCGAAGGCGCGGCGACGCCGGCCCAGCGATTTCGCGGCGGCGAGAAACACCCGGCCGCTTCCGCCGGCCTGCTGGTTGCCGGTCCATGACGCGCGCGCGGCGGAAGCTAGAAGTGGAAGGTTCCGTTGAACAGGACCAGCCGGCCCTGGCGCACCGGCACGAACGACGACTCGGCGTTGATCGCGTACAAGGTGCCTCCGAAAAGATTCTTCACGCCCAGCGTCAGCGTCCAGGGATCGGCATACCAGCTCAGGTTCGCCTCCGCGCTGAGCTGGCTCGGCATGCGGAAATAGCCGTCGTCCTCGGTGCGTCCACTGGTGCTGCTGCGCCCGAACACGCCGCCGGCCACGCCCCAGGATTGCAGGGCAGGGCGCTGGAAGCGGTAGCTGGCCCAGGTGTTCCACTGGTGCCGCGGCGCGCCGTACGGAGCACTGCCGTCGTGGTTGCGGATGCGCGCGCCGGTATAGCTGGCCGAGACATCCAGCCCCGGCAGGACCTGGCCGTCGAATTCGATCTCCACGCCGGTGTTGGTCTGGCCCGGACCCGGCACGGCAAAATGCGGCGCCTCCGGCGCTACCTGGCTGATGCTGTGGTCCAGCCGGATGCGGTACCAGGCCAGCGTCAGCCTGGCGCGCTGGTCGAACAGGCCGACCTTGCTGCCCAGTTCGAGCTGGTGCGACACCGACGGCGGCAGCGGGCGACCGTCCTCGCCCAGCAGGGCATCGGCCTGGAAACCGGTGTTGCTGGACGCGTAAAGCGACACGCCGGGGCTCGGCTGATAGACCACGCCCAATCTCGGTATCCATCTCGACTGGCGCAGCGCGGGCATCGCCGCACCCGTCAGCTCGTAGGTGGCGTGGCGCACCGTGGCCAGCACATGCCATGACTCGCCGATCGATACCTGGTCCTGCGCGAACAGCCCGAGCTGGCTCGACCACGATCCGCCCAGCGGACGGGTCTGGACGACGACGGTGTTCTTCGCCGACGCGAACGGCTGGAAGTCGTCAGCCTGCAGGTCGGCGTTGACCGCTGCGCCGGTGACCAGCGCGCTGGGCTGGTTGCCGTTGCCGGTGCGGGTGCGGGCATAGTCCACGCCCAGCAGCACGTCGTGCACCAGCAGGCCCTGCTCGAAACTTGCCGCCAGTTCGTTCTGCAAGGTGTAGAACGCGTCGGAATAGCGATAGCTGCTGGCCTGCGCCTCGCTCAGGCCGAAATGCTGGGTGTCGGAGAACGCCCAGGCCTGGCCGCTGCTGCGCTGGCTCACGTACTGTCCGCGGCTGCGCAGGCTCCAGTCGTCGCCCAGTGCCTGCTCGACCATGTAGAACGCACGCCGCGTGCGGAATCGCGCATGGTCGTCGGGGTTGCCCAGCAAGCGGTCGAATGGCGACGCGCTGGCCAGCGACTGCCCGAGCAGCACCGTGTGGTCCGCAACCGGCACGCGGTTGTCGACGTATTCCAGGCCGAACAGCCACCGCGTGGTGTCGTCCTGCCAGCCGATGGAGGGCGCGAAGTAGCCGCTGCGCTGGCCGCGATAGCCCTGCGCCGTGCGCTCGGCGCGATTGCCGGCGGCGACCCAGCGATAGGTGAGCCGGCCCTGTTCGTCGAGCGGACCGGCCAGGTCCACGCCCAGGCGGCTGCCGTCGCCCTGGCCGGTGGAGAACGTCAGCTGGCGCACCGGTTCGGCCTGCGGCCGCTTCATCACGATGTTCACCGAGCCGCCGAAATTGTTGTCCACCGACGACTCGCCGAGGATCGTCTCCGGGCCCTTCAACACCTCGACCCGCTCGATGCCGATCAGCGGCGGCAGATCCTCGATGCGCGCCACGCCGTTGGGCATGCCGTCGGTGAGGCCGTTGCCGGTGGTGAACCCGCGGATGCGGAACAGCGGCGGGCCGCCGAAGCCATCCACATAGTCCACGCCCGCCACGTGGCGCACCACGTCGGCCACCTCGAACGCCTGGCGGGAATCCATCAGGTCGCGCGTCACGATGCTCACCGACTGCGGCAGGTCGGCCAGCTCCGCGTCGGTGCGGGTGGCGCCCCGCGTGCTGTCGGCCAGGAATCCCCAATCGCCCAGCACCAGGCCGGAGACCCGCACGGTATCCAGCACCGAGACGATCGGCACATTCGGCTTGGTGCCGCGCAGCGGACTTTCGTAGGAAGTCGCCGGGCTGAACTCGCGCTGGTGCACCACCACCGTGCGGCTGCCGATCACCTCGTAGTCCAGGCCGGTGCCCTGCAGCAGGTGGTCCAGCGCCGCTTCCACCTTCAACCTGCCGGAGGTGCCGGTGCTGCGCCGCCCAGCGATCGCTTTGCTGGAGGCGAGTATCTGCACGTCGGCCTGGCGTCCCAGCGCCATCAGCGCATCGGCCAGCGGCTGCGAGGGTATCGAGAAGCTGGTGCGCTCGGCTTTCAGAGTCGGTGCGCCCGAGGCAACGGCAACGCCGGCGAAACCGGTCGCCGTGATCCATGCCAGGCCAACGCCGAATGCACGCTGCATCCGCTTCGCGGACGTCATCTGCAACACCTGCGTCCGTCGCCGCGACGCCATTTACGTTCCGCCATCCTGCCCACCGTGCGTGCGAACCATGGTCAGGAGCGTGGCCGGTGGAAATCGGGCCGGGCCTTCGCCTCGAACATTTCCACCACCCACGCTCCCGGCTCTCAGGGCTTTCCGGTGCCCGAAAGCACCACGTGATCGGCAAACGCGCTCACCTGCACGGGAAAAACGTGCGGCAAGGCATCGACCCAACGGCCAATGTTAGTCGTGTTGACGGTGCCGGTGAACCTCAGCTCGCCCAGGCGCGGATCGGCCAGCTGCACCGGCTGGCGGCTGTAGCGATTGACGTCGACCAGCACGGTCGACAGCGGTTCGTCGACGAACTCCAGCCGATGCTGGCGCCACGTCGCCGCGTGTTCCGGCGCGATCGTGCTGACGCTGAGCGCGCCACTGACCGGGTCGTACTCGGCGCGCTGGCCTGCCACCAGGTCCAGCCGGCCGGAGGGCAGGTCCGCACCGTCCGCGGCGCCGTTCGCCGGGGACAGCCGCACCCGTCCTTCGGTCACCGTCACGCTGACCCGCTGGCCGGTACGCCGCACGTTGAATGCGGTGCCGAGATCCTCGATGTGCAGGGGGCCGGCCGTCACCACGAACGGACGCTCGCGGTCATGCGTGACGGTGAAGAACGCCTCGCCGGCGCGCAGGTCGATGTCACGCCGGTGCTGCGCATAGCGGGTGGTCAGGCTGGAGGCCGCACCGAGTTCGATGGCGGTGCCATCGGGCAACTGGATGGCCCGATCCTCGGCCACCGCGCTGGCGTATTGCTGCGGCAGCGGGGAGTGATCCGGCCCGCCGCGCAGCATCCACCAGCCGCCCAGCAGCGCCACGCCGACCACGGCCGCGGCCGCGGCGGCCGCCAGCGGACGATACGACCGCTTCGTGGCGCGTGGCGCGAACTCGTCGATCAGCTGCTGGCGCTGGCTGGGCGAGGCGTCGGCAGCCAGCTCGCCCAGCGCGTTGAGCTGGGCGAAGGTCTGGGCGTTGCTGGGATCAGCCGCCATCCATGCACCCCAGCGCTCAAGCAGGTCCGGGGACGGTTCGGGATCGCGCAACTGGGTCCACCACAGCGCCGCCGTGCGCGTGGTTTCCTCGTCGAATCCGGTATTGGTGGCCATTACGGCGTCTCCATTGCAAAACAGCGTTCACGGCAGTGCGCCATGGCCCGGCTGACGTGGTAGCGGACCATCCGTTCGCTGAGCTTCATCTCGGTGGCGATCGCGGAAAACTCGCGGCCTTCCAGCACGTGCAGCACGAACGCCTGGCTGCACTTGGCCGGCAACTCGCGCAGGGCGGCCTGCACCTTCTTCCATTGCTGGCCGGCCCACAGGTGCTGCTCGGGCAGCGGCGCGGCGTGCAGATCCTCGCTGGCGGGCGGGGGCGACAGGTTGGCGCGCACCACGCGCTTGCGCAGGTAGTCCACCGACTGGTTGATCGCCATGCGGAACAGGAACGCCCGCGGCGTTTCCAGGTGGCCCAGGTCCTTCATGGTCAGCAACTTCACGTAGACCTCCTGCGCGATCTCCTGCGCGTCGCTGCGCGAATTCAGCCGGCACTGCAGCAGGGCCACCAGCGCAGCGTGATGCTCGCGATACAGCGCCGCCACCACCTCGCCATGAGTGGGCGCGGGGTCGAACTGCAGGTCGTCGTGGCGCGAGAGGTGTTCCATAAAACTGTGCGGACCGTCCATCAGGGTACTCATGGCGCGCTTGCGCTTGCCGCGGCTGTCGATTGCAGGCCTAGACGCGCCAGCCGGGCAAAATTGAAATGGCGCCAGAAACAAATGGGTATAGGCTTCACCACTTTCCATGGCAGGCGCCCCGATGAACGCTGTCCACGGCCAGACACCCGGCAAGGTACCGGAAGTCACCCTGCTGTTCTGGGTCATCAAGATCGCCGTCACCACGCTGGGCGAAACCGGTGGCGACGCGGTGTCGATGTCGATGAACCTGGGCTACCTCGTGGCGACCGCCATCTTCGCCGCGGTGTTCCTCGTGGCGGTGGGCGTGCAGATCGCCGCCACGCGCTTTCGTCCCTGGGTGTACTGGGCGGCGATCATCGCCACCACCACGGTGGGCACCACCCTGGCGGATTTCGTGACCCGCTCCCTGGGCATCGGCTACGCGGGCGGCAGCACGCTGCTGCTGGTGCTGCTGCTCGCCTCGCTGGCAGTGTGGCACCGCACGACGGGCACGGTGTCGGTCGAGTCGGTGAGCACGCCCCGATCCGAGATGTTCTACTGGACCACGATCATGTTCTCGCAGACGCTGGGCACCGCGCTCGGCGACTGGACGGCGGACACCGCCGGCCTGGGTTACCTGGGCGCAGCGCTCATCTTCGGCGGCTTGCTGGTGGTAGTCGCCGGCGCGCACTTCTGGACCCGGGTCTCCTCCACGCTGCTGTTCTGGACAGCCTTCGTGCTGACGCGGCCGTTGGGGGCTGTGCTTGGCGACTTCCTGGACAAGCCGCTGGCGTCCGGCGGGCTCGCCTTGAGTCGTTATTCCGCGTCGGTGGTGCTGCTGGTCTTCGTGGGGGTCTGCGTCATGTTTTCAGGCAAGAGAGCGGCTGGCGCGAGTCATTGAGGATGAGGGCTCGCGTTGTGAAGGCGGACTTCATCGGACTCGTATTTTCGAGTTTTGAAGCAAGAGCATTCGTCTGCCTGCGGCAGCCGAGCCACCTTTCCCTGGGACCAAAATGAACCGACGTTTCCACGTGGCGCACGGCCTAGTCACCTGAGTGGTGTCGTTCGAGCGTGAAAGATCGCCGAACCTCGCTCATAAGGCGGCTTGCGCACACTGCGAACGTGCAGCTGTTATCACCATCAATTGTGGGAGATAAGACATAGCACCTCGATTTGTGAGATATGCAAAGTCACCCCCAGTCGTCCGAGCCGCTCACGTCATCCCTCAAGCCCTTGCCAAACCGGACAATCTGCTCGCTTGACGGGTTCCCTTCGAAAGCTGAACATCCGTTGCATATGCCCCGATATGGGGTCTACTAAGCGTTAGACCTATGGGCCCACTCTTCTCACTTGCTATTGTGGTTCTCGTCGGCCTGTTGGTCTTTGGCGTTGCTTTCGGCGTCGCGCGTGTTTTTCATCTGCCGCTCATCGCTCTTGTAATGGCTTCCGCGTTCGTTGTTGGCGGGGCCGTGGGCAGCGCGTTCTTTGGGTTGATCTCTTGGTTCATCATCGGCGCCACAACTCTCACGTCACACTGGCAAGTCTTCAGCTACCTCACCATGCTTGCAGCAAGTGCAATATTCGGCGGCCTCTGTCTAGTGCTGCTCTTTTTGGGCATCGTGCGGCGGTCTAACAGTTCGTTCAAGGCGGACGCGCAAAAAGCGCTCGCCGCTTAACTTCAGCGTTAGCCACCACAGCAAGACCTACCTAATGCCAAAATTTCAAGTCGGCGATCGCGTCTACGTGCCAGCGAGCGTTCTGCCCGAAGGCGACAGAGACATCTTTGCCATGCGGCGCTGCGAGGTTGTTGCAGCAAGCGATAGATCAATCCAAGTACGGCTACCTGACGGAACCTCCTCACAAACCATTGGCTCATCGAAAGCCCATCACTCACTTGGCATCGCCCTCGTGTCGATAGGCGACTTTCAGAGTGAAGATGGGCTCATAAACCCCCTCAGTAAGAGCCTCTTGCAGTTCTGCCGACTTTTGCTGCCAGACGATCACATCTCAAGCGTCAAAATTCGAGCGATTGGTGAGTTCGGCGAGTGGTGGGCAATACATCATGCCGCCTATACCCACATCATCTTGATTGGTCACGGAGATAAGACGGCCATCTACTTCGGCGTAGGCGGCGCACGTCTTCCAATTTCATTCGATCGGCGCCTTTCCAAGCACAACACAAGCCCAAAGCTGTTTGTTTCGCTCTGCTGCGAGACCGGTAAAGCGCCGTTTGCTAGAGACTTCTCAAAGCTGCCATTTTGCAGGGCTCTCATAGCGCCGGAGAAGTCAATTCATGGCGCTGTGGCTTCACAGTATTTGCAGACGTTCCTTAGTCTTCATCTACTTCAAGGAAAGTCCACAAAGATCGCGTTCAACATCTCAAACTCATTGGTGCCTGGAAATGATCGCTTCGCAATGTGGGCTGCGGGTACCAAGCGCAAGTGATGGCTAACAGTTCGTTCAAGGCGGACGGCTTCGCCGCTGCTTAACTCAAGCGTTAGGCAGCACAGGGGGCTTCCTATGTCGTCCAACATAGATCGATATAAGAAAGACTTCGAAAAATTGTGTCATCACGACGTCCCCCCGCATTGAGTAGCAGGAAGGTTTAGAGTCCGGGGTCACTTTAACTGTTTCGCGTAGGCGGCAGGTGTCAAGCCGCCCAACGCTTTC
>NZ_LMGH01000014.1:0-235905 GCF_001427365.1 Rhodanobacter sp. Root561
CCTTCGCCGGGTAGTTGCGCTTCAGCGGTGGCGGCACGTGCGGCGGGCTGGTCAGCACCGCGTGGATCGGCTCGCCCTGGGGCGGGCCGAAGTCGCCGTGGGTGGCGGCGATCGCGGCCGGGCTGGCGGCCACCTCCCCCACCGGCGACACCGAAGACGACTTGCCCGAACAGCCGGCCAGCGTCAACGCACCCGCCGCGGCAAGAACGAGTAACAACGAACGTGACATGGGTTTCTCCCTGTGGTTTCTGGATGAAATCGTAGGGAGAGGTCACGAACCGCGCTTGACGCAAGTCATCTTTGCCGATGGAAAACTGCGTGTGCGTCAAGCCGCCACAGGCACCGAAAATCGCTCAGCGCGGAAGCAGGTTCCTGCCGAGCTGTTGCAGGCGCTCGGGATCACGCAACACCAGCTCGCGACCTTCCAGTTCGATCAGTTCCTGCTGGCGGAAACGGCTGAGCACGCGACTCACGGTTTCCGCGGCCAGGCGCAGATAGTTGGCGATGTCGCCGCGCGACATGCTCAGGTGGAAGCGCGTGCCGGAGAAGCCCCGCTCCTCGTAACGCCGCGCAAGATCGGTGAGGAACGCCGCCATGCGCGCGTCGGCGTTGTGATCGCCGGCCAGCAGGGTGGCCATGCCCAGCTCCTTGCTGATCAGGCTGAACAGCCGCTGCTGCACCGCCGGCATGCGCGTGGCCAGCGCGCTCATCGCGGGGAACGAGAAGCGGCAGAAGTAGGCGGTGTCCAGCGCCACCGCATCGCAGGGGAAGTGGTCCGGATAGATCGCATTGAGGCCGATCACCTCACCCGGCAGGTAGAAGCCCAGCACCTGCTCGTGGCCCTCGGCGTCGACCATGCTGGTCTTCACCGTACCGGCGCGCACCGCAAAGATGGAGCGGAACGGATCGCCGGTGCGGAAGACGTGCTCGCCGGCATGAAACGGCCCGACGTGCTCGACCAGGCAATGGAGTTCCAGCAGCTCGGGCTTGCCATAGCCTTCGGCAATGCAGGCGCCGGAAAACGCGCAGGTGCGACAGAAATGGGTTTCGTCGCCGTCGTCGGCAATCGGATTCGGTGGCTCGGGCAGGCGGCCTGCCGGGTTGTTGCGGCGCATGGGAGACCTTGCAAATCGCGCGAATCGGACCAGGCGCGCTGATGTCGGCATACCGCCACCGGCGCGCTGCGGATACCCCGCGATGATACGCAATGCCGGCCGCCTCTGCGGCCCGGCCCCCCGGTCATGTCGTCGCACTGCCCCGGCGGCGCGCCGGTTTGCGTTCCGCAAAAAGAACAGGGGCCGGCATCACTGCCGACCCCTGTTTGCATTTGGCGCCCGAAGTTGGACTCGAACCAACGACCCCCTGATTAACAGTCAAGTGCTCTAACCAGCTGAGCTATTCGGGCGTGAGCTGCGTAGTTTGCTGAGCAGGCCGCTGGCTGTCAAGACATCACCGGCGATTCCTGCCACTTTTTCTTCAGGCACCGAGCACCCGGTAGCACGGCTCGTACGCGCTGCCGCCGGGAAGCTTCATGCGGTGCTGTGCCACGAAGGCCTGCAACAGCTTGTCCAGCGCACGCATGATGTCCGCATCGCCGTCGATGTCGAACGGCCCGTTCTTCTCGATCGCCTGCACGCCCTCCTCCTTCACGTTGCCCGCGACGATGCCGGAAAACGCGCGGCGCAGGTCCGCGGCGAGCTCGTGCAACGGCCGGCCATGCCGGATCTGCAGCGCGCGCATCGCCTCGTGGGTGGGCCGGAACGGTTGCTGGAATTCCAGCGGAATCTGCAGCGCCCAGTTGAAGAAGAACGCATCCTTGGTGTCGAGCCGGTTGTGACGCACCTTGTCCAGGCCCTTGATCATGGTGCGCGCCACGGCCTGCGGATCGTCCACGATGATCTGGTAGTGCTGCGCCACCTCGTCGCCCAGGCTCAGTCGCAGGAAACGGTCGATCTGCTCGAAATAGGCGGCCGACTGGCGTGGGCCGGTGAAGATCAGCGGGAACGGCGTGCCGGCGTTGTCCGGGTGCAGCAGGATGCCCAGCAGGTACAGGATTTCCTCGGCCGTGCCGACGCCGCCGGGGAACACGATGATGCCGTGCCCGAGGCGCACGAAGGCCTCCAGCCGCTTCTCGATGTCCGGCATGATCACCAGGTGGTTGACGATCGGGTTCGGCGATTCGGCCGCGATGATGCCCGGCTCGGTGATCCCGATGTAGCGGTTGTGCCGGCGGCGCTGCTTCGCGTGCGAGATCGTGGCGCCCTTCATCGGCCCCTTCATCGCGCCCGGGCCGCAGCCGGTGCAGATGTCCAGCCCGCGCAGGCCGAGCTGGTAACCGACCAGCTTGGTGTAGTCGTATTCCTCGCGCGAGATCGAGTGGCCACCCCAGCACACCACCAGGTTCGGATCCACCTGCGGCTTCAGGATGCGCGCGTTGCGCAGGATCTCGAACACGCCCTGGGTCAGCCCCGCGGATTCGTCCAGGTCGAAGCCGACCTGCTCCAGTTGGGTCGACACGTAGACGATGTCACGCACCACCGCGACCAGCAATTCGTTGATGCCGCGGATGATCTGGCCGTCCACGAAGGCCTGCGCCGGCGCGTTGGTCAGCTCGATCTTCATGCCGCGATCCTGCTGCAGCACCTGGATGTCGAAATCGGGGTACTGCTCGAGGATCGCCCGCGGGTCGTCGCTGATGTTGCCGGAGGTCAGCACCGCCAGCGCACAGCGCCGCAGCAGTGCGTGCAGACCGGAGCCGCTGGCACCGCGCAGGCGCGCCACTTCATGGCGCGAGAGCACGTCCAGGCCACCGATCGGCGAAATGCGGGCGCTCACGACGCCGGTTCTGGCTGGCGCACCCTTGTAGGTGTCATTCATTCGATTGCTTCTCCATGGCCGCTCCATCGCGCCCGACCTGTTAGCTTCCTGCGTGAACCACGATATGGTCAAGCATAAAAAAACCGGCGCCCTCGCGGGCGCCGGTTGCGTTTCAAACCCGGGAACGGATCAGAACGTGTACTTCACCGTCAGCTGCACCGCCCAACGCTGAGCCAGATCGCTCGGGAAGGTCGAGGTCGGCACCTGCTCCGGGCTGTAGCTGCCATCGTGGAGGTACTTGGAGCCGGAGATGTCGTAGATGTACTTGCCGTCGGCATCCACGCCGTAGAAGTCAGCCAGGTTGCGGTAGCCCGGGAAGTTGGCGCGCTTCTCGATACCCCAGTGCTTGTTCAGCAGGTTGGTGAAGTTGTAGACGTCGAGCTTGATCTTGCCCTTGTTGCCCTTGAACAGGCCAGGAATTTCCTGACTGAAGCTCAGGTCGATCTGGTTGAGCCAGCCTGCGTGATCGCCATTGCGGCCGGCGGGGCCGCCCTGATGATCCTTCAGGTAGTCGTTCCCCTTGATGTAGTCGTAGAACTGCTGGATCAGCGCCGGATCGGTACCGGTGCGGAACGACACCTGGCCCGGGTTCGGGATGAAGACCAGGTCGTTGCTGAAGCCGTCACCATTGGCATCGTTGCCAAAGGTCCAGCTGTACGGCGAGGCATTGTGGCCGTCATAGAACACGCTGGCGCTGGTGGCGTAATCGCCGAAGAAGCGATGCTGCCAGTTCAGGCCGGCGATCACGCGACGCGGGATCGAGTAGTTCGACGGGCTCGCCTTGTCCTCGTTCGGGTTGAACACGTAGTTGTTGACGTAGTTCGAACGGGCGACGCTGCTGGTACCCGGGTTCACTTCCGTGGCGCGGCTCCAGGTGAAGCCCACCATGCCCGACCAGTCGGTCGAGAACGGCTTCTTCAACGACAGCGCCAGGCTGTCCGCACTGCCGCGGCTGCTGTTGGCCAGGTTGATGGTGCCGTCGGAGAAGGCGCCATTGGCGAGGTAACGCGACTGCTGACCCGACGAACGCGGATCCTTGGTCGGGTTCTTGTAGTAGGTGAAGCGACCATCCGGCAGCACACCGGTGGGAGCACCGATGTTCATGTTCTGATAGTAGATCGCGTCACGCACCTTGATGTGCTGGTAGTCGGCCGTGGCGACCAGGCCCCACCACGGCAGCTCCTTGTCCATGCCCACGCTGAACTTCCACACGCTCGGCAGGCGGAAGCCCGGCGAGACGGTGTTGACCGTCTGCTGACCCGAACCGACCACGCCGTCGTTCTGGTTGTGCGCATCGGGGCTGAACGCGGGCAGATTCGTGTTGCAGGGAGCCCTCTGCGTCGGGCCACAGTTGAACTGGGTCTGCGTCGCACCCGAGTTGGAGAAGATGTTGCCGATCCACACGCCTGGCGGGTTGGAGATGAACAGGCCCGCGCCACCACGCAACTGGGTCAGACGCTCGGTGTCGAAGTTGTAGTTGAACGACAGGCGCGGCTGCACCACGCGGTTGCCGTTGATCGTGGTCTGGTTGGTACGACCAAAGCCGCCGGTGGCAGCACCGGTCACCGGATTGGTGCCCGGCGCCGCAGCGAACAGCGGGTTGTAGATCGGCTTGTCGCTCATCAGCGGGATGTCGACGCGGATGCCGTACTGGACCGACAGGTTGTTGGTGACCTGCCAGGTGTCCTGCAGGAACACGCCCCACTGCTTGAGCTCAAAGTTGGCGGCAACGTCATTCAGGCTCAGGCCATCGGCCGGGCGGCTGTAGCGGTACTGGTAATAGTCGCCATTCGCGAAGTTCTCAAGACCGCTCAGGCCGTTGCCGTCCTCGAACGTGTAGCTGCCGAAATAGTTCTGCAGGAACAGGTTGTAGGTCGTGTCGCGCTCGTAGTCGAAGCCGCCCTTGATGGTGTGGTCACCCGCGTAGTACGTGCCCGCCCAGGCGGCGTTCAGCGTCTTCACGTCCAGGATGTTGGCCTGGTACGAATAGTTGGTGCCGAATTCCACCTGCGCGCCGTCGCTGAAACCGACCGGATAGATGGTGATGTCCGGCAGGGCGCCGCCCGCCACTGGATTGCTGCCCTTGTGGAACTTCGCGTACGAGATGGTGGTGTCGGTCGAGAACGAATCGGACCAGTCGTCGTAGAAATGCAGCGCGTAGCTGGTGTTCTTGGTATCGGAGTTGTACCAGCCGCTGGACAGCACCAGCTTGCTGCTGCTGCCGCCGATGGTCGGCTTGCTTTCCTTGGTCTGGCTGAAGGTGAAGCTGGCACGATGGCTGTCGCTGATGTTCCAGTCGATCTTGCCCAGGTAGCGCTTGTCTTCCAGGTCGGTGTTGCCACCGCCCGCGGAACCGATGTCGGTGATGCCGTACTTGCTGGCGGCAATGTCGCGCACCTGCTGGATCATGTCCGGGGTGAGCCCGTCCACGATGACGCTGGCGCCGCTGCCTTCCGCACCGTAGGGGCTGCCCGAACCGATCTGCTTGCTCTTCTCGGCCGAGATGAAGAAGAACAGCTTGTCCTTGATGATCGGGCCACCGACGGTGGCGCCGCCGGTCCACTGGCGATCGAAGCCATTGAACTTGGCGTCGGCCTCGTTCTTGCCGATCATGTTCTGGTTCTGGAATACGTAGTAGACCGAGCCGTGGAAATCGTTGGTGCCGCTCTTGGTCACCGCATTGACCACGGCGCCCACGCCGCGGCGGGTCGCCACGTCATAGTTCGCGGTGGAGATGTTGTATTCCTCGATCGTGTCCTGCGAAATCGGCGTGGACAGGGTCGGCAGGCCGTTCGCATTCAGGCCGAACGGATCGTTGGCGCTGACCGAATCGACGGTGATGTTGTTGTAGCGGCTGTTCTGGCCGATGGCCGAGAACGAACCGGCGGCGCGGTCGGTGACCACGATGCGCGGATCGAGGCGCACGATGTTCTGGATCGAGCGGTCCGGCGTCGGGGTCGCTTCGATTTCGCGGCTCGACACGTTGGTAGAGATGCCCTTGTTGTCAGCCGAAAAAGTCTGGGCCAGCGAGTTGGCCGAAACGGTGACGCCGCCGAGGTTGGTGGCTGCCTGCTCACTGGCGCCGCCCATCGTCAGATTGACCGGGGTTTCCTGAGCCAGCTGCAGATAGACGTTGTCCTGTTCCGCCTGCGCCATGCCGGCCTTGGAGACGGTCACGTCGAACGGACCGCCCACGCGCAGACCCTGCGAGGAGTAACGGCCATCCGGACCGGTGGTGGTGATCTTGGTGGTGCCTGAGGGCTCATGCACGATCTGCACGGTGGCGCCGGCGACCGGCTGGCCGCTGGCATCGAGCACGCGGCCGCTGATCGAAGAAGAGGTGTCCTGCGCCATGGCAGGCACCGACGCTGCCAGCAACGAGGCAATGGCAAACGGAAGGAGTTTGGTGCGAATTCGGTTATTCATTCTTGATCGACCCTCAGGCTCGCAACGAAAAGGAAACTCAGGTTTGAAGGTCAAAAGCGTGGCTCCGCCCGGCGCAGGCCAGGCAACATCGACACGATCTGCAACCCCAATTGATTTGCGCGGTTCCAAAAGCAGCACGAACCGCAAGAACTCCAGCACGCTGGACCAACCCGTCCGCGGCTTTGTTAAATGATTGTAACGACATTGTATGACATTTTTGTAACGTTTACACGTCACCCCGGCGCGGCGAACCCCTCCCCCGAACGCGAGCACGAAGCTTTCCAAATCAGTCACATGGCGAGCCTTCCCGGGATCGCCATGGCCGTCGTGCGACACCTTATCCAGGGACGCGCCTATACCGAACGGAGAATGTTTGCCGCGGTTTGGCGCACACCAGCCGGATGTCGATTTCGCGAAATCCTCGCGACCGCGTTGCCGCGCCGAAACAACTTGCGGCAGGGGCGAAAGCTCAGGTGCTCGCGTGCAGGAACGAGGCCACGCCGGCCATGAACATCTGCACCGAAAGCGCGATCAGCAGCATGCCCATCACGCGCTCCAGCGCCGTCAGCACGCTCTCGCCGAGCCAGCGAAACAGGTAGGTCGAGCTGAGCAGGATCAGCGCGGTGGCAAGCCATGCCAGCAGCAGGGCCAGCACCCAGTCTGCAGTGCGACCGGGCTGGGTGTTGGTCAGCAGCAGCAGCGCCGCCATCGCCGAGGGGCCGGCCACGCCGGGTATCGCCATCGGTACGATGAACGGCTCGCCGCCACCGGACTTGCCGAAGATGCCGCCGCCATCAGCGGGCGGGAACACCATGCGGATGCCGATCAGGAACAGCACGATGCCGCCGGCGATGCTGATCGACTCCTGCCTGAGTTGCAGCAGGTGCAGGATGTACTGGCCGCCGAACAGGAACGCCAGCAACACGCCCAGCGCGATCAGCAGCTCGCGCACCATCACGTGGCGGCGGCGCTTGGGCGGCACGTCCTTCAGCAGGCTGAGGAACAGCGGGATATTGCCCAGCGGGTCCATGATCAGGAACAGCAGGATGCCCGCGGACAAGGTGGTCATCTGCGCTTCCATCTCGACTCCATGTTTGATCGACGCCGGTGTGGCGCCCTTTCGGTGGACCTGCTGCCAATCAGCCGGCCCGCAGGTCCAGTATCGTGCCGCGCGCCGGGGCGCCCCGCGCGCCCAGCAGGTGGATCGCCGCGGCGGCGGTGGCATCCGGCAACGGTCGCTGCAGCAGGTCTTCGCCGAAGTAAGCCAGCTGCCGCAGCGCCGTGCGCATCGGCGCCGGCAACAGGGCATGCACCCGCAGCGGACCGGTGTCGGTTTCCTCGTGGAGGATCGCCGCGAAACGCTCCAGCGCCGCCTTCGATGCGCCGTAAGCGCCCCAGTGCGCGCGCTGCAGCAACTCGGGGTCGTCCAGCACGAACACCACGGCACTGTCATCGGCCTGGGTCAGCAGCGGCAGGCAGGCCTGGGTCAGCGCGAACGGTGCGTTGACGTTGACATGCATCGCGCGCAGCCAGGCGTCCGGCTTGTGCATGGTGATCGGCGTGAGGCCGCCGAAACTCACGGCGGCGTGCACGATGCCGTCGAGGCGACCGAAGTCGCGCTCCAGCCCTTCGGCCAGCGCGGCATAGTCCTTCGGCGTGGCCACTTCCATGTCCAGCGGGTGGATCACCGGCTCGGCCAGGCCTTCGGCGAGCATCGCGTCGTAGAGTTGCTCGAGCTGGCGCTTGCGCTTGCCGGTGATGACGACGGTGGCGCCCGCACGCGCCGCGGCCCGCGACACCGCCCCGCCGAGGCCACCGTAGGCGCCGGTGACCAGCACCACGCGGCCGGCCAGGATATCGCTGGCGGGCTGCCAGTCATCGGGCAGGCGAGAAAAAGGCAGCATGCTCAAAGCGCGACTCCGGCAACGTCGCTGGCCATGCGCGACAGCTCGCCGGCAGCCTTCAGCTCCTCGATGATGTCGCAACCACCGATCAGCTCGCCCTGGATGAACAACTGCGGAAACGTGGGCCAGTTGGAAAAGTGCGGCAACGCGGCGCGGATGCGCGGATCGGCCAACACGTTCACGGCCTGGAACACCGCGCCGGCTTCGGTCAACGCCTTCGCGGCGCGACACGAAAAGCCGCACATCGGAAACTCCGGCGTGCCTTTCATGAAAAGCACGATGGGATGCGCGGCCAGCATCGCCCTGATTTGCTCGTTGATGTCCATAGTTCGGTGATTCATCTTTACAATGCAGGCAGAGCGCTATTGTATCAGCCAGCCGTCGGCTGCCGTCCGCTGCGCCGACCTTTTTCCCAGCCAACGTCAAGGAGCCTCAACATGGCGATCGAACTTCCCCCGCTTCCGTACGAAAAGAACGCGCTGGAGCCGCACATTTCCGCTGAAACGCTGGACTTCCACTACGGCAAGCACCACCAGGCCTACGTGACCAACCTCAACAAGCTGATCGAAGGCACCGAGTTTGCCGACGCACCGCTCGAGGACATCATCCGCAAGTCGTCCGGTGGCGTGTTCAACAATGCCGCCCAGATCTGGAACCACACCTTCTACTGGAATTCGATGAGCCCGAAAGGCGGCGGCGAACCCGGCGGCAAGCTGGCCGACGCGATCAACAAGGCGTTCGGCCCGGTCGACAAGTTCAAGGAAGAATTCAGCAAGTCCGCCGCCGGCAACTTCGGCTCCGGCTGGACCTGGCTGGTGCAGCGACAGGACGGTTCGCTGGGCATCGTCAACACCTCGAACGCGGCCACGCCGATCACCGGCACCGACAAGCCGCTGTTCACCGCCGACGTATGGGAACACGCCTATTACATCGACTACCGCAACGCCCGCCCGAAGTATCTGGAAGCGTTCTGGAACCTGGTGAACTGGGACTTCGCGGCAAAGAACCTCGCCTGAAGTCCGGCCATCTGAAAACGGGAAGCGGGGCCGCCAGCGGCTCCGCTTTTTTCATGCCTGCGCGAAACCTCGATCAACCGAGCCGATCATCCGCCAGGTGATAGTGCGGGTCTTCGGCGGCGTTCGATTCGATCATGCCGCCCGCCTTCAACAGCAGCTCGGCGCAATCCGGACTCAGGTGGCGCAGCTGCAGTCGTTTGCCGAGCTTCTGATAGCGCTCGGCCAGCGTATCGATGGCCTCGATGGCGGAGTGATCCATCACCCTGGCCCGGCCGAATTCCACGATCACCTGCTGCGGGTCATCTTTGGGATTGAACAGGTTCTGGAAATTGCGGGTCGAGGCGAAGAAAAGCGTGCCCTTCAGCTCGTAGATGCGGCGGCCTTGCGCATCGGTGTGCGTGTCCACCTCGATCTGGCTCGCGTGCTGCCAGGCGAATACCAGCGCCGAGATCACCACGCCCAGCAGCACCGCCAGCGCCAGGTCGGTGAAGATGGTCACCACGGTGACCGCCACGATCACCAGCGCATCCGCGCGCGGCACCTTGCCCAGCACGCGCACGCTGCCCCAGGCGAAGGTCTTCGCCGACACCACGAACATCACCCCGATCAGGGCCGCCAGGGGAATCCGCTCGATCAGCGCCGAGCCGAACAGGATGAAGCTGAGCAGGCCCAGCCCGGCGACGATGCCGGACAGGCGATGCGTCGCGCCGGCACCGACGTTGATCATGCTCTGCCCGATCATGGCGCAGCCGCCCATGCCGCCGAACAGGCCGGTCACCACGTTCGCCGCGCCCTGCGCCAGGCATTCGCGGTTCGGCTTGCCGCGGGTATCGGTCATCTCGTCGATCAGGTTCAGGGTCAGCAGCGACTCGATCAGCCCGACCATGGCCATGATCAGCGCGTACGGAAACACGATGCGCAGCGTGTCGGCATTCCATGGCACATCGGGAAGGTGAAAGCTGGGCAAGCCGCCCCTGATCGACGCGAGATCGCCCACCGTGCGGGTTTCGATGCCGAAGGCATTGGTCAGCACCGCAACCGCCAGGATCGCCACCAGCGCCGAAGGCACTGCCCGGGTCAGCCGCGGCAGCAGGTAGATGATCACGATCGCCAGCGCGACCAGGCCGAGCATCACCCACAGGGTGTGACCCGCAATCCACTGGCCATGCTGCTGGAAGTGCGGCATCTGGGCCAGGAAGATCACGATCGCCAGGCCGTTGACGAAGCCCAGCATCACCGGGTGCGGCACCATGCGGATGAACTTGCCCAGCCGCAGCGCACCGAACAGCAACTGCAGCAGGCCCATCAGCACCACGGCGGCAAACAGATATTGCACGCCGTGCTGCACCACCAGCGCCACGACCACCACCGCGATCGCACCGGTGGCTCCGGAAATCATTCCGGGCCGGCCACCCAGCACTGCAGTGATCAGGCACATCATGAAGGCCGCATACAAGCCCGTCAGCGGATTGACGTGGGCGATCACCGCAAAGGCGATCACCTCGGGCACCAGCGCGAAGGCCACGGTGAGACCGGACAGCGTGTTGCTCTTCGCCTGGGCGAGCGAAAGGGACATGGGAGTTCCTGGAATGATGAATGACCCGACGATGCGCGGCGCACGTCGCTCGGGCCGGCAATCCGACATGCCGTCGGGCCGCGGGAATATCGGGAAGAAGGCGAATGACATGCCTGGCCGGCGTGGGCGTTCGGCCAGGCCGTCCAGGTCGCCGGGTTTCGGACTGCGGCCCTAGGACAACGCCTCGATGGCCGGACGCGCCTGCGCCTGACGTCCCATCGTGTCCGCCATGTCCGCCAGCCGCGCGGCCAGCACGGCCGCCTCGTCGGCGCATACGGTGGCGTGTCCCACCTTGCGTCCGGGTCGTGCCTGCTTGCCGTAATCGTGCCAATGCGCGTCGAGGGTCCCCAGCACGCCGACCGGCTCGGGCAACTCACCGATCCAGTTGAACATCGCCGACACGCCGCGCGCACCGGTATCACCCAGCGGCATGCCGAGCACGGCCCGCACATGGTTCTCGAACTGGCTGGTGCGGGCACCCTCGATCGTCCAGTGCCCGGAGTTGTGCACCCGCGGCGCCATTTCGTTGCCGAGCAACTCGCCATTCCTGACGAACAGCTCCAGCGCGAACACCCCCACATAACCCAGCCGTTCGGCCAGGATGCGGGCCAGTTCGGTGGCGCGCCCCTGCAGCACGTCGATGTCCGGCGCCGGCGCCAGGCTCATCGACAGCACGCCGTCGACATGCCAGTTGCGGGTCAGCGGCCAGGTGCGGAAGTCACCGTCGCGGCCGCGCACGGCAAGCACCGACAGCTCGCGCTCGAACGGCACAAAGGCCTCGAGGATCAGTCCATGGGCCGGTGCCTGTGCGCCGAGCGCCGCCCAGGCCGCGTCGGCATCGGCTGCCTCACGCAAGCGGAACTGGCCCTTGCCGTCATAGCCGAGCCGCCGCGTTTTCAGGATGGCCGGCGCGCCGACCCGGGCCAGGGCCTGGTCCAGCTGCTCACGGGTGTCCACCGTCATGAAATCGGGCGTGGGCAAACCGCATTCGCGGAACAGGGTTTTCTCCGCCAGTCGATCCTGCGCCATTGCCAGCGCCTGCGGCGCGGGAAACACCGCCACGCGCTCGGCCAGCCAGTGCGCGGTCTCGGCGGGCACGTTCTCGAAATCGAAGGTCACCACATCCACCTGCGCGGCAAACTTCTCCAGCGCCGCGTAGTCGGTCCAGTCGGCCACCACCAGCGGCGCGACCTGGCCTGCGCAGGCATCGGCCGCGCTGTCCACCACCAGCGACTTCACTCCCAGCGGCGCCGCCGCCAGCGCCAGCATGCGCGCCAGCTGGCCACCACCGAGTACGCCCAGCACAGGCTGCTGCCGTTCGCTCATTGGCGCGGGTCCGGCTGTTCCAGCACGGCCTGGGTCTGGCGCTGCCGCCAGTTCTCCAGCGCCGTCGCCAGGTCGGGATCGTGCAGCGCCAGCACCGCCGCCGCCAGCAGACCCGCGTTCACCGCGCCGGCGCGACCGATGGCCAGCGTTCCAACCGGGATGCCGGCCGGCATCTGGGCGATCGACAGCAGGGAATCCATGCCATTGAGTGCCTTCGACTGCACCGGCACGCCGAATACCGGCAGGCGGGTCTTGGCCGCCAGCATGCCCGGCAGATGGGCGGCGCCACCGGCGCCGGCGACCACCACCTGGATGCCGCGGGCCGCCGCCTGTTCCGCGTAGCTGAACAACAGGTCCGGCGTGCGGTGCGCGGAGACCACCCTGACCTCATGGGCAACGCCCAGTTCGGTCAGCACGTCGACCGCGTGCTGCATGGTTTCCCAGTCCGAGCGCGAGCCCATCACGACGCCGACGCGCGGCTGCATGCTTGTTCCTGTCATGGCCGGAATGCCCAAAAACGGCTATTGTACGGGCTTTCTCCACCCCGGCACACCCAAGCGAACCATGGACAAGCGCCTGCTAGACATTCTGTGCTGCCCGGTCAGCAAAACTCCGTTGCGTCCCCTGAGCAAGCGTGAACTCGAGGCACTGAACGAGGGCATCGGCAGCGGCAAGGTCGACACCGTAGCCGGCGTGGCGGTGGGCCAGCGGGTCAGCGAAGGCCTGATCACCACGGACGGCAAGGTGATCTACCGGGTCGAGGACGGCATTCCGGTCATGCTGCCCGAAGAAGGCATCGGCACGCTGCAACTGGCCGATTTCCCTGCGGCCTGAGGCCGCAGCACCGGCCTGAAACGCCGGACCGCGCATGACACGGGGGCGTCATTTCGCTTATCGTCAGCACCTGCGCGATCCATTGTGGGTCCTGCCGCACGCCATGTTCCAGGGGTTTGGCGATGAATGAAGCCACCGATACGTCCCGAGTCGTCAGCCTGAGCCAGCGCATGGATCCGGCCAGTGAACGCGTGGGCGAATTGCTGAGTGCGGTGCGGAACATCGCCGGCAAGCACTTGCAGCAGTGGACCGGCAATGCGTTCGAGCACGTCGACGACGCCTTGTTCGACCTGGCCGAAAAGGCCGAGAACAATGCCACCCAGATGCACTATTTCGACGGCATGCGCGAGGTGCGCAAGCGCCGGCCCGCGGTGGAGCGCAGCTTCCTCGGCGCGGTAAGCCGCAACATCGCCGAGCTGGCCCATCCGCCCAAGACGGAATCGATGAACGTGCCGTCGCCGCTCGGTGGCGTAGAACTTTCGCTGGTGGCGGACAACGAACTGGAAGAATCGCTGGCAATCACCAGCATGATCGGCAAGAACGAATCGCGGCTTTCGCGCGACCTGTTCTCGGTCAACCAGCGGCTGTCGGTCATCTGCGGCGGCCACAAGGTGGACGATGCAGGCAATCCGGTGGGGCCGGCCGTGCTGGCGCAAGCCTTCCGGCAGGCCCTGCACGAACTCAGCGCCGACATGCGCGTCAAGCTGATCATCTACAAGCTGTTCGATCGCTACGTGCTGTCCTGCCTCGAAGAGCTTTACCAGGACATCAACACCGAGCTGGTGCGCGCCGGCGTGTTGCCGCAACTGCGCCACGAGATCACCCGCGGCGGCGCCAAGTCGGGGGCGTCGAGCGCGCTGGCCGGAGGCGCGGATTCCGCCAGCGGTGGCGCCGACGAGGCCGGCGATATTCCGAGCGACCTGCTGCAGACCCTGCATGCCCTGTTCAGCGCGCGGCGCCCGCACGCCGGCGTCGGCCTGGGCGCGGCGAGCCTGCCCAGCGGCCCGCTGCCGTCGGCCAACGAGTTGCTCGGTGCATTGAGCGTGCTGCAGAGCCAGATCGCGACCGCCGGTCCACTGCCGCATGCGCAGCCGGATGATGCCGCGGAACTGAGCCGCGAGGTGCTGCAGCTGAAGGGCCAGTTGCTGACCCAGCTCGGCGCCCTGCGTGGCGAGAAGCCCAGCCACGTCGCCACCATCGATGAAGACACCATCGACCTGGTCGGCATGCTGTTCGAATTCATCCTGGAAGACCGCAACCTGCCTGCCGCGATGCAGGTGATGCTGGCGCGCCTGCAGATCCCCTATCTCAAGGCGGCGATCCTCGACCGCAAGCTGTTCGCCCATCGCCAGCATCCTGCGCGGCGGCTGCTCGATTGCCTGGCCGAGCAGGCCAAGGGCTGGTCGCAGGAATCCGACCGCGACCAGCGCCTGCACGACAAGGTGAAATGGATCGTCGACCAGCTGCTGCACGATTTCGACGATGACATGGGCATCTTCGACCGCCTGCTGGTCGATCTGCAGCAGTTCCAGGATGCCAACAAGCGGCGTTCCGAACTGGCCGAGCAGCGCGTGGCCGAGTCCACCCGCGGCCGCGAAAAGCTCGAGCAGGCGCGCCGCCGCGCCGCCCGCGAGATCCTCGACCGCATCGGCGAGAACAAGTTGCCGCCGCTGGTGCACGGCGTGCTGGCGCGGGCCTGGGCCAACCACCTGGTGCTCACCCTGTTGCGCGAGGGCGAGGATTCGCCCGCCTTCAAGAGCGCCCTGCGCTTCATCGACGAATTCATCGCCAGCACGCGCACGCCACACGATGTCCAGAGCCAGCAGGTGCTGCGCCAGATGCTTCCGGGCATCGAGCGGGCGTTGCGGCAGGGCCTGGCCAACGTGGCGTTCCAGGAACAGGACGTGGAGCGCCTGCTGGCGCAGTTGCACACGTACTACCGTCAGCAACTGGGCGAAGCGCTCGGTCCGGCCGAGGTCGTCACCGTCGAGGAAGATGCTGCGATGCTGGCGATCCCCGACAACATCCAGCCGATCGTCGAAAGCCGCAATGCGCAGCAGGACGAACTGGAGGAAGAGGTCGCCGAGGTTCCGCTGGACAGCCCGGAATGGCATCAGGTGCTGGCGCTGCAACCCGGCACCTGGCTGGAGTTCTGCCTGCCCGACGAGGCCATGACCCGCGCCAAGCTGTCCTGGATCAGCCCGATGAGCGGCCGCTACCTGTTCGTCAACCGGCGTGGCCTGAAAGTGGCCGACTACTCGCCTCAGGAGCTGACCGGGCTGATGACCGATGGCCACGCCCGCGTGCTCGCCGCGAACGCGCTGTTCGACCGGGCGATGAGCGCGATCGTGGGCAAGCTCAGCCAGCCCGACCATCCGGCCCCCGCAGATACCACCACCGAATGACCCAGCCGTCGCCGCTCACGCCACCTGCCGCCGATCAGATTGCCCTGGATATCGAACGTGCCCTCGCCGAGGATCTCGGTGCAGGCGACGCGACGGCGGACCTTCTTCCCGTCGATGCCCAGGCCCATGCGGTCCTGACCTGCCGCGACGATGCCGTGATCGCCGGCACGGCCTGGTTCGACGCCTGTTTCCGCCGCATGGACCCCGCAGTGCGGATCGACTGGCAGGTCCGTGATGGTGAGCGCGTGGCGCCGGGCACGGTGATCTGCCGGCTTTCCGGCCATGCCCGCTCGCTGGTCACCGCCGAACGTTCGGCGCTGAACTTCCTGCAGCTGCTTTCCGCCACCGCCACCCTCACCGCAAGCTACGTGGCAGCGGTGGCCGGCACCGGCACGCGGGTGCTCGATACCCGCAAGACCATCCCGGGCCTGCGGATCGCCCAGAAATACGCGGTGCGGTGCGGCGGTGGCCACAACCATCGCATCGGGCTGTACGACGCGATCCTGATCAAGGAAAACCACATCATCGCCGCCGGCAGCATTGCCGCCGCCGTCGCGGCGGCGCGCCGCTCGCACTCCAGCCTGCTGCTGGAGATCGAGGTGGAGAATCTCGACGAGCTGGAACTGGCCCTCGAGGCCGGCGTGGACCGCATCATGCTGGACAACTTCACGCTGGCGGACATGCATGAAGCGGTGAGCCGTACCGCCGGCCGGGTGGCGCTGGAGGTCTCCGGCAACGTCGACCTGGGGACGATCGCCGAATACGCCCGCACCGGCGTGGACTTCATCTCGGTCGGCGCGCTGACCAAGCACGTGCAAGCCGTCGACCTGTCGCTGCGCCTGCAACTGGACTGACCGGAGCGCCGGCCGGGGCCATCGGCTCCGGCGGCTTGCACTGGGTCGGCGGCACCCACACACTGAAGGCATGAGCGACGTCTTCAACCTCCTGCTGCTGCTTGGCCTTGTCGCCATCGTGGCCGCGTGGCTTAAGCTCAGCACTGCCCGCGAGCGGGCGGTGCTGGAGGCCCGGCGCCAGTGCGAGCAACACGGCCTGCAACTGCTTGATGAAACGGTCGGGCTGCGCGCCCTGCGGCTGCGCCGGGTCGATGGCCTGCTGCGGGTCGAACGCTGCTACGGTTTCGAGGTGAGCATCGATGGCCACGATCGCGAACCGTGCCGACTGTGGATGCTGGGAAACAGCCTCAGCGGCCTCAGCCTCCCGGTGATCGAGCTGCTGCCCCACGAGGTCCCGGCCAACCGGACCGACAACGTGGTGCCGCTGCGTCCACGCAAGATCGACCGCCTGCACTGACCGGCGGTCACGCCGGCCCGCCTGCCTCACGCCCCAACGGCGCGGGGCCACGAATCCTCCGCGCTACTTCACCACCCGCAGATGCGGTGCGCTGCGCTTCGGCTTGGAACCCGCATCCTCCGCGCCGCCGGTGCCCGGCGTGCTGTCGTCCGGCTCGGGCGCGGACGGCGGCGGGTCGCCACCCTCCTCGTCGGCGGGGAACATCATGCCCTGGCCGTTCTCCTGCGCGTACAGCGCCAGCACGGCCAGCACCGGGATCTGGATCGACTGGCTGACACCGGAGAAACGCGCCTGGAAGCTGATCCAGTCATTGCCCAGGTCGAGGTTCGCCACCGCCCGCATCGCCAGGTTCAGCACGACCTGGCCGTTCTTGATCACCTGCGGCGGCACCCGCACGCCGGCAAACGTCGCATCCACCAGGATGTAGGGGGTCAGTTCGTTGTCGCTGATCCAGTCGTAGATCGCCCGCAGCAGATACGGCCGATTGGACGTCATTGGCACTACTTCATTCTTGCTCATGGTCCTGCCGCATCGCCTTTTCCTGATCGGTCATGCTGCGCGCAAAACCCTGACTGTGAAACAACCGCTCGCCGTAATCGATCAGCGGCTTGCCTTCCCTGCCCAGATCCACGCCCAGCCACGGCAGTCGCCAGATGACCGGCGCCACCAGGCAATCGGCCAGGCTCATTTCGGGATTGAGGAAGAACTTCGCCGCCTTGAACAGCGGCACGGAAGCCAGCAGATGCTCGCGCAGGCGCTTGCGGGCCGCGTCCGCCGGCCGGCCACCGGCACGGATGATGTCGACCTCGACCAGCCAGTCCTTCTCGATGCGCACGGCCGCCACGCGCAGCCGCGCCCGCGACTGCGGATCGATCGGCATCAGCGGGGGGTGCGGGTAGCGTTCGTCGAGGTACTCGCAGACCACCGAGGTATCGAACAGGGTCAGGTCGCGATCGACCAGGGTCGGCGTGCTGGCGTAGGGATTGAGGTCGATCAGGTCCTCGGGAGGACGTGCCGGATCAACCAGGACGCGTTCGTAGCTGACCCCCTTGGCGGCAAGAACCAGCCGGGCGCGATGACATTGCACGTCATCGGCGGTGGTGTAGAGCGTCAATACGGTACGCGAGCGAGCGCTTGGGACCATGCGCAATTCCCCATCGGTGAGACGACTGCGGCGGCTCGTGGCCGCCGCAGTCGGTTGATGCCATCGGGCTTCAGTGAACGTCCTTCCAGTATTCCTTCTTCAGCATGGCTGCCAGCAAGGTGAAGAACGCCAGGAACAGCAGCACCCAGATGCCGTAATGGTGACGCTCCAGCGCCGCCGGCTCGGAGGCATATTCCAGGAACGTGGTCAGGTCGCGACTGGCCTGCTGGAACTGGGCCGGCGTCAGCTTGCCCGGCTGCGACAGCACCAGCTTCTCGACCCTGGCGTCTTCACCCGGCTTGGCCTCGGTCATCACCGCCGTCTGCAGGCCCTGCAATTCCCACAGCGGGAACGGCATCGACGCGTTCGGGAATACCGTGTTGTTCCAGCCGACCGGACGGCTCGGGTCCAGGTAGAACGAGTTGAGGTACGCGTTGACCCAGTCCGGGCCCTTGGCGCGCACTTCCAGCGAAAGATCCGGCGGTGCCTTGCCGAACCACTTGGCCGCCATGTCCGCCGGCATGTGGGAAACCACGGGTTCACCGAACTTGGCGCCGGTGAAATTGAGGTTTTCCATCACTTCGGCTTCGGTCAACCCCAGGTCGCTGGCGATCCGCTCGTAACGCATGTACTTGAGCGAGTGGCAGCCGACGCAGTAGTTGAAGAACAGCTTGGCACCGCGCTGCAGCGAAGCCTGGTCCTGCACGTTGGTGCCGGCGGGCGGCAGGCCGCCCTCTTCCGACGCCTGCACCGAGGCACTGCCGACGATCAGACTGAACGCCAACGCCACCGGGAAGATGTATCGCTTCATTAGCAGCTGCCGCTTAGTCATGCGTCGTCACCCGTTCCGGAACCGGCTTGGTCTTTTCCCAGCCGAAGTGTGTATAGACCCAAAGGAATGCGAAGAAGCCGAAGTAGATCAGCGTCATCAGGCGACCGAACAGGTTTTCCCAGAACGTCACGTCGACATCGCCGAACCAGACCGGGATCACTTCGGCGGTGATGCCCGCGCCGACCGCACCCAGCGCGATGAACGACACCACGAACAGGCCCAGTGCCACCTTGAAGCCGGTGCCGCGGTAGCGGATCGACTTGACCTTGCCGCGGTCGAACCAGGGCAGCGCGAACAGCACCGCGATGGCGCCGAACATCGCCAGCACGCCCCACACGGCGGAGCCGAGGAAGGACGGGATCATGCGCACGATCGCGTAGAACGGGGTGAAGTACCACACCGGCTTGATGTGCGACGGCGTCGCCAGGTTGTTCGCCGGGATGAAGTTGTCGTGCTCGAGGAACCAGCCGCCGAAGGTCGGCGCGAAGAAGATGATGAAGGCGGCGATCAGCAGGAAGAAGCCCACGCCAACCAGATCCTTCACCGTGTAATACGGGTGGAACGGGATGCCGTCTGCCGGTTTCAGCGCATCCCAGCGGTTGCCCTTGGGACCCTTCTTGATCTCCACGCCATCGGGGTTGTTCGAACCCACTTCATGCAGGGCCGCGATGTGCAGCACCACCAGCAGCAGCAGCACGATCGGCAGCGCGATCACGTGCAGGGCGAAGAAGCGGTTCAAGGTGGCGTCGGCGGGCAGGAAGTCGCCCATGATCCATTCCACCAGCGTGTTGCCGATGTAGGGGATGGTGCCGAACAGCGAGATGATCACCTTGGCGCCCCAGAACGACATGTTGCCCCACGGCAGCACGTAGCCCATGAAGGCTTCCGCCATCAGCACCAGGAAGATCAGCATGCCGAGCAGCCACACCAGCTCGCGCGGCTTCTTGTACGAGCCGTACATGATGCCGCGGAACATGTGCAGGAACACCACCACGAAGAACAGCGAGGCGCCGGTGGAGTGCATGTAGCGGATCAGCCAGCCCCACTCCACGTCACGCATGATGTACTCGACCGAGTTGAAGGCTCCCGCCGCACTCGGGTTGTAGTTCATGGTGAGGAAGATGCCGGTGACGATCTGGTTGATCAGCACCAGCAGGGCGAGCGAACCGAAGTAGTACCAGAGGTTGAAGTTGTTCGGCGCGTAGTACTCGGTCATGTGCGCGCGGTACATCGGCGCCATGCCGGGTGCGCGTTCGTTGACCCAGTCACCGACTCTCGTGAATACGTTGGCCATTAGCCAGCCTCCTTCGGATCCACGCCAATCTGGATGGTGCTGTCATCGATGAAGTGATACGGCGGCACCGGCAGGTTCTTCGGCGCCGGAACGCCCTGGAACACGCGACCGGCCAGGTCATAGCGCGACTTGTGGCAGGGGCAGTAGAAACCGCCCTTCCATTCCGGATCGAACGGCTCGGGCTTGATCTCCGGCACGAAGTCCGGGACGCAGCCCAGATGCGTGCAGATGCCGATCATGACCAGCCATTCCGGCTTGATCGAGCGTCCTTCGTTCTGCGCGTACTTCGGCTGCTGGTCGGCGGAAGCGCCGTCGGACTTGGGGTCGACCAGACGCGAGTCAACCATCGGCAGGGTCGCCAGCTGGGCCTTCGTGCGGTTGAGCACGAACACCGGCAGGCTGCGCCACGATACGGTCAGCAATTGCCCCGCCTCGATCTTGGCCAACGATTGGGTAACCGGAGCGCCAGCGGCCTTGGCACGCGCGCTGGGTTCCCACGACTTGATGAAGGGCACAGCCGCCGACACGATTCCGATACCACCAACCACCGCAGTGGTTGCTGTCAGGAAACGGCGGCGGCCATGATCGACGACTTCGTTCGCCATCAGGCTCTCCGGATTACATTGCTTGCCATTGAGACACAGGCGTTTTGGTGCCTGCAAAAATCGCGTTAGTGTAGCGTCAGGCCCTGCCCCGTACAATAAACGGCATCACGGCGAAGTCCAGCCGCCACACCACTCGCCACGATCGCCGGGACCCATCCTCCGACATGAAACATGCCGCCGGCACGCTCCTGTTCATTGCCCGCTTCGCCATTCTCGGCCTGGCCATGGCCTTCGTGGTCGGCCTGTTCTGGCCGGGCAGCGGCGAACGGCTGCGTGCGCGCTTCGGGCTGACCGAACCGGCGCACGCACCGGCGACCAGCCAGCCCCGGGTCGGCAACGGGCCCGTCTCCTACGCCGACGCGGTGGCCGCCGCAGCGCCCTCGGTGGTCAACATCTACGCCAACAAGATCGTCACCGAGCAGGCCGTGCGGATGTACGACAACCCGGTGCTGCAGCAGTTGTTCGGTGGCCAGCCGACGACCTACCAGCATCGGGAACAGACGCTGGGCTCGGGGGTGATCGTCAACGCCCAGGGTTACGTGCTGACCAACAATCACGTGATCGCCCATGCGGCCGACATCCAGGTGCTGCTGTATGACGGCCGCATCGCCCAGGCCCGCCTGGTCGGCGCCGACGAGGAATCCGATCTGGCCGTGCTGAAGATCGACGCCAGCAATCCGCCGGTGATCCCGATCGCCAGCGAAGACCCGCGGCCGGGCGACGTGGTGCTGGCGATCGGCAACCCGCTCGGGCTCAACCAGACCGTGACGATGGGCATCGTCAGTGCGATCGGCCGCCAGTTGAACAGCTCCAGCGCCGAGGATTTCATCCAGACCGACGCGGCGATCAACCTGGGCAATTCCGGCGGCGCCCTGGTCAACGCCGAGGGCCAGCTGGTCGGCATCAACACCTTGCTGATCGGCAAGGCCGCCGGCGCCGAAGGCATCGGCTTCGCGATACCGGTCACCACCGCCAAGAAGGTGCTGGACCAGATCATCGCCACCGGCCACGTGGTGCGCGGCTGGCTCGGTGCCGACTATGCCTTCGTGCCGGTCGCGGCCAACAGCGGCTTGCCGGCGGCAGCCCGCGGCGCCCTGGTCACCAACGTCTATCCGGGCAGTCCGGCTGCCGTGGCCGGCATCAAGCCGCGCGACATCCTGCTGCGCATCGGCAGCGATGACATCCTCGATCCGGCCAGCCTGCGCCGCTCCGAGGCGGCGCTCAAACCGGGCAGCAAGGTCGAGATCTCGGGCTTGCGCAACGGCAGCCCGTTCCACGTCGAGGCCACCGTGGCGCAACGACCCGCGATGGGCACGAACGCGCTGTCCGGCGATTGACGGCATCCGGCGAGGACCTTCCGGCTCAGGGCGCGGAGCCCGGCCCTCGCGCAGCCAGTGGCTGGTGGATCGCCGCGCCGTAGCGCTTGCGCAAGGTGCCCACCCGCTCCACGTAGACCTGGGTCTCCGCATACGGCGGCACGCCGTTGTAGCGCTGCACGGCACCGGGGCCGGCGTTGTAGGCCGCGGCGGCCAGTCGCTCGTCGCCGTTGAAGTCACGCAGCAGCAGGCTGAGATAGCGCGCACCGCCACGGATGTTCTGATCGCTGTCGAACGCGTCCAGCACGCCCATGTCACCGGCCGTACCGGGCATCAGCTGCATCAGTCCCTGCGCGCCCGCGATGGACAATGCGCGTGGATTGAACGCGCTCTCCGCATGGATGATCGCGCGCAGGAACGCTTCGTCGACCCCATACTCCACGCTGGCGGCGCGAATCGTGTCCGCATACGCGGTCAGGTTGAGCGCCACGCTGCCCCAGCGCACCGTCGAATGCAGATTGCATGCGGCGCAGGTGGCAATATAGGTGAACAGCATGGTGACGGCGCGGCCACGCGTGCCAGCGACCTGGGGCAGGTTGGTGTATTCCACGCTGCCATCCGCCCGCACGATGCGGTAGACCGCACCGCGCAGCACCTTGTCGGCTTGCCCGGCCGCCTTCGGCGCGGCGACGGGAGCCGGTGACTCGCGATAATTCCACTGGCCGGCCATGGCGGCGGCCGGGCTTCCGATCGCGGTCGCTGCGGTGGCCACCGAGCCCTGCACGGAAGCCAGGGACACCTTGCCGGCCGGCGCGGGGCCGATCGGCGTCGCGCTGGTTTCGACCGTTCCCTGCACGTCGGTCAGCGCGGCGGCTTCCACGCTGCCGTCCACCAGCTTGCGGGCCGAGGTAGTCACCACGGAGGACACCCCGGTCAGCGACACCCGCGGCCGCGGTGCCGGCTTGCGCCGGAACGCGGGCGCAGCGTAGCTGCTGATCGCGCGGCAACCGTGATAGCCGACCTTGCTGCTGCTGTACACCGTCTCGCCGTTGGCGCCGGTGCATTGATACAGCACGCCGGCCCGGGCTGACGGCCACCACAGCAGGCCGCAGGCCAGCGCGACCCCGCAAAGGATCGTGCGTAATGGGAAGCCCCGGAGCAGTCGACCGACGCTTCCCCCATGACCTGCGACGTCGAACATGGGCGCAGTGTGCCGCCATGCGTCGCCAGCGCCAAGTCCGCGACGGCGATTTCGTGCGCCATGCGGCGTTCCGGCCGCTGGCCGACGCGTGGCCGGAACCGCGGACAGCGGCACCGAGCTGCCGGCCGACAAGCCGCAAGTGCTTGATCCGGCATGGCGAATTACTGGCAGGCGGGCGCCCGCGCGGGTAAACTGCACGGCTCACACGACGGCACCTCGTGCCTCACGAACCACGGTATCCCCAGTCATGAGCGGCAACCCGACGCCTCCAAAACTCTTCATCAAGACCCACGGTTGCCAGATGAACGAGTACGACTCGGCCAAGATGGCCGACGTGCTGAAGGCGTCGCACGGCATGGAGCTGACCCAGGACGAATCCGAGGCGGACGTGATCCTGATCAACACCTGCTCGATCCGCGAGAAGGCGCAGGAAAAGGTGTTCAGCCAGCTTGGCCGCTGGAAGCAGCACAAGAAGGACGGCAAGCCGGTGCTGATCGGCGTCGGTGGCTGCGTGGCGAGCCAGGAGGGCGACGCCATCGTCAAGCGCGCGCCGTACGTCGACCTGGTGTTCGGCCCGCAGACCCTGCACCGCCTGCCCCAGCTGATCGAACAGCAACGCGCCAGCGGCAAGCCGCAGGTCGACATCAGCTTCCCCGAGATCGAGAAGTTCGACCGCCTGCCCGAGCCGCGCGCCGAAGGCCCGACTGCCTTCGTCTCGATCATGGAAGGCTGCTCGAAATACTGCAGCTACTGCGTGGTGCCGTACACCCGCGGCGAGGAACTCAGCCGTCCATTCGACGACGTGATCGTCGAGGTGGCCAAGCTCGCCGCCCAGGGCGTGCGCGAAGTGAACCTGCTCGGCCAGAACGTCAACGCGTATCGCGGTGCCACCTTCGATGGCGGCATCGCCGACCTGGCGGTACTGATCCACGCGATCGCCCAGATCGACGGCATCGGCCGCATCCGCTTCACCACCTCGCATCCGCTGGAGTTCTCCGACTCGCTGATCGAGGCCTACGCCAACGTGCCGCAGCTGGCCAACTACCTGCACCTGCCGGTGCAGGCCGGCTCCGACCGCATCCTTTCCGCGATGAAGCGCGGCTACACCGCGCTGGAGTTCAAGCAGAAGATCCGCAAGCTGCGCGCGGTGCGGCCGGACATCTGCGTGTCGTCGGATTTCATCGTGGGCTTCCCTGGCGAGACTGCCGAGGATTTCGAGAAGACCATGAAGCTGATCGACGACATCGGCTTCGACCAGAGCTTCTCCTTCATCTTCTCCTCTCGTCCGGGCACGCCGGCGGCAAACCTCGCCGACGACACGCCGGCCAGTGAAAAGCATGAGCGCCTGTCCCGTCTGCAGGCCGCGATCAACGCGAATGCGAAAGCGATCAGCCAGGCGATGGTCGGCAGCGTGCAGCGCGTGCTGGTCGAAAAGCCCAGCACCCGCGACGCCAGCGAACTGACCGGCCGCACCGAGAACATGCGCTTCGTCAACTTCCCCGGCCATCCGCGCCTGATCGGCCAGTTCGTCGACGTGGAGATCACCGAGGCGATGAGCAATTCGCTGCGCGGGCGGGTGAAGCTGGCCGACGAAGTCGCCGCACTGGCGTCATGAGCGAGCTGGTGATCCGGGAAATCGGCGCGGACGAGTTCGTCCGCGTGTGGCCGTTCTTCCAGACGATCGCTGCCGACGGCGATACCTACACCTATCCGCGCGACATCACCCTCGAACAGGCCCGCTCCATGTGGACCACGCCGCCGGCACGCTGTTTCGTGGCCGAACGCGACGGCCAGGCACTGGGCTGTTACCGGCTGGCGCCCAACCAGATGGGTCCTGGCGACCACGTGGCCAACGGCAGCTACATGGTGGCGCCGCAAGCGCGCGGCCAGGGCGTGGCGTCGGCTTTGTGCGAGCACTCGCTGGAACAGGCGCGCCGGGCCGGCTTCAGCGCGATGCAGTTCAATGCCGTGGTGGCCAGCAACACCACCGCCGTGCGGCTGTGGCAGCGCCACGGCTTCAGCATCGTCGGCCAGGTGCCCGGCGCCTTCCGTCACGCGCAGCTCGGCCCCACCGATCTCTACGTGATGCATCGAACCCTGTAGCCAGCGGGCGACGGAGTGGCTCAATCCAGCCGCTTGCGGAAACGCAGGATCGCCAAGGCCATCATCACCAGCGTGAACGTCGCCAGCGCGAGCACGTCGCCCCACATCTCCCACAACCCGGCGCCGCGCAACATCACGCCCCGGATCAGGCGCAGAAAATGGGTCAGCGGCAGCAGCTCGGCGATCCACTGCACCAGCTTCGGCATGCCGGCGAACGGAAACATGAAGCCGGACAGCAGGATCGACGGCAGGAACACGAAGATCATCATCTGCATCGCCTGAAACTGCGACTGCGCGCGAGTGGAGATCAGCAGGCCCAAGGTAAGGTTGGCAAGGATCAGCAGGCTCGATGCCAGGTACACGTCGAGCAGGCTCCCGCGGATCGGCACGTCGAACAGCCACATGCCCAGCGCCAGCACCACGCTGGTCTGCACCAGGCCGATCGCCACGTAAGGCAGCACCTTGCCGACCATCAGTTCGGAACGGGTCAGCGGCGTGGCGATCAGCAGCTCCATGTTGCCGCGCTCGCGTTCGCGCACGATCGCGATGGCGGTGAACAGCACCATGGTCATGGTCAGGATCACGCCGATCAGGCCGGGCACGATGTTGACCGCGGAGCGGCGCTGCGGGTTGTAGAAGGCGACCACGCTGATTCGCCCGCCCGCCGGCGTGCTGGTCATCGGCGCACGCGTATCCGGCACGGCACTGTCGATCGGCACCTGCGCCAGCTGCGCGGCGGCGCCCTGCACCGCCGTGTCGCTGCCGTCGACCAGCACTTGCGCCAGCTCGCGGCCGTCGATGCGGCGGCGCTCGAAATCCGGCGGCACCACGATGCCTATGCTGATGTCGCCGCCCCGGATCATCGCCATCAATTCCTGCGGCGTGTCCGCTTTCGCGACCGGTGCGACCACGCCAGTCGCCAGCATGTCCATCACCAGTGCCCGCGAGCCGGCGGTGTTGGCCTGGTCGGCGATGCCGGTGGCCAGCCCGCGCAGGTTGGTGTTGATCGCGTAGCCGAACAGCACCAGCTGGATCACCGGGATGCCCACGATCATCGCCAGCGTGACGCGGTCGCGGCGCATCTGGCGCAGCTCCTTGATCACGATCGCCCACAGCCGGCGCCAGTTCATGCGGCGCGCTCCTCGTCCGCATCGCCCCTGCGCGTCGCGGCGACGAACACGTCTTCGAGGTTGGGCAGCGCCGGCGCCACCTCGGCCTTCGACCCGGCGGCCGCCAGTGCCTCGTCCATGCGCTGCGTCGCGTCGCCGGCGTCTTCGGCAATCAGCACGCGCAAGGTGTTGCCGACCTGGGCCACGCCGAGCACGCCCGGCACGTCGACCAGCGCGCGCTGGGCTGCCCGCGGGTCGGCCGTGTCGACAACGAAGGTGCGTCCATCCAGCTCGGCGTTGAGTTCGCCCGGCGTGCCGTCGGCGACCAGCACACCGCGATCGAGGATCGCCAGCCGATGGCAGCGCTCGGCCTCGTCCATTAGATGTGTGGACACCAGCAAGGTAGTACCGATGTCGGCCAGCTCGAACAACTTTTCCCAGAAGTCGCGGCGCGATTCGGGATCGACCGCGCTGGTCGGCTCGTCCAGGAACAGCAACTCCGGCTCGTGGATCACCGCGCAGGCCAGCGCGAGGCGCTGCTTCTGGCCACCGCTCATGCTGCCGGCGAGCTGCTGCTGGCGATCGCCGAAGTGGTATTGCTCGATCAGCTCGTCGATGCGGGCTTTCGTCTTCGCCTTCGGCACGCCCTGGATCGCGGCCAGGAATTCCAGGTTCTCGCGCACACTGAGGTCCTCGAACAACGAGAACTTCTGCGTCATGTAGCCGATGTGCGGACGCAGCTCGTCGGCCTGCGCGGGGATCTTCAGGCCGAGCACCTCGATCTCGCCGTCGGTCGGCTTCAGGAGGCCGCATAGCATGCGGATCGTGGTCGACTTGCCTGAACCGTTCGGGCCGAGGAAGCCATAGACACGCTTCGCCGGCACTTCGAGGTCGACGTGATCGACCGCCACCAGCTTGCCGAAGCGCCTGGTCAGGCCACGCGCACGGATCGCCACGCTGTCGGCATCGGTGGTCATTTCGCGGACTCGTGGAACTCGACGCGCACCGGCAGACCGGCGGGGAGCTGGGCCGCATCCGCACCCAGCGTCACTTCAGCCAGATAGCTCAGCCGTGCTGCGTCGTCGCCGATCAGCGCGTAGTACGGGGTGAAGTCCGGCTCGCTGCGGATCATCCGCACCTTGCCGGCATACGGCTGTTCGCGGCCGCTCACGAAGACCCGGATCGCGTCGCCGACGTGCACGCCGGCACGCTGCTGCACCGGCACGTAGATGCGCGCATACGGCGCATCGCCGGCCAGCAGGAGCGCCACCGGCGCACCCACCGGCGCCTGGTCGCCCAGCTTGTACGGCAGGCTGTCGATTCGCCCGGCGAGCGGCGCCACGATGGCCAGCTTGCCCAGCAGCACCTGCTGCGCATCGACTTGCGCCTGCGCCGCCGCCACCGCGGCCTGCGCCTGCGCGAGCTGCTCGGGGCGCGTGCCGTGCAGCAGTTCGTCCAGCGCCGCGCGTGCGGCGGCCACCTGGCCGTCGGCGTTGCCGGCCGCGGCGCGGGCGCGATCCAGGTCGGCCGCGGCCACGTAGTTCTGGCCCTTCAGCGGAAGCAGGCGGTTGTAGTACGCGCGGGCTTCGCGCGCCTGGGCCTGCGCCGCCGCCAGGTTCGCCCGCGCCTTGGCGATGTCCTCGCTGCGCGGTCCGGTCTGGAGTTCGACCAGTACCTCGCGCTGCTGCTGCAGCTGGGCCTCGGCGGCCGCGAGCTGGGTGCGGGTATGCGCGGGGTCCAGTTGCAGCAGCGGCTGGCCCGTCTTGACCTGCTCGCCCTCGCGCACGTCGACCGCCACGATGCGTTCGGCGGCTGGTGCCGGCAGCGTGATGCGGTCGAATTCGAGCGTGCCCAGCGCCTGCGGCGCCTGTTTCCCGCAAGCGGCGGTGATGACGAGCAGCAAGGCCGCCAGCGAGCGGCAAATCACGGCTGCGATCTTCATGCGGTTTCTCCCGGTTCTGCCGTACCAATACCGTGTCCGAGCAAGGCCAGTGTGTGCCTGAGCATGACCTCGGCTCCCAGCTCTTCGGCGCCGAACGCGCGTCGCCAGATCGGCGCACCCGCGGCGGGGAACAGGGTGAGTCCGACCAGCGAGACGACCAGCAGGCGCGGGTCCAGCGCCGCATTCAGCCGTCCATTCGCCTGCGCCGCCGCGAAGCGTTGCGCCAGCAACTGCGGCACGCCCGGTACGCCCTGGGTGAACAGCACTTCGCGCAGCGCACCGCCTTCGCACAGCACCTCGCGCACCCACAGCGGCGGCAGCCACGGATGGTGCACGACCAGTTCGCCGGTGCCGCGCACGAAACCCTCGATCAGTGCGGCAGGATCGTCCCCGGCATGTTCAAGTTGCGTGCGCAGCGGCGCCAGCGCCGGCAGCAGACGCTCGTCGATCAGCGCCTGCTGCAGTCGCGCCTTGTCGCCGAAGTAGTAATGCAGCATCGCCGGTGTGACGCCGGCCTCGGTGGCGATCGCCCGCAGCGAGGTGGCGGCGATCCCGGTGCGCGCGAACTGCGCGATCGCCGCATCCAGCAGGCGCCGGCGCAGGTCCTGATCGTCACCGCTGGGTCGTCCGGCACGGCGACCCGCTTTTGCGCGCTTGTTCGAAGTGGCCATGCACGCAAATTAATTCATCATTTAATTATTTGCAAATTGCCTGTCATGCGGGCTTTCGGCAATGGCCCTTCCGGCAGCGGCGCGCTACTCTCGCGCCCCTATGAGCGAACTCAACCAGCGCGACTTCACCCTCGACCCCGAAGACAACGCCCGCCTCGCCAACCTGTGCGGGCCGTTCGACGAGCACCTGCGCCAGATCGAACTGCGCCTCGGCGTGGAGATCAACCACCGCGGCAGCATCTTTCAGGTGATCGGCGCGGACGACCCGGCCAGGGCCACCGAGAAAGTGCTGCGTGCGCTGTATGCCGGCACCGAGGACGAGGCGCTGACCGGCGCGAAGATCAACCTGCACCTGGCCGAATCCGGCGTCGATGCGATCGCCGAAGCGGACGCCGGGGAAGCGCAGGAAGTGGTGATCAAGGTCAAGCGTGGCGTGATCAAGGGCCGCGGCCCGAACCAGGCGCGCTACCTGCACGCGATCGCCAGCCACGACATCAACTTCGGCGTGGGCCCGGCCGGCACCGGCAAGACCTATCTCGCCGTGGCCAGCGCGGTCGAAGCGCTGGAGGCGAACCGGGTACAGCGGCTGATCCTGGTGCGCCCGGCGGTCGAGGCCGGCGAGAAGCTGGGCTTCCTGCCCGGCGATCTGTCGCAGAAGGTCGATCCCTACCTGCGCCCGCTGTATGACGCGCTGTACGAGATGCTCGGCTTCGAGAAGGTGGCCAAGCTGATCGAACGCAACGTGATCGAGATCGCGCCGCTGGCCTACATGCGCGGCCGCACCTTGAACGATTCCTACGTGATCCTCGACGAGGCGCAGAACACCACGGTCGAGCAGATGAAGATGTTCCTGACGCGCATCGGCTTCGGCACGGTGGCGGTGATCACCGGCGACGTCACCCAGGTCGACCTGCCGCGCAGCACGCGCTCGGGCCTGCGCCAGGCCATCGAGGTGCTGCGGGGCGTGAACGGCATCAGCTTCACCTTCTTCACCTCGCGCGACGTGGTGCGCCATCCGCTGGTGGCGAAGATCGTGCGGGCGTACGAGGCGTTCGAGCAGAAGGACGAGGGCGGCGAATGAGCGCGCCGGTGACCCTCGCCGTCGGCTACGCCGTACCGCGCGCCGGCCTGCCCGCCTCGGCCAGTTTCCGTCGCTGGGTGGAGGCGGCGCTGCGTGGCGCCAGACGTCGCAAGAGCGTCGAGCTGGCGATCCGCATCGTCGACGCCGACGAGGGCCGCGCGCTCAATCGCGATTACCGCGGCAAGGACTACGCCACCAACGTGCTGTCGTTCCCCGCCGAACTGCCGCCGGGCGTGACCTTGCCCCTGATCGGCGACCTGGCGATCTGTGCGCCGGTGGTGCTGCGCGAGGCCGCCGAACAGGGCAAGGCACCGCGCGACCACTGGGCCCATCTCACCGTCCACGGTGTGCTGCACCTGCTCGGCTACGACCACCTCGTGGATGCCGAAGCCGAGGCGATGGAAGCGCTGGAAACCCGCATCCTGGCCGGCCTCGGCATCGCCGACCCCTACGCCTGACCTGCTTGCTCCCTCCCCTGCAAAGCAGGGGAGGGCCGGGGTGGGGTCCGCTCTTGATCTTCCCCGCCCCCCTGAGCAACCCCCTCACCTGAAGGACTCCCTCCGGTCGCCAACCTCCTCCTGCACACAGGGGGAGGAGCAACAGTGCCCTGAACCATCGCGATTTTTCCGCTAGAATCGGGCTTCCGCCCGTTTTCGGGCAGAATCCCAACGAGTGATGAGCGACGACCCCGGCAGTACCAGCGGCCCGGCCCACCGAACCTGGTGGGATCGACTGGGCCACATGTTTTCCGGCGAGCCACGCAACCGCGACGAACTGATCGAGGAATTGCGCTCCGCCCAGACCAACGGACTGCTGTCCGTGAACACCCTCACCATGGTCGAGGGTGCGATCAAGGTCACCGAACTCAGCGTTGACGACGTGATGGTGCCGCGCGCGCAGATCGTGATGCTGGCGGCCGAGTCACCGCTGCCCGACATCCTCGCCGCCGTGGTCGAATCCGGCCACTCGCGTTTCCCGGTGCACGGCGAGGACAAGGACGAAATCCTCGGCATCCTGCTGGCCAAGGACCTGTTGAAGTATTTCGGCGCCGCCGAACACTTCGACATCCGCGCGATCCTGCGCCCGGCCGTGCTGATCCCCGAGTCGATGCGGCTGAACGTGTTGCTGGAAGAATTCCGCCTGAGCCGCAACCACATGGCGCTGGTGGTCAACGAATACGGCGGCGTCGCCGGCCTGGTCACCATCGAGGACGTGCTCGAGCAGATCGTCGGCGAGATCGACGACGAGCACGACGACGAGGAAGAACCGGAGCTGATGCACGAGCAGCCCGGCGGTGACTGGCTGGTCAGCGCCTTGACACCGATCGAGGATTTCAACGAACAGACCGGCGCCGACTTCTCCGACGAGGAGTACGACACCGTGGGCGGCATGGTCACCTCCGAGTTCGGCCACCTGCCCGAGGTCGGCGAGGAAGTCAGCATCGGCGACTACCTGTTCCACGTTACCGAGGCCGACGATCGACGGGTGCAGGGCTTCCGCGTGGTGCGCCAGTAGACTCCATCACGCCCGCTGCGCGGGGCCGGATCACCGGGCCCGCCGTTTCCGCAGCACCACGACAAGGTTGAACCCATGCGACAAACCGGTCTCGCGTTCCTGCTCCTCGCCCTGTGGCTGGCCATCGCGCCGGCGCAGGCCAGCGTGGCCAACGCGCCGGGAGCGAACCTCGAAGTGTCGCTGATCACCTATGGCCCGGGTGAAACCTACTGGGAGCGCTTCGGCCACGATGCCATCGAGGTGCGCGACACGGTCTCCGGCGAAGCGGTCAGCTTCAACTACGGCGTGTTCGACTTCAACGAGGCCAACTTCTTCGTCAACTTCGCCCGCGGCCGCATGCACTACCTGATGGATGCGGCGCCGACCAGCCTCGACGAAAGCTATTACGTCGAGGCCGGCCGCTCGATCACTCGCCAGCCGCTGGCGCTCGACGCGAACCAGGCCGCTGCGCTGCGCGACTTCCTGTTGTGGAACCTGCGCCCGGAGAACGCGGGCTACAACTACGACTACTACGCGGACAACTGCACCACCCGCGTGCGCGATGCGCTGAACCAGGCGCTGGGCGGCATCGTGGCCACGCAGATGAAATCGCGCGCCGGCGGCATGACCTACCGCCAGCAGACCGATCGCCTGATGAGCGGCCAGCCATGGCTGATGCTGGTGCTGGACCTGGGCCTGGGGCCGTATGCCGACCAGCCGCTCGATGCGTGGCGGGAAAGCTTCCTGCCCGAAGTGCTGCAGTCGCAACTGCGCGAGGTGAAGGTGGACGACGGCCACGGCGGCCTGCGTCCGCTGGTGATCGGCGAGCAACTGGTTTCGGCAAACCGGCTCGAAGTGCCACCGACCGTGCCGCCCGACCTGCGCCTGCCCCTGGCGCTGGCCGGGCTGTTGCTGGCGGCGCTGCTCGTGCTGGGCCGTCGCCACTGGCCCACCGGCTACGCCCTGCTCGGCACGATCTACCTCGTTGCCGCGGGCCTGGTCGGCATCGTGCTGCTGGCGCTGTGGACGCTGACCAGCCATCACTCGGCCTGGGCCAACGCCAACCTGCTGCTGTTCAATCCGCTGGCCTTCCTGCTGCTGCCGACGCTGTGGCGCGCGCGCCGCGGCCTGGCGGCCTCGCGTTTCATCGATGGCGTGATCGCGATCCAGTTGCTGGCCTGCATGGTCGCGGTGCTGCTGCACCTGCTGCCCGGCACCGTGCAGCAGAACCAGCCGTGGCTGCTGTTTGCGCTGCCGGCCTGGCTCGCCCTGGCCTGGAGCCTGCGCCACCGCCGCTGATCCGCGTTGCCCCACCCGCGGACGGGGGGCATCATGCACGGCATGAACCCGACTTCGCCTCCAGCAGACTCCGTGGCGCGCACCGACCAGCCCATGGTGGTGAACTGCATCGCCTATCGCCAGGACGGCAGCCGCATCGGCGACGTCACGCTGGATGCGATCAGCGATGTACTGGCCGAACCGGACACCTTCGTCTGGGTCGGCCTGCACGAACCGGACGAAGCCCTGCTGCTGAAGATCCAGGACGAATTCGGCCTGCACGACCTGGCCATCGAAGACGCCCATGCCGCGCACCAGCGCACCAAGATCGAGGCCTATGGCGACTCGCTGTTCCTGGTGGTGCAGACCGCCCAGCTGATCGATGGCCAGCTGGCGTTCGGCGAAACGCACATCTTCTTCGGCCCGCGTTACCTGGTCACCGTGCGCCACGGGGCCTCGCTGTCGTATGCGCCGGCCCGGCGCACCTGCGAACACACCCCCGAGCTGCTGGCCAACGGCCCCAGCTACGGACTCTACGGCGTGCTCGACTTCATCGTCGACAACCTGCTGCCGATCGTGCGCGACTTCCGCGAAGAGGTGCAGCAGCTGGAGCACGACATCTTCGGCGAGACCTTCAAGAGCAGCACGATCCGCCGCCTGTACGACATGCAGCGCGACCTGATGACGCTGCGGCTGGCGGTGGCGCCGCTGCAGGACATCGTGCAACAGCTGATCCGGCTGTATCCGAACCTGATCCCCGAGGAACTGCGCGCCTATTTCCGCGACGTCTACGACCACGCCTTCCGCGTAAACGAGGCGATCAGCGCGATGCGCGAAATGCTCACCGCGGCGATCAACGTCAACCTGTCGCTGGTCAGCCTGCGCCAGAACGAGGTGATGAAGAAGCTCGCCGGCTGGGCCGCGATGCTGGCCGCACCGACCCTGCTCACCAGCTGGTACGGCATGAACTTCACCCACATGCCCGAACTCAGCCGCCCGTGGGCGTACCCGGCGATGATCGTGCTGATGGGCTGCATCGTGGGCGGCATCTACGTGGGGCTGAAACGCGCACGCTGGCTGTAGCGGCCGGTCGCGAACCGGCAGGCTGTTGTCGATCCGGCGCCGAACCGCCAACATGACGCAAGCTTCCAGCATGGCGCCGCGACTGATGACCCACTCCACCGACCGCATCCCCGCCGACGCCAGCGCGCCGGTGGAAACCCTCTACGAGGGACGCTGGCTGAGCCTGCGCAAGCGCGGCCGCTGGGAGTATGCCGAGCGCAACAATCCCGGCGGCGCGGTGATCATCCTGGCCGTGACGCCCGAGGACAAGGTGCTGTTCGTCGAGCAGTACCGCGTGTCGATCCTGCAGAACACCATCGAGATGCCGGCGGGCCTGGTCGGCGACCTGCCCGGCCAGGACGACGAGGACATCCTGCTGGCAGCGCAGCGCGAGCTGGAGGAAGAAACCGGCTATCGCTGCGAACGCGTGGAATTCATCCACCAGGGGCCGTCGTCCTCGGGCATGAGCACCGAGATGATCGCGTTCGCCCGCGCCTGGGATCTGCACAGGGTCGGCCCCGGTGGCGGCGACGAAAGCGAGAACATCGTGGTGCACGAGGTACCGCGCAGCGAAGCTGGCGCGTGGCTGTTTGCCCGCGCCGCGGAAGGCTATTCCATCGATCCCAAGCTGTTCGCGGGGCTGTGGTTCATCGAACACGGCGGGCGGCCCGGGGCCGCCGGCGCCTGAGCGGCAACCTTCAGTCGCGCCCCGACCCCAACAGCGGCCCGCGCAAACGCCAGACCGCAACGCCCAGGCCCACCAGCGACACCGCCAGCCAGCCGCCCATCGCCTGCGTATCGCCCAGCCAGAGCACGGCGGCCACCACGCCGACCACCAGCACGCCCAGGCTCAGCGCCAGCAGCGGATCGCGCTGCTCGCGATGGGCCGACAACAGCGCGAATGCACCCAGCGACGCCAGCAGCACGGAAAGGATCCGCCAAGTCCAGATGAACTCTGGCGGCACCGGCAGGTCTGGAAAGATGTCCAGCACCGGCACGTCGCCCAGCTGCACCACGTACCCCTTGCCGTCGGCCGCGTCGGCGGCCGCCTCCAGCCGGTCGCCATCGATGCGCCCGACCACGGTCAGCTGCTGCAGCGGCACCTCGTTCCAGCTCACCCGCACATCGCCAAGCCGCGGATCGCCGGGGTGCGCGCTGGTGACCAGGTAGTTCTGGTACCGCGAGAAGCTGGCCGCGAGATTTTCCGGCAGCACGGTGGCGTCGGGTGTCACCTGGACGATGCCGGGCATCGCATGCAGCAGCACCGGGTCCAGCTTGAATCCGCCCAGTTGCACCAGCCCCGCATCGAACTGCTTGCCATCGATCGGGAAGCCGACCGGATTCGCGTGCCCCTTCGGCTCGACGAAGTGACCGGCGTCGAGCAGGTGATCGACCCAGTCCAGCTCGTAGTGCACGCTGTCGCCCACCCGGATCTCGCGCCACTGGAACATCTCCACGTGACGCACCAGCACCGGCGTGCTCACCCGCAGGTTGAAGTCCGGATCATGCGGCGCCTCGACCACCCGCGGCGTGCCGACCAGGCGGGCCATGGTGCCGTGCTGACCGGCTTCCGGCCGCGCGTTCTCGCCCAGGTCGATCACCTCGCCGCCATGTGCGCTGGCGGCGACCCGGTAATCCTGCAGGCCACGCGCCGTGGTCGCCATCAGTCCGATGCCCGCGAACACCAGCAACGCGCCGACGACGTTCAACGCCAGCGCACGCAGCGAAATCCCCTTGCGCAAATCCATCAACCTGCTCCGATCGTGCCCGGCGGCAAAATGCCCGCGGCCATGACCGCATCATGCAGCATTCGGGGAAAGTAGCGAATCCGGCAGCGCTGCATGTCGTTTCACTGCACCTTGCCCAGCCCCGACGGCCGGCGCGGATCGCTGGCGGCGTCGAGCTGGTTCGTCTTGCGGTCCCAGGTCACCACGTTCATGAAACCCCAGGGTTCGCGGGACTTCAGCGTGTAGCCCATCTTCGTCAGCGCATCGCTGGCCGCGGCATCGAACACGCCCGCCTCGACATTCACCACGTCCGGCAGGTACTGGTGATGGAAGCGCTTGTGCGCGGCGATCTGCCGTGCGCTCTCGCCGTCGATGAAGTGCAGGATGCCCTCGAGCACTTGGGTGATGATGGTCGAGCCGCCCGGCGAGCCGATCACCGCGGTGCGGTCGGCGCCGATCACGATGCTGGGCGACATCGACGACAGCATGCGCTTGCCGCCGACCGGCGCATTCGCCTTGCTGCCCAGCAGGCCGTAGACGTTCGGCTTGTTCGGCACCAGCGCGAAGTCGTCCATCTCGTCGTTGAGCAGCACGCCGGTGCCTTCGGCGACGAAGCTCGAACCCATCGTGTAGTTCACCGTGGAGGTCACCGCCGCCATGTTGCCGTCGGCGTCGATGATCGAGAAATGGGTGGTGTGCATGCCCGGCTCGACCGCCTCGGCGCGTGGCAGCATCGACGATGGCGTGGCCCTGTCCGGCAGGATGCTCTGGCGCAGGCCGTCGGCGTAGAACGGCGACAGCAGCATGTCCAGCGGCATCTTCACGAAATCCGGGTCGCCCAGGTAATCGTTGTGGTCGCGGAACGCACGGCGCATCGCCTCGATGACGTAGTGCGTGCGCGTGGCGGCGTCCATCTTCGTCAGGTCGTAACCGGACAGGATGTTGAGGATCTCGGCGATCGCCACGCCACCGGACGAGGGCGGCGGCGCGGTGACGATCCGGTAGCCGCGGTAGTCGACCGTGATCGGCGTGCGCTCCTTCGCCCGGTAGCTGGCCAGGTCAGCCAGGGTCCAGTTGCCGCCGGCCGCACGCACCGCGGCGACCAGTTTCTGCGCCGTCTCGCCGTGATAGAAACCCTGGTCGCCGTGACTGGCGATCAGCTCCAGCGTGCGCGCCTGGTCCGGGTCCTTCCAGATCACGCCCGCTGCCGGCGGCTTGCCGCCCGGCAGGTATTTCGCGGTGGACGCGGGCCAGCGCTGCAGGTCCTTCTGCATGCCGGCGATGGCTTCGCGCAGGCGCTCGTCCGGCTCGAAACCCTCGCGCGCGATGCGGATGGCCGGCGCCAGCGACTGCTTCAGCGGCAGCCGTCCATAACGCTTCGCGATCAGCACCAGTCCGGCCGGCTCGCCCGGGATGCCGGCCGACAGCGGCCCCTTCAGCGCGGTGTCGCGATTGGGGCTGCCGTCGGGGTTGAGGTAGTCCTGCGCATCCACCGCCGCCGGCGCGGTTTCGCGCGCGTCGATGAAAACGTTGTGGCCATCGCTGGCCCGGTGCAGCACCGCCATGAAGCCGCCGCCGATGCCGGAGCTTTCCGGTTCCACGATCGACAGCGTGGCCGCCACCGCCACGGCGGCGTCGAACGCATTGCCGCCCATGGCCAGCACTTCGAGGCCCGCCTCGGTGGCGTGGAAATTCGCGCTGGCGATCGCCGCGTGTCCCGGGGCCCGGGTCGAGGCGTGGCCGCTCGCGGCCTTTGCCGGTGCGCCGTCGGCAGCGAGCGCGCCGCCTGCGACCAGCAGCAGGCCCAGCGCCGCCGCCCGCCAGTTCATCGCCAGGCTCATGCCGCGGACTCCCTGGCCATCAGGTGCCGGTACTTCAGTTCGAGTTGCTGCGGTGATTCGACGTGATCCGGGTCGCTGATGATGCATTCGACCGGACACACCACCACGCACTGCGGTTCATCGTGATGGCCCACGCACTCGGTGCACAATGCCGGATCGATCACGTAGAACTCTTCGCCCAGCGAAATCGCCTTGTTCGGGCAAGCCGGCTCGCAGACGTCGCAATTGACGCAGGTGTCGAGAATTTTCAGGGACATGGCTGGATATTACAGGCCGGGTTGCGACGCCGTGGAAAGCGTCCGGGCCGCCGGTGCAATCACGGCGGGCAGTCACCCGGCGCCCGCGCAGGTCGCGGGGCGACGGTTCATCCCGCCGCGCCGAAAACCGGCGCGGCGGTCGTGCTTACATCGCGACGAAACGGACCGTGGCGCCGGTCGGCTTCAGCACGTCGTCGACGCGCTGCTGGTCGGCGGTGTCACCAATGAACAGCACGATCACGTCCTTGAACGAACCGGGCTTGGCATCCTTGAATGCCGCGATCACCAGGTCGGCGGTCTTGGCCGAATCCGGGCCGGCGAACACCAGCATGTTGCCCGGCAGCACGCCGCGAGCGACGGTGTCCTGCACGTTCGACAACTGGCGGCCACGACGGGCGACGTCGTCTTCCGTATCACCGGCCGGGACCAGATACGGGTACGGACGATCGGCCTTCATGCCCTGCATGTTGTTCTGCACGATCTGGCCGAGGTAGGCATTCCACGCCTTGGTGTCGTTCGGATCGGTCGGCTTGGTTGCCTGCTGGCTGGACTGCTGGTCGGCCTGCTGGGCTTCTTCGTGCTTGCCGCAGGCGCTCAGGGCCAGGCTGGCGGTCAGCGCGAGGGCAGCAATGAGAGCGAACTTACGCATGGTTATCACCTTCTGTTTCGGGTTGCTTGTTGGAGCCGGCGCGGCTCTTCTGCCAGCGCTGCCGCATGGCCTGTTGTACCGCCGGATGCACGAAACCGGAAATGTCCCCGCCGAGGCGGCCGATTTCGCGTACCAGCGAGGAGGAAATGAAACTGTATTGCTCGGCCGGCGTCAGGAACAACGTCTCGGCCTGGGGAATCAGGTGCCGGTTCATGCTGGCCAGCTGGAATTCGTATTCGAAATCCGACACCGCGCGCAGGCCGCGGATGATCACGCCGGCGCCAATCTGCTCCACGAAGGTGGCCAGCAGGCAATCGAACCCGCGCACTTCCACGTTGGGCAAGTCAGCCAGCGCCATCCGCGCCAGGGTGATCCGTTCGCCGATGCTGAAGGCCGGCCCCTTGCTGGAGCTGTCGGCCACCGCGACCACCACGCGATCGAACAGCGCCGCGGCACGGGCCACCAGATCGGTATGACCGTTGGTGATCGGATCGAAGGTGCCCGGATACACGGCCAGGCGGGGATTGCCGATGGATTTGCTCACGAGAGGGAAAGTGGCAGTGGTTGTGAGCACTAGCTTAACGGAAGCGCAAGCCGATAGAGCGCAAAACGCACCTCGCCGGCATGGCCTTCGCGGTGCAGTTGCCAGGTCGGCGGCAGGTCGGGCACCACGGCACGGGGTGATTCCACGTAGATCCACGCCCGCGCGGCCAGCCAGCCGCCCCGCTCCAGTTGCCCGGCCAGCGCCGTCCACAGGTCCAGCGCGAACGGCGGGTCGAGGAACACCAGGTCGTGGGCCCGGCCGGCCTGCTGCAGGAAGCTGCCGGCGTCGGTGACGTTCACCGGAGCCTGGTCCGCCTTCAACCGCACCAGGTTCGCCCGCAGCGCCTGTGCCGCGCGGGCATCGCGTTCGACGAACTGCACCGACGCGGCGCCCCGCGAAAGCGCCTCGATCCCCAGCGCGCCGGTGCCCGCGCACAAATCCAGGCAGTCCATGCCTTCGATGACCGGCGCCAGCCAGTTGAACAGGGTCTCGCGCACCCGCTCGGCGGTGGGTCGCAACCCCGGCACGTCCGGCACCTCCAGCCGCGAATTGCGCAGGCTGCCGCCGATGATGCGCACCCGTCCCGGGCCGGCCTTGCGTGGCCCGTTCATGCGCTTGCCACGATGGCGCGCCGCCCCTCAGCGGCCAGTACAGGTTGGAGTGTTAGCATGCCGCCCATTGTCTTTGAATCACGCCCGCAATGCTCAAGTTCTGGAAGAAAAAGCCCGCCGACAAGGACGCGGAAGCGCCGGCCACCATCACGCCGGTCGACGCTGTCGCGCAGGCCAGCGACGCCCCCGTCCTGCGCGAGGCGCTGGCCGAGACACCCTCGCCCGCCGACAACGCCACCGACCACGAACATTTCCAGGTCCCGGCACCCGCCGCCGATGAGCCCGCCGCCGCACCGGCCAGGCGCAGCTGGCGCGAACGCCTGGCCGGCAGCGTGTTCTCGCGTAGCCTGGGTTCGCTGTTCGTGCGCCATCCGAAGCTCGACGACGACCTGCTGGACGAGCTGGAAACCACCCTGATCACCGCCGACGTCGGCATCGAGGCCAGCACCGACCTGGTCGAGAACCTGCGCAAGCGCATGCACAAGCGCGAGTTCGCCGACTCCCCCGCGCTGCTGGCCGCCCTGCGCCAGTCGCTGGTCGCCCTGCTCAAGCCGGTCGAGCAGCCGCTGGACGTGGCACATCGCAAACCGTTCGTGGTGCTGGTGGTGGGCATCAACGGCGCCGGCAAGACCACCACCATCGGCAAGCTGGCCCGCCGCTGGCGCGACGAGGGCCGCGCGGTGATGCTGGCCGCCGGCGACACCTTCCGCGCCGCCGCGGTCGAGCAGCTGAAGACCTGGGGCGAACGCAACCAGGTGCCGGTGATCTCGCAGGGCCAGGATGCCGATTCGGCCAGCGTGATCTTCGATGCCTTGCAGGCGGCGCGTTCGCGCGGCGCCGACGTGCTGGTCGCCGACACCGCCGGCCGCCTGCACACCCAGGGCGGCCTGATGGATGAACTGGGCAAGATCGCCCGCGTGCTGAAGAAGCTCGATGCCGATGCGCCGCACGAGGTGCTGATGGTGATCGACGGCACCACCGGACAGAACGCCGTCAACCAGGTGCGCCAGTTCCGCCAGATCGTCGGCGTCACCGGCCTGGTCGTGACCAAGCTCGACGGCACCGCCAAGGGCGGCGTGGTGTTCGCCCTGGCGCGCGAGTTCGGCCTGCCGATCCGCTACGTGGGCCTCGGTGAAACCGCTACCGACCTGCGCAGTTTCGATGCGGAGGCCTTCGTCGATGGCCTGCTTCCGGCCAGCCTCGGCGAGGTGCCGACGCATGACTGAACCGCGACGACGGGGCTGAGCGGATGTCGCGCCGACTGCGATTGACCCTGCTGGTGCTTGGCGGCTTGGCGCTGGCACTGGTGCTGGCCGCGGTGATCGCCGTCTACCTGTTGCTTCAGCCGGAACGCTTCACCCGGATGCTGCAGACCCAGGCGCGCGCGGCCGGACTGGAACTGAGCCTGGCCAGCCCCGCCAGCCCGACCCTGTTTCCGCGCCCGGCCCTGCAGCTCGATGGCATCACCCTGAATGCGGCCGGCGCCACCGCGCCGATCCTGCTGGCTGCACACGGCCAGCTTGCCCTGCCATGGCACACCCTGTTCGGCGGCCCCACGGTGATTTCGCAGCTGGAGATCGATTCGCCACGGGTCGATCTGGATGCGCTGCAGGACTGGCTGGCCGCGCTGCCCGCCAAACCCGAAGGCGCGCCACCCAACATCCCGCGCATCGATACCGGCGTCAGCATCAGCCACGGCAGCGTGGTGCGCGGCAATGAAGTACTGCTGGGCAGCGTCTCGCTGCAGGCGGGCAGCCTGGTGACCGGCCAGCCATTTCCGCTGGCGCTTTCGGCCGTCACGGCGGCGGGCACGCCGGTGCAACTGCGCCTGTCGGCGACCCCGCGCATCGAAGGCAATGCGCTGCAACTGCAGGACATCACCCTGCACCTGACCCAGGGCAGCACGGCGAAACTCGCCCTCACCGGCAATGCGTACTGGCATGGCGCCGCCGATGCCGAGGCCAGCCTCAGCGGCAAGCTCGAGCAGGCCAACGCCGGCCAGTACGACATCTCGCTGCGACTGACGCCCGCCGACCAGAGCAACCCGCTGCTGCTGGCGCTGAAGCTGGACGGCCCTGCCAATCATGCGGATCTGAAGCTGCCGCCGCTGGCGTTGGCGCGCTGGTGGAACGGGCTTGGCGATCCCCGGGGGCCGCAATTGAGCGTGCCGCCGGGCAGCGGCCACGCCGAAATCGCCAGCCTGGAGATGGCCGGCATCAGCATCGAAGGCCTCACCGTCCAGGCCGGCATCGATGCACCCGCAGCGGCCGGCACGGTGGCGGCACCCGCCTCGAAACCGGCGGCCGGCAAGAAACCGGCAGCCGGCAAGAAACCATGAGCGCTTCATTCGCGAACCGGTTGCTGCGCTGGTTCGACCGGCACGGCCGCAAGGACCTGCCGTGGCAGCAGGCGCTCGACAACGGCCAGCGCGACGCTTACCGCGTGTGGTTGTCCGAAGTGATGCTGCAGCAGACCCAGGTCGCCACCGTGGTCGGCTACTTCGATCGTTTCGTCGGCGCGCTGCCCACGCTGGAAGCACTGGCTGCCGCCCATGAAGACACCGTACTGGCCTTGTGGTCGGGACTCGGCTACTACCGCCGCGCGCGCTTCCTGCACCGCGCTGCGCAACTCTGCGTCGAACGGCACGGCGGCGAACTGCCGCGCGACTTCGACGCACTGAACGCGCTGCCCGGCATCGGCCGCTCCACCGCCGGGGCGATCCTGGCGCAGGCGCACGGCCTGCGCTTTCCCATCCTCGACGGCAACGTCAAGCGCGTGCTGGCGCGCTACCACGGCATCCACGGCCACCCAGGCGAAAGCGCGGTGGAAAAGCAGCTGTGGCAACACGCCGAAGCACACACCCCGGGCACCCGCGTCGCCGACTACACCCAGGCGATCATGGATCTCGGCGCGACGGTCTGCACCCGTGCGCGCCCGCGCTGCGATGCCTGCCCGCTGGCCACGGATTGCATCGCGCACCGCGACGATCTCACCGCCGCCCTGCCTGGCCGCAAGCCGGCCCGATCGATCCCGACCCGCGCCACCGTGATGCTGATCCTGCGCGACGCAAGCCATCGCGTGTTGCTGGAACGACGGGGCCCGCAAGGCGTGTGGTCGGGCCTGTGGAGCCTGCCCGAGGCGAGCGACCCGAACGAAGCCTGGCGAGTGGCGCGGCAACACGCGCACATCGATGACGCGCAGGCGCTCGCCCCGTTCACCCACGTCTTCAGCCACTATCGGCTGGCGATCGAGCCGCTGTTGTTCGATCGCGCGACAGCCGCACGCGGCGTCGCCGATAATCCGCACTGGCGCTGGTGCGGCGTCGACGAACTCGATGCGCTTGGCCTGCCCGCGCCGGTACGCAGTCTCTTGCTGCAGATCAGCGACGCCGGCCGAACGCATGCCGCAAGCTTGCGCACCAACTGATCCGCCAGCCCCCGAGGGCCGCAACAGGAATGACCCCATGAGCCGCACCATCCACTGCAGCAAACTCCACATCGACGCCGAAGGGCTCGACTTCGCCCCCTGGCCCGGCCCGCTCGGCCAGCGCATCTACACCGAGATTTCCAAGCCCGCCTGGCAACAATGGCTGGTCCACCAGACCACCCTGATCAACGAGTACCGGCTCAATCCCCTCGATCCGAAATCGCGCAAGTACCTCGGCGAACAGATGGAGAAATTCCTGTTCGGCGGCGACGTCGACCAGGCCGCCGGCTTCAGCCCGCCGCCCACTGAGTCTTGACGAAACGCCGCGCTTTCGGTCTAATGCGCGGCTCCACGCATCAACAGCGACCTTGCCGGTTCTGCTTGATCGCCAGGTTCCCGGCCGGGTAGCTCAGTTGGTAGAGCAGGGGATTGAAAATCCCCGTGTCGGCGGTTCGATTCCGTCCCCGGCCACCATGTAAAACAACGACTTAGGCCATCCTCCGGAGTGGCCTATTTTGTTTTGGGTAGCGTTTGGTAAGCGCCCAGAGCACCTGGGATTCGGGACGGCAAATCCCCTGCTCGACGAATGGTGTTCGTCATCAATTTGACGCAAGCACATGTCGATGATGGATCTAGACAGCCACTTTCTGATTGCCGCCAGAAAACCATGACGCCCTTCATCATCCTACCCTGACGGGCTGCTGGCCACGTCTTTTGCGCGCCGTCCGTATCTGGGAAGTCTGGACGCTGTGGAGGCTTCCACATCTAGGACGACCGACGCACCGGTGCGTCAATGGGTGCAGGAAACCATGAAGCAAGACGACACGATGACCGTGGAAGTGCTGACCCCCACGGCTATCCGGCTTTCCTTGGGAACCGAATCATGACTAGCATGCTCTACGGCATCATCGAGGATGCTATTGGGGGACAAGGATGAAGTCAGATACTTGGACGATTCAACAGGTCTTTCAGGATCGTCGGCAATACAAAGTGCCGTTCTACCAACGCGCGTATGTCTGGACGCTCAAAGGGCAATGGGAACTGCTCTGGGACGATATCAAGGACAAGGCCGAAGAACGCTTGACGGGTGCGACCCCTGCACCTCACTTCCTCGGCGCCATCGTCGTGGAGCCCCAGGATCGCGCTTCCTTGAAAGGCGTGGACACGCTCCACATCATCGACGGCCAACAACGCCTGACCACACTTCAATATGTGCTGGCCGGTTTGCGGCTGGCGGCGCGCGAACTGGGCGCGGGAGAAATAGACTCCTTCTTGTCGAGCGTGCTGGACAACCCGAACCCGGACACAATGGCGTTGCCGGCGGTGGAAATATTCAAGGTCTGGCCGACCTTCAGCGATCAGAAGCCGTTTGTGTCAGTCATGCAAACTGACTCGCTGGCGCAATTGAAACAGCATTACCCCGATCACTTCACCCAGGCCGGCCACTTCAGGAAAATCGGCATCAATCATCCTGGTGCGTTGGAAGCGGTGTGGAATTTCGCCGAGTGGGCGAAAGCCTGGACTCAGAAGAATGGCGGCAATGCGTCGTTGGAAACCTTGGTCATGGCGGTGCTGAAAGACCTCAAAGTCGTCTTGATCCAGTTGGAGAAGGGTGACGACGCCCAAGTGATTTTCGAGACCTTGAACGGGCGCGGTGCCGAACTCCATGCCACCGACCTGATCCGCAACCACCTCTTCATGCGGGTGGATATGAAGGACGAAGACCCGGCTGCGCTCTACGAGTCCAAGTGGAAGCAGTTTGAGCAGACCGTGTGGAAGATCGGCGAGCGGCGTGGGCGATTGACACGACCACGCTTGGAATGGCTGATCTATTCGGCCATTCGCGCCGAAACCGGTCAAGAAGGCGACCTGGCCCGGTTGTATGTGGACTTCAAGGAATACGCCAAATCGCTAACGGCCACCCAGCAACTGGACATGCTGGATACCTACGGCAAACACTACTTGGAACTGATTGCCGGCAAGGGTGACTTGCCCGTGGCTCGCTTTGGTCGTCGCTTGCTGGCCTACGACACCACGACCACCCATCCGCTGGCATTGAAAATTTCCACGGCAGACATTCTGGCGTCCGAGAAATCGGCAATGTTCAACACGCTAGTTTCCTACATCGTGCGTCGGACAGCGTGCGGCTTGACCACCAAAAACTACAACAATTGGTTCGCATCGACCTTGCGCCAGTTGTCCAGTGGCGACCTGTCCAATACAGCCCTAGTGAAGTTGATGGGGGGCCAGACTTCCGACGTTTCCCGCTGGCCCGACGATGCTGAGTTTACGAACGCGCTCGTCAATGGTCCGATCTACCCCGGCCGGTTTGACGCGTCACGCTGTCGCACGCTGCTCACCGAACTGGAAGCGGTATTGCGGACACCAAAAAGTGAGGAGCCACAAATCCCCGACCTCTCCAAGGACCTGGACATCGACCACATCCTGCCGCAGTCGTGGTATGAGCACTGGCCTTTGCCGGGTGGCGTGAAAGCCACCGCCAGCGAAGCCTATCCCGCCTACCTGCTGGAAGTGAGTGGTGCGCCGCTCAATGATCGCCAGATGGCGATCCGTAAGCGCGTTAAGGCTGTGCCGACCCTGGGAAACCTGACACTGCTCAACTTGAGCGTGAACCGGGAAGCCCAGCACAAAGCCTTCCTGGTGAAGAAGCAGCTCCTGATCGCCAACACCAACCTGAGTCTCAATGTGAAGTTAATTGGTCAAGGTTCCTGGGGCGAAGAAGCCATTGCCGAACGCGGCAAGTCGCTGGCCGAGGCGGCGGTAAAGATTTATCCGAGATGATTACGCTGCCAGTTGCGAACTGAACGGCAGGCCGTTGATCTAGCGCGCCTTGTAGTCCCAATCGGGGGCCAGTGCGCGTCTTCATGTTTGGCTGACAGGCGAACCCCACCATTCATCCGTAAGCCCACACCCTGACCGTGCTCCTTACCACCTCAATGAAGGCCATCTTCAATGAAGTATCCAGTCAATACGTCTATTGGCAATGCGGGCGAGTTCTTTTTTGCCTACCAAATCGCCAGTGTTTTGGGCTGGCCTTGTCGTTTGTTCGATATTGACATTGGCATAGACGCCCAGGTGGAAATCCTGGACGCTGATCGCACCAGCACTGGTCGATTTGTGGCTATACAGATCAAGACAACCAGCCTGGCTAACAGCAAAACCTCGGTGTATGTGAGCAAAGACCAAGTGGACTACTGGAAGGCGCAGGAGTTGCCGGTGTTTGTGGCTCTGGTGGATCTCAAGACGAGTTCCACCCTGCTTCATCGCATCACGAACAAGGCCTACCCGGTCACCAACGGTGGTGACGTTCGCATCGACTTCGACCCAAACCATGGTTTCGACGCAACCAGCGGGGCCACCTTTGCGGCAGCGTCCTCGGAGGCAGCGCTGGACGCCATCGAAAAATACCTGGCGCCCGTTCGGCAGGGAGCTAAACAGATTCAAGCCGATTTGATCCGTTTCGAACAATCCCCCGATCCGGAACGAACCATTGACTTAATGATCTGCCGCTACGCCCTAAAAGCCGATTTGGACAGAGCAGAAACCTTGAGTCACAACTTGAAGATCGGCGCGGATGAGTGTTTCAAGGTGCAAGAGCAGCTTGACGACGCCCTGAAAGAACTGGGTCGCCGGATGCAAGCCTGGAAAATGGACCGCGATTACGACGATCAGCGCTTTGGTGATGGTGAAATCCGGAAGTTTATGGACGAACTGCGATAACCCCACACAAAAAAACCCAGTTATCACCAAGTGTTGAGTTCCATCCAAAACTGAGCCACTTCGCGGTGTGATTTTCGTCGAATTTTGAACCACCTCCTACCACCCTCCGCTCACATGACGAGCGGGAGCACCAGGAGTGATCGACGTGGCCCTATTGAGCGTAAGTCGAACGTTCTGGAAAGCATCCTGGCCCTCAATGCCGTGGTCGCCAAACGACTTGAAAATGGAGAGCCCGTTTGCGGACCCGGTGTGCCGTCCACTTTCCCAAAGTCTGCGTCTCTTGTGACTGCGGCAGCCACCAAGTTCACCTGACGACTCCCTGCTTCATCCAGCTGCTCTGACAACCTCAACTTTATTGGGTGGTGCGCCGCAGGGTCCCCATGGCTGGCCTGGTCAGGGGTTGCGTGGGGTGGATTGAGGCGCCGCGAAGGGGGGTAGGTGGGTTTCATGGGTTCTCCTGAAATGGGATGGGTCGAGTGATTGAATCTCCTTAAACTCCCCCCTATGTCGCCATTCGAAGTCGTCAAAGGGGATCCGCCCCCCTATTTCCGAAACTGCCGGCCTTTCTGAAACGCCAGCGCTTGTTTTGACTATCGACTAGCTGTCCGATCGCCTCGAATTGTTGAAACGGCAATAGGCCGAAGCTCTGCGCACCCTGCCGGCTTGCCGGACAATCCGCCGACCCCGTAACGCGGGTTACAGCGGCATGTAACAGGTGCGAACGGAGCCTGTTGCCGCCGGAACTACCTCTGCCTCTTGAAATGCTTCACCCTCATCCCAAGGTGCATTGATAGCGGAGACAAGGGGAACCCATGACCGACGACACCGACCAGCCTGACGATAAGGCGCTGCGACAGCAGATGTTCGACGCATATGCGGCCGAACAACTCACCCGTGAAAGGGCTAACTCCGACAAATACGACAATACGATCCTGACGTATTCCACGGGGGCGCTGGCTCTGTCGCTGACCTTTATCAAGGATGTTGTCCCACTCGCATCGGCCCATTCCATCTGGACCCTCAAAGCGTCATGGGTATTTTTGGCGCTCTCGTTGCTGATGATGCTTGCGTCCTTCCATATTGGGCAGACGGCCAACCGGAAACGCGTTGAGTTCGCCCGCGAGTATTACATCGACAAGATAGAAACCTCCCACAACAAGAAAGACTGGGCGGAAAAATCTCTCTCCTGGCTCAACCTTTTCGCTGGCGCCGCCTTCTTCATCGGCGTCATTTTCACAACCGCCTTTGTCTGGACCAATGTTCAGGAGCACTCCGCGATGTCTGATAAAAAGACCACGAGCACAACCGCACACGCGACAGATGCGATGCCATCCGCGTTGATGCAAAAGATCCAAGCAGTCCCTCTGACTAAGGGCACGCCGAGCGCAAGCATGGCGGCTGTTCCGTCGTCATCGGCAGCACAACAACCTGCACCCCTACCCACCCCTACGCCTTCCAAGCAGACCAAATAACCGCACTCGGTTAGTGTCGCGCTTGCCCGATCCATCGTCGCGCAACTCCACATTCAGGGACATCAACCATGGCCGATAACAAGACCACGTCGCCGGGCAATCCTTCGACCTTTAAGGAGGCCACGCCGTCGGCAAACATGCAGCAGATCACGGGTACGCCTGGGCTAGGGTTAGAAGGCATGGCGTCGGCTCTCATGCAGCCGGTCGTTTCGGCCACGGTGGCTAAGGGTATGCCGAGTGCAAGCATGGCGGCTGTTCCCGCACCGGCACCGGCGCCAGCGCCAGCTCCGGCACCCTCCGATCCGAAAAAGTGAGGGCGTCACGCAGCGCCGCGTGATCACATGCCAAGACCGTGACCGATTGACGGCGCACGGCTTGGCGCATGCGTCGGCACCGCCACCGCCATCGCCATTGCCATCGCGGACTGTGCTTCCTTAGCCCATGCCATCAAGTCCCGCGTAACATCCAACGCGTTGCACGTCCAGCCGCCCGATGGCGTAGCCCTTGAGCGCGTCGATGTCCTCTGCCGAACCGGCCAGGTGATAGGTGCCGGCGGTGTTCGTCTTATGGCATGTGGCGCGTCCAGACAGCACCTGGAAACCCGGAGATACGATCCCCTAGGACTGCGGGACTGGCCTGTTGGCGGTCATCGGCGGCACCCGACATGTGGGTCCAAAAGCGCTAGGTCGAAACCCCTTCCGCCGCCCCTCATTTTTCATCCCCTGCTCGACGAACGTTCGACGGGATCAATTACGAAAAATCTTTGGGTAGCGTTTGGTAAGCGGCAAACCGTGCCTTTCTGTGCCGCCTGGTGCCGGAGGGTGCCTCAGCAACCCTTATGCCAAGCCAATCACGTCGCGGTCTGGCGCCATTTGTTTAGTCGTGTCAACCGTTGAAAATCCCCGTGTCGGCGGTTCGATTCCGTCCCCGGCCACCACATTTGTCAGTTCCTTGCAGAAGCCGCACTCGTTGCGGCTTTTGTTTGCGTGCCGGAAACGCGCGCCTCCGCTTCGCCACCCCGCGCGACGGTGACGGCGACACTCGTCCAACCCATTTGGGTCACTCCGTGACGCGCTGCGAATCTTCGCCTGGTCGTTGCGGCGCCGGTATCCGCTTGCGTGAAGCGTGGCCCGGGTGCATCGTGGCCGCTCGATTTCCCTTGCGGATCAGGCGATCTAGCGCAAAAGCTCACGTGCAAACCGTGAATTGCATCACAGATTCTCGAATTGGCATAAATGGTGCTTTGCCTGTGTGGCAGTTCCGTTGCCCCGCTTTCGAGAAAGTCGCCATGGATGAATCCAGCGAAAACCCCGCCCCGGGTCGTACCCAGCAGTTCCTGGCCGAACGGCTGCGGCGTCGTTACGCCAACTGCCGCGAATCCCTGGCCGGTCGAGGCGACCAGCCGCCACAAGCGCCGCCGGCCCCGCCTCATGCGGTGGCGCAGGCAGCCGCGGAGAGGCCGCCGGCGGCCGCTGCGCAGCGCTTTTCCACCCTGTTCTCCGAAGCTTACAGCGCCGCGCGGGATTCACAGGACCACGCCCTCAACACCATTCTCGATCGCCGCCGTAGGCACGCCGCCGCCTGAGTCGCCAGGGCGACCTCGTCGTCATGCTGCGCCGGCTGCCGGCTCGCCGAAGGCGGCTCGCGGGCGCCAGGGGAAGCGGACGTGCGAAAATCGCCCCACCCAATGACGACGTTTCCAAGTTCATGACTTCCCAGAAATACGATTTCCGCCAGTTCCAGGAAGAGCTCGCCAGGCTTGAACAGAAGGTGGAGAAGCAGCAGGCCGCCAAACCGCCCGGCGGGAAACCGCTCGGCAAGAAGGCGCTGGCCGCCCAGCGGATGGCGATGGCCCGCGAGGAATTCCTGGCCCTGCGCAAACGGCACGAACTGACCGTGGCCGACGTGGTGGCGTTCTTTCCGGAGGAGGAAGGCATCGCCTACCTGCAGGAACTGATCGCCGCCGCGCAGGCGAAACCGCGGCGCAGCCGCAAGGCCTGAGTCCGCACCGCCGCCGGCGTAGACCCGCAGGAAGTTGCTGACTAGTATCGGAGCACTCTGCCCTTACGACAGGTGAAGCCCGTGAAGCGACTACTCCTCAGCGCCGTGATCATGGCCGCGTTCTCGACCGCCCAGGCCACCGACCAGCCCGGCTTCAGCACCGAGCGGCTTTCGGCCGCGGTGAAGACGCTTTCCTCGGATGCATTCGAAGGCCGCGGGCCGGCCACGCCGGCCGAGACCAAGACCATCGACTACGTGGTGGCGCAGATGAAGGCCGCCGGCCTGCAACCGGGCGGCGACCTCAAGGACGGCAAACGCGGCTGGACCCAGGCAGTGCCTTTGCGACGCAGCGCGATCGTCGGCACGCCGGTGTTGCGGCTGGCGCTTGGCGACCAGCATGAAAAGCTGACCCAGGGCGAGCAGATCGCGATCCGCGCCCCGATGAACGGTTCGACCGAGGTGGCGATCCGCAACGCGCCGCTGGTGTTCGTCGGCTACGGCGTGAAGGCGCCGGAGCGCCACTGGGATGATTTCAAGGGCGTCGACCTGCACGGCAAGATCGCCGTGGTGCTGATCAACGATCCGGATTTCGAGACCGGCCACGGCGACTTCGGCGGCAAGGCGATGACCTACTACGGCCGCTGGACCTACAAGTTCGAGGAAGCCGCGCGGCAGGGCGCGCTCGGCCTGCTGGTGATCCACGAGACCGCGCCTGCTTCGTACGGCTGGGCCACGGTGAAGAACTCCAACACCAACGCGATGTTCGACATCGTGCGCGACAAGCCCGCCGCCGTGCACCCGGAACTGGAAGGCTGGATTCAGCGCGATCTGGCCGTGCGGATGTTCAGTCACGCCGGGCTGGATTTCGATGCGCTGAAGAAGCAGGCGCAGACGCGCGACTTCAAGCCGGTCACCCTGAAGGACGAAAGTCTCTCGGCCCACTTCAAAGTCGATTCGCAGGTGATCACCTCGCACAACATCGTCGGCCGCGTGGAAGGCAGCAAGCGCCCGGACCAGACGGTGATCTACAGCGCGCACTGGGATCATCTCGGCGTCGGCGCGCCGGACGCCAGCGGCGACCGCATCTACAACGGCGCCGTCGACAACGCCACCGGCACCGCGGCGCTGATCGAGATGGGGCGCGCCTTCGCCCAAGGGCCTCGGCCCGAACGCACGGTGGTGTTCCTCAACGTCACCGCCGAGGAAAAGGGCCTGCTCGGCTCCGAGTATTACGCGGCCAATCCGCTCTACCCGCTGGCCACCACGGTCGGCGTGCTCAACATGGACGCACTCGATCCGCACGGCCCCGCGCGCAACTTCACCATCTCCGGCAGCGCGAAGCTGGGCCTGCTCGACGACCTGATCGCCGAGGCGAAGAAGCACGACATGAGCTACACCGCCGACCCGAAACCCGAGGCGGGCTACTTCTTCCGGTCCGATCACTTCTCGTTCGCCAAGCGCGGCGTGCCGGCGGTCTCGTTCGGCTCGGGCAATGACTGGATCGATGGCGGCCTGGCAGCCGGCAAGGCCGCCGAGGACGAGTACACCGCCAAGCGCTACCACCAGCCCGCCGACCAATGGGAAGCGGACTGGTCGTTCACCGGCATGGCGCGCGACCTGCAGGTGCTCCACGACGTGGGCAGCGACCTGGCCAATTCCGACCAGTGGCCGGACTGGAGCAAGGACTCCGAATTCCGCAGCATCCGCGACGCCAGCAGCGCCGAGCGGAAATAGCACAGTGTTCCCTCCCCTGCTTTGCAGGGGAGGGCTGGGGTGGGGTCAACGCAAAAGCCGCAGCAACACCATCACGCCACGCCGGCAAACCATGCGCCGTAGCCGGGAAGCTGCAGGCGGCTTCCTTCGAGGCTGCCCGACAACAGGCCGTGCCCTTCCAGCGGACGCAGTCGCGCAAGCTCCCCGGGAAGATCGATGCCGACCGGCGCGTCGCCGAGGTTGAACACCACCAGCACGGTTCGTTCGGCCCAGTGGCGGGTGAAGGCCAGCACCGGTTCGACGGTATCGATGAAGGCGATGTCGCCCCAGCGCATCGCCGGTCGCGCCTGGCGCCAGTGCATGAAGGTGCGGAAACCGTTCAACACCGAATGCGGATCACCGTCCTGGCGGCTCACCGCCAGTTCGCGATGTTCGTCCGGCACCGGCAACCACGGCGTGCCGTGGCTGAAGCCCGCATGCGCCGCGGCATCGCTCCACGGCATCGGCGTGCGGCAACCGTCACGACCCTTGAACTGTGGCCAGAACGCGATGCCGTAAGGGTCCTGTAGCGCCTCGAACGGCAGCTCCGCCTCGGTCAGGCCCAGCTCCTCGCCCTGGTAGACGCAGACCGAGCCGCGCAGCGAGCAGACCATCGCGGTGAGCAGGTTGGCCAGGGACGCGGATGACCGCCCCTTGCCCCAGCGCGTCAGCACGCGTTCGACATCGTGGTTGGAGATCGCCCAGCATGGCCAGCCTTCGGTCATCTGCGCTTCCAGCGTCTGCACCGTGCCGCGGATGTGCGCGGCGCTGAAGTCGTCGGTGAGCAGCTCGAAGCTGTAGCCCATGTGCAGCCGGCCGGGACGGGTGTATTCGGCCATCGTCGCCAGCGAATCCTCCGAGGAGATTTCGCCCAGCGTGGTGGCGCCCGGATAGCCGTCCACCAGCGCGCGCAGCTCGCCCAGGAAGGCCAGGTTTTCCGGCTGCGTGTTGTTGAAGTAGTGGTACTGGAACGCGTACGGGTTGTCCGGGCTGAAGCCGCGGCCCACGCGCTTGTCCTTGGGCTTGGGCGGGTTGTCGCGCAGCTGGCGGTCGTGGAAGCAGAAGTTGATCGCATCCAGGCGGAAGCCGTCGACGCCCTTGTCCAGCCAGAAGCGCACGCTGTCCAGGATCGCCGCGCGCACTTCCGCGTGGTGGAAATTCAGGTCCGGCTGCGAGGTCAGGAAGTTGTGCAGGTAATACTGGCCGCGGCGCGGCTCCCACTGCCACGCCGAACCGCCGAACAGCGACAGCCAGTTGTTCGGCGCACTGCCGTCGTCCTTCGCGTCGGCCCACACGTACCAGTCGGCCTTCGGGTTGTCGCGGCTTTGCCGGCTCTCGCGGAACCACGCGTGCTCGGCCGAGGTGTGGCTGAGCACCTGGTCGATCATCACCTTCAGGCCCAGCCCGTGCGCCTTTTCCAGCAGCGCATCGAAGTCGGCCAGCGTGCCGAACAGCGGATCGACGTCGCGATAGTCGGCGATGTCGTAGCCGAAGTCGGCCATCGGCGACTTGAAGAACGGCGCCACCCAGATCGCGTCCACGCCAAGGCTGGCCACGTAGTCGAGACGCGCGATGATGCCCGGCAGATCGCCCACGCCGTCGCCATCGGTGTCCAGGAAACTGCGCGGGTAAATCTGATAGGTGACGGCGCCGCGCCACCATGGTGCATCGGTCATTTGGACGTGTCCCTGGGACATGAGGCGGGAGCGTTCGGCCACCCGTCTTCGGATGCGATCAGCTTAGCGGCGGCACCGCTGCAACCGGCACGGGTCTGCATACGTATTCATTCTTGCTGCAGTTGCGACATGCGATGCGCGCGACGGCGTTGTCCGCCATCCGGTCGCGACGGGCCAAGCCCAAGCGGCATCCGGGTTCGTCCCGTCGTCACCCACGCTCCGGGCACGCGGCACCGCATTGCAACATGCCGGGTTTCCCGCCCCCCATGAATACGTATGCAGAAAATGCTTCACCGCAGAATCGTCGGCCTACTATGCGACCACGCCGCCGAAAACCTCGGTAGCGCACCTGCCGACGGTCGTCGCCGACGGAAGCGCGGGGACTCCAACAACCGAGATCGACGGCGACACATTGCGGGAGGGGATTACATGGTTCTGAAACACAAGTTGCTGGCGCTGGCGATCGCATCGGTGTGCCTTGGCGCAAGCGCCACGGCTTACGCGGGCTCCGCGTCGCGGTCCGATCAACCGCAGAGCACGCAAGATCAGACACAGGCGCCATCGGCCGACAACAACAGCGACCAGAACAAGGCCGACGCCAAGCGCAAGACGCAGAAGCTGCAGTCCGTCGAGGTCAACGGCTTCATCAGCAGCATCGAGAACTCCACCGCGCTGAAGCGCAACGCCAGCAGCATCGTCGAGGCCGTGTCGGCCGAACAGATCGGCAAGCTGCCCGGCGTCAGCATCGCCGACACGCTCGGTCGCCTGCCCGGCCTGGCCGTGCAGACCGTCAGCGGTCGTCCGCAGGTGCTGACCATCCACGGCCTGGGCCCGGACTTCTCCACCGCGCTGATCAACGGCGGCCAGCAGGTTTCCACCTCCAACAACCGCGACGTGCAGTTCGACCAGTACCCGTCGAGCTGGTTCGACAACGTGGTCGTGCACCTGACCCCGCAGGCCAACCTGATCGGCCAGGGCCTCACCGGCACGGTGGACATGCACACCATCCGCCCGCTGGAAAAGAGCGGCCCCGAAGCGGCGGTGAACGCCCACTACATCTGGGACGGCATGTCGCAGCAGGCCGACGGTCCCGGCGTCAGTGACCGGGGCTACAACCTCAACGGCGTGTGGGTGCACCAGTTCGCCGACCACACCCTCGGCGTCACCCTCGGTGTGGATCTCGAATCCAATCCGGCGCAGATCCAGCACCAGGCGCCGTGGGGCTATCCCACCGACGCCAACGGCAATGCCGTGATCGGCGGCTCGAAGAACTACGGCATCTCCGACACGATGAAGCGCCGCGGCGTGCTGGCCACCGTGCAGTGGCAGCCGAACGAGCACTACACCGGCACCGTCGACGTCACCTACGACAACTTCAAGGAAGTGCAGCAGGCCAAGGGCATGGAGTTCCCGCTGTTCTGGGGCAACGCCACGCTGCAGCCGAATGGCAACGTGCAGAACGGCTTCATCCAGAGCGGCACCTACGACGGCGTCAAGGCGGTCATCCGCAACGACTACAACAGCACCAGCGCCCGGGTCTACAACTTCAACTGGGACAACAAGTTCACCATCAACGAGGACTGGACGGCCGACCTCGACGCGAACTACTCGCGCGCCACCCGCCGCGACATCAACCTCGAAAGCTATTCCGGCACCGACTTCGGCGCGAACAACGGCGCCCGCGACAGCCTCGGCTTCATCGAGCGCAACAACGGCTTGTTCTACGTCAACCCCTCGCTGGATTACGGCAGCGGCATGGTGCTGACCGACCCGCAGGGCTGGGGCGGCGGCAACGACGTGGTGCAGGCCGGCTTCATCAACGCGCCGCACACGGTGGACTACCTGGCCAACCTGCACCTGGCGGTGGAGCGCAGCTTCTCCAGCGGCCCGTTCTCCAGCATGGAGTTCGGCGTGGCGCACAGCACCCGCGACAAGACCTACAACATCGACCAGAGCTTCCTGACCCTGGGCGGCGGCACGATCAGCGGCGGATCCGCGGTCGAGACCGCGCCATTCAGCGGCAGCAGCTGCAGCCCGCTGGCGTGGATGGGCGTGGGTTCGCAGACCTGCTACAACCCGTTCGACCTGATCCGCGACGGCACCCTGGTCAGCGTGCCCACCTTCGGCTCGTCGCTGTCGATGCCGCCGAACTGGAAGGTGCGCGAGAAGACGCTGACCCCTTACTTCCAGTTCAACCTCGACACCTACATGGGCGGCGTCAGCCTGCGTGGCAACTTCGGCGTGCAGGCGCAGCACACCTCGCAGCGTGCGGAAGGCGAGCGCGTGGCGCCGGGCAGCGCGATCACCGGCAACGCGATCACGCTGATCCCGGTGGTGGGCAACACCAGCTACACCAAGGTCCTGCCCAGCGCGAACCTGATCTTCGGCTTCAGCGACAGTGATGACCTGCGTGTCAGCGCCGCCCGTACCCTGGCCCGCCCGCGCATGGACCAGATGAACGCCAGCCTCGGGGTGAGCGGCAATTTCACTCGCCTGACCAACACCGACCCGAACCTGTCCTACTTCAGCGCTTCCGGCGGCAATGCCAAGCTCAAGCCGACCATGGCCGACAACTACAACGTCAGCTACGAGCACTACTTCTCGAACGAAGGCGGCTATGAATGCAAGGCCGGTGACGCGAAGAACTCGGACCTGTGCCGCAGCGCCGGTGGCGGCTACTTCGCGCTGTCGGGCTACTACCTGAAGCTGACCGACTACATCAATCCGAACGCGGCCTACCTGTACGATTTCAGCTCGTTCCTGCCGTTCGGCCTGACGCCGGCGCAGCAGGCCCAGCTGGGTACCACCCTGGGCACCGTCTCCGGTCCGACCAACGACGGCCACGGCTACGTGAAGGGCGCCCAGCTCACCCTCAACCTGCCGTTCAACCTGTTCACGCCATCGCTCAACGGCTTCGGCGCGATCCTCACCGGCAACCGCACCAACAGCTCGCTGGTGTTCGCCGGCAACAGCAACCCGATCACCGTGCCGGGCCTGTCGAAGTGGGTCGCCAACGGCACGCTGTACTACCAGCATGACGGCTTCGAGGCGCGCATCAGCGACAGCTACCGCTCCAGCTTCCTGGGCGAGGTGTCGGGCATCAGCGCCTCGCGCATCGAGCAGACCATCCAGGGCGGCAGCACCTACGACGCCCAGGTGAGCTACTCGTTCGACAGCGGCGCGCTCAAGGGCCTGACCCTGGTCGCGCAGGGTTCGAACCTGTCCAACAAGACCTTCATCACCTACCAGAACAACGATCCCCGCCAGGTGCTGACGTGGGAACGTTACGGCCGCCGCTTCGATATCGGCGTCTCGTACAAGTTCCAGTAAGGCGCAGCAATGTAACTCCCCAACCTGCCCCGCTGCGATCTTTCCAGCGGGGCTTTTTTTCATCCGCGCCTGCATGAAAGCAGGAGCGGCACCTTGGGAGCAGTGACGTGAACGATCCCCGCATCCAGCGCGTGGTCATCGTCGGCGGCGGCACGGCCGGCTGGATGACGGCAGCCCTGCTCGCCCAGGCGCTGGGCCCGCAACTGGACATCCGGCTGGTCGAGTCCAGCGAGATCGGCATCGTCGGCGTGGGCGAGGCGACCATCCCGCAGATCCGCCACGTCAGCCAGTTCCTCGGCATCGACGAGGACGAGCTGCTCAAGGCCAGCCGCGGCACGATCAAGCTCGCGGTGCAGTTCAACGACTGGCGACGGATCGGCGACTCCTACCTGCACGCGTTCAGCGACATCGGCTTGCCGCTGGGCCTGGCCGCGTTCCAGCACTACTGGCTGAGAGGCCGCGAACTGGATCCCGACACGCCCGACCTGTGGGCGTACTCGATCAACGCGCAGGCTGCCAACGCCAATCGCTTCGCCCGGATGGACAAGGTCGGCGACAGCCCGCTCACCGGCATCCGCTACGCCTACCACTTCGATGCCGCGCGCTTCGGCCAGCTGCTGCGCCGGCATGCCGAGCAGCGTGGCGTGAAGCGCACCGACGGCAAGGTGGTCGACGTCGCGCTGCGCGGCAACGATGGCTTCATCGAATCGATAAGACTCGACAGCGGCGAGACCATCGCCGGCGACCTGTTCATCGACTGCTCCGGCTTCCGCGGGCTGCTGACCGAAGGCGCGCTGAAGACCGGCTACGACAGCTGGCAACACTGGCTGCCGTGCGACCGCGCCGTGGTGGTCGCCAGCGAACACGGCGACACGCTGCGCCCGTACACCCAGGCCAGCGCGCAGCAGGCCGGCTGGCAGTGGCGGATTCCGCTGCAGCACCTGGACAGCAACGGCCACGTCTACAGCAGCAGCCACCTCAGCGACGACGAGGCTTGCGCCACCCTGCTCTCCCATCTCGAAGGCCCGATGATCGGCGAGCCACGCCAGCTGCGCTTCCACACCGGCATCCGCAAGCAGGTGTGGAACCGCAACTGCGTCGCGATGGGCCTGGCCAGCGGCTTCATCGAACCGCTGGAATCGACCAGCATCCACCTGATGCAGTCCGCGGTCGGCCGCCTGCTGACGATGTTCCCGGACAAGCACTTCGACCCCGCGCTAATCGCCGAATACAATCGCCAGACGCGTTTCGAATACGAGCGCACGCGCGATTTCATCGCCCTGCACTACAACGCCACCGAGCGCGACGACACGGCGTTCTGGCGGCAATGCGCCACGATGGCCCTGCCCGAGGGACTGGCCCACCGGATCGAACTGTTTCGCCAGAGCGGCCACATCTTCCGCGACGGCGAAGAGCTGTTCACCCCGACCGGCTGGCTGCAGGTGATGATCGGCCAGGGCATCGTTCCTCAGCGCCATTCGCCGCTGGCCGACGGCCTGCCGCAGGCGCAGCTCGGCGAGTTCCTGGGCAATATCCGCACCCTGGTCGACCGCGCCGTGGCCAGCATGCCCGGCCACGCCGACTTCATCGCCCGCCATTTCAAGGCGACCGACTGATCCGCAACTGCTGGAGTCGCAGATGATCCGTTACCTGCTGTTGGCACTGCTGATCCTCGGCACGACGTTGCCCGCGGCGGCAGCGCGTCCGTCACCGGATCCGGTCGGCTCCGGCGTCTGGTACGAGATCTTCGTGCGCAGCTGGGTCGACACCGATGGCGACGGCATCGGCGACCTCAACGGCGTCACCGCGAAGCTCGACTACCTGCAGTCGCTGGGCGTCAGCGGCATCTGGCTGATGCCGATCAATCCCTCGCCCAGCTACCACGGCTACGACGTCACCGATTACTACGCCATCAATCCGCAGTACGGCACGATGGCCGACTTCGAGCGACTGCTGCGAGAGGCGCACCGGCGCCACATCAAGGTGATCATCGACCTGGTGATCAACCACACCAGCGACCGGCACCCGTGGTTCATCGCCGCCCGCGATCCCGCCGATCCCCATCACGACTGGTACAGCTGGGCCGGCCCGCGCACCGACCTGCACGCCGAGGACGCCGCGGGCGCGCAGGCCTGGCACGCGCTCGGCAAGGCGCACTACCTGGGCGACTTCTCCGCCAACATGCCCGACCTCGACTACGACACGCCGGGGGTGCGCAGGGAGATGGTCAAGCTCGGCCAGTACTGGCTGAAGAAAGGTGTGGATGGCTTCCGCCTCGACGCCGCCCAGCACATCTACTACGACTTCAAGGCGGACATCCACAACCCGCTCACGCTCAAGAAGAATCTCGCCTGGTGGTCCGAATTCCGCCGCGGCCTGGATGCGGTGAACCCCGCGGCCTACGTCGTCGGCGAGGTGACCCGCGACTCCGCCGATGCGCTGGCGCCGTACTTCAAGCCGCTCAACGCGGTGTTCGATTTTCCGCTGGCGGTGCAATTGATCAACAGCGCACGCGATGAACGCGCCGGTGAGCTCGGTGCCTTGCTCGCGCGCACCGATGCCGCCTACCGCAAGGTCGCCGGCAAGTCCGGCGTCGATGCACCGTTCCTGTCCAACCACGACCAGGACCGCGTGATGAGCCAGCTCGACGGCAACCCGCAGCACATGCGCATGGCCGCCGCGATGCTGCTCACCCTGCCCGGCCACCCATTCGTCTACTACGGCGAGGAGCTGGGCATGCGCGGGCGCAAGCCCGACCCGGACCTGCGCGAGCCGATGCGCTGGCACCGCGATCCGCAGGGCACGGGCGAGACGCACTGGAAAGCCTTCAGCGCCGGCGATGGCCCAGCGGTCTCGGTGGAGGCGCAGCAACAGGCCGACGATTCGCTGCTGCACTACTACACGACGCTGATCGGCTGGCGCCGCCAGGTCCCGGCGCTGCGCGACGGCACCATCCGCGAATATCCCCAGACCAATCCGCACATCGCCGCCTGGCAACTCGACGACGACGCCAGCCACGTGCTGGTGCTGCACAACCTGTCCGGGCAGACGCAACAGGTGCCGCTGGGCACCAGCCGATTCCGCACGCTGCGGCTGCACAGCAAACCCGACACCACGCTGCAGCGCCAGGAGCTTTCCCTGCCGCCGTATTCCAGCGCGATCCTGGACTGAGCCTTGATCCACGAGGAACCCCGCATGACATCCCCTCCCCGCAAATTCGGTCGGCGTGCAAACGCCTGGTTGTGGCTCGGCCTCGCCCTCGCCCCGGCCGCCAACTTCGCCGCGACCGCTCCCGCGTCGACCCCGCAGGCACCTCGCATGGCACAACTCGTCGACCACGCCATCGCGATCGATCTCGGCACCGATCGTCTGGACGTCCGTTTCGTGGCACCCGGCATCGTGCACATCCACGCCACGCGAGACGGCCATGCCGCTGCGCCGACGCCGATACTCGACCTCGCCGGCCGCCGATCGACGTTCGCGCAGGTTCGCGGCGCGCAGCTGGCGGACGGCATGACCCTCGCCTCCGCGGTCGCTTCGGTGCGCTGGAACCGACAGACGCACCAGCTGCAGTTCGACGACGCGCAACAGCATCCGCTGCTGCGCATCGACACCGACGCCCTGCGCCAGGGCAAGCTCGACGCCAAGCACGATGCCAGCGACGCGCTGTACGGCATCGGCGGCTACAACGCGACCGAGGATGCCTCCGCCGGCCTGCTGCGCAGCGGCACGCTGCAGGCAAAATCCGGCGAGCAGGGTCACGCTGGCGCGCCGTTCGTGTGGAGCACCGCCGGCTACGGCGTGCTGCTGGACAGCGACGGCGCCACCTTCGGGCTGCAACCCGGCACGATCGCCGCCAGCAGCCCGGGCAAGACATCGGACGTCTACATCCTGCTGGGCACGCCGGCGCAGATCTTCGACTCGCTGGCCCAGCTCAGCGGGCGCACGCCGCTGTTCCCGAAGTGGGCGATGGGCTTCACCAACAGCCAGTGGGGCATCGACCAGAAGGAACTGCTGCAGATCGTCGACACCTACCGCGCCAGGCACATCCCGATCGACAACATCACGCTGGACTTCGACTGGAAGGCCTGGGGCGAGGACGACTACGGCGAGTTCCGCTGGAACCCAATCAAGTTTCCCGACGGCCCCAGCGGTGCGCTGAAGAAGCAGATGGATGCCCGCGGCATCCGCCTGACCGGCATCATGAAGCCGCGCATCCATGTCGACACGGTGGAAGGACGCTACGCCACCGCCCACGATTTCTGGGTGCCCGGCGAAAAGGTCAGCGACGACTATTTCTCGCACAAGCCGGTGAAGAACATCGACTTCGACATCCCCGCCGCACGCCACTGGTTCGGCGAGCTGGCGATCAAGTACGGCTACGACGACGGCATCGTCGGCTGGTGGAACGACGAGGCCGACACCACCGGCAGCGACACCGAGTTCATGAACATGCAGCGCGCGCTGTACGACAGCCAGCGTGCGGTCTCCAACGAACGCGTGTGGTCGATCAATCGCAACTTCTGGCTCGGCTCGCAGCGCTATGCCTACGGCCTGTGGTCCGGCGACATCGACACCGGTTTCGCCAGCATGGCCGGCCAGCGCGCGCGCATGCTCAGCGCGATCGACGTGGGTGCGATGCAGTGGGGCATGGACGGCGGCGGTTTCCGCAACGGCACGCCGACGCCGGAGAACTACGCGCGCTGGATCCAGTTCGGCGCGTTCACGCCGATCTTCCGCGTGCACGGCGAGCTGGGCCAGAAACGCCAGCCGTGGGTGTACGGCCCGATCGCCGAGAAGGCCGCGACCGCGGCGATCCGCCTGCGCTACGCGCTGATTCCGTACATCTACAGCTATGAGCACGCGCGTCGCGTCGACGGCGTCGGCCTGGTGCGCCCGCTGCTGTTCGACTGGCCGCACGATGCCCATGTGCGCAACGACGTCGACAGCTGGCTGTTCGGCGACTGGCTGCTGGCGTCGCCGGTAGTGGAACAGGGCCAGACCGCGAAGGACGTCTATCTGCCCGCCGGCCGCTGGATCGACTGGTTCAGTGGCAAGGCCTACGACGGCGGCCGGACCATCCACCTGGCGATCGACGGCAAGACGTGGAGCGACATTCCGCTGTTCATCCGCGCCGGCGCGATCATCCCGAATCGTTCACCCGAGGATTATGTCGGCCAGCACCCGTTGACCGAACTCGACGTCGACATCTTCCCCGCCGCGCAGCGCAGCACGTTCGACTATTACGACGATGACGGCAGCACCTACGACTACGAGCACGGCGCGTACTTCCTGCAGTCGCTGTCGGCGCAGCGCAAGGGCGACACGGTGCAACTGGACATCGCCGCCGCGAGCGGCAGCTTCAAGCCGGCCTTGCGCTACTACCTGCTGAAGATCCACGGCAGCGCGGCGACCCGCGTCGGCCAGCTGAAATCCTTCGCGAACCTGGACGCGCTGCAGCAGGCGGACGGCGAAGGCTGGGCCAGCGGCCACGACCGCTACGGCGACGTCACCTGGGTGCGGGTCGCCGCCGCACGCGCCACCGAGCTCACCCTCAACCTGAATCCGTGAGCCTGGGAAACAGCCGACTCACCCGAAAGCTTTTCGCTCCACCCACCTGCGGAGGGATGTTCGATGGGCAATCAAGGCAAGGCGTCACGCGGTTCGAAATCCAGCCTGGCGTGCGCGCTCGCCGCGGCGCTGGCGCTCTATGCGCTACCGGCCATCCATGAGCAGGCGCGCGCGGCCAGCAACGACAACAACGTGGAATGGAGCGGCCTGTTCCACGACCAGGGACCGCTCTACGACAACCACGTCGAGCCGACTTCCGCCCAAGCGGTCACGCTGACCCTGCGCACGTTCAAGGGCGACATCAGCAGCGCCAACATCAAGTATTACGACAGCGCCGACGGCGCCTTCCACTGGGTCGCGATGAGCTGGTCGGCGAACGATGCCACCGGCAACTTCGACTACTGGAAAGGCACCGTCCCGGCCAGCGCCTCGAAGAAGTATTACCGCTTCCAGATCAACGACGGCAGCGCCAGCGCCTGGCTCAACGCCGCAGGCACCACGTCGACCGAGCCGTCCTCCGGCGACTTCTTCATCCTGCCCGGCTTCACCACGCCGGCGTGGATGAAGAACGGCGTGATGTACCAGATCTTCCCCGACCGCTTCTACAACGGCAGCACCGCCAACGACGTCACCAATGGCCAGTACACATACGCGGGCTGCGCCACCGAGAAGCATGCCTGGGGGTCGAGCGTGGTGGCCAACGTCGGCGGCTGCAACACCGCCGTGTTCTTCGGCGGCGACCTGGCCGGCATCGACCAGAAGCTGGGCTACATCAAGAACACCGTGGGCGCCAACATCATCTATCTCAACCCGGTCTTCCTCTCGCCGAGCAACCACAAGTACGACACCGAGGACTACATGACGGTGGACCCGGCGTTCGGCAGCAACAGCACGCTGCAGACGCTGAGCGCCGACATCCACGCCACCAGCAACGGACCGAAGGGCTACCTGGTGCTCGACGGCGTGTTCAACCATACCGGCGACACCCACAAGTGGTTCGACCGCTTCCACTGGTGGAGCAGCATCACCGGCGCCTACGAGTCGCAGTCCAGTCCGACCTACGGCTACTACACCTTCCAAAGCTGGCCCAACACCTACTCCGCGTTCTTCGGCTTCTCGTCCATGCCCAAGCTGGACTACGGCGCCAGCGGCTCGGCGGTGCGCAACGCCATCTACGGCAGCACCAGCTCGGTGGTGAAGACCTGGCTGAAGTCGCCGTACTCGATCGACGGCTGGCGCCTCGACGCGGCGCAATACCTCGACGCCGGCGGCGGCAACGGCAGCGACACCGCCAACCACCAGATCATGGCCGAGCTGCGCAGCGCGGTGAAATCGGTCAACGCCAACGCCGACATCCTCGGCGAGTTCTGGGGCAATGCCGGGCCGTGGACCGCCGGCGGCGACCAGTGGGACGGCGCGATGAACTACGACGGCTTCACCCAGCCGGTGTCGGAGTGGGTCACCGGCAAGGACTACGGCGGCGGCACGGCGAGCATCGCGGTGTCGCAGTTCGACAGCTGGCTGCACGGCACCCGGGCGAACTACCCGACCAACGTGCAGCAGGCGATGAGCAACTTCCTCAGCAGCCACGACATCACCCGCTTCGGCAACCGCGCCGGCGGCGACATCTGGAAAACCTACCTCGCGCTGTTCTTCCAGATGACCTACGTGGGCACGCCCACGATCTACTACGGCGACGAGTACGGCATGCAGGGCGGCGCCGATCCGGACAACCGCCGCACCTTCGACTGGACCGTCGGCAGCAGCACCAACAGCGCGGTGGCGCTGACCAGGAAACTGACCACGATCCGCAACGCCTACCCCGCGCTGCGCACCGGCTCGTTCATGACCCTGCTCACCGACGACGGCAACAAGCTGTACGCGTACGGCCGCTTCGACGCGGGCAACCGCATCGCGGTGGCGCTCAACAACGACTCGGTGACGCACACGGTGACGGTGCCGGTGTGGCAGCTGAGCATGACCAACGGCAGCACGGTCACCGAGCTGATCTCGGGCACGCACTACACCGTGCAGAACGGCCAGGTCAGCGTGAGCGTGAATGGCCATTACGGGGCGATCCTGGCGCAGTGATTCCGGCCCGGGGAGGCGCGTGGCGCATGGGCCACGCGTCGCTGGACGCCGCCCCTCGCGCGTAGGAAACTGGCCCGCGATGTAAACGTTTACATCCTGCTGGTTGCCGGCTTCCGCTGCGGCGTCCCCGCGCCACCCCACGCGTCGAACAGGATCTCGCCATGACTCTTTCCGCCTCGCTTCGCCACCTGGCCCTGGGCTTTTGCGCGACCGCCCTGCTGCTCGGCGGCACGGCCAGCGCCACGCCGCCCGCGACCACCACCAGCCTGCGCATCGACGCGCAGGCGCAGGGCACGCCCTTCCCCCATTTCTGGGAACAGATGCTGGGCTCCGGCCGCGCCGCGCTGGCGCTGCGCGATGACTACCGCAAGGACCTGGACGCCGTGCATCAGGCCACCGGCGTGAGCTATATCCGTTTCCACGGCATCCTCGACCACGACGTGGGCCTGGTCCAGCGCGATGCACAGGGAAAGATCTCCTACAACTTCTCCTACATCGACCAGATCTACGACGGCCTGCTCGAACACGGCTTCAAGCCGTTCGTGGAACTCGGCTTCATGCCGCCGGAACTGACCTCCGACCCGGCCGCGCTGCACCCGTTCTGGTATCACCCGAACATCGCGCCGCCGAAGGACTATGCCGAGTGGGACGCGATGATCGATGCGCTGGCCAGGCACCTGGTCGAGCGTTACGGCATCGATGAAGTGGCCAGCTGGTACTTCGAGGTCTGGAACGAGCCGAACATCGGCTTCTGGGTCGGCAAGCCCGCGCAGTCCAGCTACTTCACCCTGTACGACCATACCGCGCGCGCGCTCAAGACGGTCAGCCCGCGCATCCGCGTGGGCGGCCCGGCCACGGCCCAGGCGGCGTGGGCCACCGACTTCCTCGCCCACACGCACAGGAACAACGTGCCGGTCGACTTCGTCAGCACGCACGTCTACGGCGACGACACCGCCGACAACGTGTTCCACACCGGCGAGAACATTCAGCGCCGTGACATGGTCTGCCGCTCGGTCGACAAGGTGCACCGGGAAATCGCCGCCTCGCCCTACCCGCACATGCCGCTGATCTTCAGCGAGTACAACGCCAGCTACGCGAGCCTGCCCAACGTCACCGACACCGTGTTCATGGGCCCGTGGCTGGCCAACACCATCCGCGAGTGCGCGGGCAAGGTCGAGGCGATGAGCTACTGGTCGTTCTCCGACGTGTTCGAGGAACAGGGCATCGTGCGCAACCCGTTCTACGGCGGCTTCGGCCTGATCGCCGCCAACCGCATTCCCAAGCCCGCGTTCAACGCGTTCGCGATCCTGCACAAGCTGGGCGGACAGCGGCTGGCCGTCGCCTCCGACTCCGCCCTGGTCACCCGGCGCGATGACGGCACGCTGGTGATCGCGCTGTGGAATTACGCCCCACCGGTGGGCGATACCGCCAGCTACACATCGGGCAGGCCCGCCGGCAGCACGAAGCACTTCAGCCTCGACGTGCGGCACCTGCCCGCCGCCGCCCGCGCCACCGCGTGGCGCGTCGATGAAACCCATGGCAACGCGGTCGCCGCGTTCGACCGCATGGGCCGCCCCGACGCGCCCAGCCGCGCGCAGATCGTGCAACTGCGCGAAGCGGGCAAGCTGGCCGCGCCGAAGTCGATCGACCTGCGCGACGGCAAGCTCGCGGTCGACGTGCCGGTGCAGGGCCTGGTGGTGATCGAGCTGCGCTGAAGCGGCCCCGACAGCGCAGCGCGGCGCGAGCTCCGCCCTAGGCGGCAAAACCCTCGTGCTGCGCCGTCCGCTGCGCGTGCTCGCGGCACAACTGCTCGACCAGGGTGCGATGGTCGGGCAGATCGACAAGTGCATGGCCGGCCATCTCGCGGATCATCGCGAACTCGCGCTGCGCCGCGGCCATCTGCGGATACGCGCTGCGCATCGGCTCCAGGTCGGTCCTGAATTCCATGCCGTACAGCACGTACTGCCAGCTGCACGGCAGGAACATTTCCAGGTCGGTGACGAAGTCCAGCCGGTGCGGCGGGCGATGCCGCCACAGCGCCAGGCGGTCCTGCAGCGTCTGCGGGATGCTGGCGGGGTCGGCGTTGTCGATCCAGAACGCGTGGTCGCGCCGCTGCGACAGGCAGTAGTGCATCTTGATGAAGTCGATGATGCGCTCGTAGCGCGCCACCATCATCTGGTTGTAATGGCGCGCGCTGCGTTCCATGTCGTCGAGGTCGCCGGGCAGCAGATGGGTGATCAGGTAGGCGCCCAGTTCGACCAGGGCGATGCCGGTGGATTCCAGCGGCTCGACGAAGCCGCCGGCCAGGCCCACCGCCACGCAGTTGCGCCGCCAGTGCTCCGGCCGGTAGCCGGTCTCGAACTTGATGTGCAGCGCATCCAGCCCCGCCGCCTGCTCGCCCACGTAGCGGCGGATCACTTCCTCCGCACGCGTCGCATCGGTGTGTCGCGACGAGTAGACGTAGCCGATGCCGCGGCGTTTCTGCAGGCCGATGTCCCAGATCCAGCCGGCCTCCTGCGCGGTGGCGCGAGTGAATGGCAGGATCGGCGCGTCCGGCCGCGCATACGGCACCTGCAGCGCCACCGCGCGATCGCCGAACAGCACGTCGCGCCGGCTGTGGAATGGCGACTGCATCGCGCCGCCGATCAACGCGCCGCGCAGGCCGGTGCAATCCACGTACAGGTCGGCGCGCAGCTCGCCGATTTCGCGGGTGACGATGCGATCGATCGCACCGGATGCGTCCAGCTCCGCCCGCTCCACCGTGGCCAGATGACGGGTGACGCCAAGCTCCTGGCCATGCTCGGCCAGTACCCTGGCGAAGCAGGCCGCATCGAAGTGATAGGCGTGGTTCATCGGCCCCTGGTAGTCGGGATCGCCGGCCCGCTTCGGCGCGCGACCCTGTTCGATCAGGCGCTGCTGCATGCTCACCGCCTCGGCGAACGACATGCCTTCGGGCGCACCGCCCAGCAACCAGTACGGCAACAGCTCCGGGCTGCCGGGGCGTTGGCTGGGCTGGCTGAAAGGATGGAAGAAGCGATCCGCACCCGCCTCGCCGGGCGGGCGCACCCAGTTCACGTACTGGATGCCCTGCTTGTAGGTCGCGGTGGCGCCCACCAGGAACCGCCGCTCGTCCAGGCCGATCGCGGCCAGGGTGCCGCGGATCGAGGGAAACGTGGCCTCGCCCACGCCGAGCAGGCCGATGTTCGGCGACTCCACCAGCTCGACCCGGATGCTGCCGGGCGCGGCGCTGTTGAGCGTTTTGGCGAGGTAACAGGCGGTGAGCCAGCCGGCCGTGCCGCCGCCCACCACCAGGATCTTCTGAATGCGTGACATCTCGCCCCTCCGCGGCTTGTTGCGGAGCAACAAGCCAAGCATGGAAATTCGCAGTAGGATCGGCCCCGATGACAGCGCTGTCATACATTTTGACAGCGCTGTCATTCAGCACAATAGCGCATGTCCGCGACCACTGCATGTCCACGACGATCTTTGGGGAGAGGGTGAAATGAAATTACGCTACTCGGCTTTGTACCTCGCGATGACCGCGATACTCGCCTCGGGCGCCGTCCATGCAGCCGGTCAGGACACGACTGCTGCGCCCGACGCCGCCACACGCACCAAGGTCAAGGACCTGGACAGCGTCCAGGTCACCGCGACCAAGCGCGAAACGCCGCTGCAGAAAACCCCGGTCGCGATCAGCGTGATCAGCGCCGACTCGCTCGACAAGGAGCGGGTGATGACGGTGCAGGACATCACCAAGCTGGTGCCCGGTTTCCAGGCCACCTCGCAGGGCGACCACGGCGTGGTCACGCTGACCATGCGCGGCATCGGCAACGACAGCGCCAAGACCGAATACGCCGATCCGGAAGTGGCGATGTTCATCGACGGCGTCTACTCGCCGCGCCCCGAAGCCGCCGCCGGCCTGCTGCTGGACATCGACAGCGTGGAAGTGCTGCGCGGTCCGCAGGGCACGCTGTGGGGTCGCAACTCCACCGCCGGCGTGGTGAACTTCCAGACCGGCAAGCCCGACCTCAGCGGCTTCTACGGCAACGCGCAATTCGAGGCAGGCAACTACAGCCACGTCGGCACGCGCGCCACGGTGAACCTGCCGATCAGCAGCACCTTCGGCATTCGCGTGGCGATGGCGCAGGAACAGCACGACGGCTACGTCGACTACCAGAACCCGTCGCAGCAGTTGCCCAGCGTGGCCGACCAGCAGGCGGCGTACCTGGCCAGCGGCGGCTCGCTGGCCAGCTTCCAGCCGATCAACGCCGCCAACTACGTGACCGCCGGCGACAAGTACAACGCGCAGGACCAGTCCGCCGCGCGCGTCAGCGCGCTGTGGCAGCCCAGCGACAAGTTCACCTGGAACCTGTCGTGGGAATACTTCCGCGACCGGGGCACGCCGGGCATGAGCCTGATGCAGCATCCCCGCGCCGGGCAGGACTTCTGGTCCGCGCTGATCGACACCGCGCCCTACCTCAAGCGCGACTCCAACACGGTGCGCAGCCGGATGGACTTCAAGATCGGCGACTCGATGCTGCTGAGCTACGTGGCGGGCTTCAACCGCTTCTCCGGCAAGAGCAATTTCGACCAGGACAACGGCGCCCAGGTGCCGACCAGCTTCAACACCGGCGCTTCGTACCAGGCCGACCGCACCAATTTCTCCAACTACAGCAACTACAGCCACGAGCTGGACCTGAAGTCCACCGGCGACAACGCGGTCGACTGGATCCTTGGCGCGTACTACGCGGCCGAAGACAACAACATCCGCTTCGACATCCCGATCCTCAACGGCACCGCCCAGGGCACGGTGAGCTGGCAGGGTTCGTTCATCCAGCCCAAGGAAACGGTGAAGTCCACCGCGTTCTTCGGCCAGGCCACCTGGCACATCAGTGACGGCCTGCGCCTGACCGGCGGCGCGCGCTGGTCCAAGGACAAGAAGGAAAACGTGGGCGGCCGCGGCTGGGGCTGGGGGTATGACCCGAACGTGCCGCAGGTGCCGATCGCGCCGGACGTCGACCCGGGCAACGTGGGCTTCAACGTCTCCACCGTCAACGATGCGAAGTACGACAAGAGCAAGGTGACCTGGCTGGGCCGGCTCGATGCCGACGTGGGCCAGCACGGCCTCGTGTACGCCAGCGTGTCCACCGGCTACAAGTCCGGCGGCACCCAGGATGCCGGCACCCTGTACGAGCCGGAGACGCTGACCAACTACGAAGTCGGCTCGAAGTTCAGCTTCCTCGACGGCCACCTGACCTGGAACAGCGCGATCTACTACGAGCAGTTCAAGAACTTCCAGCTGGCCGCGCCGATCACCTACCCCGACGGCAACCGCGGGCTGGGCTTCTCCAACGTCAAGGGCACCACCAAGGTGATGGGCTTCGAATCCGAACTGGCCTACTCCAGCCAGGACGACCGCCTCAACCTGGTGTTCTCGGCGATTCCCAAGAAGGAACTGGGCACGCTGAAATACGCCGGCAGCAACGACTACCAGGGCCTGCCCGCCTGCGATCCGGCCTCGGGCATCAGCGCCTGCGTGGACGTCAGCGGCAACGACCTGCCGCACGCGCCGAACACCTCGCTCACCGCGATCTACGAGCACGACTTCCACCTGACCAACGGCGGCCGCGTCACCCCGCGCCTGTCCGCGCAGTACCAGAGCACGCAGTGGCTGAGCACGTTCAACCTCGGCGAAGGCGATCAGCAGAAAGCCTATACACGCGGTGATCTTTCGGTGCGCTACACCGAACCGCAGGATCGCTGGTGGGTCTCGGCCTATGTGCAGAACGTCACCGATGGCAAGGTGCGCACCAGCGCCGGTCGCTTCGCCCTGCCCAACGGCAGCTTCATCTACACCTCGCAGTACCTGCCGCCACGCACCTACGGCGTGACCGTCGGGGTCTGGTTCTAAGGCTGACACCGTTCTCCTGGCGACGGATTCCTCCCCTCCCATCGCCACTGGATGCCCCCGCAACGGGGCATCCTTTTTTTTGGGGCGCTCGCACCCACAAGTGTGATCGTCCGCAGACTCCGCGCGATCACCTGGCGCTGCCGCCGCAATCTGCGTAGCCGGACACGGACACGCGCCGCGCCTGACGCTTGAATGGGAACCGCAGCCTCACCGAACCGACGATCAGGACGCTCTCCCCGCGACCGCCCGCTCCGGGTCGCCCATTGGATGCACCGGCAACGGGGCATCCGTTTTTTTTGGCCGTCCATATGAGCGGGCCGGCGTCGCCCCGGCAGGCGACGCCCACGAAAAAGCGGCCCGCAGGCCGCTAGTTTTCATTCCGCGCCTTGCCGGAACCTGTCCCGGCTCCGGCCTTGCTGCGCGGCTCAGTGCGCGGGGCAGTCCAGCGTGTGGTCGGCCACCGTGCCCAGCGACACTTCGGCCACGGCGATGCGTTCGCCGGTGCTGCTGGTCCACTCGAACGGCCGGTCCAGCTTGCTCATGTCGGCGCCCGCGTCGCGGAAGCACTTCAGCGGAATGCCGACGCTCAGCCATTGTCCGCGCGGCAGGGCGCTGAGCTGCGTGCCGATCGGCAGCTGCGCACCGCAGCCGCTGCCGCAGCTGACGCCGATGCTGGCGCCTTGCGCCGACAGCGCATCGACGCGCAGCGTGGTCACCAGCATCACGTCGCCATTGGTTTCGCGCTCGACGTCCAGCGGCGCCGGCGCGACCAGCGCGGCCTGCGCCTTGCCGCCGCCTGACCAGGCCAGGCTGCGGGCGTCTTCCTGCGCCTTGTAGTCGAGCGCGCCGACGCGCAGCGTGCCGTCCGCCGTGACCGACGGCGTCGCCGTGACGTTGCTGTCCGCGCCATTGGCGCCGGTGAGCTGCAGCACGAAGCCCTGCGCCGGCTTGCCGTGGGTGAAGTAGACGCCGGCACGCGCGCTGCTCAGCGCGATGCCCGGATCTTCGGACAGCTTGCCGCCCTTGCCGGGCTCGGCATAGCTCAGCCCGAAGCCGTAGCGGAACTGCGGGTCGTAGTGTTCCTTGCCGCCGGCCAGCGGAATCTGCACCGCGGTGCGCGGCCACGAGTAGGCCAGCCTGCCGTGGAAATCGTGGGCGATGTGGCCGTCGCGGGTGCGCAGCAGCACGTCGGCAATGCCCTCGCCCTCGCTGCCCGGCAACCACGCCACCACGAAGGCGTCGGCGGCATTGATCTCGCGGTTCATCCACAGCGGCCGTCCGGTCAGGAACACCGCCACCACCGGCACGCCCTGCTGGCGCAGGCGACGCAGCAGGTCGAGGTCGTGATCGTTGCCCGGCCGGTAGGCAAGGTTCGGCAGGTCGCCCTGGAACTCGGCGTACGGGTCTTCGCCGAATACCACGATGGCGACATCGGGCTTGCGTTCGTACTTGCCTTCCACCGACAGCTCGGCGCTGCCGCCGGCGGCCTGCACCTGGTCGCGGATGCCGGCCCAGATCGAGGTGGCGCCGGGGAAGTTTGCATTGGTGAGGCCGGTGCCCTGCCAGGTCAGCGTCCAGCCGCCGTTCTGCTTGGAGATGTTGTCCGCGCCATCGCCGGCGACCAGCACGTGCTTGCGCGGATCGATCGGCAGCACGCCGTCGTTCTTCAGCAGCACCAGCGATTCGCGCACGGCACGGCGGGCCAGCGCGCGATGTTCGGCGCTGCCGATCACCTTGGCCGAATCACGCACCAGCGGATTGGCCGAAGGCAGCCCCGCCTCGAACATGCCCAGGCGCAGCTTCACCCGCAGGATGCGGCTCACCGCGTCGTCGACGCGGGCCATCGGGATCACCCCGGACTTCACCTCGGCCAGGGTGTTCCTGTACAGACCCTTCCACGAGTCGGGCGCCTCCAGCATGTCCAGCCCGGCGTTGTACGCCACCGGGCAGTCTTCGTTGGTGCAGCCGGGCACCTGGCCGTGGGCATTCCAGTCGCCTAGCACGATGCCGCCGAAGCCCATGCGCTGCTTCAGCACGTCGGTGATCAGGCCCTTGTTGCCGGCCATCTTCACCCCGTTCCAGCTGGAGAACGAGACCATCACCACCTGCACCCCGGCGCGGATCGCCGGCGGATAGCCGACCGCGTGCACGTCGCGCAACACCGCTTCGCTGACCTCGGCATCGCCCTGGTCCTTGCCGTCCCTGGTGCCGCCGTCGCCCACGAAATGCTTGGCGGTGGCGATCACGTGGTCGGCGTCGAGGAACTGCGGCGTGCCGACCTTGCCTTCCAGCCCCTCGATCACCGCGCCGGCGTATTGCGCCACCAGCGCGGGGTTTTCCGAATAGCCTTCGTAGGCGCGGCCCCAGCGGCCGTCCTGGGGCACGGTCAGTGTGGGCGCGAAGGTCCAGTTGATGCCACTGGCGCGCAGCTCGCGGGCGGTGACTGCGCCGATCGCATGGATCAGCTGCGGATCACGCGCGTTGCCCAGCGCGGAGTTCTGCGGAAACAGCGTGCTGCCGACCAGGTTGTTGTGGCCATGCACCGCGTCGATGCCGAACAACACCGGGATCGCCAGCCGGCCGCCCGAGGTATCCATCGAGGCGCGGTAGAACGCGTCGGACAGCTTCTGCCACTGCGCCGCGGTGCCGTACTGGCCGCCGTCCGGCCCGGAATTGCCGCCGGCCAGGATCGAGCCGAGCCGATACTCGCGCACGTCCTCCGGCGTCACCGACTTGATGTCGGCCTGGATCATCTGGCCCACCTTGTCCTCCACCGACATCTTCGCCAGCAGCGCCTTCACTCGCGCCTCCAGCGCCGGATCGGGCGGCAACGGCGAGCGCACCTGGGGCCAGGCATCGGGATGGACGGTGGCGGCGGTGTCCCCGGCGAGCACGAAATGGATGGGCATGATCAACGCGCCGGCGAAGGTGACGGAGAGGGCAAGACGACCCGGCAACGAGTTCGGTGGGGGCGGAAATCGCACGGCAAGGCTCCTGGCTGGCGCGCCGACGGCACGCGGTCTGAACCGCATAGTGACACGGATGACAGCGCTGTCAATTCGCTGCGCAACATGGCCGGATTCGGCGGGTCCGGTCAGGCACGCCGTGGCGGTGTGACGCATCGGCCGACGCATCAGCCAAGGGAAGTGGCGGCCTGCGACGGCGTGTGGCGGGCTGTGCCCGCCCTACGGAGGGGCGGCTGAGAGGGAAGCGTAGGGCGGACACCGTCCGCCGGCTCTTCGCGACCGGGCGGCGAACTTCAGGAAACGCGCGCGGTGGAGCCGCGGATCTGCAGGGAGAACGGCATCTGCACCAGCTCGCCGGCACCGCGGCCGCGCAGCAGGTTCAGCAACTGCTGGGCGGCGATCCGGCCCATCTCGCGGCTGGGCTGCTGCACCGTGGTCAGCGCCGGCCACAGCTGGCGCGCCAGCGGGGTATCGTCGAAGCCGCAGACGGACAGGTCCTGCGGCACCTTCAATCCGTACTCGCCGGCGGCCCACATCACCCCGGTGGCCATGTCGTCGTTGGCGGCAAACACCGCCGTCGGCCGCTGCTTCAGGGCGAACAGTTCGCGTGCCGCGGTGACGCCGGAGCCGAACGTAAAGGCGCCCTGCACCACCAGCGCCGGGTCTTCGGGCACGCCGGCCGCCGCCATCGCCTCGCGGTAACCGGCCAGCCGCCAGCGGCTGGCGCCGTGGTCGGCGATGCCCAGCACGTGGGCGATGCGCCGGTGGCCCAGGCCCAGCAGATGCTCGACGATGGCTCGCGCCGCGGCCTGCTCGTCCATCCGCACGCCGATGCTGGCATCGCTCTGCGGCGACACGCTGGCATACGGCACGTTGCGTTCGCGCAGGCGCTTCAGCAGCGGCGCGTAGTCGGTGATCGGCGGGGTCAGCACCACGCCGTCGGGGTGATGGTCGGAGATCAGCGCGTCGAGCCGGCGGATGAAGTCGTCGCCGCGCATCCGCAGCGGTCGCACCATCATGCTGTAGCGATGCGCGTCGCAGGCTTCCAGCACGCCGTCCTGGATCTCGGCCAGGTAGGTCGAGGCCGGGTTGTCGTTGTTGTCGTACAGCATCGCCACCACGAACGAGCGATTGCCGGCGAGACTGCGTGCCGAGGGATGCGGGCGATAGTCCAGCTCTTCCATCGCGGCGCGCACGCGCTTGCGCGTCTCCTCGCTCACGTTGGCCTCGTCGTTGAGCACGCGGGACACCGTCTTGGGCGATACGCTCGCTGCGCGCGCCACTTCTTCGAGGCGTACCCGCATGGAATCTCCCGTGTGATCGTGGCCGTCGAACGACTATGCCGTCATCGCCCGCCGCTTTACAAGGCGCCGCGCGAATGGCGCGCCGGGCGAAAACGCACGAGCGGCATGAATACGTATGCAACCACTGGCTGCTGCAGTGCGACGCTGCCTACCATGCAGGAAGCATCGTCCCTGCGGACGTCGCGCCAGCCCGCCGCCACCGGAGCGTTGTCACCGATGACCACCACGATTCGCCTTCCGCCACCGCGTTCCCGCCCGTGCTGAGCCTGCTGCTGGGAGCCGCGCTGGCCGCCAGCGCCACGACGCCTGCGTGGCAGGAAGGCCTGGCGCAGGACGGCCTGGACTGGCACGGCGTGCACGTCGGCATCGAGCACGACGCGCAGCACCGCTACACGCTGGCGTGGCCCTACGGCCAGCGGGTGATCGCCCCGCAGCCGCTGCGCAGCGACACCGCCAGCCCGCTGTTCGACGGCCTGTTCGCGATGGCGCAGGACGACCTCGCGCTCGACTCGGTGGAGGCGATCCGCGACGGCGCGTTCGACCACGGCCAGCCGATTCCCTGCCGCTGTTTCGTCACCGGGCTGAAGTGGCCTTACGTGTGGACGCGCGACCTGTCCTACGCGATCGACCTCGGCCTGTGGCGCTTCGATCCCGCCCGTTCGCGCAGCGGGCTGAAGTTCAAGCTGTCCGGCGTGCGCGTGGCCGGCGCAGCGCAAGGCCCGGATTCAAAACCGTACTATCCGATGCAGGACACCGGCTCCGGCGGCAGCTGGCCGATCAGCACCGATCGCGTGGTGTGGTTCCTCGGTGCGCGCCATCTGCTCGACGACGCCGCGTTCGCCGGCGACGTCTACCAGGCACTCGGCGCCACCCTGGCGCAGGATCGGCAATACGCGTTCGACCAGCGCCTCGGCCTGTATCGGGGCGAGACCTCCTTCCTCGACTGGCGTGAACAGAGCTATCCGGCGTGGACCGCGGACGAGGTGGGCTTCATCGCGCAATCGTTCGCGCTGTCCACCAACGTGCTGCACTACCAAGCGCTGCAACTGGCCGCCACGCTGGCCGACCAACACCACGACGCGAAAGCCGCCACCGGCTACCGCAACGAGGCGGTGGCGCTGAAGGCGGCGATCAACGCCCGCTTCTGGCGCGCCGATCGCGGCATGTACATGAGCTACCTCGGCGGCGACGGCACGCCGTACGACACTTACGACCTGCTCGGCATCGCGCTGGCGGTCGACAGCGGCGTGGCCGATGGCGAACGCGCCCGCCGTACGCTGGCGAACTACCCCACGTGGCCGGCCGGCAGCCCGGTGATCTGGCCCGAGCGCGCCGACCAGCCGATCTACCACAACCGGGCGATCTGGCCGTTCGTCAGCATGTATGCGCTGCGCGCCGCACGCGAAACGCAGCAGCCCGCCCGCATCGCCCACGAGATCGCCTCGATCATGCGCGGCGCCGCGCTGTACGGCTCCAACATGGAGAACTACGAACTGCTGACCCAGGGCCAGCACGTAGACGAAGGCAGGCTGAGCGGACCGGTGGTGAATTCGCCGCGACAGCTGTGGTCGGTGGCGGCGTATCTGGCGATGGTCAGCGAAGGCGTGTTCGGCCTGGAGGAGAATGGCCGGGTCGCACCGAAGCTGCCCACCGCGCTGGTGCCGATGCTGTTCGGCGCGCGCCATGCGATCACCCTCGAACTGCCCGGACGCCGGATCACCCTGCAGCTTCCCGCCACGCTCGACGGCAACCTGCTCGTCGCCGACCAGCTGCGCACGCAGGGCAACACCACCACCGTCACGCTGAAAGCGGTGCAGGTCGCCGACGTGCCGCTGCGCACCGACGCGCCCCTGTACGCGCCGCTCGCCCCCGCCGCGCCGCAGGTGCAGGCCGTCGGCAAGCGCTGGCAGATCCGCGTCGAGGGCAAGCAGCGGCTCTACCTCAATGGCATGGCGCACGGCGACATCGACGCCAGCAGCACGCTCGCACGACAGCCGGGCCTGGCCTGCTTCAGCGCCACGCGCATCGGCGCACAGGGGCTGGAATCGCTGCACAGCCCCACCGTCTGCGTCGGCGACACGAACCGGATCGGCGGCGACTGGCCACGCCAGTGGACGGCGCCAGCCAGCGGCGACTGGCGCGTCGCGCTGGACTACGCCAACGACCACGGCCCGATCAACACCGGCATCACCGCGGCGGTGAAGATGCTGGTGATCCGCTGCGACGGCAGCGCCGAGCAACGCTTGCCGATCGTGATGCCGCACAGCGTGCGCACCCAGTCATCCAGCTGGGGCCGCTTCGGCGCGAAGGCGGGCGCGACCTGCCGGTTCACGCTCGACGACGGCTTCAACATGAGCTACCTGGCCCACTTCGCCCACTACACCGGCGGACAGGGCGGCAGCGATGGCCCATTGAACCGGGCGGTGGTGCATGATCTGCTGATCGCTCCGCTCGCCCCCGGCCACGGCTCACCATGAACGACGGTACTTCCGCGAACTCCAAACCGGCGCTGTCGTTCTGGCAGATCTGGAACATGTGCTTCGGCTTCCTCGGCCTGCAGTTCGGCTTCGCGCTGCAGAACGCGAACGTCAGCCGGATCTTCCAGACCCTGGGCGCCGACCTCAACGACATCCCCGCGCTGTGGATCGCCGCGCCGCTGACCGGGCTGATCGTGCAGCCGATCATCGGCCACTTCTCCGACCGCACCTGGAACCGGCTGGGCCGGCGCCGCCCCTACTTCCTGGCTGGCGCGGTATTCGCCTCGCTGGCCCTGCTGTGGATGCCGAACGCGCCGGTGCTGTGGATGGCCGCCGGCCTGCTGTGGATTCTGGACGCCTCGATCAACGTGTCGATGGAGCCGTTCCGCGCCTTCGTGGGCGACCAGCTGCCGACCCGCCAGCGGCCCTCCGGCTACGCGATGCAGAGCTTCTTCATCGGCGTGGGCGCGGTGGTGGCCTCGGCGCTGCCGTGGATACTGACGCAATTCGGCGTGGCCAACGTGGCGCCTGACGGCGGCATTCCCGACACGGTGAAATATGCCTTCTACGCCGGCGGCGCGGTGCTGCTCGGTGCGGTGCTGTGGACCATCTTCAGCACCCGCGAATACCCGCCGGACCGGCTGCAGTCGTTCAGCGACAGCGTGGCCGAACCGCTGGCGGTGGACGTGTCGCAGGCCTGGCGCTGGGGCGTGCTGCTGCTGGTGGTCGGCGTCGCGGTGCTGTTCGCGATCCAGCATTTCGCGCTGGAGAAAGAGGTCTACGTGCTGGGCGGTGGGCTGCTCGTGTTCGGCCTGCTGTTCGTCTGGCTCAGCTTCAGCCGCGGCCGCGGCATGCTGCGCGAAGTGATGGGCGATCTCTACGGCATGCCCGTCTCGATGCGGCAACTGGCGTGGGTGCAACTGTTCTCGTGGTTCGCGCTGTTCGCGATGTGGATCTACACCACCGCGAGCGTGACCGAGACCATCTACGGCACCACCGACGTGCACTCGGCCCTGTACAACGAGGGCGCCAACTGGGTCGGCGTGCTGTTCGCCGCCTACAACGGCTTCGCCGCCGTGGCCGCGGTGGTGATTCCGCTGATGGTGCGGCGCTGGGGCCTGCGCATCAGCCACCTGATCAACCTGTGCCTGGGCGGCGCCGGCCTGCTGTCGTTCCTGCTGATCCGCGACCCGGTATGGCTGCTGGCCTCGATGGTCGGCGTGGGCTTCGCCTGGGCCTCGATCCTGTCGCTGCCCTACGCGTTGCTGTCGGACAACCTGCCCGCGGGGAAGATGGGCGTCTACATGGGCATCTTCAATTTCTTCATCGTGATCCCGCAGCTGCTCGCCGCCAGCGTGCTCGGCCTGCTGCTGCGGCTGTGCTTCCACAACCAGCCGATCTGGGCGCTGGCACTGGGCGGCGCCTGCCTGCTGGTCGCCGGCCTGTTCACCCTGCGCGTGCGCGAGCCCGGCTAGCCCAGCCTCGCCAACGCCATCACCGGAACGACGAGATGATCCGCACCACCGTACTGGCGCTTGCCACGCTCACCCTGCACTGCGGCGGCGCGCGCGCCGCGGACACCACGCCCGAATTCGTCGGCACCGACGCGCCGATGGCGTCCAACGCGATCTACTTCGTGATGACCGACCGCTTCGTCAACGGCGATCCGTCCAACGACCAGCGCGACCAGGGCGGCGCCCACCGCACGTTCGACGTCCCGGTGGCCGGCGCGCCGAAGGGCGAAAGCGCCAACATCGGCTACCTCGGCGGCGACTTCCGGGGCGTACTGGACAACGCCGCCTACATCCGCGGCATGGGCTTCGGCGCGGTGTGGATCACCCCGATCGTGGACAACCCCGACGAAGCCTTCACCGGCGGCGATCCGGTGAGCTGGGGTTCCAAGTTCACCGACCGCGGCAAGACCGGCTTCCACGGCTACTGGGGCGTCAACTTCTACAAGCTCGACGAACACCTGCCCAGCAGGAACCTCGACTTCCGCCAGTTCACCACGGCGATGCGGGCGCAGGGCCTGAAGACCGTGCTCGACATCGTGGCCAACCACGGCTCGCCCGCCTTCAGCATGCCGCAGGCGCAACCGATGTTCGGCCAGATCTACGACAAGGACGGCAAGCTCGTCGCCGACCAGCAGAACCTGCCGCCGTACAGGCTCGATCCCGTGCGCAACCCGCTGCACCGCTTCTACCACGCCTACGACGACCTGGTTCAGCTGTCCAACAACGACGACCGGAACCCGGCCGTGCTCGACTACTTCGCGGGCGCGTACAACCAGTGGGCCGACCAGGGCGCCGACGCGTTCCGCATAGACACCATCAGCCACATGTCCAACACGTTCTGGAAACAGTTCGCCGCGCGCATCCGGGCGAAGCATCCCGGCTTCTTCATGTTCGGCGAAGCGTTCGACTACAGCCCCGACAACATCGGCCAGTACACCTGGCCCGAAAACGGCGGCATCAGCGTGCTCGACTTCCCGCTGCGCGGGCGCATCGCCGACGTGTTCGAGCATCCCGGCAGCGACTACGCCCAACTGCTCGACCGCCTCTACCTCACCAACGGCCCGTACCAGAACCCGTACGAACTGGTCACCTTCTACGACAACCACGACATGGCGCGCCTGGCCGCCAGCGACAACGGCTTCATCGACGCGAACAACTGGCTGTTCACCGCACGCGGCATCCCGGCCATCTACTACGGCTCCGAAACCGGCTTCGAGCGCGGCAAGGCCGAACACCAGGGCAACCGCAACTACTACGGCCAGCAACGCATCGACGCCGCACCGAAAAGTCCGATCTATCGCCAGCTCAAGCGCATCGCCCAGTTGCGCGAAAAGACCCCGGCACTGCAACGCGGCCTGATGCTGCCGCTGCACTTCGCCGGCAACCGGGCGGCGTTCTATCGCGTGTACCAGAAGGGTGACGTGCACCAGATCGCGCTGGTGCTGCTCAACAAGGGCGACGCTGTCGCGCAGTTCGACATCGGTGACTACCTGCAATCCGGCACATGGACGCCAGCATTTGGCGGCCCGCCAATCGAAGTGCGCGCGGCCGGAAAACTGCGCGCCAACGTGGCGCCACACGACGTAAAGATCTATTTGCTCGACGCGTCCGCCAGCCGCAACGACCTCACCGTGGAGCTGACCCGCCTGATGGCGGAGCGCGCCCATCCCGCCGACTGAACCGCACTGGCCATCGTTCAAGGAACCCGGTCCATCCACCGCGCAGACCTCCCTTGATCAAACCTCCCGCGATGCCCCCAAAAAGATGGCATCATCGTCCTCATCTCCGAAACTCAACGTGGCGGGATTAGCTTGCTGGATTAGGCTGCCGCAACCCATTTAACCTGTTGCTCTTTGGACACTACGGTTAAGTCCAAGAATTCATCACCCGGGGATAGGCTGCTGGATTAGACTTCAATTTGAAATCTACTTAGCGTTAGGGCCCATACCATGCAGCCTAGCGAGCCACTTCAGTATCCCGCTCACTTTCCGCCCGTGACCAGGTGGAAGCGCTTCTTTATCGGCGTGAGGTGGCTTGGTCCAGATCTGTCATTTCTAAAAGACCTTCGCACTAATCAAGCATCTCGCTCCGCTGCGTCCATGGAGGTTTGGGGCGGCGCCGCGCGCAAAGCCGTTGCTACCGTCGCAGGCGCCGCCTTCGCCAAATATTGCGGCTGGTCCAAGCCGTTCTTCCTGCCTAGTGACAATGTGGCGGTCATTGCCAGTGGCCCGAAGTTCGGCGCCCTTGACACTACGGATGTTCGTGATGCTATTGGAGTTATCGAAGAGCTCGTAGGCACACAAATGGGCAAAACATTTTGGGAGCATTCCGGCTCGGTTACGTTTGGTGAGTTGGTAGACAAACTAGTAGCCGCAGCGGGCCTTAACCACTCGTTCGAGGCGGACGGCTACGCCGCCGCTCAACTCAAGCGTTAGAGCGCACAATATGGTAATCGTCGATGTGCGAATTTGATTGGAGCGTAGCTGCCGCTTGGGTACAGGCCATTGGCTCTATTGCGGCCATCATGGTTGCTATCTGGCTCGGCGAGCGAAGCGCTCGTCAGTCACGCGAACTGGTTGAGCGAGAGAGGCGGCGTCAAGCGGATATCGTTGCCTCGACGATCTCAACAAAGCTGCATCTTCTCGGCGTCGAGCTAAACAAGAAAGCGCATTTCGCTTCCGTCATTGCAAATCAAGTGCATGAAGGAGCTGTTCCGCAGCTCGACGATACCGCATTTCAAAAACTGTTCTTGTTAGATCAACTCCCCACATTTGGCGATTTAAGATCGCACTTCACTCTCTTCGATCGTGACACCGGAATTCTGGCTAATACTACGTGGGATGTTGTAGAGGGCTATAACCCTATGATCGCATCTGCCATTGCAGTTCATAAAGCCACGGGCAATGGTGACCAGAGTTTGATCAACCTATGCACCACCGTTGTTGAGCGGATGCAGTACATACAGGGTCTTTGCTCTGACACAGAGTCACGCTTGGAGGAAGTTCATGAACTCGATCGGGATCAACCCGCGGGCGCACTCTAACAACTCCGTAAGAGACTTCCCGTCAATCCCGGCCGCATGAGGCTTTTGCCCTGAGCTTTCGCGCCACTGCTGGTGAGGGCGTTGTTCGATGGTGCGTGCTGCGTATCAGTGCTGCGCGACTGCAACGAGTGTCAGGCTGCATTTCCGTAACCGGTCTTGTTGAGTCGGTTTCGCTGACTCGGACCTCTGTACAAACCGCACCCGAAGACCTCATTCGTTTATCGGACTGTCCGGTGCCCGGGGATCAGCCGTTATACCGTCTGGACGTCCATCTGGTTAGTCAGGTTCCTCTGGGTCGGCCTGAACCGTTGTCTACCACTTCGCACTGACGATGGAACGAAACCTTGTGGCTACGCGGCCTTGGTCGTGTGGTGCTTCTGGTGCATGGGATGGCGGAGGCAGGCGTGCGGATCGTAGTCCACCTCGTGCGCCAGCATCGCCCAGATTTGTCGTGCGTGTTTGTTGGCGATGGCCACGATCACCTTGCCGAACGCCGTCGAGTGAGCGTATCCTCCACGGAACGCAGCATCAGGATTATGGCGGATGACTACGCCGCCACCCAATTCCAGCGTCAGGACGCGCGCATCGGATCTCGGATAATGAACGGCAAAGCCATTCTCGGTGCTGTGGCAATCTCTACTCTGGCTGCCTGCGCGACCAGCTCCGGTCAAGCACGCCCCAGTTCCGCCGAATCAATATCGCGAGGAATCGCCGGGGCTTTGAAGGGCTCATCCCTCGACAGCCATACGAAGAACGGCTGCCTGAGCTCGCTGGACTTCTGGCGAGACGAAGTCGCCGACGACGCTCCACCCGCCAAGCTCACCGGCGGACTGTTCTTCCTGGGGGATAGCTACCTGGTCGCCAACTTCGCCTACTTGGACGGGACACAGCGGCTAATCTGGCAAACAGCCGACTTGACCAAGCGACTGGACGCGTCCACAGCTCAGCTCGCAGAGCTCTCTGATCTCCTGGTTGCAGCTCATCGCGACAGCCCGCCCAAACAGCCCACCCGATCCATGCATACGACATGCGTGGTATTCCTGGACATACACGGTCGCTACTACTCTGTGCAACCGGATGATTCCGTCGAGAGCGACCGATCAGTGGACCGAGCCATGACGCTTCTCGACAGGTTCATTCAGGGTACGCCGTAACAATGCGTACAAACCGAAATTGCGTCGCCGCCCCCGACAACATGATCGATAGAGCTTGCCATGTTGCCGGGTACGCGCTGCAATTCGCTTTAACTTAAGCATTAGGGGGCTTATGAGACGTACCGCTGCGTCAGTAGGCTGTTTTCTACTTTCAGGCTGTGCAGGCCTGCTCGGTCCGGCAGACGGTTACTTTTTCGCCGTTGGCGCTACGCCAGGCAGTTCCAGCTGTCAGCTTTCCGTCACTTCGCTTGGTTCCAAATCTGCACCGCAAGAGCGGGTTGTGTCCGGCAGCTTCCGGGAAAGTTTCGCCGTTGCACCATCGCACAAAGGGCACAGAATCGCGTTGAGCTGCAACAACAAGGTGGTTGAAAATCATACGTTCAAGTACGGCCACGACGTTCGCGCGGGTGGCGACTTCGCGGTCAACGCCAGCGCCTTATGACCAATTATCCAGGCGTCGGGCTTCACAACACACAATTTGGAGGTGTGGCATGAAGAATCTTGCAATCGCTTTGCGTGTCACCTACATCAGCCCAGCCCCTGCAACCACGCCTGCCTGCCCCCACGAATAGGCGCATGCCGGGACGGCTGAACCAACTATTCATTCGAAATGAACGACTGTGCCGCCGCGCAGTTCCGGTGTCTGGCCTCTGTGGAACGCAAATGACGAAGCTGCTGCTTAGTTTGATCCTCTCGACCGCAACATCGACTGCCTTCGCGAGTGCGAACTGCACGGATCGACCAGCATGCTGGCCGGAGGGCAGCTCGATGAATACCGGGCTGCTTTTGGTGCAGAAACGACAAGCAACTGAAAAGCGCCTTGACAGAGCATATGGACAGTTGGTCCTTCTGACGGAATCTGCGTCGATGCTCGGCCCTCGCGTCGTCGAAGCACTTAAAGCCGAACAAGTGGAGTGGCTCAAATATCGTGATGCGGAGTGTGAACTCGTCGGCGCGCTAACCGGCGCCGGTGGAACGTGGCCCTCAACGTACGCAGCAAGGTGCGAGGCAAACCTCACTGATCAACGTTTGCGACGAGTACGCTCTGCTACCAGATGTATCCATCGGGCTATCGCGAAAAATCAGGAATTCGAGGAAAGCAACTGCCTGCAGCAGCTTGCACCCATCGCAAATCGCCTGCGGGCAGGCCGGCAATCATCTGTTCAGCTCCGGCGCGATATCTCATGAAAACCGTTGGCCTCGTGATCCTGCTTGCCTTCTTGGTTCCAGGGATGGCGCTTGCTCAGTCATCCCTCGCAGATGTTCGGCGGTCACATATCGACGCAAACGTTCCCGCGGCTGTGAACTTCCCAAAGTTCCTCGAGCGTGACCTGCTCGGCTACCTCCAGATCCATGGCTTCCCTCAGGCAACTTCGGTCAGCTTCTCGCCGCTCAGAGACGGGCCCACGCAGTCGGGAGTGGCATACCCGAAGTTCTACTTGTGGGTCGAGGTCTTTCAAGGAAAACGTCTGTTGACGCAGGGTGCGGCGAGGGTCGCCGCCATTGAACGGTCTTACTTCCAGGTCACCGACTTCCTGCCTGGCTCCGTTGTTCGCACCTCGCCCGACCAGGTCTCTTCGGTTTTCCCAGCACCGCTCGTCACCTCCATCATGTCCCGCGCGAAGGCATCGCCATTGTTGCGGCATCCTTCCCGGGGTTCCACATCAAAGCCCTAGCTGGATGGGCCAGTTCATGCACCTTTGCCGTACCCCGCGGAGCGACGATGCCAACGATACGAAGAGCGCATGCCGGTGATGCCGGCAGGCTGGCCGAAGTTGCCGAGGCGACTTTCAGGGCGACGTTCGGCGCAACGAACACCACCGAGCACATGGAGCTTCATTGCCGAAGCAGCTACGGCTTGCACATTCAGTCAGCCGAGATCGCCGACCCCGACCTGCTCACCTTGCTCAGCGAGGATGAGGGGCGCCTGGTCGGCTATGCCCAGCTGCGCCTGGGCGAGGCACCGGGATGTGTGGCGGCGAAGCGACCGGGCGAGATCCAGCGCCTGTATGTCGTTGAGGACTGGCACGGCAAGGGAGTTGCGCAGGCGCTCATGGATGCCTGCATCGAGGCGATGCAACGACGCGGCGCAGACGCCGTCTGGCTCGGTGTGTGGGAGCACAATCCGAGGGCCATCGCGTTCTACGGGAAATTCGGCTTTGTCGTGGCGGGTGAGCATGTGTTTTCGCTGGGCGGCGATCAGCAGCGGGACCTCGTGATGGTCAGGGCGCTTGCTTCGGAGTCGCCTGCGCGATGCGGCGAGGACGTCGGCACATGAGTGTCCACGCCGGCTCCTGCCTTTGCGGCGCGGCGCGTTTCGAGGTGGAAGGCGAGTTCGAGCACTTCTACCTTTGCCACTGCATGTATTGCCGCAAGGATTCCGGTTCGGCCCACGGCGCGAACCTGTTTTCCGCGCAGGCCCGCTTGCGATGGCTCAGCGGCGAAGACAAGGTGACGCGCTTCGAGCTGCCGCAAACCCGGCACGTCCGGTGCTTCTGCTCGATCTGCGGCTCGGCCCTGCCGGTGACCCCGATGGACGGCCAGGTGCTGGTCGTTCCGGCCGGCAGCCTTGATACCGCTGTCACCCTCCAACCCGACGCGCACCTCTTCGTGGCCAGCAGGGCCGACTGGGACGAGGGCCTGGAGACGATTCCACGCATGGCGGGATTCCCGGACTGAGACGCCGGCGGTGGCGCATTGATGCGCCATGGCGCCAGACCGCATACTGAGCGAACACTGTTCATCGCCGGGGACCACGCGATGCGATGCAAGCCGGGGTTGCTGATGTTCGCGCTGGTGCTGCTGGCCGGTTGCGGGACCGTCCCGCGACTGCCCGCTCCACCGGAACTGATCGGCGCGGCGGCGCCGGAGGGCTTTTCGCCTGACGTGCGACTGGTCACCACCGACCTGAAGAACTTCACCGCGCTGGCCCCCGACTTCTTCGGCGGCATGCGCAGCGCGGCGCACGACGGCACCGTCGACATCCTGGCGCTGTCCGGCGGCGGCTCGGGCGGCGCCTACGGTGCCGGCGTGCTGGCCGGCATGACGCGCGCGCACGCGCGACCGCAATTCGAGATGGTCACCGGCGTGAGTGCCGGCGCGCTGCTGGCCCCGTTCGCGTTCCTCGGGCCGCAGTGGGATGCCCGCATGCAGGAGGCGTTCACCGGCGAGCGCAGCGCGCGGCTGCTGCATTCGCCCACCCGCACCGTGCTGTCCCGACTGCTGTCGCCGCGCGGCCTGCCGCACCACAACGCGCTGTTCCAGCTGGTCGATCATTTCGTCACGCCGCAGATGATCGAAGCGGTGGCGCGCGAAGCGACAACTGGCCGCCGGCTGGTGGTGGCCACCACCGACCTGGACAAGCACGAGACCGTGCTGTGGGACCTGGGCAAGATCGCCCGGCATGGCGGCGACGCGGCGCGCACGCTGTTTCGCGACGTGCTGATCGCCTCGGCCAGCGTGCCGGGCGTGTTCCCGCCGGTGCTGATCCGCGTGCGAGACGGTGACCACGTCTACGACGAGATGCACGTGGACGGCGGCGTCACCACCTCGGTGTTCAGCACGCCGCTGATCGCCGGCATCCAGTCCACCGATCTGCCGCTGCTGCGCGGCGCGCATCTGTACATGCTGGTCAACGGCCAGCTGGCGCGGGCGCCGCAGACCACCCGCTACAACACCATCGACATCGTCTCCAGCGCGCTGGCCGCCGAACTCACCTACAAGACACGCGAGGCGATCGTGGACAACATCGCCGCCTCGCACCGGCTGGGCATGCAATTCCTGCTGACCGAAATTCCGGTGGACTATCCGCAGACCAGCTTCATCGACTTCGATCAGACGCAGATGCTGGCGCTGTTCGACTTCGCCGCCGGTTGCGCCGCGCAGGGGCTGGCGTGGATGACCCCGGAGCAATCGGTACGGCGCAACATGGGCGCGAATCACGCCGCCACGGCATCGGACGCACCGGCCTGTCCGGCGGCGGCATTCGACGCGGCGCATTGAATCGTCGTCGCGTAGTCGCCGGCGGCTATCGGCTCAGCAGCGACAACGACATCTCCCACAGGCGCAGGGCGTTTTCCGCATCGAGGGCATAGGCCGCGACACCCGTGTAATTGTCCGGACGCTCGCTCACCACGGCGGCCTCGTTGCAGTCCTCGAAGTAGCGTCCGCCCACGTCCGCAAGCAACGGCGAGGCTGCCAGCAGGACGGAGGTGGACGCGCCTTGTGCAATCGTCTTGCGCCGCTCCTCGGGCGTCCTCAATCCACCAACATGCCGTTGCAACCGGGTCGGGATGGCCCCCGGGTTCAGGGCGTTGGCCTGGATGCCACAGGTGTTGCCCCAGCGCCGCGCGATCTCCACCGCCATCAGCACGCAAGCCGTCTTGGACTGGCCGTAAGCGGTCAACGGGTCGTAGCGCAGGAACCTGAAATGCGGGTCGTCGAATATCACGGGCGACAGCAGATGCCCGCTTGAGCTGACGCAAACCACGCGCGCACCGGCGGCCTCGGCCATCGCATCCTTCAGACCGAGCGTCAGCGCGAAATGGCCGAGGTAGTTGGTCGCAAATTGTCCTTCCCAGCCGCGTCCGGTTCGCTCCAGTCCCGGATTGGCCATGATTCCTGCATTGTTGACCAGGATATGGAGCGGCTTCGACCAGCCATCGCAGAACGCCTGCACGCTCGCCATCTCGGCGAGGTCAAGTCGATGGGTGGTGACATTCGCCCCTTCGACCGCCGCCGCGATTTCTGCCGCGACGCGCTCGCCAGCCTCGACATTCCGCACGGCCAGCGTGACGTGCGCGCCGGCACGCGCCAGCGCGCGTGCTGTTTCCACCCCGATGCCGGAAGACGCGCCGGTAACGATCGCGCGTTTCCCCGCGAGGTTCACGCCGGACAGCACCTGGTCAGCGGTGGAATGGAAGTCGAAGGGTGTCTGGATCAATGGCATGTGCGGCTCCTGCGGGGATCTCGCGGCCGTTCAGGACTCGGATATCTTCACGAAGCCTTCCTGCACGAGTTGTGTCGTCCTTGCCATGGCGTCGGTGTTGACCTTGATGCCGGGCAACGTGTCCGAGTTGACCCAGCCATGCGCCTGCGCCGTGGCCCCGCACAGTTCGAACTCGACGCCCCGGGCCATGAGGTCCTCGATGAGCTCCCGGTACGGGTTGCCGGTCGAGATGTGCCGCTCCCTGTCGTACGCCTCGTCGTGCAGCGTCGCGTGTCCTGCGTTGGTATGGAAGATCACGACGATGCGGGACCTCGCCTGCCATGCGGCGATGTCGTTCACAATCAGGCCTGCATGGAACAGTGCCGCGGGCAGGTCGCCCTCGAACGAAAGCGAGGCGATGCTGAAGACGTTCCTGACCTCGTCCAGCTTGACCGGTATGTCAATGTGGAGTGCCTGATCCTGACTGGTCATGGGGAAGTGCCTTTCTGGAGAGCGCGACGAATCGTCACGAGGCGAGGAAACGCCTCGCCCGAAGCCCGGTCAATGCTTCTTGCGATGTTTCTCCATCACTGCGCAACCTGGCTCAAACGCAACGCAACCTGGCGAAACTTCTTCAGCCGTCCGCCGGCCCGTGCGGGCGTCGCGCGATCCGGACAAGCCTGGCGCCCGGAGATGAACTCACGCCGTGTCGACAAGGGCCTGGCGCGGCGCGCCGGGGAGTTCAGTCACGTTGGCCATCGCGGATCGAGCACAGGAAGACGACCACCGCCTCGGCGCGGCCCAGCGACACCAGTTGCTCGGCAGTGAGGTGGCCGAACTCGGCAATGCGTTCCTGGCGATACCAGTCCATCACCGCCGCCGGCTCCGGCTCGATCTGCGCAGCCACGCGCAGGACCGCCTGCGCCGCGGGAATGCGGCCGAACAGCGTGCTGTATTCGCAGTCGCCGATCGGCGAGATCAGCCGGTCACGCGGATCAGCGCGGTAGGCCGCGCTCAGCAAGGCGCTCAGGGCGGCGCCCGTGGCGGGGCGCGATACGTGGCCTGCCTTCATCGCGATGCTCCTCCTCGTCGTTACCTGGTGAGATTAGGCATGCCGTGGCGGCGGGGCTTGCGCGTTCTTGCGCCGCATTGTCCTTTTCTTGCTTTCCTGCGCTGCCGTCCGAACGCGCGGACCAGGCGGGTACCGATGACCGACCGTCAGCGGAACACCCGTTGCACCAGCGTGACCACGATGCCCAGCAGGCCGAGCGCGGCGATCAGCATGAAGTGGTCGATGTTCGCCAGCAGCGCCGACTGCTGCGCCAGTGCCTGCGCCACGCGGGCCACCGCGATCTGCGCGGCCTGGGCAGGACCGACGCTGCCGGCCAGCGCAGCCTGCAGATGGTGGATGGTGTCGAGGTAGGCGGGGTTGTCCGGCGCCACCTGGGCGTTGAGCACGTTGTAGTGCACGGTGGTGCGCCACTGCTGGCCCAGCGTGGCGAGCGTGATGCCCAGCGCGATGCCACCCTGGGCCAGCATGTTCTTCACCTGCTGGGCATTGGAGAACAGTGTCTCGTCGCCCTCCATCTGGCGGAACGCCTGCATCGCGGTGATCGGCAGCACGGTCAGCAGGAACACGTTGTAACAGGCCAGCGCGGGAAGGATGTGCAGCCAGGGATTGGCCGCCGGATCGATCCGGCCCAGCATGAGGCCGAACGCGGCCAGCGCCACGAAGCCGGTGATCCAGAACTTGCGTGGCGAGGGGTGCTTCGGTAGCAGCTTCGACACCACCGTGAAGGTCACCACCGCCGCCAGCGCGCCGATCGCCTCGAAGTGGCCCACGGTTTCCCATGAGTAGCCCAGGCTGCGCAGCAGCATGGACGGGATGACGTAGTTGTTCGCGCCCAGCATCAGGTAGCCGAACAGGAACAGGCTGACCCCGGCGACGAAACGGGTGTGCAGCATGCCGCCGAGATGCAGCAGCGGCCGACCATGCACCCGCTGGCGATGCGCGTAGAAAATCAGCGCGATGACGGCCAGCACCAGCACGCCAGCCACGAACGCGGCATCGCCGTAGTAGTCGTAGTAGAGACGCTGCAGGGCATACAGCAGTCCGAAACTGCCGCCGGCCAGCAACAGCTGCAACCACGGGTTCCAATCGCTGCGACCGGGCTCGTAGCCGCGCAGGCTGTTGTCCAGGCTGCGGCTGGCGAGCAGGAAGGCCGCCACGTCGAGCAGCGCCAGCAACCAGAAGATCGCCGACCAGGTATCGGCCGATACCGCCTGCGCGGCCAGCCATGGGCCGGCGGCGATGCACGAGGCGACGCCGTAGGCCAGGCTTTTGATGCCGACGAAACGCTTCGGCCCGGCCAGGCGGTTGTGGATGATCATGCGCGCCGAGGTGAACAGCGCGCCGCCGCCCAGCGCCATCACGAAACGGCCGAGCAGGAACGAGGCGAAGTCGTGGCTGGTCGCGCACAGCACCGCGCCGAGCAGGGAGATCGCCGTGGCGCACTGGATCAGCAGGCGACCGCCCAGGCGGGTGACGAACCAGCGCTGCATCGAGATCACCAGGATCGCCACGCTGGCATAGATCGCCGCGATCAGGCTGAAATCCTCCGGCGTGATGCTCACCTCGCCCATGATCGGACCGGCGCTGAAGGCGACCATGCTCAGCTGCAGGAACTCGATCGCGGTCAGCACGAAGATCGTGGCGTACAGCGTGAATCCGGGCGCGCGTGCATTCATGGCCAGGCTCTCCTGCGCATCTACTGGTTGGCGGCGACGATCCGGTCGACGACCGCATCGGCGCTGGCCAGCTCGTGCGCGAAGACGTCGGTGCGATAGCCGTGGTCGCCCGAATCGCGCATCACCAGCCGGCTGCCGCGGCGATCGCGGGTGGCCACGCTGACCTTCATCGACAGGCCCAGCTGCAACGGGTGCTTCGCCACCTGTTGCGGGTCCAGCGCGATGCGGATCGGCACGCGCTGCACCACCTTGATCCAGTTGCCGGTGGCGTTCTGCGCCGGCAGCAGCGAGAACGCGCTGCCGGTACCCGGCTCCTGGCCGATCACGCTGCCGTGGTAGACCACGTCATTGCCGTATACGTCGGCGACCAGTTCCACTTTCTGGCCGATGCGGATATGCCGCAATTGTGACTCCTTGAAGTTCGCGTTGACCCACAGGTGATCCAGCGGCACCACCGACATCAACGACACCCCCGGGTTGATCTTCTGTCCCAGTTGCACGTTGCGCCTGGTCACCATGCCGGTGACCGGCGCGGGCACCTCGGTGCGATGGACGGCGATCCAGGCATCGCGCACCCGCGAGGACGCAGCCAGCACGTCCGGGTTGCTGGCGATCGAGGTGCGCCCGACCAGCGCGCTGCTGCCGGCCAGTTGCTGGGTGGCGACGTCGAGCCCGGCGGTGGCGGCGCGCACGGCGTCCTCGGCGTGCCTGACCTCCTCGCCCGAGATCGCGCCACTGGCGAGCAGCTCGCGGCGGTGCGCCAGGTCGGCCTTCGCGCGGGTCAGCTCGACCTGGCGCAACTGAAGGTTGGCGCGGGTCTGGCCGACGTTGGCGTATTGCGCACGCACCTGGCGCACCGTCCGCGCCAGCTGCGCCTCGGCACGAGCCAACGCCAGCCGGGCATCGGTGTCGTCGAGCTTGATCAGGTTGCTGCCGGCGTCGACGTGATCGGTGTTGTCCGCGGCGATCGCGGTGACCACGCCGCTGACCTGGGCCGTGACCGCCACCACGTTGCCGTCGACGTAGGCGTCTTCGGTGGTCTCGCGGTACTGGCCGGCCAGCAGCCACCACAGCGCGGCTGCGATCAGCGCAAGGACCACCACGGCGATGCCGAGAAGCTGGCCGGCGCGTGAGCGCGGCGGTGTCGGCGTGGTATTGGCTTCGGTGTTCATGGTTGGCTCCCTTGGGCAACGGAAACGGGATCGGGTGCGGCCGCGGGCTGGTAGCCGCCGCCCAGTGCGCGGATCAGGTTCAGGCGCAGTTCGCGCTGGCGCGACTGCGACTGGAGCAGTTGCTGTTTCTGCGCCAGCACCTGCCCTTCCGCCGCAAGCACCTGCAGGTAGTTCGCCAATCCGCTGTGATAGCGCGCCCGGGCCAGCTCCCAGGCGTGCTGGCTCAATGCCAGCGCCTGGTCCTGTTCGTGCACGCGCTGTTGCAGCCAGTGCAGCGATACCAACTGGTCGACCACGTCGTGCACCGCCGCGATCACGGTGGCGTTGTAGTGCTCGACCGCGACGTCGTAGCCGGCCTGCCGTGCCCCGAGATTGCCGCGCAGGCGACCGCCGTCGAAGATCGGCAGCGAGATCGCCGGACCCACGCCAAGCTCGCGGCTGCCCGCGTCGAGGAAGTTGCCAAAGCCCAGGCTCTGCAGGCCGACCAGGCCGTTGAGGCTGATGTTCGGATAGAAGCGCGCTTTCGCGACCTTGACCTCCTGGCTGGCCGCTTCGACCCGCCAGCGATCGGCGACCACGTCGGGGCGGCGGCCGATCAGCTCGGCCGGCAGCTGGCTGGGCAGGCTGACTTCGCCCACCTTGGCCAGCCGCGGCCGGACGATATCCAGACCGGCATCCGGCCCCTTGCCCTGCAAGGCTGCCAGCTGGTTGTCGATCAGGGCGATCGATTCGTCGATCGCCGCGATGCGTTCGCGCACCGCCGGCAACGCCGCTTCGGCCTGGGTCAGTTCCAGCTGCGAGTCGATCTGGGCGACGACGCGCCGGCGGGTCAGTTCCAGGGTCTGCTCGCGCTGCTTCAGCGTGGCCTGCGCCAGATCGCGCTGCGCCCAGGCCAGGTCGAGCCGCAGATAGGTGCGCGCCAGCGCCGTGGTGAGCATCAGCCGCGCGGCCTGCAGATCGACCTCGGCGGCTTTCGCGCGACCCAGCGACGCGTCCACCGCGGCCCGGTTCCTGCCCCAGAAATCCAGCTCGTAACCGACACCCAGCGACAGGTCGTTGATGGTCTGCCAGCTGCCGGCGATCGGCGGCGGCACCGTGCCGTTCTCGCTGAAGCGCTGACGCGTACTGCGCAGGCTGGCATTCGCCTGCGGATACAGCGACGCACCGGCCACCTCGGCGAGCGCCTGCGCCTGGCGCACCCGTGCCTCGGCGATGCGCAGGCCGGGCTGGCCGTCGAGCGCGCCGTCGATCAGACGATCGAGCTGGGGATCGCCGTAGCCCTTCCACCAGTGCTCGCGCGGCCACGCGGCGGGAGAGAACGCGGTGTCCGCCAGGCTGTTCCTGGCCGCCACCCCGGCCGGATCGATCGGCGTGGCATGAGTGTGCAGTCCGCCCATGCTGGCGCAGCCGGCCAGCGAAAGCGCCAGCATCACGACAGGCAGTGGCGGCAACCAGGCCCGCACGGGCGTGGCGAATGGGGAGCGGCGCGAAATCTGGAGCATCTTCAAAGCCTCAAGTGCAAATACAGCCTAGGCAGATATATGCCGGAAAAAACGAGTCAGTCCGTGCTTGCGGCGTTTTCCAGGATCTTCTCCAGCGACGACTTGAGCGCCGCCGCCTCGCGATCGCTGAAGCCCTGCAGCAGGCGGCCGAACACCTTCTGCACCAGACGGCGCGCCCTGGGCACCAGCACCGCGCTTTCCTCGGTCAGTTCGATCAGGTAGCTGCGCCGGTCCTCCGGGTTGGCCACGCGGCGCACCAGCCCCTTCTTCTCGATCCGGTCCAGCAGCCGCGTCATCGCGCCGGAGTCGTAGCCGAGCACTCGGCACAATTCGCCGATGCTGCTGCCGCGTCCCTTGGCGATGCTGTTGAACACCACGAACTGGGCGGCGGTGATGTCCAGTGGCTGCAACTCCTTCTCGATCGAGTTCCAGATCGCCGTGCGCACGCCGGTGACCAGGAAACCCAGTTCGCCCGTACCCAGTTGCGCAACGATGCCTGCTTCCGGCGTTTTCATGCCCGTCTCCTCGATGACGGCCGCAATTTATCTGCCTAGGCTGTTTCTGTCAAGTCATAATTCAAGATGGCGTCACGGATGTGCGCGAATCATCGGCCACTGTGGCCTTCACGCATGTAACAAACAGGCCGCCCATGGACGAAAGGATCGGCTTGCCTCAGAGCTGGCTGGCCCCGCCATCGACGGTCAGCTCGGCGCCGGTGATGAAGCTGGCCTCGTCCGAAGCCAGGAACAGCACGGCATGGGCCACTTCCTCCGGTCGGCCCATGCGTGCCATCGGCACGGTCGAGGCCAGGTGCTGTTTCAGTGGCGCCAGATTGGCTGGCTCACCGGCAAGGCCGCCCAGTCCGGGGGTGTCGATCGGGCCGGGGCTGACCACGTTGACGCGTACGCCACGGTCCTTCAGTTCCACCGCCCAGCTGCGCGCCAGCGAGCGCACGGCTGCCTTGCTGGCGGCGTAGATGCTGAAGGCCTCGGCGCCCCGGGTGGCCACGATCGAGCCGGTGAGGATCGCCGAGCCGCCGTCGCGCATCAGTGGCAGCGCGCCCTGCACTGCGAAGACCAGCCCGCGCACATTGGTGTCGAAACTGCGATCGACGTGTTCCTCGGTGATGTCACCCAGGCGGCCGAACTCGTAGAAGCCCGCGTTCGCGTACAGCACGTCGAGCCGGCGATGATCTTCGGCGATCCGCGAAAGCACGCGACGGATGTCATCCAGGCTGACCGCGTCGGCGCGAATGCCCACGGCTTGCGGGCCCAGCGCGGCGATCGCCGCATCCAGCTCCGGCTGGCGCCGGCCGGTGATGTAGACGAACGCGCCGGCGTCGATGAAAGCCCTGGCCGTGGCCAGGCCGATACCGGCGCTGCCGCCGGTGACCAAGGCAACCTTGCCCTGCAATGAGGTGTTCCTGGAATTCCCTGCATGAGTGACGGGTACGATCGCGACGATCGCGCACGGATCGCCGCCGGTCTTGCAGGAACACGCCAGACCTTGATCAATACGGCGATCCGAGGCGCCTGCCCTGCCTTACAACTGGCTCATGCCGCCGTCGATGATGATTTCGCTGCCGACGATGAAGGACGATTCCGCAGCCGACAGATGCAACACGGTGGCCGCCACTTCCTGCGGCGTGCCGAAACGGCCCAACGGTACCTGGCCCTGGATCTGGGCGGCGGTGGCTTCCAAAGTCGCGGCGTCCATGCCCAGCTTGCCGTACAGCGGCGTGCTGATCGGGCCGGGGCTGACCACGTTGACGCGCACGCCGCGTGGCAACAGTTCGGCCGACAATGTCCTGGCCAGCGAGATCAGTGCGGCCTTGCTGGCGGCGTAGACAGATGAATTCGCCATGCCGATGTGCGCGTTGATCGAACCGTTCAGCACGATCGAGGCGCCCGCATTGAGCAGCGGCAGCAAGGCCTGGATCTGGAAGTAGGCGCCCTTGACGTTGGTGTCGAAACCCTGGTTCCACAGCGCCTCGTCGACGTCGGCGAGCGAGGCGAATTTCGCGATGCCCGCGTTGATGAACACGGCGTCGAGGCGGATCTGCTGGCTGGCCAGCGCGGCAGCCAGGTCCTTCGCCTCGGCGACTACGCCGGCATTGTTGCGCAGGGCGATGGTGTTGCCGCCCAGCGCTGCCCTGGCCTCGGCCAGCGCGGCGCTGTCGCGGCCGGTGATGATGACGCGCGCGCCTTCGGCGGCGAACGCATGGGCGGCGGCCAGGCCGATGCCGCTGCTGCCGCCGGTGACGAGTACGGACTTGCCTTCGAAACGATTCATGATGTGCTCCAGCGATGGGTGGTGTTTCAGTGGAGCCATCCTGATCGCCGGCGCGGTGTTTGCCGTACCATCGTTTCGACGAACTCGTTCGAAGGAGTTGCACATGTTGTCCGACGACGAACTGGCCCTGCTGGAGGCGATCCGCAGCACCGGCAGCCTGTCCCGCGCGGCGGCGCACCTGGGCAAGGCGCCCTCGACCGTCTCGCATGCGGCACGCCAGCTGGAAACACGTTTCGACGCGCTGCTGTTCGACCGCCGCCGCTACCGCCTGCAGCTGACCCCGGCCGGCGAGTTGCTCACCCACGAGGCCGCGCGGCTGGTGCAGGACGTGGCCCGCTTGAACCAGCGCGTAAAGCAGGTGGCCAACGGTTGGGAAGACCGGCTACACATCGTCACCGACGAGATCCTGGAGTTCGAGACGCTGCTGCCGGTGATCCGTGCGTTCGATGCGTTGCAGTCCGGCGTGCGCCTGCGCCTCACCCACGAGGTGCTCGGCGGCACCTGGGAAGCCTTGCGCGAAGGCCGGGCAGAACTGGTGGTCGGCGCCACCAACGAGCCGCCGGCGATGCCCAAGCTGCGCTGGTTCGAGCTGGGCACGATGGACTGGGTGTTCGCCGTATCGCCGCGACACCCGCTGGCGAAGGCGCCCGCGCCGTTGTCACAGGACGCGGTCGGCGCCCATCGTTCGGTGGTGGTGGCCGACTCCTCGCGCAACGTCGGCCGCGCCTACGGCATCGTCGGTGGGCAGGCGACGCTGGCGGTGCCCAGCATGCGCGCCAAGATCCTTGCCCAGCGCGATGGCCTGGGCGCGGGCTGGCTGCCGCGACATCGCGCCAGCGCCCTGCTGCGGAGTGGCCAATTGGTCGAGAAGAGCATGAGCGAGCCGCGCGAGCCGAACACGCTCTACGTCGCCTGGCGCAGCGACCAGGAAGGTCGCGCGCTGAGCTGGTGGCTGGAGCAATTGCGCCAGCCACGGCTGGCGAAGCGGCTGATCCAGGGACTGCCGGTGCCCGCGGAGAACCGCTAGCCGCGCGCGGCGTCGAGGCGTCGGGCTGCGTCGCTGGCGCTCAGGGCGTGACCGAGATGGTGGCCCTGCAGTTCGTCGCAGCCGGCGCCGACGAGGAACTGCGCCTGTTCCGCGGTCGCCACGCCTTCGGCTGCGACGCCCATGTGCAGCTCGTGCGCCACCGCGATGATGGTGCGCACGATCGCTGCATCCGCGGCGTCCTGCGGCAGGTCGCGTACGAAGATCTGGTCGATCTTCAGCTTGTCGATCGGGAATTGCTTGAGGTAGGCCAGGCTGGAATAGCCGGTGCCGAAATCATCCAGCGACAGCTTGATGCCCAGCGCCTTCAGCTCGGCCAGGGTGCGCTGTACCCGCCCCACGTTTTCCATCAGCGAGCTTTCGGTGATCTCGATGTCCAGCATCGCCGGCGGCACGGCATGACGCTGCAGCGAAGCGGCCACCTGGGCCAGCAGCCCGGGCCGCTGCAGTTGCTGGGCCGAGACATTCACCGCAACGGTGAAGTCGCGATAGCCCAGGTCAAGCCATTCGCGCACCTGGCGGCAGGCCACGTCGAGCACCCAGCCGCCGATCTCGTGCATCAGGCCGAGCGCTTCGGCAATCGGGATGAAGCGGGCCGGTGAAACCTGCCCGAGCTGGCGGCAGTTCCAGCGCAGCAGCGCCTCGAAACCGGTCAGCCGCAGGCCGGCGGCAGCATGCTGCGGCTGGTAGTGCAGCTCCAGCTCGTCCAGCCGGATCGCATCGCGCAGGTGATTGCCCAGCAGCAGGCGGTCTTCCAGTTCCTGCATCTGCGCCAGCGAAAATTCGCAGACGCGGTCGCGCCCTTCCTGCTTGGCCTGACTCATCGCCGCCTCGGCGCGGCGCAGCAGGTTCCTCGCATCGGTGCCGTGCGCGGACGAATGACTGACGCCCACGCTGGCGGTCAGCAGCAGTCGGTAATCCTCGCCCTCGATCGGCTCGGCCACCACCGCCCGCAGCACCTCGGCCAGTTCCAGCACCGCGGCGGGAGGCATCCCGGCCACCGTCACCATGAATTCATCACCGGCGAAACGGGCGATCCGGCCGCGCCCGCCCAGCGCCGTCTGCAACCGGGTGGCGAGGCGCAGCAACACGTCGTCGCCGGTGGGATGACCGACCGAGGCGTTGACCAGCTGGAAGCGGTCCAGGCCCACCACCAGCACCGACGCCGGCACGTTCGGATAGCACAGGATTTCCGCCAGTGCGTGTTCCAGCAGCAGGTGGTGCTGCAGGCCGGTGACCGGGTCGTGGCTGGAGGCGTAGGCCAGTTCGGCCTCGACCCGCCGCCGCTCGGTGATGTCGCGCGCCACGGCATAGACCAGCCCGTCGGGCGCCACGAATGACACCCACTCCAGCTGCCGTTCGCTGCCGTCGCGGCAGATGCAGCGGCTGACGAAATCGTGCATGCGCTGGCCGGCCGCATCGAGTTGCTGCATCGGATCGACGTCGAACACGTCGCTTTCCACGCGCAGGAATTCGCGGTAGCTGCGGGACTTCAATTCGTCGGCGGAGTAGCCGGTCACGCGCGGCAACGAGGGGTTGAACTGCACCAGCCGCTGCGTGGCCGGATCGATGATGCAGAAGATTTCCAGCGACATCTCGAAGAAGCGGTCGCGCTCGCGCAGGCGACGGATGAGCTGCTCGCTTTCGATCGCCACGCCGGTGAGCGGCAACATGCGGTCGATGCTGTACAGCTCTTCCGGACGTGGCTCGCGCAGTTCGCGGAAATACACCGCGAAGGTGCCCAGCACCTTGCCGCCGCTGCCCAGCACCGGCGTGGACCAGCACGCCTTGAGGCCGTGCGCCAGCGCCAGCGACTTGTAGTTGGCCCAGTACGGATGGTTGGCGATGTCGGCCACCACCACGCGCTCGCGCCGCCACGCAGCGGTGCCGCAGGAACCCCTGGCTTCGCCGATTTCCAGGCCATGCAGGGCGCGGCTGTAGGCCTCGGGCAGACTCGGCGCGGCGCCGTGCAGCACGTGCTGCCCGCTTTCGTCGAGCAGCAGCAGCGAGCACAGCGCGCCGGGGTTCATCGCCTCGTGCAGGTGGGCGATCTGCGCCAGGCTTTGCGCCAGCGGACGCTGCGCCGCGATGCCGGCCAGGATTTCGTGCTGGCCGGCCTCCAACTGTTCGGCGCGCTTGCGTTCGCTGATGTCCTGGCAGGCGCCCATCAGGCGCACGGCGCGACCGGCGGCGTCGACCTCGACCATGCCGCGACTGAGCAGGGTGCGCACCGCACCGTCCGGACGCACGATGCGTTCCTCGAACTCGAACGGCTGCGTTCCGGTCACGGCCTGGGCGATCGTCTGCTGCACGCGTTCGCGATCCTGCGGATGCACCAGCGCCAGGTAGGACTCGAACGTGGCGGCGTGCTGCCCCGGCGTCACCCCATAGATGCGATACAGCTCCTCCGACCAGGTCACCCGGTTTTCCGCGATGTCCCATTCCCAGCTGCCAACGTGCGCCACCTTCTGCGCCTGCGACAACATGCGCTGGTGCTGCAGCAATTCCTGTTCGGCACGTTTGCGTTCGGTGATGTCGAGGAAGTAGATGGTCAGGCCTTCCGCCGACGGATAGATGCGGTTCTCGAACCAGCGCTGGTATGGCGGATACCATGCCTCGATCTGCCGCGGCTGCTGGTCGGCCATCGCCTGTTCGTAGGCGCGCTGGAACGGCTGGCCCTCGCCTTCGGGGAATTCGGTCCAGATGTGCCGGCCGATCAGGTCTTCCGCCCGGCGACCGAAAAACTCGCAGGCCTTCGCATTGAGGTAGATGTAGCGCCAGTCCCGATCCAGCGCGACGTACGCATCGGTGATGCGCTCGAACACCTGGTGAAATTCCAGCTCGGACGTGGTGCGATCCATGGCGCTCTCGATCCTGTCATGCGGAGGAATCCGGACAACCTCCGCAGACTACGGGATCACCCGCACCAGCCGCAACGGCGGCCGGCCAGGCCTTCATCAACGCAGGCTGGAGCGGCGCACCATCAGCTTCACCGGCAGCACTTCGCTGTCCACCGGCTCGCCCCGGATCAAGCCGAGCAGGCTGTCGACCAGCACTTCGCCGGCCTGGCGGGTGTCCTGCAGCACAGTGGTCAGCGGCGGGTTGACGAAGCTGGCCATGGGGATGTCGTCGAAGCCGGCCAGCGCAACATCCTGCGGCACGCGCATGCCGTGGTCGCTCAGCGCACGCATCGCACCGATCGCGATCAGGTCGCTGGCAGCGAACACGGCATCGAAGCCGGTTTCGTTGAGGATCAGTCCGCGCATCGCCTCGTAGCCGGAGTGCTCGGTGCTTTCGGCGTTCTGCTGCAGCTCCGGATCGACCGCGATGCCGGCCTGTTCCAGCGCCTGCACGTAGCCGCGATAGCGGCCGAAAAATTCCGGGTAGTGGCTGGAGGCATCGCCCAGGAACGCGATGCGGCGACAGCGGCGCTCGAGCAGGTGCTCGGCCACCGCCAGGCCGCCGGCGAAATTGTCGCAACCGATCGACACGCCGGGCTGGTCCGGCAGCACCGCGCCCCAGCGCACGAAGCGGGTGCCCTGGCCGACCAGTTTTTCCAGCTTGTCGGTATAGGCCAGGTAATCGCCGTAGCCCAGCAGGATCAGCCCGTCGGCCTTCTTGCTGTCGGCGAAGTCGGCATGCCAGTCGTGCGAGAACTGCTGGAACGAGATCAGCAGGTCGTAACCCTGCAGGGCACAGGCGCGGGTGATCGAGCCCAGCATCGACAGGAAGAACGGATTGATGTGCGACTCGTCGGCGGTGGGGTCCTCGAAGAACAGCAGCGCCAGCGTGCCGGTGTGCATCTTGCGCAGGTTGGACGCGTTCTTGTCGACCTTGTAGTTGAGCTGGTCGGCGGCGGCCTGGATGCGCCGCCGGGTTTCCTCATTGACCAGCGGACTGCCACGCAGCGCACGCGACACCGTGGCCTGGGATACCCCGGCCAGGTGGGCAATGTCGATTGAAGTGGCCTTTGCCTTCATCCGCAACGCGATCCGCCGGCATCCCTTGCGACGGCGCCGTGCCGTCGTTTCCGAATCCTAGCCGGTTTGCGCGGCGCGCGTCGTATCGGCTCCTTCGCTGCTCGCGCGCGGCACAGGCCAGCTGCACCGCGGCAGGCTTTTTCTGCGGGAAGGCGTTCATGCGCGCATGTCCTCCAGTTCGACGCCGCGGGTCTCGCGCACGCCGGACAATACGAACAGCAGCGACAGCAAGGCGAAGCCGGCATACAGGCCGTAGGCGAAGGTCAGGCCCAGTTCGGCCAGCGCGGGGAAGCTGCTGGTGATGGCGAAGTTGGCCAGCCACTGCGCCGCGGCGGCCACCGCCAGCGCGGTGGCGCGAATCGAATTGGGGAACATCTCGCCCAGCAGCACCCAGACCACCGGGCCCCAGCTGACGCCGAAGAACACCACGTAGGCGTTCGCCGCGACCAGGGCCACCATGCCGACCGAACCGGGCAGGCTCAGCTCCGCGCCGCTGCCGGTGGCCTGCGAGAAGCACCACGCCATCACGCCCAGGGTGATCGCCATGCCGGCCGAGCCGACCACCAGCAGCGGCTTGCGGCCGATCCTGTCGACCAGCGCGATCGCCACCAGGGTCACCAGCACGTTGACGATCGAGGTGACCACGGTAATGGTGAACGAGTCGGCCTCGCTGAAGCCCACCGAATGCCACAGGGTGGACGAGTAGTAGAAGATCACGTTGATGCCCACGAACTGCTGGAACACCGACAGCAGGATGCCGATCCAGACCACCGGCAACAGCCCGGCCGCCTTGCCGCGCAGGTCGCTCAGGCGCGGCTTGTGTTCCGAACGCAGGCTGCCTTCGATGTCATGCAGCTTGCTGTCCAGCGCTGCCTCGCTGTGCATGTTCAGCACCTTGCGCAGCACGATGCGGGCTTCGTCGATGCGGCCCTTGGCCACCAGGTGACGCGGCGATTCCGGCACGCCCAGCACCAGCACGCCGTAGACCAGCGCCGGCAGGGTGGCCACCAGGAACATCCAGCGCCACGCCGCCAGGCCCAGCCACAGCGGCTGGCTGGCTCCGCCCGCTGCACCGCTCAGCCAGGCATCGCTGAGCAGGGCGGCGAAGATGCCCAGCACGATCGCCAGCTGCTGCATCGAGCCGAGCCGGCCGCGAATGTTTGCCGGCGATACCTCGGCAATGTAGGTGGGCGCGATCACCGAGGCCACGCCCACGCCGATGCCGCCGACCAGTCGCCACAGGATCAGGTCCCACACCGCGGTGGCCATGCCCGAACCGATCGCGCTGGCGACCAGCAGCACCGCCGCCACCTGCATGGTGCGCACGCGGCCGAAGCGGTTGGCCAGCATGCCCGCATACCAGGCGCCCAGCGCCGAACCGAGCAGGGCACAGGACACCGCGAAGCCGATCTGCGCCGCGTCCAGCGCGAAGCTGCCGCGGATCGCGTCGACCGCGCCGTTGATCACGGCCGTGTCGAAACCGAACAGGAATCCGCCCAGCGCGGCCGCCGCCGAAATCAGTACCACTCGCGCCGTGGCGTGCCGCCCCAGGCCATCTCCGGTTGCATCCATCGTGCTCATCGCGTCTCCCCAACGTCATGACCAGTCATCGCAGTCGATTCTGCGGTGTGCGTGCGGCGCTGTCCGGCTGAATACGTATGCAGGAACCGACACGGACTGCCCGTGCCCGCCCCTGCCCGCTCCCACACCTGACGCCATCGGGGGCTACTATGACAGCGCTGTCATGTTTCGCCAAGCGTGATCCGGAAACCTCGCAGGGACCGCGCTCCCATGCTGCTTGCGGAACGGCCGACGGCGCCCGGACGCAGCCGTGCGCCGGGCGTTTGCGGATCATCGGTGGCGCCACCGGTGCGCCGCGGCGAAAGCTAGTCCGCCGCGTTGATCACCGCGAGGAAGTCGCGGCCGTAGCGCTTGAGCTTGGCCTCGCCCACCCCGCTGACGCTGGCCAGCTCGTCCTCGTTGGCCGGCAACGCCCGCAGCATGGCCAGCAAGGTGGCGTCGTGGAACACCACGTAGGGCGGCACGCCCTGCTGTTTCGCGAGCTGGGTGCGCAGCGCGCGCAGCTGGTCCCACATCGGCTGCTCGTAGGCCTCGATGCCCAGGCTGCCGCCATGACGGGGATCGCCGGTGACCAGCTTGCTGTCGCGCCGGCGCCGGGTGGCGCGTTCGGGGCGGGCGTCCTCGCGCAGCCTCACCTGCTTGCCGCCGCTGAGCACAGCGCGGCTGGCAGCGGTGAGCCGCAGCGTGCCATAGCCTTCGGCGTCGGCTTCGAGCAGGCCGGCCGCCAGCAACTGGCGGAACACCGAGCGCCACTGCTTGTCGTCCAGCTCCGCGCCGATGCCGAAGGTGCTCAGGCGATGGTGGTCGAAGCTCAGCACGCGCTCGCTCTCCTCCCCGCGCAGCACCGCGATGACGTGGCCGGAGCCGAAGCGCTGGCCGGTGCGGTACACCGCCGACAACGCCTTCTGCGCGGGCACCGTGGCGTCCCAGGTTTTCGGTGGCGCTACGCAGTTGTCGCAATGGCCGCAGGGGCCGGGATAGCTTTCGCCGAACGCGCCCAGCAGCAGCTGGCGGCGGCAATCGATCGCCTCGGCGTAGGCCAGCAGGGATTCCAGCTTCTGCCGCTCGACCCGCTTGCGCTCATCGGCCGATTCGGACTGCGCGATCATCTGGCTCATGGTGACCACGTCGGACAGGCCGTAGATCATCCACGCCTCGGCGGGCAGGCCATCGCGGCCGGCGCGCCCGGTTTCCTGGTAGTAGCCCTCGATGCTGCGCGGCAGGTCCAGATGCGCCACGAAGCGCACATCGGGCTTGTCGATGCCCATGCCGAAGGCGACCGTGGCCACCATCACCACGCCGTCCTCGCGCAGGAAACGCTGCTGGTTCTTCGCACGGGTGGCCGCATCCAGGCCGGCGTGGTACGGCAGCGCCTCGATGCCCGATTCGGCCAGCCACGCGGCGGTGTCGTCCACCTTGCGTCGGCTCAGGCAGTACACGATGCCGGACTCGCCCTCGTGGCCGAGCAGGAACTCGCCCAGCTGGCGCTTCGCGTTGTGGCGCTGGCCGACCCGGTAGCCGATGTTGGGCCGGTCGAAACTGGAGACGAATTGCCGCGCGTCCTGCAGTGACAGGCGCTCGACGATTTCCTCGCGGGTGCGCGGATCGGCGGTGGCGGTGAGCGCGATGCGCGGCACGTCGGGGAAGCGCTGGTGCAGGATCGCCAGTTCGCGATATTCGGGGCGGAAGTCGTGGCCCCATTGCGACACGCAGTGCGCCTCGTCGATTGCGAACAGCGCCACTTCGGTGCGTTCGAGCAGGTCGAGGAAGCGTGAGGTCAGCAATCGCTCCGGCGCCACGTAGAGCAAATTCAGCTCACCGGCCAGCAGCTGCCTCTCGACCTCGCGCTGCTGGTCCCCCGCCAGGCTGGAATTGAGAAACGCCGCCGCCACGCCGGCCTCGCGCAAGGCGTCGACCTGATCCTGCATCAGCGCGATCAGCGGCGACACCACGATGCCGGTGCCCTGACGCAGCAACGCGGGGATCTGGTAGCACAGCGACTTGCCGCCGCCGGTAGGCATCAATACCAGTGCATCGCCGCCCTCGCCCAGATGCTCGACCACCGCCTGCTGCTGGCCGCGAAAACTGGGATAGCCGAAAACGCTTTGAAGAATGTCGAGGGAAGTGGGCATTCCGGGAATGCTAGCAAATGCAGGGGCGCCGCTTGGCGCAAGCGGGTGTGCGTGGGACGCGCGAGGGCGTGTGGGTTGGCGATGACAGGGGGCTGGGGCCCTTCCGCGGGCGGGAGAGGAGGCGAAGGCAAGGGGCGCTTTGGCTTTATGGGAGCGGGGGCTTCCCTCTCCTCAATCCTCTCCCGCAAGCGGGAGAGGAGGCGAAGGCAAGAGGCGCTTTTACTTTATTGGAGCGGGGGGGGGGGCCCCACAGCGCGTGGTCGAGATCGGCGTCGAGGCCGAACCGCGACAGGGGAACACGGCCGTTCTTTACCTCGACGCCTTCGGCGCGCAAGCGGCGCGACTGTTCGCGGAAGCCGCGGCTTCCCGGCGGCATCGCAATGTGCCCGCTGGAACGCAGCACGCGGTACCACGGCAGTTCCATGCCGTCGGGCACTTCGCCCAGCAGCCGGCCGACGAGGCGCGCGCGACCGGGCAGGCCGGCGCGCGCGGCGATCGCGCCGTAGCTGGCCACGCGTCCTGGCGGAATGGCGGCGATGGCGGCGTAGATGCGGGCGGCGGCATCGTTCATGGTTCACGCGGCGCAAGGGAATCCGTGTCAGAGTAGCTTCCGACCTTCGCCAGCGGAAGCCGCACCATGCGCCACTTCGAAGCCGTGCGTTCCCACATCGGCAGCCTGCACGAGCTGCGCCACAACGATCCCTACCTGATCAGCTTTGACCTGCAGCTGGCGCAGGATCGCAGCCAGGGGATCTACCTGGCCGAGCTCGAGGACGAGGCGGGACGACGCTATCTGCGCATCTCCACGCCGGTGGGTCCGCTGGCCGGCACCGACCCGAACCGCTGCCTGCGCTTCAACTGGCAACAGCGCACCGGTTTCCTCGCGGTCGCCGACCTGGACGGCTCGCCCTACCTGCACCTGTGCGAAAACCGTCCCTACGAATTCCTCGACCAGGCCGAGCTGCAACGCGTGGTCGGCGAGCTAGGCACCTTGGGCGACGAGCTGGAGCAGCTCATCGCCAACAGCAGCGATTCGCTGTAGCCGAAACTTCGTTCAGGACACCAGCCGGAACAGCAGCACCAGGCCGTAGGCCAGCAGCGCGGTGATCGGCAGGGTCAGGATCCATGCCCACACCATCCGCTCGACCACCGACCAGCGGATCGCATTGAAGCGCTTGGCCGCGCCCACGCCCATGATCGAGGCGGACACGTTGTGGGTGGTCGACACGGGAATGCCGAACACCGACGCCACCAGGATCACCGCGGCGGAGCTGGTTTCGGCGGCGAAGCCGTTGATCGGATGCAGCTTGACCATCTTGTGGCCCAGCGTCTTGATGATGCGCCAGCCACCGCCGGCCGTGCCGGCGGCCATGGTCAGTGCCGATACCACCTTCACCCACACCGGGATTTCGAAACCGCCGGCCGGGTTGCCGTCGATGCGCAGGAAGCTCAACCAGTGCGGCAACTGGTCGAACTGGTGGGCGGCGGTGCCGCCGGCCAGTGCCAGCGCGATGATGCCCATGCTCTTCTGCGCGTCGTTCATGCCGTGCGCCACGCCCATCGCGCCCGCCGACAGGATCTGCGCTTTGCCGAAGAACGCGTTGACGAACGGCGTGCGCCCGAACCGGCGCGACCAGCCCTGCCGGTTGGCGAACCAGGCCAGCAACGCGTACAGCGCACCCATCAGCAGGAAGCTGATGATGAAGCCGCCCAGCGGCGACAGCACCATCGGCACGATCACTTTGGGGATCACGCCGTGGCCCTTGAACACACTGCCCTCGACCCAGATCACCGAATCGAAGTTGTTGCCCGAGGCGGCGATCGCCGCACCGACCAGCGAACCGACCAGCGCATGGCTGGAGCTGGACGGCAGGCCCAGCCACCAGGTGATCAGGTTCCACACGATTGCCGCCAGCAGCGCGCAGATCAGCAACTGCGAGCTCATCTCGATGACGCCGGCATTGATCAGCCCCGAGGCGATCGTGGCGGCCACCGCCGTGCCCATGAACGCGCCGACCAGGTTGGTGCCGGCCGCCATCAGCACGGCCTGCCCCGGCGTCAGCACCTTGGTCGCCACCACGGTGGCGATCGAGTTGGCGGTATCGTGGAAACCGTTGATGTAGGTGAAGGCCAGCGCGATCACCACCACCGCTATGACGATGCTCATGGGCGCTCACCGCAGCTGGGAGAAATCCCGCACGGCGTCGCAGGCCGGCTTGCAATGCACAGGGTCACGGGCGTGGCCTCAGGAGTTCTTCAGCACGATCGAATAGACGATGTTGCCGACGTCGCGGCACTTGTCGATGGCCTTCTCGATCAGCTCGAACAGATCCTTGGACAACATCGCCCGCATCACGTCGCCGCCTTCCACGTACAGCGTGCGGTACGGCGCCAGCAGCATGCGGTCGCCTTCGGACTCCAGCGCCTGCAGGCGATCCTGCAGCTTCTTCACCGGGTCGATGCGCAGGCCGCGGCGCAGCTCGTGCACCATCTGCACCACCACCGCGCTGGACTGCTCCAGCACCAGCGCGCGCTGGGCGAAATCCACGCCGACCAGGCGCCCGGCCACGATCTCATAGCGCTCGGCGAACTTCTCCACGGTCTTGGGAATCTTGTACAGGGCGGAGTTCAGGGCCTCGATGTCCTCGCGATCCAGCGCGGTGACAAAGGTGTTGACCAGGCCTTCGCTGATCTGCGCAGCCAGTTCCTTTTCGCGCGCCCGGGTCACCGCGAACGCGGCCATCACCTGCTCGGCGCCCGGCCGGGTCAGCAGTTCGTGCAGCGCCTTGGCGCTTTCGTGGGCGGTCTCGGCGCTCTGTTCGAGCAAACCGTAGAACTTGTCGCCTTTGCCGAAAATCGTCTGCAGTGAAAACATGCGGGCTACGCCTGATCGAACGGAATGACCGGGATGTTACAGGACTGCCGTGCTGCCCTGCATCAATCCGCGTCCATCGGCAGGGTGATGCGCAGGGTCAACACCACTTACACTGTGCCCATGCACCCTCGCCCATCATCGCCGCGATGCTGACCCAAATCGCGCTCGTCCTCGTCCTGGCCCTGTGCAACGGCTTCTTCGCGCTGTCGGAGATGGCCCTGGTGGCTTCGCGCAAGAGCCGCCTCAAGCAGATGGCCCTGAACAGCCGCAAGGCAGCCGCGGCATTGCGCCACGCCGAGGCGCCGGAGCACTTCCTGTCCACCGTGCAGGTCGGCATCACCCTGGTCATGCTGATCACCGGCGCGATCGCCGGCGACGCGCTGGGCGGCCACATTGCCGCCGCCCTGGAGGGCACGCGCCTGACCTGGCTGCTGCCCTACGCGCGGATCATCGGCATCGTGCTCGGCTTCGTGCTGATCTCGTACATCCAGATCGTGTTCGGCGAACTGGTGCCCAAGCGGCTGGCGCTGGCCTCGCCGGAGAAGGTGGCCTCCTACGTGGCCATCCCGATGCTGGTGCTGTCGCGGATCACCGCGCCGTTCGTGTGGCTGCTGAACCATTCCAGCAACCTGCTGCTGCGCATGTTGCGGGTCAACCAGCTCGGTAGCGGCATGGTCACCGAGGAGGAGATCCGCCTGCTGGTGGCCGAGAGCGCCGAACAGGGCGTGCTCGACCCGGATGAGCACAACATGGTGAACCGGGTGCTGCGCCTGGGCGACCGCACGGTGGACAGCGTGATGACCCCGCGCATGCGCATCGCCTGGCTGGACATCGCCGGCACCCGCGAGGAAAACATCGAGGTGCTGCGCGAAACGCCGTATTCGCGCTACCCGGTCTACCGCGGCGACGAGAGCGACGTGGTCGGCGTGGTCGAGGTCAAGCGCCTGCTGCACAGCTTCGCCGAAGGCATGCCGGAACTGTTCGAACACCTGTCGAAACCCCTGTTCGTGCCCGCCGCCGCCCGCGCGCTGGACCTGCTGGAGGAATTCCGCGACGCCGAGACGCCGCTGGCGCTGGTGGTCGACGAGTACGGTGACATCGAGGGCGTGGTCACCGTCAACGACCTGCTGGCGGCCGTGGTGGGCGCCAGCCAGATCGGCCACGGCGGCGGCAACGAGGCCAGCCCGATCATGCAGCGCGCCGATGGCAGCTGGCTGATCGACGGCAGCCTGCCCACCGACGACCTGCGCGAACTGCTGCAGATCAGCACGCTACCGGGCGAGGACGAACACGATTTCCGCACCGTCGCCGGCATGGTGATGACCGCGCTGGGCCACGTGCCGCAGACCGGCGAAGTGTTCGCCTGGCACGGCATCCGCTTCGAGGTGGTCGACCTCGACGGCGCCCGCATCGACAAGCTGCTGGTCACGCCGGCACCGTCGCTGGAACCGTCCGACGACGAGCAGTAAGGCCAGGAGCACCCCACCCGGCCCTCCCCTGCTGCACAGGGGAGGGAGCAGGCCATTACCGATCTTTCGCCAGCCCGGCCATCCGCTGGGCGTCCGCCAGGATGCCGTGCAGCACGCGCAACTCGCGTTCGTCCGGCTGGGCGCGCTGGAACAGCTTGCGCAGGCGCAGCATGATCGTGGTGGGTTCGCGGCCCTTGTGGAATTCGATATCGTCCAGGGTCTGCCCCAGGTGGCGGTAGAACTGCTCCATCTGCGCGGCGTCGGCCGGCGGCTCGTCGTGCTCGGGCGGCGGCGCGGGCAAGTCGTCGCCCAGCATCGCCAGGCGCACCTCGTAGGCCATCACCTGCACCGCCTGCGACAGGTTCAGCGAACTGAAGTCGTCCACGCTGGGAATCCGCACCATCGCGTGGCAGCGCGCCAGTTCCTCGTTCTCCAGCCCGGTGCGCTCGTTGCCGAACACCAGCGCCACCTGCTCCCCGCGCATCGCCGCCGCCAGCACCTGTTGCGCCGCCTCGCGGGGGGAAATTTCCGGCAGATTCACCCCGCGCCGGCGCGCCGACAAGCCCAGCGCCAGGCTGGTGCCGGCCAGGCCTTCAACCAGCTCGCGATGGATGCCGGCCCCGGCCAGCACGTCGTCCGCGCCCGCAGCCAGCGCGTTGGCCTCCGGGTCGGGGAAGCGGTACGGCGTCACCAGCTCCAGTCGCTGGAAGCCCATCGTGCGGATCGCCCGCGCCGCGCTGCCGATATTGCCCGGATGCGAGGTGCGCACCAGCACGTAACGGATGCGGGCGGCGAGGTCGTGGAGATCGGTCATGCGCTGGACGGATTGGCGGTGCGGGTCGACAAGGATAGTGGACAAGGGCGCCCGGGGCTCGCCTCTGCTAGAATCGCCGGCCGCAAACCCGCTCTCTTCCAAAGTCGATACCCATGGCCAGACCACACGTCACGATCGCGGCGCGCGCCGCGCGTTCAGCAGGCAATGTGATCCTGCGCTACATGAACCGCATCGACGGCCTCAACATCGTCGAGAAGCAGCAGATGGACTTCGTCTCCGAAGTCGACAAGCTGGCCGAGGCGGAAATCATCAAGGAACTGCGCCGCGCCTATCCCGACCACGCGATCCTCGCCGAGGAAAGCGGCGCGATCGGCAAGGGCCCGCTGACCTGGGTGATCGACCCGCTGGACGGCACCCACAACTATCTGCGCGGCATCCCGCACTTCAGCGTCTCCATCGCGCTGCTGGAAAAGGGCGTGCCGATCCACGCCGTGGTGTTCGACCCGCTGCGCGACGAGCTGTACACCGCCAGCAAGGGCGATGGCGCCTACCTCAACGACCGCCGCATGCGCGTATCCAAGCGCGAGAACCTGGGCGGCGCGATGATCGCCACCGGCTTCCCGTACCGCCAGCGCGAGCACCTGGTGCCGCAGTTGGACATGACCCGCGCCATCCTCGGCCAGGCCGAGGACATCCGCCGCTCCGGCTCCGCCGCGCTCGACCTGGCCTACGTCGCCGCCGGACGCTACGACGGCTACTTCGAGATCGGCCTGAAGCCGTGGGACATGGCCGCCGGCGTGCTGCTGGTGCATGAAGCGGGCGGTCGCTACTGCGACTTCGCCGGCCGCGACGGCATCCCGGAAAGCGGCAACATCGTCGCCGGCAACCTCAACGTGGCCAAGGCGATGGTCGACGCGATCGGTCAGCAGGCGACGCCGGCGCTGCTGAAGGCCTGAGCGCCCCCCTTCCGTGAAAAAACAACGGTGCCCATGGGCACCGTTGTTTTTGTCATAACGAAACTGGTTCTGCGTCAGCGTGACGCCTGCGCCTGCCGCAGCCGTTTCATGAGAGCCTGCACGAAAAGCAGGTCGGTGACGGAATCGCCCATATCCTCGTCTTCGCTCAAGAGCAATTGCGCCTCGTACTTTTTCAGCGAAAGCAGCAGATACGTCAGTTCCCTGTCTGTGAATTCGAGTGCACTCATCGGTGTTCCAGGTCAATAAATGGAAGTAACAAGATCAATGCCGCGCAGGCTGAACGGAACTTGCGCAACCAACGAAAGGAAGGCGGAAACCGGCATCTTGCGAGTAATCGACAATCGTCCGAGTCGACTCAATATCCTGATTCGTCAGCCTCGCGCAGGAAGCTGCGCAGGAACGGCACGGTGATCCGCCGCTGCGCCGCCAGCGACGCCTGATCCAGCTTGTCGAGCAGATCGAGCAGCGCACCGAGGTCGCGGGCGTAGCGGGTGAACAGCCAGTCCAGCACGCTGTCGTCCAGTTCGATGCCGCGCGACGCGGCTTGCGCTTTCAACACCATGCGGCGTTCGTCGTCGTCCAGCGGTTTCAGCGCGAACTGGGTGCAGGCGCCCAGACGCGAGCGCAGGTCGGGCAGTTCGATGCCAAGTTGAGCCGGCGTCGCGTCGGCGGCGAACAGCAGGGCGCTGCCTTCGGCGCGGGCGCGGTTGTAGAGGTCGAACAGCGCGTGTTCCGCGTCGCGGTTGCCGGCAATGGCGCCCAGATCGTCCAGCGCCAGCAGTTCGCTGCCGGCGACGCCGCGCAAGGCCGCGGCGTGGTCGGCGATCGTCGCCAGCGGCAGGTATTGCACGCGCCGTTCGGCGGCGATGGCGGCCTGGCAGGCGGCCATCAGCAGATGGCTGCGGCCGCTGCCGCTGGCGCCATGCAGGTAAACCCACGGTGCACCGGGCTGCAGCGCCAGCGCCTGCACCGCGGCCAGTGCGGCGGCATTCGCGCCGGCGTGGAAATGTTCGAAGCGCTGCCGACGCGGCCAGCGCAGCGCGAGCGGCAACTGCGGGATCATGGCGTGGACGAGTCACCCGGCGATGCCACGTCGACCGCGGAAGTCTCGACCTCACCATCGCGGTGCACGGCCACATCCACCTCGGCGATCACCGGATCGTCCGGCCCTTCCTCGTTGTACAGCTCGCTCATCCGGTAGCGTTCGATCAGGTAGCGCAGCAGCACCATGATCACCGACGCCGCCGGCAGTGCCAGCAGCACGCCGAGGAAGCCGAACAGGTAGCCGCCGGCCAGCACCGCGAACATCACCGCCACCGGGTGCAGGCCGATCTTGTCGCCGACCAGCTTGGGCACCAGCACGTAGCCTTCCAGCAACTGGCCGACCGCGAACACGCCGCAGACCAGCAGCACGTGGGTCCAGTCGCCGTACTGCACCAGCGCGGCGATGATCGCCGCCACGAAGCCGATGATGAAACCCAGGTACGGCACGAAGCTGAGCAGGCCCGCGACCATGCCGATCAGCAGGCCCACCTGCAGCCCGACCATGCCCAGGCCGGCGCCGTAGAAGACGCCCAGCGCCAGCATCACCAGCAACTGGCCGCGCACGAAGGCGCCGAGGATCTTGTCCGACTCGCTGGCCAGGTGCGCGATGGTGGGCTGGATCGAGCGCGGCAGCATGCCGTCGATCTTGGCCACCAGCCGATCCCAGTCGCGCAGCAGGTAGAACGCCACCACCGGGATCAGCACCAGGTTGGTCAGCGCCATGGCGATGCCCAGGCCCGAACGCGAGACCTTGCCGATCACCGCGGTGGCGACGCCGCCGATCGAGCCGATGTGTTCCTTGATCGCCGTCAGCATCCGATCGCTGTCGAAGGTGTGCGGGTCCAGGTGCAGTCGCGCCTGCAGCCACGGCCACACGGTGTTCTGCGCCCAATCGCCATAGCGCGGCAGGTTGCCGACCAGGTTCTCGACCTGGCGCGCGATCAGCGGGATCAGCAGCAGCAGCACGCCGACCACCGCCACCAGGATCACCACGAACACGATCGTGGCCGCCCACATCCGGTTGAGGCCGAGCCGCTCCAGCCGGTCAGCCAGCGGGTCGCCCAGATAGGCCAGCATCGCGGCCACCGCGAACGGCATCAGCACCGGCGCCAGCAGCCACATCAGGTAGCCGATCACCAGCACGATCGCCAGCAGCTGCCAGCGCCGCGAAATGTCCCTGTCCTGATTCATCCCGTCACCTCAGCCAGCGCAGGTTCGCGTCGGCGCCCGGATGCGGTTCGCCCTGCAGCAGCAGGTGGCCGCCCGCGGCGAGGTTGGCGGCCAGCGCGCTGATCGGAACCGCCGCCTTGATGTCCAGCAGCACGGCATCGTTCTGCGCGCCCAGGGTCAGCACCTGTTTCACCGTCGGGTCGTCCTGCAAGGTGGAGATCAGCCTGGCGTAGTCCATCGCGCTGTCCAGCCCGCTGACCCACAGCTTGCCCTCGCTGGGGCCGGCGCCAATCACGTTGAGCTGCTTGCCCAGCCGGTCGACCAGGCCGTTGCCGGCATCGCCCAGCAGGCTGTCCGCGCTCGCGCCCTGCGCAGTCCAGTGCTGGGCCTGGCCGCCGGAAATCAGCGTCCAGTCCGCGCTGTTGCCGGCGAGCTTGCCCAGCAGGACCAGGCCGGTGCGGTATTGCTGGTTGACCCCGGCCAGCGCCGCCGGGTCGGCGGCGGCGATCTTGGCCGGATCGGGCGCGCTGGCCGCATCGGGATACACCACGTTGATGCCGCGCGCGTTGGCACTGGCCGCCAGGCTGGCCAGTGCCGTCTGGTCGAGCAGATGACCATTGCCGTCCTGCACCAGCAACAGCACGGGCGGCTTGATGCCCGCGCTTTGCACGCCCAGCTTCGAGACCAGCCGGCGCACCGAACCGGGCTCGAAATCCACGTTCAGGATCAGCCCGGTGGCGGCGCGCTGGTACTGGAATTTCTGCACCATGGAGGTGGCCTTGCCCAGGGCATCGGCGTAACCGGCGTTGCTGCGCAGGTCCTGCCCGCCGGCGACCCGCGTCAGCACCTGGGCCAGCGCGGTGGAGAACGCCTGGTCGCGCTGGGCGTCGCTGGTGTCGGCCACCGGCACCACCACCGAATACGGCGAGCCGGCGAGCTGGGCATGCAGGGACGGCAAGGCGGCAAAAGCCAGCAGCAAGGTGAGCATCAGCAGGCGGGACAGGCGCATGGGGCAGGCATCTTCTTGGAGAAATCTCCCGGGAAGTCTGCCCAATAGTGTCCCCAGCGTCCATCGCGACGGTGTCGAAGCCGGCGAAGGCGAACGGCAACGGCGCCACAAGCTGGTAAACTTGCGCGTTTCACCCACGCCGCAGATCCTGACCAAGGTCCTCGCCATGTCTGACGCCCTCACCTACCGCGCCGCCGGCGTCGATATCGATGCCGGCAATGCGCTGGTCGAACGCATCAAGCCGCTGGTCAAGCGCACCCTGCGGCCCGAGGTGATGGGCGGGCTGGGTGGCTTCGGCGGCCTGTTCGACCTTTCCGGCCGCTACAGGGAGCCGGTGCTGGTCTCGGGCACCGACGGCGTGGGCACCAAGCTGAAGCTGGCGCAGATGCTGAACCGCCACGACACGATCGGCATCGACCTGGTCGGCATGTGCGTCAACGACGTGCTGGTGCAGGGCGCCGAGCCGCTGTTCTTCCTCGATTACTTCGCCACCGGCAAGCTGGACGTGGACACCGCCGCGGCCGTGGTCGGCGGCATCGCCACCGGCTGCGAGCTGGCCGGCTGCGCCCTGATCGGCGGCGAGACCGCCGAGATGCCGGACATGTATCCGCCGGGCGAATACGACCTGGCCGGCTTCACCGTGGCCGCGGTGGAAAAGTCGCAGATGCTGACCGGCGACGCGATCGTCGCCGGCGACGTGGTGCTGGGCGTGGCCTCCAGCGGCCCGCATTCGAACGGTTACTCGCTGGTGCGCAAGATCCTCGAACGGGCGGGCAGCCCGCTGGATCTCGACCTCGGCGGCGTGAAGCTGGTCGACGCGCTGATGGCGCCCACCACGATCTACGTGAAGCCGATGCTGGAATTGCTGAAGAATGAAACCGTCCACGGCATGGCCCACATCACCGGTGGCGGCCTGAAGGAAAACATCATCCGCGTGGTGCCGGATGGCCTCGGCATTGCACTGGATGCCGCCGCGATCGTGCTGCCGCCCGTATTCGACTGGCTGATGCGCGAAGGCAACGTGGCGCGCGAGGAAATGTGGCGCACGTTCAACTGCGGCGTCGGCTTCACCGTGATCCTGCCGCGCGATGCGGTGGCCGGCGCGTCCGCGCTGCTGGCCACGCACGGCCTGGCCAGCTCGGTGATCGGCGAGATCGTGCCCGCGCAGGGCGACGAGCGCGTGCATATCGGCTGATCCGTTTGGCCTCCGCACCCGCCAAGGTCGCCGTGCTCGCCTCCGGGCGCGGCAGCAATCTCGCCGCCCTGCTCGACGCGCGTGCGCGCGGCGAACTGCCGGTCGAATTCGTGCTGGTGGGCAGCGACAAGGCCACCGCCGGCGCGCTGCGGCTGGCCGAAGCCGCCGGCATCGCCACCCTGGCGCTGGACCCGCGCAGCTACGCGGATCGGCGCGCGTTCGATCTCGACCTGTTCGAACGAATCACCGACAGCGGCGCCGAATGGCTGGTGCTGGCCGGCTTCATGCGCATCCTCGACGGCGAGGCGCTGCGACCGTGGGCGGGGCGCATCATCAATATCCATCCCTCGCTGCTGCCGAAATACCGGGGCCTGCACACGCATCGTCGCGCGCTGGAAGCCGGCGACGCCGAGCATGGCGCCAGCGTGCATTTCGTCACTGCCGAGCTGGACGGCGGCCCGGTGATCGCCCAGGCGCGCCTGCCGATCGTGGCCGACGACGACGAACAGTCGCTGGCCCAGCGGTTGCTGCCACTGGAACACCGCCTGCTGCCGGCGGTGCTGGCCGACCTGGCCCACGGTCGACTGCAATGGGACGGCCACGGCCCACGCTTCGACGGCCAGTCGCTGGCGATGCCATTGCAACTGGGCGAGCACGGGCTGCAGCCTTAAAGCAGGTTCAGCCCGGCCTGCGCAGACTCGGCGCATGACTATCCGATCCCTGCTTGCTCCCCTGCTCGGCCTTGGCCTGCTGTTCGGCAGCCACGCCGCCGCAGCCACCCAACCCCAGGCCTTCACCGCCACCTACGACGTGCTGCAGGGTGGCCAGCCCATGGGCGTCGCCACGATCCGGTTGCACGCGGCCGGCGACGGCCAGTGGATCTACAGCAAGGACGTCAAGGGCACCGGCGGACTGGCCGCCCTGCTCGGCGCCAGCGTCAGCGAGTCCTCGCGTTTCCGCTGGAAAGGCGACGTGCCCGAGGCGATCAGCTACGACTACCAGATGCAGGCCGCGGTGAAGCAGAAGCAGCGCCACCTGGTGGTGGACTGGGCGGAAAACCGGGTCAGCGTCGACGAGGGCAAGGGCGCGCAGAGCTATCCCGCCAGTCCCGGCATGGTCGAACGCAACACCCTGGCGCTGGCGCTGGGGTTGGCGCTGCGCGACGGCAGGCAGCAGATCGCCCTGCCGGTGGCGGTACGCCAGGAAGTGCAGACGCAGAACTTCAAGGTCAGCGGCAAGGAAACCGTCAAGGTACCCGCCGGCAGCTTCGACGCCGAACGCATCGACCGCACCGACGCCGACCGCGGCTTCAGCGCCTGGTACGCCCCCGACCGCTACCCGCTGCCAGTGAAACTGGCCCAGCACGACGGCGGCGACCTGGTGCTGGAGCTGGTGAGTTACCGGCCCGAGTAAGCCCAAACCCGCATCCCGGCAGACCCACCGTCCCGGCAGACCCGCTTCCCCGGCAAACTCGTAGCCCCGAGAGCACCTTGATCCCTCCCCCTGCTCGCAGGGGGAGGAAGGGAGGGGGTAGCTCAGGCGCTCGAGGAAAATCGGCGGAACCAGCGGGGGTAGCCAAGGCCCTCGCGGAAAATGGGCGGAACCAGCAGGGCAGCCCACACCCTCGCAGAAGATGGGCAAAAGGAAACAGGTAACCCAGCCCCCTCACCGAAGATCAAGCGCCCCCATCCCAACCCTCCCCTGCTACGCAGAGGAGGGAGCAAGACGAAGGATCAGTTCGGCAAACGCCGGATCTTCGCGCCAAGAACGCCGAGCTTCTCCTCGATGTTCTCGTAGCCGCGATCGATGTGGTAGACGCGGTCGACGGTGGTGTCCCCCTTGGCCACCAGGCCGGCCAGCACCAGGCAGGCCGAAGCGCGCAGGTCGGTGGCCATGATCGGCGCGCCGCTCATCCGGGACACGCCCTGGATCACCGCGGTGTTGCCTTCGAGCTGGATGTTCGCACCCAGTCGCTGCAATTCCTGCGCATGCATGAAGCGGTTCTCGAACACCGTCTCGGTCACCACGCCGGTGCCTTCGGCCACGCAGTTGAGCGCGGTGAACTGCGCCTGCATGTCGGTGGGGAACGCAGGGTATGGTGCGGTGCTGATGTTGACCGCCTTTGGCCGACGGCCACCCATGTCCAGCTCGATCCAGTCGTCGCCGGTGGAGATGTGCGCGCCAGTCTCCTCCAGCTTGGCCAGCACGGCCTCCAGCGAGCTTGCCCGGGCATGGCGGGCACGCACCTTGCCGCCGGTCATCGCCGCGCCGACCAGGTAAGTGCCGGTTTCGATGCGGTCGGGCAGCACGTCGTGCTGGGCGCCGTGCAGTCGTTCGACGCCATGGATCACCATGGTCGAAGTGCCCACGCCCTCGATCTGCGCGCCCATCGCGATCAGGCAGTGCGCCAGGTCGACCACTTCAGGCTCCTGCGCCGCGTTCTCGATCACCGTGGTGCCCTGCGCCAGCGTGGCCGCCATCATGATGTTCTCGGTGCCGGTGACGGTGACCATGTCCATCACGATGCGTGCGCCCTTCAGCCGCGATGCCTTCGCCTTGATGTAGCCGTTTTCGACCGTGATCTCGGCGCCCAGCGCCTGCAGGCCGCGGATGTGCTGGTCGACCGGACGCGAGCCGATCGCGCAGCCGCCCGGCAGCGAGACCTCGGCCTGGCCGAAGCGCGCCACCAGCGGCCCCAGCACCAGGATCGAGGCGCGCATCGTGCGCACCAGGTCGTAGGGCGCCACGCAGGTGCTGGTGGTGCGCGGGTCGACGTGCATCTTCATGCGGTCGTCGAGCACCAGTCGCACGCCCATCTGACCGAGCAGCTCGATGAAGGTGGTGACGTCATGCAGGTGCGGCACGTTGCCGATGCTCACCGGCTCGTCGGCCAGCAGGCACGCAGCGAGGATGGGCAGCACGGCGTTCTTGGCGCCGGAAATGGCAACCTCGCCGTTGAGTGGCGTGCCGCCGCTGATCAGGATTTTGGCCATGGGTGCAGGGAATCGGGAATGGAGAATCGGGAATGGGAAATCGGAGGAGTCGAGGTCGGGCGCGGAACTGGACGGAATGGCTTTTGACCATTCCCCATTCCCTATTCCCGAATCCCGGCTTCTTCCGGAGTCAATGTCTTCAGCGCCAGCGCGTGGATCGCACCGCCCATCAGCTCGCCCAGCGTGGCGTACACCAGCCGATGCCGGGCCAGCGGCAACTTGCCGCCGAACTGGCTGGCCACCACGGTGGCCTCGAAATGCACGCCATCGGCGCCGCTGACCTCCGCCTTTGCACCGGGCAGGCCCTGTTCGATCATCGCCTGGATGCGGCTGGAGTCCATCGGGTAGTGTTCCATGAGGTGGTCGGGCCAGCCGGAAGGCGGATTCCCGCTGGATCGGAATCCTTTGTGCTGGCTTATGACGTTAAAATGGGAAGATGCCATGGTAATGGAAATACGCTGGCGCAGAAATGACGAGGGCTCGGCAGCAGGCGGAACCGGCCCGCTTTCCATCGCCCTCCGTGTCCCCGCCACCTTGCCTGAGCCCTCATGAACGCACGCACCGCCCCACCCCTCCCGGCCTCGCTGGATGCCGACCTGGTCACCCGCAGCGCACGCACGGTGGTCGCCACCGAAGCGGCCGCCGCGCTGGCGCTGGAATCGCGGATCGGGCCGGAGTTCGTCGAGGCCTGCCGGCTGATCCTGGGCTGCAAGGGCCGCGTCGTGGTCAGCGGCATGGGCAAGTCCGGCCATATCGGGCGCAAGGTCGCTGCCACCCTGGCTTCCACCGGCACGCCGGCATTCTTCGTGCATCCGGGCGAGGCCAGCCATGGCGACCTCGGCATGATCCTGCCGCAGGACGTAGTGCTGGCGCTGTCCTATTCCGGCGAGACCGACGAACTGCTGTTGATCCTGCCGGTGATCAAACGTCAGGGCATCCCGCTGATCGCGATCACCGGACGCCCCACCTCCTCGCTGGCGACCCAGGCCGACGTGCACCTGGACGGCAGCATCTCCAGCGAAGCCTGCCCGCTGGGCCTGGCGCCGACCACCAGCACCACGGTGGCGCTGGTGTGGGGTGACGCGCTGGCGATCGCCCTGCTCGAAGCGCGCGGGTTCACCTCGGACGACTTCGCCCGCTCGCACCCGGCCGGTGCGCTGGGCCGCCGCCTGCTGTTGCACATCAGCGACGTCATGCATACCGGCGACGACGTGCCGAAGATCTCGCCCGACGCCGGGATCACCGCCGCCCTGGTCGAGATGACCCGCAAGCACCTGGGCATGACCGCCGTGGTCGACGCCGATCAGCGCCTGCTGGGCGTGTTCACCGACGGCGACCTGCGCCGCGCGCTGGACGACGAAGGCGTGGACCTGCGCGGGGCCACCGTGGCCGAGCTGATGACCCGCGGCCCGAAAACCATCGGCGCCGAGAAGCTGGCGGCCGAGGCGGCGCAGCTGATGGAGAAATACCAGATCCACGCCCTGCTGGTGGTCGACGACGAACAGCGCGTGGTCGGCGCGTTGAACATTCATGATCTGCTCCGGGCGCGTGTGGTCTGATCCCGATTTGCCCTGGCAAATCGGAAAGCCGGCAAACCCGCCTTTCGAGGCTTTCACAGCAAACCATGGACTCATGCCCTACCTCGCCAACCTCTCCGCCGACATCCTCACCCGCGCCGCGAAAATTCGCCTGGCCGTGTTCGACGTGGATGGCACGCTGACCGACGGCCGCCTGTGGTACGGCGAGGACGGCCGCGAAACCAAGGTCTTCCACGTGCATGACGGCCTGGGCCTGAAGCGGCTGCAGGCGAACGGCGTGCAGGTGGCCATCATCACGGCACGCATCAGCCACCCGGTGTCGCTGCGCGCCGAGGAACTGGGCATCAGCCACGTCTACCAGGGCCAGGGCGACAAGCGCGGCTGCCTGCAGCAATTGCTCGACGCCCTGCAGCTGACGCCCGAACAGGCCGCCTTCGTCGGCGACGACCTGCCCGACCTGCCGCCGATGCACATCGCCGGGCTCGCCGTAGCGGTGGCCAACGCCCACCCCTGGGTCGCCGAGGCGGCGCACTGGCAGACCACCCGCAGCGGCGGCATGGGCGCGGCGCGCGAGGCCTGCGACCTGATCCTGCACGCCCAGGGCAAGAGCGATACCGAACGGGAGCGCTGGCAGTGAGCCTTCGCCTGTGGCTGCGCGACCGGCGCCTGCCGGCCGCGACCATCGCCATCGCGCTGGCCGCCGGCGTCGCCCAGATCCTGCTGTGGTGGTTCGGTCCGGCGCCCAGGACCAACGACTTCGTGGGCCCGCCCCGCTCGGGCTACACCCTGACCGACGCCCGCATGACCGAGTTCAACGCCGAGGGGAAGCCCAGCTTCCACCTGCAGTCGCCGCACCTGGAACGCCGCGAGGGCGACGACTCGCTGTACCTGAATTCGCCCACGTTCCAGCTGCCGGCGAACCAGGCTGGCGTCCCCGACTGGCAGGGCAAGTCGTTGTATGGCTGGGTCAACAAGAGCGGTACCGAACTGAAGCTGCAAGGTCCGGTGGACATGCGCCGGGCAGCCTTCCGCGATGCGCCCGCCGCGCAGATCCAGACCGCCGACATCACCGCCTGGCCGAAACAGAACCGGCTGGAAACCGCCGCGCCCGCGCAGATGGTGCAAGGCGGCACTAGAATCAGCGGTATCGGCATGCGCGCCGACCTGAATGACAAACACCTGGAGCTGCTCGATGACGTTCATGCCACCTTCCCGCCGCGCAAGCGCTAGGTTCGCGCTCGGCATTGCCGCTCTGGGCCTGCTCGCGGCACAACCTGCCCTGGCGAAAAAGAGCGACCGCCAGCAGGAAATGCACGTCGGCGCGAAACATTTCGACGGTTTCCAGAAGCCCAACAGCGTCAGCACGCTGAGCGGCAACGTGGTGATCACCCAGGGCACCCTGAAAGCCACCGGGGCGCAGGCCAAGGTGTATTTCGACGGCGACAGCCAGATCAGCCGCGTGGTGATCACCGGCAGCCCGGCCCATCTCGAGCAACTGGACGAGAACAACAACCTGGTGCTGGGCGACGCCGCCACGCTCGACTACGACAACCTCAAGGGGATCGCCGTGCTCAGCGGCAACGCCTCGATCACCCAGAAGGGACGTGGCGACGCCCACGGCGACAAGCTCACCTACAACACCGAGACCAGCCAGATGACCGGTGAAAGCAGCGGTGACGGCCTGGTCCACATGACCTTCAAGCCGAAGGCGAAACCTGCCGACGACGCGGCGCCCGCCGCATCCTCGAGCGCACCGGCCAAGCCGGCCACGCAGGGACAGCCGTAACCGATGCTCTCCGCCGAAGGTCTGCAAAAGAGTTTCAAGTCGCGCCAGGTCGTGCGCGAATTCGGTTTCTCGATCCGCGAGGGCGAAGTGGTCGGCCTGCTCGGCCCCAACGGCGCGGGCAAGACCACCTGTTTCTACATGGTGGTGGGACTGATCGAGGCCGACGCGGGCAGCATCAAGCTGGACAAGCTCGACATCACCGGCCTGCCGATGCATGCGCGCGCCAAGCTCGGCATCGGCTACCTGCCGCAGGAAGCGTCGGTATTCCGCCGGCTCAGCGTGTCCGACAACATCATGGCGGTGCTGGAACTGCGCGACGGGCTGACCGCGCAGCAGCGCGAGACCGAGCTGGAAAGCCTGCTGGACGAGCTGAAGATCGCCCACATCGCCGAACAGAAAGGCATCAGCCTGTCCGGCGGCGAGCGGCGCCGGGTGGAAATTGCCCGGGCGCTGGCCGCCAACCCCCGCTACATGCTGCTGGACGAACCGTTCGCCGGCGTCGATCCGATCTCCGTGGGCGAAATCCAGCGCATCGTGCGCCACCTCAAGGAACGCGGCATCGGCGTGCTGATCACCGACCACAACGTGCGCGAGACCCTGGGCATCTGCGACCGCGCCTACATCCTCAACGAGGGCGAAGTGCTGTCGCGGGGCACCCCGGCGCACATCCTGGCCGACGACAAGGTGCGCGAGGTGTACCTGGGCCGCGAGTTCCGGCTCTGAAAAAGCTGTCGCGGCATCTTTTGGCGCCACGGGAATCTATGGCCGCGCCCGCAGGCTCGGGTTACGATGGCCCGCGTCCCCTTCCGATCCGGCTGGCATGAAACCCGCACTGCAGTTTCGCCTCCACCAGCAGCTGACGCTGACGCCGCAATTGCAGCAGGCCATACGCCTGCTGCAGCTGTCGCAACTGGAGCTGGAGACCGAGCTGCGGCAAATCGCCGAAAGCAATCCGCTGCTGGAATTCGCCGAGGAGATCGAGGACGAGGAAGCCCCCGAGGTCAGCGAGGCCGAATTCGACTACCCCAGCGTCGAGGCGGTGGCCACGGCCGGCAGCAATGACGAGGGCGAAAGCAGCGAGTGGGCTGACGGCGGCGGCACGGCGGAAGCGCCCATCGACTTCTCCAGCAGCAGTTCGAGCAGCAGCTCCGGCTCGCGTGGCGACGACGACTTCGAGCCGCAGAGCGTCGCGCCGGAAACGCTGCAGCAACACCTGCTGTGGCAGCTCAACCTCGCCTCGTTCAGTCCGCGCCAGCACCTGATCGCCACGGTGCTGATCGATGCGCTGAACCCCGCCGGCTACCTGGCCGAGGGCCTCGATGCGGTCATCGCCGCCCTGCCCGCCGGTTTCGATGCCAGCATGATCGAGATCGAGACCGTGCGCCGCCAGTTGCAGGGATTCGATCCCACCGGCGTGGCCAGCCTCGACCTGCGCGACTGCCTGCGCGTGCAGCTGGAACAGTTCGATGCCGCCACGCCGCAGCGCGAACTGGCGTTGCACATCGTGGACAGCGAACTGGACCTGCTGGCCCGCAACGACATCGCCCGGCTGGCCCGGCGCCTGCGCGCCAGCGAGGACGACGTGGCCGAGGCGGCTGTATTGATCCGCAGCCTGGACCCGCGCCCCGGCGCGGCGCTGGACACCACGCCGGTGGAATACGTGGCGCCGGACGTCTACGCCCTGCGCGACGGCCCCCGCTGGCGGGTCAGCCTGAATGCCGACGCACAGCCGCGGCTGGGCCTCAACCAGCACTACTGCGGGCTGATCGCCAAGGCGCGCGGCGAGGATGCCAGCTGGATGCGCGGCCAGCTGCAGGAAGCGCGCTGGCTGATCAAGAGCCTGGAATCGCGCGCCGAGACGCTGCTGAAAGTGGCCGACGCGATCGTGCGTCGGCAAAGCGCCTTCCTCGACTACGGCCCCGAGGCGATGCACCCGCTGGTGCTGCGCGAGGTGGCCGAGGAGGTCGGCATGCACGAATCGACCATCTCGCGGGTCACCACGCGCAAGTACCTGCATACGCCACGCGGTACCTTCGAGCTGAAATACTTCTTTTCCAGTGGCGTATCCACCGAGGACGGCGGCAGCGCCTCGGCCACCGCCATCCAGGCCATGCTGCGCAAACTCATCGACGCCGAAGACGTGCGCAAGCCGTTGTCCGACCTCGCCATCACGGAGGAGCTCAAGCGCAAGGGCATCCAGGTTGCCCGTCGCACCGTCGCCAAGTATCGGGAAGGCCTGCGCATTCCCACCTCCAGCGAGCGCCAGCGCGCGGGCTGAACCGCCTCGTCGCGGCGGGAACTTGGTTAACGAAAATTCGCTCCCATACCTGTTACAGAATGACTGACGATGTGTCGGCGCCTGCGGCCCGACGCGTCCACCCCGCCGCGACAACGCGGCACTGCACCACCAGAGGAGGCGACCCATGCAATTCCAACTCAGCGGCCAGCAGATTGAAGTCACCCCGGCCTTGCGCGAACACGCCACGGCCAAGCTCGACCGCCTCACTCGCCTCGACGACAAGCTGATGAGCCTCGCGATCGTGCTTTCGGTCGACAAGCTGCAGCAGCGCGCCGACGGCACGCTCAACGCGGTCGGCGCCACCCTGCATGCCGAAGCCACCGAGGCCGACATGTATGCCTCGATCGACGTGCTGTTCGACAAGCTGGTCGCCCAGTTGCGCAAGCACCGCGAGAAAGTGGCCGACAAGCATCAACGCGAAGCGCGCGAGGAGCGCCAGTACGGCTGATCCCGTCGCTTGAACGCCACCCGGAACGGCCCGCCACGTGCGGGCCGTTTCCTTTTCTGAACACGTACCACCGTCCAAGCTGGCACAATGGCCGCGTCGCCGCGAAGCCCCGCCGGGCAACGACACGCGGCGCAGAGGACTGAGCTTGGACCGGATCAGCGCGCGACAACTCTACGATGGTGTCCACGAACGCATGGCCCTGCGCTGGGTGTCGGGCATGCGTGGCGAATCGCGCGTGCTGGAGCCGGGCGTGGCGCAGTCGCGGCGGCCTTCGCTGATCGGCTACCTCAACGTGATCTACCCGAACAAGGTGCAGATCATCGGCTCGGAGGAGCTGAACTTCCTCGACGGGCTGGACTCGCGCCAGCGCTGGGAGGTGATGCACAAGATCGCCGCCTACCAGCCGGTGGCCCTGATCGTGACCAAGGACCAGCCGATCCCCGCCGACCTGCGCGAGGTCGCCGAGGAAACCGGCACGCCGCTGTGGACCAGTTCCAAGCGCGGCCACGAACTGCTGACCTACCTGCAATACCACTTGGCGCGCATGCTGGCGGCGAAGATCACCCTGCATGGCGTGTTCATGGAGGTCTTCTCGATCGGCGTGCTGATCACCGGCGAAGCCGGCTCGGGCAAGAGCGAGCTGGCGCTGGAACTGATCAGCCGCGGCCACCGTCTGGTCGCCGATGACGCCACCGAATTCACCCTGATCGCGCCGGACGTGATCGACGGCACCTGCCCCGAGCTGCTGCAGGACCTGCTGGAAGTGCGTGGCCTGGGCGTGCTCAACGTGCGCGAGATGTTCGGCCACATGTCGGTAAAGCCGTCCAAATACCTGCGCCTGGTGGTCCACCTGAAACCGCTGCGCGACGGCGAGGACATCGACGCGCTGACCCGTCTGACCGGCGACATCGGCCATCGCGAGGTGTTCGACGTGCAGGTGCCGATGATCACCCTGCCGGTCGCCTCCGGCCGCAACCTCGCCGTGCTGGTCGAGGCCGCCGTGCGCAGCCATGCGCTCAAGAGCAAGGGCATCGATCCGGCGCAGACCTTCATTGACCGTCAGGCGCACCAGTTGCGCCGGCTGCCGCCATGGTGAACGCATGAACGGAAACACTCCCCTGCTCGACCTGCAGGTCGACCCCAGCGAGATCCACCTGATCGTGCTCACCGGCATGTCCGGCGGCGGCAAGACGGTGGCGCTGCGCGCGATGGAGGACCTGGAGTTCTACTGCGTCGACAACCTGCCATCGGCCCTGCTGCCGCAGCTGGTCAACGCGGTGATCCAGGGCAACAGCAAGCACCGGCGCATCGCGGTGGGCGTGGACGTGCGCAATCGCGGCACCGACTTCGCCCACATGCCGACCGTGCTGTCCGAGCTGGCCGCCGCCGGCGTGCAGGTGCACCTGGTGTTCCTGGACTGCCGCGACGAGGTGCTGATCAAGCGCTACTCGGAAACCCGCCGCCGCCATCCGTTGGCCACCCGCGGCGTGTCGCTGGCCGACGCGATCGTCGAGGAGCGCCGGCTGCTGCGCCCGCTGATGGCGATCGCCGAAAAGGTGATCGACTCCAGCGAACTCAACGTGCACCAGTTGCGTCGCCTGGTGGCCACCGGCTACGCCCAGGCCACCGAGGGCCTGACCCTGATGTTCCAGTCGTTCGCCTTCAAGCGCGGCCTGCCACTGGACGCCGATTTCGTGTTCGACGCGCGCTGCCTGCCCAATCCGCACTGGCAGGCCCACCTGCGTCCGCTGTCGGGCAAGGACGCGCCGGTGCGCGAGTTCCTCGAAGCCGAACCCCTGGTCGGCGAATACTTCGCCGACACCGCGCGCTGGCTGGATGCCTGGCTGCCCCGCTTCGAACAGGACGACCGCAGCTACGTGACCATCTCGATCGGCTGCACCGGCGGCCGGCATCGTTCGGTCTACCTGGTCGAAAAGCTGGCCGCCTATTATCGTGACCGCCGCGAGGGCGTGCTCGCCTTCCATCGCGAGCTGGAGTGAACCGGCATGACTTCGGCAACCCGCAGGAAACAGCAGCCATGAGCGTGGGCGTGCTGCTGATGACCCATGAAGCGGTCGGTCACGCGATCATCTCGGCCGCGCACCACGTGATGCCGAAGCTGCCCTTGCGGGTGGACGCGGTGGAGGTGCCGCCCAATGCCGATCCCGACGTGATGCGCACGCTCACCGCGCATCACGCCCGCGAACTCGACCACGGCGATGGCGTGCTGATCCTTGCCGACCTGTACGGCGCCACGCCGTGCAACATCGGGCTGTCGCTGGGTGCGCTGGGCGTGCGCCTGCGCTGCGTCTCCGGGCTCAACCTGCCGATGCTGCTGCGCGTACTCAACTATGCGGAAAAACCGCTGGACGAACTGGCCGAGATCGCGGCCAGCGGTGGCCGCGGGGGAATTTTCATCGACCATGCCTGACTCCATCCATGCTTGAACAAGAAGTCGTCATCTCCAACAAACTCGGGCTGCACGCCCGCGCCTCGGCCAAGCTGGTGCAGCTGGTGCAGGGCTTCAAGTCCACCGTGTGGCTGATCAGCAAGGGCCGCGAGGTCAACGCCCAGAGCATCATGGGCGTGATGATGCTGGCCGCCGGCCTGGGCAGTCCGCTGACCATCCGCGCCGAAGGCCCCGACGAGGAACCTGCGCTCGCCGCCGTGGTCGAGCTGTTCGAGCGCAAGTTCGACGAGGGGGCGTAGTGATGCAGGGAATCGGGAATCTGGAACCGGGAATCGGCAAAGTCGGCTGCACCAGGTTGACGGTGCATCGCCGGCCTGCGCGCGCCCTGCTCCTGACCATTCTCCATTCCCCATTGCCCATTCCCGACTCCGCAAGGAGCCAAGCGTGAGACACCTCCTTCCCGGCACCGTCGCCGCCCATGGCATGGCGCTTGGCCGTGCGCGGCTGGTGCAGCCCAGTCGTTACGCGGTCGACAACCGTCCGCTGGGCGAGGACGAGATCGAGGGCGAACTGGAACACCTGCACCGCGCACTCGACACGGCGCGGCAGGAACTGCGCGAACTGCGCAACCGGCTGCACGGCGCGCTGGCCCGCGAGGTCAACGAATTCATCGACGCGCACAGCCTGCTGCTGGACGACGCCGAACTGCTGCGCGGGCTCGACGACCTGGTCCGGATCGGCCACTACCGCGCCGGCGCCGCGCTGAAGAAGCAGCGCGATCGCCTGTCTGCCGTGTTCGAGGCGATGGACGACCCCTACCTGCGCAGCCGCAAGGAAGACGTCGAGCAGGTGATCAACCGGGTGATCTCCGCGCTGCAGCGACAGACCAGTCCGGAAGAACGCAAGCTGGCCGCCCGCGTGGGCGAAATCCTGGTGGCCGATTCGATTGCCCCGGGCGACATGGCGCAGCTGGCCGGCAACGGCCTGCTCGGCGTGGTCGCCAGTTCCGGCAGCGCCTATTCGCACAGCGCCATCCTGGCGCGCAGCCTGGGCCTGCCGATGCTGGTGGGCACCCGTGACGCTCTGTCCAACATCCACGACGACGACCTGATCCTGCTCGACGCCGAAGGCGGCGAGGCGATCGTCCATCCGACCGCGCAGGACCTGTCGCGCTACCGTGCCTGGCAGCGCGAGGCGGCCATCGAGGGGCGCCGCCTGGCCAAGCTGGCCAACGCGCCCACCCGCACCCGAGACGGCGTCGAGATCGCCCTGCTGGCCAATGCCGAAACGCCATCGGACGTGGCCATGGCCCGCGCCCGCGGCGCCGACGGCGTGGGCCTGTACCGCACCGAATTCCTGTTCCTCAAGCACAAGGGGCTGCCTTCGGAAGACGAGCAGTTCATCGCCTATCGCGACCTGGTGATGGGCATGGGCGGCCTGCCCGTCACCATCCGCACGCTGGACCTGGGCGCCGACAAGGCCGACGCCGCCGGGCTCAGCCTGCGCGGCGAGGACAACCCCGCGCTGGGCGTGCGCGGCGTGCGCCTGTCGCTGCGCTATCCCGCGGTGTTCACCACCCAGATCCGCGCGATCCTGCGCGCCGCCTGCTACGGCCCGGTGCGCGTGCTGGTGCCGATGGTGACCCAGCCCGACGAACTGATCGCGGTGCGCACGCTGTTCAAGCTGGCGCGCCAGGACCTGAAGCGCGAGAACATCGACCTGCCCGAGAAACTGCCGCTGGGCGCGATGATCGAGGTGCCGGCGGCGGCGATCAACGTGCGCGCGCTGCTGGAGCACGCCGACTTCCTCGCCATCGGCACCAACGACCTGGCCCAGTACGTGCTAGCCGCCGATCGCGGCAACGACGCGCTGGAGAACATCTACAACCCGTTGCAGCCGGCGATGCTGCGACTGATCTCGCACGTGCTCAGCGCCGGCCGCCGGGCGAAGAAGCCGGTCAGCCTGTGCGGTGAAATCGCCGGCGACGTGAATTTCACCGCGCTGCTGCTGTTGCTGGGCCTCAACGAATTCAGCATGCACCCGGCGCAGATCCTGCAGGTGCGCGATCGCCTCGCCACGCTCGACCACGCCGACCTGCGCCGCAACCTGGCCCGCCTGCTGCGCGCCCACACCCATGAGCAGGCCGAGGCGATGCTGCGCGAGATCGTGAGCCGTTCGCAGGAGCAGGCGCTGCCCGCCAGCGCTTCCACGTAAATCATCGCGGGTTTCCGGCGCGGCAAGGCGGCGCGGGCTTCAGGCGGCGATCTAGAAACCGATGCTGTCGAGAAACGCCTCCAGCAACGCACCCCGGTATTTCTGCCGGTGCAGCAGCAGTGAGAGTTTGCGTTGCAGATCCAGGAACGGCGTCTTCAGCGCCTTCAGTCGTCCGGTGGCCAGGGCATCGGTCACCGCCACCGAAGGCAGGCAGGCGATGCCCAGACCGGCGACCACGGCCTGCTTGATCGCCTCGATCTGATCCAGCTCCAGCACCGTCTCACCTGGCGGCAGCTGTGACAGCACCCGCTCGCTGGTGGCGCGAGTGGCCGAACCCGGCTCGCGCAACACCCAGCGGGCACCGGCGAAATCGGCGGGTTTCAAACCCCGCTTGCGCGCCAGTGGATGTTCCGGCGGCGCGCATACCACCAGCGAGTCGTCGCGCCACGGTCGCACTTCCAGCAGCGGATGGGCCACCGGCCCCTCGACGCAGCTGATGTCCAGGCTGTGCTCCAGCATGCCTGCGGTGATCGTCTCGGTGTTGGCCACGCGCAGCCGGATCGCCACCTGCGAATGCGCCCGCACGAAGCCGCCAAGCAATTCGCCGACCAGGTAATTGCCCACCGTGTTGCTGGCGCCGACGCGCAGCTCGCCGCCCAGTTCGGCACCGTCCTCGCGGCCGCGGCGACCGAACTCGGCGTGTCGCTCCAGCAGCTCCTGCGCCAGCGGCAACAGCTCGCGGCCACGGGCGTTGAGGTGCAAGCGGCCGCGCTCGCGGTCGAACACCGGCCCGTCCAGCTGTCGCTCCATCTCGGCCAGCGCCATGCTGGCCGCCGGCTGGGTCAGGTGCAGTCGCTCGGCCGCGGCACGCACGCTGCCGAGCAGTGCGATCTGCACGAACACGTCCATCTGTCGCGGGCTGATGTTGATCATCAGCCGAGTTTATACGACCAATCACATATTCCAAGTTCTGGTTATGGACTGCACGACGGACAATGGCCGCCATTCCAGGAGTCCACCATGTCCGCCCCCGCTTCCGTCGCCACGCCCAACCCCTTGCTGCAACGCGCGCCTGGCTTGTTGCTGGCGGTGGCGATCGCGCTGCTGGCCTGGTTGCTGGGCCGCTGGGCGCCGCTGATCGGCGGGCCGGTGATCGGCATCGTGCTGGGCATCGTGGTCGGCAACACGTTGCCGCTGGGCGCGCGTTACGCGCCGGGCATCGCCTTCGCCGGCAAGAAGGTGCTGCAGTGGTCGATCATCGCGCTGGGCTTCGGGCTCAGCCTGGACCAGGTGGCGAAGACCGGGCTGGAGTCGCTCTCGGTCACCCTGATCACGATGACGATGGCCTTCCTTTCCGCCTGGGCGCTGGGCCGCTGGCTCGGCGTGCACGACAAGCTGATGGTGCTGATCGGCGTGGGCACCGCGATCTGCGGCGGCTCGGCGATCGCCGCGGTGACGCCGATCATCCGTCCCGACGACCACGACACCGCGTTCGCGATCTCGACCATCTTCCTGTTCAACGTGGTCGCCGTGTTGCTGTTCCCCCTGCTCGGCCACCTGATGCACCTGTCCGACCTCGGTTTCGGCCTGTGGGCCGGCACCGCGATCAACGACACCTCGTCGGTGGTTGCCGCCGGCTACAGCTACAGCCACGCCGCCGGGGACTACGCCACCATCGTCAAGCTGACCCGCGCCACCCTGATCATCCCGATCTGCCTGGTGCTGGCCTTCGTGGTCGCAGCCCGCGAAAAGCGCAAGCACGCCGAAGCAGGCAGCGCCGGCCACTTCAGTCTGGCCAGCATCTTCCCGTGGTTCATCCTGTGGTTTCTTGTCGCCTCCGCCTTGCGCACCGCCGGCCTGATCCCTCTGGCCATCCAGCCATCCATCCACTTGCTCGCCGAATTCCTGATCATCGTGGCGCTCACCGCGATCGGCCTGTCCGCCAACCTGCGCAAGATGATCTCCAGCGGCCCCCGCCCGATCCTGCTCGGCCTGGGCGTGTGGATCGCGGTGGCAGTGAGCAGCCTGCTGGTGCAACTGGTGATCGGGCGGCTCTGAGCCACTGCTCGAGGCGTGACCCTGCGCCAACCACCTGCCATGCTTTGCCGACCACGCCCGCGTCCAGCGGCACATAGGGAAATGTCGAATGATGAAACAGGTGATTTTTGCCGCCCTGGCGCTCGGTCTTCTCACCTCCTGCAGTTCCAGAAAGCTTTCTGCCGATGAATGTGGGACCTTGATCGACAAGGAAATCGACTTCGCCGTCTCGGTCATGCCGCCTGATGCCGAAGACTGGTTCCGCAAATCACACGCGGATGACCGTGCCGATCTCGTGGCCAAGTGCGTTGCGCGCAAAACCCATCGCAAGTATTACAACTGCATGAGCAAAGCCAACGATCCGTCGGCTCTGCGAAAATGCGTCATGGACGAAGGCCGGCGCAACAAGTAGAACTTCGAGAATGGGCATCATGCGGAGCATCGCAATGCTCCGCGGACAGGGTGGCAACGGGATATTCCACGCTGCCTCCCTGCATGACCCTCGACACTTACGCCTTGCCCTGCTCCACCAACGTCAACGCCACCTTGTCGCGCAGATACACCGGCAAGGCCAGCTCCGGCGCTTGCGCGTGGCCAGCCCTGAACTCGCGCATGGCCAGCTCGGCGACGTGGGCCGCCTGCGGATAACGAACGCCATCGGCCGAATGCAGGGTGCCGGTGAGGCGCTGGCTCAGCACGGTGGCGTAGGTGGCCCAGCCGCTGCCGACCACCTGCCAGGCATCCGCTTCAGGCAACACCAAGGTGTCGGCGGTGCAGATGCGTTCGTCGTCCAGCGCGACCAGGCCACCGTTGTCGTCGCGGCGGTAGCAGGCAGCGTAGATTTCGCCCATACGCGCGTCGATCACCGCGAGGATGGCGGTGCCTTCCTCCTCCGGCGCCTCCAGCGCCAGCGCGGCGAGCGAGGAGACGGTGATCACTGGCAGGTCCAGCGCCAGCGCCATGCCCTGCGCCAGCGACACGCCCAGGCGCACGCCGGTGAACGCGCCGGGGCCGCGGCCCACGGCGATCGCGTCGAGCGCGTGGCGGCCGATGCCGGCTTCGGCCAGCAGTTCGTCGGCCATCGGCAACACCAGTTCGGTGTGCCGGCGCGGCGCGATTTCGCTGCGGGCGATCAGTTCGTCGCCGTGGATCAGGGCGACGGAGCAGGCTTCGGTGGCGGTTTCGATCGCGAGCAGATTCATGATTGTTCCATGATAGCCGCTGGCGGCTCGGTCGAGGTCGGTACATACGCATACCAGTCGATGCGGCGGGTCAGGTACATCATCAGCGCGACCATCGCCAGCAGCACCAGGGCGCCGATCAGCAGCGCGTACTGCTCGGCCGCGATCAGCCCGTACAGCATCGCGTAGATCAGCCCAAGCACGCCGCCCAGCAGCAGGCCGGCGCGCCGTGCATGCAGCACCGCCATCGCATAGCCACCGACCAGCACGACCACCGCGGCCGCCGCCAGTGCGTAGGCCAGACCGAAACCGATCTGCTCGGACAACGCCAGCAGCACCACGTAGAAGGTGGCCAGCGCCGCGCCGACCAGCAGGTATTGCACCGGGTGCACGCGCAGCCGCTTGAGCACCTCGAACAGGAAGAACGCCACGAAGGTCATCGCGATGAACAGCAGGCCGTACTTCCCCGCGCGCACGTTGCGCTGGTACACGTCGACCGGCTGGTACAGCTGCACGCCGAAGGTCGACGCCTGCAGCGCGGCCGTCATGTCGTCGCCGTCCGTCCAGTGCTGGCCGTAGCTGCGATTGAGATCCAGCAGGTGCCAGTGGGCGCTGAAGCCGCTGGCATCGATGGCGTGTTCCAGCGGCAGCGCGGCGCCGATGAAGCTGGGGTCGCTCCACGGCGCGCGCATGGTCACGTCGGTGCCACGCGCCAGCGGCAGCATCTGCAGCGCCTCGGTGCCAGCCAGCTTCAGGCTGATCTGCACGTCGATCGGCTGGTCGCCCAGCACGTCGAGGTCGATCGGCACCACCACGTTCGGCCATCCGCCCAGGCGATCGGCCGACGATTCGAAACGGGCCGGCTGACCGTTGACCCGCAGGTCGGAAATTTCCTGCAGCCCGCGCAAGTCGCCGATCGGCAGCCGCAGCTCGGCCTTGCCGCCCTGCCACGGCGCGTCGCTGGCATGGCGATACTGGGCGATGTCCTGCGCCCGGAATTGCGCGTCGAGCTTCACCGTGGCGACGAAGACCGGAGCGGTGTAGATGCCATAACTTCGCGTGGTCACAGCCATCGCCACGTCCAGCTTCAGCGCGTCGGCCAGCATGCTTTCGCTGCCCGCCTGCCAGCGCGGCGTCGCCTGACCTTCCACCGCCACCTGACGCAACGTGGGCACCACCAGCACCGGCCCGCCCAGCACCTGCTTGCCGCCCCAGCCTTGCGCGATCTGGCTGATCGCATCGGTGCGCAATTGCTGCCGCTCGCCCACCAGCCCGCGTACCTGCATCAGCGGTATCGTCATCAACAACGCCAGCACCCCGACCCCAAGCACCTTGGCGGTCACCGTCTGTGTCCATTGCATCATGTCGCCTCCCCGAATGGAGCCTGCATGAAAGCAGGCGCAACGGGCTGCACCGCGCCCCAAACGGCCCGTTCGAGGGCGGGCATGTGGCCGGGGCAAGGCAAGCAGGAACCGGGTGACGCCACTTCGCAACGACGGTCTTCAGTCGCGGGCGCCGCTGCGGATGGCTTCGAGAAAGCGCATCACCTCATTGGTGCGCCCAAGAGCCACCAGGTTCGCGGCCGTGAGGCCATCCAACTCCGCGATGCGGGTGTGCAGATACCAGTCGGCTGCCTCGTCGGGGTTGCGCTCGATGCGCGACGCGGCCCGGCACACCGCCAGCATGTCACTGGCCGGAGGCAGCAAAGCGGCGCTGTCCCGCCTCGATTCGCTTGACAAACCCATGGCACTCTCCCGAAGTGATCCAGCCGCACGGCGTGCGTCCATCACGGCAGGGTCCGGTGGCGGCACCCATCACACGATGGTGTCGATCGATACCATCGGAGCGGGCGCGGCTCAGCGGTGTCCTGTTCACGTGGTCGGCCTGTAAAGATCGACAGGCAAGCGCTGGCAGAACGCCAACGCCTGCCCGCTTGGCCCGGTTACCTTGCCTGCGCGGCCTGTTCGATCAGCGCCGCGACCTCGGCGGGGTGCGACACCATCACCACATGCGAGGCGCCCTTGATCACCACGGTCTTGCGCGAGTGGGCGCGTTTCGCCATGAAGGCCTGGGCTGCCGGCGGGATGTTGAGATCCGCGCTGCCGTAGATGAACCATGACGGGATGCTCTTCCACGCCGCCGACGTGCTCGCCTCGTGCAAGGCGGCGTCGGTGACGGGACGCTGCCCGACGGCCATCAGCGAAGCCTGCGCGGCGGGAACGTCCGCGGCGAACTGGGCATGGAACTTGTCCTGTTCGATGTACAGATCCTTGCCGCCGTCGGCCAGCTCCACCGGCGGTGCCAGCGCCGAACCCAGCGAACTGCCCGGGAAGCGGCCGGACAGCTCAGCCGCGTTCTCTCCGACTTCGGGCGCGAACGCCGCCACGTAGACCAGCGCCTTGACGTTGTCCTGACCCGTGGCCGCTACGCTGATCACCGGGCCGCCATAGGAATGGCCGACCAGCACCACCGGCCCGTGAATCGACTTGACCAGGCTGGTGACCGCCACCGCGTCGCCGTTGACGCTGCGCAACTCGTTGGCCGCCGCGATCACCGTATAGCCCTTGTCGTGCAGGCGCTTGATCACGCCATTCCAGCTGGACGAATCGGCGAAGGCGCCATGCACCAGCACCACCGTGGGCTTGGGCGCCGGCGCGTTCCGTGCCGAGGCGGCCAGCGGCATGGCCAGCGCGAGGGCACCCAGCACGAGCCATCCGGCGAGCGGGTTGATGAGACGTTGGGACAGGAATTTCATGAGCTTGCCTCCGAGGTGGGATGGGGAAGGTCAGCCAGGCTGACGCGAGAGTTCAGGCCAGTTCGATCGTCACGACGATGTTGCCGCGCGTGGCATGTGAGTACGGGCAAGCCTGGTGCGCGCCGTCGACCAGCCGCTGCGCCTGCTCGCGATCCAGTCCCGGCAGCGAAACCGACAAGGTCACGGCGAGTCCATAGGCCGTGTCGTTTTCCGTGCGCCCCAGCGACACGCTGGCGTCCACTGCGGTATCCGCCGGCAGCCTGATCTTCTGCGCCGCGCCGACGATCTGCATCGCACCCATGAAGCAGGCGGAATAACCGACGCCGAACAGCTGTTCCGGATTGGTGCCCGGCTTGCCCGAGCCGGGCGGACTGAGCGTGACATCGAGAGCGCCGTCGCTGGATGTGCCCGCGCCGTCACGACCGCCGGTGGTGTGGGTATGCGCGGTGTACAGGATTTTCTCGAGTGGCCTGGTCATGCTGAATCCTCTTGCGGAATGGAAGAACCCGAATCCACCGGCAACCGCCAGCCCCGTTTCGCGATGAAGAGGTGGCTGCCCTGTGGCAGACATGTTTGCGATATCGCGCAGCACCGGCCAGCCGGGTTCAGGGCAACAGACTGTCGACACGAAAGACTGTTGACGGGCGCCTCCCGGAAGCAGCAGGCCACTCAGCGCGATGCCGATGACGCGTGGCGCATGACATCAAAGCCAGTGCCCCGGCTCCATTGCACGAAGGTATCGACCGATACCAAAGCATCACTGCGCCGCGCGGTCAGCGCCGGATGTATTCCGCCAGCTGCCCGTCGGAAAGTTCAAGCCAGCGCTCCACGGCGATCTCCGCCAGAAAGGCCGGATCGTGGCTGACCACGACCAGCGCGCCTTCGTACGCGCGCAGCGCCTGCGCCAGCAGATCGGCGGATGCGAGGTCGAGGTTGTTGGTGGGCTCGTCCAGCAGCAGCAGTTGCGGTGCCGGCGTGGCATGCAGCACGCAGGCCAGCATCGCACGCAGGCGCTCGCCGCCGGACAGCGCGGCGGCCGGCAGGTGCATGCGCGCGCCCTGGAACTGCAGCCGGGCGAGCAGGTTCGCGCGCTCCCGCGCCGGCATGTCGGGTGCGGCAAGCGCAAGGTTCTCGATCACCGTGCGAGCAGGATCGAGCCCGTCCAGTCGTTGCGACAGATAGGCCACGCGGCCCGCGCCGCGTCGCACGCTGCCCGCGTCCGGCGTCAGTTCGCCGGCGATCACCCGCAGCAGGCTGGACTTCCCCGCACCATTGCGGCCGCCCAGTGCGATGCGTTGTGGCCCCTGGATGTCCAGCGCCAGTCCCTGCGGGCCGAACAGCTCGCGGCCGCCCTGCCGCACGCGCAAACCTTCGGCGGCGAACAGCACGCGATCGGCTGGCACCCGCGTGGCCGGCAACGAGAGATCCAGCGGCGCGCTGTCGCGCAACGCCTGTAACGCATCGAGCAGACGCGCACGCGCCTGCTCCACCCGCGCGGCGTGCGTCGCCTCCGTCTTCGCTGCCGAGACCTGCGCCGCGCTCTTGCGGTTGCCCGCGACGATCCGCGGCAGCCCGGCATCGGCCACGCCGCGCGCGGCGTTGCCCGCCCGTCGCGCGGCGCGTTCGCGTGACTGCTGCATCGCGCGCTGCTCGCGCTTCGCCTCGCTGCGCAGGTTGCGTGCCTGCTGCTCGGCCGCGTTCTGCGCGGTTTCCAGCGCGTCGCGATAGAACGAAAAGCCGCCGCCGTAGATACGCAGGCCGGTCGGCGTCAGCTCGGCAACCTGATCCATCCGCTCCAGCAACTCCCGGTCGTGGCTGGCCACCAGCAGGCAACCCTTCCAGTCCTGAAGCACCGAATGGAGCCGCTGGCGCGCCGCCCGATCCAGGTTGTTGCTCGGCTCATCCAGCAGCAGGACATCAGGGCGTCGCAGCAGTTGCGCGGCAAGCCCGAGCGACATGGTCTCGCCGCCACTGAACGTTGCGAGCCGGCGTTCCAGCGCCAGCTCGCCGAGACCCAGTCGGGCCAGCGTCGCCATGCTGCGCTCACGCAGGTCCCAGTCGTTGCCCACCGTGTCGAAGTGCGCGGGATCGGCATCCCCAGCGGCGATCGCTTCCAGCGCACGCAGCTTCGCCGCGATGCCCAGCACCTCGGCCACCGTGGCGTCGCCATCCAGCACCAGGTCCTGCGGCAGGTAGCCGACGATGCCGGACACCTCGATCCGGCCCGCTTGCGGTTGCAGTTCGCCCGCCAGCAGTTTCAGCAAGCTGCTCTTGCCCGCACCGTTGGGTGCGACCAGACCGGTGCGCACGGCACCCAGGACGAAGGAAAGATCCTGCAGCACCGGCGTGCCGTCGGGCCAGGAAAAAACGAGATTGGAAACGCGAATGCGTGGATCCGGCATGCGGAATCTCCCATAGTGCGCAACCGCCATGGCGGATGCAGCTGAAGCCGGACGGCAGCCCTTGGGCATGTCGTCAGATGCTATGGATGGACCGTATGGCTCACATGTGGATCGCGATCTCCTGCAGGAACACGCATTCTACAGACAGGCCAGCTGCAGCAAACTAGGCCACCGGAAAATCCGTGGAGGCACTCAATTCGCGCCATCGCTCCAGTTCGTCGAGCTTCGCCCGGTCAGCCTGCTCGATGATCTTCAACGCATCGCTGCCCAGCGGCAGGCGAAACGGCGGTTGTTCCAGCGATGCCAGTTTGAGGATGGCCTGCGCGGCGCGTACGGGATCACCCGGCTGCTTGCCGTCATAAGCGCGCTGCGCCCGTGCGGTCGCGCCGACCACCGCATCGTATTCCGGACGTCCCGAGTTCAAACGGGTCGACGCGCCGGCAAAGTCGGTGCGAAAGCCACCGGGTTCGACCACGCTGACGTGCACGCCGATCAGGGCCATCTCGCGCGCCAGCGATTCGGAGAAGCCCTCGACCGCCCACTTGGCAGCGGAATAAGGCGCGCGCCCCGGCGCGCCGATGCGTCCGCCCACCGACGAAAACTGGATGATGTGGCCGCCGCGCTGCGCGCGCATCAGCGGAATCACGGCCTTGGTCATGATGATGGTGCCGAACAGGTTCGTGTCGATCTCGCGGCGAAAATCCTCCAAGGTCGTGTCTTCCACCGAATCGACATTGCCGTAACCGGCCACGTTGGCCAGCACGTCGAGTCCGCCAAAATCCTCCAGCGCCGTCGCCACGGCACGGGCGGCCGCCACCGGATCGGTCACGTCCAGCGCGACAAGTCGCACGGCGTCACCGTGACGCTGTTTCAGATCGTCGAGCGTTGACGGATCGCGGGCGGTGGCGACCAGTTGATGCCCGGCCTCCAGCACGGCCTCGGCCAGTGCGCGGCCGATGCCGCGCGAGCTGCCGGTGATGAGCCATCGTTGTGACATGGGTTCTCTCCTGATGGTTTCTGCTGATCAACAACTCACTTCGCGTAGCGGGTGAACACCAGATCGTGGTTCTTCACCCGCGAATGGTGACAGGCGTAACAGGTGCGGTGCTGCGTCTCGTCGGCCGGCTTGCCGTTGATGAAGCGGCCAAAGCCCCAGCCGCCAGTGGCCGCGTACCTCTTCGAATCCTTCACCATGAACTGCACCGTGGTGGCCGCACCGGGGACGGAAGCCGGCTCGAACTCGCTCGACGGCACACGCTTCCACGCCAGCTTGGCCAGCACCGCGCCATCCGGAAATGGCAGCGTACCTTCGCGATAGGCCTGGATCGCGATGGCATTGCCCAATACCGCGCGCAGCTCGTTCAGCGGCGCCGCTTCCTGCGCCGGGGCGATCAACTGCCATTGCCGGTAGCCGTCGGGGATGGTGACGCCGTAGATCGGCGAGGCGGGCTTTTCGGCGGTGGCGTGAGTGGCGAACGCCACCGCCAACGTGCAAGAGGTGGCGGCCGCCGCGAAAATCACGAGCTGCAGCAGTTTCATCGAAGTACTCCCTTCACAGACTCGACTTTTTCAATGCCGTCATTCCCGCGAAAGCGGGAATCGCTCCACCACGGCGGAGCGGGTCATCCAGGTCGCTTCCCTGCGAGATCAGGATGGATTCCCGCTTCGCGGAAATGACGGCCGGAGGGGAAGGCTCGGGCGGCGTCAGAGATGATCAGCGTCGACCACTGCCTTCGTGAACGCCTGCGGTGCTTCCTGTGGCAGGTTGTGGCCGATGCCGCCGCTGATCAGGCGGTATTCGTACTTGCCGCTGAAGCGCTTGCGGTAGGCCTCCGCTGGCGGATGCGGTGCGCCATTGGCGTCGCCTTCCATGGTGATGGTCGGCACGCTGATCGCCGGGAATGTGGCCAGCTTCTTTTCCAGCGTCGCGTACTTCGCCTCGCCCCTGGCCAGATCCAGCCGCCAGCGGTAATTGTGGATCACGATGGCGACGTGGTCGGGGTTGTCCATCGCCACGGCGCTGCGTTCGAAGGTGGCGTCGTCGAATTTCCATTGCGGCGAGGCCAGCTGCCAGATCAGCCTGGCGAAGTCGTGGCGGTTCTTTGCATAACCGATGCGGCCGCGCTCGGTCGCGAAGTAATACTGGTACCACCACTGCAGCTCGGCCTTGGGCGGCAGCGGCTGCTTGCCGGATTCCTGGCTGCCGATCAGGTAGCCGCTCACCGACACCAGCGACGTCACCCGCTGCGGCCATAAGGCTGCGACGATGTCGGCCGAACGAGCACCCCAGTCGAAGCCGGCCAGTTCGGCGCGCTCGATTTTCAGCGCATCCATAAAGTCGATGACATCCTGCGCCAGCGCGGCAGGCTCGGCATTGCGCTTGGTCTTCGCCGACAGGAACCGCGTGCCGCCATAGCCGCGCGCGTACGGCACCAGCACGCGGTAGCCCTTCGCCGCCAGCGCCGGAGCCACCTCGGCGAAGCTGTCGATGTCGTACGGCCAGCCATGCAGCAGGATCACCACCGGGCCGTTGACCGGCCCGAGCTCGGCATAGGCCACGTCCAGCACACCGGCCTTGACGTGCTTCAACGGTCCCAGCGTCGCGTGCGCCGTGGCAACCGGCGCGGGCACGGGCTGGATCGGCTGCGCATCGGCCGAACCGGCCAGGCCCAGCTGCGTGATCGCCAGCGCCAGCAGCGAGGTACTGAGGAAGCGGCGACGGATGGACCGGCTCGGTCCGTTCAACATGTTCAAGTTCATGACAGTCTCCGTGCAGGCGCGTGCCTGCGGTTCGGGTTCAAGTGGGGAAACAGGCAACGCTCAGTGCGGGGCGCGTCGTTGCTGGCTGGCGCGCCAGGCCAGCAGGCCTGCCTGGATGATGAAAAACACGCCGCCGCCGGTGGCGTAGACCGACAACACGGCCAGCGACGGCTGCTCGCCGAGCGCACGGGCGACGTACGACGTCCCGACCAGGAAAGACAGGCCGCCGGCAATCAGCATCGGCCACTGCCTGCCCAGTTCGCGTCCGCGCCGGCGCAGGCCAAGCACCAGCTGCGCCGCCCCGGCGATCACCGCCCACGCGCCGAACAGCGCCAGCGCCTGCGCCACGCCGAGCGTTCCCGCCACGCCCATGCCGATCGCGGCGAGCGTGCTCAGCACCGCGTTGAAGGCGGTGATCCGACGCTCCGCGTCGCGCGGCATGTTGCAGTAGTCGATCAGCGACGAGACCGCGTCGATCAGCGGATACGTCACCAGCAGCGCGATCGCCAGCGCATCGAGCGGGTCATGTCCCTTGGCAAACGCTGCCGCCCACAGCACGGCCAGCACGCCGCGGACCAGGTACAGCCGCAACAGGGAGGACCGGTTCGCCGGGCGCGGACGCGTCGGCGCTACGAGGACGGCACGTTTCAAGGTGGTAGTCGTGGTCATGGTTCGCTCCATGGCGAAGTGGAGAATGGACAAGCGCAGCCAGGGGCCGCACCTGCCTCCGTGGTCAGCCGGCCGGCGCGGCCGTCACGTCCTCGGCGTTCTTGCGCAGCGGACGGAACGCCTCGCGCAATTCCTCGCTGAACTCCTGCGGCTGCTCCCACGCGGCGAAATGGCCACCCTTGGCCGCTTCGTGGAAGTAGTACAGCGACGGATACGCCTGGCTGGTCCAGCTCTTCGGCGCGCGGTAGATCTCGCCGGGAAACACCGTCACCGCCACCGGCACCTTGATGGTGGCGGTCTTCTGCGCCTCGGCGCTGAAGTTGTTGTTGTTGTTTTCCCAGTAGAAGCGCGACGACGCGGCGCCGGTGTTGGTGACCCAGTACAGGGTCAGGTCGTCGAGGATCTGGTCGCGGCTGAGCACGCGCTCGGGGTGGCCGTCGCTGTCGATCCACTCGGCGATCTTCTCGTAGGTGAAGGAGGCCAGGGCGGCGGGCGAATCGGACAGCGCATAGCCGATGGTCTGCGGCCGCGTCACCATCATCGCGCCGTACGCCGCGTTGCGGCCGAAGAAGGTGCTGAGCTGGTTGTACGCGCGACGTTCGTCGGCGGAAAGATTCGCCGGCGCCGGCGCGTCGGTGTTGATGCCGGTCACCAGGTTCGCCGGTATCGTCGCCGGCATGTTGAGGTGGATGCCGAGCAGGCCCTTCGGCGCCTGGCGTGCCAGCGCATCGGAAATCACCGAGCCGTGGTCGCCACCCTGCGACACGTAATGCGTGTAGCCCAGGCGCTTCATCAGCACGTCCCACGCCCTCGCCACGCGGTCGGGATTCCAGCCAAGCTCGGTCGGCTTGCCCGAAAAGCCGTAGCCGGGGATCGCCGGGATCACCACGTCGAACGCATCCGTGGCACGGCCGCCGTGGGCCACCGGATCGGTCAGCGGCCCGATCGTGTTGATGAACTCCAGCGGCGAACCCGGCCAGCCGTGGGTGAGGATCAGCGGCATCGCATTCGGTTCGCGCGAACGCACGTGGACGAACTGGATGTCGACACCGTCGATCGTGGTGACGAATTCGGGCAGTGCATTCAACTTCGCCTCCACCTTGCGCCAGTCATAACCGTTGCCCCAGTACTTAAGCAGCGCCTGCATCGTCGCCAGCTGCACACCTTGCGAGGCGTCGCTCACGGTTTCCTTGTCGGGCCAACGTGTAGCAGCGATGCGCTTGCGCAGGTCGGCCAGCTCGGACTCCGGCACGTGGATTCGGAAAGGACGAATGCTCGTGTCGCCCTTGCCGGCAGTCGATCGCGCACCGGCGACCGAAGCGGCCTGGGCGAAATGGCAAGGCACCGACAAGACGACAGCACTCGCCATGACCAGGAACGAGGCGACGATGGGGCGCCGACGGGGCAACGAAGGGGATGCAGACATGACCGATCTCCGGGGACGGGAGCACCGCAGCGAGCGATGCGAAACGGTGAGCTGCCGAGCGGCAACTCGCAGAACCGATCACACCAGAAGACCCGGAGACGCACGATTGCACGATGGTGTCGGTCGATACCTTGGTATCGGTGGCTGTGCGCAAGGCTACCCTGAGACTGCCGCGAATTCGCCGATCTTCCCTGCCATGACGCTGGCATGGAGACATTCAGGCGTGTCCGCACTCGCGGATGCGGACACGCGCAACAGCGCCTCGCAAGGAAACGCAGCTTGCAGTGGCGTCGAGCGGCGCGCTTATCCGAGGAACGACATCAGGCGAGCGTGAGGCGCCCGCCTGCTCATTCGGCTAGCGGAGACATGGCCGCTATGAGGCGCCGGTGTCTGTATCCGGCAATGCGGAGGCAAGTTGCTTCCTCAGTGTCTGCAGATTGTTCACCGCTTGCTCAAGCATGGCCGTCATCTGACTGACCACATGCAGGAATTCCCGCGGACGCACCGTATCGGTACGCAAGTCGGCCACCGTGTCGACCAGACCGGTCCCGCTCATCAGCAGCTCCGTGTCTTCGGACATCGTGGTAACGACGTCGCGCTGGCTCGCATAGGCCACGGCGTACCGTTGCAAGCGGCCCGGATCGATCCACCCGGCCGACTGATTGGCGACCATCACGTCCCATGCCTCATGGCGCAACGTGGGAAACATGAGTTTCAGGTCGAAATGTTGCCTGGTCTGCTCCAGGACGCGCTGCGCGATCAGGTCATCGGAGGTGTGCATCTTCAGCTCCCGGGTCACCTCATCCCGGATGCCCCGCAGTCGCACCATCTGCGCCAGGTCGTGTTGAAGATCGGTATCGCATTCCGCGAGGTTCGCGCGGATTTCCGCTTCGATCTGGGTACTGGCCTCGGCCGCTGCATGACGGTGATGCGCATGTTCGATCCAGGCTTCCAGCCCCAGCGCCGTGAGGATGCTCAGCACGATCATCAGATAATGCTTGGCGAAATCCTTGAGTGAATGGAGGCGTACTTTCAACACTTCGAGGTGCATGGCGGACTCCGCTGAATGACGTTTTGAATTGCCATCGGCGATATTAATGGGGGCGGAGGTTCCTGGCAGGCTCAAACAACGGCGCCTGGCCTTGGCAGCCACCTCACGTTCTTCCAGACATGGCATGTGGTGAACGCAGCGCGCCTGCAAGGCGCGCAGGTCTTGATCACCGCCAGTCGCCCAGGAGCATTCGTGCCGGCCTTCTGATGATCCGCAAGGGCAGCGCTCGCTGGCCGTTCACGCCAGGTAGCCGCCGTCGACCGTCAGTGCCGCGCCGGTGATGTAACTGGCCTCGGGGCGGGCCAGGTAGGCGACCAGGCTGGCCACTTCATCACCACTGCCCATGCGTCCCAGCGCCATCATCGGCCGCAGCCGTTCGCGCACGGCTTCGTCGCTGACGATGTCGGTTTCGGTGGGGCCGGGCTGCACCACGTTGACGGTGATGCCGCGTGGCCCGAGGTCGCGGGCCATGCCGCGGGTGAGGCCGGCGACCGCCGCCTTGCTCATGCTGTACGCCGACGAGCCCGCAAAGCCGGTGCGGTCCGCCGCCACGCTTCCGGTGGTGATGATCCGCCCACCCTCACCCATGTGGGCCAGCGCCGCCTGCACCGCCACGAACACAGCGCGCACGTTCACTGCCACGATGCGGTCGAAATCGGCCAGCGCGTAGTTGTCGACGCTGCCGTTGCTGATGATGCCCGCGTTGTTGACCAGGATGTCCAGACGGCCAAACCGCTGCGCCGCCTGTGCCACCGCCGCTTCGACTTCGGCAGGCTCGGCGCTATCCGCCTTGATCGCAACGGCGGTGCCACCGTTCGCTGCGATGCCGGCAACGATTTCTTCGGCGGCCGCCGGTGAAGCCGCGTAGGTGAAGGCAACCGCAACGCCTTCGCTGGCGAGCCGGCGCACGATGGCCGCGCCAATGCCACGGGAGCCGCCGGTGACCAGCGCGGCCTTGCCGGCGAGACTGTTGGTGTCGTTCATGAGCGTGCTCTCTCTGGAAAGTCAGGGGAGCGATCAGACCAGAGCGATCACGGCCGCGCGATCGCACGATGGTGTCGGTCGACCTTGCGCCACGCCTACCTGGAGCGGGCGCACGCTACACGAAGCGAGCCTCCATCGACGCGCCCTTCCGGACGGCCCCGCTCGGGGCCACCGAACCGGCACGCCGCCAACCGACACCAAAGTATGATGGGCAGGCGCCGGTGACTGGCGCATCCTGCTGCCACGACGACGCCAAGCGAGGGCCGGTATGGAGAACGAATTCAGCCGCGCCGTCGATGTGATTCCGGGACTTGTCTGGATCGCGCGTCCCGACGGGCAGGTCGACCACGTCAACCGGGGCTGGTGCGAATACACCGGCGGCACGCCTGGCGATGCCGCCGGCCAGGGCTGGCTCGATGCCATCCATCCCGACGACCTGCCCGAGCTGCGTGAGCACTGGCATGTCATCGTGGCGTCGCGGCAACCCGTGGACATGGCGGCACGCCTGCGGCGTTTCGATGGCGCCTGGCACCACTTCGTCTTGCGGGTCAGCCCCGTAACCGACGACACCGGCAAGCTGACCCATTGGCTCGGCATGGCCTGTGACATCGAAGATCACCGGCACACGACCGGCGTAGCCTTGAGCTTCGTCGGCGATTTCGCGGCAATGGCCGATGTCATCCCCGCCTCCGTGCTGCTCATGACGCCTGACGGAGAGATCGAGTATTCCAATCGCCGGTCGCAGGAATTTCGCGGCGCGACACTGGAGCAGCAGCGAGGCTGGAAGTCGGCCGATCTGATTCACCCGGACGATCTGCCTGCCGTGGTTGCCGCCTGGGAACGCTGCGTCGAGACCGGCGACCTGTTCGAGATGGAATTTCGCTCACGCCGCGCCGATGGCGTCTATCGCTGGTTCCACGTGTTCAGCCAGCCGATGCGGGGTGCCGCAGGCCGCATCGAGCGCTGGTGCACGCTGGACGTGGACATCGACGACCAGAAGCGCGGCGAGGCCTTGCTGGCAAGCACGCTGGATGAGCTGGCGGATTCGGAAAACCACATGCGCGCGCTGATCGACACGGTGCCGGGTTTCGTGTGGCGGGCCAAGCCGACCGGCGAGGTGGAATTCATCAACCAGCGCTGGTGCGACTACACCGGCCTCAGCCTGCAGCAGTCGCTGGGCCATGGCTGGACGTCGCGGATTCATCCGGAGGATGCCCTCCCGCTGGGCAACTACTGGCAAGCGCTGCTTGATGCCGGCAAACCCGGATCATTCGAAGCCAGGCTGCGCCACCTCGACGGCAGCTATCGCTGGTTTCTGATCCGCGCCGTGCCGCTGCTGGACGCCGCCGGCCGTGTCGTCAACTGGTACGGGCAAAACACCGAGATCAACGATCGCAAGCGGGCCGAGATGCTGCTCGCGGGCGAGAAACACCTGCTGGGGCTGATGGCTGGCGGCGCACCGCTGTCGCAGGTGCTCGCATCGCTTTGCAAGCTGGTGCAGGCGAGCCTGGATGACGCACTTTGCAGCGTGGTGCTGGTCGACCCCCGGCGCACGCGCTCGGTGCAGGAAACATCGCGGCGCCTGCGCCTGCAGCCAGGCGCCGCCCCGGATGTGCCCGCCGACCTGCTGGAAGACACCGATGGCCGACCGCTGGAGTCCGATGCCAGTCCCCTCGCGCTGGCGGCGACGCGCGACGTGCCGGTGTTCGTGGCGAACGTGGCCGAAGAAGCCCGTTGGGAGGCGTGGCAGTCAACCGCGTTCGCGCACGGCATCCGCGCCCATTTGTCGACGCCGGTCAAGTCCAGCACCGGTGACGTGATGGGCGTGCTGTCGATCCTGTTCCGCGAACCCAGGGCACCGGAGCCGTCGCACCACAACCTGATCGCACAGTTCACGCAGTTGGCCAGCATCGCGATCGAACGCTCCCGCAGCGAGGCCGCGCTGCGGCAGAGCGAAGCGTTTCTGGCCAGGACCCAGCGACTCACCCTGACCGGCACGGTTGCCTGGCGGGTGGCTACCGACGAAATCCTCTGGTCGGAAGAGTTGTATCGCATCTACGAATTCGATCCCGGCGTGACGCTGACACACGACCTGATCAACACCCGCATCCACCCGGAAGACATTCCCGCCCACGATGAAATGCTGCGGCGGCAACGCTACGAGGCCAGGGATTTCGAAAGCGAGCACCGATTGCTCATGCCCGACGGGAAGGTGAAGTTCCTGCACCTTGTCGCCCACATGACGCGCGACGAGGACGGTGGACTGGAATACATCTCCGCCGTGCAGGACATTACCCACCGCAGGCTGGCGGAAGAAGCCCTGGGCAAGGCGCGCACCGAACTTGCCCACGTGGCGCGCGTGGCCACGCTCGGCGCCCTGACCGCGTCGATCGCGCACGAGGTGAACCAGCCACTGGCCGGCATCATCACCAACGCCAATACCTGCCTGCGCATGCTCGGCGCCGATCCGCCCAATGTCGATGGCGCACGCGAAACCGCGCGCCGCACGATCCGCGACGGCAACCGCGCCTCCGACGTGATCAAGCGGTTGCGCGCGCTGTTCGCCAAGAAGGACATGACGACCGAACGCGTCGACCTCAACGAGGCCGCGCGCGAGGTGATCGCGATGCTGCTGGGCGAACTGCAACGTGGCGGCGTGATCCTGCATCCGGATTTCGACGACGACCTTCCCCCTATCCGCGGCGACCGGGTGCAACTGCAGCAGGTCATCCTCAACCTGGTGATGAATGCCAGCGACGCAATGAGCGAGGTGGCGGATCGACCGCGGCAGATGCGGATCAGCACCTCGCGCGACGATGGCGCGCGGGTTCGCCTGACCGTGAGCGACAGCGGCATCGGGTTCGACCCGCACGATGCGGAACGGCTGTTCCAGGCGTTCTACACCACCAAGAGCACGGGCATGGGCATGGGTTTGTCAGTCAGCCGTTCGATCATCGAAGGCCACGACGGCCGTCTCTGGGCCACACCCAATGACGGCTGCGGTGCGAGCTTTGCGTTTTCCCTGCCCCAGCTGGCCGCCAGCGAGCTCGATGCGCCGGAGGCAGACCACGTTCACCCGGAAAGCAACGTCGATCCGGATCACGTCATGGAGCGTTCTTGATGGGCCTGCCGTTACTCGTGTCGGTGGTGGATGACGACGAGTCCGTGCGCGAGTCACTGCCGGACCTGCTGCGTGAGTTCGGCTTCGCGGTCGAGGCGTTCGCGTCGGCCGAGGCGTTTCTCGCCTCGGGCCACGTCGGGACGACCCGCTGCCTGATCCTGGACATCGCGATGCCGGGCATGTCCGGGCCGGACCTGCAGCTTGAACTGATCCGGCGCGGTCACGCGATTCCGATCATCTTCATCACGGCGCACGGCGACGCCGCCGACCGGCCACGGCTGATTCGCCAGGGCGCGGTGGACTGCCTGTTCAAACCGTTCAGCGAGGCGGCCCTGCTGCGGGCACTCGGCGCCGCTCTGCCGCTGAACTGACAAACATTCGACGCCAGCGGGAGGTCGTGGCATGTTCAACGCAGACTTTGCACCCATCGACGAATCGAGGTTTTCAGCGATGCCTTCGGCCCTGCCCATCGTCTTCGTGGTGGACGACGACATCTCGGTGCGCGAATCGCTGGAGCTGATGATCCGCTCCGCCGGATGGCTACCCGAGCTGTTCGACTCCGCGCAGGCCTTCCTGGCCCGGCCGCGGCCCACGGCGCCCAGCTGCCTCGTGCTGGACGTGAACCTGCCGGACCTCAACGGGCTGGACCTGCAGACGTCGATCGGCACCGACCGGCCCGAGATGCCGATCATCTTCATCACCGGCTACGGCGACATCCCGCTCACCGTGCGCGCGATGAAGGCCGGCGCCGCCGAGTTCCTGACCAAGCCGTTCGAGGACGACGTGCTGTTGCTCGCCATGGCCGACGCGCTGGAGCGCAGCCGCGAAGCGCTGGTGCGGGAGCAAGGCCTGCACGGGCTGCGCGACGCCCATGCCTCACTGACGCCGCGCGAGCGCGAAGTGCTCGCGATGGTGGTGGCCGGTCGCTTGAACAAGCAGATCGCCGCCGACCTGGGCATCAGCGAGATCACGGTGAAGGCGCACCGCGGCAAGGTGATGCGCAAGATGCATGCGCGCTCGCTGCCGGATCTGGTGAAGATGGCGGCGCAGCTTCCAGCCGTCCCGGCTGCGCACGACTGAAGTCTGCTTCGTCGCACCCGACGGGTGACGAACCGGGGCCATCAGGAAACTTCAACTTGCCGGCGCGGTCATCCTCCTGACCACGGGCGTTCGCCCCGCATCGCCCTGCACCCGGAACACCCGACTGGAGATCTGCATGCACAGGCTCGTCCGCTTTCTGACCCGCAACCGGGGCTTCATCACCTTCATGCTGTGCATGGTCGTTTTCCGCAGCGCGGTGGCCGACTGGAACGTGGTGCCGACCGGCTCGATGCAGCCGACCATCCGTATCGGCGACCGCATCCTGGTCGACAAGCTGGCCTATGACCTGCGCCTGCCGCTGACCCACGTCTCGCTGCGCCACCTGGCCGATCCACAACGCGGCGACATCGTGGTGCTGGATTCGCCGGCCGCGCGCGAGCGCCTGGTGAAACGCGTGATCGGCCTGCCCGGCGATGAAGTGGCGATGCGCAGCAACGTGCTCTTCATCAACGGTCATGCGGCTGGCTATGCGGCGAGCCACGAGCAGGGCATCCACGACGACCTGTGCGATCCCGCGCATTACGAAACCGAACGCTACGGCGCGCTGCGCCACGCGATCCGCCTGTCCAACGGTCACCCCAGCCCGCTCAGCAACTTCGGCCCGACCAGGGTTCCGCCCGGCCAGTACCTGCTGCTGGGCGACGACCGCGACAACAGCATGGACTCGCGCTACTTCGGCTTCTTCGCCCGCAGCGAGATCGTCGGCCGTGCGCACCACGTCCTCGTCTCGCTGGACCCGCAACAGCATTACCTGCCGCGCGGAGACCGCTTCGGCGCCGCGCTGCACTGAGACCGCGGTGACGCCGGCCTGACCAGTCCTGGCTGTTCGCCGTGCAGCTACACTGGCGCGCTTCGGCTTCCACGGTTTCCGTATGCAGGCTTGGGTGATCATCTACGCCAGTGCCGCCGCCCAGGCGGTGCTGCTCGCACTGGCGCTGTGGCGGCGCCCGGCCAATGCTGCCGCCAACCGCGTCCTGTCCGCATGGACCGGCTTGGTCGGCGTGGACCTGGCGGTCAAGGCCGTCCATCTGGCCGCAGGCGATGATCGCTGGTCGCTGGCTTACGCGGTCGTCAGCCTGTTTCCGTTCCTGCACGCCAGCCTGTTCTATGTCTACGTGCGTGCACTCACCACCGGCAGTCGCCTGCGCATGCGCGACCTGGTGCATTTCGCCGGCTTCGCGCTGGCGCTGGTGGTGGCCTGGCCGCGGCTTGCCGGCAACGCCGGTTGGGAAGGACCCGGAGCGTGGTTCACGCTGTTCCTGTTCGGCTATGCATTGGCCTACGTCGCCGCGGCCCTGGTGCGGATCGCCCGGTTCCGGCAGGAATTGCGCGCGCGGCGTGCCGACGCCGACCGCCAGTCGCTGCAATGGCTCGGCGCGATGGCGTTCTCGCAGGCATTGATCTGGTGCATCGCCGCCTTGCGGGAAATCGCGCACATTCCGTTCGTGGATTACCACCTGATCTACGGTGCCGTGGCCTTGTGGATCTTCGTGATCGGCTGGTTCAGCCTGGCGCAGCCGCAGGTGCCGGCCCAGCCGATGACCGGTGCCGGACACGATGCAGCGACGCCCGACGAAAGCGGCGTGCCGCCCGATCGCTCGCGCGACGAGGCGGAAGACGACCCGCGCTTTCCCGAAGTCGAGGTCCGGCTCACCCGACTGATGAGCGGCGAACAGCTCTACCGCGAGCCGGCCTTGACGATCGGCCAGCTGGCGCGACGCAGCGGTTACCCGGAGTACCTGGTATCGGTGGTGATCAACCGCCGCTTCGGCGCCACTTTCTGGGACTACGTCAACCGCCTGCGCATCGACGCGATGCGCGACCATCTGGCCGATCCGGGCGAGACGCGTACGATCCTGGACCTCGCCTACGCCTGCGGATTCACCTCGAAATCGACCTTCAACGCGGCGTTCAAGCGCCAGTTGGGCGAAACGCCCAGCGACTACCGCCGGCGGCACGCGCGCGACGCCACGAAGGCCAGCGCAGGATGATTTCGCACACGGCAAGGTTGAGCAGCCAGGACGCCCACGCCATCGTGATGTAGACCGCGAGGAACGGCAGGTGCAGCACGCCCGCGCCCACGCCGAGTCCCACCCTCAGCGTGACGGCAGCGAAGGTCAACGCCACGCTGCGGCACATCCAGCGCCGGTGGCCGGCGGTGTCGCCCGCGATCGCCAGCACCACGCCGCGCAAGGTGAAAACCGGCCACAGCAGCGCCAGCAGGGCGAAGCCGACGCCGCTGGCCGCGCCGCCTTGCGCATGGAACGCCAGCGACAGTCCCGACGGCGCACCGATCAGGATCGCGGCCACGTACAACCAGCCCGCGGTGCGATGCAGCGCCGGCAGGCGTCGGCGCACGCCGGCACTGAGCTGCAACGGCGCCAGCAGTAACGCCAGCCCGGCCAGGAACATGTGCAGCGGCACGTCCCATCCGGAAATCGCGAACTGGGCGGCGAATGGATTGCCGGCCGCGTGGCTGCGATAGAGATAGCCGAAGGCGTAGACGGCGACCGCCACCGACGTGAGCGCGAACAGAAGCCGGGCGGTCCAGCGAACGAGAGACAGCAGAAGGGACATGGTGGTCTACCTGGGCGGAATGCGAACTCCAGCCTCGCTCCACCGGGGCGTTCGGTCGCCCGAGACCGTCGGACCGGACGTCCGACCCGGCCGGATCGGACGTCCCGCACGCCGCAAGTGCAGGATCGACCTATCGCCCGGCGGTGGGCCGGTTCCCGCGCGGCTCTTCCCGGGACAGCCAGGCGAGGAAGTCGGCGCACATTGGCGCGCCCAGTTTGTGGCCGGCCGGATAGAGCTTCGTCTCGTGGGCGACGCCAAGGCGGGTCAGCCAGTCATCGCTGCGCTGTGCCCAGCTCACCGGGAGTTTGTCGTCGTGCGTGCCATGCGCGATGTAGCCCCGCAAGGCGGACAGATGTTCCGGGCTCGCCAACAGCGGCTCGAGCTCCGGCAGGATGCGCCCGGCCAGCACGGCGAATGCGGTGACGCGTTCGGGCGCGGTCAACGCCACGCTGGCGCTGAGGATGCCGCCCTGGCTGAAGCCGGCCACCACGGTATGCGCCGCGTCGATGCCGTGAGCCTGCTGCAGTTGTCCGATGAAGTCGATCAGGCTGCGACGGCTGGCGTCGGCTTCGCTTGCCACGATCTGCGGACCGTTGCCGCTGAAGGCCACGCGGAACCAGCCGAAGGCCGTCGGGCCCAGCGTGATCGGGCCGCGCGGCAAGACCACCAGCGTGTTGCTTTCGACCTCGGCGCCGAGCGCGGCGAGGTTGGTTTCGTTGCCACCCACGCCATGCAGCAGCACCAGCAGCGACGACGGCTTGTCCGGCGGCGGCTGCAAGGTGCGGAAGGCCAGCGCAAAGGCCGAGTCGTTCGACGGTGCTGACAAGGTCTTCATGCTGATTTCTCCGGCGCGGCCTGCGCGATGTGGGGCAGACCGAACGCAAACGAATCCATCGACAGTACGCCGTGGGTCATGCCGCCCTCGACCAATTGCGCCGTGTCCGTCGCGGAGCTTGCGCCCACGGCCACCAGCAGCGGCAGGTAGTGTTCCTCGGTCGGATGCGCACGCTCGCCGTGCGGGGCGCGACGACGGTAGTCGAGCAGCGCTTCGACATCGCGCGCGGCTATCGCGTCGCGAACCCAGTCGACGAATTGCTGGGCGTATTCCGGGTCGCGGATGTGCTGGCGGAATTCGTACAGGTTGTGGGTGAGGCTGCCGGAGCCGACCACCAGCACGCCACGCTCGCGCAGCGGCGCCAGCGCCTGGCCCAGTCGCAAGGCGCCGGCCGCATCGATGCCCTGCGGCAGCGACACCTGGAATACCGGCACGTCGGCGTCGGGGAACAGATAGCGCATCGGCACCCACGCGCCGTGATCGAGGCCGCGGCGTTCGTCGAGGGTCGCTTCAAAACCGGCCGACGCGAGCAGGCGCGCCGCGTCCTGCGCCAGCGCCGGTGCACCCGGCGCGGGGTAATGCAGCTGGTACAGCGGCTCGGGGAAGCCGCCGAAGTCGTGGATCGTTTCCGGCGCGGCGCTGCTGCCGATGCGCACGCCGCGCGTCTGCCAGTGCGGCGACACCACCAGCACGGCGGTGATGCCGCTCAACGACTGGCCGATGGCGCGCAGGTTCGGGCCCAGCAGGCCCGGTTCCAGTGCGAACATCGGCGAACCGTGGGAGATGAAGAGCGAAGGGGCGGTGGTCATGGCAATTCCTGCTCGGAAAGTCTGGAAAGCTTGAATTTTTTGCTCGTCATTCCCGCGCAAGCGGGAATCCAGTGACTCGGCTTTTCGTGGCTTGCATCCATGGATGACCAGACATTCGTCTGTTGAAAAGCGCTCCCCGCTTGCGCGGGAATGATGACGGTTGTCCAAAAGCTCCATCGGGCAACAGGCGCGGCGCGCCTGTTGCTGGGGAATGCACGAATCGATGCTGCAAACGTCACGCGTTGCGACGCTTGCTCCACAGATGATCGAGGCTGAGCGCGCCGGCGCCGTGGGCCGCGACCATCAGGAAGCCGCCGGCCATCGCCACGTTCTTCCAGAAGTTGATCGCCTGGGCGGCATCGTCGAAGTGGGCGTGGAACACCACGGCACTGGCCAGCGAGAACGCGGCCATCGCCAGCGCGATCCAGCGGGTGAAAGCACCGGTGAGGATGGCCAGGCCACCGCCGAGTTCCAGCGCGATCACCAGCGGCAGCAGCGCACCCGGCAAACCCGCGGATGCCATGTACTGCTGGGTGCCGGCGTAGGCGGCAATCTTGCCCCAGCCGGAAATGATGAAGATCAATGAGAGGCCGATGCGGCCGAGCAGTGCGAGCGAAGCGTTCATGACGATTCCTTGGGTATGGGTGATGGAGCGATTTGATGGGAGACACTCTATTCGCCAAAGAAACGCCGATAAACTGGGCATGGATTGACTGACTGTTCCGAAAAACGAGACAAAAGGACCGTGCCGTGGACAAATTCCAGGAGATGGCCAGCTTCGTGGCGGTGGTCGAAGCCGGCAGCTTCGTCGGCGCCGCGGAGGCCACCGGCCTGTCCAAGGCGGCGGTGTCGCGCCATGTCGGCGAACTCGAACAGCGCCTCGGCGCGCGCCTGCTGCATCGGACCACGCGGCGGCTGTCGCTGACCGACGACGGCCAGCTGTTCTTCGCCCGGGCGAAGGAAATGCTGGCCGCCGTTGACGAGGCGGAATCCGAAATCAGTTCGCGCAGCGGCGAGCCCAGCGGAAGGTTGCGCATCAATGCGCCGCTCACCTTCGGCGTGCTGCACCTGGCCCCGCTATGGGGGCGCTTCACGCAGCGGTATCCGAAAGTGTCGCTGGACATCGAGCTGAGCGATCGCGTCGTCGATCTTGTCGAGGAGGGCTACGACCTTGCCGTGCGCATCACCAACCTGGCCAACTCCCAACTGGTCAGCCGGCAACTCGCCACCACCCGCATGATCGCCTGCGCCTCACAGGCCTATCTGGCGCAGCACGGCACGCCCACGCACCCCGCCGAGCTGGCGCAGCACGAAGTGATCTCCTACAGCTACTTTGCCGCCCGCGACGAATGGACCTTCGTCTCGCCCGACGACACCCTCGTCGCGGTGCGCACCCACGCCCGCATCCACGCCAACAACGGCGACACCTGCCGCGCCGCCGCGCTCGACCACCAGGGCATCATCCTGCAACCGGACTTCATCATCGCCGACGACCTGCGCCGCGGCGACCTGGTCGAACTGCTGCCGACCTACAGGACAATGACGCTCGGCATCCACGCCGTGTATCCGTCGCGCAAGCACCTGCCGATCAAGACGCGGCGGCTGGTGGATTTTCTGGTGGAGGCGTTTGCGGTGCCGGGGTGGGATGTGGCGCGGTGATCGATTAGAGCCTGGGCAGATACACCCGAAACCACGTTGCCGCGATTGACCAAGATGTTTCCCAAGCCTATAAAGCCCAATGGCGCCAAATGCGCGCGCCGTCGGTACCTCGGCATGAACGGCATATGGGGACGCATCGCATGGGCAGGCGAGAACTGTGCGAGACCAGGGCTGAAGTGATCCGGATCGCCGGGGGAGCCACCCCGCCGATCCTGGATTCCATTTTGCACGGAAAAACGCAGATCACCGGCGTATGGTCGCACGCTCCTTACGAGGCGGAAGTCCATCCGATGCAAGACCATATCATCGCCGCCATGCATTTAGGCAGCGGCATGGCGACCGCGATCCTGGACAACAAGCGAACGGTCGCACCCATCCGGCCTGAGACGGTCAACATTCTCGCACGTGGTCACCATGGGTATTGGGCCATGGACGGAGGCTCAAGCGTTTCCAATGTATTCCTCGGCCACGATCGTTTGCTCGCATGTGCAGACATGCTGGCTGAAGGCCGAAGTTTCGAACTGCTGGATCGCGTGCATCACGCCGATCCCAAGCTTTTCACGATCATGAAGATCATCTCGGACGAGGCAAGCTCACCCGGACCGCAATGCGTAATGTTTCTGGAACACGCGATCGACCTGCTTTGCCATGTGCTGTTGCGCTCGCACTCCACTCTTGTCTATCCGCCGCAGAAACAGCACGGCCTTGCGCCCTGGCAGGTGAAGCGGGTCACCGCCTACATGCGGGAACGCCTCAGCACCGAGATCACGCTACAGGAAATGGCGGATATCGCGTGCCAGAGCCGCTTTCACTTCTGCACCGCATTTCGAAGGGCAACCGGCATGGCACCGTACGAGTACCTCACGCACATGCGGATGCGAGTCGCCTGTGACCTGCTCAGGACCACACCTCTTTCCGTCAGCGACGTTGGTGCCGCCGTTGGGTACAGCTCTCTTTCGACCTTCTCGACCGCGTTTCGTCGCCATGCGGGAACCTCGCCACGCGCTTACCGCGGTGCCATGGGTTAGCTCGCACTACGCCAGTTCGACAACAACCTTCCCGTTGGCCGCCCCCGACTCGAGATATCGATAGCCATCCTCTGCGGTGTCCAGAACAAAAATACGCGGATCGACGCGCACTTTGAGGTGCCCTTCATCCGCGAGCCTCTTTGCCTCCCGCAAAATTTCACCGTGGTGTGCCCTGTAGCGACCGCTGAGCAATGGCAGCAAGGTGAACACGCCCGAATAGGTCCCGGCCCGGAAGGAAAGTGGTGCGAGCGCATGCGTGCCCCAGCCCAACGCACTGACCACGTGGCCGTGGTAACGGCGAACCGCCTGGAAAGAAGCGTCCAGCGTCACACCGCCCACAGTGTCGAAAATGATGTCGAAGCCTTCGCCATCCGTATGCAGCGACACGTATTGGTCTACCGATTGCCTCTGATGATCGATGAAGGTTGCTCCGAGCGCCTCGATGATCGCTTGTTGCGCACCCTTGCCAGTCGCATACACGGTGGCACCGAAGGCCAGAGCAATCTGGATCGCTACGTGCCCAACGCCGCCGGCGCCTCCATGGACCAGTACCGTTCTCCCAGGCCCAACTTTCGCGCGATCGACCAAACCCTCCCATGCGGTGATGAATATCAATGGCGTCGCCGCCGCCTCACGCGACGAAAATGTCGCGGGTGCGGGCGCAAGCAACGACGCGTCTACCGATGCGTACTGTGCCAGCGCGCCCTGCATCCCCCCAACGCCACCCGTCATTCCGAACACGGTGTCGCCAGGACTGAAACCAACCACATCATCTCCCACCGCTTCTACGATGCCGGCCATATCGATGCCGAGGATCGCTGGCGCCGGGTGCGCAGCGTGTGCTGCGTTGCCGGAACGGATCTTTATGTCCAGCGGATTGAGTCCGACGCCCTGTACGCGCACCAGCACCTCGCCCGGGCGAACTGCAGGGACGGGAACTGATTTGATGCGCAGGGGTTCACCGTCGGCCTCGAAAACCGCGGCGCGCATGGAAGTCGGGATGGGCGAGACATTCATGACACGCCTCCAGGAATCAACAACAACTTGCCGATGGTCTTGCGCCCTTCCAGGTCGGCATGGGCGTGCAGAGCGTCGGCTAGCGGATATACACCACCGATCTTGACCTTCATCTTCCCCGCGATGACCCAGCCAAAAAGCCTCGCCGCCCGCTCGCGCAACAGCGCCGGTGTCACGATGTGATCAAAAAACACCGCGTAGCCGATCTTGATGCTCCGCGGCAGTTGCAGCAGGTCCAGCGTGCCTGGCGTGCCAAGAACGGGGCCAAACCAGCAGAAGGTACCCGAGCGCCTTAACGATGCCAGAGAGTCAGCGAACGTCTTCGGCCCACCGCCATCGTAGACCACATGCACACCATCGCCAGCGGTAAGTCGCAAGACCGTATCGGCGAACTGGCCTTCCGCTTCCACGATCACGTGCTCGGCGCCAGCGTCCCTCGCTGCGTCGACCTTCCCGGCGTGGGAGACCCGACCAATGACACGACCGCCGCGCAGCTTGATGATCTGCGTCAGCAGCAAGCCCACTCCTCCCGCCGCCGCGTGCACCAAGGCAACATCACCGGTGCGCACTGCATAGAAATCGGTGGCAAAGTGACTTGCCGTGAGCCCCTGCATCATCAGCGCTGCTGCAGTACGATCGTCGATGGCATCGGGAAGGGGAACGAGCGCATCGGCCGATATCACGACGCGCTCAGCATAACTGCCAGGAGCATATGCCCACGCCACGCGCTGTCCTGGCTGGAAGTCGTGTACTCCCGCACCGACGGCAAGCACGCGCCCGGCCCCTTCGACGCCCAGCACCTTCGGATCCGGCATATCTGTCCAGAACTTTCCGCGGCGCACACCAATGTCCATGAAGTTGACACCCGCCGCAGCCACTTCGACCAGGACCTGGCCCTGACCCGCAACCGGTTCCGCGCGGTCAGCGAGCGCGAGCACATCGCACTCGCCGGGCCCGGTCATGACGATCGCTTTCATGCTGGCCGCCCGATATCGGTCGACCCGTCGAACGGCTGCGGCACGCCTTCGCTACGCTCAACCGCATCGATCAAGCGGTGCAACGTCACCGCATCGTCGAACGTTGGAGACAACTGCGTGCCGGTTCGCAGGTCCGATGCTAGCCGCGCGTACGCGATGGCCAGAGTTTGCACCGGCCCCTGCGCGTCAGGATCTGGGCCGCATTCGTGGGGAATCTCCAGTGCATGCAGGGTTTCTTCGCCTCGTGCGCCCTGCAACGCCATGCCACCAATGCCCACGTAGCCGACCGGACTGGTGATGATCAGGTCCCCGCGCGTGCCGTTGATCTCGACATGAAAATTCGTCGCGCGCGAAAGCCCGCCCCGGAAATGCGCGTTGATGAATGCGCCGTTCCCCAGCTTGCACGAGAAGTGAATCTGATCAGGAACAGAGAGCTCACGATCCATGCCGGACTCGGCCATGCGAATGGACTGGCGCGCATTGCCCAGCAGGCCCGTCACGGTCGCGACGGGCGAATCCAGGACATGCAACAAGCCATCGATTGAATGCGCAAACGGCACGTTCAGCATCGATGCGCCGTTTCGCCGATCGAGCGTGTAAGCAAACCGCTCGCTTATTTCCTCGCCCCAAAGAATGCCCGAACCAACTACCGTTGCCGAGAGCACTTTCCCGACATATCCATCCTTGACCAGGTTCCGTGCGTGCACGAACACCGGCGAAGCGCGTGTTTGCAGTCCGATGAACGTCGCAATGCCCTTCTCGCGAGCGAGATCGCGTAGTGCTCTTGCCTGCGCGAGATCCGTAGCGAGCGGCCATTCGGAGAACACTGCCTTCCCTGCCTCGATCGCCGATGTCACCAACTGACGGTGCTGCGGCACACGTACGGTGATCACGACCAGATCCACATCCGGATGCGCAACGAGCGCTTCGCTCGTGTCCATGGCATGCGGCACGCCAAACTTTTCCGCAGCGGCCTTCGCTATGTCCAACTGCGTGTGACTGATAGCCTCGATGTGGAACTGGGGTAGTTGGCGCAAGGCCGGAATATGAGAGGTTGCGGCCCATCCCTGGTCGGGATGCACGCCGATGATGCCTACGCGAACAGGACGTTGGCTCATGATTCCCCACCAGCGACTGTGGTCTCGAGGATGGTGCGCCTTAGTTCGAGACTGGCAATGCGCCAACCTCCGCCGCGTTCGACCCACCTTTCGTGGTAGTGCCCGTACCCATGCACGCTGGGAGACGCATTCCCCGGCGTAGACGGAAACACGATGTAGTCCTCCATGGACCACGTGGCTGCAATCTCGCCATCAGGCAGCTGCACGAACTCGTCGTTATGGACCTGATGGATCGAGCGTGCTTCTGCAAGAAACTCGCGAGCCGATTTCACGAATGCGTCGCGATGATCGAAAGCAGCCAGCTCCTTGCCGTCCGGATCGAACACAAGCACGTGCACATCCGGCGTGAACAACTCCGCGAAATCGCACCACTGCTTCGTGTCGAGGTAGCGGCAGTACCGCGCCTTCCCGGCTCGAACTTGCTCAATCACCGTGTTGTTCATTGCATCGCCTCCATGGAGGATTCGTGATGAGTGTATGGGTTCGACCACACCGCGACTTTTGCCTCATTGCGTGCAGTTCTTCCGAATTGCGAAGCTCGCACTTCAGCACTGCGAAGGGATTGACTGGCTTGTTTCACGAAGCGCCTCCTTGCGGCGCGGACTCCGCCGCACAACTTGCAAAGAGAACCCACCATGCCCTTCGTAAACATAAAGCTGGTCGACGGCGTATTCACGCCGGAGCAGAAGCACGACATGGCGCGACAGATCACCGATGTGATGGTGAGATGCGAAGGCTCCGAAGCATTCCGCGAGGTAGTGTGGGTGCTGATTGAAGAACTGCACACCGACGGCTGGCACATCGGCGGTAGGCCGTTCGAGGGCCCACGCTCCTTGATGGAGTGGCTCGATCGCTCGAAGGCCACTCATGAGGCCATCGTTGGACGCCCCGTGACGCGCGCCGAATTTGCCAGTCAGCTACCGCCGCACCCGGAGCCTGTCGGCGCTCCATGACTTTTGGCGTCACGGTATCGCCTGCGCGAGGCTCGCCGCATGCGCAAAAGCATCGGTCAAGGCACGCGCAGCGATATCCTGGCCCATTCGAACGCCCTCTGCCCGCACGGTTTCGATGTGCATCACGCCGAGAAACCCGAGTATGTCGCGCAACAGCGACTCCTGATGGTCCAACGACGCAGCTGGCGTACCCGCGACATAAACGCCACCTCGCGAAGAGGCGATGACCACACGCTTGCTGGCCAGCAGGCCCCGTACGCCATCGGCACCGTACTCGAAGGTCCGTCCAGGGATCACGATCGCATCGATCCACGACTTGAGTTGGCTCGGCAGGCTGAAGTTGTACATGGGGGCGCCGATGACGATCACATCGCTGGCCAAAACCTCTTCGAGCACCCGGGTGAGAACCTGTGCATCCGAGCCCACCGGCTCAATGGAGAAATGCGGCAACGGGTTCGCCACAAGGTCGCGATAGACGACCTGTGCACGGGAATCCAGATTGGTGAGCCTCTGCACGACAGCAGCGGAGATCTGCCGGCTGATCGACTGATCGCCCTGAATGCTTGAATCGATGTGCAAGATGCGCATGACTGAATTCCTAATGATTGGGCGCAGCAATTTAGGGATTCGGCTCCGATGCAACAAGAAGGATTTCGATGGATACCAGGTATGAAAAAGCAGACTGGACCGCAACCCGAACCGCCTGAAACCCATGCCCTGAATTCGGGACTGCGTGATGCCATCGCGACGTTTCATGGCAAGTGGAAGCTTGAAATTTTGTGGCTGCTCAGGAACGACACGGTGAGGTTCAACTCTCTCCGCCGGGCGTTGCCGGGAATTACCCAGCACACACTGACCAAGCAGCTCCGCGAACTCGAGCGGGACGGCATGGTGTCAAGAATGGTTTACCCGGAAATGCCGCCACGAGTGGAGTACCGCATCACCGGCAAGGCACGGGCGCTGGGACCCGTCTTCCGCGCCATCTTTGCGTGGGCGGAAAAAGCCGACGCCAGTCGCTAGTGCCGGGATGGCAGCAAGTTTCGCCTGCTTGCGCACAGTTCTTCGGCATTGCGGACTTGCCTGCTCGCCACGGAAAACGCATTGACCGTCGCTGGCGTCAGGAGTCTTCTCGGATGACCAAATACGGGAGGCCACCATGAAGCCCATTTCCGTTACTGACCACAATGTCGATGAACTTCGTCGGGGTCTTCTTCTCGGCAGCGGACTTGCGGCAATCAGCCTTCTGCTTCCACTCGGCGGATGCGACAGATCACATCTCCCAACTGTCGCGATGACACCCTCCCCTCCTCCTCCCAATACCTGGAGCAAGACCATGGGCACATTCACCACCAAAGACGGCACGGAGATCTATTACAAGGATTGGGGTAAAGGCCCCATCGTCACGTTCAGTCATGGTTGGCCGCTGTCATCCGACAGCTGGGAAGCACACATGTTCTTCCTGGCTTCCAAAGGCTATCGCACGATCGCGCACGATCGACGCGGCCATGGGCGTTCCGCCCAGCCCTCGGAAGGCAACGACATGGACACCTACGCCGACGACCTTGCACAGCTGCTCGATCATCTCGACGTCAAGGACGCCACGATGGTCGGCTTCTCCACCGGCGGAGGTGAAGTGGCGCGCTATATCGGTCGGCACGGGACCAAGCGACTGAAGAAGGCCGTGTTGATCTCGGCGATCCCGCCACTGATGCTGAAGACCGAGAGCAACCCTCTGGGCACACCCATCGAAGTCTTCGATGGACTGCGCAAAGCCTTTCTCGAAAATCGTTCGAAGTTCTTCCGCGATATCCCGAGTGGACCGTTCTACGGCTTCAACAAACCGGGCGCAACGCCCGATCAGGGCTTGATCGACTTCTGGTGGCTGCAGGGCATGCAAGGTGGCTACAAAGCCACGTATGAGTGCATCAAGGTGTTCTCGGAAACAGATCTCACGGAAGACCTGAAGAAATTCGATATCCCCACACTGATCGTACACGGCGAGGCCGACCAGGTCGTACCGATCATCGCGTCGGCGCGCCAGAGCGCGAGGCTGATCAAGAACAACAAGCTGCTTGTTTATGAAGGTGCTCCACACGGGCTTGTCGATACGCATCGCAACAGGCTCAACAAGGATCTGCTCGCGTTCATACAATCCTGAGGACTCAAAACCATGTCACGCACATATAGTCAATCCGTATCGGCGTGGGCCCTGGTTGGCTCCCGCATCTTTCTCGCAATAGCCACTCTTGCCTGCGCGCCTATCGCATTGGGGCAGGACAGCCCGGTCGACAAGATCAACGCCGCAGCAGCACAGTCGGACATCAAGGCGACTCCGCTACGAAGTGGCGTCTCGATGCTCGAAGGCTCCGGTGGCAACATTGGCGTGCTGGTAACGCCGCGGGAAAAGTTCATGGTCGATTCCGGCATCGCGGTGTCGAAAGACAAACTGTCGCGCGCGCTGGCCGAACTGGGACCGGCGACTGTCACGCACGTAATCGACACACACTGGCACTGGGACCATACCGATGGCAACGCGTGGCTTCATGACGCCGGTGCCCAGATCATCGCCCACCCACGGACGGCCACCTATCTTGCCCGGACCGAAGTCGTCGATGATTGGCGGCATAGCTTCGACGCGCTACCTGCCTCAGGCCGCCCCACAACCTTGGTCTCCAGGCACAAGCGCTTTCTCGTTGGCAGTGAGAAGATCGACGTCGAGGCCATCCCGCCTGCACATACAGATGGTGACCTGTTCGTGCGGTTCCACAACGCCGACGTCCTGTTCGTTGGCGACACTTACTGGAACGGGATGTACCCGTTCATCGACAACAAACATGGCGGCAGCATCGACGGAATGATCCGCGCCGCGGACCGCGGTCTGCAGATGTCCGGCAAAAACACCATCATCGTCCCCGGCCATGGTCCGATCGCAACTCGCGCTGATCTGGAGGCGTATCGCTCACTGCTCCAGGCGATTCGCAACAATGTCGCCAAGCTCAAGGGCGAAGGCAAGAGCCTGGAAGCGACCATTGCCGCGAAACCCACCGCGGCCTATGACGCAAAATGGGGAAATTCGCTCATCGATCCGGCCTTCTTCACTCGTCTTGTCTACGACGGGCTATAGGTTTGGCGGGGCTGCATCGTGTTCGCCTCCGCTTCCGGCAGGCCGTCTCCGACAGCGTTCGTCCTGGCCGGAGGCGGCAGTCTCGGCGCGGTCGAAGTCGGCATGCTTGCCGCCCTCCTTTCCTTCGGGGAATCCCCCGATTTCCTGGTAGGCGCATCGGCTGGCGCCATCAATGCCACGTATTTTGCCGGCAATCCAACCGTACAGGGCGTGGAACGCCTGCGTGATGCCTGGTTCGATCCGCAGGCGGGACGTCTTGCCGATCGATCTGCGCACACTGGTAACCGGGTTGTTCGGCCGACGTGGCTATCTTGTCGATCCACGGGGACTGCGCCACCTTCTCGAACGCAATCTCCCCTATCGGCTGTTCGAAGAAGCCGAAGTGCCCGTGCACATCGTTGCATCGGACCTCGTGAGCTCGCGCGAAGTCGTCTTGTCCGAGGGGTGCCTCATAGATGCAGTCCTCGCAAGCACCGCAATCCCTGGCTTGTTCCCACCGGTGCGAATCGGGCCTCATTTGCTGGTCGATGGAGGAGTTGCGAACAATGCACCTCTTTCCGTAGCAGTCGCGCTTGGCGCAAAGCGTGTGATCGTGCTCCCTACTGGCTTCGCGTGCGCGTTGGATTCGGCACCCCGAGGCGCGATTCCACGCGCGATGCATGCGCTGACCATGATGGTGGCGGGCCAACTCACACGCGACGCCGAACACTGGTCCCATAGCCACATAGAGCTGCGCATCGTGCCAAGCCTTTGCCCACTGGCAACGTCACCATATGACTACTCTTCGGCGGACCGCCTCATCGCACGCGCCTATGAAGCCACATCCAACTGGCTCGAAGCGGGTGGCCTGGAGTGCGAGGACATTCCCGGTCAACTGTACGCTCACCGACACTGACCGCCCCCACAGAGCCGCTACCGATTCAACACCGTCGACGACACTTTCCTCAAACGGCGGGCGTTCCCCGCATCGAGCGAGTGCGCAGCAAAGAAACCCGCCTCCGCAAAGGACGAAAGCTTTTCACCCTGCATGCCACCAACGCATCGCGCACTGCGTCTGCCCCTGACCTGAACGACTTGATGGCGATCACCACCGTCGACGGCAGGCGCGGTTACGATCTCGCCTGCACCCTGCCCGCCAGCGGGTGGCCCGAGCCGACCGCGACATTCCGATAGGCGCCACGATGAGCCAGTCCCCGGAAGCAACCCGCAGCACCACGGTGAAAGCGCCTTCCGTGTTGCGCCGGATTCCGCCCGGCATCTGGGCGCTGGGCATGGTCTCGATGCTGATGGACACCTCCTCGGAGATGATCCACGCGCTGCTGCCGGTGTACCTGGTCGGCGCGCTGGGTGCCTCGGCGCTGGCAGTCGGCGTGATCGAGGGCATCGCCGAATCCACCGCGGCGATCACCAAGGTGTTCTCCGGCGCGCTGTCGGACTGGCTGGGGCGGCGCAAGCTGCTGGTGGCGATCGGCTACGGCCTGGCCGCGTTCACCAAGCCGGTCTTTCCGCTGGCGGGCACGCTCGGCTGGGTGGTCGGCGCACGCTTTGTGGACCGCGTCGGCAAGGGTATCCGCGGCGCACCGCGCGACGCGCTGATCGCCGACCTGGCGCCGGCCGAATTGCGCGGCGCCTCGTTCGGCCTGCGCCAGTCACTGGACACCACCGGCGCGTTTCTCGGCCCCGCGCTGGCGATCGCCCTGATGTGGCTGACCGCCGACAACATCCCGCTGGTGTTCTGGTTCGCGGTGGTGCCGGGCTTTGCCGCGTTCGCGCTGGTGCTGTTCGGCGTGCACGACGCGCCGCGCGGCCGGGAAAGCAGGCGGGCGCGCTCGCCGTTGTCGCGCGCCGAGCTGGCGCGCCTGCCGCCGCTGTACTGGGGCGTGGTGGTGATCGCTGCGGTATTCACCCTGGCCCGTTTCAGCGAGGCCTTCCTGGTGCTGCGCGCGCAGGAACTGGGCCTGGGACTGGTGCTGATTCCGCTGGTGCTGGTGGTGTTGAACGTGGTGTATGCGCTGTCGTCCTATCCGGTCGGCGTGCTGGCCGACCGCTTCGACCACGGCAGCCTGCTTGCGCTGGCGGTGCTGGTGCTGGTGCTGGCGGATCTGGCGCTGGCCTTCGTCGGCGGACTGGCCGGACTGGCGCTGGGCGTGGCGTTGTGGGGACTGCACATGGGCATGACCCAGGGTTTGCTGGCCGCGATGGTCGCCGACGCGGCGCCGACCGACCTGCGCGGCACGGCGTACGGCATGTTCAATCTGGTCAACGGACTGGCCCTGCTGGCAGCCAGCGTGGTCGCCGGCGGGCTGTGGGATGCGTTTGGTTCGCGCGCCACCTTCCTCGCCGGCGCGGGCTTCGCGATCGTGTCCTTGCTCGCGCTGGTGCCGGTGGCGCGACGGGTGCGCAGGAACCGGCCGGCACCGCACTGAAGGAAGCGGGGGCGTTCGACGGCGCCGCTACTTGAGGTAGCTCTTCAGCACCGCAAGCACCGGCAGCAGTTCGTCCTGCTGCTTGACGTTGCCGGCCTCGACAACGTGGGAGCGCAGGTGCCCTTCCATCACCTGCAGCATCAGGCCATTGACCGCGCCGCGCACGGCGGCCAGTTGCTGCAATACGGCGCCGCAATCCTCATCGCCTTCGATGGCGCGTTCCAGCGAAGCCATCTGGCCGCTGATGCGGCGAACCCGGGCGACCAGTTTCTTGCGGTTTTCCTGCACGTGGGACATGGCGATGGCCTTCCGGTCATATACTATGGGGGAGTATACGACCCGAGAACGCTTCATGCCTGCCCCCGACATCGCCCCCTACACCCACAGCCACCAGTTCAACCACGTGGACGCGAAAGCGGAGCGCAACACCCGACGCGTGGTGTACATCACGGCGGCGATGATGGTGGTCGAGATCATCGGCGGTTACTGGCTGAACTCGATGGCCTTGCTGGCCGATGGCTGGCACATGAGTTCGCATGCGCTGGCGATGGGTCTTTCGGTGATGGCCTATGTGCTGGCACGACGCTACGCGAAGGACCGCCGCTTCGCCTTCGGCACCTGGAAGATCGAAATACTCGGCGGTTTCAGCAGCGCCCTGCTGCTGGCCGTCGTTGCCGCGCTGATGATGATCCAGTCGCTGCAGAGGCTGTTCGTGCCCGCCGTGATCCACTATGACGACGCGATCCTGATCGCGATACTCGGCCTGGGCGTCAACCTGCTGTGCGCATGGCTGCTGAAAGGGGAACACCACCATGGGCACGGCCGCGATCACGGGCATGGCCACGACCACGGACATGATGGCCACCACCATCACGACGTGAACCTGCGCGCGGCCTACCTGCATGTCATCGCGGACGCGGCCACCTCCGTGCTGGCCATCGTCGCGCTGGTCGGCGGCAAGCTTTATGGCGCGGCCTGGCTCGACCCGGTGATGGGCATCGTGGGCTCGATCCTGGTGGCGCGCTGGGCGTTCGGCCTGTTGCGCGAGTCCGGCAAGATCCTGCTGGACGCCGAGATGGACCAGCCGGTGGTCGAGGAAATTCGCGACGTGGTGCGGGAGCAGTTCGCCACAGCGGCCATCAGCGACCTGCATGTCTGGCGAGTCGGCCGCGACAGCTACGCCTGCATCCTCGGATTGGTTGCCACCACGGCCATCAGTGCCGAGGAAGTCCGCCGGCAACTGGCCATCCACGACGAACTGGTGCACGTGACGGTCGAGATCGCGGTGGCTTGAGCTTGAGCTTCGCCAGAACGGGCGGCGGCCGGGTAGAACCCGGGGCAGAGCGCATTTTGGAACGCCCGCTCCGGGTGGCGGATTCAACTGGTCGAAGCTGGTTTCAAAAAACTTTCCCTGTCGTGTTCCGGCGCCCGGAAATTGTTCGCTGCATGCCAGCACCCATGGTTTCCGGCGAAGGTGTCGAATTCGGCTCCGCCCGTTCGTCTCAATGACATGGACCGGCGATCAGGCCGTCCGGGCTGGCCCTTGGGAGAACAACATGCCGCAATACCTGGTTGCCATTCATCACCCCGAAAACTACGACCCGTCCACCGAGGACGAAACGATGATCCGCGACATCGGCATGCTCAATGAAGAGATGAAGGCCGCAGGCGCCAGGTTCTTCGCCGGCGGCCTGGAGTCGAACAGCAAGGCGAAATCGCTGCGCAGGCAACCCACTGGCAAGGTGATCGTCACCGATGGGCCGTATATCGAGGCCAAGGAACACGTGGGCGGTTTCTGGATACTGGAAGCCGCCGACATGGATGAAGCGCTGGCGTGGGGGTCCCGGGCCGTCGTCGCCTGTCGCGCACCCGTGGAGGTGCGGGCATTCATTCGCCACAGCTGAACGGCGACGGTGAGTCGAAATCGCGCTTCTTCCAGGCGATGGCGCCCTACTGGCCCACGTCGACCATGGCATTCGCGCCGCCGATGAACCAGATCCCGAAGGCGGTGTTTTCCGGACAGGGGCCGGCGATCCAGAAAGCGGCCACCTCGACCCGACAACTCGGGAATGCACTGGACGATGCGGGCGATGGCCAGACAGGGCAGCTTCAACCTGGCGCGCAAAGCTGGGCCCGGGCCCGCGTGGCCAGCAGCGACCTGTCCGATGAAATCAGCCGGCTGAAGGCCGAAGACGGCAAGCCGATCCTCGCCCACGGCGGCGCCAGCTTCGCGCGCAGCCTCATCGCCCGGAACCTGGTCGATGAGTACGCACTGATGGTCCATCCGATCATGCTGGGCCAAGGCCTGGCGATCTTCTCCGACCTGCCCGCGCCGAGGCCACTCAAACTGATCAGCTCGAAGAGCTTTCCGGGCGGGGTGGTGGCACTGATCTATCGACCGGGCTGAGCACAAACGGATGGGTCATCCGTTCCCTGAAACGAACGGTTCCGCCGAATCAAGCCGGCTCAACCACCCGTTCGGCACCGCCCCCGCGGCTCACCGGCGGTGCTCCGATCCAGTGGGCTGGAAGACAGCCTTCCCACGATGGCCGCAGACCACCCTCTCCGCCTCCGCTCGCCCGTGCGAGGTCGCCTTCCATCCGATGGGTCAGTGTCCTTCGCTGACCTCGCGGGTCAGGGTCTGGAATGCCTGCATGATCTGCTCCGGCGCAAAGCCGCAATGGCCTTCGCCGACCGACGGCAGCACGGTCGGCGCGCGGCCGTGCGCGGACTGCACCATGGCCGGATACACCGACTGGTAGCGCGCGGGGATGAGGAAGTCGTCGTGGTTGTACTGCAGCACCAGCGGCTTGTGGATCTCGCCGCTGAGCGAGGTGGCCGCGGCCAGGTAGCGCATCGCCTGCGGGTCGCCGGTGTAGCGGTGCACGCCCCGATTGAATGCCGCATCGTCGCCGAAGCCGGCATACACCGTCGCACGATTGTCGACCGGCATGCCCTTGGCGCGTTGCTGCATCTGGTGCAGCACCAGGTAATGCACGCCGATGGCGCCGGCCAGGCGTTCGCGCGATACATGCAGGTGCGTGGCGAGCAGCTGCGCGGCGTGCTCGTCGGTCTTCAGCGCCGTGTCCACCGCATGCATCACTTCCATCTGGCCCAGCGCGGGTGCGGCGGGATCGGCGAGGCCGCCCGGCGGCAAGCCGGTCGTGCGGGGAAAGAAGTAGTCGAACGCGACCACGGAGGTCAGGATGTCGTCGAACACGCGCGTGCCGGGCACGTTGGCACCGCACAGCGAGAGCCCGCCGTCGTAGTGCTGGCCGTGATGCTCCAGGCTGGTCAGTACGACATAGCCACCCATCGAGAAACCCACGACGTAGGTATGCCGGGGCTGGCCGTGCCGCTGCACGAACCAGGCGCGCAGGCGTTCGTTGTCGCGCAGCGCGTCATCCACCGCCCAGCCCTGCGAGGCATAGCTGCTCTGCGCCAGCGCGTAGCCGGCCGCGAGAAACGGTGACGCTTCGTCGCCCAGCGGTTTCGGCGTGGGGCGCGGCGTGCCGATCGGCTCGAATCCATGCAGTTGCATGACCAGGTCGCCATTCCAGTGCGCGGGGATGTCCACCCGGTACGGCGCGCCATCCAACACGCCGGTGTCCACCTTGGCGGTGGAGGTCGCCTTGCTCTCGGGGTCGGCATCGTACGCGGACGCCATCACCGGACCGAGGGCGATGATCGTCAGGAACAGCCATGCAACGTGGGGCTTGCGCATCATCGACAGCCACTCCTTCACCTGGACGGGAGACATGGGGCAACCGAAGACCGGCTTCGCGTTTGCAGCAGGCACGGGTTGCCGGCTCAGGATACGGCCAACAGCGTTCCCTGGTGAAACAGGATCACCCAGTCATCCGCTTGGCGCCGCCAGATCGTGCTGCGACGGCTCACGCGTTCGCCCTGTTCCAGGGTGTAGGTGAGCAGGTAGGTGTCGGGGCCGAGCTCGCGGCAGTGGAAGTCGCGGGTTGTCCAGCCGTGCTCGGCGGGATCGGGAGTGCGGTGTTCGAGGACGTCGAGAACGTGGGCACGGCTGTAGCGTTGGCCGGAGGCGCCGACTTCCCAAAAATCCGCCTCGACCATGCGCTCGAAGTCGGCGCGGCTGCTGCCGAATTCGGGCCGGTGGAAGATCGGCTCGCGCCGACGCAGAGCTTCCAGCACGGGCAGCAACCCGGGGGCCGTGACCAGCTCGGGTTCCGCCGGATGGCTGATCCGCTCGCGCCCACGGCGCGATGTCGGGCTCATGGCATGGTTCCGCTGCGACAGGAAACGAACGGTTACCGGGGCGGCTGCCACAGCTCGACGCGGGTGCCTTCGGGATCGGTGATCCAGCCGAAGCTGCCGAACTCGCTCTGCTCGACGCGCTCGTCCACCGCGACGCCGGCGGCACGCATTTGCGCCAGCAGCGTGTCGAGGTCGTCGACGCGGAAGTTGATCATGCACGTTTGCGGGCCGGGGCCGAAGTATTCGGTGTCGGCCGCGAACGGCGACCACAGCGTGTAGCCCGGACGCTGTTCGTCTTCGACGAAGCGCGCGCCGCCCCATGCTTCGGCATCGAGGCCGAGATGCTTCGCGTACCACGCGGTGAGCGCCGCGGGATCGCGCGACTTGAAGAAGATGCCGCCGAGTCCGGTGACCTTGGCCATGACGCTGTCTCGCTGCGTTTGTTGTCCTGACGAATCGTAACCCATACCAAAACGCGGCACAGTGCGCACTTTACGGCACGACCGATGTCCTGAAAGACGCAAGCCTGGCGATGGCGCCCCCGCCGCATGACAGGCTGCAGCCCCCCGGCAAGATCGGGTCTCGATTGACGAGGCCCGGGCTAAACGTCCGACCCGGCTTGCTGCGTGTGTCTGCACCTGTCAGGCCCGGCCCGGTGCGTTGCCGGAAACTCCACCCTGACCTGCCTTCGAACGGATCATCACTTACGCCTTGGGCGGCGCTGGTGGCGCTGGTGGTGCGGGCGCAAAGGCCGGCAGAGGGGCGACGATTCGTGTTGATGCCGCCGGTTCGCCGCGCATGAAACGCTCGATGGCCGCCGTGACCTCGGGTGTCGTCATGAACAGGTTGTGGCCGGCATTGACGACCGTGATCGTCTGCAAGTGGTCCAGGCCAGCGGTGGCTTCGCGATGGCTTTCGGGATAGGTGCGTCCATCCAGGGTTCCGCTGAGCAGCAGGGTCGGCACGTGGCTGACCGGAGCCTTGCGGAACGCGTCGCCGAGGTCCAGCTGCGGAAACACGCCGCTGAGTTGCGGCATCGGGAAGTTGAGGAGGTCGCCGAGCAGCGCGGTGCTGGCCTGCCGCTCGACCAGCGCCAGGCGCCTGTCGTCGATGCCGGAGGCCACGTCCATGGCCAGCGGCATCGCCTGAATTTTCAGTGGCGCACCGGGCGAAAAGTATTTTTGCACGATGCCCGCGATCGGCTGGTAGTCGCCAACGTCGGCGGCGCGATAGACGGCCAGCATCTGCAGCGCGCCTTCAGGGTCGGAGATCGCGCCCGCCTCGATCATCTGCAAGGTGCGCCGCTGCAGCAGCACATCGGTGTTTCGCCCGTTGGCGTCCTTCAGATGCAGCATGACCGGCCTGGATTGCAGCGCGCCATGCACGCGCGCGATCAGCGCCTTGATGTCGGGATAGGCCGCCCTTGCCTCGGGGTTGGTGCCCACCGCGGCCTGCAGGCGATCGAAATAGGCATCGGTACGCGCCGGCAACTTGACCGTCTGATCGAGTCCTTCGGCGCTCGCGATCACGACCCGATCCAGACGAGGACTCATCTGCTTGAGCGCCGCCAGCGCCAGATGGGTACCGTAGGAGATGCCCCAGAGCGTGATCTTCCCGGCCCCCAGGTGGCGGCGCAGCGCATCCAGATCGCGGACACTCTCGTTGGTGTTGTAGCCGCGCAGGTCGATGCCCCTGGCTTTCCAGAATGCTGCGCATTCGACGGCAGCGGCGCGGTAGGCGGCGGCAAAGGCCTGGTCCGTGAGGGCTTCGGATTCCGGAGGCGTCTTCGAAGGCTCGCACACCGGCGTGTCGTCGGATGCACCGGTACCGCGCTGGTCCAGGGCAATCACCTCGCCGAACTGGCGCATGGCCATGAACAACGGAAAGCGCCGGTGTTTCGCGGTCTCGATGCCTGAGCCGCCCGGGCCACCGGCCAGATAGACGATCGGGGCGCCGGGCTTGTTGGTGGTGGCCGGAAAGCGGACATAACGCAGGGTCAGCATGCGGCTGTGTGGATCGGAGCGGTTCTCGGGTACCTGGAGCGATCCATGGATCGCCTCGGTGGTCTGCCCGTCGACGCTCTTGAACACGAATGTCTGCGCGGTGGCTTTGGGCATGGCCGCATTGGCTGCGCTGAACAGGCACAGGCAAGCGGCGGCGATGAGTGCCCGTTTCAATGGAGTGCGCTTTACGGCTGCGTGCGTCATGGGAAAGACTCCAGGTCGTTGATCGGAATGGAGCCACCATAAGCGGGACGGGTGTCTCCACCGATGGCCGATCTGCCAACGGTGGTGTCGATTCGGTGAGCGGCAGCTGCCGACACGGCGCCGGCACGGTATATTCGCCCAACGGTATGTCGACCATTTCCCGCCTCACATTCCTTCTTTGCCTGTGTCTGCCCTGGTTGCCGTTCGGATCGGTGTCGGCGCAATCGATGCAGTGGATCGACGTGGACAACGTCATCACTTGTCCGGCGCAGGAAGGCGAAACCGTGCCGCCGGATTTTGCCGGCGATGACTGCCGGACAGGCAGCTTCCTGGCGGTCGACCCCCAACACGCCACGCTCTGGCTCCGGGCAACCATTGCCGTTCCCCACAGCATGTTGGAACAGTCATCCCCCCTGGGGCTGTTTGTTTCCGGGAAGGCTGCCAGCACCGCGTGGTTGAATGGCCGTCGGATCGGCAGCAACGGCCAACCGGGCATCGATCCACGCAGCGAGACGCCAGGCCGGATGGACGCGGTCATCCCGATTCCGCCGGGCCTGCTCCACGACGGTGCCAATGACATCGTCCTGCACGTATCGGGGCATTCGGGATTCCTGCACCTGGACTCGCCGATGCACGCGTTGATGATCGGCACTTACGCGGACCCGACGGATCAAATCCTGCGGTTCTACTGGCCTTCGCTGAGTACCTTCGGCATCTTTCTGCTGGGGGCGCTGTACTTCGGCGTCGGAACGTTTCGCGGGGGCGATCGTGCAGGAGCGTTCCTGCTCTGCCTGATCTCGCTGTTCGCCGCAGGACAGCTGCTGGCCGAGGTTTCACGCGGTTTGGTGGCTTATCGCTATCCGTTCCACGATCTGCGGCTGGTCCTGATCGTCCTGTGCTCGCTCGGGTTCGGGCTGTGCCTGACCGCCCATGTCATTCGCAGGTTTCAACCGCCGCATCCGTGGCTGTCGGTCACGGTAGTCATGCTGGCGACCTTGGGCGTGGTGGTGATCACCAGCCCCTACGACGGCAAAGCCATGTTCGCGATGCTGTGCCCGGTCCTGTCCTGCGCGTTGGGCACCGCATTCTGGTGGTGGAAGCGCAAGCCGGGGGCCGCCGCGTACTGTGCTGCGCTGGTCTTGTTCGGCGCGCTCAGCTTCCTCTTTGGCGGAAGGTTTCTCGATGCCATCTTCTTTTACCTGGTCGCGGCGCTGCTGCTGTTTCTGTTCGCACAGCAGGCCGCCGTGCTCGCCCGTGAGCAAAGGCTGGGGATTGCGCTGGCCAGTCACGCGCGGCAGCTCGAAGCCGCCTTGGATCAGGCCCGAACCCCGCAGCAGCAACCGTCGCCGAAAATCAGGATTGTCGACACTGGCCGCATCGAGCTCGTTTCAACCGAGCAGATCACCCATTGCAGCGGAGCGGGAGATTATGTCGAACTCAACTTCACCGACGGCAGCAAGCGACTGCACAATGGCAGCCTGAACGAGATGGAAGTGGAGTTGCCGTCCGCTTTCCTGCGCGTGCATCGCTCGCATATCGTCAACACCGCCTTCGTCGAGTCGCTCCGTCGGCAACCTTCCGGGGTCGGTCAGCTGCGCATCTCCACGGGAGAAATCGTGCCAGTGAGCCGACGGATCATGCCCATGGTGCGACGGACCCTCGGTTCGGATTAGGGAGAAGGCCGCGTTTCTACATGCCGGCCCCCGAAGCGACGGTCGCCTCATCGAAGAACGCCTGGACGTCCGCCAGCTCGCGGGTGCGCGGCATTGGCGGAACGCTGGCGAGGAACAGTTTGCCGTAGCCCTTGCCGGTCAGCCGCGGGTCGCACAGCACCAGCACGCCGCGGTCGTGCACGTCGCGGATCAGGCGGCCGGCGCCCTGCTTCAGCGCGATCACCGCGCTGGGCACCTGCCAGCCCATGAACGGGTTGATGCCGGATTGTTCGAGCGCGGCAAGGCGGGCCATCAGCACCGGATCGTCGGGCGCGGCGAACGGCAGCTTGTCGATCACCACCACGCTGAGCGCTTCGCCGACCACGTCGACGCCTTCCCAGAAACTGGCCGCGCCCAGCAGCACGCCGTGACCGCTGGCGCGGAATTCCTCCAGCAAGCGCGGCCGCGGCGCGGTGCCCTGCACGAACAGCGGCCACGGCACCTTGTCCTGCAGCAACTCGGCGGCGCGGCGCAGCGCGCGGTGCGAGGTGAACAGCAGGAAGGCCCGGCCATTCGATGCGTGCAGCACCGGCAGCACGGCGTCGATCACCTGATCGGTGTAGTCGCGCGCGTTGGGATCAGGCAAGCCCGACGGCAGATAGCACAGCGCCTGGTGCGCGTAGTCGAACGGGCTTTCCAGGCTCAGCGTCTGCGGCTCGTCCAGGCCGAGCTGGCGTGCGAAATGGTCGAAGTTGCCGGCCACCGACAAGGTGGCCGAGGTGTGGATCCACGCCGCCTGGGTGCGCTCGCGCAGGCCGCGCATCGGCGCGGCCAGGTCCAGCGGCGTGGCGTACAGCGCGAAGCCGCGCGGGAAGGTTTCGTACCAGCGCACGTCCTGGTCGCCATGCGATTCGACGATCCGGTCCAACCGTTCGGTGAACAGTTCGGCGCGTTCGTGCAGATTGGCGAAGCCGCGCGAGCGCTCGGCCTGCGACGACAGCAGCTCGGCCAGCGTGGCCAGCAGTTCGCCCAGGTCATGCAGCGCGGTGCGCACGTCGGCGCGATCCTCCAGCAGGGCGAAGGCGCCACGCGATGGCAGCGGGTCCATCGCCAGGCGCAGTTTGCGCAGCGCGTCCTGCAGCGCCTCGACCGGTTCCAGCAGCAGGCCGATTGCGCCGGTGACGCCGCTGCATTCGGTCAGCGCGTCCTGCGCCATGTCGGTGAGCTGGCGCGCGCTGAGGCTTTGCGAGAAGAACTGGCCGGCCAGTTCGGGAATCTGGTGCGCCTCGTCGAGGATGAAGGCCGCCGCGCCGGGCAGGATCTCGCCGAAGCCCTCCTGCTTCAGCGCGAGGTCGGCAAACAGCAGGTGATGGTTGACCACCACCACGTCCGCCTCCATTGCCTCGCGGCGTGCCTTGAACACGTGGCAGTCCTCGTAGAACGGGCACTCCACGCCCAGGCAGTTCTCCGAGGTCGAGGTCACCCGTGGCCACAGCGGCGATTCCTCCGGCACCTCGGCCAGTTCCATGCGATCGCCACGACGGGTGCGTGCGGACCAGGCGCGGATCGTGGCGAGCTGGGCGGCCTGGGCGCGTTCGAAGGTGGCGCCCTCACGCACGGTCTGGTCGAGCCGGTACAGGCACAGGTAATTCGCGCGGCCTTTCAGCAAGGCCGTCTTCAGCCGTGCGTCCAGCACCGAGCGCACCTTCGGCAGGTCGCGGAAATACAGCTGATCCTGCAGCGCCTTGGTGCCGGTGGAAATGATCACCCGCTCGCCCGACAGCAGCGCCGGCACCAGGTAGGCGTAGGTCTTGCCGGTGCCGGTGCCGGCCTCGGCGACCAGCGTGTCGCGCCCCGCGATCGCCTGCTGCACGGCACGCGCCATCACCTGCTGGGCCAGCCGCGGCGCGAAGTTCGGCAGCTCGCGGGCGAACGGGCCCTCGGCACCGAGCAGGGCGTCGATGTCGTCGGACTCGGTATCGTCGAGGGCAGTCATCCGACAAGTATGGCGGAGCGGCCACGCGCCACAAAACCCTGGGCGGAACCTTGGCGCGCTCCGCTGCATCAACTTGCCTGACACCGAACCCAGGGAGCATCCTCGTGAGACTGTTCGCACCCGCCGCCGCACCCGCGCTTGACCTGGTCGACATCCACGGCCGTCCGATCGCGATCCATCGCGCGGGGCGACTGACCCTGCTCTCGTTTTTCCGCGACGCGGCCTGCCCGTTCTGCAATTTCCGCATCTACGAACTGACCAGCGAACACGCGGCGCTGGCCGCGCGCGGACTGGACATCGTGGCGGTGTTCAGCGCCTCGCAGGCGGACGTGCTGCGCTTCGCCGGACATCGGCCGCGGCCGTTCCCGCTGGCCGCCGACCCGACCTCGCGCGCGCACGAGATCTACGGCATCGAGCGCTCGCTGTGGCGCAAGCTGAAGGCGATCGTGACGCGCGTACCGACCCTGCTGAGGGGGATGCGTCTGGTCGGACTGGCCGGGCTCAACACCAGCAACCTGATGCCGGCCGACTTCGTGATCGACGAGCACGGCCGCATCGTCGAGGCGTACTACGGCCGTGACGCCGGCGACCGCATTCCGCTGGAACGGGTGCAACAGCTGCTGCCGGCCGGTCGACTTCGGAAGGTGGCCTGAGCCGCATCGGCGTCACTGGCCGCGCCCGCGACAATCGTTCACCATGCGGGCACCGCCCCCGGGAGATGTGCCGCATGACGACCGAACTTTGCATGCTGTTGTGGAGCGTGGCGCTGGGGCTGGTGCAGATCGCACTGGCCGCCACCGGCTCGGTGAGCCAGCGCGGCCTGGGCTGGGCCGCCAGCGCCCGCGACGGTGAACCGAAGGCGCTGACCGGCATCCCAGCGCGGCTGTGCCGCGCCAGCCACAATTTCCTGGAAACCTTCCCGCTGTTCGCGGTGGTCGTGCTGCTCGCCCTGGTGCTGCAGCGCCACGACGGCACGATCGCGCTCGGTGCCCAGCTGTATTTCTGGAGCCGACTGGTCTACCTGCCGGTGTACGCCGCCGGCATCCCCTACCTGCGCACGGTGGTCTGGGCAGTGAGCATCGTCGGCATCGTGCTGGTGCTGACGGCGCTGTTATGAGTCACCGCGCAACCGGCAGGGTGTGGCGACGAACACAAGACCAGAAGAATGCCCTCAAGCCCATGTCGGCTGGCCCGCCCACAGGAAGTAAAGGAAAGTCCCGACATGACTACGCGTGGAGCATGACGATACGATCTTGCTCCCAGGATCCGGGAGGGATCGTGGGATTCCTGCCAGCCAGTGCTTCGATCAAGGAAGATGAAGATGCCGTATCTGATGAACGTCGAGGAAGCGTCGGTCTACGGAAAGCGAAAGTTCGTCAACACGAAGGGACATACCGAGTGCGTCGAGTTTGTCCGCCAGGTCACCGCCGCTCCACAGACGTCACTATGGATTCGTGGCCGACTGGTCAAATCCATCAAGCCCGGCGAACTCGCTCGCGGCACCGCCATCGCGACCTTCGATGACCATGCGAAATACCCGACCGACAGTTCGGGCAGACATGCCGCGATCTATCTCAGCCACGACAGTCGTGGCATCGTGGTGTTGGATCAGTGGAACAGTCAGGGTGAGGTCTTACAACGGGTCATCCGGTTCCATCGCCCGCCCGGAACGAAACGCAGCAACGACGGTGATTCGTTTTACGTCATTGAATAGCGGGAGAATGCGATGAAGACTTTCCTTTTTTGTGCTTTCCTGCTTGCCCTGTCGACAGGATGCGCCGCGATGCAGCCGATCGACTGTCCGGCGACGCTTGCTGTCACGAGCGCGGCCAGTCCGCCGGGCGATTGGCAGGTGGTGACGCCGACCGGAACCCGTTCGCTCGATCGCATCGGATTCTATTCGGGGCCGCCGTCGGAGCAGGGGTCGCTGGCACCGGACAGCACCATGGAGGGCGGCGGAAAATCGCGGGACGTCTGGACCTTCTCCCCGTCGACCGACGAGCCTCTGTGGGTCGCGTGCTTCTATGCCGGCACCACGCTGTTCATTGCGAAGCCGATGCCCCACGGCATGAAACGCTGCAGCGTGAATTACGCGACCACCCGCTCCGGGTCGCGCTTGCGGCTGGCCGAGGCGCATTGCCAATAAGCTTGCCGCGGCACCGCGACCTGCCCGTGATTCGCGCGTGCCATGCGCGCACGTTCGCTTCCCCGGGTGCGCGCGAAAACGCGAGCGATCCCGTCGGCTGACTCAGTACCGCGGCACGCCGGCCTTGTGGCACTGGCCCACCCACTTGCGGGCGGTGGCGGCACCGGCCTGGTCGCGGGCCTGCAGGCGCATTTCGACGATGGTCTGCCAGTTGCGTGCGCACAGCGGGCCCAGCCGCGGACCCAGGGTCCACGAGCGATGCGCAAGCCGCTCGGCGGTGCCGAAATCCTTCAGCCGCACGGCCACCTCGGCGCGTTCCTGCAGCAGTTCCGGCGAATCGGGACTCAGTTTCAGGGCCTGGTCGAGCTTGCCGGCGGCATCGCGGTACTTGCCGGTCTGTTCATCCTGCTTCGCGGCGTCCTGCAGCGCGCCGACGCCGGGGTCGCGCAGCGGATTGACGTCGATGATCGACTTCTCCCGCGCGCCCGCCGCGCGGATCGCCGCGACCTGGTCGTAGCTCGGCAGCGGTGCCTGCGCCGGCGCGGGTGGCGTGGTGGCGAACATGCCGCAGCCGGCGAGCAGGCCGGCGGCAAGCAGGGACAGCAGCAGATGTCTGGCACGGAACAGCATGATCAGTTTCCATTCGGTATGGCGGGCGCCGCGACAGGCGCGTCGGCAGGCGGCGGGTTGTCGCCGCTGCCGAACAGGTTCTGCCAGAAGCAGCCTTCGGTGTCGGCCGACACGGTGCCGGCGATCACCGGCACCTGCTGGGCCCCTTCGCATTGCGGTTCGGTGCGCTTGCCGGTGGCGGGGTTGAGCCAGGCCATCTCCAGGCCGGTGCCGGGCGCCGCCGACAGCGGTCGCGTGGGCAACTTGGCGAACAGGTCGCGCCACGCGCGCAGGCCGCCGCTGGCGCCGAACAGGGTGGTCGGCTTGTTGTCGTCGCGGCCCATCCAGAACACCGCCAGGTGCTCGCCGGTGAAGCCGGCGAACCAGCTGTCGCGCATGTCGTTGCTGGTGCCGGTCTTGCCCGCGGCATGCAGCGAAGCCAGCGCGGAATTGCCCAGCGCACTGGCGGTGCCGTATTCGGCCACCTGCTGCATCGCCCAGGTGGTCAGCCGCACGGCTTCCTGGTATTCGCCCGCGCCACCCTGCACCTGGTAGCGCTTGATCGTGCGGCCATTGCCGTCGAGCACGCCGCGCACCGCCACCAGCGGCAGCGCGTGGCCGTCGGCGGCGAGGTACTGGTAGAGCTGGGTCAGTTGCAGCGGCGCTAGGTCCAGCGCGCCGATCAGCAGCGACGGGCTGGGGTTGATGTCGCCGATGCCGAACGACTTCAGGAACGCCTGGATGCGCGGCAGGCCCACGTCCATGCCCAGGTGGATCGTGGCCAGGTTCCACGAGTGCGCCAGCGCGTCGACCATGATCAGCGGGTCATGGCTGCGATGGTCGTCGTTCTGCGGTGTCCACATGCTGCCGTCGGGCTGGCGCATGCTGACCGGGCTGTCGTCCACCAGGCTGGCCAGGTTCCAGCGCTCGGGCTGGGTCAGCGCCACCAGGTAGACGAAGGGCTTGATCGTCGAGCCGATCGGCCGGCGCGCATCGAGTGCCCGGTTGAAACCCGGATCACCGGGGATCTTGCTGCCGACCACGGCCAGCACGCTGCCGCTGTGCGCATTGGTCACCACCGCCGCCGCCTGCACGCCGTCGCCACGCTTGCCCAGGCCCTTGAGCGTGCTGGTGATCGCCTGCTCGGTATAGAGCTGCGCCGCCGGATCGAGCGTGGTGAAGATCGACAGGTTGCCTTCGCGCAGCGCGTCCTCGTCGAAGTCGGCGGTGATCTGCTTGCGCACCAGGTCCATGAAGGCCGGGAAGCGGTTGTGCGGCAACTGGCCGTTGCTGACGATGTCCAGCGGCGCGGCCTGGGCCGCGTTGAGCTGGGCCGCGGTGATCAGGTTGGTCTCGAAGAATTCCTTCAGCACCAGGTTGCGGCGGGTCAGCGCGCGCTGCGGCGAGCGGCGCGGATCGTAGAAGCTCGGGCCCTTGACCATGCCGACCAGCAGCGCGATCTCCTGCGGGCGCAGGTCTTCGAGACGCCGGCCGAAGTAGAACTCCGACGCGGCCGCGAAGCCGTGCACGGCCTGGCTGCCCTGCTGGCCCAGGAAGACGTCGTTGACGTAGGCCTCGAGAATCCGCCCCTTGCTGTAATGCGCCTCCAGCAGCAGCGACATCAGCGCTTCGTTGATCTTGCGGGTGAAGTTCTGGTCGCGGCTGAGGAACAGGTTGCGCACCAGCTGCTGGGTCAGCGTGGAGCCGCCCTGCACGGTGTGCCCGGCGCGCAGGTTGGCGAACGCCGCCCGCGCGATCGCGCTGAAGTCGATGCCGATGTGATGGTTGAAGTCGCGATCCTCGACCGCCTGCAGGCCGCTGACCAGCAGCGGCGGCACGTCGGCCAGGCGCACGAAGCGGCGCTCTTCCTGGCTGGCGCCGTACAGCGTGGCGATGCGCGCCGGGTCCAGGTGGGCCAGTTCGATCGCCTTGCCGCTGGCCGCGTCCTGCACGGACCTGATCGAGCCGCCACCCAGGCTGACGCGGATGCGCTTGGGCAGTTCGCCGCCATCCGGGCCGGCGTAGCCGCGCGAGGAAATCGTGTAGCGCAGGCCTTCCTTCTGCCAGCTGCCGGCGACCTGGCCCTTGCCGTCATGACTGTAGCCGGCGAAGGTGAGTTCCAGTTCCAGCGCGGAAGACGTCATCGGCGCGCCGGCGGCCAGTGGCAGCGGACGGGCGTAGACGCGGGTCGGCACCGCGAAGACCAGTTCGTTGAAGCGATCCTGGACACGCTTGTTCAACACCAGGGTGTACGGCAGCACGAAGCCCACCAGCAAACCCATGCCGATCCAGAACGGGATGCGCAGCCACGACCAGCAGCGTCGGGCGAACAGGCGAATGCGGGTCAGAAAGGCCAACGTGGGGAATTCCGGCAATCAAGTGGTTCGATGATAGGGCCTGCCACCCGGCGGGCATATGAACGTGGCGGGCGGTTTTGGGGCGAAATGCGGGCGATTCGGGATTCGGGGAGCGCCGAGGGTCACGCGTGGGCCGACCGTGCCTGCGCTACGGAAGCGGTTGCCACGTCGCGGGTTCGGGGCGGAACGATCGCGGGTGGACGCCAAGCAGGCGCTGCAGTTCGCCGTTGTCGGCGACCAGGTCGTTGTCCAGTCGATCCAGCGCGCCGCGCAGGCGTGGCAGCGCCAGCTTCCCCGCGCGCAGCAGCCACGCGGGCAGCGGCAAGGGCATGGTGGCGACCGGCAGGCTGCGACGCACCCGCGCGAACATCTCGGTCGCGGACAGACGTTCGCCGCCGCCGATCTGCAGCACGCGCCCGGCCGATGCCGGACATTCCAGCGCCGCCAGCGCGGCCTGGGCGATGTCTTCCGCGTGCACCGGCTGGCGCAGGCCGCGGCCGCAAGGCAGCGGAAAGACGCGCAGGCGCATCGCCCGACGCGCCAGCGGAGTGAGGCTCTTGTCCAGCCCGGCGCCGTAGACCAGGGTGGGACGCAGCACGGTCCACGCGCTGCCGTGACGCTCGCACGCAGCCGCCAGTTGCGCCTCGCTTTCGCGCAACTGGCGCGAGATGTCGCGCTCGCCGGATACCAGCGAGTCGCGCTTGCTCTCGGCGCTCATCGAACTGGTGGCAACCACCCTCGGGGCGTCGACCACGTCGGCGTGCGCCAGCCAGTCGGCCAGGCCCGTCAGTGGACCGAAGCTGATGATCGCCGACAGCGGCGGCAGGCTCGGCGGCCGGTCGGGCAGCCAGCCATGCAACCAGGTGACGCCAGCGGAGGCCAGGCGCGGATGCCGGCTCAGGGCGACCACCGGCTCGCCACTGGCGATCAGTCGTGGCAGCAGGAATCGGCCGATCTGGCTGCTGGCGCCGATCACCAGAACCGTCATGCGCGACTCACCCGCCACCCTGCAGACGGGCGTCCAGGTCCTGCACGCGCGGATTCGCCGGCGCCAGCTTGCGTGCGCGCAGCAGCGACTGACCGGCGCCGATGCGGTCGCCGCGACCCAGTTGCTGTTCGGCCTGGTCCAGCCAGGCACCGGCGAGGCGGTTGCCGAGGGCGCCCTGCGCCGCGTCGCCCGGCGCCAGCTCGGCGAGGTTGGCCAGCATGTCGCTGGCCTGCCCCAGCTTGCCCGCGGCGAGCGCCTGCTCGAACTGCTGGCGAACCTTGCCGGGCAAGGCCTGCAGTCCGCGCACCGCCGCCTCGTTGTTGCCATCGATGGCCAGCGCGCTGCGGTAGAGGTCGTAGGCACTGTCGCCGGGCGGCATCATGATGTCGCCGTGGCTGGTCGCCTGTTCGGCGCGCTGCACCAGTTGCGCCACGGCCGCGCTCTGCTGCGGCGTCAACACGGCTTCCGGCATCGGCGGCTCGCTGGTCGGGGCGACTGCGGGCGTGGTCTTGCCGGCATCGGAAACGGCGGCGGCCGCCGCGCTGCCCAGGCGTGCCCGCGTCGCCGCCAGGTCGGCCGATTTCGGCGCCAGCTGCGCGGCCTGGTCCAGCAGTTTTTCCGCCTGCAGATCGTCGCCCGCGTCGACCGCCGCGCTCGCCTGCACGGTCAGCGCCTGCGCCACGTTGCCGAGGCCGGCGTGGGCCTGGGCGTTGTCGGGGTCCAGCTTGAGCACGGCCTGGAAGTGCACCAGGGCGGTGTCGTCGCCGCTGCCGGCGATGCGGCCGGCGCGCAGCGCATCCTGGCCGGCCTTCAGTTCCGCCGCCAGTGCGCTGTTGTCCTGCTTGCGTGTCTGCGCCTGCAGCGCGCGCAGCGCCGGCAGCGCGCCGTTGTTCGGCTGCAGTGCGGCGAGCTGTTCGATGCTGGCATCGGCCTTCGCGTTGTCCTTCGCATCCAGCGCCTGGCGTGCATCGACTGCCAGCGCGTAGCCGACCTGGTCCAGCCCGTGCTTGGCCACCGCGTTGTCGGGGTCGGCCTGCAGCACGCGCCGATACAGCGCGCCGGCACCATCGGGCCCGGCCAGCTTGCCGGCGGCGAAGGCCTGCTGCGCCTGGTCGACCAGATCCACGGCGTGCACCTGACCGGCACGCGCGCTGCTGATCGCGTGATCGAGCCGATCGATGTCGCTGCCGCCACCGAGCAGTTCGCGGGCCACCGTCGCCTGCTGCGCGGCCTGACTCAGGTTGCCCGCCTGCAGCGAGGCATCGGCCTGCGACAGCATCGCCTGGCCTACCTGGCGCAGGCCGTCGCGGGCGCGATCGTTGTCCGGCTCCAGCGCCGCGGCGGCCTGGAACAGCTCGCGGGCGCTGCTGCCGTCCTGGCCGTCCAGACGTCCATCCTGCAAGGCCTGCTGCGCCTGGGTGAGCAAGGTGTTGAAGTCGGTGCGCGGCACCATGCCGCGCAGGCGGTTCTGGTTGATCCACAGCGCCGCCAGCAAGGCGATCACCACCAGCAGCAGGACCGGCACCAGCCAGCCGCGGCGTGATTTCGGTCGCGCCGACGAGGACGCCCGGCCATGTGGCCGGCGCGCTTCCACCGCAACCCGCGGCAGGCCATCCGGCGCCGGCGCGCGCGGCGCGTCCAGCCGATCGAGATCGCCGAGGGTGGGCTCGGTGCGCATCGGGGGGTGTGCGTCGTGCTGGTCGCGGCGTCCGCTCATGGTTCGTGGCTTTGAAAATGTCGGCTCAGCTTACCATCGGGCCAGCAGCCCCTGCCCCGCACGGGGGCAGGCATTGCGTGGGCATTCAGCCGACGCCGACGCGGCGCACGTCGATCACGTTGGGCAGCGCCAGCAGCTTGCCGAGCAGGGCCGACAGCTGTTCGAAGTCGCGCACGCGCAGGGTGAAGCGCATTTCGACCTCGCCGGTGCGCACGAACTGCCGGCTGGACGAGGCGATGATGTGGGTGGCCGCGTTGCTGATCACGCTGGTGACGTCCTTCTGCAGGCCCTTGCGATCGTAGCCGCGCAATTCGATGTCGACCTCGTAGGCCTGCGCCGCCGCACTGCCCCAGCTCACCTCGATCACCCGGTCCGGGTCGCGCCGGGCCAGCCGCGCCAGGCTGGCGCAATCGGCGCGATGCACCGACACGCCGCGACCCCGGGTGATGAAGCCGCGCACCGGATCGCCCGGCAGCGGCTGGCAGCAGCGCGCCAGCGTGGTCAGCAGGTTGCCGATGCCCTCGATGCTGAGTGCGCTGTGGTCGAGCGTGCTGTGGCGCGAGGCGACCGGCGTGCTGGACTGCGTCACCGCCGGCTGCGCCGGTTGCGCCGCTTCCTGCACCACGCGGGCGATCTGGCCGGGCGTGATCTCGCCCAGCGCCAGCGCGATCAGCAACTCGTCCTGGTTCTTCAGGTGGAAATGCGCCGGCAGCTTGCCCACGTCGGCACTGGTCAGCGCCAGACGCCGCAGCTCGCGCTCGAACATGCTGCGGCCGACCGCGAGGTTGGTGTCGTGGGCGATCCTGCGGAACCAGTTGCGCAGCTTGTCCCTGGCCCGCGAGGTGTTGAGGTAGCCGTGATGGGGCGACAGCCAGTCGCGGCTGGGATCGGCCACCTTGCCGGTGAGGATCTCCACCCGGTCGCCGCTCTGCGGCTGGAAGGTCAGCGGCACGATGCGGCCGTTGACCTTGGCGCCGCGACAGCGATGACCGACTTCGGTATGCACCAGGTAGGCGAAGTCCAGCACGGTGGCGCCGCGGGCCAGGTCGAACACCTCGCCCTTGGGCGTCAGCAGGTAGACGCGGTCTTCCAGCAGCTCGGTATGCAGGTCGGCGGCCAGCGTGCTGTCGTCGTCGCCGCGCGGTTCCAGCAGCTTGCGCATCCAGGCGATCTTCGCCTCGAACTCGGCATCGCCGCTGCCGCCTTCCTTGTAGCGCCAGTGCGCCGCCACGCCCAGCTCGTTGGCGCGATGCATCTCGTGGGTGCGGATCTGCACTTCCAGGGTCTTGCCGGCCGGACCGATCACCGCGGTGTGCAGTGACTGGTAGCCGTTCGCCTTGGGCCGCGCGATGTAGTCGTCGAACTCGTTCGGCAGGTGCGGCCAGCGCCCGTGCACCACGCCCAGCGCGGCGTAGCAGTCGGTGATGTTGTCGACCAGGATGCGCACGGCGCGGATGTCGTACAGGTCGGAGAAGTCCAGCGACTTGCGCTGCATCTTCTTCCAGATCGAATAGATGTGCTTCGGCCGGCCGGCCAGGTCGGCGCGGATGTCGGCGGCGGCCAGCGCCCGCTGCAGTTCGTCCAGCGATTCGCGGATGAACGCCTCGCGATCGGCGCGACGCTCGTCGAGCAGCCTGGCGATGCGGCGATAGGTGTCGGGCTGCAGGTAGCGGAAGGCGAGGTCCTCCAGTTCCCATTTCAGCTGCCAGATGCCGAGCCGGTTCGCCAGCGGCGCGTGGATGTCGCGGGTCAGCCGTGCCAGCGCCTGGCGCTCGTCGTCGGCCAGGTTCGCCGCCGCCCGCATGCGCGCCAGCTGGCGGGCCAGCAGCACGAACACCACGCGCAGGTCGCGCACGATCGCCAGCAGCAGGCGGCGCAAGCCTTCGGCGGCACCTTGCGGCGGTCGCTGCGCGTGCAGCGCCCACACCTGTTCGGCCGCCTGCTGCCCGTCCACCAGCCGCTGCAGTTCCGCCGGCAGTTTCGCGCGACGCTCCTGCCACAGCGCCGGATCGGCGCGCGCCAGTTCGAACCACAACGCGGCAGCCTGGGTCTGCGCATCGCAGCCGAGCATGCCCAGCAGATCCAGCACGTCGGTGCACTCGGCTTCATGCAGCTTGCGCGAGACACAGGCGTCGAGCGCCTCGCCCAGCACCGGCGGCAGCGTGCCGACGCGCTCGCGCCAGGACTGCAGGCTGCCGGTGTTGGCGATGGGAGGCATGATCTTCGGGTATCCGCTGGATGCTTCATCTTAACTGCAGGGTCGGGCCGTTCACTGACCGGCGACCCAATGCCGCGCGGGGGAATCAGCCCAGCGCGGACAGCGCCTTCGCCAGCCGTTTGGCCGACACCGGCTCGGCGGTCTTCAATTCCTGGGCGAACAGCGACACGCGCCATTCCTCGATCAGCCAGCGCAGTTCGGCCAGGTCGACCGGATCGGCGCCGGCGGCGCGATGTTGCAGCCAGGCGCGCCAGTACGGCAGCACCTGCAGCATGCGTTGCTGGTCCTTCGCCGGGTCCTGGCGCAGGCGCTCGCCACGCAGGCGCATCGCCTTGAGGTAGCGCGGGTAGTGCGCCAGCCGCGCGGTCGGCAATTCGCGCAGGAAGCCCGGCGTCAGCAGCGCGTCGAACTGCTCGCCAAGATCGTCGTAGCTGGCGCGGGCGAAACCCAGCAGCGGCGGTGCCAGCCACGGCTTCATCTCGGCCTGGGCCTCGATGATCGGTTCGGCCAATTTCAGCCGTTCGACGCCGGCGCCGAACAGCTCGCGCGCGAACTGCGTGCGCAGCGCCTCGAACGCACCGGCGGTGCGCGCGTCCAGCTCATGGCGTTCCAGCAGATCCTGGAAACCGCCTTCAAGCAGGTCCTCGCGCAGGCCGTCGACGCCACCGAGCGGCGCGTATTTCAGCGCCAGCGCATTGCCGATCGGCAAGCGCCGGCGTGCCTGCTTCGCCTCGCTGGCCAGCGCGTTGCGCAACAGTCGCACCACGCCCTGCCGATGGGCGGCGCGGGCCTCGTCGCTGCGCTCGAACACGCGCAGCGCCACCGTCTCGCCCAGGTCGACCAGCGCCGGGAACGCGGTCAGTCCGCCGTCCGAACGCACCTGCGCGGGGATCGCCTCGAAATCCCAGCTGGCCACGTCTTCGCGGGTCAGCTCGATGTCGGTCTTGCGCGAGAACGCTTCGCGCGCCTGGCCTTCCCACTGCCCTCGCAGCGCGGCCAGGTCGCGGCCGCTGGCCAGCGTCCTGCCGCGTTCGTCGTGCAGGCGATAGCGCATCAGGAAGTGCGGCGGCAGTTCGATGCCGGCAAACTCGCCGGCGCCGATGTCGACGCCGGTGGTGCGTTTCAGGAACGTGGCCAGCACCTTGGCCAGCGACTCGTCGCAGGGCGATTCCGCCTCGACGAAGGCGCGTGCGAAATCCGGTGCGGGCACGAAGTTGCGGCGCAGCGCCTTGGGCAGGCCGCGGATCAGTTCGGCCACCTTGTCGGCGAGCAGGCCCGGCACCAGCCACTGGCAACGCGCGGCGGGCAGCGCGTTCAACATCGCCAGCGGCAGCTGCAGGGTCACGCCGTCGGCCTCGTCGCCGGGGACGAAGCGGTATTCCAGCTTGTATTTCTGCGGCGGAATATCCAGCGCGACCGGAAATGCCTTTACATCCAGCCCCGCGCCGCCGGCCATCACGTCGTCCAGCGACCAGCGCAGCGCAGCCTGCTCGGCCGGACGCGCCTTGCGATACCACGCATCCAGTGCGCGCGAGCTGGCGATCTCCTCGGGCAACTTGCCTTCGAAGAACGCGACCAGATCATCCTCGTGGCGGATCAGCCCTTCGCGGCGCTGCTTCGCCTCGATGCCCAGCGCCTCTTCCAGCACGCGCTGGTTCCCGCGCACGAAGTCCACCCTGGTGTCGATGTCGCCGCGTACCAGCGCCTCACGCAGGAAGATCGCATGCGCCAGCGCCGGGTCCTGCTGCTGGAACGTGACCGGCCGCTTCTCCACCAGCACCAGACCGAACAGGCTGACCTGCTCGTATGCCACCACGCAGCCGCGCTTCTTCGACCAGTGCGCCTCGCGACAACTCGTGCGCAGCAGATGCGCCGCCTGCTGTTCGATCCACAACGGCTCGACCCGCGCGTTCGCCATGCCCCACACGCGCCCGCCCACGTCGAGGATCTGCGCGGAGAAGATCCAGTTCGGCGGCGCCTTCGACAAGGCCGAACCGGGGAAGACCTGGAACTTGCGCTCGCGGGTGCTCTGGTAGATGCCTTTTTCGTCCTTGCGGCCGACCTGGGTAGGCAGGCCGGCCAGCAGTGAGCGATGGACGGATTCATACACACGTTCCGCGGAGTCGCCGGCTTCGCTCCCTCCCCTGCTCGCAGGGGAGGGTTGGGGTGGGGTCCGCTTTTGACTTTGTGCAACAACGTCAAGAGCTCTACCCCCTCCCGGCCTCCCCCTGCGCGCAGGGGGAGGAGCAGAGCGCGCGGCCTGCCCGGCAGGGGATTCTCCCCCATCCAGCTTCCAGCCCAGCTCCGCCACCACCAGCAACAACTGCCGATGCAGCTCGCGCCATTCCCGCATGCGCATGAAGCTGAGGAAATGCCGCGAGCACCAGTCGCGCAGCTTCGACTGGGTCAGTTCCTCGTGCGCGTCGTGGTAGGCCCGCCACAGGTTCAGCACGCCGGCGAAGTCGGACTTCGGATCGGCAAACACGGCATGCGCCGTATCGGCCTGCTGTCGTGCATCGCCGGGGCGCTCGCGCGGATCCTGGATGCTGAGGAAGCTGACGATGACGAGCAGCTCGCGCAGGGCGTGCAGTTGCTCGCCCTCGACCAGCATGCGCGCCAGCTGCACGTCGATCGGCAGGCGCGCCAGGGTGCGGCCGATCGCGGTGAGCTTGCGCGCCTCGTCGATCGCGGAAATCTCGGTGAGCCGGCGAAAGCCGTCGGCGATCACGCGCGGGTCGGGCGCTTCCAGGAACGGGAAGTCGTCGACCTCGCCCAGTTTCAGTGCCAGCATGCGCAGGATCACGTTGGCCAGCGACGAGCGCAGCAATTCGGGATCGGTGAACGCGGCGCGGCTGGCGAAGTCCGCCTCGTCGTACAGGCGGTAGCAGACGCCCGGCCCCACGCGGCCGCAGCGGCCCTTGCGCTGGTCGGCCGCCGCCTGCGAGACCGGCTCCACATGCAGCCGTTCGAGCTGGCTGCGCTGGCTGTAGCGCTTGACCCGCGCGGTGCCGGTGTCGATCACGTAGCGGATGCGCGGCACGGTGAGCGAGGTCTCCGCCACGTTGGTGGCCAGCACCACGCGGCGCTTCACGCCGGGCTTGAACACGCGGTCCTGGTCGCCGGCAGAGAGACGGGCGTACAGCGGCAGGATCTCGGTTTCACGATATTGCCGGCGCGACAGCAACTGATGCGCGTCGCGGATCTCGCGCTCGCCGGGCAGGAACACCAGCACGTCGCCGCGCGGATCGTCGTGGCTGATTTCGTCGAGCACGGCAGCGATGTGTTCGGTGCTGCCCTGCTGCATGTTTTTGGCCACGGCCTCCGCCGGCCGCCAGCGCGTTTCCACCGGATACGCCCGCCCTTCCACCTCGACCACCGGCGCGCCGCCGAAGTGCTCGGCGAAGCGCGCAGTGTCGATCGTGGCCGAGGTGACGATGATCTTCAGATCCGGCCGCCTGACCGCCAGCCGCTTCAGGTAGCCCAGCAGGAAGTCGATGTTGAGGCTGCGCTCGTGCGCCTCGTCGATGATCAGGGTGTCGTACGCACTGAGCCACGGATCGCCCTGGGTTTCGGCGAGCAGGATGCCGTCGGTCATGAACTTCACCAGGGTGCGCTCGGACACCTGGTCGTTGAAGCGCACCTGGAAACCCACCACCTCGCCCAGCGGCGTGCCCAGTTCCTCCGCCACGCGGCGCGCCACCGAGCGGGCGGCCAGCCGGCGCGGCTGGGTGCAGCCGATCATGCCGGCCTCGCCACGACCGGCGGCCAGGCAGAGTTTCGGCAGCTGGGTGGTCTTGCCCGAACCGGTCTCGCCGGCGATCACTACCACCTGGTTCTCGCGGATCAGCTTGACGATGTCCTCGCCGCGGGCGCTGATCGGCAGCGATTCGTCCAGCCGGATCTCCGGCTTGGCCGCGACACGGGCGCGGCGTTTGGCCGCGGAGCGCTGGATATCGGCGCGCAGCGCCTCCAGCCTGCTTTCGTCGGGCCGGCGCGACAGCGTGCGCCAACGCCCCAGCAGGCGACCGAAGTCGCGGCTGGACACTCCATCCAGTTGGCGGCGCAGGTCGCGCAGGCCGGGGTCGGCGGCGGAATCGGGCGGTGGTGGCGGATGGTCATTCATCGAACCGCGCATGATACCTGTTGGACGCAGGTCAACCCGATAGCCACCAGCTATCGCAGGCATACGAAGGTTTCATTTCACCGGCGGGCTGGCACCCGCTACTGTGGACCCATTGCATTCACCCACCCGTCAAGGAGCAGCAGCACATGGCCATTTCCATCGGCATTGCCAAGAAGGACCGCGAAGCGGTCGCCAAGCATCTGTCCAAGCTGCTGGCCGACACCTATTCGCTGTACCTGAAGACGCACAGCTTCCACTGGAACGTCACCGGCCCGCAGTTCAACAGCCTGCACCTGATGTTCGAGACCCAGTACAACGAGCTGTGGCTGGCCGCCGACGAAGTGGCCGAGCGCATCCGCACGCTGGATGTGTTCGCCCCGGGTTCGTACAGCCAGTTCGGCAAGCTCAGCTCGATCAAGGAAGAATCGGGCGTGCCGGAATGGAAGGAGATGGTGAACCAGCTGGTCGAAGGCCACGAGATCGCCGCCGCCACCGCCCGCGATACGCTCAAGGCCGCCAACGCCGCCGGCGATGACGGCACCGCCGACATGGTCACCGGCCGCCTGCAGGCGCACGAAAAGACCGCGTGGATGCTGCGCTCGCTGCTGCGTTGATCGCCAGCGTCCTGGATATAGACAGAAACCCGGCCTTGCGCCGGGTTTCTCTTTTACAGCTGGCGCGTGGCGCAGCACTTGTCCGGCTCCATCGGCTTCAGCACCGTCGCCGGCGGAGCGGGCGCGGGCTGGAGGGATTTCGGCGGCAAGCCGTAACGCTGGTTGAAGTAGGCCCAGCTGGGCCACAACGCATGGGCCAGCGCCAACCTCGACAGCACCGGATCGACCGCCACCGGTGTCAGCTGGTGGTCGGCCACCTCATAGTGGAACTGCGCCGCGGGCTGGCCCGGCTGCAGCACCAGCAACTGGTCACCTTTCAGATAACCGTAGTTGTCGCCGTACTGCATGATGGCGCGGCCCGGGTAATGCACGGTGAGATCGGCACCGAGCATCGGCTGGACGCTGCTGATGCCGATCAGCGACAGCAGGGTGGGCGCCAGGTCGATCTGGCTGACGAGGTGTTCGTCACGCTGGGCTGGCACGCCCGCACCGAGGATCAGCGCGGGAATGTGGAAGTGTCGCACCGGCACCAGGCTGGCGCCGAACACTCGCGAATCGTGGTCGGCCACGACCAGGAACACGGTGTTCTTCCAGTACGGCGACAGCTTCGCCTTCGCAAAGAACCGGCCGATCGCCCAATCGGCGTAGCGCACCGTGTTCTGCACGCTCGCCGCCGGGTCGCTCGCCTCGATCCGTCCGCTCGGGTATTCCCACGGCGTGTGGTTGGAGACGCTGAAGGCCAGCGTGAACTGCGGCTGCGTGCCGCCCTGCATCAGGCGATGGTGCAGCTCGTTGAACATGTCCTCGTCGGACGCGCCCCACGAGCCGACGAAGGCGGGCTTCACCTCGAACTTCGGCTGGTCGATCACTTCGTCGAAGCCGTTGCCCAGGAAGAACGACTTCATGTTGTCGAAGTGCGCCTCGCCGCCGTAGATGAAGCGCGAGTGGTAGCCGAACTCGCCGAGCAGGCCGGCCAGGGTGAAGAAGCCGCGCTGGCTGCGCGGCTGCTTCAGCACGGCCTCGGCCGGCGTGGGCAGGAAACCGGTGGTGATCGCCTCCAGCCCGCGCACCGAGCGCGTGCCGGTGGCGTAGGTCCGCGCCAGCAGCCAGCCGTCCTTCGCCAGCGCGTCGAACTGCGGGGACAACTGCTCGCCGCCCAGCGTGCCGATGTACTGCGCCCCCAGGCTTTCCTCGACGATGATGACCAGGTTGAGCGGCTCGGCCGGCCGCTTCGAGGCGTGCTGCACATGCCAGCTGGGATGCTGCGGATCGAGCATCGGCCCCTCGAACCCCGACGCCTCGCGCACCAGCTGCTGCATTTCCGCTTCGGGCATCGGCCCGTACAGAGTCGCCGACGAGCGCTCGTTGTGCATGCCGCGGATCGCATTGATCACGCTGTGCAGGGAATTCAGCGGCAACGTGTTGACCATCGCGTCATCGCTGAACGCCACCATCGACGCATTCAGCGGGCGATGCTCCAGCGTGCCGCGTCCCGCCAGGAACAGCAGCGGAAACATCACCGCGGTCAGCAACGGCCGCCAGCGCAGGCGCAGGCGCGCATCGACCAGTTGCGTGCGCAACACACGAAAGCCGACCCAGCCGAGCAGCAGCAGACCCACCAGGGCGAACAGCAGCACGCCCTTGTAGCCATGCCACAACATCGCCGACACCTCGTGCGGACTGTTGAGGTACTCCACGTACAGGCGATTGGGCCGGGTGTCGTATTCCAGGATGAACTGCGGCGTGGACAGCTCCAGCAGCACGAACAGCATCCACCACAGCCGATACCACCACGCGGTGATGCGCGCGGCCCAGGGTCGATGTCCCAGCCACGGCGACAGCAGGGCCGGTAGTGCACAGATCATCGCCAGCAGGCTCAGATCGATGCGCAGCCCGCCCAGCAGCACCGGCCACAATCCGCCCGCTGGCTCCACCCGCGGCCACAGCCATAGCGCAAGGCCGAGCCGGCTCAGCCCCAGAAAAACCAGGGTAAGCAAAAGGAAACGCCAGGTAAGTTGTCGCATGTGATCCCCGAGACATGCAGCGCCTTGCGCCGCGAACGGACGACCACTGCGAACGCCGCCGAAAAAGCGGCTACAGCGCGGACTCTAACCCAAAACTCATGCCCGGACTTCGCCGTGCCGACTCATTCGCCCCGCAGGCAGGCCGGCGTCAGGTCGGCTCAGGCGCCACGCGCCGCAGCGTCACCATCAAGTTTCCGCACCGCATCGGTGGCCTCGGCCAGGCTGGTTCCGAAATATCGGCGATGGGCAGCCACGGCGCGCCCCTGCTTGCCGGACACGGCCAGCGACCGGATCTCGGCCAGCTTCGCCAGGTCGGCTTCGCTGTCGCCGAGCAGGCGCCTTTCCAGCTTGCGCAGTTGCGAATGCAGTTCGCCCAGCCGCATGCAGACGACATAGAAGCCCACCACGAGGGTGATCATGGCCAGCATTTCAAACGTGTCGGGACTCATGGTTCATCTCCGGAACGCACCTGCCGGCATGAGCCGGCAGGTGCCAAGGCAACGACTACTTGGTGGCAAGCTCGTAGCCGGCGACAGCAGCCAGCCCGACCATTGCCACCACGGCGAGCGGAGCAACCGCAAAGGCGGCGCCCACGGCGATGGTGCCGAGCGCGGTGCCATACGTGGCCGCGCCGATCCCGATCGCGACCCCGGTCGCTGCAGCGGCTTCGCCGGCACCCGAGCCATTCACCATGGCCAGTTCGTTTTCATTCAAGATCTGCATTATCCGGGTTCCTTCAGTTCTGCATGAGTTCGTAGCCCGCATAGGCGGCGAGCCCGACCAGCGCAACGACGGTCAACGGGGCCGCACCGATCGCGACACCGACGGCGACCGCGCCCCATTCGGCACCGAGAGAAGCGCCACCCACCGCCAATGCGGCTGCGCCTGCACCCAACGCCCCCTTCAGATCACCGCCGGCAACCTGACCAATTTCACTCTGGGTCAAAACATCCATTTCTTCTTCCTTGTTGCAACGTGCAGAACCCCTGCACAGGGATCGGATCACACCGGCCATTCAATGGAACGTGGCGGTGGAGAATTTCACCGAATAGCCATTTTTCTTCAGCGCCTTGCCGATTTCGGTCGCGCCGTCATCGCGGCAATACTTCAGGTCCTTCACGCCATACTTTTTCAACGAACGCATCGACGGCACCCAGACCCCGGCGGATGTCGAATACGAGTACTCGCCAGTCACGGCGTCCAGCGTGTAGCTTTCGTCCAGATCGAGGGCGCTGACGGCCTTCTCCGAATCGGCGAGCAAGGCGATATCCACGCCAGCGCGAACATAGAAGTCCGACTCGTCGGCATGAAATGCCTTGAGCCAGGCCGCATACGCAACCACCAGCCCCTCCGGGATGTTCTCGGCGCGCATGGATCGCGCCTCGTCTTCCGGGTTGCCGAGGCCGCCGTGCCACGCGACCACCGAATCGCATTCGATCTTCAGATGCTGTCCGGCGATGGCCAGATAGCTTGCGCACGCGGAAACGCACACTCCTTTCACGTCGACTTCGACATCCGGATGCTTCTGGATGTCCCTGGCAATCTTCAACGCCACGGAAGGGTAACCACCGCTGCTGTTGAGCAGCACTCTGGTAAAGCCACCCCTGGCGACCGCCAAATATTGTTCGTACGAACCTTTTTCGATGTCCCCCTCGAACCGTATGGTCGAGCCGGAAGACCGGGTCCATCCAGCCCACACGCACTGACTGAACAGCACGGTGATGATCAATATTCCGGCCATGAAGCCATGTTTTTTCATGCGTATTCCCGAACAGATCCGTTGCCGGAGCCGCACCTCCGTAATGATGTCGATGCACCCGCTTGCGAATGCGGGATGTCGCGCTCCGCTGTGGCGGCGGCAATCGGGAAGCCGCCGTTTCCCATGATGGCGGAGCAGGCCTTCCCGCTCTTCATGGCGAACAGGCGGGCCGTTCGATGCCCAACCGGATCACCCTTCCCGCCGCGGCTACTGTCTCCGGCCGGTGCGCAATCACGATCCGGGTGATCCGCAACCGCTGAACCGCCGCGTTGACCAGGCGTTCCCGCTCCAGATCCAGATGGCTGGTCGCCTCGTCCAGCACCAACAGCCGCGGTCGCCGATACAGCGCCCGCGCCAGGATCACCCGCTGCTTCTGTCCGCCAGACAGGCTGGAACCCATGTCGCCGACGAGGCTCTGGCAAGCCATCGGCATCGCGGCAATATCGTCATGAACGGCGGCAAGCCGCGCAGCGGCTTCGATCCGCATCGGCGTTGCCTCGGGGTCGAAGAAACTGATGTTGTCCGCGATGCTGCCCGCGAACAGCTGGTCGTCCTGCATCACCGCGCCGATCCAGCGGCGATAGACATCGAGCCCCAGCTTGCGGATGTCGACACCGCCAAAGCGCACCTCGCCTTCCGTGGGGGCAAGCAACCCGAGCATGATCTTGGCGAGCGTGCTCTTGCCGCAGCCACTGGGCCCGACGAAAGCCACGGACTCGCCCGCATCGATGCGCAAGTTGCAATGGCGAAGTATCCACGGCTCGCCTTCGGCGTAGCGGAAGCTGACGTTACACAACTCGATGCTCGCCTCGGGAGCCGGCCCGTCCCATGAGGACGACGAGTTTTCTTCCGGCGCGGTCAGCGCGATGTCCGCCACTCGCTCGGCATGCAGCTTCAACATGCTGAAATCCACCCATTTGTCGATCAGCCCACCGGCGCGGCTGGTGAACTGGTCGGCGTACGCGATGAAGGCGATCAGCATGCCCGCGGAGAACTCGTTCTTCAGCGCCAGCGTGGCAGCGATCCAGATCATCGCCACGCGACCCATACCGAACATCAGCTGGTTGCTGAGGACGAAGGCGATGCCCAGCCGCTGGATGGCGATGTCGCGGTTGGCCGTGGACACCGTGGCATTGGCGTAGCGCGACAGCCGCTCGTCCTGCTTGCTGGCCAGCTTGATCGGCATCGCGCCGCGGATGGATTCCAGCAGCTCGCTCTGCTGGCGGGCGCCGTAGACGATCTGCTCCTCGCTGGCGCGCCGCAGCGGACCGAAGAAGCCCCAGCGGACCAGCCCATAGACAAGGAACAGGCCAGCCACCAGCGCAGTGAGCCCGATGCTGTAGAACGCCATCACCACCAAGGTCACCAGCGACATCAGGCCGTCCAGCAGGGACCCGATGAACTGTGTGGTCAGCGTGCGCTGAATGGTCTGGATCGAGCCGAAGCGGGACACCACGTCGCCGACATGCCGCTTCTCGAACCAGTCCAGCGGCAGCCGCATCAGGTGGGCGAACAGGTTGCTGGCCCATTGCACGTTGAGCGTGGCGCCCAGCCAGGTGACCGCCCACGAGCGCGCCGCCGTGACCAGCGCCGAGAAGATCGCGATGCCGATGAAGCCCAGGCCCAGCAAGGTCAGCAGGTCGCGATCGGCCGATACCAGGACCTGGTCCATCACCCATTGCAGATAGAACGGCGCAGCCAGCGCGAACACTTCCAGCGCCAGGGCCAGCATCAGGATCTGCGCCAACGCGGGAACGAGGCCGCGCACCCGGCCGGTCAGCGCGCGCATGGATACCGCCTGGCGTTCGCGCACCGGAGCGAAGTCGGCCATGGGATTCAGCTCGAGCGCCACGCCGGTGAAATGGTCGGACGCCTCCTTCATGCTGAGTTTGCGCAGGCCGCGCGCCGGGTCGTGGATTACGATGCCGCGCCTGCGGACACTCTTCAGCACCACGAAATGGTTGAGATCCCAGTGCAGCACGCAAGGCGTTCTGAGCTGGGACAGGTCGTCCATGTCCAGCTTCAAGGGGCGGCAGGCCAAGCCCAGCTGACCTGCCATCGCCATCACTCGAGCCAGCGTGGCGCCCTTGAGCGAACTGGAAAAGCGCCGACGCAAACCGGCCAGATCCACGTCGTGGCCATGATGATTGGCGATCATGGCCAGGCAGGCCAGGCCGCATTCGGCAGCCTCGGTCTGCAGGACCACCGGCAGGTGACGTGACCAGCCGAACTGCAGCGGAAGGCGCGCGGCGGCCGCCACGGGAACGGAACGGTTGCCGTCAGCCATGCGCAACTGCTCTTCCGCAAGCCACGTGACCGACAGATGGCAGGAGGCCCAAGGCCATCATGCGGGTGTCGCCTGGAGTCCTCACCACGGTCTCGACTCCATGCATTCCGCGACCCGTCCTGCGAAATCATCAGACGCCCACCGGGTCGCTCGACAGCGAGCCACCGCCGCACAACGAACCGGTGCGGTATCAGCCGTGGCGAAACCCATAGAACTCTCCCAGAACGACCGCGCGGCGCGGTACTTTGCAGAGCAGCAGAAAGATGATGCACACGTCGCCGCTCGCGGCGGTTCCATTCAATATGGACAGCGACGAAAGCATGGGCAGGTATGGGGCGGGCACCATCCAGGCCAGGGGAAATGGCAGCAGCGTCAGCACCAGCATCGGCATGAATGCCACCATCACCGCTTTTGGCCGGCTCAATTCGCCCAGATAGGCCACATAGGGAAGATGCGTTTTCGGATCAAATCCCATGTATGAGCGTTCGCCACGACCGGAACCGGGCAATGCCAGCAAGTGAATGAACTCATGCACGATGACTATGCCGACCAGAGTCCCGATGAAGATGCCGGGAGGTTGGTCAAAGACGCCAAGAGCCCAGCTGTGCGGCCACAGCAGCGACCAGGCGAGGTACAGGCATGGCCCGACCAGAAGCAGTCCGAGCAATGTTGCCACGACGTGCAGTCGCCCATAATTCTCAATCAGCCGATTCGCATCGGACAGATCACAGCCAACCTGAGGCGGAAAACCATACTTGAACTTCATGCTGTCAGTCCGCAAGGATTCATTGAAACCGCCACATGAATTGAATGCATGTGGCGGCAACGTCATTCAATCATCGGATGGTGATGATTGAATCAATCGTTGATGTGTTTCAGCTGATAAGCGTCATAGGCAATCATGCCCACATCGAAAAGGGCCAGCGCGACAACGACGATGAAACCACCGTTGACCTGCTCGACTTCATTCATGCTCAGTTCCTGCATTTTCTTTACTCCTTTGGTTTTAGGCAGATCGCTCTGCGGATATCGGCCAGCAACCTCATCTTCATTCGATGAGGCTGCAGCCAATTTTTTTGCCACCACTACTATCCTGGCGACGGATTACCGGTCCGCCGAAACGTGATGCGCCATGCCGTAAAGCGGCTCGAATACCCACTCGATCAGGCGACGGCGCTCCATCAGCACGTCGGCCTCCAGAGCCATTCCGGGCTTGACCGGTTCGGGCCGCCCATAAGCCATCACCTGCTGGCTGTCCAGCTTCACTTCGATGCGATACAGCGGCTCGCGTGCCTGCTGTCCGATCAGGGCATTGACCTCCGCCACGCCCAGGGCACTGCGCGAGATATCGCTGACCCTGCCGTATTGCTGGCCGAACTTCTGGTAGGGGAAAGCCTGGTAGCGCAAGACCACCCGGCTGCCCGGTTCGATGAAGCCGATGGCTCGGCTGGGCACCAGCAACTGCGCCTGCAGCGAGGAGCCCGCCGGAAGGATGGAGAGCAGCGGCTGGCCGGCGGCGACCATCTGCCCCTCCTTCAGCAGCACGGTGGAAACCACGCCATCGCGCGGCGCGCGCAACACCACCGCCCGCTGCATTTCGTTCTGCGCCGTCGACTGGGCCAGGGCGGCGAGTTGCCGCTCGGTATCGTTGCGCTTGCCTGCCTCGTCCAGCGGCAGGCGCGCCAGCTGCTGCTGCGCCTCGTCGTATTGCTGGCGCGCATCGAGTTGCTGGCGCAACAGCGTCTTGTACTGCGCCTGTGCGTCGAGCACCGCCGCTTCCTGCTGCTGGATCTGCACCGCAGATACGAAGCCCCGTGCGGCGAGCGGCTTGATCTTCGCCAGCATCTGCTGGTTGCTGGTCACCTGTTGCTGCTGGATCGCCAGCTGTCCGGCGATCTGGGTGAGCTGCCCCTGCAGCAGGGCCATCCGCGACCGCAGGGCGTCGCCCTGCTGCTCGCCCAGTTGCTGCTGATTGACCAGATCGGCCCGCAGGCGGGCGCGCTGGATCTCCAGTTGCCTGCCGACCAGCGCATGGGTGTCGCCCAGCGCCGCGCTGTCCTGTTCGCTGGAAAGGCGCAGCAACACCTCGCCTTTCCTGACCCGCTGGCCGTCGCGCACATTCAGCCGGGTGATCGTGCCGGCGTCGGGAGCCGCGACGTTGAGCAGGCCGGCGCTGGGCACCAGCTGCCCCACCACGGTCTCACGGCGGGTGTAGTGGCCAAGAAAGAGGAACAGCAGAATCACCGTGGCCAGCGTCATCGCCAGCGTGGTCAACAGCCAGCGCGACAACGGCGCGGCCACGATGATCGAACCGAGCCACTCGCCGCGTCTGGCGTCGATGACTTCCTGGCGAAACAGTCCCTGTGACAAAACCATCCTTCCCTGACCAGCAATCCACGATGAGCCGAACAGGCTGCACCCGGCACGAAAGCCGCGCATTGTTCGGATCATGTCCCCGCGGCGCCATAAGACAGTTTCTTATTGACGAAGCGGTTCCTGCCCGCCGACCGCTGCAGCACATGCCGGCCCGCCGCCACAACCTTTCCCCGCAACAAGGACTTGCAGACGGATTCCACCACACCGCCGGGAATGCCTCGTGCGTTCGCAAGCCACCCGCACACGCGGCCGAACTGTGAGCTGGATCAAGCCGGACGGGTGTTGCAAGACGCGATGGCCCGGCCCGCGCCGGTCACAACCTCGACCCGATCGCCACAACCACCGGCCGACAAGCTCCCGCGGAGACGTCCGCGTCCGGCCTCGCGAAGGCCGTCGCTTGCGGACGGAGTTCCCTCCGCCCCGGGATTCATTGGCCGTTGGTCTCAAATTCGCTAAGCTTCTGCGGCTCGGTCGCCAGTCCGGCGAAGCCTCCCTGGGGATCTCTTGAGCATCACCGCAGCAAACCACAACAGCCGATATCCGCTGCTCACTGCGATCCTGCTCGCGCTGGTCGTGGCGGCGATGAACATCGGGCTGTGGTGGTACGGCAACCTGCCGCATGGTCCGGATGACTGGCACGGCAGGATCGGCGGTTTCTCGCTGTCGGTATTCCAGCGCTACCAGAGCCCGTTCAAGCAGGACTATCCCAGCAGCGACGACATCGCCGCCGACCTGAAGCTGCTGCACAAGTACAGCGACCGCGTGCGCACGTACACCATGCAGCAGAACCCGCAGCTGTACCGGCTGGCGCAGGCCGAAGGCCTGAAGGTGATGGCCGGCGCCGAGATCGACAAGCGGCTGGACAACAACGAGCGCGAGATCGAGCTGCTGATCGCCAAGGCGCGCGCCTATCCGGACACGATCACTCGCGTCATCGTGGGCAACGAGGTGCTGTTCCGCAACGACCTCACGCCGGAACAAATGATGACCTACCTGGACCGGGTGCGCGCCGCCGTGCACCAGCCGGTGTCGATCGCCGAGCCGGACTACATCTGGCTGAAGTATCCCGAGCTGGCCCAGCACGTCGATTTCATCACCATCCATCTGTTCCCGTTCTGGAACGGCATCGCGCGCAAGGATTCGGTGCCGGCCGCGCTGGGTGCCTACGACCAGGTCCGCCAGCACTTTCCGGACAAGCCCGTGGTGGTCGGCGAAATCGGCTGGCCGTCGAACGGTGACCGGCACGAGTACGCCGATCCGTCGGTGTCCAACGAGGCGATCTTCATCCGCGACTGGATGAACGTCGCCAAGCAGCAGCACATCGACTACTACCTGCTCGAAGCGTTCGACCAGCCGTGGAAGGAAAACCTGGGCGAAGGCCGCACCGGCGCGTACTGGGGCATGTTCAACGCCGACCGCCAGATGAAATTCCCGCTGACCGGCCCGGTCACCGAGGACACCGGTTGGCCGTGGAAGGCACTGGCCGCCAGCCTGCTGGCGCTGCTGCCGATGATCCTGTTCGCCCGCCGCTTCAGCCGCTTCCGGCTGATGGGCAAGCTGTTCTTCTGCGCGCTGATCCAGCTGGCCTGCGGCCTGCTGACCTGGTCGGCCACGCTGCCGTTCAACTTCTACCTGAGCTGGGTCGACTGGACCATGCTCACCCTGCTGTTCCCCGCGCAGATCGCGATCCTGGCGATCCTGCTGATCAACGGCTTCGAGTTCACCGAGGTGCTGTGGCGGCCGAAATGGATGCGCCACGCCAGCATGCTCACGCCCGATCCGCCGGAAAAGCAGCCGTTCGTGTCGATCCACCTGGCCTGCTACAACGAGCCGCCGGAGATGGTGATCATCACCCTGGATTCGCTGGCCGCGCTGGATTACGCCAACTTCGAAGTCCTGGTGATCGACAACAACACGAAGGACCCGGCGGTATGGCAGCCGGTGCAGGCCTACTGCGAGAAGCTGGGCAAGCGCTTCCGCTTCTTCCACCTGGAACCGTGGCCCGGCTACAAGGCCGGCGCGCTGAACTTCGGCCTCAAGGAAACCGATCCGGCCGCCGACGTGGTGGCGGTGATCGACGCCGATTACGAGGTGCGCGCCGACTGGCTGGCCACGCTCACCGGCTACTTCCACGACCCGAAGGTGGCCGTGGTGCAGTGCCCGCAGGCGCATCGCGAGTTCGAGCACAACGCGTTCCGGCGGATGACCGCGTGGGAATACGACGGCTTCTTCCGCATCGGCATGCACCATCGCAACGAGCGCAACGCGATCATCCAGCACGGCACCATGACCATGGTCCGGCGCACCGCGCTGGAAGGCACCGGCGGCTGGTCGGAGTGGACCATCTGCGAGGATGCCGAGCTGGGCCTGCGCCTGATGCACGCGGGCTACGAGCTGGTCTACGTCGACGAGCTGATGGGCAAGGGCCTGACCCCGGCCGACTTCAAGGCGTACAAGAGCCAGCGCTACCGCTGGGCCTTCGGCGCGATGCAGATCCTCAAGGGGCGCTGGGATTGGATGACTCAGCGAGGGCCGCTCTCGGCCGGCCAGCGCTTCCACTTCCTCACCGGCTGGTTCAGCTGGTTCGCCGACGCGCTGCACCTGATCTTCACCCTGATGGCGCTGTTCTGGACCGCGGGCATGATTGCGTATCCGCAATACTTCAGCCTGCCGATGCAGCTGTTCCTGATCCCGGTGATCGGCTTCTTCTTCGCCAAGGCGATCTTCGGCATCGTGCTGTATCGCGCCCGCGTCCCGTGCAGCTGGTACGACACGCTGATGGCGTCGCTGGCCAGCATGGGCCTGTCCCACGCGATCGCCCGCGGCATCCTGCACGGCCTCACCCGCGAGAAGACCTCGTTCGTGGTGACCGCCAAGAGCCGGCGCCTGGGCGGCAGCAACTTCGCCGCCTTCGCCCCGGTGCGCGAGGAGCTGCTGATGGCGATCGCGCTGGCGCTGTGCGTGATCGGCATGGCGCTGGGCTACGGCACGCGCTACATCGAAGGCACCTTGTGGATGTTCATCCTCGCCGCGCAATCGATTCCGTACGTGTCGGCGGTGATCGGCGCGTGGATCGCGCACAAGGCGGGCGACAAGGCCGGCTGATGCGCCATCAGGCGCGACGCGCTTGTCTTGATGTCGCGCTGATCAGGCCATTCATACGAAGCGAACACCAACTTCGGTAAGCTGCCCGCACCCCGCGAACACGCCATCGAGGACGGAACCCCACGCATGCGCCGATCCCCACGACGCCTGAGTCTGCTGCTGCCGCTGCTGCTGTTGGCGACACCAAGCCACGCCGGCGTGCAGTTGACGGTGGATGGCGTGGCGGACCCGCTGAAGGCCGCGGCGATTTCCGGCGTCGAGCTGTCGCAATACGCGAAACGCGAGGTGAGCGACGCCCAGGTCCGGCGCCTGGTCGAACGCGCACCCGACCAGGTCAGGGCGGCGTTGCAACCCTACGGCTATTACGACGCCACCGTCACTGACGAACTGCAGCAGGTCGGCCAGGACTGGCACGTGATCCTGCATGTGAAGCCGGGCGAACCGGTGAAGGTCACCGACGTCGAGCTGCAACTGGACGAATCCGCGTCGAAGCTCGCCCCGCTGCGCCGGGCCCGCCGCGCGATCGAACGGCTCAAGGGCCAGACCCTCGACCACGGCGCCTACGAACGCGCGCGCGACGCGCTGAGCGCCCAGCTCACCGCCAACGGCTTCCTCGACGCGCGCCTGGTCACCCATCGCGTCGAGGTGACCCGCGCCAACCACAGCGCGGCGATCAAGCTGGCATGGGATGCGGGCCCGCGCTTCCGCTACGGCCGGGTGCACTTCGAGGGTTCGCAGTTCAACGACGGTTTCCTCGACCGCTACGTGCCGTTCAAGTCCGGCGACTACTTCGCCCAGGACCAGTTGCTGGCCTTGCAGCAGGCGCTGAACGGCGCTGACTACTTCGCGGTGGTCAACGTGCTGCCGGACATCGACGAGGCGAAGGACGGCGTGGTCGACGTCACCGTGCAGCTGGCGCCGGCGAAGCGCTCGATCTACACCGGCGGCCCGTTCATCGGCACCGACACCGGCTTCGGCGTGCGCGGCGGCCTCGAGCGGCGCTGGGTCAACCGACGCGGCCACAAGTGGAAGAACGAGCTGGTGCTGGCGCAGAAGCTGAAGACGCTGTCCACGCTGTACTCGATCCCGATGCCCGGCGACAACCAGCGCAGCTACAACGTCGGCGCCAACTTCCGCGACGCCAACACCGCCACCTCGCAGTCGCGCACGCTGGAGCTGGTGGGCAACGAGACCCGCCAGTGGCATGGCTGGACCCGCACCCTGGGCGTGCATGCGCTGGCCGGCACCTTCACCGTGGGCAAGCGCGGCAGCGAGCCGGACAACACGCCCGGTATCGAGCACGGCCGCAGCACCCTGGTATTCGGCGAGGCCTCGCTGACCCGCAAGCAGGCCGACAACCCCGATTTCGTGCGCCGCGGCTGGCTGCTCGGCATGGCCGTGCGCAGCACCGCCGGCGACCTGCTGTCCGACGCCAGCTTCAGCCAGTTCACCGCCGACGCGAAGTGGATCCGCGCATTCGGCGCGAAATCCCGCAACCGGCTGATCCTGCGGGGCAGCTTCGGCATCACCCACACCGACGACTTTTCCGCGCTGCCGCCGCAGCTGCGCTTCTTCGCCGGCGGCGACCGTTCGGTGCGCGGTTACGGCTACCAGTCGATCGGCCCGCGCAACAGCGACGACCGCGTGATCGGCGGCACCAGCCTGCTGGTCGCCAGCACCGAGGTCGAGCATTACTTCACCCGCAACTGGGGCATGGCCGCCTTCATCGACGCCGGCAACGCGTTCCGCGGCACCGACTACCGCCCGAAGATCGGCGCCGGCCTGGGCCTGCGCTGGCGCTCGCCGGTGGGCATGATCCGTGTCGATCTGGGCACGCCGATCCACGACGACCGCGCCCACGGCATCCAGCTGCATCTGGTGATCGGACCGGATTTGTGAGTGGCTGGCACAGGCGGCCGCTCACAGGCGATCCAGGGATGGATCGCACGCGCATCGACCACGCCGTGGTCGATGCGGCGGAGCCGGGTTCGTGCAACGGACCCGGCGAGTTGCAAAAGGGCAGGACTGCCCTTTTGCAACTTTGGGTAGAAGGTGGCATCGCAAGAAGTAAAAAACGCAATAACCGAAGGAAACGGAAGGCATCGTATTCATGAAGTGGTTCAAGCGCATCGCCATCGCCTTCGCCGCGCTGCTGCTGGTCGTGGCGGCGACGCTGTGGTGGCTGCTCGGCACCGGCGCGGGCCTGCGCTTCGCGCTGGCGCGGGCACAAAGCGCCACCGACGGCGCGCTGCAGGTGCGCCAGGCCACGGGTCGACTTAGCGGCCCGCTCGATCTCGCCGGCGTGCGTTATGACGACGGCAAGGGCACCGTGGTTTCGCTGGCGAAGGCGCATCTGGATCTACGCCTGTGGCCGCTGCTGGCCAAGCGCGTCCACGTGCTGGCGCTGGACGCCGATGGCGTCGAGGTGAGCCTGCCCGCGCCTGCCGCCGACAAGGCCAAGAGCAGCGGCAGCTTTTCGCTGCAGCCGCCGTTGGAGATCATCTTCGATCGCGCGCACGTGGGCAGCGTCAAGGTGAGCCAGGCCGGCAAGCCGGTGTTCGCCTCGGACCGGCTCGACCTTGCCGGCCGCTGGAGCAACCAGGGCATCGAGGTGCGTCAGCTGGCGCTGCAGGCGCCCGATGGACACGTCAACCTGGATGGCCTGCTGGTGCTGGGAACGCCCTACCACGGCAACGGCAAGGCGGCCTTCGCCTGGAAGGTCGGCACCGTCGAATACGCCGGCAGCCTCGACGTGCACAGCGACGGCAAACAGGCCACGCTGGATTTCAGGCTCACCGCGCCGACGCCGCTGCGGTTGCAACTGGCGCTGACCCAGGGTGGCGACTACGCCTGGACGGGCAAGCTCGACGCGCCGCGCTTCGATCCGCAACCCGTGCTGGGCGAAAGCCCGCTGAAGACCGTGGCGCTCGCGCTGCAAGGCCATGGCGATCGCTACAGCGGCACGCTCGATGGCCGGCTGGAGCTCAACGATTACCAGCTCCTGCTGCAGCCGCTGCGGGCGTCGCTCAGCCGCGATTTCCAGGTGCTCACCCTGCAGCAGCTCACGCTGGGCTCGCCGCAGATCAAGGGCAAGCTGGAAGCCAGCGGCAACGTGCAGCTGGCCGCCAAGCCGCTCAGCGCCGAGCTGGACATCCGCTGGAACGAGCTACAACTGCCCGCCGACCTGGTCGGCCAGGAGCTGGCCAGCCAGGGCGAACTCAAGGCCAGCGGCAGCGTCGACAGCTACCGCGCCAGCGGCGACGTGCGCATCGGCCCGCCCGGCAAGCTGGCGGCGCTCACGCTCGACCTCGACGGCACACCACAACGGATCAACCTGCACACGCTGGCGTTGAAGCAGGCCAGTGGCGGCCTGCAGGCGAACGGCATGCTTACCCTGCAGCCGGTGCTGGCCTGGCAGGCCGAAGCCAGCGCCGACCAGCTCGACCCGGGCCAACTGTTTGCCGGCTGGAACGGCGCGCTGGATTTCGACATCGCCAGCCACGGCAGCCTGCCGCCGAACGGCCCGGACGCCACGCTGGAGATCCGCCGGCTGGGCGGCAGGTTGCGCGAGCGCAGCGTCAACGGCAGCGGCAAGCTGCATCTGTCACCGGACGAGGTGGTGGACGGCCAGCTGGAGCTGGCCTCGGGCCGCAGCAACATCCACCTGGTCGGCAAGCCCGGCAACAGCAACGACGTCGCGCTGGATCTGGCAGTCGCCTCGCTGGGCGACTGGCTGCCGGATGCCGGCGGACGTCTGGACGGCCATTTCACCATTGCCGGCAGGCCACCAGGCTTGAGCATCAACGGCCAGCTGCACGGGCAGGCCTTGTCATGGCAGCAGCAGAAGGCCGACAGCTTGCAACTGATCGTGGGCGTGCCCGACATCAGCCATCCCGCGGGCAAGATCGACCTGCAGACCCGCAACGTCTACCTGCAGGGCCTGCTGTTCGAGCAGGTGCACCTGCTGGCCGAGGGCAGCCAGCCCGATCATCGCCTGCAACTGGACGCCCGCGGCAGCCAGCTGTCGGGCCGGCTCGACCTGCGCGGTTCGCTGAAAGGTCCGCAATGGAAGGGCACCTTGTCCACGCTGGACCTGGCACCGCAGGGCATGCCGCCATGGCGGCTGCTGCAGCCGTCGCAGCTGGCCTACAACGACGGTGCGATGAGCCTGTCCGAACTGTGCCTCAGCGCAGGCGATCCGCAGCTGTGCCTGACCGCGAAGCAGGACAAGCCTGGCAACCTCGACGCCAGCTACCGGCTGCAGGCGCTGCCGCTGGCCCTGCTGCTGAATGCCACCGGCAATGCCGACCTGCCGATGCGCGCCGACGGCGTCCTGGAAGGCAGCGGCAAGCTGCGGCGCAGCGCGGCGGGTGCGCTCAGCGGCAACGCGTCGATCCATTCCGCGCAGGGCACCATCAGCTACACCGACCGCACCGACGAGCCTCTGCTGCATTACAGCCAGTTGCGGCTGGACGCGGAACTCGCGCCGGGCGGACAACGGATCGAGGCACACGCGGGACTCGATGACGGTGGCCGTCTGGACGGCCAGCTCACCATCACTGGCGCGCAGCAGGCGCTGGGTGGCCAGCTCGACCTGCGCCTGAACAACCTCGCCTTCATCGAGTTGTTCAGCAGCGAAGTGGCCAGGGTCAAGGGCGGCGCCAGCGGGAAGTTCCGCTTCGGCGGCACGCTGAAGCAGCCGGCCGTCATTGGCCAGGCCAGCGTGGTGGATCTTGCCGCGGAGTTGCCGTCGGCGGGACTCAAGCTGAGCGAAGGCCAACTCGTGGTCAGCACCAGCGACGCCCGCCAGTTCCTGATCCGGGGCAGCGTGAAGTCGGGCAAGGGCAGCGTGGCGATCAACGGCAGCGCCGGACTTGGCGAAGGGGCGCAAACCTCGTTGAGCCTCAAGGGCAGCCAGTTCACCGCGGTCGACATCCCCGCGGCCAAAGCCGTGATTTCGCCCGACCTCACCCTGAAGCAGGACGCCAGCGGCATCGAGCTCGGCGGTTCGCTGGCCATCGACAGCGCCGACATCAACGCGGAGAAATTGCCCGGCGCCGGCGCGACCCAGACCTCGCCCGACGTGGTCGTGGTCGACGAGAAGCAACAGCAGGAGGCCGCCAGCAAACTGCCGCTCAGCGCGGTGGTCAAGGTCGACCTCGGCCGCAGGACCCACGTGGTGGGCATGGGGCTGAACGGCACCGTGACCGGCGTGCTCACCGTGATCGATCGCCCCGGCCGGGCCACCACCGGCCAGGGCCAGATCGCGGTGAACGGCACCTATCGCGCCTACGGCCAGGATCTCGCCATCCAGCACGGCCAGTTGCTGTTCGCCAGCACGCCGATCGACAACCCGGGCCTGAACATCCGGGCGGTGCGCAAGCTCAACCCGAACGCCACCATCGACGAAGGCCAGGAAGTCGGCCTGCTGGTCTCCGGCACCGCACAGCGGCCGATCCTCACCGTGTTCTCCAACCCGGTGATGGAGCAGTCCGACGCGCTGTCCTACCTGGTCACCGGCAAGCCGCTGTCGCAGGTCAAGGGTGGCGAGGGCGACATGGTCGGCGCCGCCGCCCAGGCGCTGGGCTCGGCCGCGGGCGACCTGCTGGCCAAGAGCATCGGCTCGAAGCTGGGCGTCGACGACATCGGCGTGTCCAGCAACGAGGCGCTCGGCGGCAGCTCCGCGTTCACCGTGGGCAAATACCTGTCGCCGCGGCTGTATCTCAGCTACGGCGTGGGCTTGTTCGAACCCGGCGAAGTGATCACCCTGCGTTACCGGCTCAGCCGGCGCTGGAACTTCGAGGCCCAGCAGGCCACCGAATTCAGCCGCGCCAGCCTCAACTACCGCATCGAGAGATGATCAGCCGGCGCTGCCGAGATACAGCGACGGAGTCGCGCCGAAGCCAGCCTTGACGTAGCGCGCGGTGTCGTCCGCCAGCACTTCCGAGGCACCGGCCTCGACGCCGGCCAGCACCGCCTGCGCGACGTCGGCGGGCTTCGACTTCGGCGCCTCGACGGTCTTCACCATGTCGGTGTCGATGTAGCCCGCATGCACCGCGACGACCTGGGTGCCCTGCCCGCGCAGCTCGTTGCGCAAGCCGTTGGTGAGCGCCCACGCGGCGGCCTTGGAGACGGAGTAGTCGCCGGTGCCCGGCAGGCTGGCCCAGCTCAGCGCGGACAGCATGTTGACCAGCGCGCCACCGCCGTTGCGGCCCAGCACCGGCGCGAACGCGCGGCTCACCGCAAACACGCCGTAGAGGTTGGTTTCCATCACGGCGCGAAGTGCGTCCACGCCGTTGTCTCCGAGCAGGCTGTCGCCGCCGATGACGCCGGCGTTGTTGATCACCAGGTCGACGTCGCCACACTGCGCGGCGGCCGCGGCGATGTCGGCGGCGTTGTTGACGTCGAGTCGCACCGGCACCAGGCCGTCCAACGATGGCACGGTCGAGGGATCGCGCGCGCCGGCGTAGACCTTGCGCGCGCCGGCGGCCAGCAAGGCCTGCGCGTAGGCGAGCCCGAGCCCGCGATTGGCGCCCGTGACGAAAGCGACACTATTCTGGATTTTCATGAGTCGGAACCTCGGAGAAGTGGGAGTGGGACTTTGCTGGCCGCGACCCGCGCGACCTATCCGTTTCTTGCGGGTGATGACGGTGTTGCGCCTGTTCAGCGCGCCGCCTGCATGGAGGGCGATCCGTCCAGCTTCACGCTGACGGTGCTGGACAAGCCCGGCCGCAGCCGCGCCAGCGCAGCCTGGCCCGGATCGAAGCGGATGCGTACCGGCACCCGCTGCACGATCTTGGTGAAGTTGCCGGTGCCCGGCTCGAACGGCAGCAACGAGAACTGCGAACCGGAACCCGGCGCGAAACTCTCGACGTGGCCGTGCAGGGTCTGACCGGGCAGCGCGTCGACCTCCACGCTGGCGTCCTGGCCGACCACCATGCGCGCGGTCTGGGTTTCCTTGAAGTTCGCGATCACGTACAACGCGTCCAGCGGCACCACGGTGAGCAGGCGCGAGCCCGGCTGCACGTAATCGCCCGGTTCGACCTGGCGGTCGCCGACCACGCCGTCGATCGGTGCGCGGATCAAGGTGTTGGCCTGATCCTGCCGGGCCAGCTCGAGCGCGGCCTTCGCGGTGGCGACGCCGGCCTCGGCCTGGGCAAGTCCGGCCTGCAGGGCGAGCCGGCTCGCATGCGTCACCGACGCCGCATCGCGGCTGACGGCAAACTGGGCGCGGCTGTGTTCCGCATTGGCCTGGGCGGTGATCGCCGCCGTGCGGAACTGTTCGGCCGCGCTGCGCGACACCGCACCACTGGCGATCAGCGCGTCGTAGCGTCGACGGTCGGCCTCGGCCTGCTTCTGCTGCGCATCGGACGAGCGGATGGAAGTCTGCGCCGCACGCATGTTCGAGCCCGCGAGGCGTTCCTGCGCGTCGAGCGCGATCAGTGCGGCCTTCGCCGCAGCGACCGAGGCCCGCGCGCTCTGCAGGTTCGCCGTGGCCGATGCCACGCGGGCGTCGAATTCCTCCGCGTCGATGCGCAGCAGCGGATCGCCGCGATGCACGCGCTGGTCGTGTTGCACCAGCACCGCGGCAACCAGCCCGCGCACCTTGGGCGCGACCACCGAGCTGTCGGCCTGCAGGTAGGCGTTGTCGGTGGAAACGCTGCGCTTGGGCGCGGCGATCCACCAGGCGCCGGCGAGCGCGATCGCCAGGGCCACGGCCCCGACCAGCAGCGGCTTGCGCGACCATGGTGTGCGCGGGCGCGCCGCGGCGGCGGTCGCGGGTGTGCCCGAAGTACCGTCGGCGCTCATCGCTGCGATGCCTTCATGCCGAAGCGCTGCTTGAGCTGCGCACGCGAGGCGGCGAGGATCGCGTCGGAGCGTTTCGCATCCTGCTCGATGCGCGCCAGCGACAGTGCGCCGATCAGCTCGGCAATCATCGAACGCGCCCCGGCTTCGGGTTCGGCATGACCCAGCAGCGCCAGCTGGCCGGCCAGGCCTGCCGTGGACAGCTGCACGCCGAGCGCGAACTGTTCGCGTGCCGGTCCGGACAGCCGCGGCACGTCCGAGGCCAGCGCGGCCATCGGGCAGCCGAAGCCGCGCGCGTCGCGATGCTTCTTCGACAGGTAGAAGTCGACGTAGGCCGCCAGCCCTTCGGCCGGGTCGCGATCGGCGGTTTCGTGTTCCAGCCGCGCACGTGCCTGCTCGAACATCTGTCCGATCGCCGCGGCGACCAGCTCGTCCTTGGACTTGAAATGGGCGTAGAAGCCGCCGTGGGTCAGTCCGGCCTCGGCCATCACGCCGGCCACGCCGACGCGATCCGGGCCGTCGCTGCGGATCGCGCGCGCCGCGGCCTCCAGCACGAGCTCGCGGGTCTTCTGCTTGTGTTCGGTGTCGTAGCGCATGACGGCCTCGCTTTTTAATATGATGATCATCATACTACGATTTCCCACCGATGCAAGAGCTGCCCGTGAACGCCCTCGCCACCACCTCCCAAGCCACCCCGGTCGCCCCCGCCGACCTGCCGCTGCCGCGCAAATTCCTGATCTTCGGGATCATGGCGTTCGGCATGTTCATGGCGCTGATCGACATCCAGATCGTGGCCGCCTCGCTCAACGAGATCCAGGCCGGACTCTCGGCCGGACCGGACGAGATCAGCTGGGTGCAGACCGGCTACCTGATGGCGGAACTGGTGATGATCCCGTTCTCCGCCTTCCTGGCGCAGGCGTTGTCGACGCGCTGGCTGTTCGCGCTGTCGGCCGCGCTGTTCACGCTCGCCAGCGCGCTGTGCGGAATGGCCTGGGACATCCAGTCGATGACCGTGTTCCGGGTGATCCAGGGCTTCGTCGGCGGCGCGATGGTGCCGACCGTGTTCGCCACCGGTTTTGCGCTGTTCACCGGGAAGCAGCGTGCGCTGATCCCGGCGATCCTCGGCATGGTCTCGGTGCTGGCGCCGACGCTGGGGCCGACCGTGGGCGGCTGGCTTACCGAGGTGGTCGGCTGGCGCTCGATCTTCTACGTCAACATCGTGCCGGGCGTGGCCGTCGCCGTGCTGTCGATGCTGCTGGTGAGGGTGGACCGGCCGAACCTGGCGATGCTGAAGCAGATCGACTACGTGCACCTGGTTGCGATGGCGGTGTTCCTCGGCGGGCTCGAATACGTGCTGGAGGAAGGCCCGCGCCACGAGTGGCTGGGCGACCCGGCGATCGCCACTGCGGCATGGTTTTCGCTGGTGGGGTTCGCGCTGTTCCTCGAGCGCTCGCTGCGCTCGTCCGGGCCGATCGTGCGGCTGTCGCCGTTCCGCCAGTCCACCTTCGTGCTGGCCTGCGTGCTCAGCCTGGTGATCGGTTTCGGGCTGTACGCGGCGACCTATCTGGTGCCGGTGTTCCTGGGCCGCGTGCGCGGCTACAACAGCCTGCAGATCGGCACCACGGTATTCGTCACCGGCCTGGCGCAGATCCTCAGCACGGTGGTGGCGGCGCGGCTGTCGCAGCGCATCGACGCGCGCTGGACGATCAGCGCCGGCCTGCTGCTGTTCGCCGCCAGCCTGTGGATGTTTTCCGCAATGACGCCCGAATGGGGCTTCGCCGCGCTGTTCTGGCCTCAAGTGCTGCGCGGCTTCGCGATCATGCTGTGCATCGTGCCCAGCGTGAACATGGCCTTGAACGGTTTTGCCGCGGCCGAGCTGCGCTACGCCTCGGGTCTGTTCAACCTGATGCGCAACCTCGGCGGCGCGATCGGCATCGCGGTGGTCAACACCTGGCTGCAGGACCAGAGCCGCATCCACGTCGCGCGCTTCGGCGAGAGCCTGGGCGAAAGCGGCCGCCATGTCGGCGAGGTGGTCGCGCAACTGGCCGGGCGGATCGGCCAGCTCACCGCCGATACCTCCCACGCCCTGCTGATGGCGCAGGGCGAGCTGGGCCGACTGGTGTCGCGCACGGCATTGACGCTCGCCTTCGACGACGTGTTCCGGCTGATGGCGTGGATGTTCGTCGCCGCGCTGCTGCTGGTGCCGTTCTGCCGCACCCCGCCGCATGCCGCCCAGGGTGCTGTCGTGGAAGCGCATTGAGGGAGACGCCCCGCCCGCCCCGATTTCCGGCCGACGGGGCGTCGACGCGCGCGTCCGGACAGTGCAAGCTGTGCGGCACCGACCTGCCGCCTCATGGAGACCATCGCATGCTCAAGAAGACCCTGCTGACCGCCTTGCTGCTCGGCGCCGCGGCCGGCGCGTTCGCACAGTCGCCGGCGCCGGCAACCCCGGCCAAAACCCAGGCGGCCAGCACGCTGACGCCACAGCAGAAGGCCCTGCTGGAGAAGCAGAACGTGCAGATGGCACAGGCCGCGTTGCGCATCGCGCAGATGGTCGACCAGAACCAGCTTGGCGATATCTGGGACCAGTCCTCCAGCGTGGCGAAGCAGTCCACCAGCAAGAGCGATTTCGTGAGCGGCGTGAGTTCCGATCGCAGCAAGCTCGGCGCAGCGGGCGAACGCAGGCTGCAGGCGATCACCCGCACCGCCTCGAAGGGCGGCAAGGTGCCGGCCGGCGTGTACGTCAACGTCAGCTACGCCACCCACTTCGCCAAGGCGCCGCGGCCGGTGCGCGAACTGATCTCGTTCCACCTGGACAGCGATAAGGTCTGGCGCGTGGCCGGCTACACCCTGCGCTGACGCCACCCGCCAACGGGCCGGCATGACGCCGCGCCGGCCCGCCGGGCCATAGCCCACAGGTCATGCACACAACGTGTCGATGGCGCACTATCGTGGGACTTTCCCCGGTGGAGGCGTGATCATGCAACACATGCGATGGATACTCGGTGCCGCGATCCTGTGCAGCGCACCGGCGTGGGCGGCCGCGCCGGCCACCCGCCCGATCGGGATCGACCTGAAGGGTATCGACCACGGCGTGAAGCCGGGTGACGACTTCTTCCGTTACGCCAATGGCGACTGGCTGAAGACCGCGAAGATTCCCGCCGACCGCTCCAGCACCGGCAGCTTCCTCAAGGTGTTCGAGCAATCCGAGAAGGACACCGCCGAACTGATCCGCAACGCGGGCGCCAGCCACCCCGCCGCCGGCAGCGATGCGCGCAGGATCGCCGACTACTACGCCGCCTGGATGGACACCGCGACGATCGAGAAGCACGGCTTGTCCGCGATCAAGCCCGAGCTGGCCGAGGTCGACGCGATCGCCTCGCGTGCGGACCTGGCCCGCGTGCTGGGCAGCCGCCTGCGCGCCGACGTCGACCCGCTCAACGCCACCCACTACCACACGCAGAACCTGTTCGGCCTGTTCGTCACCCAGGGGCTGGAGGATCCGTCGCACAACGTCGCCTACCTGTTGCAGGGCGGCACCGCCCTGCCCAGCCGCGACTATTACCTGTCCGATGATCCGCACATGGTCGCCGCCCGCGGCAAGTACCTGAGCTATGTCGGCGCCTTGCTGCAGCAGGCCGGCTTCACCGATGCGCAGGCCCGGGCAAAAGCCATCGTCGCGCTGGAAACGAAGATCGCCAAGGCACAGGCCAGCCTGCTCGACAGCGAGAACGTGCACAAGGCCAACAACCTGTGGCGCAGGGACGACTTCGCCAGCAAGGCGCCGGGGCTGGACTGGAACGCCTACTTCAAGGCCGCCGGCCTCGAGAACCAGTCGCAGATCGACGCCTGGCAGCCCGGCGCGATCACCGGCCTGTCCGCGCTCACCGCCAGCGAGCCGCTGCAGGCGTGGAAGGACCTGCTGAGCTTCCACACCATCAACCACGCGGCCGGGCTGCTGCCCAAGGCGTATGCCGACCTCAGCTTCGACTTCTTCGTGCGTACCCTGCAGGGCACGCCGGTGCAGCAGCCGCGCTGGAAGCGCGCCGTCGGCGCCACCAGCAACGAGCTGGGCGATGCCGTGGGCCAGTTGTACGTGAAGCACTACTTCCCGGCCTCGTCGAAGGCGGAAATCGAACAGCTGGTGAAGAACCTGATCGCCGCGTTCCATGACCGCATCGACACGCTGAGCTGGATGACACCCGCCACGCGGGCGAAAGCCCAGGCGAAACTCGCCACCTTGCGCGTGGGCGTGGGCTACCCGGAAACCTGGCGGGACTACGGCACGCTCGAGATCCGCGCCGATGATGCGCTGGGCAACCGTCTGCGCGCCGAGCGCTTCGAGTACGAACACCAGCGCGCCAAGCTCGGCCAGAGTGTCGACAAGGCCGAATGGTGGATGACCCCGCAGACGGTCAACGCGGTGAACCTGCCGCTGCAGAACGCGCTGAACTTCCCCGCCGCGATCCTGCAGCCTCCGTTCTTCGACCCGAAGGCCGATGCCGCCGCAAATTACGGCGCGATCGGCTCGATCATCGGCCACGAGATCAGCCACAGCTTCGACAACCTCGGCGCCGAATTCGACGCCCAGGGCAAGCTGGCCAACTGGTGGACGCCGGAAGACCTGGCCCACTTCAAGGCGGCCGGCCAGCAGCTGGTCGAGCAGTTCAACCAGTACGAGCCGCTGCCCGGCCTGCACGTCGATGGCGAGCAGACCCTGGGGGAAAACATCGCCGACGTTTCCGGCCTGACCATTGCCTACCTCGCCTACCAGAAGTCGCTCAATGGCAAGCCGGCACCGGTGATCGATGGCCTCACCGGCGACCAGCGCTTCTTCCTCGCCTTCGGCCAGGCCTGGCGCGGCAAGATCCGCGACGCGGCCCAGCGCCAGCGCCTGGCCACCGACGTGCACGCGCCCGGCGACTTCCGTGCCGAAACCGTGCGCAACCTCGACCCGTGGTACCCCGCCTTCGAGGTGAAGCCGGGCGAGAAGCTGTACCTGGCGCCGAAGGATCGGGTCAAGATCTGGTAAGCAGCGCTTCCGGCCTGTCCCTTGCGCGGGCTGCACGCAGGTGCAGCCCGCGCAAGGGAACGGAACATCGGCGTTGCGCGCGGCCAGGCATGTGCCTGCCTTCGCACCGGACCACATGCGCGCAGGGCATCGGCCCTGCCCGGCAAATCATCAATGTTATTGTGCGAAAGAGCCGCCGAGGGGCGGCTTTCTTGTCGCGGGCAGGTCTGGAAAGAAATTGATGGAGATTCGATCGGGGTGGCTCGTACGCCTGGCCATGGCGGCGGCGGTGGCGTTCGCACCGGCGGCGCCGCTGGCCGCAACGGCCCCGACGGCCGCGCCCACCCAGCCACTCGACCTGTTCGATCTCGGCGCACCGTCGTTCACGACCTTCACCACGCGCGACGGCCTGCCCGATCCCGTCGCGGTGACCCTCGCGACCGATCGGCAAGGCATGGTCTGGGTCGGCACTCCGCATGGCCTGGCCTGGTATGACGGCAAGCGCTGGCATCCACTGGACGACCCCGCCCTGCACGGTTACATCAGTCAGTTGTTCGTCGACGACGCGGGCACGCTGTGGGCCTGCGGCAGCGCGTTCGGCCTGGCCCGGTACGACGGCAGGCACTGGCACGTCGAGGGCGCCGCCGACGGCCTGACCACCAGCCACGTGCGGCGGCTGGTCGAGACGGATCACCCGGGCGGCAAGCGGCTATGGGCGGTGAGCCCGAGTGACGGCCTGTTCTATCGCGATCACGGCCGCTGGCGGGCCGATCCGGGCAATGCCCAACTGCCCCACGCGGGCTTCCTGGTGCTGGCGCAGACCCGCGACCTTTTCGGACGCCCTCGGCTATGGGCCGGCTCGGGCAGCAGCGGCCTGTGGTATCGCGAGGACGAAGGACCCTGGCAACGCTTCAGCGCGGCCGATTTCCGGGCCGGCAACGGCCTGGCCTACCTGCTGGCCACCCGCCACGAGGGGCAGGACGCATTGTGGGTCTCCGTCTACAACTCGGGCCTGTGGCGACTGGACGAACATGGCGTGCGCCACTGGAGCGTGGATTCCGGCGAGCTGCCGACCGACGTGCTCTACAACATGGTCGAGACGCCTGTCGCCCATGGCGAGCACGCGCTGTGGGCGTCTTCGCGCAATGGCCTGATCCGCATCTATCACGACAAGGTGCAGGTGTTCGACCGCCGCCACGGCCTGCCGTCGAATGCCCTGCGTGGCGTCAGCACCTGGCGCAGTCCCAACGGCACCGACGTGCTGTGGGCCGCCACCGAGGACGGCGTGGCGCGCGCCACCGTGGACGAGGGCAAATGGAAGACGGTTTCGCTGCTGGGCGCCCACCAGACCGGCGTACTGGCCGTGCTGGTGGACCACGACCCGCAAGGCAACGAACGCCTGTGGGCCGGCTCGGACGGTGATGGCCTGGGCCTGTACGAGCGGGGTCACTGGCGCTACTTCAGCAAGGCCGGCGGGCAACTTGCCGATGCCGACGTGAACATGATCGCGCGGGCCGACGACACGGAAGGCCATGCTTCCGTCTGGCTGGGCACGGGCGCGGGTCGCCTGCTGCGCGTGCGTGACGATGCCACCTTCGAACCGGTGGCCACGCCCTGGCCACGCCAGCCCGGGCAACGCCTGAACGACATGCTCAGTCGCCGCATCGACGGCGCGGTCGAGCAATGGTTCGCCACCGACGCCGCCGGCGTGTATCGGCTGCGCGACGGCGTCTGGACGTCTTTCCGTCCGGACGGTGTCGTCGGTACCTGGTCGGTGGTGAAGCTGCTGGCGCAGACCACCGCCTACGGCCACGCCTGGTTGTGGGCCACCAGCAACCAGGGGCTGGCCCGATTCGACGGAAAGCAATGGACGTTGCTGGGCCGCGACATCGGCCTGCCCGGCACCGACCTGCTCGGCGTGCAGCTGATTCCCGATGCCCGCGGGCGCCCGATCCTGTGGCTGGGCAGCACCCGTCACGGGGTGATCCGTGTCGACATCAGCGATCCACTGAAGCCGCGCACCCTGCCCGCCGACCTGCCGCCATCGCCCGACCTGACCACCGATGGCGCGCTGGCCGATGCCGGTGGCCGCATCTATGTCTGCACCGATTCGGGCGTGCAGGTGCTCAGCCCGGAGGCGGGTCGCTACCGTTCGCAGGTGTTCACCGTCCGCGATGGCATGGTCAACAACGAATGCAATCCCAACGCGCAATTCATCGACACGCATGGGCGCTTCTGGACCGGCACGCTGGGCGGGCTGATGGTGCACGACCCGGACGAGCAGAAACCGGACCACGACGCCAAGCCGCTCAAGCTGATCCAGGTGAAGCTGGACGACCAGGCCATGAGCGGCGACCGCTACACCATTCCACCAGGTCACCACGAGCTGCGCGTGGATTTCGCCCTGCTGACCTGGCAGCACGAGGACGAATCACGCTTCCGCACCTGGATCGAAGGCTTCAGCAAGGCGCCGGGGGCGTGGACTGCCGACAACTTCCGCGAGATCGGCGCGCTGCCGGCCGGCGACTATGTCCTGCATGTCGAGGGCCGAGATCATGCCGGCAACCTCAGCCAGCCTTTGCTGTTGCCGCTCACCGTCGAGCCGTACTGGTGGCAGCACTTGTGGGCGCGGCTGCTGTTCGCTGCCGCGGGCATCATCGCGATCTGTGCCTTGTGGGCCTGGCGCACGCTGGCGCTGCGCCGACGACAGCATGCGCTGGAGCGCCGCATCGATGCCCGCACCACGGCCTTGAACGACGCCAACCGGCAACTGCTGGAGCTGTCCCGTCGCGATGCGCTGACCGGCGTGTTCAACCGTCGCTGGCTGATGGAATCCCTGCAAGCCATCCATGACCAGCGGCGTGGCGCGGTGGCGTCGATGATCTTCATCGATGTGGACCACTTCAAGCACTTCAACGACAGCTTCGGGCATCTGGTCGGCGACCAGGCGCTGCGCAGCGTGGCCGAAACCATCGGCCGATGCCTGCCGGCGGATGCCGTGCTGGCCCGCTACGGCGGCGAGGAGTTCGCCTGTCTGTTGCCCGACGCGGAATTGCCGGCCGCACACGAACTGGCCGAGAAAATCCGTACCGAGGTGGCGCGGCATGCGGCGCACGACGCAGCCAGGACCACGCGCCAGATCACCATCAGCGTCGGCGTGGCCTGTCGGCGCCTGGAATCGGAAGCCGACGTGGAAATCCTGCTGCGCAAGGCCGATGAGGCGCAATACGAAGCCAAGCGCGCAGGCCGCAATTGCGTGCGCGACGCACCGCCGGGGGCCTGATCGCAAACCTCGCCGGAGCGAACCCGTCAGGCATCACCTGCCTCGGCGCGAATCCTGCTTCCGCTTTGCCGCACGCTCCGCCTGCGCGGCCACGTTGAGCGCCACCGCGGCGCGTATCAGCTGCCTGAAGGCGGTGGCGGGAATGCTGGCGTTCTCGTGCAGGTCGATGGCCCTCCGGGTGCCGCCGTCGAGGCTGGCATTGAAGAGCTTCTTCGGATCGCTGACCGATGCGCCGCGGGCGAAGGTGAGCTTCACCTTGTCCTTGTACGACTCGCCGGTACAGACGATGCCCGCGTGCGACCACACCGGCGTTCCGCCCGAGGTGGGCTTGGCCCACTTCCACTCTTCGGTGATCTCCGGATCGGCCTCGCGGATCAGCTGGCGCACCTGCGCGAGCATCTCGCCGCGCCAGTCATCCAGCGCCTCGATCCGCTTGGTGATCTTGGCGGAAGCGTCATCTGCCGCGGCTTTCGCTGTCATGCCGGCTCCTGTCTGCTGACGGCCTGGCGGCCAGGGAAAGCGGAGCATAACCGGCCTTCGGACCCGCATTGCATGAGCCACCCCAGGCGGTATAACATGCGTTATAACAGTCAGTGGAGCCCACCATGAAGCTCAAGATCACCACCATCGGCAACTCCGCCGGCGTCATCCTGCCGCGCGAACTGCTGGCCCGTCTGCGCCTGGAAAAAGGCGACGAGCTGTTCGCCCTGGAAACCCCCGACGGCATCCGCCTCACCACCTACGATCCGAACCTGGCCAGGCAGATGGAAGTGGCCGAGGAAGTGATGCGCAAGCGGCGCACCTTGCTGCACAAGCTGGCGCAATAGGCGGATGAACATGATCATCTGGATCGAACGACCGCTCGCCATCGCGATTCACGAACGCCAGTTGGCCGAACACGGCGGCGGCATCGGCTTACGCGACGACCACCTGCTGGACTCGGCGCTGGCCCGCCCGCAACAAGCGCACGCCTATGGCGATCCACCGCCCGATCTTGCCGACCTGGCCGCCAGCCTTGCCTTCGGCCTGGCGCGCAATCACCCCTTCGTCGACGGCAACAAGCGCACGGCGGCCGTGGCTTGCGAAACCTTCATCATGCTCAACGGAGGCGTCCTCGCTGCCGATGACCTTGAGCTGTATCCGCAGTATCTCGCCCTCGCCGAAGGCAGCCTGCCTGAAGCCGAGTTCGCCGCATGGTTGCGCCAGCACATCAGGCTCGACACCGGTTCAAGCCTCAACGAGGCGCCGGCACGCTACGCGCGCTGAATCCGCCTGCACCCATACTCGGGCCGGGCATCTGCGTCCCCCCATGCTCAGTCCTGCACCATGCCGATCGTGTGCAGCCACGCCTCGGCCAGTTTCGACCAGCCGGTGATCGGGTTCGCGGTAGGACGCAAGCCGAAGGCATGGCCACCATGCGCATACAGGTGCATTTCCGCCGGCACCTTCGCCTGCGCCAGCGCGGTGTAGTAGACCAGCGCCTGATCCACCCCATCCACGTAATCGTCTTCCGCCTGCAGCAGGAACGTCGGCGGCGTCGTGGCTGAAACCGGAATGTTCGGGTTCAACTTGCCGTCACCCCGGGTCAGATGCCCGGGATAGATCGGCATGGCGAAATCCGGTCGCGCGCTTTCCCGGTCGGCCGCATCCACCGGCGCATACAGGTGGCGATCGAAGTTCGTGCTGATTTCCGCCACCAGGAAACCGCCAGCCGAGTAGCCCAGCACGCCGATCCTGTGCGGATCGACGTGCAGTGCGGAGGCTTGCGAACGCACCAGCCGCATCGTCCGCTGCACGTCCTGCAACGAGGACACCGACAAGGCGAAATTGTGCGGACGGCAATCGCACTTCCAGTCGTAAGGCAGGCTCGGCACGCGATACTTCAGCAGCACGCAGGTGATGCCTCGCGAAGTCAGCCAGTCGCAGGTCTCGGTGCCCTCCAGGTCGATGGCGAGGATCTGGAAGCCGCCGCCGGGAATCACGATCACCGCCGCGCCCGTGTTCTTCCCCGTGGGCGCGTACACCGTCATGGTGGGCTGCGTGACATTGGTGACCGCCGTCGCCGGCTTGCCCGCCAGCAGCTTCTCGCTGACCTTCGCCGTTTCCGGCCCGGGCACCGGCTGCAGGTCCGGCGCCGCGCCCGGCCATATCGGAACCTGCGTGTGTCCGGCAGCAGGCTGCCACACCGGTGTCTTCGCCTGCACGCTGGCGCAAAGCGCCAGCAACCCAAGCGCGGCGATGCAAAACTTCATGGTGACTCATCCTTTGTGGCGCGTGGCCAGCACGGCAGGTTCAAGACAGGAATCCGAACGGAACAAGCGCAGTCATCCTGCGAGCCGAATCGGGCTCGCGACGGCCGAAAGGGTGGCTTTTTCGTGCAACGACGACGCGTGGGCGAGCCACGTGCCTGTCTCCCGTCAGATCAGTGCATGCTGTCAGGTGGATTGGCACACGCCCTCGGGTTCGCCAAACCATCGCGACGCGGCCTGACGGATTTCGTCGTGATCGGAACAGCCTCCACCGACCCACGCGACGAAACCATCGGGACGTACGAGCACTGCGCTCAAACCCAGCCGATCGTTGACATCGCTGGCAACATACGTGAGCCGACGGTTCCAGCGGCTCGCCAGCGATCGCAGCGGCGCACCCGCTTCGAAGTCCAGTAACAGGCCCTTCCCGCTCCTGAGAATCTCGCCCAGTTTTCTGCCGTCGACCAACTCGAAATCCGGCGCACTGCGTCCGACCAGCGGATGGCTGCTGCCAAGCTCGTAACGGAGGGAAACACCCCACACGCGCTCCGCGAAGTACGTCGCGCCATCGCGCGTATCGATGACATCGCGCATGATCGCCTCGAGCGCGCGCGAGTTGCGACTCGGCCGCATCAACGCGACCTGGGCGCGCGACCAGTCGAGCACCCTCGCGGCCACTGGATGCCGTTCACTCTCATAGCTATCGAGCAACGCGTCCGACGCGTCGCCGCGGATGGTGGCGCCGAGTTTCCAGCCCAGATTCATCGCATCGCCAAAGCCCAGATTCAGTCCCTGGCCGCCCAGAGGGGAATGGATGTGTGCAGCGTCGCCAGCGAGTAGCACTCGACCTTTCCGGTACGTCGTCGCCTGACAGGCACGATCGGTCCAGGTGGTTCCCACCTTGAACGCAGTCAGGGTAACGTCCACGCCAGCGATCCGGCGCAAAACCGCCTGCACTCGCTCCAGCGTGAGCGGCCGGGTGCGGTGAAAGGCACCGCCGTCGAACTCGACCATTGCGATGTCGCCGGGTTGACCCTGTGCGTACATGCCGGTCGCCGTGTAATTGCGGCCCGGACGGAGCTGCTCGGGATCGGCGACCTCGACCTGGACGGAATAGCCAGTAAACTCCGGATCGGTGCCGACAAACTCGAAACCGCCGGCCTTGCGCACCGCGCTGCGGGCGCCATCGCAGCCGACCAGCCATTGCGCATGAAACGTTTCGCCACCGGCGCGAACCATCACTCCGTCCTCGCACGACTCGAAGCCATCCACGACCATTCCGCGCCGAATCTCGACCCCCATCGCAACGGCGCGAGCAGCCAGGCCGCCTTCGATATGCTCCATGTCGGACGCTACGTTGGCTATGGGCGAACCCGGCAGGCGATACGGCCACTTCGAGGTGTCGATGTTGTCGTAGTCGAACTGGATGCCTGCGAAATGCCCGGCGGGGCGACGCGGCCGTTCGGTGCCCCGCCCCATCGCCGAAGCGCCGCTGCCAAAACCAACGCTTGCCTCTTGCGTCATCAGGATATCGTCCAGCATCCCGCGACGGTAGAACGCGTCGGTGCTGGGTGCCCAAAGACCACGCATGCCGAACGGCGACTGCTTCAAGGGAGAGCGGGAATCCTCGGCACGTTCCAGCACCAGAACCGACGTGCCGGCCAGGCGCAACTCACAGGCAAGAAACAGACCGACCGGGCCGGCGCCGGCAATCACGACATCATGGTTCAAGACAGCATTCCTCTTGCCTGGGGCCAACGACTTGCCGGAGAGCGCCATCACGCAGGAAGCACCGGAAACGGGGCGAATATTCTCTTGAAGCATGTCGCCAACCGGGCTACAAAATTGCACCGAGTGCAGTATTATTATTGCACACAGTGCAACTATGCAAGATGACGTGGAGAACATGGATATGGAAACTGCTTCGGACCCGCCGCAGGGGCTGCGCGAACGCAAGCGGCACGAGACCGCCGGACGCATCATCGAAAAAGGTTTGAAGCTGTTCGTGAAGAACGGCTACGAAGCCACCACGGTCGATGTGATCGCCGAAGCTGCCGGCATTTCCCGCCGGACCTTCTTCCACTACTTCAAGTCCAAGGAAGCGATTCTGCTGGCCGCCCACGACAGCGGCTTTCGCGAAGCACTGAGGCCCGCGATGCTCGCCGAGTCGCCCGACCAGACGCCACTCGACGCAGCGCGAAGGTGCCTGATCAAACTCGCCTCACGTTACGAGACCAGGGAGTCCATTGTCTTCGACCGCCTGATGCACTCCACCGAAGCCCTCCGCGCCCGCAAGGAAGCGGTCTTCGTCGAGATCGAACACATCATGCTGGAAGCCATGTACGAACTCTGGCCATCACCGGCACGACGGGAGGGACTTCGGCTGGTCGCGATGGTGGCAATCGGTACGCTTCGTCTGGCGCTGGAGAAGTGGAAACAGAACGACGCGGCACATCCGATGGCCTATTACGTCCGTCAGGGCTTCATGCTGCTGGCCAGGCAATTCAGAAATTGCCCCTGATGATTTTTCTACTCAGTTGCGCGGGCTTTCCTCGATACCCAGCCCGTCGATGCTGGCGATCCCGGCCGAGTCGAAACCGGCCAACGCGCTGAACCGCCGCCCACGCTCCGCATAATCCTTGAACTGATCGAAGCTGGGCGCTCCCGGCGAAAGCAGGATCACGCCCGCAGCGGGAGTGCAGGTCCTGGCCCCGGCAACCGCCGCGGCCAGGTTGTCGACCAGGGTCAGCGGGCAGGCGACGCCTGCCGCGCGCAAGGCTTCGGCGATGCGCGCGCCGTTGCTGCCCATGCAGACGATCGCGTGCGCCGGCGCGCTGCGCATCGCCTCGACGAACGGCGTCCAGTCCAGCCCGCGGTCGTGCCCGCCGACCAGCACGGTCACCGTGCGATCGTGCAGGCTTTCCAGCGCAGCCAGCGTGGCCAGCGGCGTGGTGCTGATCGAGTCGTTGACCCAGTGCCAGCCATCGTGTTCGCCCAGCGGCTGCAGGCGATGCGGCAGCGGACGGAAGCTTGCCAGTGACGGCGCGGCGGCCAGCGCGTCCATGCCGATCGCCTCCAGCGCGGCCAGCGCGGCGCAGGCGTTCAAGGCGTTGTGGAGGCCGGGCGCGGCCAGCTGCGCCACCGGGAAAACCTGCTGCGTACCGCGGCAGATGACCTCGCCTGCAACATGCCAGCCTTCCGCCTGGCCGAACAGCAGGCGCTGCGGATGCGTGCCGGTGAGCGCCAGCAGGTTTGGCTGCAAGGCGTTCACCAGCAGCTGGCGCGACACGTCCGCCAGCCGCAATTTGTCCGCCACGTAGCGCTCGCGCGAACCGTGCCAGTCCAGGTGTTCTTCGTACAGGCTGGTGACCACGCCCAGCTCCACGGGCCCGGCTTCGCCGGTCTGGAAGCTGGACAACTCGATCACCCACAACTCCGCATGCTGGTCGAGCAGTTCCAGCAGCGGCAGGCCGATATTGCCGGCCAGCGCGGTGCGCACGCTCAAGCTCCGCGCCAGGTGCGCGATCATCGCGCTGGTGGTGCTCTTGCCCTTGGTGCCGGTGACGGCGATCACGCGGGCGTCGGGATTCTCGCCGAACCACAGCGCGGTGCCCGAGGTGACCGTCGTGCCCTGCGCCTGCGCGGCGAGCAACGCGGGCTTGTATGCCGACACGCCGGGCGACTTCACCACCACGTCGAACTGCGCCAGTGCCGCGGCGTCCGGTTCGCCGGCAACCACCTCGAGCGCGCCATCGAAAGCGCGCGCCGCGTCGACCTCGCCGGCGCTGCAAAACAGCACCAGCGACAACTGCGGACAACGCCGGCGCAGGGCGTGGATCGCGGCACGGCCTTCGCGGCCGAAACCCCATACCGCCACGCGCTGGTCTTGCAGATCGGCGAAACGCATCAGCCGATCGTCTTCAGCGCCGGCCGCAGGCGTGCCGGCACGCGATGCTCCGGCGACGGTTCCAGCCACGGCTCCAGCGCCAGCTGCGAGCCATCCAGCTGCGGCAGGATCTCGCTGCGGAAGCGCGTCACCAGCGCATCTTCCTGCCACTCCGGCCGCTGGCTCAGCGCGAACATCGCGGCGCGCGCCTCGGCGCCCTCGCCCACGCATTCGAACGGCTTGTGGTCCTGGTATTCCAGCAGCGCGTCGAACCCGGCGGCCTGGTTTTCATCGTCCAGCAGGTTGCGGCCGAAGATGGAAAGCAGCCGCGGCTTGGGCAGGAACGGCGCCAGCGCCAAGAACACGAAGTGGCACTTCGGGCACTGCCCGCACCAGCGGTCGACGGGCTTGGGGCCGAGCAACCTGAAGTTGCGGTTGCAGCTGGAGAACGCGTCGAAGTACGGCGTCAGCTTCGCGAACGCGCGGGTGATCGCCAGCTCCGAATACGGCCGCAGCAGCGAGCAGTAATCGAGATCGCTGGCCACGTGCGTGTGCAGCCAGCTGCCCAGCAGCTGCTCGAAGGCGTAGCCCTTGCTCCACTGGTGGTTCACCTGCTGGCCGTCGTATTCCAGCGTGGCGGCCGAGGCGGAGCGCTCGTTGGCGAAGGCGATGGAGTCGTAGCCATACAGGATCGCGGCGACGGCGAGGATCGCCGAGTTCACCGCGGTCACCGGGATATGTCCGTTCCACGCGCCCAGCCGGTTCATCTCGAACAGCCCCGGCGCCAGTTCGCGCTGGATGTTCAACGTGGGCAGGCCGGTGCGCTCGGCGCAGGCCGCGATCAATGCCGAATTGCCGACCCACACGGCGGTCGCCTCGCCGCCGATGGACTTGATCGCCTCCACCGCGACCAGCGAATCCTTGCCGCCGCCGATCGGCACCAGGGTGCGCCGGGGCAAGTTGAGTGATGGAGCTTTGGGTAGATCCGCCCCCTCACCCCGCCCATCTCCCCCCAGGGGAGATGGAGATGTTGCGCTTCGCGGAAAACTTATGCGCCCGCGCAGGTCCAGCCCGTTGCGATAGGCGAACTCGGCCAGGCCGTGCAGGTACAGCGCGTCGAGCAGGTCGGCGGTGGCGTCGTCCAGCGGACCATCGGCCAGCTCGATCTTCGGCGGCACGCCGGCTTTGTAATAGCTGACCCCGGCCACCAGGTGCAGCAGCTTCAGCGCCGCATCGAACGCCGCGCGCCGCTCCGCCGGCAGCGCAGGCGCCTGCGGAAAGCGGACCGTCTCGACCAGTTCCTGACCATCATCGAACGCATAGCCCAGCTCGGCCACGCCATCGGCGTAGCTGGCACGGGTGAACCGGAACACCTGGGTCAGGCTGGGCTGCATGGTTGTCGTCACTCTTCACTCTCCGGCGCGAACTGCTCCCTCTCCCCGGCGGGGAGAGGGTTGGGGTGAGGGGGCGGACTTGCGACAGCCTCCAAAATCACCTCAAGCACGCTTTCTATCTTCGTCAATGCTTCATTGTTCCAGAAACGCAGCACGCGGTATCCCTTCGCTTGCAGATATCGGGTGCGGCGTCCGTCGTATTCCTGCTGCTCGGCGTGCTGGCCGCCATCCAGCTCGATGACCAGCATGGCGTCGACGCACACGAAGTCAACGATGTACTGATCGATTTCTTGTTGGCGGCGGAATTTGTGACCCGAAAGTCGCCGGTTGCGCAGGTAATACCAGAGCTTGCGTTCGGCATCGGTCTGGTTTCGACGCAATCCACGCGCCCGCTCGACATTTTGGCGTTTCATCCTTGAAAGCCTCCTCCGTTGTGACACTGTCCCGGCGTGGCCCCTCACCCCTGCCCTCTCCCTTGGGGAGAGGGAATTCAGGCATCAATGACTACCTCGCTGGCCTCGTCGCGCATGTTGTACAAACTCGACATCACCTTGCCGTAGGCGCCGGCCTGGGCGATCAGCATCACGTTGCCCTCGGCCGCTTCGGGCAGGCGGCGGTCGCTGCCCAGCACGTCACCGCTTTCGCAGATCGGGCCGACGATCTGGTACAGCGCGGTGGCCGGTTCGTGCAGGCGGGTCAGGTTCACGATCTCGTGCCAGGCGTCGTACAGCGCGGGGCGAATCAGGCTGTTCATGCCGGTGTCGAGGCCGAGGTAACGCAGCGCGCCCTTGCCCTTCTGCTGGGTGACCTTCGCCAGCAGCACGCCGGCGTCGGCTACCAGGTAACGGCCCGGCTCCATCCACAGCTGGTAATGCGGATACGCGGCCTTGACCTCGCGCAGCACGCGATCGAGCGCGAGGATGTCCAGCCGCGCCTCGCCCGGATGCGACGGCACGCCAAGTCCGCCGCCGATGTCGATGAAGCTGACGCTGCCGATGCGTTCGGCCAGGCTGGCCAGCTGGGCGTAGACCTCGCCCCAGTGCGCGTCGTCGAGGATGCCCGAGCCCAGGTGTGCATGCAGGCCGCGCACCGTGACGCCGTGCGCGTCGGCCAGATGCAGGAAGTCGTCCAGCTGATCGACCGGCAGGCCGAACTTGCTGCCGCTGCCACCGGTGCGCACCTTTTCGTGGTGGCCCAGGCCGCGACCCAGATCCACCCGCAGCACGATCTCGCGGCCGCGGAACAGTTCGCCCCAGTGCTCCAGCGGATACAGCGCGTCGAGCGACACCGTGGCGCGCGTGGTCAGCGCCCAGGCGTAGTCGTCGCGCGGCGCGAAGTTCGGCGTGAACAGCAGCGGCGCGGATTCGGGCACGTGTGCCAGCACGAACTTCAGCTCGCCGGGCGACACGCACTCAAAACCGAAACCTTCCCCGGCCAGCGCAGCGAGAATCGCCGGATGGGTGTTCGCCTTCACCGCATAATGCAGGCGATCGACCGCGGCCAGCGACTTCAGCTCGCGCGCCTGGTGGCGCACGGTGGGCAGGTGGTAGACGTAACGGGGCGTGGCTTCGGCGGCGATCTGCAGCAGGCGATCGCGTTCGGCCTCGTGCCACCACGCGGCGGCCACGTCCGGCGTTTCGCCGCTGCCGTACAGCGCCTGCCAGCTGGGGCCGAACAAGGCGCTGTCGTCGGTGCGCAAGGCGCCGGCGCCGATCAACAGGTCGTGCAGGTGCGGCAGCAACAGATCCACCACCTCCTCGTCCACCACGAAGGTGAGATTCAGGTTGTTCGACGACTGCGAAATCATGTGCACGCGCAACTGGCCGAACTCGGCCAGCACGCCGGACAGGGTATGCAGCAGCGAGCGCATGCCGCGACCGACCAGGGTGATCGCGGCACACGGCGCAATCACCTTGACCCGGCACACCTTGGCCAGATCCGAGGCCAGCGCCGCGATCGCGTCGGAATCGAGCAGGTTCTCGGTGGGGTCCAGCGACACGGTGACATTGGTCTCGGCCGAACCGATCAGGTCCACCGACAGTCCGTGCTGCTTGAAGTGGGCGAACACGTCGGCGAGGAAACCGACCTGCTGCCACATCCCGACCGATTCCATCGACACCAGGGTGATGCCCTTGCGCGCGCTGATCGCCTTGACGCTGGGTGCGTGCGCGCGCACCTCGGGACCGATCACCGTGCCCTCGAGCTCAGGCCGGTTGGTGTCCTTGATCAGCAGCGGCACGCGCGGCTCGCGCAGTGGCGAAAGGCAGCGCGGGTGCAGCACCTTGGCGCCGGTCGAGGCGATTTCCTGCGCCTCCTCGTAATCCAGCCGCTGCAGCAGGCGGGCCCCGGGCACCTGGCGCGGGTTGGCAGTGAACATGCCGGCCACGTCGGTCCAGATCTCCACCCGCTGCGCCTTCAGCAACGCGCCGAAATAGGCGGCCGAAGTATCCGAGCCACCGCGACCGAGCAGCACCGTGCGGCCCTGGCTTTCGCGGGCGATGAATCCCTGGGTGATGAACACCTCGCCCAGCGCGGCCAGCCGCGCGTTCAGCGCGGGATCGGGTTTCGCCTCAACCATGGCCGACAGCAGCCGGGTGCGCTCGTTCTGGTTCGGCAGCGCCACGGCCGACAGGCATTCGCGCGCATCCAGCCATTGGGTGGACACGCCGCTGTGACTGAGGAAGGCGGCACCCAAGGCGCTGGACATCAGCTCGCCGTGCGCCTGCACCTGGGCCTGCCAGGCCAGCTCGCCCAAGCTGCCGCTGTCGTCGGCCAGCCGGACCAGGTCGCCCAGGCGCTCGTTGAGTGTGCCCGGCAGGGCCAACTGCATGTGTTCGAGCAGTTCGTAATGACGCTGCACGATGGCCTTCGCCGCCTCGTTGCGCTCGGCGCGATCGGCGTGCCGGCACAACTGTTTCAGCGCATCGGTGATGCCGGACAGCGCGGAAACCACCACCAGCACCCGGGCGCCCTCGGCGCGGCGACTGGCCACCAGCTCGCGGATGTTCTGCCAGCGCGGCAAGCTCGCCACGCTGGTGCCGCCGAACTTCATCACGATCCAGGGGGCGTTGGCAGGCAGGGACGCGGAAGTTGGCGAGGTCACGGGTATTCGCTATGGGCGGTGGGACATCCAGCCAGTGTTGCGCTGCCGCATCGGAATTGCAAATGGTTTTTCGATGAGGTCATTTGGACGTTTGGACGTCTGAATGATGTGGGTTCGTCGGGGTTGGCGTGTACGAGGCAGGCGGGCCGGATGGCGGTGGCCGGGTGAAGAATGGGTGGTTCGGAGAGCTTTTGCGAGGCGGGGTTGGGGCTTTTTGGGGGCTGTTGCCGGGAGCGTGAGCATTTGCTCCCTCCCCTGCTCGCAGGGGAGGGCTGGGGTGGGGTGCTTTTCGCACCCTGGTGCCCCTGAGCTACCCCACCTCAATCCTCCCCTGGGAGGGGAGGAGGCGATGGTGTGCGCTTCGCGCACTTATTTATTGAACAAAGACGGGGATCTTTCCAATCCTTGCCTGCCACTCGCGCGGACCGGTCTGGTGCACCGAGGTGCCGCCGGAATCGACGGCCACGGTCACCGGCATGTCCTCCACGGTGAACTCGTAGATCGCCTCCATGCCCAGATCGGCGAAGCCGACCACGCGCGAAGCCTTGATCGCCTTGGACACCAGGTACGCGGCGCCGCCGACGGCCATCAGATACACCGACTGGTGCTTCTTGATCGCCTCGATCGCGGCCGGGCCGCGCTCGGCCTTGCCGACCATACCGAGCAAACCCGTCTGCGCCAGCACCTGTTCGGTGAACTTGTCCATCCGCGTGGCGGTGGTGGGGCCGGCGGGACCGACGACTTCTTCGCGCACGGGATCGACCGGACCCACGTAATAGATGAAGCGGCCTTTGAAATCGACCGGCAGCGGTTCGCCCTTGTTCAACATCTCGACCATGCGCTTGTGCGCGGCATCGCGGCCGGTCAGCAGCTTGCCGTTGAGCAGCAGGGTTTCGCCCGGTTTCCAGCTGGCCACTTCCTCGCGGGTGACGGTGTCGAGGTTCACCCGGCGGCCCTTCGAGGTGTCGTAGGTGAGCTTGGGCCAGTCTTCCAGCGACGGCGGATCGAGCATCACCGGGCCACTGCCGTCCAGCACAAAGTGCGCGTGGCGGGTGGCGGCGCAGTTCGGGATCATCGCCACCGGCAGGTTCGCCGCGTGGGTCGGGAAATCCTTCACCTTGACGTCGAGCACGGTGGTGAGGCCGCCCAGGCCCTGCGCACCGATGCCCAGCGCATTGACCTTCTCGTACAGCTCGATGCGCAGTTCCTCGCAACGGTTGGCCGGGCCACGGGCGATCAGCTCCTGGATGTCGATCGACTCCATCAGCGACTCCTTCGCCATCAGCATCGCCTTCTCGGCGGTGCCGCCGATGCCGATGCCCAGCATGCCCGGCGGGCACCAGCCGGCGCCCATCGTGGGCACGGTCTTCAGCACCCAGTCGACGATCGAGTCGGACGGATTGAGCATCGCGAACTTCGACTTCGCTTCCGAGCCGCCGCCCTTGGCCGCCACGATCACCTCGACGGTGTCGCCTGGCACGATCGACATGTTCACCACCGACGGCGTGTTGTCCTTCGTGTTGATGCGCTTGCCGGCCGGATCGGCCAGCACGCTGGCACGCAGCTTGTTGTCCGGGTCCATGTACGCACGGCGCACGCCTTCGTTGGCCATGTCCTCCAGCGACATGCTGGCGTCGCCCCAACGCACGTTCATGCCGACTTTCAGGAACACGGTGACGATGCCGGTGTCCTGGCACAGCGGGCGATGACCTTCGGCAGCCATCCGCGAGTTGATCAGGATCTGCGCCATCGCATCCTTCGCGGCGGGCGATTCCTCGCGCTCGTAGGCGGCGGCGAGGCTCTTGATGTAGTCGACCGGGTGGTAGTAGCTGATGTACTGCAACGCGTCGGCGACGGACTGGATCAGGTCTTCTTGCTTGATGGAGGTCATGGCGGCAGCTTTGATTTCAAGGGGACGAGGCGCCGCAGACCGCTGTCCGGGGCGCACAACCCTCTTATTGTGCCGCAAATCGGTGCGCCGCCCGCAGTCCGCCGTAGCGGGAGGGTGGCTTTCCGGCTTGCCGCTATCATCGAACCCCTCCCCATCACCCGCCGCTACCGACCATGCCCGACACCTTCCGCTTCCTGCAGCTGGACGTCTTCGCCAGCCGCCTGTTCGATGGCAACCCGCTGGCCGTGGTGATCGGGGCGGAAGGACTGGATGGCCAGGCCATGCAGCGCATCGCGCGCTGGACCAATCTTTCGGAAACCACCTTCCTGCTGCCGCCGAGCACGCCGCAGGCGGATTACCGCGTGCGCATCTTCACCCCGCGGCAGGAGCTGCCGTTTGCCGGCCACCCCAGCGTGGGCAGCGCGTATGCGGCGATCGAGGCCGGCCTGGTCGACGCCGGCAAGACGGCGCTGATCCAGGAGTGCGCCGCCGGCCTGCTGCCGGTGCAGGTGATCGGCCAGGGGCCGACGCGGGTCATCCACGTGCAGGCGCCGCCGGCGCGGATGCACGCGGTGGACGATGCACGGCGCGCGCAACTGGCATCCGCGCTGCAAGTGGAACTTGCCGGGGATGAGGTGGTGCTCGTGGACAACGGTCCGCACTGGCTGCTGTGCCAGTTGGGCGAGGCGGCAACCGTCCGGGCACTGAGGCCGGACATGGGCGCCCTGGCGGAAATCTGCACGCGGCAGGAAGCCGTCGGCGTCGGCGTGTTCGGCCGCCAACGTTCCGGCGATGCGGCGATGGCCGTGCGCGCGTTCTGCCCGGCCGACGGCATTCCGGAAGACCCGGTCACCGGCAGCGCCAACGCGGCGATCATGGCCTGGCTGGCCGCGCGGGGCGATCGCGACGGCTACGGACTGAACTACCGCGCCAGCCAGGGCCGTGAAGTGGGTCGCAACGGCATCGTCGAGGTGGCCCGCGACGCGGCCAGCGGCGCGGTCACCATCGGCGGCGCCTGCGTGATCGGCGTACGCGGTGAACTGACGCTTGATGAGCCGACCGGTCACGCATAAAGAAAACGGCCGCCCAGGGCGGCCGTTCTCCTGCACCAGCTGCGCGAGACTCAGAAACGATATTCGGCAAATCCCGACAGCGAGCTGACGGCTTGCTTGGCCTTGGTGCCATACACCGTGGCACGGCCGTGGTACTCGTCGAAGTTCACGCCCAGACTGAAGTGCGGCGTGATGTCGTAACCGACGCCGACGCCACTGTAGGCGCCATTGCCGCTGAAACTCTGCGAACCAATTCCGCTGACTTTCGTATCGAATTTCGAACGGAACCAGCCTGCACGCACGGACACGAACATCTTGTTGTTGAACGTGTATTTGTAGTTCGCGCCAACCACCGGGCCGGACAGCTTGGCGCTGGCACTGTAGGCGCCATCGTAGGCCGACACACTGGCGCGGCCGAGATTGACATAGCCCGCCTCGACACCCAGGCCACCGGCACCGCTGCCCAGATTCCAGGCATAGCCCACGCGCTCCGCCGAACTGGTACCGGTGTTATCGGTGTAATAGCGGCTGTGGAAATGCGACTGGCCAAGATTGCCGTTGATGAAGAATGCGCCCTGGTCGGCAGCGAAGGCGCTGCCCGAGGCTGCCACCATAGCGATCGCTATGACGGACATCTGAATACGCTTGTTCATGAAATCCCTGTTTGATTTTTGCTTGATTTGCCCGGCGCCCGAGGCGCGCGGCGGCCCATTCTGCGCGAAAGGCAGGCCGCGGCCAATCCCTGCAGGATTCTGCGAAAAATCGACAGCGCCACGCACACCCCTTCAAGGCGCCCATCCATCACATGGAGCACGTACCCGTGAGTGGACGTCGTGCCAAACGACCCATCGGAGCAACGTAACGACCGTGACCAACATCGGGGCGGAGCTTGCCTGCGCCACGGCAGTACAGCGACCATGCGTGCTTCCTCCCACACCGACTCACTCCATGCCTCGTACCGATCCCGGCTATCAACGCAGCCTGCGCCCCTGGGACGCCGCCCTGATCGTGGTCGGCGGCGTCATCGGCGGCGGCATCTTCCTTACCCCCGGCGTGGTGGCGCAGCGCACCGAGTCCGGCTTGTGGCTGTTGCTGATGTGGGTGGCCGCGGGCTTGCTCACCCTGCTGGGCGCGCTGTGCTACGCCGAGCTGGGCGCCCGCCGGCCGCATGCCGGCGGCACCTATGTCTACCTGCGCGAGGCGTTCGGGCCGCTGGCCGGTTTCCTGTTCGGCTGGACCATGCTGCTGGTGATTTATTCCGGCTCCTCCGCCGCGGTGGCGACGATCTTCGCCAGCTATGCCGCACCGCTGTTCGGCCTGTCGGCGGCCTGGTCGCTGCCGTTGACGATCGGTGCCCTGGTCTTCGTCACTGGCATCAACCTGTTCGGCATCCGCCTTGGCGCGCAGATCCAGAACCTGTTCGCCCTGCTCAAGCTGCTGGCGGTGGCGGTGCTGGTGGCTTGCGGGCTGTTCTTCGCCGGCGCCGGCCACCAGCAGGTGCTGGCCGTGGACCCCGCGCGCCACGGCGTGGGCTTCATCGGTGCGGCGCTGCCGGTGCTGTTCGCGTACTCGGGCTTCACCTATCTCAACAACCTCGCCGGCGAAGTACGCGAGCCGCAGCGCACCTTGCCGCGTGCGCTGGCGCTGGGCATGGGCCTGGTCATCGTCGCCTACGTGCTGGTCAACGTGGCCTATCTCGCCGTGCTCGGCCACGCCGGCCTGGCGGCCAGCAACGCGCCCGCCGCCGACGTGATGCAGCAGGTGGCCGGGCCGATCGGCGCCAGGCTGATCGCGTTGGGCGTGGCCATCTCCACCCTCGGCTTCTGCAACATCACCCTGGTCGCCGGCGCGCGCGTGCTGCAGGTGATGGGCGAGGACGGCCTGTTCTTCCGCGCCGTGGCCCGCCTGCATCCACGCTGGCGCACGCCGAACGCCGCGTTGCTGCTGCTGTCGGGCTGGGCGATCTTGCTGGCGCTGGCTTTCAGCTACGGCCAGCTGCTCGACTACGCCACCTTCGGCGACTGGCTGGCCTGCGCGCTGGGCGTGGGCACCCTGTTCTGGTATCGCCGCCATGACGACACGGCAGACGGCTTCCGCGTGCCGGGCTATCCGTGGCTGCCGCTGCTGTTCGTCGCCGCGGTGGTGGCGGTGGTCGTCGCCACCCTGCTCGACAACCCGCGCAGCTCGGCCATCGTGCTGCTGGTCATGCTGATGGGCGTGCCGGTCTACTTCGTCTGGCGGCGTCTGTTCAGCCATCCACTGCCCTAAGCGGACGGCGGCAATGCCACAATGTGCGAATCGACCTCAAGGAGATGATGGATGGCGCCCGTGCAAGCCCAGGTCCTGCCGCCCCCTCCGGAAAGCGGCATCGTTCCGGAAAAGATTCGCGACGGCATCGACCTGCTGATCAATGGCGAGCACTACCGGCATACCGGTGATCCGCAGATGCCTCTGCTGTGGTACCTGCGCGACGTGTTGCGGCTGACCGGCACCAAGTACGCCGGCGAGCACGGCGGCAGTGGCGCCGACCTGGTGCTGCTGGACGGCAAGGCCGTCTCCGCGATCGCCCAGCCGCTGGCCAGGCTGGCCGGCAAGGCGGTGGTCACCGTGGAAGGGCTGGCCGCCAACGATGGCAGCCTGCATCCGCTGCAACAGGCCTTCATCGACGAGGACGCGATCGGCTGCGGCTACTGCACGCCGGGCTGGCTGATCGCCGGCGTCGACCTGCTGCGCCGCAAGCCGCACCCGGGCGACGACGACATCGACCAGCTGCCCAACCTGTGCCGCTGCGGCTGCCAGACCCGCGTGCGCCGCGCGATCAAGCGCGCCGCCGCCGGCAAGGCGGGCCAGCAATGAGCCAGGGCATCCGACTTTCGCGCCGCCGCTTCCTGCAGGTGCTCGCCGGCACCGCGGGCTCGCTGCTCGTCGGCATCCGCTTTGCCGAAGCGACCGACGCACCGCTGCCACCGGCACTGCTGGGCGACAACGTCCACGGGCTCGGACCGTACGTGCGCATCGACGAGGACGGCAGCGTGCTGATCGGCGCGCGCGATCCGGACACCGGCACCGGCGTGGCCACCTCGCTGCCGCGCATCATCGCCGACGAACTCGACGTCGACTGGAACGACGTGCGGGTGGTCGCGCTCGGCCTCGGCGTCGACAGCCGAAACGGCAAGCCGGTGTGGAGCTACGGCCACCAGGTGGGCGGCACCGGCACCTCGATCCCCGCCGCCTGGCGCGACCTGCGCCAGGCCGGTGCGGTGGCGCGCTGGCTGCTGCTGCAGGCCGCCGCGCGCCGGCTGGGTCTGGCCGCCAGCCGCCTGCGCAGCGAGAACGGCATGGTCATCGCGCCCGACGGTCGCCGCTTCAGCTACGGCAGCCTGGCTGCCGACGCCAGCAAGATCGCCCTGCCCACCACCTTGCCACCGCTGAAGAACCCCGCCGATTACCGGCTGATCGGCCACGGCGTCGGCGACGTCGACGCGCGCGCCATCGTCACCGGCCAGACCCGCTACGCGATCGACCACTTCTACGGCGACGCCGTGGTCGCCGTGCTCTCGCATTGCCCCTGGCCCGACGGCAAGCTGGCACGGATCGACACCACCGACGCGCTGGCCGTCGACGGCGTGCTGAAAGTGGTGCAGCTGCGCCCCGAGCCCGGACAACCTGCGGGCAGCACCGTGATCGCCCCGGCCGTGGCCGTGCTCGCCGAAAACACCTGGGCCGCGCTGCAAGGCCAGGCCAGGCTCAAGCTCGAATGGAAGCCCGGCGCCAGCGGCGACGCCAGCAGCAATACGCTGGAACAGCAGGCGCTCGCCCTGGTCGGCGGCAAGAGCGCGCCCACCACCCGCGTACGCAACATCGGTGACGCCGACGCCGCCGGCAAGAAGGCTGCGCGCCGACTGGAGGCGACCTACTTCCAGCCGTGGCTGGCGCACGCCACCGCCGAGACGACGAACTGCCTGGTGCGGCTGGACAAGGATCGCGCCAGCCTGGTGGTGCCCACCCAGGCGCCGCAGGAAGCCTCGGCCGTGGTGCAGCGCCTGACCGGCCTGGCCGCGGACAAGATCGACATCCGCGTGCCGCGCGTGGGCGGCGGCTATGGCCGCCGGCTCGATCACGACTACGTGGCCGAAGCGGTGATGCTGGCCAAGGCGATCAACAAGCCGGTGCGCCTGCTGTGGTCGCGTGAACAGGACCTGCGCAACGACTACTACCGCAGCGGCAGCGTGCACCAGCTGGGCGCCATCATCGATCGCAAGCGCCAGTTGCTGGCGTGGAACCAGCGCATGGCCAGCGCCTCCGCACTGACCGGACGCGGCGTGCCGCAGGATCATCTGTGGACGTCCGAATTGCAGGCCGACCAGTTCCCCGCCCCGCTGGTGCCGAACTATCGCAGCGACTGGTACGCGCTGGAATCGGCCACCCCCCGCGGCCCGATGCGCGGCATGCCGCACCTGAGCAATGCGTTCGCGGTGGAAAGCTTCATCGACGAAATCGCCCACCAGATGCGCGAGGACCCGCTGAAGACGCGCCTGCGCATCCTCGGCGAAGCGCGCCAGCTGCCGCTGGACAACGGTCGCACGCTGGACGTCGGCCGCCTGGCCAACGTGCTGCGCCTGGTCGCCGACCGCATCGAGTGGAAGAACTGGCTGCGCACCGTCAACGGCCTCGGCATCGCCTGCTGGCACGTCGACGGCGCCTACGTCGCGCACGCGATCGAGGCGGCGATGCAGGGCGACAAGCTCACCATCCAGCGCGTGGTCTGCGCCGTCGACGTGGGCCGCGTGATCAACCCCACCGGCCTGCAGGGCCAGGTCGCCGGCGCCACGCTGGATGCGCTGTCCATCGCCATGAATGCCGCCATCACCGTCAAGGGCGGCCAGGTGCAGCAGCACGACCTCAGGGATTACCCGCTGGCCAGCATGGCGCAGCTGCCCAACGACGTGGAAGTGATCACCGTCGACGACGAGCGTGACCCCGCCGGCGCCAGTTTCCTGGCCATGCCCACGGTCGCCCCCGCGCTCGCCAATGCGGTGTTCCGCGCCAGCGCGGTACGCGTGCGGCGGTTGCCATTGATGAAGGAGCTGCTGCGGCTGCTGTAGTGGTGCCTGTCCCGATCAGCCGGCGCTGGCGCAGCCATCCGGCCTGGTCACCCGCTCCGTCGATGGCGGGTACTTCGCCAGCAGCGCCGCCGCCCGCGTCGGCCGCGGGCTGAAGCCGCCGCCGCAGTTCGGGCAGGTGCCGTGCAATACCTGCTCCACGCAGTGCGCGCGACGTCCCCCCGGTTTTGAGTAGCACGTCGGTTTGGAGTCCAATCCCCCATCCGAAGGAGATTGGACGTGAAGAAGCGGTTTACCGAAGAGCAG
>NZ_LMGH01000015.1:0-225429 GCF_001427365.1 Rhodanobacter sp. Root561
GCATCAACGACAACACCGCCACCAGCGAAAGCCTGAAAGCTCAAGGCAAGAGCATCAAGCGCGTGGTATTGACGGGAAGTCTCCTAAGGAAATGTTAGACGGGTGCGCCGCGACACGCTCGGGCGACGGTGTTGAGCCTGGACGAGCGCACCGCTTGAGCAACCGACTACCCCAAAACTACCAGCTCTGAAGGCTGAAGACTTGCCGCAACGCCACGGAAAAATGTTGCCGAAGCGAAGAGCTACAAGCTGCCGCAAAGCTGAGCGAAACACACGACGCGAAGAACCAACACGAGCAACCGCCTAACGCTGGAGTTAAGCGGCGCGCGGCTTTTCGCGCGTCCGCTTGGACGAGTGGTTAGGCCGATGCCACAAGGCCCGCTGCCGACAGCTTAGCAAAGAGCTCTTGCCCAGGAACTGCGCATTGAGCAGGAGAGAACAACTCCGGCTCGAACGATGCTGAGAAGGCCGATGACAAAGCCGCAGCTGCTGCCGCTGCGTTTGAGATGCGAGGAATGCAGGCAACCACTTTGGCGATCTCCGCGTCGAACTCGTCAGACGGCGCGCCTGAATCTAGGAGACGATATGGATCCCACGACCGCACAACCGAAGCGACTATAGAAAGGCCCGCATCAAAGTCTTGGCGTGTTCGCATGAAAGGCCTAACGCTTAGTAGACCCCAAAAGCGGGGTGTTGCACCGAGTATGCAGCGCCGTTTCTAACCGTTCAATCGTCGAATTCTTGCGGTAGACCATACGCTTGCGCTGCAAGGTCGGCGTGGGTCGCGGTGCGCGATGCCGTGTTATCCGACACTTTTGAGGGTGTATGAGTTACGCAGGCGAATGTGCGCGTGTAACAGGGGCGAGAACAACGCGGTCGCTAGATCGGCCACGTGCCTGCCGGATGGATAGTCGTGCCGAACGGCTGAAATGGGTCGATCTCTGCCTATCGCGCTTGCCCGCGCGTCATCGGATCCGCAAGGGCTGTCATCGGCCAAGAGCGGACTTTGACCGGCGTTTCGAAAGCAGTCTTGATCAATTGCGGTTGAGCCCGCCCAAGTGGCTTGGCCGCCAGATATCATTCACCGGTTCAGGGACTGAATGAACTCGAGCGACCATTACCACTCAGCCGCGACGATGATCTGGACGGTCCTTCTGTAGCAGACTTCAATGAGCGCCCCATGAGCGAGTCCATAAACGCCAAGCTCCGCGCCTCCCACGTCAATCGTCTGATCGACGGCATTCGGGTGATCGGCCCTGATTTTGAGCGTTTCGGTGGCATCCTAATGGGCCAGCTTCTTGGCATCCCCCTGACGCACCGGGGCCTAAATCTCGCTGGCTTTCCGGTCGGTGGCGACGTCGACACCCATTCACCGGACGAAACCTTTGTAGCGGAGTATTCGGCGGAGGCCGGCTACTTCACTAGCGACATGCCCAAGGCAACCAACGACCTGAACCACGCGCTGGCGAAGAAGCCGAACGCATGCGCGATCGTGTTGCTTTCGGCGCAGAAGCGGGTGAACGCCGCCGAACGACAGTTTAAGGCGGAGGTAAGCGCCCGTACCGACATGCGGGATCGCGTCGTGGAGATATGGGACTGTGAGGACATCGCCGCCAATATTGTCGACTATCTTCTGACAAGCGACCGGGCGGTGAGCCTCCTTAGCCCGTACCTGCCAGTCCTAGCGCAGCTCCGGGACGAGCAGGCCGCCACCCTGCAGGTTCCATCGCCCGGCGAAGGTGCGTTGTTCAGGCCGGCCATCGATGCCGCATTCGAGGCCGAGCTCACGAAATCGCCCTGCCTGGTTGTCTCCGGCCACGGCGGCGCCGGCAAGTCCGTCGCTGCGGCAGCGTTCGCGAAGCGGCACATCGATGCCTACCACAACCAGCTTTGGCTCAAGGGCACGGACGTCCCCTCGGTCGAGAGTCTCAACGCGGTAGCCATGGTCCGGGCCGGCGACAGCCGCAACGTCGCCTACTTGCTGAAGTCACGCCCGACCCTACTCATCATTGACGACGTGGATCCTGATCTGGCGCTAGACCAACTGGCCGCTCTGTGCGGGCCAGAATCACACATCATCGTTACGTCCCGGCGCGACGGCGGCTACGTCCAGCCGCCCTTTGACCAGGTCGAAGCCCGGGAGGTCGTGAATCGCAACATAAAGGAGCCATGCCCAGACGAGGTCTTCCAAGCGATCTGGGACGCGGTAGGGGGCCATCCCCTTACCTACGGCCTGATCAACGGCACTGTCCGGAACGGTGCAAGCTGGGCCGACATTCGCGACGACTGCCGGGTCATCGGCGAACTTCCGGACAGGTCGTACCGTCTAGCCGACCGATTGCTGGCTCGTGTCCTGAACGTCATGGGCCGGGAGCTCGCCTTCTTCTTCTGGGTCGGGAAGGCCGACTGCGATAGGGGCATTGCCGTTCGGGCCCTGAGTCATGTCGGCCTGCGCAAGCTCAGCGACGCCTGCCTCACAACGCCGGACCGACCTAATGTCGTGCGCCTCCACGATGTCGTCTTCGCGAGCCTTCAGACGCTTACAGGCAGCCTGCCCGACTTCGCTGGCGCCTTCACCGATCAGTTGGCGGCCTATATCGAAGAGGCAGCCACATCGGGGGACGGCCTCCCGTTCTGGACCGTATCGCGAAGCTTGGACGTCCGGCTCCGGGCAGCGATCGCCGCGGGCGACCGACGGTCGGCATTCGTCTACGCACTCCTCGAGACCAGCCCGTCGGCCAGCCTCGATCCCGACCTTCTCGAAGACCCCGTCGCCATGGTCGATCGCATTCTCGCGACACCCGGCGACAGAGTGCCCGCTATCAACACTATGGCCGTCATCGAAACCATCGAAGCCGGCTATCTCTACCGCAAGACCTGCGATGGCAAGACAGCCGCGGAGACGGCGCTGGCGTCGCAGATGACCGTCTTCGATCGCCTTGAAACCGATTGCAGGCTCACCCTCCAGCAGCACGCGGAATTGGAGCACCACCGGGGCAAGGCGCTGCTCCGGCTGGGAGACAAGCCGGCGGCGATCGCGCGTTTCGAAGCTGTACTGCATGGCTCGCATCCGTTGAACGAGGCGCGCCTGCAACTCGTCAAACTCTTGGCTAGAGACCCGACAAAGGCGGCGGAGGTCGAGACCATGACCCGCGCCCTTCTCGAGGGCTACGGCGGCCGCGGGGATGTGACGACCTCGGTCTTCTTAGCCGCCGTCGAAAACCTTCCTTGGCGAGACGACCCGTGGCGGAATGAACTCGTCAAAGCGCATGGCCCCACGATCGAGGACGTATTGGTCCGCCTGACCAATCTCGGCATTGGCCAGGCCTATCGGACGCTGGCGTCGATAGGTCGATACTGGGCGCGACGGGAAGACCCAGCCTTTCTGCGCGTCTTCGATATGGTGCCGCCCAGGGAACCGGATGCTGCGGACGAAGACGGGGACCTCTTCGCCTATGGCGAGCTACTGTTCGAAGCCAGCCGCCTGAAGTCAGGCGACCGCACCGAATTGCAGGCGCGCGCGTTGGCCACATATAAGGCCCTGAAGAGCTTGGACGGCTACCAGACGGAGCGGGTCGCCGAGCTTCTCATCGAAATGAGCCGTCCCCAGGAGGCGCTCGACTATCTCGAGGCTCTACCCAAAATCGCGGACTCCGCCTTCGGCCAGCATCGCTTGTCGCGCGCCTATCTGGCGCTTGGTCGACTGCCCGAAGCAAAGGCCGCGATCGATGTAGCCTTGCAGCGCCTCAAGAAGGAATCATTTCGCCCCACGTTCGAAGCCCATGCCGCGAAGGTCGAAGCGGCGCAAACCGCCAAATAAAGCTAGTAACGACCAGCACAGGGGCGCGCTGGTCGTTACTAGTGAGCGGGTCGACGCCAGGGCGGCGAATGTCCGCATGGCCATATCTGCTTTGGGTCGGTTTCCGCCGGCCGACGTGGATCTGCAGCTGATCATACTGGCCGGCGGGCTGGTCATCGTCGATCGGTGTGTGATGCGTTCAATCCAGTGCACGCAGCTGATTCTGGATAGCCTTGATGTCGTCATCGCCGGTGTGCTTCCCACGCTATTCAGAGACATCTTGCCCTTCCTTGGGCGCCTGCGTGTTTCACCGTTGCCTCTCAGTGGAAGTCCCTCGACCGCACGTCCAGCCCACTGAGCAGCTCGCTCATGTCGAGCAGGCGACTGGCAATCAGATGACATACGCCATCGACCGCTTCCCAACGTCCGTCGATTCCCAGCAATTCCGATTCCAGCAACACGCGCCTATGGGTTTCGGCGACATCACGCCAGACGATGACGTTGATCATGCCGTGCTCGTCTTCCATCGTCAGGAACGTGACCCCACTGGCCGTCTGCGGTCGCTGACGCATCGTGACCATACCCGCTACGCGCGCATAGCTGTTGTGGGGTCGTTTGCGCAGCGTTCGTGAGTCGGTACACCGAGCAGCGCGCAACCGATCCCTGATCTGTGCCAAGGGGTGCACACCCAGCGTCAGGCCGGTCCGCGCGTAATCCGCCAGCGTGTCCTCGGCCTGTGTCGGCTTCGGCAACTCAACCGCGATTTCTGCCGGGCTGATATTGCCAAAGAGCGGCAGCTGCTTTTCTACACCGGCGATCTCCCAGTGTGCATGGTGCCGATGCCGCGACAAACCCCGCAGGGCGCTGGCCTGCGCCAGCAAGTCCTGGTGACGCTTGTCCACGGCCGCTCGCGCGCAGAGATCCGCGATGTCGGCGAACGGGCGCTGCGCGCGGGCCACCATTATCCGATGTGCGACCTCTTCGCTGAACCCACGCACTTGGCGCAGGCCCAACTGGATGGCCGGTGCCTCGTCCCGTCGCGTGATCAGCGTGTTGTCCCAATCGCTGCACTGGACGTCGATTGGGAGAACGTCGATGTCGTGGCGTCGGGCGTCTTGTACGATCTGGCTGGGCGCATAGAAGCCCATGGGCTGGCTGTTCAACAGCGCGCAGGTGAAGGCCGCTGGCTCATGGCACTTCAGCCAGCAGCTCGCATAGACGATGCCGGCGAAGCTAGCGGCATGTGATTCGGGGAATCCATACGATCCGAAGCCCTTGATCTGCTCGAACAGCGTTTCGGCAAAGGCTGTGGTGTAGCCGCGATCGGCCATGCCGGTCAGGATGCGTTCGCGGTGCTTCTCCAATCCGCCTCGCCGCTTCCATGCGGCCATGTCGCGCCTGAGCCCGTCCGCCTCTCCGGCTGTGTACCCAGCCGCGATCATGGCCAGCTTCATCACCTGTTCCTGAAACAGCGGTACGCCCAGCGTACGTTCGAACACCTCCTTCAACTCTTCCGACGGGTAGTCGACGGGCTCCTCGCCCCTACGCCGCCGCAGATACGGATGCACCATGTCGCCCTGGATGGGGCCGGGTCGAACGATGGCCACTTGCACCACCAGATCGAAGAAGTTTTCCGGTCGGTGCCGTGGCAGCATGGCCATCTGCGCGCGTGACTCGATCTGGAACACGCCCACCGTGTCCGCCCGCTGGATCATGGCGTAGGTGTCAGGATCTTCGGGTGGCAGCGTAGCCATCGAGTAATCCTGTCCGCGCTGGTCGCGCAGCACGTTCAGGCATTTCTGCACGCAGGTGAGCATGCCCAGGGCGAGGCAATCGACCTTCAACAGGTTCATCGTGTCGAGATCATCCTTGTCCCACTGGATGATCGTGCGATCGGGCATCGCGGCGTTCTCCACCGGTACCAGTTCGCTCAATGGCGCATCAGAGACCACGAATCCGCCAACGTGCTGCGACAAGTGCCGCGGCATGTCCAGGATCTCGGCCGTCAGCTTGATGATGCGTCGGATGACCGCGCTCTCGGGGTCGAACCCGCGCTCGCGCAACCGCTCAGCGAGTGACTCGTCGCCGTCCCACCATGCGAATACCTGGCTCAACTGGTCGACCTGATCCAGCGGCAACCCCATGGCCTTGGCCACGTCCCGCACGGCGCTCTTGCCGCGGTAGCAGATGACGGTGGCCGCCAGAGCGGCACGCTCCCGCCCGTATTTCCGATAGATGTATTGGATGACCTCTTCGCGTCGCTCGTGCTCGAAGTCAATGTCGATGTCCGGCGGCTCGTTGCGCTCCTTGGAGATGAAACGCTCGACCAGAAGGCTCATCTTCATTGGGTCGACCTCAGTCACACCGAGGGCAAAGCACACCGAGGAGTTCGCTGCGGATCCCCGGCCCTGACAGAGGATTCCCTGGCTTCGCGCGAAACGCACGATGTCGTGCACGGTGAGAAAATAGGGCTCGTAACGCAGCGACTCGATCAACCCCAGTTCGTGCTCTAGCTGCTTGCGCACCTTCTCTGACACGCCATCGGGCCAGCGCCACCGCGCACCCTCCTCCGTCAGCTGGCGCAGCCAGCTGGTGGGGGTATGGCCCACCGGGACAAGTTCCGCCGGATAGCGATAGCGCAGCTCGTCGAGCGTAAAGGTGCACCGCGCCGAGATCCGTGCGCTCTCTTCGAGCAATGCCTCGGGGTACAGCTTGGCGAGCACATGCCGGCGACGCAGATGCCGTTCGCCATTGCGCGCGATCAATCCGCCTGCCTCCGCGACCGGCACACGATGCCGAATCGCCGTGAGCGTGTGCTGCAAGGCCAGCCGTCGCCGGACGTGCATGTGCACGTCGCTCGCCGCCACTAGCGGCAGATCCAGCTCACGGCCGATCGCTTCCAGTTCACGCACCCGCCGTGCATCGTTCGGTCCACGGTGCAGTTCGACGGCCAGCCAGGCGCGATCGCCGAACGTCTGTCGCACCCAGCGACCGTGATTCATGTCGACGACTAAGTCAGGTGCCCACAGGACTAGCGTGCCTGGCAAGCCGGTGGCCACGTCGGCGAGAGTCAGGCGGTAGGTGCCTTTCTCGGATGCACGTCGCCCCGTGGTAATCAGACGGCACAGCGACGTGTACCCTTCCTTCGTTTCACACAGCACGACGACCTTCGGGCCATCGTCGAGCTGGATCTCCGAACCGACGATCAACGGCACGCCCGCGGCGCGGGACGCTTCCAATGCGCGGACGATGCCGGCGAGTGAGCATTCATCGGTGATCGCCAGAGCGCTATAGCCGCACGTCTTTGCGCGCTCAAACAACTCGCGTGCACTGGATGCGCCGCGGCCGAACGAGAAGTTCGACAAACAGTGAAGTTCGGCATACGACGTCATGCGAACCACCCATGGATCATCCAGCCGGTCTGCTCATCGGGTGCGCAGAACGCCCAAGCTTCCTGCCCTAGTGAGGTCTCGATGACGTAGTAGTCACGGCAGACTTCGCCCCCATCCCACCACCCCGTTTCGACACGCTCCGGACCGGACAGGATGACCGGGTTCCCACCGCGCAGGGGAACGGGACGTTGCAGCAGCCACGTCGGGCGTGGGTGCGGGTCAATGGGCACTTCATCATGCATGGCTTCACGCTGCGCACGCTCAGGCCGAGGGTCCTGAGTGCTGCCCAACCGATAGACCGCCCCATCGCCCAGCCGCGCGCGCAATCGCTCGCGCAGCTGCTCGATCGGCAGTGCATTCGCGGGCCGCTCGTCGAACAGGTCGCGTCCCGCGGGTACGAACGCCGGCAAATCGCGGGCGATCAGGCGTAACGCCAGCACCGGCTCGGGCAGCGTCACGTGTTCCAGCCGACCGCGCGCAAACTCGAACAGCAGAGCACCGTCGCGTTCCGAGGCCAGCAAGCCCACTGGCACATCAGTGAAACGACCCTCGCGGTGCTCCAAGCGCAGCAAGAAGCGCTGCACTCCACCATCGCGGCCGGCCAGATACGCGGCCAGATCATCGACCATGCGTCGCACCGGAAAGATCAGTGCGGATTGGTTCTCCACCTCGTGAAGCAATTCGATGCGCAGATCAAACGTGTCCGGCGGCCGATACAACTCCAGGCCAGATGGAAGGTCTCCGGTCAGTCGATCCAGTGACGCCAACAGTTCCGCACCGAAACGTCGACGCAGGCCATCGCGCGGCAACGCCAGCACTTGACCCAACGTACGGATACCCATGCTCGGCAGCGCAGCGATGGCATTCGCGGGTAATCGGCTCTTCGCGATCGGCACACGCTCCAGGGCATTGCGCAGCGTGTCCGATGACAGGACCGCCTGCCCATCAGACACCGTCGTCAGCACATGCGCGGCATGAGCGGTCGGCGCCGCCGCCATGCGATGACGGAATCCCAGGTCGGTGAAGTCCGTACGCAGCATGGACTCAAGCCGAGGCCACGGCCCGAAGAGGCCCATGCTCTTGCTGACTTCCAGCACGATCGCATGCGGCAACAGGTTGACCTCGGAGCTGTAGCGGTAAGCCACGGCGGCCAGGAACCGATGCCACCGCTCCACCGACTCGTGGTCATACGGGATCGCCTCGAACTGTGACAACAGCGCTTGCGCAGCGCTCAGTCGCTGCCCGACATGCAAACCTGCCGCTCGGGCAGTTTCATTTGCCGAAACGATCATGCGCGCGTTGATTGGCCCGTCGACCAGCACCAACGGTCCTTCCGTGGGACGGCGTCGGAGAATCCCATCCAGCGCCAGACTCGGCAGGTTGATGCAGGCCCAAAGCATCTCTGAGTGCCATCAATGAACAGAACGCGGCAAGGGAATGGCTTGCGCGGGCACGGCCCCGCCTCGGCATTTGCGCACCCAGATCTGCGAATGCGGCGGTGCTTCCAGTTCCAGACGCAGCGCGGCAGGCGATGCGTTGGAAAGATGGGAGCGATCGCGGAAGACGAAAGCGAGGGCCTGCCCGGTGACCGCGGCGACCTGCAGACGACGCAAGGCGCGATCGTCCGCGTGATGCGGCCATGCCAACACCGCGGCGCAACTTCCTGATCGCAAGCACTGCTCGGTAGCCCAAAGCACATCCTTCTCGCCGGCATCCACGAATTCGACACGGCGCATGTCCACGCCTTGTTGGCGCCAGCCAGCGACACACGGCGCATACGGTGGCGAAATGACCACCACGTGGCGCTGGCTTTGGGTCAACCGTGCGAGCGTCGGGAGCACGAGGCGAAGTTCACCCACGCCATCGACGGGCAACAGGATCTCGGACAGCGAGGCCTCGGGCCAACCACCTGCGGGCAATACCTCGTCGAGTGCGCGCCAGCCGGTGGGGTAATCACCGACCGGCACCTCGGGAGCACGACCACGCCAGACCTGACGGGCGTCGAGCAACGCGGACAGTGGAACCACGGCGTTCATCAGCTGCCCCGCAGCAGGCCTGCAAACAGACCTTCAATCGCAAAGTCTTCGGTGGGGTCGACGTCGATGGGTTTGAAACCCGGGCTGTTCGGCATCAGCCGAATCACATCGCCCTTCCAATGCAGTCGCTTGATCGTGAAGCGGTCACCATCCACACGCGCGGCGACAACTTGCCCGTGCCTCGCCACCGACGTGGCATGGATGGCCACCAGATCACCTTCCAGAATCCCTTCGTCGCGCATCGAATCGCCGACCACCTTCACCAGATAGTCCGGTCGCAACCGGAATAGCGAACGCGAGACGCGTAGGCTGCGATCGACCCGTGACTCCGAAAACAACGGTTCACCGGCCGCAATGCGACCGATCAGCGGCAGCTCCAAGGTATCGGCATCCATCGGGTCAGACTCGCGCACCAGCCGAATGCTGCGGGCGTGGTTGGGCTCGATCGTCAGCCGGCCTTTCGCTTCCAACGACCGAACGTGCTTGAGCACCGCACTGACATTGCCAATCCCCAATGCTTCGCCGATTTCTTCGAGGGTGGGCGACTGTCCGTCCTGCGCAATCCGGGCGCGGATGAAGGCGAGGACGTTCGATTGACGGTGCGTGATCTGGATGGTCATAGTTCGCATAGTTTCACCTAAATGGGTGAAAATGGAAGATGTAAAAAGGCTTCGCCAGATCACTTGAGACAGATCAAGGGTTTAGCGCGGTGATCGCATTCGCCTTCGAAGGCGACTTCAGCGCCAGCGTCACCCTAAGCCATCTCACCCGATGAGATGGCTCCTCGATTCACTGCTTCCCTCAGCCAAACACGGTGCTCGTCAGCTACAACGCCAAGTCCTATGACTCGCCTTTACTGAAGACACGATACCGTTTGGCCAGGCTGCCAGACCCGTTGTCCGGATTGGGTCATCTGGATCTACTTCACCCCGTGCGTCGACGCTGGAAGGGCATCCGGGAGAACTGCCCACTCAGCGACCGCTGAGCGCGAGCTGCTCGGAGTGGTGCGGGAAGATGATCTGCCGGGCTCTGAGGCTCCAGCCGCGTGGCTCAGCTATTTGCGCGGAGGATCTGCTGTGAACCTGAGACGCGTTTTGATGCATAACAGTCAAGACTTGAAAAGCCTGGCTGGCGTACTGCTGCACTTGGCTTCCTTGCCTCCTTCAGTTGTCGGCATAAAAACCGGTCGTCGCTAGCTCTGCGGCTGGCGACTCGGCATTTGTCAGCCCTGCCTACGGCGGTCTGTAAAAAGCGTACGGCTCGCTTTCAGCATCGCGTACGCTGTCAATCTGTCAGCCCTTGCCTGCGGCGGGCTGCTAATAAGCTTAAGGCTCGCCTTCGGCCTCGCCCCTCGCTTCCCCATTTACTTAGCTCTATTGATCCTTACGGAATTCTTGCTTGCAACTGACACCCGGCCGACGTTGGGTGAGTTCGTCGACATACAATGGGCAGGGATCGGTAAGAAATTATATTTCTGGAGAACACGGCCATGCACATCGGCCGCTAGGCATATCAGGCGATTACGTGACAAACGTCACTCGGCGCAGAGCGTCCTGTTCAAGCGAGCAAGCGGTGCTCATAGAGCGCCTGCGTTCGGTCATCGAAGATGGCGTAGAGCGCTTTGAGTGCATCGACGAAATTCAGATCAAAAGGGCGAGTGCAAAAGGACTATGCAATTGAGTACCAAACAAGTCACTCTGAGCCAACTCGAAAGTCACCTGTGGGAATCCGCAAACATCCTGCGCGGCCCGGTGGACGCAGCGGACTTCAAGACCTATATCTTTCCGCTGCTGTTCTTCAAGCGCATCTGCGACGTATGGGACGATGAGTACCAGGAGATTGTCGACGACACAGGGGATGAGCAGTTGGCCTGCTATCCCGAGTCGCATCGGTTCCAGGTGCCGGGAGACTGTCACTGGAACGATGTACGGTCCAAGGCCAGCAACGTCGGCACGGCGCTGCAGCGTGCCATGCGCGAGATCGAGAAGGCCAACCCGGAAACTCTGTATGGCGTCTTCGGCGACGCGCACTGGTCGAACAAGGATCGTCTGTCCGATGCGCTGCTGAAGGATCTCATCGAGCACTTCTCCAAGCTGCCGATCGGTAACCAGAACGTCAGCTCAGACCTTCTCGGCGACGCCTACGAGTACCTGATCAAGAAGTTTGCCGATGCCACCAACAAGAAAGCTGGCGAGTTCTATACGCCACGCAGTGTGGTGCGGCTGATGATCGACATGCTCGATCCCAAAGAGACCGACACCATCTACGACCCCGCCTGCGGCACTGGCGGTATGTTGTTGGCTGCCGTGCAGCACGTCAAAGACAAGCACGGTGACGTCAAGCGACTGTGGGGCAAGCTGTACGGGCAAGAGAAGAACCTCACCACCTCGTCCATCGCGCGGATGAACCTGTTCCTGCATGGCATCGAGGATTTTCAGGTGGTGCGTGGCGACACCCTGCGCAACCCGGCCTTCTTCGAGGTTGATCGTCTGGCCAGCTTCGACTGCGTCATCGCCAATCCGCCGTTCTCGCTGGAAAAGTGGGGCGAAGAGCAATGGCTGAACGACCCATTCGGCCGCAACTTTGCTGGTCTGCCACCCTCCTCAAGCGGCGACTTCGCATGGGTGCAGCACATGGTCAAGTCGATGGCTGATGTCACCGGTCGTATGGCCGTGGTACTGCCCCAGGGTGCGCTGTTCCGCAAGGGCGCGGAGGGGAGCATCCGGCAGAAGCTGCTGGAGATGGATCTGATCGAGGCCGTGATCGGGCTGGCGCCGAATCTGTTCTACGGCACGGGTCTCGCCGCTTGCATTCTGGTCCTGCGCAAGCGCAAGCCGGCCATGCACAAGAAGAAGGTGCTGATCGCCGATGCCTCACGGCTGTTTCGCCGTGGCCGTGCGCAGAACTATCTGGAACCCGAACACGCCACCGACATCCTCAGCTGGTATCGCGGATTTGCCGATGTCCAGGATGCAGCCCGGGTGGTTAGCCTCGACGAGATCAAGGCCGAAGATTGGACGCTGAACATTTCGCGCTACGTTCAGCCGCCACTGCAAGAAGACATCCCGCCACTGCGCGAGGCGGTTGCGGCCTTCAAGGATGCGCTAACTCGATGCCGTGAAGCGGAGAGGCAATTGGAGAAGACTTTAACCACTGGCGGTTGGCTCGAACAAGGGGAAGAACGATGAAAGCTAAAGCGCTCCTCGATGCACTTGCGAAGAAACTGGAAACCGGTTCTCAGTACGAACTTGCTGGTGTTTTAGGAGTGACCGTACAGACGCTGATCAACTGGAAACAACGCGATGAGGACCTTAGCCCATTGCAGGTCGCCTCGGCACTTGCAAAGTCCAGATCTGCCGCCGTGCTCACCTCACAGCGTCAAACGATTCAGCCGATCGTAGAGTTGTACGCGATCAACTGCTGTGAAACAGCACGAGGCAGCGGCTGGCAAGTAATCGATGGTGGATCTCAAGACACGCTGTACGCGCGTGGTCTCAAAGCAGCGCTTGAGAAGAGCTACGGAATCTATGTCTTCTACGACTCCCAGGGAAAGGCACTCTATGTTGGCAAGGCACGCCTTCAAACCGTATGGAAGGAAATGAATCTCGCGTTCAATAGAAAACGCGACGTCCAGATGGTCACGTTGGTGCATCACCCTGATCGCAATCAGGAATTCCAACCAGGTTCCGAAAAGCTCAGACAGCCAAAGGCTACGAACTTGAAGCTTTGCGATTTAGCCTTCTACTTCAGCGCATATAAAGTTGATGACGAAATGATCGAGGACCTTGAAGCGTTGCTTGTGCGCGGATTTCCGAACGATTTGCTGAACATAAAAATGGAAAAATTCGCGAGCTTAAGGAAGTAGGCGTGACAGAGCGAATCACTCAGCAAGAACTCGAAAGCTACCTCTGGCGCGCCGCCGTGCTGCTGCGCGGCCTCATCGACGCGGGCGACTACAAGCAATTCATCTTCCCGTTGCTTTTCTACAAGCGTCTGTCGGATGTGTGGGTAGAGGAATACCAGGCTGCGCTAGCCAACTCCAAGGGTGATCTCTCCTACGCCCAGTTCGCCGAGAACCATCGCTTCCAGATACCTGAGGGAGCGCACTGGGACGATGTACGTCAGGCATCCAAGAACGTCGGCGCGGCAATCCAGAAGGCCATGCGTGCGATTGAAACGGCCAACCCGGATCAGCTTGATGGAATCTTCGGCGATGCGCCGTGGACCAATCGGGAGCGGCTGCCCGACGAAACGCTGAAAGACCTCATCGAGCACTTCTCCACCCAGACCTTGTCAGTGGCCAACGTGCCCGAGGATGAGCTGGGCAATGCCTACGAATACCTGATCAAGAAGTTCGCGGATGACTCTGGCCATACGGCCGCCGAGTTCTATACCAACCGCACCGTTGTGCATTTGATGACGCAACTGCTGGCCCCGCAGGCGGGTGAGTCGATCTACGACCCCACCTGTGGCACCGGTGGCATGCTGATCTCGGCGCTGGATGAGGTGAAGCGCTCCGGCGGCGAATACCGCACGCTGAAGCTCTATGGGCAGGAGCGCAACCTCATCACTTCGTCCATCGCCCGCATGAACTTGTTCCTGCACGGGGTGGAGGATTTCGAGATTATCCGGGGCGACACCCTGGCCGACCCCAAGCACATCGAGGGCGACCGCCTGCGCCAATTCGATGTAATTCTGGCCAATCCGCCCTACTCCATCAAGCAATGGGACCGCGATGCCTGGAGCAGTGACAAGTGGGGTCGCAATTCACTGGGCACCCCGCCGCAAGGCCGCGCTGACTACGCCTTCCAGCAGCACATCCTGACCAGCCTCACGGCCAAGGGACGCTGCGCCGTGCTCTGGCCGCACGGCGTGCTATTTCGCAACGAAGAACAATCGATGCGCGCCAAGATGATCGCGCAGGACTGGGTAGAAGCCGTAATCGGCCTGGGGCCCAACCTGTTCTACAACTCCCCGATGGAGTCGTGCATCGTCATCTGCAATCGCAAGAAGACGGTAGCTCGCAAAGGCAAGGTGATCTTCATCGACGCGTTGAACGAGGTCACCCGAGAACGTGCGCAGAGCTTTCTGAAACCCGAACACCAGCAGCGCATCCTGGCTGCCTACAAGACCTTTGCGGATGTACCCGGTTTCGCCAAGGTTGCCACCTTGGCCGAGATTGCTGCTAATGCGGGCAACCTCTCGATCCCGATGTACGTGAAGCGCATTGCCGCAGCCATCGCCACCGACAGCAATGGCGATGCAGTCTCGCTGCGCTCCTCGTGGGCGCATTGGCAGAACGACGGTCGTGCCTTCTGGCAGCAGATGGACGCGCTGGTGGAAACGCTGGATGGCTTGGCTAAAGCAGAGGATGCCGTATGAAGCTTCAAACGATTCGGCTGTCGAACTTCCATTCTTTTGGCGAAAAGCCAACCGAGCTCACGCTGGAAGACATCACCTACCTGATCGGCCCCAACGGATCAGGCAAGACCGCGGCGCTCCAATCGCTGTGTCGCCTCTTCGCCTTCGATCCGTCCTTGCGTCGCATCCAACGCTCGGACTTTCATGTTCCATTCGACGAAACGGGTGTACCCGAAGAGCGCCAGCTTTGGATAGAAGCCGATTTCCTGTTTCCGGAATTGGCAGAGAATCATGACAACAGCACAGTCGCCCCACACTTTGGCCATATGCGACTGGACGAGGCAGATGGCATTCCGCGCGTGCGCTTTCGGCTCAGTGCCACCATGGGGTTGGATGGCGATATCGAAGAAACCTTGGTTTATGTGTTGGACATCAATCCCGACGGTTCACCGCTCACGGTCGCACAAGTACAGCGCGCGGAGCGCAACCATATCCACGTTCACTATTTGCCTGCTCGCCGCGACCCGGCCGATCACATCACCTATGGTGCCAACGCGCTCCTCGGGCGCATGCTCCGCGCCATAAACTGGGATGCAGAACGTGGGGATATCCGAGATCTCACAAATAAAATCAGTGACAGTCTCGCGTCCAACCCTGCTGTAAATGCGTTCAGCACGAGATTGAAGACAGTGTGGGGAACGTTGCACAAGGGTAACTTTTTTTCTGATCCTAAGATCACGTTTGTCGCCTCTGAGATCGAAGCATTGTTGCGGCACATGTCGGTCTCATTCTCACCTGGGCACGATGAGCACCTTGTCGACTTCTCTCGGTTGAGCGATGGCCAGAAATCGATGCTTTATCTGTCCCTCGTGCTGTCGTCTCAGGCAATCGGTCGGGCTGTTCTAGCAGAAGAAGACAAATCATTCGATGCTGACAAGTTGCGGCCACCCGTCTTTACGTTGATCGCCGTCGAGGAGCCTGAGAACAGCCTTTCGCCTCAGTACCTCGGGCGGATCATCAGTGCACTGAACTTGATGACCGGAAATGGCGACGCGCAAGCACTGATCGCTACCCATGCGCCGTCTATGCTCCGTCGCGTTGCTCCCGAACGCATTCGATACCTGCGTATCTCAGATGCAAGAACGTCACGCATCACGCATATTCACCTGCCAAGCAAAACAGACGAAGCACACAAGTTTGTGCGTGAAGCTGTGCAGGCCTTCCCGGAAATCTATTTCTCCCGGCTGGTGGTCCTGGGAGAAGGTGATAGCGAAGAAATCGTGCTGCCCCGACTCCTGCAAGCCAAAGGTGCACCAGTCGATGAGTCGGCTGTCTCGATAGCACCTTTGGGCGGTCGCCACGTCAATCATTTCTGGCGCTTATTGTCGGCTCTGCAGATTCCCTATCTGACGCTGCTGGATCTGGACGTTGCGCGACATCAGGCGGGCTGGGGGCGAGTGAAGTACGTGAATGACCAACTCGCGAAGTTCGAACCAACAAAGATCCTTCCTTCCGATTGGCCGTTACCGCCGTGGAACTCGGCCGAAGCACCGATCCGTACACATCACTTTTTTGATGACGGAAAAAGGAACGTCTTTATTGAACTGGAGAGTCGGGGGATATTTTTCTCCGCTCCCATGGATCTAGATTTCGCGATGCTGATCGCCTTTCCGGACGCTTACGACGTACTTGAGGAGGTCCCGGATGATGCGACGATCAAGGCTGTTCTAGGGAAAAGCCACTACGGCGCATCACAGTACAGTCAAGAGGAATTGAAGCTGTTTGGGACCTATCACCGCAAATTTAAACTTGGCAGCAAACCGGCTGCGCACCTTGAGGCGCTAGCCAATCTCAGTGATGCGGACGTGCTTGCACACATGCCCGAATCACTCGGACGTTTGGCCGATGCGGTGATCGCAAGACTCGCGGAGTTGCCCGAGTGATTGCTGTCGAAACCTGGCAGCCTGCGGCTGGCCTGATACTTGAGCCGAGCGCGCTGCGTGCCGCAACAGAGGGAGAGCACTGCCTAGCCCTAACGGCCGGCCCTGGCGCGGGCAAGACAGAGATGCTTGCACAGCGCGCAGACTTTCTTTTGCGGACAGGCACCTGTTTCTACCCCAAGCGAATTTTGGCTATCTCGTTCAAGGTCGATGCCAGCAGAAATTTGAAAGGTCGGGTGCAGCGCCGTTGTGGCTCAGAGCTGGCCTCACGCTTTGACAGCTACACCTTTCATGCCTTTGCCAAACGCATCATTGATCGTTTCCGGCCCGCACTCACGGGCGAGTATGCGTTGGATGTGGGCTACAAAATCGTCGGCAGGAAAGCGGGGCCTTCCCGCACCGAGATTGAGTTTGGAGATCTGGTTCCACTGGCTATTCAGATCCTGGAGAAGTCGAACGTCGCACGCAATGCAATCCGACAAGCCTACAGCGATGTCTTTCTGGATGAGTTCCAAGACTGCACCAATTTCCAGTACGGACTGGTAAAGCTCGCCTTCCAAGGCACTCACGTTCGTCTTACAGCCGTGGGCGATACCAAGCAAAAAATCATGGGCTGGGCGGGTGCCATGGACGGTATCTTCCAGACCTTCGCAGCCGATTTCACTGCGATACCGCTCAGCATGTACCGCAACTTTCGCTCAAAGCCGCGCTTGCTGCGCATGCAAAACGAAATCATTCGGGTACTCGATCCAGCGTCCGTTATGCCCGATGAGGAGCTGATCGGCGATGAAGGCGAGGTTTTCGTGTGGCACTTCGACGACAGCCGCGAAGAGGCGGAACATTTGGCGGATCTGATCGCAGGATGGGTAAACGAAGAACAATTGCCGCCTTCGGAGATTGCCGTCCTGGTCTCCAAGCAACTGGATCTCTATGCCGACCACCTCATGGCTGCTCTGGAGGCACATGGCATCCCCTTCCGCAACGAGCAACAGATGCAGGACATCACGGTAGAGCCAGTTGCCCGCTTGGTTGTCGACTACCTGTCTTGCCTGTATGGCAGGCGTGAGCCCAAAGCCTGGGTTCGGTTGATGAACCAGCTGATCCCCTTTGCAGATGACGAAATCCAGTCCAATGCACGGAAAGATATTGATCGATTGATCAAGCAGCAGCGAAAAGAAGCTGCCATGGCTGATCTGGCCGTGGAGCCTTTCGCAGGCTGGTGGGAGTTTGTGCGAACTTTCTTGAAACAGATCAGTATCGAAACCCTCGTCGCGCTGTCGCCGGACTACGAATCCCATGATCGGCTCAAGGAAGTCATCCGGGACACCAAGGCACACATCGAGGAGTTGCTCAAGATCGAGCCCGATTTGCCCAAGGCCCTTGAACGATTTTCGGATGATCAAGCGGTACGCATACTGACCATCCACAAAAGCAAAGGTCTCGAGTTCGACTCAGTGATCATCATGGCTGTCGAAAACGAAATATTTTTTGGCAACAAAGATGAAAACCGCTGCGCGTTTTTTGTCGGAGTGTCGCGCGCCAAGAAGCGACTGATTCTTACCCACGCAGATCAACGGGAGCGCCCTGCTGGATACGCCAAACGATGGGATTTGCATCGCTCTGCTCAAAATGAATACCTTGGTTACGCCATGCCGTTTGTGAGGCAACAACATTGAAAAATGAACCTCTGCTACCGGGCTGGCGTCGGGCGAAGTTTGGTGATGTCGTGCGGCTCTCCAAGGCACGCAGCCCAGAGCCACTCGCCGATGGCCTTGAACGTTATGTTGGCCTCGAACACCTGGAACCTGGCGATTTGCGCATTCGCAGTTGGGGCAATGTCGTTGACGGCGTGACCTTCACCAACGTGTTTCGACCTGGACAGGTACTGTTCGGCAAGCGCCGCGCCTACCAGCGCAAGGTGGCTGTGGCAGATTTCTCAGGCGTGTGCTCTGGTGACATCTACGTTTTTGAGACCAAGGATGCGCGGGCCCTGCTACCTGAGTTGCTGCCATTCATTTGTGAGACCGACGCCTTCTTCGATCACGCGGTAAGCACGTCGGCCGGTTCGCTGAGCCCGCGCACTAACTGGTCCAGTTTGGCGGATTTCGAGTTAGCCGTTCCGCCTATAGAGGAGCAACTTCGCCTTCTGCCGTTGCTTGAGGCGTGGCGTGAGGTCTTTGAGGCGGGCACAGAAGCGATCGCTGATGCACACCGCATGCGACGCGCTGCCTTCAACCAATTTTTTGGGAGGGGCGTTCGTCATGAGAAAAGGGTATCCACGCCTATTGGCGAACTTCCCAAGTCGTGGGCCGTAGCCTCTCTGGGAAACAGGTATGAGGTGCAGCTCGGAAAGATGATGTCTGAGAACGCGAGATCAGCCCCTGGTCATACTCTCTACATTCGAAATGCTAATGTTCAATGGAACAGGTTGGACCTCGACGATGTCGCCGAGATGGCCTTCAGCCCCAGGGAGAAGGAGAAGTTCTCTCTCCGTTACGGGGACATTCTTGCCTGTGAAGGCCGGCACGTCGGCAAATCCGCCATGTGGAAAGATGAGATTCCCGGCGCTTGCTATCAAAAAGCATTACATAGGCTTCGACGGCTGTCTGATGAGGACGACCCACGGTACTTGCTCCACTGTCTTCAATACTATTCGTGGACTGGGAGATTTGTGGCGGTAACCGGGGAGACAACGATTCCGCACCTTCCCGCGGAACGCTTCAGGGCGATGTTCTTTCCATTTCCGACGCTGGGCGAGCAAGTCGAAATCGCTGAAGAGATCGAAAGCCTCGACTCAGCAATTGCAACCCTAGAAGATCGGCGACGCTTTGCGTCTCGCACCCTTTCTCTAGCAATGAACGAGTGCAATGGGAGGCGCGATGTTTAACGAATCCAATACCGTTGAAGCCTACGTCCGCGACCTGCTCGCTGGACCCGTCAAGGCTGTGCCAGCCAGCGCCATCCAAGACCCTCAAGCCAGCTATGGCTCCGGCACGAAAGGCATCGGCTGGCGCTACGCGGCCCCCTCGGAAGTACCGCGGCAGACTCAGGAAGTCTTGGCCGAATCCTGGCTCCGCGACGCGCTGCTCCATCTGAACCCGGAAATCGCCGCCGAGCCCGACCGCGCCGACGAGGTGCTCTACAAGCTGCGCGCCATCGTGCTGTCGGTGCGCTCGGATGGCCTGATCCGCGCCAACGAGGAGATGACTGCCTGGATGCGCGGCGAACGCTCGATGCCGTTCGGGCAGAACAACGAACATGTGCCGGTGCGGCTGATCGATCTGGACGACCAGACGCGCAACCAGTACGTCGTGACCCAGCAGTACACCTACCGCGCCGGCGCTACAGAACGGCGTGCCGACTTGGTGCTACTAGTCAACGGACTTCCACTGGTGCTGATCGAGGCCAAGACGCCGGTGAAGAAGTGCATCAGCTGGGTCGATGGCGCGATACAGGTGCACGACGACTACGAGAAGTTCGTGCCGGAGCTGTTCGTCTGCAACGTGTTTTCCGTAGCCACCGAAGGCAAGGCCTACCACTACGGCTCCATTGGATTGCCGGTCAAGGACTGGGGTCCGTGGCATCTGGAGGGCAACGGCGAAGACGGCCAGCATCATCCACTGAAATCACTCAAGCTGTCAGCGGAGAGCATGTTGCGACCGCATGTGGTACTGGACATTCTGGGCAGCTTCACCCTGTTTGCCACAGACAAGAAGAAGCGTCGCAGCAAGGTCATCTGCCGTTATCAGCAATACGAGGCCGCCAACAGGATTGTTGAGCGGGTGCTGGCGGGCTACCCCAGGAAGGGCCTGATCTGGCACTTCCAAGGTTCGGGAAAATCGCTGTTGATGGTATTTGCCGCGCAGAAGTTGCGCATGCACGCCGGCCTGAAGAACCCCACAGTGCTGATCGTGGTGGACCGGATTGATCTGGACACGCAGATCACCGGTACCTTCACTGGGGCGGACATCCCCAACCTGGAAAAAGCCGACACGCGCGAGAAGCTGCAGCAACTGCTGGCACAGGATGTGCGCAAGATCATCATCACCACGATCTTCAAGTTCGGCGAGGCCACCGGCTGCCTGAACGATCGCAGCAACATCATTGCGCTGGTGGATGAAGCCCACCGCACACAAGAAGGCGACCTGGGTCGCAAGATGCGCGAGGCACTCCCCAATGCGTTTCTGTTCGGCCTGACCGGAACGCCGATCAACCGCGCCGACCGCAACACCTTCTATGCCTTTGGTGCGGACGAGGATGACAAGGGTTACATGAGCCGCTACGGCTTCGAGGAATCGATCCGCGACGGCGCCACGCTGAAGCTGCACTTCGAGCCGCGCCTGATCGATCTGCACATCGACAAGGTTGCCCTTGATGCTGCTTACAAGGATCTGACTGGCGGCCTGTCGGACCTGGACAAGGACAACCTCGCCAAGACCGCGGCCAAGATGGCCGTGCTGGTGAAGACGCCTGAGCGCGTGCGCAAGGTGTGCGAGGACATCGCCGAGCATTTCCAGACCAAGGTGGAACCGAACGGGTTCAAGGGCCAGATCGTTACCTTCGACCGCGAGTCGTGCGTGCTGTTCAAGACCGAACTCGACAAGCTGTTGCCGCCGGAGGCCACCGACATTGTGATGTCGGTGCAGGCGTCCGACAAGAAGGAGCACCCCGAGTACGCGGCCTACGACCGTTCGCGCGACGAGGAAGAACGACTGCTGGACCGCTTCCGTGATCCGGCCGATCCGCTAAAGCTGATCATCGTGACCGCCAAGCTGCTGACCGGCTTCGACGCACCGATTCTGCAGGCGATGTACTTGGACAAGCCGCTGCGCGACCACACGCTGCTGCAAGCGATCTGCCGGGTGAACCGCACCTATTCCGAGCAGAAGACCCACGGATTGATCGTGGATTACCTCGGCATCTTCGATGACGTGGCGGCGGCGCTGGAGTTCGACGACGAGAGCGTCCGGCAGGTGGTTAGCAACATCCAGGAGCTGAAAGACAAACTGCCCGAAGCAATGCAGAAATGCCTCGCCTTCTTTGCCGGATGTGACCGGACCTTGCAAGGCTACGAGGGCCTGATCACCGCACAGCAGTGTCTGCCCAACAACACCGTGCGCGACAACTTCGCCGCCGAATTCAGCGTGCTCAACAAGATCTGGGAGGCACTGTCACCCGACACGGTGCTGGGCCCGTTCGAGAAGGACTACAAGTGGCTGTCGCAGGTGTACCAGTCGGTGCAGCCCTCCAGCGGCCACGGCAAGCTGATCTGGCACTCGCTGGGCGCCAAGACGATTGAGTTGATCCATCAGAACGTGCACGTGGATGCCGTACGCGACGATCTGGATACTTTGGTGCTGGACGCAGACCTGCTGGAGGCCGTGCTATCGAACCCTGACCCGAAGAAGGCCAGGGAGATCGAAATCAAGCTCAAGCGCCGGCTCCGCGGCCATGGTGGCAACCCCAAGTTCAAGCAGCTGTCGGAACGGCTCGATGCACTGAAAGACCGCTTCGAGTCCGGCCAGATCAACAGCGTGGAATTCTTGAAGCAGTTGCTGCAAATCGCCAAGGAGACCTTGCAGGCCGAGAAGGAGGTTCCGCCCGAAGAGGACGAGGATCGCGGCAAGGCAGCGCTGAGCGAACTGTTCAACGAGGTCAAGACTCCCGAGACGCCGATCATGGTGGAGCGCGTGGTAGCAGACATCGACGAGATCGTGCGCCTGGTCCGCTTCCCGGGATGGCAAGGCACCCAGGCGGGCGAGCGTGAGGTGAAGAAGGCGCTGCGCAAGGCGCTGTTCAAGTACAAGCTGCACGCGGATGAAGAGCTGTTCGAGAAAGCGTTCGGCTATGTTCGGCAGTATTACTGATGTGGGTCCAATAACGCTCAACGAGACAGAACCAGAAACAACGACGGCTGGCATACCTAATGGCATACCAGCCGTCCTGATTTACGAGTAAGTTAATTTAAATCAATAACTTACATTACTTCATTGGCGGAGAGAGAGGGATTCGAACCCTCGATCAGGTGTTTAGCCCGATACTCCCTTAGCAGGGGAGCCCCTTCGGCCACTCGGGCATCTCTCCGGGGTTTTTGTTCCGCATTGCTGCGGAGCCGGCAAGGATACTGACCGGCGCGGTCGAGGTAAAGGCTTAATTCACTCGATCAGTGTTCGACGGACTCGTCGGGACCACTGCCGGGCTCGCTTTCGCCCTTGATGCGCTGATAGATCTCTTCGCGATGCACCGCCACATTCTTCGGTGCATTGATGCCGATGCGTACCTGATTGCCTTTCACACCAAGAACGGTGACGGTCACCTCGTCGCCGATCATCAGGGTCTCACCGACCCTGCGGGTCAGAATCAACATGATTTTGCTACTCCATAAAAGCTGTTGGTCACAGGCCTGCAGATCGACGTTGCCTCACCCCTGAGCGTCCGTCTTTCCGCAGTTCGACGAATGATCCGTCGAAGGCCCTACCCCGCCTTCCCGGCTCACAGCCAAAACACTCCTTGGCGTCCTGACTGGCGACACGAGCGTTTCCGACCGCGTCGACACTGTTTCGATAGTAACTGAGCACGATTCCCCTGTGCAATCTGCCAGGGTCGTGACGAATGGCACACGCAAAAGCTGATAGGGATCAGTGGGCCGAGATCCACTCCGGCAAGGCCGACAGGATCGTCGGCAGCTCCGGCGCATCCGTGCCGCCGCCCTGGGCCATATCGGGCCTGCCGCCGCCCTTGCCGTCGATCTGTTTCGCCACGTGTGCCACCACGTCGCCCGCCTTGATCCGGGCCAAGGCCTTGCCGTGGACTCCCGCGATCAGCGAGACCCGGCCGTCTGCCGCGCCGGCCAGCAGGATCACGCAGTCGCCCAACTGCTGCTTGAGCTGGTCCACGCTGTCGCGCAGCGACTTGGCGTCGAGGCCTTCCAGCCGGGCCGCGACCACCTTGATTCCATCGACATCCGTGGCCGAACCGGCCAGGTCGGCGGTCGCCGAGCCGGCGGCCTTGCTGCGCAGGGATTCCAGTTCGCGTTCGAGTTTCTTCTGGCGATCGAACAGCTGGCGCAGTTTTTCCACCGCATCGTCGCCGCTGCTGGAAAGCAGCTGCGAGAATTCGGCCAGACGACGCTCCTCGTCGGCGACGTAGGCCAGCGCGCCGGCGCCAGTGACTGCCTCGATGCGGCGCACGCCGGAGGCCACGCCCGCCTCGCTGACCACCTTGAACAGGCCGATGTCGCCGGTACGCCCCACGTGGGTGCCGCCGCACAGCTCGGTGGAGAAATCGCCCATTTTCAGCACGCGCACTTCGTCGCCGTACTTCTCGCCGAACAGCGCCATCGCGCCGAACTCGATCGCCTGGTCGTAGCCCATGTTGTGCACTTCGGCCGCCCCGTTGCGGCGCACCTCGGCGTTCACCAGGGCCTCGACCCGGGCCAGCTCGTCGTGGCTCATCGGCTTGTGATGCGAGAAGTCGAAGCGCAGCCGCTCCGGCGCCACCAGCGAGCCCTTTTGCGTGACGTGGCTGCCCAGCACCTGGCGCAGGGCCGCGTGCAGCAAATGGGTGGCCGAATGGTTGAGCACGATGGCCTGGCGGCGCGAGGCATCGACCGAGACATCGACGGTGTCGCCAGTGCGCAGCGATCCGCCATGCCAGGTGCCGGCGTGGCCGAAGAACACGCCGCCCATCTTCAGCGTATCGCCGACGTCGAAACGGCCGGACGCGCTGGACAGCGTGCCGGTGTCGCCGACCTGGCCACCGGACTCGGCATAGAACGGCGTGCGATCGAGGATGATGAGACCCTCCTCGCCCTCGCCCAGCTGGTCGACCTGCTTGCCGCCGCGCACGATGCCGAGCACCTTGCTGCCGCTGCCCTGCAGCGCCTCGTAACCGAGGAATACGGTGGGCTTGAGCTGGCTGGCCAGCTCGGCCGGCATCTGCCCCTTGGCCTCGAACTTGCCCGCGGCGCGGGCGCGCTCGCGCTGTTCGTTCATGGCCTGCTCGAAGCCGGCCATGTCGACCTCAAGCCCGCGCTCGCGCGCGATGTCGGCGGTAAGGTCGACCGGGAAGCCGTAGGTGTCGTAAAGACGGAACGCATCGACGCCGGGGATCATCTTGCCGGATTTGCCGGCGATGTCGTCGAACAGGCGCATGCCGTGCTCCAGCGTCTCGCCGAAGCGCTGTTCCTCGGTGCGCAGCGCATCCTCGACGAAGGCCTGCTTTGCCGAAAGCTCCGGATAAGCCGTGCCCATCTCCTCGACCAGCGGCCGCACCATCTTCCAGAAGAAGTCGCCGCGCACGCCGAGCATCCAGCCGTGCCGCAGAGCGCGGCGGATGATCCGGCGCAGCACGTAGCCGCGGCCTTCGTTGGACGGCAGCACGCCGTCGACGATCAGGAAGGAACAGGCGCGGATGTGGTCGGCGATCACCCGCAGCGACTTGTTGCCCAGGTCCTGCGTGCCGGTCAGTTCGCCGGCGACGCGGATCAGGTGCGCGAACAGGTCGATCTCGTAGTTCGAATGCACGTGCTGCAGCACCGCGGCGAGGCGCTCCAGGCCCATGCCGGTGTCCACGCACGGCGCCGGCAGCGGGCTCAGCGTGCCGTCGGGCGCGCGGTCGAACTGCATGAACACCAGGTTCCATATCTCGATGTAGCGGTCGCCGTCCTCGTCCGGCGAGCCGGGCGGGCCACCGGCGATATCCGCACCGTGGTCGTAGAAGATCTCGGTGCACGGGCCGCACGGGCCGGTGTCGGCCATCTGCCAGAAATTGTCCGAGGCGAACGGTGCGCCCTTGTTGTCGCCGATGCGCACGATGCGTTCGGCCGGCACGCCGACCTGCTTGTTCCAGATGTCGAACGCTTCGTCGTCGGTGTGGTAGACGGTGACCCACAGCTTGTCCGCCGGCAGCTTGAAGACTTCCGTCAGCAGCTCCCACGCGTAGGCGATCGCGTCGCGCTTGAAGTAGTCGCCGAACGACCAGTTGCCCAGCATCTCGAAGAAGGTGTGGTGGCGCGCGGTGTAGCCCACCGCGTCCAGGTCGTTGTGCTTGCCGCCGGCGCGCAGGCAGCGCTGCACGTCGGCCGCGCGGACGTAACCGGGTTTTTCGCTGCCCAGGAACACGTTCTTGAACTGCACCATGCCGGAGTTGGTGAACAGCAGGGTCGGATCGCTGGACGGCACCAGCGAGCTGGACGGCACGATGGTGTGGTCCTTGGAGCGGAAATAATCGAGGAAGGCGGAGCGGATTTCGGAGGTTTTCATGCGGATCGCGATGGCTGGCGGCAACGGGCCACGCCGAGACCGGGCCAATCGCTCCGTCAACCCATGGCCGCGGGGCGATGGATGTCAGGAAATATCGTCGGCGTCGTCCACATCGGCGTGGGTAACATTCCGTACTGTGGCGGCGGCAAAGCCGCGACGCAAGAGGAATTGCGCCCGGCGGGCGCGTTCGGTGGGATCCGCGCTGCCCGCCCCGCCATAGCGGCGACGCAGTTGGGCTGCGGCCGAGGCGTCCCAGTCGACCTCGGCTTCATCCATCAGCTCGCGGATGCGCGCATCGCCCAGGCCATGGCTTTTTAGCTCCTGGCGCAGGCGCATCGGCCCATAGCCCTGGGCGATCCGGCTGCGCAGCAGCACCTCGGCGAAGCGGTCATCGTCCTGGTAGTGCTGCTCGCCGAGGCGATCCAGCGCAGCGACGGCTTCGTCACCTTCGTAGCCGCCCTGGCGCAGCTTGGTCTTCAGCTCCTTGCGCGAATGCTCGCGCCGCGCCAGCAGGCCCAGCGCCTTGTCGTAGGCGCTGCGTTTCGGCTTGGCCGGGTCATTTGGGCCAGGACGCTTTTTCATCTTCATCGCCATGCATACGGGCACCCGATAGGAGCGGATTTCCCCCGCGGTTCCCCCTGAGCGTAGCGCAGCGAAGTCAAAGGGCGCCCCTCGACTCCACCCCTGCGGATACACGCTCAGGAGCAACGACCGGGAAGGCCTGCATTGTCGCGCCCGAATACGCCAACGACACCGGACCAAAACGCACATGGCCCGGGCAAGCCGGGCCATGTGCATGCAACAGACCGTCAACCCTCACGGTTCACGCTTCCTCGAGCGCCTCTTCAGCGGCGGCGGCCGCCGGCCGGCCGACCGGCACCAGCAGGCGTTCGCGCAGTTGCTTGTCGATCTCGTTGGCGATCGCCGGGTTGTCGCGCAGGAACTGGCGCACGTTCTCCTTGCCCTGGCCGATGCGGTCGCCGTTGTAGCTGTACCAGGCACCGGACTTGTCGATCAGGTTCTGCGCCACGCCCAGCTCGATGATCTCGCCCTCGCGCGAGGTGCCCTCGCCGTACAGGATCTCGAACTCGGTCTGGCGGAACGGCGGCGCCACCTTGTTCTTGACCACCTTGACGCGGGTTTCCGAACCGATGATCTCGTCGCCCTTCTTCACCGCGCCGATGCGGCGGATGTCCAGGCGCACCGAGGCGTAGAACTTCAGCGCGTTGCCGCCGGTGGTGGTTTCCGGGCTGCCGAACATCACGCCGATCTTCATGCGGATCTGGTTGATGAAGATCACCAGGCAACCGGACTTCTTGATGTTGGCAGTGAGCTTGCGCAGCGCCTGGCTCATCAGGCGGGCGTGCAGGCCGACGTGGGAGTCGCCCATCTCGCCCTCGATTTCCGCCTTCGGGGTCAGCGCGGCGACCGAGTCGACCACCACCATGTCCACCGCGCCGGAGCGCACCAGCATGTCGGCGATCTCCAGCGCCTGCTCGCCGGTATCCGGCTGCGACACCAGCAGGTCGTCGACCTTGACGCCCAGCTTCTCGGCATAGGTCGGGTCGAGCGCGTGCTCGGCGTCGATGAACGCGGCGGTGCCGCCGGCGCGCTGGCAGCTGGCGATCGCCTGCAGGGTCATGGTGGTCTTGCCGGAGGATTCCGGGCCGTAGATCTCGACCACGCGACCGCGCGGCAGGCCGCCGACGCCCAGCGCGATGTCCAGTCCCAGCGAGCCGGTGGAGATCGTCTCGATCGCCTCGTTGACGCGATCGCCCATGCGCATGACGGCACCCTTGCCGAACTGCTTTTCGATCTGGCCGAGGGCGGAGGTGAGCGCCTTGCGCTTGTTGTCATCCATCGTAGGTATTCCGGTTGGGCTGTGAATGGGGAGCATGATGCCCGGGTCGAATCTCACGGGCTGCGATCTGCGCCATCGGCGCGGAGCGACGTGTACGCGGCCAGTATCCCACACTGGTCAAGCCGGTCTGGCGGCCGATCGCGTGTCACTCCGTCAGCGTTTTGCGCAAGCCGATGAGCGCGGCGGCCACCGTTTGTCGGCGCACCGCCTCGCGGTCGCCCGGGAAATGGAACAGCCGCGCATGGGCGTAGCCGCCACGACGCTTCCAGCCGATCCAGACCGTGCCCACCGGTTTGTCCGGCATGCCTCCGGAAGGCCCGGCGATGCCGGTCACCGCCACCGCCACGCCGGCGCCGAAACGCGCCAGTGCGCCGGAGACCATTTCCAGCACGGTTTCCTCGCTGACCGCGCCGGCATGCTCCAGCGTGCGGGGATTGACGCCGAGCAGCGCCTCCTTCGCCTCGTAGCTGTAGGTCACCACGCCCGCGTCATACCAGGCCGAACTGCCCGGCAGGTCGGTCAGTGTCTTGGCGATCCAGCCGCCGCTGCAGGATTCCGCCGTCACCAGCATCAGCCGACAGCGCTGCACCTCGGCCGCGGCCTCTGCAGCCAGCGCCAGCAACTCCGCATCGGTAGGAACAGACAACAACTCCATGCGAGACTCCCGGACTTGAACGCTTTGCGCCACGCGCAGAGGCACCGTTCTACCCGTTCCGCGCGACCACGCCAAGACTTGCATTGCATGAGCCAAGACGATCTCACCAAACACACCCCGTTCATGCGCCAGTACCTTTCGGCCAAGGCCGAGCATCCGGACGTGCTGCTGTTCTTCCGCATGGGCGATTTCTACGAGCTGTTCTACGACGACGCCCGCAAGGCGGCGCGGCTGCTCGACATCACCCTGACCCAGCGCGGGCAATCCGGTGGTGCGCCGATCCCGATGGCCGGCGTGCCCTACCACGCGGCCGAGAACTACCTGGCGCGGCTGGTGCGGCTGGGCGAATCGGTGGCGATCTGCGAGCAGATGGGTGATCCGGCGCTGGCCAAGGGCATCGTCGAGCGCAAGGTGGTGCGCATCATCACGCCCGGCACGGTGACCGATGCAGCCTTGCTCGAGGATCGCCGCGACAACCTGCTGCTGGCGATCGCCGCCGGCACCCGCGGCGACTACGGCCTGGCCTGGGTCGACCTGTCCAGCGGCCGTTTCCTGCTCAGCGAAGTACCGAGCGCCGAGGCGCTGGCTGCCGAACTGGCGCGACTGCAGCCGGCCGAGACCCTGGTCGGCGAGGACGTGGCCTGGCCGAAACTGGTCAGCGCCCTGCCCGGACTGCGCAAGCGGCCGCCATGGCATTTCGATGCCTATGCGGCGAAGCGCGAACTCAATCGCTTCTTCGGCACGCGCGACCTGGGCGGTTTCGGCGTCGACGGCATGCCGCTGGCAGTCGCTTCTGCCGGCTGCCTGCTCGGCTACGTCGAGGAAACCCAGAAGAGCGCGCTGCCCCACCTCACCGGCATGGCGGTGGAAAGCGCCAGCGAGACGATCGCGCTGGATGCCGCCACCCGGCGCAACCTGGAACTGGACACCCATCCCAGCGGCCGCGTCGAACACAGCCTGCTCGGCGTGCTCGACGAAACCGTGACGCCGATGGGCGCGCGCGCACTGCGTCGCTGGCTGACCCGCCCGTTGCGTTCGCGCCAGGCACTGCGCCGGCGTCATCAGGCGATCGGCATGCTGATCGACAGTCGCCGCCACGAATCCCTGCGCGAACAGCTGCGCGGCATCGGCGACCTCGAACGCATCCTCGCGCGGGTGGCGCTGCGCTCGGCGCGACCGCGCGATCTGTCCACCCTGCGCGATGGCCTTGCCGCCGCGCCCAGGTTGCGCGAACAGATCGCCACGCTGGACAGCCCGTTGCTGCACACCCTGGTCGAGAGCATCGGCGACCACGCGGACACTGCCGCCCTGCTCGCCCGCGCCATCGTCGAACAGCCGCCGGTACTGCAGCGCGACGGCGGCGTGGTCGCCGACGGCTACGACACCGAACTCGACGAACTGCGCCGCCTGTCCACCCACGCCGACCAGTATCTGGTCGAACTGGAGGAGCGCGAAAAGGCCGCCAGCGGCATCAGCACCCTGAAAGTCGGCTACAACCGCGTGCACGGCTATTACATCGAGATCAGCAAGGGACAGTCCGACAAGGCGCCCACGCATTACACGCGCCGACAGACCACGAAGAACGCCGAGCGCTACATCACCGAGGAGCTGAAGAGCTTCGAGGACAAGGTGCTGTCGGCGAAGGAACGCTCGCTGATGCGCGAGCGTGCGTTGTACGAAGCGCTGCTGGACACGCTCACCGAAAAGCTCGAACCGTTGAAGGCCGCGGCCAGCGCGATCGCCGCGCTCGACGTGCTCGCCACCCTGGCCGAACGTGCCGAGGCGCTGGACTGGAGCGCGCCCGAACTCACCGACGAGCCGGGCATCTGCATCGAACGCGGCCGCCATCCGGTGGTGGAGAAAGTCCGCGACGAGCCGTTCGAGCCGAACGACCTGAAGCTCGACGACGCGCGCCGGATGCTGGTGATCACCGGCCCCAACATGGGCGGCAAGAGCACCTACATGCGCCAGAACGCGCTGATCGTGCTGCTTGCCCACATCGGCAGCTACGTGCCGGCCAGCCGCGCGGTGATCGGCCCGATCGACCGCATCTTCACCCGCATCGGCGCCGGCGACGACCTGTCACGCGGCCAGTCCACCTTCATGGTCGAGATGAGCGAGACGGCCAACATCCTGCACAACGCCACCGCCGACAGCCTGGTGCTGATGGACGAGGTCGGCCGCGGCACCAGCACCTACGACGGCCTGTCGCTGGCACGCGCCGCGGCGGTGCATCTGGCACGCCATTGCCGTGCATACACCTTGTTCGCCACGCATTATTTCGAGCTGACCGAACTGGCCGGCGAATTCCCGTCGATCGCCAACGTGCACCTGGACGCCGTCGAACTGCACGATCAGAAGCGGGGCGAGCAACTGGTGTTCATGCACGCGGTGAAGGAAGGTCCGGCGAACCGCAGCTTCGGCCTGCAGGTGGCGGCATTGGCCGGCCTGCCGAAGTCCGTGATCGCCGATGCGAAACGCACCCTGACCGAACTCGAACGGGGCATGCACCAGCACGCCAGCGCACCGGCGCGCGCAGCCGAATCCTCGCCACAATTGGGTTTGTTCGCCCCCGCCCAGCCGTCGGCCGCCGAGCGTGCGCTGGAAGACATCGATCCGGATGCACTGACCCCGCGCGAGGCACTGGAGGCGCTGTACCGCCTCAAGTCGCTGAACTGAGCGCATGAAAAAAGGCCGGCGCCCTGTGACGCCGGCCTTTCCAGGCCCTCCCGACCCATCGCCGATGATCAGGATCGGCGATACCCCTCCCCAACTGTTGCCGCCTGCGTGCGGCTGGAATCGTCAGGCCGCTGCGCTGCGCTGAGCCGCGCCGCGTCCAGCGCCTGACTCAGATCGGCCCACAGGTCGTCGACATGCTCGATGCCCACCGACAGACGCAGCAGACCCGGCGTGATGCCGTGCTGCGCCTGGGTGGCGGCGTCGACGACGCGATGGGTCAGCCCGGCCGGGTGCTGGATCAGCGTATCGACCGAGCCCAGGCTCACCGCCGGCGTGGCCAGCTTCACTGCCGCCATCACCGCGCTCGCGGCGGCATGACCACCATGCATCTCGAACGCCATCAGGCTGCCCGGGCCGCGCATCTGCGTATCCACCAGATGTGCATTCGCCACCGTGCCCAGGCCGGGATAGCAAACCTTGGCCACGGCAGGATGCGCCGCCAGTCGTTTGGCCAGCACCTGCGCATTGTCCTGCGCCTTCAGCACGCGCAGCGACAGAGTGGGCAGGCCACGATGCAACAGATAGGCGCCCAGCGGATGCAGCAGGCCGCCGGTGGCGGCGCGCACCTGGCGCAGGGCGGAAGCCCACTCGGCATTGCAGACGACCACACCGGCGATCACGTCGCCATGACCGCCGAGGAACTTGGTAGCGCTGTGCAACACCAGCGTGGCGCCCAGCGCAGCGGGTTGCTGCAACACCGGCGTGGCGAAGGTGGAATCGACCAGCACCGGCACCGTGCCGGCAGCCTTCACCACCGCCACGATGTCGATCAGGTCCACGGTCGGGTTCGCCGGCGTCTCGATGATCACCAGCGCCGTATCGGCAGTGATCGCCGTGGCCACTTCGTGCGGCTGGACCCAGTGCGTGGTGATCCCGAGCAGGCCCGAGTTCAGCAGGTGATCGTTGGTGCCGTACAGCGGGCGCACCGCCAGCACATGCTTGCCGCGTTGCCCCGCCGCGAGCAGGCAGGCCGACATCGCCGCCATGCCGGAACCAAACGCGACCGCGTCGGTGGTGCCTTCCAGTTGCGCCAGCGCATGCTCGAAGCGCGCCACGGTGGGATTGTGCAGACGCGCGTAGATCGGATTGGCCGCCGTCGCCGCGCCGCCCACCAGCGCATCGAAGCTGGTGGTGCCCTCGGCCAGGTCGCGCACCGGATAGGTGGTGGACAGGTCCAGCGGCGGCGCGTGCACGCCCAGCTCGCCGAAATCCTCGCGACCGGCATGTACACCCAGTGTTTCAAGACGCGGCATCAGTCCAGCCCCATTCGATGGAATGGCCGGATACTAGAATCATCCGCTATGCTGAAAATCCATCACCGAATTTAATTTCGCCAAAGCCCGAATCATGCGCCTGGACCGAATCGACTTCGCCATACTGCGCGAGCTGCGGAAGAACGCTCGGTTGCCCAACAAGACACTGGCCGAACGGGTGGGCGTGGCCCCCTCGACGGCGCTGGAGCGGGTGCGCCGGCTGCGCGAAAGCGGCTCGATCAGCGGTTACCACGCGGAAGTTGCCCCGGCGGCGGTGGGCATCGGCCTGCAGGCGATGATCAGCGTGCGGTTGGCGCGCCACTCGCGCGAGGATCTGGACGCCTTCCACGCCTACCTGCTGACCCTGCGCGAAGTGCTGGCGTTCTATCACGTGGCCGGCGCCAACGATTACCTGCTGCACGTGGCGGTGGCCGACAGCGACCATCTGCGCGATTTCGCGCTGGATGCATTCACCACGCGACCGGAAGTGGCGCATATCGAGACCAGTCTGATCTTCACCTTCCGGCGCAATCCCGACGTGCCGATCTACCGCGAGGCGGATGAAGGCTGAGAGCTGCGATCATTCCGGACCGCGGGCAGCGAATTTCCTCACCGGCCCCGAGGCCGTTGCGGAACAGTCCGCGCTCAACCGATACCGTGGGCCAGCTTCAGGACCAGCGGTGGCGGTGTTGCCGGCGCGGCCAGCTGCGCGGTCACGTCCGCATCCGGCATGGCGATATCCGGAATGTCGGTCAGGTCCTCGGCGGTCAACTCGACCGCCTCCAGCGCAGCGGGCTGCTGCTCGACCAATGGCGAATCCTGACGTGCGGGCAATCGTCCCGACTGCACCAGCTGGCCGATGCGCAGATACACCTCGTCGCGGTCGAAGGGCTTCTGCATGAAGTCGTCGGCGCCGAAACGCTGCACGTAGAACTGCTCGGTGGCCTGCGGGTTGCCGCTGATCATCACGATCGGGATGTCGCGTGTCAGCGGGTCATGGCGCAGCGCGCGCAGCACCGCGAAGCCGTTCATGCCCGGCATCACGATGTCCAGGAAGATCAATGACGGCTGCTCGCTGCGCGCCAGCTCGATCGCCGCCTTGCCGTCGCCGGCTTTCAACACGGCGTAACCGTCCTGCCGCAGCATCTTGCCCAGCACGGCGCAGATCGTGGGGGAATCGTCGACCACCAGCATGCGCACACCCAGCGGTGCCTGCGCTTCAACGCGATGGATGGCCTCGACATGGTTGCCCAGCAGGCGCTTGAAAAAGCCGATGCCATTCTTCAGTGCGTGTCCGTCCATGCAAGCCTCCGCGGCCATGTGGTGGCTGGATGTCGCCAACCCGGTGGATTTGAAGGGATAGTCCTCCATCCACGCAGGGCATTCTGCGATGCACTGCTCAGAGCCCACGAAGAAACGCCGTTTTCCACGGGTTCTACCCGCGAATTCGCGACTATTGAAGGCCGTGCCGCCTCGACTGGCGTCTGATCCGCGGCGGCTCAACGATCATGCTTGAGCCGGCGCAGATCACGCCGCGCCTGCTTGTCCGGTCGCTTCGGCGGACCGCTGGCACCGATCAGGCGATGCAGCTCGCGCGCCGCCTCGCGTGCCACGCGGCTGGACTCGGTCTCACGATAGAGAAGCTGTGCGGCGCTGGCCGGCCCCCGCCGATCGGACAACGCCAGCACCTCGACTTCCATCCGTTCCTCACCGCGGCTGATCTTCAGGCGGTCGCCCGAATGGAGCGTTCTTGCCGGTTTGCAGCCGGCGTCATTGACGTCGATGCGACCACCGTCGATGGCCTGCTTGGCGAGGCTGCGGGTCTTGAAGAAACGTGCGGCCCACAGCCACACGTCGACACGGAGGGTGACGGTTTCGGGCGGCGAAGACTTGTTCATGGCGCCCATTGTCGCGCCATCGACGTGCTTCAGTCGTGCGTGGCGGCCGGTGCGACCATGTCGTGCGGGTCGGGCATGGCGATATCGGGAATCGCCGCATGCTCGGCTTCGGTGTGCTCGGGCTCGCCCGCGGGCGCTTCCACCTCCGCCCGCGGGCGCACGACCAGGCGTCCGCTGCGGGTCAGGTGTTCGATGCGGGCAAACACCTCACCGCGGCCAAACGGTTTCTTCATGAAATCGTCGGCGCCGAAACGCTGCACGTAGAACTGCTCGGTGGCCTGCAGGTTGCCGCTGATCATCACGATCGGGATGTCGCGGGTCAGCGGGTCGTGGCGCAGCGCGCGCAGCACCGCGAAGCCGCTCATGCCGGGCATCACGATGTCGAGGAAGATCAGGTCGGGGCTTTCCCGACGCGCCGTCGCCAGTGCCTGCTCGCCGTCGGCCGCCTTCAACACCATGTGGCCGTTCTGCATCAGCATCTTGCCGATCACCGCGCGGATGGTGGCCGAATCGTCGACGACCAGGATGCACGCGCTCTTGGGTTCCCCGGTGCGCGGCACGGCACGACGTTCGCCATGTTCGCTGCCGAACAGCCGCTTGATCAGTTCGAAACCAGCCATGCCCCGAGCTCCCCTGCCCCGTTCGGGCTAGTTTCGACGTACTCCGCGCCGGACGCAAGAAATGCGTTACCCGCCCAGCAACGCGTTGCCCAGCGGAATGGTCAGCAGGGACAGCACGATGCCGGCGCCCAACACGGTATTGGCCAGGGTCGGTTCCAGCCCGTATTCGTCGGCCAGGATCGTGGCGGAGACCATCGGCGCCATCGCCGCCTGCAGCACGCCCACGGTCAGCACCAGTCCGTCGACGCCGGCGGCAGCCCCCATGGCCCAGCACAGCACCGGCGCCAGCAACAGCTTCCAGGCCAGACCCCAGCTGGCTGCGCCCAGTTGCCGCTGGCCGGGGTGGAACCTGAACTGCAGGCCGACCGAGAACAGCGCCAGCGGGGTCAGCGTGGCGCCGATCGGCACAAACACCCCGTCCAGCAGTGGCGGCCAACCTCCGCACATACCGGCCACGATGCCGATCAGCAGCGCGATGGTGGGCGGGAAGGTGAAGATGCGGCGGGCTACCAGGCCCAGCTCCGGCTTGCGCCCCGAATACAGCGAGGCGACCACGATGCCGCCGATCGCCAGCACCGGGAAGCAGCCCAGCTGGTCGGCCACCACGGCCAGCGCCAGCCCCTGCTTGCCGTGCAGCGCCTCCATCAGCGGATAACCCATGAACGAGGTATTGCCCAGCCCGCACACCAGGATCAGCGCGCCCGTGCGCTGGCGCGACCAGCCCAGCCGCGGCCCGAGCAGGCCGAACAGCAGCCACGCGCCGCCGAAGGTCAGCCACATCACCGCCACCAGGAACCACAGCTGGGGATCGAAGCTGACCTTCGGGATCAGTTCCAGCACCAGCGCCGACAGCGCCACGTTCAGCACCCACCAGTTGATGCCCTGCACGATGCCGGCCGGCGGCTTCGCGTAGCGCGCCACCAGGGTGCCGAGAATCAGGCAGACGAACAGCAACAACATCGCACTCATCGAACGGGTGCCGCGGGGAAAGTCCGGCAATTAGACGCGAAGCGGGCACGACTGGAAAGCCGCCATCGCGGAACCGTCGGCGATAATCCGCCGCTTGCGATTGCCCGTGGCACCATGGCCCCGATGAATGACCCCACCCACCTCGCCCACGGACTGGCCGGCGACAATACGCCGCCGGATTGGCTACCGCTGCGCGCGGACGAAGTCGAAGCCGTGCTGCGCGACTATCCCGCCATCGGCGACCCGGCCCGCATTGCCTGGCACAGTCCGCGCCCGCTGTCGGCGGCGTGCCTGGTCGAAAGCCCGCGCGGCACGTGCTTCGTCAAGCGCCATCACCAGCGCGTGCGCGGCGTGGAAACGCTGGGCGAGGAACATCGCTTCATCGCGCACCTGCGCGAGCGCGGTACGCCGATCCCCGAGGTATTGCGCCACGCCGGTGGCGGCACGTTCACCGCACGCGGCGAGTGGGTGTACGAAGTGCACCGCTGTGCCGCCGGGATCGACCTGTACCGCGAAACGATCTCGTGGGAACCGCTGTCCAACCGCCAGCACGCACTGGTCGCCGGACAGATGCTGGCCAGCCTGCACGAGGCCGCCGCCGACTATCGCGCCGCCCAGCGCAGCACCCACATCCTGGTCGCACGCAGCGAACTGATCTGCGCCGTCGATCCCGTCGCGACGCTGGCCGCGCAACTGCCGCAGCGGCCCGCGCTGGCCGCCTATCTGCGCAATCGCCACTGGCAGGACGAACTGGGCGACCTGCTGGCCCCGTGGCACGCCGCCGTCCAGCCAGGGCTTGCACGGCAGCCGCCGCTGTGGACCCACGGCGACTGGCACGTGTCGAACCTGTACTGGAGTGACGACGGCGTCGGCGCACGGATCAGCGACGTGCTCGACTTCGGCCTGTGTGCGCGCAACTTCGCACTGTTCGACCTGGCCACCGCGATCGAGCGCAACGCGATCGCCTGGCTGGAGCTGGATCGGCGCAACGACGTCGCCCACCCCGACATCGCCCGGGCGCTGATCGACGGCTATCACCGGCAGCGGCCATTGAGCCGCGACGACCGGCAGCTGCTGGCCAGCCTGCTGCCGCTGGTGCACGTGGATTTCGCGCTGTCCGAAGTCGAGTACTTCCAGGGCATCACGCAGTCCCCGGCCAACGCCGACGTGGCCTGGGACACCTTCCTGCGCGGCCATGCCGCGTGGTTCCACACGCCGCCGGGACAGGCCCTGCTGCAGCTCATCCGCGACCTCGACTGAGAGGTTGTGCGTTTTCAACCTCTCAGTCCGGCCATGGATGGCCCGGCGCGGAGCAGTCACGCAAGTAGCTGATTCGCGTGGGCGCGTCCGGGCATGTACCGGACACGCGATGGAAGCTCGAGCAGCTTCGCTCGATCCGTGGTTCAATACGCGTTCTTGAAGCGGGGGTGCCCGGCGTAGCCGGGCTGAGAGAGTCCCTTGGAACCTGATCCGGCTTGTACCGGCGTAGGGAGCTTGCAGATCCGGCGCGTCCTTGCGACTGCCGGGTCGCCGTCGCTTCGTCCGCACTCCCTTGACGACGACGATGACGATGCTTCTTTCCCGCACTCCCCTGCTTCTCGCCCTGCTCGCGGTGATCGCTCCCGTGCATGCCACGGATACCGCCGGCGAACCGCAGGCCACGCGCCTGTCGCCGGTCCACGTGAACGCGAACGGCAGCAACGGCTACCACGCCGACAACTCGCAACTGGACACCTTCGGCAGCTTCGGCAACGCGCCGCTGCAGGACACGCCCGCCGCGATCACCGTGATCACCCGCGACCAGATCGACGACCGCCAGCCGCATACGCTGAGCGAACTGGCGCGCAGCGACGCCGCACTCGGCGACAGCTACGCGCCCGTCGGTTACTACCAGGATGTCGCCATCCGCGGCTACGCGCTCGACCTGGCCACCGGCTACAAGCTCAACGAAATGAGCTTGGTCGGCGAACAGCCGATCGCGCTGGAAGACAAGCAGCGGGTGGAAATCCTCAAGGGTCTGGGCGGCCTCGAAGCGGGCGTGGTGGCCCCGGGCGGCCTGGTCAACTACGTCAGCAAGCGGCCGACCGACGTGCGCAGCGCCACCGTCGGCACCGATTCGCACGGTTCGCGCTACCTCGCCATGGACGTGGGCGGCTGGCTGTCGCCGACGTTCGGCGTGCGGGTCAACGCGGCCCATGACGGCGTGCAGTCCTACGTCGACCACGCCGATGGCCGGCGCAACTTCGTCTCGCTGGCGGCCGACTGGAAGATCAGCCCGAACGCGACCCTGCAACTGGACAGCAACTACCAGTCCAGCTCGCAGCGTTCGGTGTCCGGCTACCAGTTGCTCGGCGGCCGCATGATCCCCGCGCATCCCGACCGCACCCGCATGCTCGGCTTCGAACCGTGGCAGCAGCCGGTCGGCATCGACGCCAGCAACAGCACGCTGCGCCTCGACTACCGCCTGGCCGATGCCTGGACGGCCCAGCTCTCGGCCAGCCACAGCCGCGCGGTGATCGACGACAACGTGGCGTTCGCCTACGGCTGCTTCTACTCGACCGACTGCGCCAGCGGCGCCACGCCGGGCTGGTTCTTCGCACCCAACGGCGACTACGACGTCTACGACTACCGCAGCCCCGACGACACCCGCGCCAACGACGAAGCGCGCGCGGTGCTGAAGGGCGCGTTCGACACCGGCGCGGTCAGCCACGAGATCAGCCTGGGCGCCAGCGCGTTCCGCCGCACCATCGACCGTCGCGCCGACGTGTACGACTACGTCGGCACCGCCAACATCGATCAGGTGGACCCGCCGTACTTCGCGCCGTCGCCGAACCAGCCGGGCGCTTCGGTGCGTCGCCTGACCAGCTGGCAGCACTCCGTGTTCGCGCTGGATCGCCTGCATCTCGGCACGCGGTGGCAGTTGCTGGCCGGCGGGCGCTTCGTGCGCCTGCACGAACGCGCCAATGATTCCGACGGCGTGCCCGAACGCGACACGCGTCTGGGCAAGTTCCTGCCGCAGGCGGCCGTGCTGTACCAGCCCACCACGCGGCTGACCACTTATCTCAGCTACAGCGAAAGCCTGTCGCTGGGCAACGAGGCGCCGTACTGGACCGCCAACGGGGGCACCACGCTGGCCCCGCTGCTGGCGCGCCAGACCGAGGCGGGCGTGAAGTACGCCGCCAGCGATGCCCTGAGTCTGTCCGCGGCGCTGTACCGCATCAGCCAGCCATACCAGTTCGCCCGACCGGACAGCAGCGCCGAGGGCTTCACCTTCGTCCAGCAGGGCAACGAGGCGCATGCCGGACTGGAACTCAACGCCGCCGGCCAGCTGACCGATCGCCTGCGCCTCACCGCCAGCGTCAACCTCATCCGCGCACGTGCGCAAGACACCGGCGCGCCCGCTTACGAAGACCACCAGGTGGTCAACGTGCCGCGCCTGCGCAGTGCGGTGTACCTGGACTATCGCCTGCCGTTCGCCGACCGGCTCAGCCTGCTCGGCGGCTGGCGCTACGCCAGCAGCAACGTGGCCACGCCCGACGGCGTGACGCGGGTGCCGGCCTACCACGTGTTCGATGCGGGCCTGCGCTACGCCAGCCAGTGGAACGGCCACGCGATGACCTGGCGGCTCAGTGTCGACAACGTGTTCAACCGCTTCTACTGGCGCGACACCGGCAGCTCCGGCGGCGACAGCTACCTGTTCCCGGGCGCGCCGCGCTTGGCACGCCTGTCGCTGACGTTCGCGTTCTGAAGATGACCTGGGTCGAACTCATCGCGGCGATCGTCAGCGCGCTCGGCGTCTGGCTCACCGCCCGGCGCCAGCCATGGTGCTGGCCGATCGGGCTGGTGTCCGTGCTGATCTACGCCTGGGTGTTCGTCGATGCCAGGCTGTATTCCGATGCACTGCTGCAACTGGCGTTCGCGGGATTCATTGGCTACGGCTGGTACCGCTGGCTGCAACACCTGGGCGAAGACGGACTCGTCCAGGTGGCGCCGCTGCCGCGGCGCCAGGCGATCATCCACCTCGCCATCGGCGGCGTCGGCGCGATCGCGCTCGGCGCCTTCATGCATCACCTCACCGACGCCGCCCTGCCCTGGCTGGACGCGGCGCTGACCGCCTTCAGCCTGGTCGCCCAGTGGTGGCAGGCGCGGCGGCACGTGGCCGCGTGGTGGCTGTGGATTGCGGTGGACGTGATCTACGTGGGCGAGTACGTCTACAAGCACCTGCTGATCACCGCGGTGCTGTACGCCGGCTTCGTGGTGCTGGCGGTGATCGGCCTGCGCGCGTGGCAGGGCGCCGGCCGCCAGCCGGCCGAGGCGTCGCCCACCGCTTGAACGGCGCGACCCGGCCGCGCTACCGTCGGCGCGTCGCCCTCGCGTTCAGCGCGGCCTAACCCGCGCGGCGGCAACATCCAGCCGATGCTAGAAGCGTGAGCGGTAGAAACCAAGCGGCTGCGGCTGCGTTGTTTTGGCCAGCTTTTCCCCTCACTTTCGTTGAATAGCTACGGCTATTCGCCTCAAATGATCGAAAAACCTGACTCAAACCACTTTGCCTCGCTCGCTTGGTTTCTACCGCCCACGCTCCTAGTCACCCAGGATGGACGTCCCCATGAAAGTCCGGCCGAACCGAATTCCCCTGTCATGCCTGGCGCTCCTGCTACTGGCCGCCGCGGGCACCGCGGGTGCGCAGAACATCTACAAGTGCACCGTCGGCGGACAGGTCAGCTACACCGACCATCCCTGCCCGCAGGGCAATGGCGAGCTGCTGCACCAGGCCGACGACACCGAAGTCATCGACCGCTACCTCCGCCTGGGCCAGGACAAGCTGGCGAAGAGCTATGCCGATTCGCACCACCTCGAAGCGCTGTACCAGCAACGCATCGAGGCCCGCCAGCAGGCGCAGGACGAGAAGGAACAGCGCCAGGCCGACGAAGCCTACGCCGCGCAGCAGCGCGCCGAGCAGGAACGGCAGCAGGCGCTGGTCGACGAGGCCGCCGAGCGCAACCGCCTGCAGGGCGAGAACGAAGTCCTGCGCCAGCAGAACGACGCCTACCAGGACCAGCTGCAGCAACAGCCGGCGTACAACCCGCCGCCGGCGTACTGGGTACCGTATCCGAACCGTCGTCCGGGCCGCGATCACGACCACCACGGCGATGGCGACGGTCATCACCGCCCGCCGCCGAAGGAACCAGTGTTCCACCCGTGCAAGCAGCTGGCCGGTGGCCGCGTGCAGTGCTGAGCTGACGGGATGAAACGGCATCACGCGTGATCGCAACGCCGGTGTTCGCTACGGCAACGCCGGAATCGCCAGGCTGCGTTCGGCATCGCCGGTGGCACCGGTGCGCAAGCTCGGCGGGATATGCCCCACGTCGCCCACCGAGATGACCTTGAAGCGGCCGTCGGCCTCGACCAGGATTCGGGTGATGCTGGCGTTGCCCACCGACATTTCCAGCCAGGCCTTGCTGTCGACACCCAGTGCACGAACCACCATGTTGCGGATCACGTTGCCGTGGCAAACCATCAGCTCGGTCTGCGCGTGGCCGTGCGCCGGCTTGAAGTAATCCGCGAACAGGCGATCGAATTGGCGGGCGCAGGCCGCAAGGTCCGCCGGTTTCTCGTCGGCGGTCACTTCGGTGCGACGGGTCGGCGGCGTGCATTCGGCCAGGTCGTCGACCACCTCGAAATGCCGGCCCGGAAAGTCGCCGGCGATGACGGCAGCGGTGTCGCGCGCACGCTGCACCGGGCTCACGTACATCGCATCGAAGCGCTCCGGCAAGGCGGCCAGCCGCGCGCCGGCCAGATGCGCCTGGGCCACGCCGATCGGCGCCAGGTGCGGGCCCAGCTTCGGGTCAGCCTTCGCATCGGGCAGGTAGTAGCCGTGGCGCACCAGCACGATGGTGCGCGTGGCGGGCGCCTCGGTCGCGCCGATTGACGCCACCGGCAGCAGGCACAGCAGCATCAGCAGAAGTCGTGGAAACATGGCGTGCCCCGTTGCGGTCAGTGCGCCGAGTATCCAACGCCAACACGCAAGGAACCAGCTCAGGCCGCCAGTCGCCGCGGCAGCAAGGTCTTCGGACGAAGCGCGCTACTTGCCGGCAGCCACCGGGACGAAGCACAGGTCCTGGTAGTCCCAGCTGAAATCGGCGATCGGCGACACCGCCTTCATCCTCATCTGCGCGATGCTGCCATCGGGGTTCAGCGCGAAGCTCACGTAGGCATCCTCCACGTCGGGCATCGCCCAGTGCGTGCGGAAGGTGTCGTGGCGCACGTGCTCCAGTACGCCGTGCAACCCGGGCGAGCGATCGAAGCTGATCGTCAGCGCGCCGTTCGCATCCTGGCGCAGGGTGGCCGTGCCGTACCACGGGTCGCGATACACGCCGGCGTATGCCGAAAGCGGCAGCGACGGAGCACCGCGGGACTGCGTGTCACTGCCCGCAGCCTTCAGCGCCGCCGCAGCGCTCGCCCTGATCCCCTCGAACATCCTGCCGTAGCCGGCGATCCAGTCCGGCGAGGGAAGTCCCAGCAGGCTGTCGAGCAGATGCTCGCGCATCGCCAGCAAGGTGGCGGGATCTTCGGCGTTGAGCATCACGGCGAACGCCGCGTGTCGTTCCGGAATGATCACCACCGCGGAATAGCCGCCCAGCACGCCGCCCAGATGGGTGATGATCCGGTGGCCGCGGTAATCCTGCACCTCGAAGCCCAGTGCGTAGGCGTTGAATTGCGGTTGCGCCAGCGCGACCTCGGCCGGCAGCGGAGCGATCGGGATCAGCGTCTGCGGCGTCCACAGCATCTTCGCGGCCGCGGCGCTGAAGATCGGCCTGGCGTCCTTCCGCCGACCGCCATCGAGCTGCAGCCGCAACCATTGCCCCATGTCGGCCGCACTGACCTGCAGCGCACCGGCGGCCGCGAACACGCTGCCGGTCATCACCGTGGTCAGCACCCGCTGGGGGCCGACGCCGCGCACCGGCGTGGTGTTCTTGCCGTGCAACGCGGCCTGGTCGGCGGTGCGGGCATCGATGCTGGTCTGCGTGTCGCGCATCTGCAGCGGGTCGAGGATGTGCTGCTGCACGAAGTCCTCCCAGCGCTGGCCGGAAACGGCTTCGACGAGTTGCCCGGCGACGATGTACAGCACGTTGTCGTAGTCGTAGCCGCCGCGGAACGAGCGCACCGGTTTCAGGTAGCGGATGTCATGCACCAGTTCCGCGCGCGTGCGGTCGCTGGTGGGAAACATCATCAGGTCGCCCTCGCCCAGGCCCAGCCCGCTGCGATGCACCAGCAGGTCGGTCACCGTCATCTCGGCCGACGCATAGGCGTCGTACATGCGAAAGCCCGGTAGCTTGTCCACCACGCGGTCGTCCCAGTGCAGCTTGCCCTGGTCGACCAGGATCGCCAGCGCTGCCGCGGTGAAGGCCTTGGTGTTGGAACCGATCGGGAAGATCGTGTGCGCGTCGACCCGCGCGGCCTCACCCAGCTTGCGCACGCCGTAGCCATGCGTGGTGATGGTCTGGCCATCGACGATGGTCACCGCCATGCCCGGTGTGCCGAAGGTCTTCATGGCCCGCGCGGCGAAGGCGTCCAGATCCTGCGCCGGCGCGGCAGCCAGCGCCGGGGCGCCGGCGACGACCAGCGCGATGAGCAACCCGGAGAGGCAACGGCGCAGCGACAGTCGCGGAATCCTGCAGGTCATGCTCTTGCCTCGCTCGATGATGTCGCCCATGTCAGCGCCGTTTTGCCGGCTTCTTCGCCTTCTTGTGCTGTCCGGCACGGGCCGGCTTGCCCTCGCCCGACATCGAAGGCCCGTCGTAGCCGATGAATTTCTGGCGCAACTCGGTGATGTCGCCGACCCGTCCGAGGATGTCGCCCATCTCGCGGATCACCGCGTTGATCAACAGGCTGAACAGGCTGGTGAGCGTGCCGAAGCTGTGCCAGGCGCGGCCGGTCTGCATCGGGATCATCAGCACGTGCGGAGTCAGCTGGCGCGCCCAGTAGCACTGCGTGTCGGTGATGATCAGCAGCGGAATGCCGCGCTCGACCACCTCCTCGGCCAGCAGGCGGAAGTGGCGCGAATAGCGGCGGATGTCGATCAGCACCACGCAACTCTGCTCGGTGGAATCCAGCAGCATGCCGGTATAGGAGCCGTCGGCGCCGGATTCGAACGACACTCGCGGCCGCACGTGCTGCAGCGAGGAAGCGAAGCCCAGTCCCAGGAAGGAGCCGTGCTGGAAGCTGGCCACCGACACGCGATCGGCCGACACCAGCATCTTCACGATGGGCGCCCATTCCTCGCCTCGCGCCAGTGCGTAGACATCGTTGAGGCTGCGGATCTCCGCCTGCAGGCTCTCGCTGATGTAGTCGGCGTCGGCTGCCGGTTCGGAGGTCTTGTACAGCTGCATCCATGGTGCATCGCCGCGCAGTTCCTCCTTCAGGTCGCCGACTCCGGCATAACCCAGGTTGCGCAGGAACCGGCCCACCGTCATCGCGCTCACGCCCACGCGCTTGCCCAGCGACGCGGCCGTCTCGAACGGGATGCCGCTGATGTTGTGCAGCAGGTAGCTGGCGATCTTCTGCTCGGCCGTGGTGAAGCTGTCCCAGCGGCTCTTCAGCTTTTTTTGCAGGTCCTTGGTCATCGTCGTCCGCTTATCTGGCCAGCGCCATGGCGGCGCCTTCCGTTCCATGGGTTTCCACGTCGCCCAGGCGACGGCCAAGCATATACAACAGCACGGCCGACACGCCGGCCACCGCCGCGATCAGGGCGAAGAACCAGGCGTGGCCGAGCTGGCTCCACAGCGTGCCCAGCGCACCGGCCAGCAGGTTGCCGAAGAAGCCCGCGAAGAACCAGGTGGCGATGCTGGTGGCCCGAAAACCCTCCGGCGCCATGCGCCCGAACAGGGCCAGCCCCACCGGCAGGATGTACAGCTCGCCGGTGGTCATCAGCACGAACCAGGCCGCCAGCCAGCCCCAGTGCGCGCGCACGCCGTGCGCCTCGCACCACGCCGACAGCACGGCCAGCATCAGGTAGGAACCACCCACGATGGCGGCGCCGAACGCCATCCGCCCGAGCAGCGGCGTCTCCACGCCGCGTTGCGCCAGCCGCGCCCAGCGCGCCACCAGCAGCGGGGTGAAGGCGAACACCACCACCGAGTTGATCGACTGGAACCAGGTCATCGGGATGACCCAGCCCGAGGCCAGCTCGCGGTCCACGCCCTGGTCGATCCACAGCGCGATGGTGTTGCCGACCTGCTCGTAGGCGCCGCGGAACACCACCACGATCGCGGCGACGCCAAGCAGCAGCGCGAAACGATCGATCACCGCCCGATCCACCGGCGGCCGCGCCGCCCTTGCCTCGGCGCCGCGCTTCGGTTCCGGCGGCAGGTAACGGGCGCCGGCCAGGTAGATCACCAGCGACAGCAGCATGCCGAAGCCGGCCGCGGCGAAACCCCAGTGCCAGCCGTACGCCTCGCCCAGCGTGCCGCAGATCAGCGGCGCCAGGAACGCACCGAGGTTCACCCCCACGTAGTAGATGTTGTAGGCACTCTTGCTGCGCGGATCGCCATCGCGGTAAAGCCCTTCGATCTGGCTGGCCAGGCTGGGCAGGAACAACCCGTTGCCCAACGCGATGGTGGCCAGCGCCGGATAGAACAGCGGCTCGGAGGCCATCATGAAATGACCCAAGGCCATCGTGGCGCCGCCGATCATCACCGCGTTGCGCTTGCCCAGCCAGCGGTCGGCCACCATGCCGCCGAACACCGGCGTGAAATACACGAAGGCCGCGTAGGCGCCGTAGATCAGCGAGGCGTATTGCTGGTCCAGGTCCAGGTGCTTGGTCATGTAGTAGACCAGCAGCGCGCGCATGCCGAAGAAGGAGAACATCTCCCACATTTCGGTGAGGAACAGCACGCTCAGGCCGCGCGGATGGCCAAACCAGTTTTTCTCGCGTGCTGGAATCATGCTGTCGGACACGGTGCGATGTCGCTCCCCTGTGGTCTAGGCGGCCGCCGCCAGCGGCCCGCCCCATATCGCATCGTCGCACCAGATGCGGCCATGCTCGTAGATCGCCGACGGTGCCGGGTCACGCCGCAAGTAGATCGGCCCGTCCAGGTCCACCACCTTGCACGACTGGCCCAGCACGAAGGCCGGCGCCATCGCCAGCGACGAGCCGGACATGTTGCCCACCATCAGCTCGAAGCCCAGCTCGCGTGCCTGGGCGGCCATCGCCAGCGCCTCGGTGAGGCCGCCGCACTTGTCCAGCTTGATGTTGATCATGCCGACCCGGCCCACCAGCGACGGCAGGTCGTGATGATCCTGCACGCTCTCGTCGGCGGCGATCATGATCGGGCTGTCCAGCCCGTCGAGCCAGGCTTCATTGCCGATCGGGAACGGCTGCTCCACCACCGCCACCCGCGCCTCGACCAGCGCCGGCAGCAGGCGCGCGAACGAGTCGCGGGTGAAACCCTGGTTGGCGTCGACCATGATCCACGCATCGGGGCACGCCGCGCGCACCGCACGCACGCGCTCGGCGTTGAGCTCGTCATTGGTGAGCTTGAGCTTGAGCGCGCGGGCACCGGGGAAGCCCCGCGCGATCCCGGCCATCGTCGTCGGCGCGTCGGCGCCGAGGGTGAAGGTGGTCACCAGCGGCTGCGGCGCCTCGCCACCGGCCAGCATCCACACCGGCCGGCCGCTGCGCTTGGCCTCCAGATCCCACAGCGCGCAGTCGACCGCATTGCGCGCGCCGCCGGCCGGCAGGAGCTGCAGCAGCTCCTGCCGCGTCAGGCCGCCCTCGATCCGTTCGCGCAGCGCCTCGACCTGCACCTGCATCGCGGCCGGCGTGTCGTTGCGGTAGTAGACGCCCAGCGCCTCGCCACGACCGAACCGGTCGCCCTCGTGCAGGGTCACCACCAGCGCCTCGAACTCGTCGAAGGTGTAACCGGTGATGTGGAACGGCTCCTTCAACGCCCACTTCTCGAGCCGCGTGTGCAACTGCAGCCGTGCGTGTCCCTCGGTACCCATGATCTCTCCTGCCTGATTGATGTCGATGCGCAGCGGTCCGTCAGAACCTCACGTTGAAACTGACCAGCCCGAACGCCACGATGAACCAGGCCAGGTAGATCGCCGCCAGCGCCAGCAGCGTTTCGCCGGCAAGCACCCAGCGGCCGCGCCGCGGTGCCATCCAGGCACGCACCGCATGCACCAGCACCGCCAGCGCACCGAGCAGGCCGAACACGCCGAGTACGTAAAGCAGGTAGAGCCACCCCGTGCCCGAGCCGTCCAGCAGCTTCGACTCGTCCGCCGAGGTCACCGCGATGAAGGTCAGCCAGCCCAGCACCACCACCAGCAACGCCAGCACGCCGAGATGCGACAGCAGGCGCGTGCGCAACTGGAGCGCCGTCAGCTGCAGCGGCCGCCGGTAATGCCGGCGCACCCAGCCGCCGACGAACCAGCTCAGCAGCGTTGCCAGCAGGATCGCCACCGACGCGCCCAGCAGCGGGCCGACCGTGCCCAGGCTGCGAGCCGCGGACACGCGCTGGAACAGGAACACCGGCACCTCGGCATCGGTAGCCCAATAACGGATGCCGCCGTTCGCGTCGGCAACAAAGGCCAGTTGCGACTTGCCGTTCACTTCGCGGTAGTGCAGCGGCCCGGTCTCGTGCCACTGCAGCGGCTTGCCCGCGTAGTCGGTGAGCATCGACACCGCCAGCGTGCCGTCGGGTTTCGCCGCCACGTTGACCTGGCCGAACAAGTACAGCATGCGCAGCGCGCTGTCGTTGCGGCGGCTGGCCTGGTACCAGCCGGCCACGCGCGCGGCATCAGCCTTCGCCGTGGCCACCGTTGCGGGTGCCGGTGCTTCCTTGGGGAAATAGCGGTCGAGGAAGGCCTGGAAGATCGCCTTGCGGATCACGTGCACGCTGCCCGCATCGCCGGCGCTGTTGAACGACATGAAGATGCCGACGTTCGCATCCAGCAGCAGATGCAGGTCGCTGTGGAACACCATGGTGTCGCCGCCGTGGCCGATGATGCGCTGGCCGTTGCGATCCTCCTGGTAGAAGCCCAGGTCGAAGCCGTTCAAGCCCGGCGCCGCGGTGTACTGCGGGCTGTGCATCAACTCGGCGGTGGCCTGCTTGAGGATGCGGGTGTCGCCGAAACGGCCGCCCTGCAGCTGGGCGATCATGAAGTTCGCCATGTCGGTCGCGCTGCTGCTCAGCGCGCCGGCCGGCGCGGGATCGACCAGTTCGAACGGCTGCGGCTCGCCGTCGGATGCGCTCTTGTAGCCCTTGGCCATCAGCGGTGCCAGCTGCGGCGGCAGCGGCATCGCGAAGCTCGAATGATGCATATCCAGCGGGTCGAGGATGTGCTGCCGGATGTAATCCTCGAAGCGCTCGCCGGAGACGCGCTGCACGATGTAGCCGGCAAGTCCGCAACCGTAGTTGGAGTACGCCACGATCTCGCCCGGCGGATAGATCCGCGCGGGGATGTGCGTCTTCAGGTAGCGCTCCAGATCGACGTCCTCGGGCTTCGTCGGCAGCAGCCCGCGGGCGGTGTCCTCGAAGCCGGCGGTGTGCGTCATCAGCTGGCGCAGCGTCACCGGCTTGCCGTCGCGCGCCGGGATGGTGAAGTCGAGGTATTCGTTGACGTCGTGGTCGAGGTCCAGCTTGCCCTGCTCCACCTGCTGCATCACCGCCGTCCAGGTGAACAGCTTGGAGGTCGAGCCGGGACGGAACAGCGTGGTCTCGGGCGACACCGGCGTCCGCCTGGCCAGGTCGGCGTAACCGTAGCCGCGGGCGAACAGCAGCTGGCCGTCCTTGACCACCGAGATCACCCCGCCGGCGACATCGCCGCGCTGGATCATGTACGGCACCATGCCGTCGAGAAAGGTGGCCAGGTCGTCGGCGGTCAATGCATGCGCGACGCCAACCGGCGGCGCCAGCGCCGCGGCTGGCACGGCGGCGACGGGCACGGCCGGCACCGGCAGGATCGAGCTGGCGGGTGCGGGGTTCGGCGACGACGGCACCTGCGCCATCGCGATGCCGACGGCACAGGTGATCGCTAATGCCGCGGCGAATTTCGCATAGCGGTTCATGGACGCACTCCGGATACGGTTCGGTGGAAGGGCATGCTCAGAAATCGACGCTGGCGGACAGGCCCACCGTGCGCGGCATCACGTAGACGGCGGCGAACGGACTGGCGTGGGGATCGGTGGTTTCCGACGCCAGCGAGGTGATGCCGCGTTCGTTGGTCAGGTTCTTGACGTAGGCCTTGACCGTCCAGTTGCCGAAGTTGACGCCGGCGCGCAGGTCGATGCCGTCGTAGTCGGGCACGTCGCGGCGCGGACCAGGCGCGGCGACGAAATCGGTCTTGCGCTCGCCCACGTAGCGATAGCCCGCGCCGACGAAGCCGGACCAGCCGCTGGCCAGCGGAAAGTCGTAATCCACGCCGACGCTGGCGTTCCACTTCGGCACGTAGGGCAGCCGATCGCCCTTGTAGCCGAACAGGCCCGGCGGCGTGTCCGCGTCCAGCTTCGCGTCGGTCCAGCTGGCATTGGCCGACAGCAGCAGGCCCCGCACCGGTGCGTACTGCCAGGCCGCCTCGAGGCCCTGGCTGCTGGCCTTGCCGCCATTGCCCATGAAGCCGATGCCGCCGGAGACGACGGTGAGCTGGATCTGGCTCCAGTCGATGTAGAAGGCCGACACGTCGAAGGTCATGCGCCGCTGCATCGTGGTGGCCTTCAGGCCCAGCTCGTAGCTCACCAGCTTGTCCGGACCGAACGTCAGCGGCGCGCCCAGCCCCGGCGGCACGCCGACATTCGGGCCGCCCGGACGGAAGCCGGAGGCGATGCGCCCATAGACCATCAGGTCGTCGCTGAAGCGGAAACTGGGATTGAGCAGGTACGTGGTCGGGTTGTCCGATCCGCGGATGGTGAATTGCGTGGGCCCGAGGATCAGCCCATCGCCGGTCTGCGCGTAGGTGGTGCGGTCGCTGCTGTAGCGCGCACCCACCAGCACGCTGAAACGCGAGGTGGCGTGCCAGGTCACATCGCCATAGGCGGCCCACTCGGTGAAGATCGCCGGACCCATCGACAGGTCGGCCAGCGTCGGCAGCGCGATCGGTTCACCGGTGCTGGCGTCGAAGCTCAGGATGTTCTGGTGGGCGGTGGTCTTTTCGCGCGTGTAGAACACGCCGGCGCGCCATTCCACGGTCTGCGTCTCCGGCGACTGCAGCCGCAATTCCTGGGTGAACTTGTCCAGCGTCATCGGGTTGACCAGCGAATAGCCACCGTTGGGCAGGCCGAACAGCGGATTCAGCAACGGCCCGTAAGCCGCCGTGATGTCGGCGTTGGAGTTCATGTCCAGCGTGCCGTAGCTGGTCGACGAAAACAGTTTCGCCCCGCCGAAGTCGGCGTTGAGCGACGCGTCGTAGAGCCGGTACTTCAGCCGGAACTGGCCGGTGCCCGGCGAGCGCACCTGCTGCAGGTCGCCGTGGATCGGCTTCAGCGTCAGCGCATCGACGTCGACGCCGCCATCGACCAGGCCGGCACCGTCGCTGGCCAGGTTCTGCGCCAGCGCCGACAGGCGCAGCGAAACCGTGTCGCTCGGCGTCCACAACAACTGCGCGCGCGTGCCGCTCACCTTGGCGCGGTTGACGTCGTGCTTGCCGGTGAGGACGTTGTCGACATAGCCGGGATCGTGGCGTTCGTACGCGTTGATCCGCAAGGCCAGCTTGTCCGCAGCCAGCGGCACGTTGAACATCGCATGCACGTCCGAACCGGTGCCGCCATCCTCGACGCTGCTGACGCCGGCACGCAGGCGACCGTAGGCGCGGGTGGCGTCCGGCGGCGTGGTGACGAACTTGACCAGCCCGCCCAGCGTGTTCGATCCATACAGCGTGCCCTGCGGCCCGCGCAAAACCTCGACGCGCTCCAGGTCGGCCGGATCGATGTCCGGCGTCAGCACGCTGCCGGCGGCGTACACGGTGCTGGAGCCGAACGGCACGTCGTCGATGTAGGTGCCCACCGTCGAGTTCGGCTGGCCGCTGCCGGAGGTGATGCCGCGCAGCACCAGCTGGGTCCTGCCCTGCCCGCTGGAAATCACGTTGAGCCCGGGCACTCGCGTGGCGTAGTCGGCAAAGTTGACCGCGCTCTCGCGTTCGAGCTGCAGGCCCTGCAGCGCCGACACCGCCATCGGCACATCCTGCAAGCGTTCGCTGCGCTTGTTCGCGGTCACGATGACCGTGCCCAGGTCGGTGGGTGCGGAACTGGCGGAGGCCGGTGACGATTGCTGACCCGCCCCGGCGCCCGAGGCATCCTCCGGCGGGGTGCTGCCGGACGCGGGCGCGCCGGCATCGGAACCATCCGGCGACGATGGCTGGGCCGCGATGCCCAGCGGCGACCACAGGGCCACCGCGATGGCAACGCAGATTCCCCGACGAGCATGCTGCAGATAGCGAAAATCCATGACTCTCTCCCCCGAGATGGTCGCGTGGACAGCCCACGATCCACAGTGTTATTCCATTAACATCACCGTGTCAATGATATTTTCATATCAAAACGGCTTGTCGCCACCTGCCCGGCACCGATGGCCAGGGTCATCCACGGCGGCGCGAACCGGTCGATCGACCGCCATTCATTCATGAAGTTTGCCTTTGTAGTTTGGCTTTCCATCTGACAGACTGCGCGGATGAACAAGCCATCCGTCAATCCGGCGGCGGCCGATGCCATGGCGACGGCCGTCGAGTTGCGGGTGCTGGTGGGCAAGCTGCGGCGGCGCCTGCGCGAACAGATCAACCTGGGCGGCCTGCCGTGGTCGCAGGTGTCGGTGATCGGGCACCTGGAGCGCGACGGGCCCGCCACCATCACCGCGCTCGCCCACGCCGAAGGCATGCGCCCGCAATCCATGGGTGCAAACGTTGCGGCATTGCTGGAAGCCGGGCTGGTGCGCGGCACGCCCGATCCCGACGACGGGCGGCGAACCCTGCTGTCGCTGACCCCCGCCTGCCGCAAGCTGATCAAGGCCAGCCGCGCGGCGCGGGAGGACTGGTTGTTCCACGCCATCCAGACCCGGCTGGCGCCGAAGGAGCAGGCCCGGCTTGTCCGCGCCGTCGCCCTGCTCAAGCGTCTCGTCGAGCCGTGACGGCAAGGCCGCGGCACATCTCCCCTCCGCGAAAAGTAAGCCCGCCTCCCCCAAGGACGCCCTCATGGCCATCACCACGCTCGACCCGATCACCGCGCTGATCGTCATCGACTTGCAGAAAGGCATCGTCGCCTATCCCACCGCCCATCCGGCCGCCGAGGTGGTGACCCATGCCGGCGCGCTCGCCGAGGCGTTTCGCCGCCACCGCCTGCCGGTGATCCTGGTCAACGTGAGCGGCGGCGCGCCGGGGCGGACCGAACGCCCGCGCAACCTGGATGATCTGCCCGCCGACTGGGCCGAGCTGGTGCCCGAACTGGGTCGGCAGCCGCAGGATCACGTGGTGACCAAGCACACCTGGGGCGCATTCACCGGCACCGGCCTCGACACGTACCTGAAAGCGCAGGGCGTCACCCAGATCGTGCTCGCCGGCATCGCCACCAGCATCGGGGTCGAATCCACCGCGCGCCAGGCGCACGAACTGGGTTACCACGTCACCCTCGCCGTCGACGCGATGACCGACATGAGTGCCGAGGCCCACGCCAACAGCATCGCCCGCATCTTCCCGAGGTTGGGTGAAATTGGCAGCACCGGCGAAATCATCGACCTGCTCGGCACGCACGGGTAACCGGGACGGGTTCCGCAGCGAATTCCGGTGGAAGCCTGCTGCTCTAGCGAGCATCTGCCCGGAATCCGGACCATGAACAACCCGCTGATCGCCCGCTGGGCGCCCCTTCCGCTACGCCTGATCGTCGGCTACGGATTCATGGAGCACGGGTTCGCCAAGATCATCCACGGTCCGGCGGGATTCGCCGCCATCCTGCAGGCGCTGGGCGTGCCGGCACCGCACCTGATGGCATGGCTCACGATCCTGGTCGAAGTGTTCGGCGGCCTGGCGATCCTCCTTGGCGCCTTCGTGGCGCTGGCAAGCCTGCCGATGGCGGTGGTGCTGCTGGTGGCCATCTTTACCGTGCACCTGCCGTACGGCTTCAGCTCGATCAAGCTGCTGGCGGTCACCGCGACGGGCGCGCATTTCGGCCAACCGGGATACGAGTGCGACCTGCTGTACCTGGCCGGACTGGCCGCGCTGGTACTGGGGGGCTCCGGCCCCTGGTCGGTCGACGGGTTCATCCGGAAACGTCGACAGGCTGCGCTTCGCTAGTCGAGAGCGGCTTCCGTGCACTCGCCCCGGATGAATGCCTGCACGATCAGGCTCGCGCCGATGACGACCAGCCCGAGATGGATGCAGCGCAGGCGGCTCGGCAGCGAGTACAGGGAAACGCCGCGATCAGCACGACCAGCGGCGCGGAGCATCGTTTCGTCCGCTGTCACCTGCCGGCGAACAGGGCTTGCAACTGCGGGTACGGCATCGCGCCTTCGGCCATTGATTCGGAGCGGCCGCTGTCGAGGAAATCCTGCGCCAGCTTCCCCGCCTGCCCCCACAGCATCTGCGCAATGCCCGAGCCCGCGCTCAATCGCCGCACGCCCAACCGCTCCAGCTCGGCCGCCGGCGCCAGCCCCGGGTACGCCATCAGGTTGACCGGCAAGCCGGCGCCTTCCACCACGGCGGCGATCTCGCCGGCATCACGAAGACCCGGCACGAACAGGCTGTCGGCGCCGGCCGCGCGATAGGTCGCGCCACGCGACAGCGTTTCCCCGACCCGCTGCGGCGCGTCGACCAGGCTGGCCAGGAACACGTCCGTGCGGGCATTGATGAAGATGTCCGCGCCGGCGTTCGCGGCAGCGTTCCGGATGGCCTCGATCTTCGCGGCAAGCTTCGCCGGCGCATCGCGGCCGTCCTCGATGTTGATGCCGGCAATGCCCGCGTCGATCAGGCGGCGGACGGTTTCACCCACCGTCTTTGCGTCGTCCGCATAACCGTTTTCCATGTCGACCGACAACGGCACGCGCAATACCCGCGCGATGTTGACGGCGGCGCCGATCGCCGCATCGGCCGGCATCTTTCCGCCATCGGGGTAGCCCAGCGCCCACGCCACGCCCGCACTGGCGGTGGCGATGGCCCGTGCGCCGAGGCTCTCGAACAGGCGGGCGCTGCCGGCATCCCAGGCATTGGGAAAGCGCAGGAGTCCGGGGCCGCCATGCATCTGGCGGAAGGTGGTGGCGTGCTGTGACATGGGGGGTCTCCGTGACTGGCCTTGGGGAAGTCGAAGGGTAACGCCAGATGCCCGCCTCCGTGACACCTCTTCACCGCCGCAGGGCGCGGGGGTGCTCCGTATCGCCCGCGAAAGGAATACGCTTCGCGAACCGCTGCATCCACCCGGGGAAAAACGCATGAACAGCCGCTCGATCCATACGTTGCTGGCCGCCTGCCTTGTCGCTGGCGTGGCATGGAGCCCGTGCCACGCACAGGCTGCCCCAAAGCACGCCGACACCCCGCTGGAATCCGCCGCGCCAGCCAACACGCGGGCGACGATGGAGACGATGCAGATCCCCAGCCACGGCGCCCTGATGAATGCGCTGGTCTACGTCGCCTCCGGTACCGGCCCGCATCCGGCGGTGATCCTGCTGCACGGCTTCCCCGGCAACGAACGCAACCTCGACCTGGCGCAGGACATGCGCCGCGCCGGTTGGGACGTTCTCTACTTCAACTACCGCGGCTCCTGGGGCACGCCGGGCGACTTCTCGTTTTCGCACGGCATCGAGGACACCGCCGCGGCGCTGGCTTACCTGCGCCAGCCCGAGGTGGCCAGGAAGCTGCGGCTCGATCCCGCGCGCGTCGTGCTGATCGGCCACAGCATGGGCGGCTTCATGACGGTGCAGGCCGCCGCGGCCGATCCCGCGATCAAGGCCTTCGCCACACTTTCCGCAGCGGACATGGCGGGGCACGCCACCCGGCTCGTGGGCAAGGACGGCGAAAGCGCGGGCCTCAAGGCCATGGCCAGCGGCCTCGCCAACGAAGGCATGGCGCCGCTGAGCGGCTGCACCCCGGACGGCCTGGCGCGCGAACTGGTCGATCACGCAGCGGGCTGGGTCTTCCCCGCGAAAGTCGCCGCCCTGAAGAACCGCACTGCCCTCATCGTGACCTCCGACGACGGTCTCGCCCCGGACAACCAGGCGTTCGCCGCGGATCTGCGCAAGGCCGGCGACAGCCACGTCACCACCGTGCACCTTTCCACCGACCACGCCTATTCCGACCGGCGCATCGAACTTTCGAAAGCCGTGCTCGCGTGGCTGGCGTCGCTGCCGAAGTAGCCGGGTTGCCGTTGTCGTCACGCCCCGAAGCTTGACTCTTTCCGGCGCCGGGGGCACCGTCGCGATGACAACAGAAGCAGCACCAGGCTGCTTCAGCGAGGGCACCATGAAATCGATACCACGATCCGCCGTTTTTGGCGCCCTGCTGGCCTGCTCCGGCGTGGCCACCGCCGGGTCCGCCTCGCTCAACGAGTTTCCGCCCAAGGTGATGCCGGTGCTGGTGCAGGTGAATTCGCACGGCAAGGTCACTGGCGCCTCGCCGGCCATCGAACTCTCGCCCAAGGTCAACCGACTGCTCCGCGCGAACCTGGACGAGATGATCACCAAACCCGCGGTCGACAAGCACGGGCGCCCGGTTTCCAGTCAGTTCGTGATCAACCTGGTCCTGCAGGCATCGCCGCTGGACAACGGCAACTACAACGCGCACTTCACCTACCTGTCGACCGCACCCGTGCCGGCGGGCTCCTGGTACTGGGTGCACATCGATGGCCATCGACTCGCCCTGGCCGAACGTGACCCCCTTTTCCGCCGGTCACCGCGCTTCTACCACCACGATCGCTATCAGCCCGCCTATCAGCGCAGCCAGCACGTATCGCCGACGCCACCCATCAGCAACACCACGCGCAACTCGCCCGCTCCGTCACCTCCGGTGCACGGCAGGTAAGCCCGGAAGCCCGCCCATCGGCGGGCTTTCCATTCGGCGAAAGGTCTATCCGTTGGCGCAACCCGACGGCAGCGGCAAGCCGCTGGACGACCACCGGGCGCGCCCGCTTTCGGTCAGAATGCGAACCTTTCAGACCTCCGGCGACGAGCACCCACCATGTCCCTGACGCGCAACCTGCTGCTTGCCGCACTGATCCTCGGCGCCACGACGCCGGCACCTACACCCGCGGCCGAGCTGAAGCCCGCTCAGATCGCGGCCATCGATCGCTATGTCACCGCCGAGATGGCGCGCCAGCATGTTCCCGGTGCCGAAGTGGGCGTCTATCGCGATGGCCACGCGCTGCTGGTGAAAGGCTACGGTCTGGCCAACATCGAATGGCAGGCGCCGGTCACGCCGACCACGCTGATGCAGTCCGGCTCGGTCGGCAAGCAGTTCGCCGCCACCGCGGTGATGATGCTGGTGGAACAGGGCAAGGTGAGCCTGGACGACAGCATCACCCGATACTTCACCGATGCGCCGGCGAGCTGGAAGCCGATCAGGGTGAAGAACCTGCTGTCGCACACCTCCGGCCTGGCCGAGTACGAAGATCCCTCGCGCATGCAGCCCGGCGGCCTGTTCGACCCGCGCAAGGATTTCACCGAAGACGAGCTGGTGAAGAAGATCGAAACCCTGCCGATCGAGTTCAAGCCGGGCGAGCGCTGGGACTACCGCAACACCAACTACGCCCTGCTCGGCGTGCTGATCCACAAGGTCACCGGCCAGGACTACCGCGACTTCATGCATCAGCGGATCTTCGCGCCGCTGGGCATGGTCTCCACCCGCGGCATCTCCGAGCGCGACATCATCCCCGGCCGCGCAGCCGGTTACCAGATCGTCGGTAGCCAGCTGAAGAACCAGGCCTGGGTGTCGCCCAGCCTCAACTCCACCGCGGACGGCACGCTCTACTTCAACGTGGTCGACCTGGAGAAGTGGGACCGCGCGCTGTACGGTACCCGCCTGCTCAGCAAGAAATCGCTGGACACGATGTGGACGCCCTTCGTGCTCAACGACGGCCAGCCCAACGCCAGCCACTACGGCTTCGGCTGGGCCAGCGACAGCATGAACGGCCATCGGGTGGTCCAGCACAGCGGCGCATGGCAGGGCTTCACCTGCACCATCAACCGCTACGTCGACGACAAGCTGACCGTGGTGGTGCTGACCAACCTGGACGCCGCTCACGCCAGCCCCGTCTACATGTCCCACGTCATCGCCGGCCTGGTGGAACCGGCGCTGATGCCGAAGCCGAATCCCGCCAGCAAGGACGACAAGCCCGAGATCGCCGCCCACGCCCGCGACGTGCTGCTACGCATGCTGGCCGGCAAGAACCTCGCCAGCGAGTTCGCCCCCGACGCCGGCTACGCCTTCGATCCCAACGACGCGATCGACATGCGCAGCCAGTTGCCCGCGAAGTGGGACGCCGCGCCGCTGCGGCTGATCAAGCGTGGCGAACACGACGGCGCCGTGCGCTCGGTGTATCGCGTGGGCCCGGAAGGCGATACGCGGATCATGCTGGTGGAACTGGACGCGAAGGGAAAGCTGCTGAACCTGGCGGTGAAGTCCGATCCGGACAACCGCTAGCGCCGCGACGCGAGGTCACGGCGCCTTCGCCCGCATGACGCGGCAAGGCCGGAAACCGATCAGCCCCGACCGATGCCATCCAGTTCGGCCATCACCTCATCGCCCAGCCGCAGGCCGGCCGCAGCCAGGTTCTCCCGCAGATGGGCGACTGACGACGTGCCGGGGATCAGCAGGATGTTGGGCGACCGGGCCAGCAGCCACGCCAGCGCCACCTGCATCGGCGTGGCCTCCAGCCGCGCCGCCACCTCGGACAGCGTCCGCGACTGCAGCGGATTGAAGCCGCCCAGCGGAAAGAACGGCACGTAGGCCACACCCTGACGGGCGAGTGCGTCGATGAAGTCGTCGTCGTCGCGATGCGCCAGGTTGTACTGGTTCTGCACGCAGACCACCGGCGCGATGCGCTGCGCTTCGGCGACCTGGCTGGCCGTGGCATTGCTGAGGCCGAGGTGGCGGATCAGCCCCTGCTGGCGCAATTCCGCCAGCGCACTGAACTGCGCTTCGATGCTGCCTTCGCTGGGCGCGTGCACGTCACCCATCACGCGCAGGTTGACCGCATCCAGCACATCCAGGCCGAGGTTGCGCAGGTTGTCGTGCACTGCCTGCACCAGTTCGGCTGGACTCTGCGCCGGACGCCAGGACGCATCGTCGCCGCGCAGCGCGCCGACCTTGGTCACGATCACCAGCTCGTCGGCGTACGGGTGCAGCGCCTCGCGGATGATCCGGTTGGTGACGTGCGGTCCATAAAAGTCGCTGGTGTCGATGTGATTGACGCCGGCCTCCACCGCGGCGCGCAGCACCGCCAGCGCCGCCGCGTGATCCTTCGGCGGACCGAACACGCCCTTCCCCGCCAGCTGCATGGCGCCGTAACCCATGCGGTTGACCGTACGGTCGCCGAGCGAAAACGTGCCTGACTGTGCGAGCTTGCTCATGATGTTTCTCCGGGGAGGATGAAGGGACGTAATGAACTATAGGAAGGCCACGCCTTCCTGATAATCCGCCACAATCCATACGGGTCGTGCGGAGAACGGGACAATGGCGACAGAGTTGCAGGATCTCCAGGCGTTCCTCGCCGTGCTGCGAGCCGGCGGGTTTCGGCAAGCGGCGCGCAGCGGCGGCGACTCCGCCTCCAAATTGAGCGAGGCGGTGCGTCGGCTGGAGAGCCGGCTGGGCTTGCGCCTGCTCCATCGCACCACACGCAACGTCTCGCCCACCGAAGCCGGCGCGCGACTGGCCGAGCGGCTCGCGCCCGCCCTGGCCGAAGTGGAAGCGTCGCTGGACGTGGTCAACCACTTCCGCGACCGCCCCGCCGGCACGCTGCGAATCAACGTGCCGGCGAACGTGGCGCGCACGGTATTGCCCGGCATCGTCACGCCCTTCCTCAAGCGCTATCCCGAGATCCGGCTGGAAGTGATCGTGGAAGACAGCTTCGTCGACCTGATGGCCAGCGGCTGCGATGCCGGCATCCGCTACGACGAGCGGCTGGCGCAGGACATGATCGCGCTGCCGATCGGCCCGCGCACGCAACGCCTGGTCACCGCCGCCGCGCCCGCTTACCTGCAGGCACACGGCACGCCCGAACACCCGCGCGACCTGCTGCAACACGCCTGCCTGCGCGGCCAGTTTTCCGGTGGCGCCGTACCGCTGTGGGAGTTCGAGCGCGACGGCGAAATCGTGCGCGTCGACCCGTCCGGTCCGCTGCAGGTACGCACGGGTGCGGCCTTCGATCTAGCCGTGCAGGCGGCGCTCGACGGACTCGGCATCGTCCACCTGTTCGAGGATTGGCTGCAGCCGCACCTGGACAGCGGCGCACTGGTGCCGGTGCTGGAACCGTGGTCCCAGCGCTTCAGCGGGCCGTTGCTCTATTACGCCGGTCGGCGTCACCTGCCCTCGCCGCTGCGGGCCTTCGTGGATTTCATCCGCGAAGGCTGATGGCTGTCCCAAGTCGAACTCGTCACGCGCCTGACCCGCGTCGCGCCCCTTGGCGTCGCCTTCGGGCCGAACCGCTCGTTGCTGCCGGAATGCCATCCGCTCCGGATGACATTCACCCGAATGTCGGTGGACGCACCGACGCGATCAGCGCAGCCCCACCGTACCGTTGGCCGCCTCGACCAGCTTCGCCGGGTCGTAGCCCAGGCCATCCTTGAACACCAGCACCACGTTCTCGATGTCCTTGATGTTGTCCGCGGGGTTGCCCTTGACCAGCACCAGGTCGGCCGTCTTACCGACGTCGATCGAACCGATCTCCTTGTCCACGCCCATGAAGCGCGCGCCGTTCAAGGTGGCGATCTGGATGGCCTGCACCGGCGCGAAGCCCGCCTCCACCAATAGCTCCACCTCGCGCTGGTCGCCATAGCCGGCGATCACGCCGCCGTAGCCGGTGGGATCGAGACCGGCCAGCAAAGTGCCACCGGCCTTGACGAAGGCGTGCTCGAAAGCCATCTCCAGCTGGAACAGCTTCGGCCACGGGGAATCCTTCATCGCCGCGACGTGCTCGCGCGTCTTCAGGTATTCCTCGCGGGCCTGCGGCAGCATCGCATCAAGCACCCGCGCATCCAGCGGCGCGCGGCCAGGCACGAAGGTCTCGAACACCGGCAGCGTGGACGTCACCGCGACCTGCTTTGCCACCAGATGCCTGATCAACTGCCGGATCTCCGAACCGTCGACCTTCAGCGTGGCCAGGTGCGCGCTGGCCGCCTTCGTGTCCGGGCACACATCCGGCTGCTTGCCGGCGCTGAACTCGGTGTCCACGAACAAGCCGTGTTCGAGGTTGTCGATACCCAGATCCGCCGCCTCGGTGAACCCGATCGAACACAGGTGGCCGGTCACCTTGATACCGCGCGCATGCGCCGCCGCGATCGCCGCCGATAGCTCGGCGCGGGTGATGTGCATGTACGCCTTGAACGAGGTCGCGCCCTCGTCCATCCAGTAATTCACCGTATTGCGCGCATCGTCGGCATCGACCAGCTCGTGCATCTGCGGCATCAGGCTGCCTTTGCCCTCCAGATACGGCCCGGTCGTGTGCATCTTCGGTCCGGGAATCAGGCCGGCATCGATCGCCTTCTTCAACGCCAGGTCCGTATACGGCTCCACGCTGCCGGTGGTGCGGATCGTGGTGACTCCGCCAGCCAGGTACAGCTTGGGGAAACTCGACGCCTGCTCAGGCGCGAGCAACTCCTTCGACGCCGGATTCACCCTGGGCGCCGGATAGAACATGTGGTCGTGCATGCCGACCAGGCCGGGCATCAGCGTCTGCCCGCTGCCGTCGATCACCGTCGCATCCTTGGGCACATCCACGTGGCGCCCAACCGCCGCGATGCGCCCGTCACGCAGCAGCACCGTCTGGTTCTCCCTCGCACCGGTGCCATGTCCGTCGATCACCCGCACATGCGTGATCGCCAGCAGCGGCTGTGCATGCGCGACGTAGGCCTGCACCTGCGGCGCCAGCGTTGGCATCGCCGCGCGGGATGGCGTGGCCAGGGCAAGGCCCGCCAGTAAAAGCGCGACGGCCAACACCGTGCGCGAACGATCCATCGACAAACCGTGCATGATCAGCTCCCCAGAGTGAAACGCTGCAAGCCCCCGCTTGCCATCCAGCCGAGTATCCGCGCTAGCCGACGCATGCGGAAGTGCGCCTGACCAATTTGCAGTCGCGTCTGGACAGCAGTGCACTGGCACCGTCGCCGCAGAGCCGTTGCGCTAACCTCCCCCCCCAGCCGTTGCTGTATTACGCTGCTCCCCGCAACCAGCCGCCACCGTCGCGGGCATCCGTCGACTTCATCCGGAAGGCTGATGCGCATCGCTCCCCTCAAGCCCGAGAGCCCATGAGCAAGATCGGCACCGCCCTCTGCCTCACCTACCTGCTGGCCATCCTCGTCTGCCTGGGATGTGCCATGGCCGCCCACGGCGACCCCAAGGGTCAATTCGTCTTCGCGCAAATCCCGATCGCCCTGCAAGGCAGCCTGGCGGCTGGGCTGGGATTCGGCCCGGCGCTGGCCGGACTGTCGTGGCCGGAGGCTTATCTATATCTGGCGGGGTCGACGTGTTGCTCTATGCCTTTGGTTGGCTGCTCACGCTAGTCCCGAAGCGCCTCTCAACTCGGCGTTGAGACGAGGTCCCGCTTCACCTGCACGTGGCAATACAAACCTCATTGCGAAAAGCGCACCACAGGTTCCGTTTTGCCCTAACCTGGCCGCACATCAATGGGCATGGCGGGAGCCGAGGCATGGCAACGGGTGAAGACTGGTCGCGATTGGAGGTGGAGAGTTGTGTGGCCGACTATCTGCACATGCTCGCACTTGAACTCAACGGGCAGCAATTCAACAAGTCCAATCGCATCCACGAGTTAGTGCAGCGGCTGGATGGCAGAAGTAATTCATCCGTTGAATACAAGTTCCGCAACATCAGCGCGGTCATGAATGAACTTGGCTGGCCAACGGTCACGGGCTACAAAAGCTTGGCGAACTACCAACTATTGCTGATGGAAGTGGTGGAATCCCAGCTTCAGAGCAATATCGCCCTGCAGGACGCAGTACAAGCTGCCGTCGAACGTCCCGCGACTGTCGCATACATTGAAAACCCGACAGCCATCTGGGTTCCCATACCAAAAGCAGCAACCCAAGTAAGGGAATCGCCCGCAGGCTACGCGGCTCGCTTTTCTCCGGCCAAACGTGACTATCTGGCGCAAGAGGCGCGCAATCGTTCGTTGGGTCTCGCCGGCGAGCAGTTCGTGATGGAACTTGAAGCCCGGCGTCTATACGCAGCCGGCATGAAGTCGCTGAGCGAACGCGTCGAACACGTCTCAGCCACGCAGGGTGATGGCCTCGGCTACGACGTACTGTCCTTTGAGGAAAACGGTCGTGAGCGGTTGATCGAGGTAAAGACCACGTCTTTCGGCGAACTGACACCCTTCTTCGTCAGCCGAAACGAACTGGCACGTTCGGAGACCGATGCAGAATCCTATCGGCTGTACCGCCTTTTTGACTTCCGCGAGCGCCCCCGCCTCTTCGACCTGCCTGGCGCCATCGCCGTGCATTGCCAACTGGACCCGGTGTCCTATCTAGCGCAGCTGACCAGCTAGTCGCGGGCAGAGCCTCCAACGCTGTGCCGAGCGGCTGTCGCCTGAGTAGCAGTTGGTCCGGCAAGGCCACCCTGTCGAGCGGTCTATAGGCGGAAATACAAGATCCCTGCCAGTCCCGGGACAGTCCCTGACCGCTCGAAGCGTCGAGCAAAAAGTCGGGACGGCCGAGAAAAAAGCTCGGGCGGCCGAGTAATTTTCTCGAACGATGGAGAAAAGAGCTCGGTGGCCCGAGAAAAAAGGTCGGCATGCCGAGAAGATGAACTCGGCGTGCCGGGAAAAAAGCTCGGGTCGCCGAGTTATTTGCCCGGACCGAGGAGAAAACAGCTCGGACAGTCGAGAAAAAGGCCGACAAGCCGAGCAGGTGAACTCGGCGCCCCGGGAAAAAAGCCCGGACGATGGAGCTATCTGCTCGGGCCGCGGAGTGAAGAGCTCGGCGCGTCGAGCAACGAGTCTCGAAGCCAAGCGCATGGTTCGGCCCACGGGGGAATTTCCGGGCCGTCCGGGCGAAAACCGGCCGGCCCGGGAACCAGAGCGACCTGACGAAGCAGGAGGATCGCAGTATGGTTAGGTGTGCCAGGGACACTCAGGGGGAGTGAAGTGGCCAGACGAACAAAAAGCGGCTTCGAACAGATGGCGGCCATGCCGTGGTGGCTCAGCATACTGATCGGCGTGATTGGCTACATCGCGATACGCCACGGCATCGGTTGGTATTTTGGCGCGGTCAACAACCCGTATACGTCGGGACTGGGCAAGCTCGCCGCCGACGGCATCTATGCCCCGCTCGCGTGGGTGCTGCTGATCGTTTGCTGGCTCGCTGCCATCGGCTCCTTCATCGGCCGGCGTCGCCGCCGCCACCTGTTCGACAGCCAGACCGGCATCGACAGCCTGCGCCAGATGAACTGGCGCCAATTCGAGCAACTCGCGGGTGAAGCCTTCCGACGTCAGGGCTATGTCGTCGAAGAAACCGGCCTCGGTGGTGCCGACGGCGGCATCGACCTGATCCTGCGCAAGGGCGGCAAGACCACGCTGGTGCAGTGCAAGCAGTGGCAGAACTGGCAAGTCGGCGTCAAAGTCGTGCGCGAGATGTATGGCCTGCTAGTGCATCACAAAGCCGCCGCAGTGAAGATTGTTGCCCTCGGCGACTACACCAGCGACGCCCGACGTTTCGCCCAAGGCAAACCCATCGAACTGACCCACGGTGGTGAACTGATCGCCACGGTGCGCTCGCTGCAAAAGACCAATGCGCGCGCGATGAGTCCGCTGGATACACCACTCGCCCTCAGCGGAAGCATGGTCGCTAGCCTGCTGCTGATCACAGTGCTCTCGTCATCTACGCCGACCGAACCACCGCCAGCCGTCGCGAGCCCCATCGTCACCCAGACCGCATACAGACCGGAACCACCCTCCCTGCCCCGCCCCGCCGCGGCATCCGCAGCGCACGCCAAGGCAACGATCTATGTGAGCGATTCACAGAACGACGCGGAGCTGCGCGAGTGGAAGAAGCAAAACGCCGAGTCAATGAAAATTCTGGAGAAGACGACGAAGGAAATGCCGTTGCGCTGACTTCGCTTCACGCCGCGAAGCATGGCCTAGCCGCCACAGAACAAAACGCGCATCCTGGTGCGAGTCAATCGGATAAAAGGGGAATGCTTACTATGGATGCACAAGAAGGCTTAGAGGAGGCACTCCCAAGTGGTGGTAACTGGACAACGCAACAGCTCAAACTCGCCTTCAACCTCTACTTCCAAACGCCATTCGGCAAGTTGCACAAGACGAACCCGGAAATCGTTCGCCTAGCCCATCTCATCCGGCGCACGCCCAGCGCGTTGGCGATGAAGCTCGTCAACTTTGCCAGTCTGGACAGCTCGATCACCGAAAGTGGCCGCAAAGGTCTCTCGGGCGCGTCGGCTCTTGATCGCAAGATATGGAATGAATTTCATCAGGACTGGGAAGGCCTTGCGCTCGAATGCGAAGAGCTACGGCAGCAGTTCGCTCATGGCTCGCCATTCTTGTCGAATGGTGAGCGCGACGAACCCGAGAATGACCTGACCGACTTCACTGGAGAAATTCGCCTTGCACTTGTCCATCAAAGGATCAAGCAGGATTTCTTCCGCCGTACTGTGCTCGCCAGCTATCGCAATCGATGCTGCATCTCCGGAGTCAGTGAGCCACGCTTGCTCGTCGCAAGCCATATTGTCCCGTGGAGTCAGGACAAAGCCAATCGCCTGAATCCACGCAACGGTCTATGCCTTTCCGCCATTCATGACAAGGCTTTTGACAACCATCTATTCACTCTGAGCGAAGACTGGCGCGTCATCCTATCGGCGCAGCTCAAAGCCAGCAGGGACAGCTTCGTGCAAGAAGTATTCTTCCCGGCGGAAGGGACACAGATCGAGCTACCAGAACGCCTCAAGCCTGACCAATCACTGGTTGCGGCTCATCGTCAGCGTACGTTGCAAGACGCATAGAAAATCCCGTCGTCTCATGACTCGAAAAATTGAGTGCACCCTGCTCCGATTTCGGAACAGTCGCGCCCACTGAGACAACGTGACGCCAGCGTTGATCGCTCCGCAACTGTCATTGAGGCCAGTTCATGAGCGACAAACACATTCCCGAAGACACTTTCTGGGATCACTGGGGCGTCATACAGAACGCCGATAGCGGCATGTTCGAATACGACGACGTTAAGGATCAGCCGCTCGAACACGTCTGGACGATCGTCGATACCGGCGCCTACGAAGATGAAAATTGGTACGCCATGCCGGGGTTCCATATCGTCAACAAGCTTGGCTACATCATGACCAAACGAGCGTGGACTGCAGATACCCCGGACGCGATCTACCATCTGCACGAAGACGAAGACGACGGGGAACGCCACGTATTCTTGTACCAGTACCGTGATGCCTCGAATTACAAGGCAGGCGGCATGTTGCTTCTTCATGGTGCGACCCATGACGTTGAAGAAGACATGATCCGGGGTTGCTGTGACGCGGAAACGTATTTCGTCGCCGAACAAGTCGGGGTACCCGCCCTCTGCGAACAGCTCTACGTTTTCGGTGGTGGGCCAACCGATGATGACCACGCCTTCCATGAATTTCAGGGCTTACGCGCAGCCACTGCCGAAGAAATCGCGTCCCTGCCGTTGTGGGGTGGCCTAAGAGATCTGACGTGCCGATTCCTCCGCACGGGTGGCAACTGGGACTGCTCGCTATCGCCCAACTGCTTCTAGAGGGCAGACGGAGAACTGGAAAAGGGGGAGCTAGGTCACGACAACTCCCTCCGCCCCCTTTGACGCAGCACCACTCTTCCAACGCGAACTCCACAAACCCCAGGCTATAGCTCATCGAGCTTGACCTCGATTCGGCGCGCAGCCGCGCACCAGCTCAGCCAGCTCAAGACTTCCAGTCGATCCAGCAGACGGCGCGCACCCCTCACATCGGCACGGCACAAAGCGCATCGCCCCGAGGCGCCAGTGCTTCAGTCGCTCCTCTCGCCAACTCGGGCTGCGATCAAATTCGGAGCCTCGACAAGCAAGCCACCGCTCCACGAACCGCAAGCGACCTTGGATCCGTCGGGCGAAAACTGGACATCGCATGCAAATTTGAGCGGCACTTCATGGATTCGCTCCAGACCAGGAATCGAATAGAAGGCCACGCCTTCGCCCACAACGGCCGCAAGCATGTGTGAATCCGGTGACCACGCCAGCGTCCGCGGAAGTACACCAGCAACGCCAGACAGGCTTGCAACAACCGACAGACCATCAACATCGAAAAGGGAGATCACGTCGCGGTCAGATACGGCACAGGTGCTTCCATCAGGTGCGATCGATAGATCATCAATATTCGCATGTCTCAGCCGGATGGTTCGCAGCGGCGTTGTCATCGGCCAGCCCCACACGTAAACGTGATCAGGCGCTGCCGGCTGATCCGCTCTCGTTGATACCGGAGAGTGAACCGTAAACCATCGCCCTGAATGGTCGTCACGAACGACCTTGGTAATCATCTCGCCAGGAAAGTGACGCTGGAACTCAATGGCGCCGGTTGTGGATGAGCGCACCGTGAGAACGCCGCTCCACGAACCATCCACCAGAAATTCGCCACAGGCTGAATAGCAGATATTGCTACCTTCGACGCCGCCAAGGTCAAGGACGCGAATGATTTCACCCTTCTCGGTGTCCAATACGACGATCTCGGCGGATGTGTTCTTTACCGCCATTTCCGCTTCAGACGGATGAACAGCACAATGAGAAGGATGACTCAGAGGATGTGTTCGAAATCGCTTCTTGCACGTGGCCATATCCCAGACAACCACGTCCCGAGAAAGCGTTGCGAGAAAGCTGCCCGAGCGAGAAAACTCGCATGCGTAGCATCGCAGCAACTTCAGTGGCCGGAATCCTTTCATTTGCCTCTCCCAACGATTCGCGTGATACCTCAGCCCCATGAATGATCACGCGTCCGATGTCTTGTGTCGATTCGCCCGGCGAATGAAACGACTCACCAGCGGCGAACAAGGGCCCGGGCAACTGACTCACGGTCCTGCGTAACGGGCAACCCGAGTGCGGGCTGAGGCGGACGAAACCTCTTGGCCATGGACGACAGGGGCAAGTGCGATCCCAGCCTTCGCCGGATGACGATGGAAGAGAGATGGCGCAATCTCGGCCTTCGCCGGAATGATGATGAGGCAAGGCGGAGCGATCCCGGCTTTCGCCGGGATCGCAGCCAAGTAGGAAAGGACGCCACTGGCACCAAATCGCCCCTGCCAGTGCCCGATCAACTCACTCCAACTCCCCCAACCGCTCCTGCAACCTCTGCCGCCAATCCTCATCCTTCTCCCCAGCGATCAACGCCTTCAACGCGGTCAACTGCGCCAGGTCCAGCGCCTTCTTCGCCGACGTATGCACATCCGGCACCACGCCAACATTTTCCCAGTCGGTGTGCGTGACCGGGCTGATCGGGCGTCCGGAGGGGACGAACATCATGAAGTGCGCGGTCAGCCGGTGCGGGCCACCGCCGTGGGCGCCGCCGCCGGTGGTTTCGCCGATCAGGGTGGCGCGCTGGTTGTTCTTCAGCGCGTAGGCGAAATCCTCGCAGCCGGAAAACGTGTCGCTGCTGGTCAGCAGGTAGACCTTGCGCGACTGGCCGTAGCGCGGGCCGGGAACGGTGGCCGTGGTCCAGCGCTGTTCGGTGCGGTTCTCGTCGCGCCAGTAGACGTCGTTGAGATGGGTGGGCTTGTCGTACAGGTAGCTGGCAAACAGCATCACGCTTTCCGGATCGCCGCCGCCGCAGTGGCGCAGGTCGATGATCAGGGCACCGGTGTCGCTCATCAGGGTCATGGCGGCGGCGATGCGCGTGGCGACCATCGCCGGCCGGCCGAACTGATGCAGGTCGATGTAGCCGATGTCGCCCTGCAGGCGATCGACGCCGTTGATGCCGAAGTTGAAGTGCCTTCCTTCGGCCAGCTCGGCGGCCTTGTTCTCGGCGGAGTCGGACTGGTCGTCACCCTGGGCGATCGCGTGTTCGAAGTAGCGCACCTCAAGGTGCTTGTCGTTGCTGTCGTGTTGCAGTGTCTCGGTCAACTTGTCGGCGAGCTTGTCGGCGCTGGTGATCGCATCGAAGTCGCCGTGCTGCAGCTGGGCGCGCAGGCTCTTGCCGATCGCGGCGGCCTTGTCCGGAAAGACGTAGGACTGATTCAGGTTGGCGATGATGCTTTCCACCACCTCGCTGCGCATGGCCTTGTCGACCGTCATGTCTTTCTGTGGCGGCCCGGATTGCGCGTGGCCGGGCATGCCGAACAGCACCAGACCGGCGCCGGTCAGCGCGACGGCGCCGGCCAGCGCGGCGATGCGTGTTGCGGTTTTCCTGTGCTTGCTCATCTGTGCATTCCTCGTCAGGTTCGTCGGTAATCGACGAGCGCAGGGTGGCGAAGGAATGTGGAGGGATTATGGAAACCCCTCAGAGATCCAGCCGATAGCCGAGCCCATAGACGGAGTGGATCACGTCGACCTCCGGCAGGTGCACGGCGAGCTTGCGGCGCAGGTTCTTGATGTGGCTGTCGATCGCGCGGTCGGTGACTTCAAGGTTGTCGCGGCTGACCAGGTCGAGCAGTTGCGCACGCGAGAAGATGGTGCCCGGGCGTTTGGCCATCGCAGCCAGCAGGCTGAACTCGGTCGGCGTCAGCTCCAGCAGCTGTGCGTGGATACGCGCCGTGCGCGAATCGGCATCGAGGTCGAGCAGTGGCGTGCGTGCCGCTGCCGGACCCGAGCGCCGCAACACGGCCTTGATCCGCGCGACCAGTTCGCGCGGGCTGAAGGGCTTGCACAGGTAATCGTCAGCGCCGGTTTCCAGACCGAGCAGCCGGTCGATCTCCTGCACCTGCGCGGTGACCATGATGATCGGCACCGCGGAAAACCCGCGCACCGTCCTGCACAGCGACAGACCGTCGAGGCTTGGCAGCATGAGATCCAGCACGATCAGGTCGGGAACGTGGTGCCGGATACTGGCAAGCGCGGCGCTGCCATCGCCGATCACCTGCGCCTGGTAGCCGGCCGCAGTGACGTAGTCGGCCACGATCGCGGCGAGTTCGCTTTCGTCTTCGACGATGAGGATGTTGGCGCTCATGAACCTTCCAGCGGCAACACGACGATGACGCGCAGGCCGCCGAGCGCGGAGGCGTCGAAGCTCAGGCGTCCGCCGTGCGCTTCGACGATGTGTCGGCTCAACGCAAGGCCCAAGCCGGTGCCGCCGAACTGCCGGTTGCGCGATGGCTCGACGCGGAAGAAGCGCTCGCCAAGATGCTCGACAAGGTTGGCTGGAACGGCGGGTGCCGAGTCGTCGATGGTGATGCGGAACTCGTGCTCGAACCGCTCGCCACCGACTTCGATGCGCCCACCCGCGTCGGTATAGCGCACGCTGTTTTCGAACAGGTTGACGAGCACTTGGCGCAATCGCGTTGCATCCGCGAGCACCGTGGACGACGACGGCGGGGCGCCGATGGACGCGATGAGCCCGGCCGCCCGAAATTTTTCGCCGAAGCTCGCGAACACGTCCGTCACCACGGCCCAGGCATCCACCGTCGCCTTGTCGTACTGGAGCTGGCCCTGGTCGGCGCGCGCCAGTTCATGCAGGTCATCGACCAGCGCGGTCAGCGACAGCACCTGCTGCAGCATCAGCGCGACGGTTTCCGGTGTGGTGGTACGGATGCCGTCCTGCAGCGCCTCCAGCTGCGCGCGCAGCACCGAAAGCGGCGTGCGCAGCTCGTGCGAGGTGTCGGCGACCCACTGCTGGCGCCAGCGTTCGGTGTCCTTCAACCTGGCGGCGACCCGGTTGAACGTGGCTGCCAGCTCGCCCAGCTCGTCGCTGCGCCGGGTCGGCAGCTGCACGTCGAAATGCCCCTGCCCCAGCCGGCGCGTGCCATCGACCAGTTGCCGGATCGGCTTGCGGAAATGCGCTGCCAGCAAGGCGGCAGCAAGCGCGGCCAGCAACACGCCGATGGCGGCGATGAGCAGCAGGTTTTTCTGTTGCTCCAGCAGAAACGCGATGGCCAGATCGTCGTCCGGGTTCTGCGATCTGGCCACGACGAGATAGCCCACCTCGGCGCCGTCGACGACGATCGATCGCTGCACGGTATCGATCGAGGCGATCGCCACCAGTGCCGGACTCGCGATGACCCCGGCGAGATGGCGTCGGCGAACGTCCAGCAAACCGATGCGGTAGTCGAGGTTGGGGGATGCCCGGTCACGGGCAACCGATGTGCCATCCGCTTCGGCGGCCATCGCGCGGTCGAGGAACCAGCGTCGGCGCTGATCGGGGCTGGCCGGCAGAAACGACCAGTCGCCGTGCTTCCGATAGCGGGCGGACAGCTGCTCCACCAGCCCACTGACCTCCTGCATATCGGTCGAGGGACGTGGCGCGCGGTTCGACAATTTCCAGCGCACCAGCTCCACGCCGATTCCTGCCACCACGAGGAAGGCCAGCAGTACCGCGAAGAACAGCCGTTTGCCGATCGACACTTTCACCGCTTGATCCCCGAGACCGTCGGCGCACGCTAGGGGAGAACGCGGATGGAGGCAAGGTGCCCGGTTGCGCCCGGGTTTCCGGCAAGGAAAAGCCCGCCGGTGGGCGGGCTTTTCTCGGCAAGCTGCGGCGCAGCTTAGCCCAGCAACACCCGGTTCATCCGCTGCACGAAGGCCGCCGGGTCGGGCAGCTGGGCGCCGGCGGAAATCTCCGCCTGCTCCAGCAGCAGGGTGGCCAGATCACGGGCCTTGGCTTCGTCGGCTTCCGTCTCGACGCGCTTGACCAGTGCGTGCTGCGGGTTGATCTCCAGGGTGGGCTTGGACTCCGGCATGTCCTGGCCGGCTTCGCGCAGCAGGCGGGCCAGGTGCGGGGCCATTTCGTAATCGGAAAGCGCCAGGCAGGACGGCGAATCGGTGAGGCGCGCCGACACCTTCACTTCGCCGACGCGGTCGCCGAGCAGCTCCTTGAGCTTCTTCAGCAGCGGCTCGGCTTCCTTCGTGGCCTCTTCCTGCTTCTTCTTGTCGGCCTCGTCCAGCGGCACGTCGCCCTTGGCCACGCTCTTGAGCTTCTTGCCTTCGTACTCGCTCAGGCTGCCGATCATCCACTCGTCGATACGGTCGGACATCAGCAGCACTTCGATGCCCTTGGCCTTGAACGCTTCCAGCTGCGGGCTGCCGAAGGCGGCGGCGTAGCTGTCGGCAGTGATGTACCAGATCGCGTCCTGACCCACGGCCATGCGGCCGATGTAGTCGTCCAGCGAAACGTTCTGCGCGGTGCCTTCGCCCTTGGTGCTGGCGAAGCGCAGCAGCTTGGCGATGCGCTCGCGGTTGTTGGCGTCTTCGCTGATGCCTTCCTTGAGCGTATTGCCGAAGGCCTTGTAGAAGGTCTGGAATTTTTCCGGTTCGTCACGGGCCAGCTTTTCGATCAGGTCGAGCACGCGCTTGACGCAGGCGGCCTTGATGCGGTCGAGCTGGCGGTTGTGCTGCAGGATTTCACGGCTGACGTTGAGCGGCAGGTCGTCGGCGTCGACCACGCCGCGCACGAAGCGCAGGTAGTTCGGCAGCAGTTCCTCGGCGGCGTCCATGATGAAGACGCGCTTGATGTAGAGCTTGAGCCCCTTGCGCTCGTCGCGGCCGCCCATCATCAGGTCGAACGGCGGCTGCGACGGCAGGTACAGCAAGGTGGTGAAGCTCTGGCTGCCCTCGACGCGGTTGTGCGTCCACGCCAGCGCGTCGTTGAAGTCGTGGCCGAGCGACTTGTAGAAGCTCTGGTAGTCCTCGTCGGAAATCTCCGACTTCGGCTTGGTCCACAGCGCCGAGGCGGCGTTGATGGTTTCGAATTCGTCGGTGGGCTTGTCGTCCTTCTCGACCGGCATGCGGATCGGGAAGGCGACGTGGTCGGAGTAGCGGGTGATCAGCGAGCGCAGCTGCCAACGCTTGAGGAACTCGTCCTCGTCGGCTTTCAGGTGCAGGATGACGGACGTGCCGCGATCGGCCTGCTCGACCTGTTCCAGCGAATACTCGCCCTTGCCGTCGCTCTCCCACTTCACGCCTTCGCCTGCCGGCGCGTCGGCGCGGCGGGTGATCACGGTGACCTTGTCGGCCACCACGAAGGCGGAATAGAAGCCCACGCCGAACTGGCCGATCAGCCGCGCGTCGGCCTTCTGCTCGCCGCTCATCGCTTCCAGGAAGCGGCGCGTGCCGGAGCTGGCGATGGTGCCGATGTTGGCCACCACCTCGTCGCGGTTCATGCCGATGCCGTTGTCGCGCACGGTGACGGTGCGCGCGTCCGGATCCCAGCTCACGTCGATGTGCAGTTCGCTGTCGCCGGCCGACAACGCCGGGTTGGCGATCGACTCGAAGCGCAGCTTGTCGCAGGCGTCGGAGGCGTTGGAGATCAGCTCGCGCAGGAAGATTTCCTTGTGCGAGTACAGCGAGTGCGTGACCAGGTGCAGGACCTGGGCGACTTCAGCTTCGAACTTGCGGGTTTCGGCGGGTGCGTTCATGCGTGGATGTTCCAGAGTTGCGTTGACGAAATGATTCCTCCCCCTGCTAGCAGGGGGAGGTTGGGAGGGGGTTCGCTTTTGACCTTGGCTTCCAAAGGCAAGCTCAAGAGCACCCACCCCAGCCCTCCCCTGCAAGCAGGGGAGGGAGTAAAGCTGCAATCAGCCGGCCTTCTGCAGCGCGGCGATGCGCTCGTCCAGCGGCGGGTGGCTCATGAACAGTTTTTTGAAGCCTTCCGCCAGCGGGCCGGAGATGCCGAACGCGGCGATGGTGTTGGGCAACGTGCTTTCACCGTGGTTGACCTTGAGCCGCTGCAGGGCGGAGATCATCGCGCCGCGGCCGGCGAACTGGGCGCCGGCCTGGTCGGCGCGGAACTCGCGCCAGCGCGAGAACGCGGCCACGATCATCGAGGCGAACAGGCCGAACACCACCTGCAGCACCATCACCACCACGAAGTAGCCGATGCCACCGCCGCCACGATTCTCGTCGCGACCACCGCTCATCCAGCTGTCGACGGCGCGACCGACGATACGGGCGGCCAGGATCACCAGCGTGTTGAGCACGCCCTGGATCAGGGTCAGGGTGACCATGTCACCGTTCGCGACGTGGCCGATCTCGTGGCCGAGCACGGCGCCGACCTGTTCGCGATCCATCTGCTGCAGCAGGCCGGAGCTCACCGCCACCAGCGAACTGTTCTTCGTCATGCCGGTGGCGAACGCGTTCATTTCCGGCGCGTCGTAGATCGCCACCTCGGGCATGCCGATGCCGGCGTTCTGCGCGTGGCGACGCACGGTGTCGACCAGCCAGCGCTCGGTCTCGTTCTGCGGCTGCTCGATCACCCGGGCGCCGGTGGACCACTTGGCGATCATCTTGGACATCGCCAGCGAGATGAAGGCGCCGCCCATGCCGAACACGGCGGCGAAGGCCAGCAGGCCGCCCATGCCGCCGTAGCCGCGGGCGGCGGCCATCTGGTCGATGCCGAACAGGCGGCAGACGATGCTCAGCAGGAGCAGGACGGCAAGGTTGGTGGCGATGAATAGCGCGATGCGGCGCATGGCTGTCTCTCTTGTGGCAGTCATGAAGGGAAATGGTGGATGCTCGAAGATTCGGGGCGGCAAGGCGCGCTTTCAAGGGTCCGGAGCGGCATTTAAGATGCGCCGATGACTTATCGCGGCCGCTTTGCCCCCTCGCCCACCGGACAACTGCACTTCGGCTCGCTGGTCGCCGCGCTGGGCAGCTGGCTGTGCGCGCGGCATGCCGGCGGCGAATGGCTGGTCCGGGTGGAGGACATCGATCCGCCGCGCGAGGTTGCCGGTTCGGCGGCGGCCATCCTGGCGGCGCTGCCCGCGTTCGGCCTGGTCGCCGACGGGCCGGCGCTGTTCCAGTCGACGCGAACAGGAGCGTACGCGGCGGCGATCGAGCAACTGCGTGCCGCCAACGCGCTGTTTCCCTGCTGGTGCAGCCGCAGTGAACTGGCGCGCGGCGACGGCCTTCATCGCGATGCCTGCTGCGTTGCTTCGCCGCAGGCCGATCATCCGCCGGCCTGGCGCTTGCGCGCGCCGGACCTCGAGGTCGCGTTCGAGGATGCCTTGCAGGGCCTGCAGCGGCAGAACCTGCGCAACGAGGTGGGCGACTTCGTGCTGCGCCGGGCCGACGGCCTGTACAGCTATCAGCTGGCCTGCGTGGTGGACGACGCCTTCCAGGGCATCACCGAGGTGGTGCGCGGACTGGACCTGCTCGATTCCACGCCGCGCCAGATCTGGCTGCAGCGCTGCCTGGGCCTGCCGACACCGGCGTATCGCCACCTGCCGCTGGTGCTGGACAGGGACGGCACCAAGCTGTCGAAGTCCGCACAGGCGTTCCCGGTCGACCCGACCGACCCCGTGCCGGCGCTGCGACGCGCCCTCGTCTTCCTGCAGTTGCCGCTGCCGCACGCCGCGTGCGGGGTGGACGACTTGCTGCAGCACGCACTGGCGCATTTCGATCCGGCGCATTTGCCGCATTGCAGCGGTCACTCTGTCGGCTGAACGGCTATAACTACGCAACGCGTCGAGGCAACCAGGGGACGGCTGAAACATGCGCCTGCCATGCTTCGGCGCGATCGCATTCGCGCCTAACCGAACAGGAGATTCAGGGAAATGACTCAGCGTACGGCATTGGTCACAGGCGGCACCGGCGGCATCGGCAGCGCAATCGTCCGCTACCTGGCCAGGCAGGGGCATCGGGTGGCCAGCAATTACCGTGACCCGGACAAGGCCGAGGCCTGGCGCCAGGCGATGGCGGCCGAGGGCATCGATGTCTGCCTGGTCGCCGGCGATGTCACCGACCCGGACGCCTGCACGGCAATGGTGCGTGCGATCGAGGAGAAGTGCGGGCCGGTCGAGATCCTGGTCAACAACGCCGGCATCACCCGCGACACCACCTTCCACAAGATGAATTACCAGCAGTGGACAGACGTGATCAACACCAACCTCAACGCCTGCTTCAATGTCACCCGCGCGGTGATCGACGGCATGCGTGCGCGCAAGTGGGGCCGCATCGTGCAGATCAGCTCGATCAACGGCCAGAAGGGCCAGTACGGCCAGGCCAACTACGCCGCCGCCAAGGCCGGCATGCACGGCTTCACCATCTCGCTGGCGCAGGAGAACGCGAAGTTCGGCATCACCGTCAACACGGTATCGCCCGGCTACGTCGCCACCGACATGGTGATGGCCGTGCCGGAAGAAGTGCGCGCCAAGATCGAGGCGCAGATCCCGCTGGGCCGCCTGGGCAAGCCCGAAGAGATCGCCCACGCCGTGGCCTTTCTCACCGGCGAGGAAACCTGCTGGATGACCGGCGCCAACCTGGCGATCAACGGCGGGCAGTACATGGGCTGGTGACGGAGCAGGAGTGAGTGGAGGGGAGTGAGAAAAGAGAGAAAGCAGGCTCTTCACTCACTTCTCGCCCATCTTCACTCACTTCTCGCTTTTCCCCAGCAGCTTCTCGATCACCTTGCCCACCGCCGCGAAAGCGAATGCGCCGGTGATGTGGGTAGCCGCACCCAGGCCGCCGCCGCAGGCCAGGTTCAGCGAATCGCCGCCCGGCGGGCGGGTGCCGCACACGGTGCCGTCCGGTTGCGGGTATTGCACGTTCTGCAGCGAATAGACGGCTGAAACGCCGAAGTAGCGGCTGGCGTTGCGGGGGAAGTTGAAGTCGGCGCGGAGCTTCTTGCGGATCAGGCTGAACATCGCGTCGTGCTCGGTGCGCGACAGGTCGCGCACGCGGATCTGGGTGGGGTCGGTGCGCCCGCCGGCCGAACCCACGCTGACGATCGGCAGCTTGCGCCGGCGGCACCAGGCGATGGTTTCCAGCTTCACCCGGAACGCATCGCAGGCATCCAGCACCACGTCGTAGCCGCGATCGAGCAGGTCGTCCAGGGTCGAGGTGGTGAGGAAACGCTCGACCGCCTCCAGCCGGATGGTCGGGTTGATCGCATGGGCGCGGGCAGCCATCACGCCCACCTTGGTCTTGCCGTACTCGCCATCCAGCGCGTGCAGCTGGCGGTTGGTGTTGGATACGCAGACCTCGTCGGCGTCGATCAGGGTGAGCCGGCCCACGCCGCTGCGCGCCAGCGCCTCGACCGCCCACGAACCGACGCCACCGATGCCGATCACGCACACATGGGCCTGCGCCAGCGTGGCCACGCTGCCGTTGCCGTACAGGCGCTCGACGCCGGCAAAGCGTTCGGCCGGGAAGTTCGGCTCGCTCATCGCGGGCCGCCGTTGCGGCATCGGGTCATCGTTGGACGGATCACGGGCGGGCCTTGCTGTGGGGAGCGGGCATTTTATCGTGGACGGTGGCTACGGGTGCGTCGGCGCAGGGTATCCTTGGCGTTCTCTTCATGATCGGAACCTCATCCATGCGCGCAGCCCTGATGATCCTGCTTGGCCTGGTGATCGGCGTGATCGGCACCGTCAACGTGATGAACGCGCTGAGCGCACGCAATCCCATGCCGAAGGCGGTCATGGATACCATGGGTTATCACGTGGGCGAACTGAAAAACGCGATCAAGGCGAAGCAGTGCGAGCCGGCCAGGGTGCTGCACCACCTGGAACGCCTCGCCTCCACCGCCAGCGACATCACGCCGGTGTTCGGCATCAGCGAGAAGACCTTCACCGACGACGCCGGCAAGCTGCAGACCCAGCTGCAGCAGGCGGTGCAGGCCGCGCCAGCCAGTTGCGAGGCGCTGGTGGCCGCCATCAAGCCGGTGGGCGAAACCTGCAAGAGCTGCCATCAGCAGTATCGCTGAGGTTGAAGAGCGACCCCACCCCGCCCCTCCCTGCGACCGAAGGAAGTCCCTTCAGGGGCACGCAGGGGAGGGAGAAAATCAAAACGGGATCTTGCCGCGCAGCATCTGGGCGTACATCACCCAGTCGCCGGCCAGGCTGTACAGCGGATGCCTGAAGGTCGCCGGGCGGTTCTTCTCGAACACGTAGTGGCCGATCCAGGCGAAGCCGTAGCCGCACAGCGGTGCCAGCCACAACCAGCGCCACTGCCCGCTGGACACGGCAAGCACGACCACCGCGATCACCAGGCTGCTGCCGATGAAATGCATCCGGCGGCAGCGGCGGTTGCCGTGCTCGCCTAGGTAGAACGGATAGAACTCGGCAAAACTGCTGTAGCCGGACATGGCGAGGCTCCGCGGTGTGGACGGCCCGATTCTGCCGCATCCTTGCGGGATACGGGCCTACGCCGGCAACGGAATGAACTCTTCCTCGTCGCCGGGCACGGTGGGAAAGCGCCCTTCGCTCCAGTCCGCCTTGGCCTGCTCGATGCGCTCGCGGCTGCTGGCCACGAAGTTCCACCACAGGTGGCGCTCGCCATCCAGCGGCGCACCGCCGAACAGGATCAACCGGCTTGGTTCGCTGGCACGCAACGGAGGCGGCTGGTCGCCGGCCTGCACCGCCATCTGGTGTTTGGCGATCTTCAGTTCGCCCCAGCTCACGGAGCCTTCGACCACATGCACGCCGCGCTCGGCGTGCCCGGTCGGCAAGGCCAGCTCGGCGCCAGCCTGCAAGCTTGCTTCCAGCATGAACATCGGCGCGAACACCTTCACCGGTGAACGCTGACCGTAGGCATTGCCCGCGATCAGCACGCCTTCCACGCCCGGCTCGCTGATCCGCGGCAAGGCCTCGCGATCATGGTGGTGGAATTCCGGCGACACCTCGGCATCGGCCTGCGGCAGGGCAACCCAGACCTGGATGCCGTGCAGCTTCTGGCCTGCGGCACGCTCATCTGGCGGCGTGCGCTCGGAGTGGGTGATGCCGCGACCGGAGGTCATCCAGTTGACCTCGCCGGGGCGGATGTCGGCCAGGCTGCCCAGGCTGTCGCGATGGCGGATCGCCCCGTCGAACAGCCAGGTCACCGTGGCCAGGCCGATGTGCGGGTGCGGGCGCACGTCCATGCCCTTGCCCGCCGGGAAACTCACCGGCCCCATGTGATCGAAGAAAACGAACGGACCGACGTGGCGTGCCTGCAGCACCGGCAGCATGCGACGCACGACGAAGCCGTCGCCGAGGTCGTGCTCACGGGCGTCGGCGATCAACTGGGGACGACTTTCCATCATGTGCTCCTTACCAGGCCCGCTGATATTGCGCCGGCGCGACGATTTTTGCGCCCAGTTGCTGTGCCGCCCGCCGCGGGAAGTAGGGGTCGCGCAGGCTTTCGCGGGCGATCAGCACCAGGTCCGCCTCGCCATCGGCGATGATCCGGTCGGCCTGTTCGGCTTCGGTGATCAGGCCCACGGCGCCGGTGGCGATGTCCGCCTCGCGGCGGATCTGCGCGGCGAACGGCACCTGGTAGCCCGGCCCCAGCGGGATCTTCACGTGGGGCAGCAGGCCGCCGCTGGAAACGTCGATCAGGTCGACGCCCAGGGGCTTCACCATGCGCGCCAGTTCCACGCTCTGCGCCGCGTCCCAGCCGCCTTCGTCGGCCCAGTCGGTCGCCGACACGCGCAGCCACAACGGCAACTCGTCCGGCCACACCTCGCGCACGGCGGCCACGACTTCACGGGTCAGCCGGGTGCGGTTTTCGAAGCTGCCGCCGTAACGGTCGTCGCGCCGGTTGCTCAGCGGCGACAGGAACTGGTGCAGCAGGTAACCGTGCGCAGCATGCACCTCGACCAGCTGGAAGCCGGCCTCCAGCGCGCGTGCCGCCGCGGCGCGGAAATCGGCGATCACCGCCTGGATGCCGGCCTCGTCCAAGGCCAGCGGCACGTTCCAGCCGGTGTCGAACGGCAGCGCCGAGGGCGCCACGACGGGCCAGTCGCCCTGCCCGGCCGGCACCGGACCATGCCCGTCCCAGGGACGCAAGGTGCTGGCCTTGCGCCCGGCGTGGGCCAGCTGGATGCCGGCGATTGCCCCGTGTGCGCCGATGAAGCGGGTGATCGGTTGCCACGCCTGCAACTGGGCCTGGTTCCACAGGCCGGCGTCCTGCGGCGAGATGCGTCCCTGCGCCGAAACCGCCGATGCCTCGGCGATCACCACGGCGGCGCCGCCCACCGCGCGACTGCCCAGGTGCACCAGGTGCCAGTCGTTCGGCACGCCATCGGTGGCCGAGTATTCGCACATCGGCGAAACCACCAGCCGGTTGCGCAAGGTCAGGCTGCGTTGCTGGAACGGATCGAACAGGTTCATCGGAGCATCCATCGGATCGAAAGGGTCGACATCCGGGCGACGGCGCCGGGAATCAAGCCGTCGACTGGGCGTGCTCGGCGAACAGCGCATCTTCCACGGCGAACCATTCGACCATGCGCGCCGCGATCGGCGCCGGCGTTTTCATCCAGCCGAAGTGGTCGGCCGGCTTGCCACCCAGATCATCGCGGCTGATCACCTCGATCTGCCGGATGCCCGCACCGAGCTTGCCCAGCAGCCATTCCAGCGAGGCCTGCGGACCGAGCCAGTCCTCCTTCAGGCGCAGCGCCAGCACCGGCAGTTGCAGGGCGGCGAGTTGTGCCTCGAAGTCCTGCGACATGCCCGTGGCGGCATAGCGACCGTTGCGGCCGCTGCGCGCCCAGTCGTCGATCACGCCACGCGCTTCGTTGCCGCCGAAGCCGATGCGCCGGCCCGGCAGGTGACCCCTCAGTCGTGCCAGCCACGGCGCCAGCGCATAGGCCGCGGCGATCAGCCAGCCATGCCGGAAGCGCCGCCAGCACGGCGAGCCGCTGGCCACCAGCAACAGCCCGGCGAACACCGACGGATGCAGGCTCGCGTAGAGCAGCGCCAGCTGGCCGCCCAGGCTGTGGCCACCCAGCCATTTGCGCGCCTGCGGCCAGCGCGCTTCCAGCAGCGCCATGCCGGCAGGCAGGTCATCCTGCAGTAGCTGGCGATAGGCCCAGTCGCAGCGGCGACCGGCGCGGCGATCGCTGGAACCGATACCGCGCCATTCGTGCAGCACCACGGCAACACCGCGTTCGGCCAGCGCCTGGGCCAGCGGCAGATAGTGACGGGCCGGAATGCCCATCGCCGGCAGCCAGTACAGCAACTGCTGCCAGGGACCGGACGGCAACACCGCCAGCAATTCGAAGTGCGCGCCGTCGGCGGCAGTGACCGGGATCACCAGCGGGGTGGCGGCGGAAGCGTCGTCAAAAGAAGGATTGGACATTCCCACAGGCTAACCAATCGCCGCGTCGACCACAAAAAAGGGCCGGCTTGCGCCGGCCCTTCATACAGGTTCCGCTACCGCGATCAAACGGGGGTAACGTCTTCGGCCTGCAAGCCCTTCTGCCCGTCCACGACATTGAAGCTCACTTTCTGACCTTCCTGCAGGCTCTTGAAACCCGAGCCGGTGATGGCGCGAAAATGCACGAACACGTCAGGGCCATTATCGCGGCTGATAAAGCCGAAACCCTTGGCGTCATTGAACCACTTCACAGTACCTACTTCACGATCCGCCATGACTCACTCCGATCCTAATCCGAACGCTGAGACAAACCGGCCCCAACGGGCCGACGGTTTTACTGAGCATGCAGGGTCCGGTGCAACAGTCGGATTCAGGAAATCCCTACCGGGCACTCTTGTAGCCAAGCAGACGCAGCACGCCAAGCATAACGGATTTTTTGTCGGCAAGTGATTTGTCAAGCGGCGCCGCGGAAGGATATTTCCTGAAGGGAAAACCGGACATCCCTGCGCGGTTTTCCTGTCATGGCCAGCATTAGTACCGGCAGGTTCCCCGGCCCGACGATTCGTTTCGCCGGGTCGGATCGACAAAATCAATCTGCCCGCCCTGTTGCACGTCGTGGAAACCCCTGTCCGGCATGGAGCAGGAAAATGCCAACTCCCCGTCACGAACCAACCGGACCGCAAGCCGCCGGATTGCCCATCCGATGGCGCCATGCATGGCACCATCGGGTGCTGATCACGTCCGCATGCATGGGTGCCGATGCGATGGCAGCTGGAAATTCAGGTTTTCTTGACTGGCCACGCGGTCTAGTAGCCGGAGCCGGCCGGAGCCCTGCATGCATGGATCCGCCCACGACCCAGACACCCGAGGAGACCGACATGCCCAATCTGCCCCGCCCGATCCTGGTTGGCGCGCTTGCCGGCCTGTTGCTCGCCGGCTGCGCCGAACACCCGACCACCCGGGCCACCGGCACCACCGGCACGAGCGCCGTCACGCCCGCGCCGGCCAGCCGCGCCCGGCACCAGAACACGTCCGGAACCTCCAGCGCGGGCAGCGATCAGGCAGAGTCGACGGGCGAGACCGGGATTCCCGCCTGCGACGATTACCTGTCGAGTTATCTTGCCTGCCATCGCGCCGCGGACATCTATGCGCCGGACCAGTTGCAGTCGCGTTACGAAGCGATGCGCAGCAGCCTGCTGCGCGATTCGAGGAACCCGTTCATCCGGCCGCAACTCGCGGCGCGCTGCAATTCGCTATCCACTCAACTGCGCCAGGCACTGGACGGGAAGTCCTGCGCGGAAAATCCCGCACCTGCGGCCAGCACACCGTAAGAACCGCTCAGCCCGGATCGGCAAGCTTCACCTGGGCGGCTCGCCACTGCGCACGCAGCAGCCGGGCCAGCGACGCGGGTTGGGTGGTTCCCAGCTTGATCCTTTCCGTGCCGTGCCATGCCGCGGTGGCCGCGATGGCCCTGGCCACGGCACTCACCAGCGTCGGTTCGGCCTTTGCGTCCGGCTCGAGGAACAAGGCCTTGACCTCGAACACGCCGGTGGCGCGATGCGCCTTGGCGTCCAGCCGGCCGACCAGGCGTCCCCGATGCAGGATCGGCAGCACGAAGTAGCCATAGCGCCGTTTCGCGGCCGGCGTGTAGCACTCGATCGTGTATTCGAAGCCGAACATCGCCAGCGCGCGGCTGCGATCCCATACCAGCGGATCGAACGGCGACAGCAGCGTGGTAAGGGTGGCGCGCAGCTTCCCGGCGAGCGCCTTGTCCAGCCATTGGGCATGTTCGCGGTGCACATAACCGGGCGTGCTCCAGCCTTCGACCGGCACCGCCAGCAATTCGCCGCTTTCCACCAGCGGAGCCAGTTCACGATCGCTGACCCGGGGCTTGAGCCGAAAGTAATCGGCAATCCACGCCGCCGGCGTCACGCCCAGCGCCCGCACGGTTTCGAGGATGAAATGCCGGCGCTGTTGCGCCGCCGAGAAGGCGAGCGCGGCGTCGAACGGCGGGTCGAGCCCGGCCAGCACCCTTTCGGCGAGATCGTAGACGCGCTGGAACCTGTCGCGCCGGGCCACCATCAGCTCGCCCAGGGCAAACCATGCCTCCAGCCAGCGCTTCTCCGGCTTCCACTCCCACCACCCCGACGGGGCGGCGCCGCCGCGGCGCTCGAAATCCGCGGCGCGAACCGGGCCGGAGGCGCGGATGCCCCCGAGCAATGCATCCATGTCCTTGCGGTGCTCGCGATGAACGCGCTGCGCATTGCGATGCGCCCAATGATGGCTGCGATGATCCTGCCCGCCCCGATGCCAGGCGATGTCGGCGGCGCTGACGAAACACGCCTCATGCGCCCAGCACTCGGCCAGTTGTCCCTGTGCCAGCGCCTCGTCCAGCCACGCCATCGGGTAATCGCCCAGGCGCGAATGCAGGACGAAGTACGGGCTGCGCGCCACCACGTGGATGGTATCGATCTGCAGCATCCGCATGCGCTCGATGGCAGCCACCAGGTCTGCCCGCCGCGGCCGCCGCTTCGGCGGCTGCAACAGTCCCTGAGCGGCCAGCTGCATGGCTCTGGCCTGGGCCAGCTTCAACATGTGGCGGCTTGCTGAAGCGCCGCCCAACGGCCCCGATTCTTCACGCCTTCGTGACCGAAACCTTGAGACGGCATTTACAAATCCCCTGCTAGCGTGGACTTCGTTCGATCGTTGCGGGCGCTTTCCGGCACCCGCCAACTTCACCCGATCATTCTGGCATGGAGTTCCAATGATGAAATATCGCAAACCACTGTTGACCGTCCTTGCCGCCTCGGCCCTGATGCTGGCGGGCCAGGTGATCGCCCAGGACACGACGCCCCAGAGCACGCCGACTCAAGACACGATGCCCCAGAGCGCGACGCCCCAGGACACGACACCTCAGAGCACGACTCCCCAGGACACGACAACCCAGGGGACGATGCCCCAGAACACCGCGCCCATGCCCGCCGACCAGACCACCGCCACCATGAATACGCCGAGCGGCGAGCTGACCGTGCATTCGAGCATGCCGACGCCCCCACCGGCCGGTCCGGCGCCCTCGTTCGAGCAGTTGTCCGGCGGCGCGCGCTACATCACCGAGGATCAGGCGTCAGCCTATCCCCTGCTGGCCAACGACTTCATCTACGCCGACCACAACCGCAACGGCCGCATCAGCAAGGACGAGTACCAGCGCTGGACGGCGCAGAAGTAAGTTGCAGTAAAGCGCCGGCCATCCGGGCCGGCGCCGGTTCGTGCCCGCTCCACCCTCATCCACAGTCGACACCAGCTCCGCTAGACTGCTGCGCCCCATCCAGGAATCCGCTCCACATGAAGCCATTGATGGCGGCCGCGGCCGTAACCCTGGGCAGCCTCTGCGCCGCCGCTTCCGTGCATGCGCAGAATCCGGACCCCACCGACATCCGCGGCTGCACGGCGATCGAGAGCGATGCGCAACGCCTCGCCTGCTACGACCACGCCACCGGACGCGTCAACCTGCCGGTGGCCCGCAAGCGCGTGGATGCGAGCACCCGGACGCCGGAGATATTCGGCCGCGACGACAAGCGGGCGTCCGCCGATGAGCCGGGCAACAGCGAGGTGGCGCAGCCGTTGTCATTGCTGGACAGCCGCTGGGAGCTGTCACCGGAGAGCAAGCTGGGCACCTTCAACATCCGCGGCTACAACCCGGTCTACGTGATGCCGGCGTTCATGACCAGCCACCAGAACAACCAGCCGCACAGCCCGAGCCCCGACAACACGGTCAGTGGCACCAGCGAGCAATTGCAGAACGTCGAGGCGAAATTCCAGCTCAGCCTGAAGGCGAAGGTATGGCAAGGCGTGTTCGGTGACGCCGGCGACCTGTGGGTGGGTTACACCCAGTCATCGCGCTGGCAGGTCTACAACTCGACCCTGTCGCGCCCGTTCCGCGAGACCGATTACGAACCCGAGGCGATGCTGGTGTTCGACACCCATTACCAGGTATTCGGCTGGACGGGCCGCCTGCTGGGCATTGGCGTGGACCACCAGTCGAACGGCCGCGGCGACCCGCTGTCGCGCAGCTGGAACCGGGTGATTGCCGATGTCGGTTTCGAACGCGACGGCTGGACGGTGATGCTGCGTCCGTGGTGGCGCATCCCGGAATCGCGCAGCGACGACGACAACCCCGACATCAGCGATTACATGGGGCGCGGCGAAGTGCAGATCGTGCATGAATGGCGCGGCCAGGAATTCGGCATGATGCTGCGCCACTCGATGCGTGGCGGCAGCCGCAGCCATGGCGCGGCGCGTTTCAGCTGGAGCTTCCCGATGGCCGGCAACCTGCGCGGCTACATGGAAGTGTTCAAGGGCTATGGCGAAAGCCTGATCGACTACAACCACAACGCCACCTACCTCGGCGTGGGCATTTCGCTGCTCGACTGGTACTGAAGACGACGAAGGCCCGGCAAGCTGCCGGGCCTTCGTTCATCGGTGCCGCGTCGCGACCGGCGCAAACTCAGTGGTGATGGCCACCGGCGCCGTGCACGTGGCCATGCTGCAGCTCTTCGGCGGTGGCGTCGCGCACGTCGGTCACCTCGATCGCGAAGTGCAGGGTCTTGCCCGCCAGCGGATGGTTCGCATCGATGAACACCACGCCGTTCTCGACCTTGCTCACGGTGACGTTGATCTGGCCTTCCGGACCGTTGCCCTGGAACTGCATGCCGGGCTGGATGTCCTCGACGCCCTGGAACGCCTCGCGCGGAACCTGCTGCATCAGCTCGGCATGATGCACGCCGTAACCTTCCTCGGGCGCCACGTGGGCGTCGAACTTGTCGCCTACCGAACGGCCTTCCATCTGCTTTTCCAGGCCCGGCACGATATGGCCCTGGCCATGCAGGTAGGTCAGCGGCTCGCGACCGGCGGAGCTGTCGATGACCTGGCCTTCGTCGTCGGTCAGCGTGTAATGGAAGGCGGCTACGGAGTTCTGGGCAATCTGCATGGTCATCTCGCGATCGGGTTCGGGTTCGCCGGCCACATCGCCGACATGAACCACACAGTTTAGCAGAGGCTGCCAAGGCGCCTGCGGCAGACCGGAACACGGGTCACGCGGGACCCGCGAATCCCGCGTTCCGTGGCTCCGGGCGGCCACTTCCGCCCATCAGCCGCCGAGTCGCGCCAGGGTGTCCTTGCCGATCTTCTCCGGCGTGTCGGTGGAGGCATAACGCCTGACCACCTGGCCTTCCGCATCGACCAGGAACTTGGTGAAGTTCCACTTGATCGATTCGCTGCCAAGGATGCCCTTGCCTTCGCTCTTCAGCCACTTGTACAGCGGATCGGCGTGCTCGCCGTTCACCTCGACCTTGGCGAACATCGGAAAGGTCACGTCGTACTGGGTGCTGCAGAAGTTCCGGATCTCGGCCTCGTCACCGGGTTCCTGGTGACCGAACTGGTCGCACGGAAAGCCCAGCACCACCAGTCCCTGGTCGCGCTGGTCCTGCCACAGCGTCTCCAGTCCCTTGTACTGCGGAGTGAAGCCGCACTTGGAGGCCACGTTGACGATCAGCAGCGTCTTGCCGCGCCACTCGGCCAGTGAGCGCGGCTGGCCCTCGATATCGCGAACGGTGAAATCGTAGACGCTGGACATGGCCGGACTCCGTGTTGATGGGTCAATCCGTCAGCATACGCCATCGGTGGCCGGGCCCGTGGCATAGAATGCCGCATCCACCCGCTGGCCAGGCCCACGTCGTGATCCGTTTCGTCGATGTCCACAAGTCCTACCGCGTCGACGGCAGGAACATCCCTGCCTTGCAGCCGTTCGATCTCGACATTGCCGATGGCGAGGTGTTCGGCATCATCGGCCTTTCCGGCGCCGGCAAATCGACGCTTATACGGCTGATCAACCTGCTCGAACGACCCAGCGGCGGGCGCATCTTCGTGAACGATACCGAGATGACCGCGCTGGCCGAGCCGGCACTGCGCGCGCAGCGACGGCGGATCGGCATGATCTTCCAGCACTTCAACCTGCTCGCCTCGCAAACGGTGGCCGACAACGTGGCGTTCCCGCTGCGACTGGCCGGAGAACGCGACGCGGCCGCATTGCGGACCCGGGTGGACGAGCTGCTGGCGCGGGTGGGCTTGAGCGACCACGCGGACAAATACCCGTCTCAGCTTTCCGGCGGCCAGAAGCAACGCGTGGGCATCGCCCGCGCGCTGGCCAACCGGCCGTCCATCCTGCTCTGCGACGAGGCCACCAGCGCGCTCGATCCGCAGACCACCGCCTCGGTGCTGGAACTGCTGGCCGAGATCAACCGCGAGCTGAAACTCACCATCGTGCTGATCACCCACGAGATGGACGTGGTGCGCCGCGTGTGCGATCGCGTGGCGGTGCTCGACGCCGGCGTGATCGTCGAGCGCGGCCCGGTGGCCGACGTGTTCCTGCACCCGCAGCACCCGACCACCCGGCGCTTCGTCAACGAGGCCTTGCCCGAGGAAGCGGCCAGCGAACACACGCCATTCGCGCAGGTGCCCGGCCGCATCGTGCGCCTGAGCTTCCGCGGCGACGCCACGCTGACCCCGTCGCTGAGCCGGGTGGCGCGGGAAACCAGCGTGGAATTCAACATCCTGGCCGGGCGCATCGACCGCATCAAGGATCTGCCCTACGGTCAGCTCACCCTGGCGATGCGGGGCGAACAGGTGGACATCGCACTGGCCGCGCTGCGGGATGCCGGCATCGAGATCGAGGAGCTGCCACGGTGAATCCGCTGCAGAAACTTTTCCCCAACATCGACGACTGGGGCGAGATCGGCCGCGCCTGCATCGACACCTTGCTGATGCTGGGCGGCTCGCTGGCGCTCACCGTGCTGATCGGCCTGCCGCTGGGCGTGCTGCTGTACCTCACCGGCAAGGGCCAGCTGCGGCCGATGCCCAAGCTCTACGCGGTGACCTCGCTGCTGGTGAACGTCCTGCGCTCGGTGCCGTTCATCATCCTGATGATCGTGCTGATGCCGGTCACCTACGCCCTGGTCGGCACCAAACTGGGCATCCGCGGCGCGATCCCGCCACTGGTGATCGGCGCCGCGCCGTTCTTCGCGCGGCTGGTGGAAACCGCGCTGCGCGAAGTGCAGCAAGGCGTGATCGAGGCCAGCCAGGCGATGGGCGCCAGCCTGTGGCAGATCGTGCGCCACGTGCTATTGCCCGAGGCCCGCGGCGGCCTGTTCGCCGGCATCACGGTCACCGCGATCGCCCTGGTCGGCTACACCGCCATGGGTGGCGCGATCGGCTCCGGCGGCCTCGGCGACCTGGCCTACCGCTACGGCTACCTCAGCTACAAGTCCGACTACATGCTGGTCACCGTGGTGCTGCTGATCGTGCTGGTGCAGGTGCTGCAGATGATCGGCGACCGCATCGTGCAGCGTTATAAGCAACGCTGACTTGATCATTTGTGCCTGGCGCCATGGGCGGCCTACCTTCGTGGGCCGCTCATGGGAATCGCCGCCTTGGAATTGCTGCTCGCCGCCCTCGCCGCCACCCTGGCCCTGCTCCTGCTGGCCGGCTACTGCTCCCGACCCAAGGTCTGACGCGTCATCGTCGGCGCCCTCGCACGATTTGTGTTTGGCGGTATAGACGTCTATTATTGTGCATTGCACAAGTGAACCTCCGCCATGAAACTGTTCCACGTCTTCCTCGCCACGACCCTGATCCTGCTCTCGCTGACGGCCTGCTCCGCGCCGGAACAGGACGATCACGTCCTCACCGTGGCCGCTACCGCGGTTCCCCATGCCGAGATCCTCAAGCAGGTGAAACCGCTGCTGGCGAAACAGGGCGTGGACCTGCAGATCAGGGTATTCGCCGACTACGTGCAGCCGAACACCCAGGTGGCCGAGAAAAACATCGACCTGAACTACTTCCAGACCAGGCCGTACCTGGATGCGTTCAACCGCGAACGCGGCACCGACCTGGTGATCGTCGCCGGCGTGCACATCGAGCCGTTCGGCGCCTATTCGCGCAAGTACACGAGCATCGACCAGCTGCCCGACGGCGCCAGCGTCACCCTGCCCAACGACCCCAGCAACAACAGCCGCGCGCTGCTGTTGCTGGCCAGGCACGGCCTGATCACGTTGAAGGATCCCAATGACGAGATGGCCACGCTGAAGGACATCACGGCGAATCCGAAGCAGCTGAAGTTCCGCGAGCTGGAAGCGGCGATGCTGCCCCGAACGCTGGACGAGGTGGATCTCTCCCTGATCAACACCAACTACGCGCTGGCCGCCGGGCTGAACCCCACCAGGGACGCGCTGCTGATCGAGGACAAGGACTCGCCCTACGTGAATTACCTGGTCGGCCGCCCCGACAACCGGAACGACCCGCGCGTGCAGAAACTGGCCAAGGCACTGACCAGTCCCGAGATCAAGGCGTTCATCGAACAGAAGTACCACGGCGCCGTGCTGCCCGCGTTCTGACCTTGGCACTCCCTCCCCTGCTTGCAGGGGAGGGTTGGGGTGGGGTGCTCCTGACCTTCCTCGCCCGCCCGAGCGCTCCCTCCCGGCCCACCCCTGCAAGCAGGGGAGGAGCAATTCGCCTCACCCCTGCGATGCGGGGATGTCGAAGACCTGCCGCAGGTACGCCACGTACTTCTCGTCGTCGCACATGTTCTTGCCGGGCGAGTCGCTGAGCTTGGCCACCGGCTGGCCGTTGCAGCGGATCATCTTGATCACGATGTTGAGCGGCACCGGGCCCACGTCGTTGGTGAGGTTGGTGCCCACGCCGAACGCCAGCAGGCAGCGGCCGCGGAAGTGCTCGTACAGCTGCATCACCTTGGGTATGTCCAGCCCGTCGCTGAACACCAGCACCTTGCCGCGGGGATCGACCCGGTTCGCGCAGTAGTGCGCCAGCACCTTGTCGCCCCAGGCGAACGGATCGCCGGAATCGTGGCGGGTGCCGTCGAACAGCTTGCAGAAGTACATGTCGAAGTCGCGCAGGAAGGCGTCCAGCCCGTACACGTCCGACAGCGCAATGCCGAGGTCGCCCCGGTATTCCTTCGCCCACGCCTCCAACGCCGCCACCTGCGAATCGCGCAGGCGCGGGCCCAGCGCCTGGTGCGCCTGCAGGTATTCGTGCGCCAGCGTGCCCAGCGGCGTCAGGTCGAGCTTGCGCGCCAGCCACACGTTGCTGGTGCCAGCCAGCTGGGCGCCGAGTCCGTCGCGCAGCGCCGTCACCACTTCTTCCTGCCACACCCGCGAGTGGCGACGGCGCGTGCCGTAGTCGGCGATCTTGCAACCGCTGTAATCCGGCGTGTCGCGCAGCAGGGCGATCTTCGCCTGCAGGCGCCGACGCCCTTCGCCGAGGTCGAGGCCGGCGCTGGTGTTGCGAAAGTACACCTCGTTGACGATCGCCAACAGCGGCACCTCGAACAGGATGGTGTGCAGCCACGGCCCGCGGATGCGGATCTCGATCTCGCCGTTGCCTGCGGCGGCCGGCGCGATGTCCACGTACTTCTCGTTGAGCTGGAACAGCCCCAGGAAATCGACGAAGTCGCTCTTGATGAAACGCCAGGTGCGCAGGTAGTCGAGCTCGTCCGGCGTGAAGCGAAGCTGGCACAACGCCTTCAGTTCGCCGCGGATCTCGTCGATGTACGGCACCAAGTCGACGTTCGGCGTGCGGCACTTGAAGCGGTACTCGACCTGAGCCGCGGGATACTGGTGCAAGACCACCTGCATCATGGAAAACTTGTACAGGTCGGTATCGAGCAGCGATTCGATGATCATCAGTGGCCCAGCGGCGAACGGGAATGGTCCATTATCCATGCCGCAGCCGCGCCCACGCGATGGACAAAAAAAAACCCCATCAGCCAGGGGAGGACTGATGGGGTTTGTCAGGTGGCATCCAGGGGAGGAAATGCCGACCCCTCAGTGATGCGATCAACTGCCTCACTTTTTGTCGCCCTCACGGCGATACACAGGCTTAGTGTGGGTGAGCCGATGTGAGTTCAATGTGCATGACGGGATTCGTTCAGCTGGGCGACAGGCTGTCCGAAACGCGCTCTGTCGCCATCGGGCATCCCTTGTGTTCTACGATCGCCGCTTCCCGTCGGAGTCCACCATGAAACTGCTGATCGCCGGCCTGTTCGCCCTGAGCCTGTTGCTGCCGGCCACTGCCGCCGAACTGAAGATCGATCTCGGCCACGGCCCGACCACCTGGCAAACCGGAGCGCTGCTGAGGCGCGGCGACGTGCGCACGATCAACGTGCCTGACGACGTGGCCTTCGGCCGGCCGATGCGCTATCGCGCGGTGCCGCTGAACGATCTGCTGCAAGGGCTCGACACCGGCGACCACCTGCAGTTCGTGGCCAGCGACGGCTTTGCCGCCGAAATCCCCGCCGCCCTGCTGCTGAACGGGAAAGGCAGCACGGCCTGGCTGGCGATCGAGGACCCGGCGCAACCGTGGCCCCGACTGCCCCGCGACAAGGGCAGCGCGGGACCGTTCTACGTGGTCTGGACCCGGCCGCAGGCCGCTCATGTGGGCCCGGAGCAATGGCCGTACCAGCTGGCCGCCATCCGCAAGCTGGCCGGGGTTGCCGCGCGCTTCCCGGCCCTGCAGCCCGACCCGTCGCTGCCCCCCGACAGCCAGGTGCGACAGGGCTTCGTGGTGTTCCAGCACACCTGCCTGGCCTGCCACACCCTTAACGTCCAGGGCGACGCAAAACTCGGCCCGGACCTGAACCTGCCGCACAATCCCACCGAATACCTGCGCGCCGACCTGCTGCGCGCCTTCATTCGCGATCCGCAGTCGCTGCGGCGGTGGCCGCAGGCGAAGATGCCCGGCTTCGACCGCAGCGCGCTCTCCGACACGGACCTGGACGCCGTGCTGGCCTATCTGCGGCACATGGCCGGACGCAAGTCCACGCCGTGACCGCCGCACGGCTCAGCTGCGGTCGACGATCCGGCTGATCCGCCCACCAGCGAACTCGAATTCCGACTCGCCCTGCAGCGTCAGCTCGGCACCTGCGCGCGGGCCGTCGGGCACGTCCGCGGCGAACACCCCGCGCCAGGCAATCGTCACCAGCACGGAAGCCGGCCGAAACTCCCAGGCGGTGATCGTCTGCCGGCGCTCGGCGAACAGCGCAGCACCCTGCTCGGCCAGCTGGCGGAACTCGGTGGTGCCATGCGTGGCGACGTTGAGCTGGCCGTCCGCCATGTTCTCGAACAGGATGTCCGGCGTCACCGTGGCCAGCATGCCGTCCACGTCGAAACGGTTGTAGGCCTCGACGTAGCGCTGGATCAGCTCCCGCTTTTCGGCATTGACCATGGCGACACTCCGGCGATGGGGGGCTTCAGTCTGCCCCGGAACAGGCACCGTTGCACAGCTGGCGCAGCGCGGCGTCGCGTTCGGCCTTCGGCTTGCGGGCCAACTGCCGAACATCAGCGTAGAAAGCGGGCCAGCTGCGCTCCGATCGCGCGAACAGCGCGGCGAACGCGGGCGTCCATTGCTCGTACAGGCCGAACGGAAGCAGGCGGGCGTTGTTGATCGGCGCGGCAACCCAGGCGTCATACCGGTGCTCACCCGGCCACTGGCTGTCACGCCACTGCGCATAGCGGACATGGAACGCCGCCAGCTCGCGCTGCTTGCCCGCCTCCATCGTCGCCTGATCGCCACCGTCCGCGTAGAGGATTCTCAGCCGGTTGCGCAGGTCGAGCACCAGCCGGGTGAAGCCGTCTTCCATCGCCTGGCGCCGGCCATCCGCGGGCGGCAGTCCGCGCGAGCGGCGCCACTGGCGCAGGCCTTCCTGCTGCACGAAGCTGGCAAACGATTCATTGAACGTCGTGTCGCCCTTCACGTAGACCAGCTGGTGGGCCAGCTCATGGAAGATCGTGCCGTCCAGTTCGTCGTCGTCCCAGCGCAGCATGCTTGACAGGATCGGATCGTCGAACCAGCCCAGGGTCGAATAGGCCGGCACGCCCCCGACCCATACGTCGTCGCCGCGGGCACGCAGCCGCGCCGCATCCTGCTGCGCGGCCGCCTCGCTGAACCAGCCCCGGTAGGCGACGCAGCCGGCGATCGGAAAGCACTGCGGCACCGCCTGCACCGAATAGCGCGGCGTGGCGAACACGTTCCACACCACGTACGGGCGGTCCAGCGAAACATAGGTGGCATAGCTGCGATTGTCCGGCAGCGCGAGTTGCCTGCTGGCGAACGCCCGCGCCTGCTGCGCCAGGCGCAGCCGCGTGGCCAGGGGCGCTGGCGTGGCGGGATCAGCGATCACCTTGTCCAGCGCACGCCGATGGAAAACCAGGCTGCCCTGTCCGTGCGCGGCCTGCGCGTAGTAGCGAAGGCTGTTGCAGCCACACGACAAGAGGCTCACCGCAATGACTGCGATGAGCCTCGGCAACAGCCCGCATGCAGAACCGGCAGCGCGCATTCCCTGCCGCTAGTGCCGGGCGTCAGTGGCGATCATTGCCACGGTCACGATGACCGTGGCTGCCGCCACGCCCGCCTCCGCCACTGCCATGCGAACGCTGTCCGGAGCCGTGCGAGTCGGAACCACGCCAGCCGGAATCCCGGGAACCCCGGCGATCACCGCCGTAGTATTCCCTGCCACCGTCGCCCCGATGACCGCCATCGGAACGCCCCTGCCAATGCCCGGCATGACGATCGTAGTCGCGGCGTCCACGGTAGTCATCGTGCCGGTAGCGCGAACCGCCATACCAGACGCTGCCCACGCCAACGCTCACACCGGGTGCATAGCAGCAACCGTAGTAGCCGCCGCCGTAGCCGTAATAACCGTTGCCGTAGTAGCCACCGTAGTAGGACGGCGCCACATAGGTGGCGCCGCCGTCGCCGTAGTAGGCATCGCCGGCGTCACCCGAACCACGCACATAGCTGTAGCCCGGATCGTAGTAGCAGCCCGACAGTGTCGCCGCGGCGACCACCATGAGCAGACCGGATAGAACGCGTTTCATGACCTGTCCCCGCTGTGGATGTGCATCGCCAGACTGCGGCCAACCGCTTGAACGGGCGCTAAAAGCCACCTGCGCGAGAAACCGGCGTTCAACCGCCGGCCATGTCCGCCACCGCGCGCCGGTCATGAACCATCCGGCCCGGCAGGTGCGACTCAGCTGTTGCTGCGCTTGGCCTGCTCGCCACGTTGCGGAGCCAGCACGCGGCCATCGGAACCCTCGATCTCGCCGGTCGCCGAAGGATGCAGCTCGGCATGACCGCCTCCCGGCTGGGCCGGGTTGGCATCCGGCCAGGTCGGTCCCTGGCGCACCCGCTCGTTCTTCGCCTCCAGCAAGGCCTGGATCTTCGCCACGGCGTCTTCCTGGCTGATGTGCTCGATCGGCGCTTCCATCGGCGGCTTGCGGGGGGCGGCCGGCTTCCGAGGCGTGGCCGTCCGAACGGCAGACACAGACGCAGGTTTCTTCGCGATCGGTTTCTTCGCGGCAGGCTTCCTGGCCACCGATGCGGGGGCAGCGGCTCGCTTCGCGACCGGCTTCCTGGCCACGGATTTCGCGCTCGCCGGCTTGCGGGCGGCCGCCTTCTTCGCGACGGGCCTTTTTGAAGCCGCCTTCTTCACCGCGACTTTTCTGACCGGAGCTTTTTTTACCGCAGATTTTTTGGCCGGTGCCTTTTTTGCCACGGGCTTCTTCGCCACCACCTTCCTGGCTGCGGGCTTCTTCACTGCCGCCTTCTTGGCTACGGGTTTCTTCACCGCCGCCTTCTTCGCGGTCGGAACCTTCTTCGTCACCGCCGACTTCCCGGCAACCGTCTTCTTCGCGACGGCCTTTTTTGTCACGCCGGTCTTCTTGCCGGGAGCTTTCTTCGCTGCGACCTTGCTGGCTGCCGCCTTGCGCGGAGCTGCCTTGGTGGACGCGGCAGGTTTGCGGGAAACCGACTTCTTTGCCGCGGACTTCTTGGCAACCAACTTTCTGGACGTGGCCATGCGTTAGTTCTCCTGCGGTGATCGATGACGTAGTGCGTCCCAGTATGCACGCCTCGGCCGCGTCGGGCATTTCGCAATGCAGAAACCGTTCATCATCGGAAGGTCGGTTGCATCAGCGCGTTGAGGAAATGTCCCAGCACGCGTGGCTCGACCAGCAGGGTGAACAACACGCCATAAGCCGCACCCCACAGGTGCGCGCTGTGATTGACGTTGCCCTGTCCGCGCCGGTCCATGTAGATCGAATAACCGGTGTAAAGCACCGCATAGACGATCGCGGGCATCGGGATCACCAGCACGATGATGCGCGACCACGGCGCCAGCAGGACGAAGGAGAACAGCACGGCCGACACTGCCCCGGAAGCGCCCAGGCTGCGATAGTTCGGATTGGCCCGGTTCTTCAGATAGGTCGGCAGGATCGAGACCACCAGGCCACCGATGTAGAACAGCGCAAAACCCAGCGTGCCCAGGCGCGCGGCGAAGAAACTCTCCATCGCCCGGCCGAAAAAGAACAGCGTGACCATGTTGAACAGCAGATGCATGGCATCCGCATGCACCACGCCATAGGTCACCAGCCGGTGGTATTCGCGCTGGCGGGTGATCGCCGGCGGCCACAGGATCAGGTCGTTCATCAGGCGGCTGTTGTTGAACGCCATGAACGAGACGATGCAGGTGATGGCGATGATGAGCAGGGTGATCAGCATGGACGGTTCCGCGTCGGGCAGCAAAAACATGCATCTTGGGGCCAGCGTCATGGCTTGTCGACTCGACGCGCGGCTTGTCACCGAGCGACGGGAAAGCTTCCGCCCCGCCGTGACGCTTATGTGCCGCGCTTGCACCGACATGACGAATCGTTACTGCCGCCGGGCGCGCGCGCCCGCTATCATTCGGCGCTTTACGCGGCGCCTGGCGCCCGATGAACCGAGCTGATGGATGCCATGACCCCGCTCCGCTATCTGCACCTGGACGTCTTCGCAGCCACCCCTGGAGGTGGCAATCATCTGGGCGTGGTCATCGGGGCGGATACGTGGACCAGCGTGGCGATGCAGCGCTTCGCCCGCTGGACAGCCCTGGTCGAGACGACCTTCCTGCTGCCGCCGACCGATCCGAAGGCCAGCTATCGCGTGCGCATTTTCACGCCGCACAAGGAGATCCCGTTCGCCGGCCATCCCAGCATCGGCAGCGCCCATGCCGCACTGGCTTGCGGCCTGGCCGCGCCACGCGACGGGATGCTGTGGCAGGAATGCGGCGCCGGCGTGTTGCCGATCCGCATCGTGGGCCACGGCGAAACACGCGAGCTGCTGCTGCAATCGCCCGGCGAGCGCGTGCTGTCCACCGGACTGGATGCCCATCCCCTGCTACCCGCGGCGCTGGCCGGCATCCGGACCGGCGTGCTGCCGCCCGCCCTGGTCGACGGCGGCCGGCGCTGGTGGCTGGCCGAAGTCGCCGATGAGGCCAGCCTGCGTGGATGGCAGCCGGAACACGCGGCAATCCTGGCGCTGGCCCAGGCGAGCGACAGCATGGGCTTGTGCGCGTTCGCTCGCGCCGACAGCGGGCGGCAACTGGTGGTGCGCGCCTTCCCGGCCGGTGTGGGCATCGTCGAAGATCCCGCGTCCGGTGCGGCCAACGGCCTGATCGCCGCCTACCTCGCCCACGCCGAACCGCACGGACTGCTCGCTCGCGGCTACGAAGTCAGCCAGGGCCGCGAGATCGGCCACGATGCGCGCCTGGTCGTGCACATCGACACCGATGCAATCTGGGTCGGCGGCTGCAGCCGCACCGTGGTCGACGGCAACCTGCACTGGGAAACTTCGCTCTCCTAGAAGCGCAGCGTTCTCAACGCGAAGCGCAGCGTTCTCAGCGCTCGTCCAGATGGGCGCGGCGAGCCGCCACCAGGGCCAGTGCGGACCAGTCGAGTTCCTCGTCGCCGGCAGCCAGTGCCTCCAGCAGGCTGTCGCGCAACACGCCGGCAAACGGCAGCGGCACCCGCGCCGCATCACCCGCAGCGAGAGCCAGCCCGACGTCCTTGTAGCCCAGTGGCAGGGCGAATCCGGCCGGCTTGAAGCGCTGTTCGGCGATCAGCTTGCCGTAGCCCTGATACGCGGGCGCGGCGAACAGCGTATTCGTCATCACCTCGAGGAAATCCGCCGCGCCCACGCCGTAGGCACGGGTCAGCGCAGTGGCTTCGGCCATGCTTTCGATGGCGCTGGCGAGCATGAAGTTGCCCGCGATCTTCGCCACGTTCGCACGCTCCGGCGCATCCCCCATCGACCACACCTTGCTGCCCATCGCCTGCAGCAGCGGCTGCACCTTCTCGATCGCCGCGGGAGCACCCGCCGCGAGAATGTTGAGCTTCGCCGCCGCGGCCATGTCCGGCCGGCCGAACACCGGCGCGGCCACGTAGGCCAGCCCGCGCTCTTCGTGGGCCTGCGCCAGTTCCTGCGCCAGCACCACCGAGATGGTGGCGTGGTTCACGTGCACCATGCCCCGATCCATCGCATCGAGCAGGGCATGTTCCAGGAACACCTCGCGCACGGCCTGGTCGTTGGCCAGCATGCTGCAGAGCACGTCGCCCTGGGCGGCACGATCGGGCGTGCTGGCCACCTTGGCACCCAGTGATGCCAGCGGCGCGCAAGCCGCCTCGGAGCGATTCCACACCGTGACGCTGTGTCCCGCGGCAATCAGGTTGCTGGCCATCGCGCTGCCCATGGCACCGAGACCGATGAATCCGACTTTCATGAAACCTTCCTCGACAGGAACCAGCGCGCAGTCAAGCACGCGTCGCGTTCAGGTATCGCGAAACGCCACCGCGGATCGTCTCGCGCGGCGGGCTACTGCAGGCCGGGCAGCGCGTCCAGGCAGCGCTGCCGGCACAGGTAGCGCTTGTTGAGGCCGTGGCTGTCGGACAGGTAGGCCGCGCCGCCGGCGAAGATCTGCCACTGCCGCAACTGCCCCGACATTTTGATCGAACCGCTGTAGCTGCACGGCAGGATCATCGCCTCGTCGTGGAAGGTCTCGCCATCGACTTCGTCGGCCAGCCGAAAATAGGTCGCCACGTCGGCGCGGGTCAGGGTCAGCGAACTGCACATGTCGTGATCGGGCCGCGACGGGTCGATCTGCCGCGCCAGCGAAACCACCTCGACCGCATCGTCGTGGCGCACCGGCGCACAGGCGATCAGGGCGATGCCCAGCAGCGACGCGACCACAACCGTCTGCAACACGCTCATGGCTTGGCTCCGGTCAGCAGCGACTGCAGCAGCTGCGCACCTTCGGAGACTTCCTTGCGGGCGATCGCGCCGTGGGCGTAGACGTCGCTGAGCAGGTTGAGCTTGAACTGGGCGACCAGGATGTCCACCAGGTATTTCACCGACTTCAGCTGCTCCGGCGTCGGCAGCTCGAACGCCTTGTTCGCGGCCACGAACTTCCCCACCACCTCGATGCCCAGGGAGTCGCTGTTGGCCGGATACCGCTGCGGATAGGTCTTGGCCACTTCATGGCGCGAAAGGTTCTTCGCCCGCGTGCTGAACGACAGGCCTTTCTCGTGGAGCAGCGCGGTGATCGTCTTCAGCTCCTGCGGATCGCAGTTGCTTTCCGCCTGGCAGCGCGCCACCAGGATGCCCACGTGCCAGCAGACCTGGTCGACGCGGGCGGTCTGGTAGATCTTGCCAAGCTTGTCGATCAGGAAATGCGCGCCGGTGGTCTTGCCGCCTTCGTAGGCGCTCAGGGTGCCGGTGGCCGACGAGGAATCGGTACGGTGCAGCACGATCGAGGCGACCGACGTCAGGGCACCATGCTCGATCGACGTGTAGAGCTTCACTTCGACTTCCGGGTCGATCAGCTTGCCGTTTTCCACCGTGGCCATGGCCTGCTTCCCTTGGATGAAGAGCCTGCGTTCCCGGGCATCCAGCGAGCCGCGCCGGGAGATCCTGTCCGGCGATGCTGCGGCCGCGGACCGGGGGCGTCAAGTGACTTGTGCCGAGCGGATCAGGACCCTAGGCCACGGCGCCGGCCGCCTGGCCCGAGGCCCAAGCCCACTGGAAGTTGTAGCCGCCCAGCCAGCCGGTGACGTCGACCACCTCGCCGATGAAGTACAGCCCCGGCACCAGCTTCGACTGCATGGTGCTGGAGGAGATGCCGTCGGTGTCGACGCCGCCCAGGGTGACCTCGGCGGTGCGATATCCCTCGGTACCGCTGGCGGTGATCGGCCAGGCGTTGAGCTGCGTGCCAACCTGCACCAGCTCGGCGTCGCGGTACTGGCGCATCGGCCGATTCTCAAACCACTGCTCGCACAGCCGTTGCGCCAGCCGTTTGGGCAGCAGATCGCCCAGCACGGTCTTCAGTTCGGCCAGCGGTCGCGCCGCGCGCTGTTCGACCAGGTGCGCGCCGACGTCGCTGTCCGGCAGCAGGTCGATGCGCAGGTCGTCGCCGGGTTGCCAGTAGGAAGAAATCTGCAGGATCGCCGGCCCGCTGATGCCGCGATGGGTGAACAGCAGGCCGGCACGGAAACTCTGCCTGCCCACGCGGCTTTCCACCACCGGCAAGGCCACGCCGGCCAGGTCCTGGTAATGCTCCTGATGCTTGCCGCTCAAGGTCAGCGGCACCAGGCCGGCGCGCACCGGCAAGACCTGATGGCCGAACTGTCGCGCCAGTTCGTAGCCGAAACCGCTGGCGCCCATGCTGGGAATCGACAGGCCGCCGGAGGCCACCACCAGCGATTCGGCATGCACCTCGCCGCGCGCGGTGTGCACGCTGAAACCCTCCGGCGTCTTGCGCACGCGCTGCACGCCGCAGCTCGCCTCCACCGTGACGCCAGCGGCAGCGCATTCGTCCAGCAGCATGCGCACGATCTGTTTCGACGAATCGTCGCAGAACAGCTGGCCCAGTTCCTTCTCGTGGTACGCGATGCGATGCTTCTCGACCAGGGCGATGAAATCCCACGGCGTGTAACGCGCCAGCGCCGACTTGGCGAAGTGCGGATTGGCCGACAGGTAGTTCGCCGGCGTGGTACCCATGTTGGTGAAATTGCAGCGCCCGCCGCCGGACATCAGGATCTTCTTGCCGACCTTGTTGGCATGGTCGACCACCAGCACGCGCCGGCCGCGCTGCCCCGCGGCGATCGCGCACATCAGGCCGGCGGCGCCGGCGCCGATGATCAACACGTCCACTTTCACGAATAAGGGTTCCCGCCCGCTGCTGGTCGCGCATTATCGCCCAGTCGCATCGCTTACACTTCCAGGCCTGTTTCCCAGCGAGCCACCGCCATGCCTTCCTTTGACGTGATTTCCGAAGTCGACAAGCACGAACTGACCAATGCGATCGACCAGGCCAACCGCGAGCTGGGCACCCGCTTCGACTTCAAGGGCGTGGACGCGAAGTACGTGCTGGACGATTCGGTGATCACTCAGAGCGCGCCCAGCGACTTCCAGCTGCAGCAGATGCTGGACATCCTGCGCGGTCGCCTGGCGGCCCGGAAGATCGACATCCGCGCGCTGGACATGGGCGAGCCCGAAGTGAACCTGGGCGGCGCGCGGCAGAAGATCACCGTCAAGCAGGGCATCGAGCAGCCGGTGGCGAAGAAGCTGGTGGCCACGTTGAAGGCGGCCAAGCTCAAGGTCGAGGCGCAGATCAACGGCGACAAGCTGCGCGTCAGCGGCAAGAAGCGCGACGACCTGCAGGAAGCGATGGCCGTGCTGCGCAAGGCGGACGTGGAACTGCCGCTGCAGTTCGACAATTTCCGCGATTGATCGGAATCCCTACGCCTTCGACAACAGGCGTCCGCCCATCGCCGCATTGACAGCCACCACGAAGGCCACCGCCGCCGCGTGGGTCAGCAGGTCGGTGGCGGCCGAATCGTAGGCGTGGCAGATCTCCAGCAGGCTGGCCGAGGCGGCCGCGCTGGCCAGGCCGATCAGCACCGCGGTGCGCACCGGTCGCAGCGGGCAGGCGCGGCGCAACAGGACCACCAGCAGCGCCGACAGTGGCACCGAGAAGCTGATGATGAACAGCAGGCAGTCGGCCGACTGATGCAGGCCAGCCACCTCGGTGCCCGGCGCGATCCACGTGCGCAGGCAACCCAGGCCGCTGGCGCCGATCCACAACGCCGCCGCGGGCAGCGGCAGCCATGCCCAGGCACGGCTGCGCCCCGGCACGCCCAGCGCGAACGCCGCCCACGCGCCACTGATCGCCGTCGCCACCGCGCCAAGGCCGGCCCAGGCCAGGTCGGGAGTTGCCGCCCAGCGCAGGCGCATCGGCTGGATGCCGTAATGCATCACCAGCAGCACCGCGATCGCCACCACCGCCAGCAACCATCCCGCCGTGCGCAGCCACGGCGGCAACAGGCGCCGCACCGGCACCAGCTCGGTGCCGAGCCGGTCGATCAGTGCCTCATGCGGTCGCAACTCGGACATGGCCTCAGGGTTCTCCGTGGAAACGTTCGCGCAACGCCTTCAGGGCGCGATGCAGGTTCACTTTCAGTGCGCCGGTGTTGCGCCCGGTCAGCTCGGCCGCCTCGCTGAGCGAGCGCTCGCGCAGACCCAGTTGCTCGATGGCCTCGCGCTGGCCCGGCGGCAACTCGGCGATCGCATCGCGCAGGCGCTGCGCGCGCTCGTCGCTCTCGGTGGCGGAGCTGGCATCGCCTTCGTCGGCATGGCTGTCGAAGGCGTGTTCGTCGTGCACCTCGCGACTGTCGCGCCGACCGCGGCTGCGCAGGGCATCGATCGCGCGGCGACTGGCGATCGCGGTCAGCCAGGCGTCGTACGAACGCGCCGGGTCGTAGGTATGGCGCACCCGATGCACGGTGATCAGGGTTTCCTGCACCACGTCATCCAGATGGTCCGGCGCTACGCCCTGGCGTCGCGCGGCGGCACGGATCAGCGCCACCGAGTCGGCCAGCAGCTTCTCGTAGGCGCGTCGGTCGCCGGCCTGGGCAGCCGCCATCCAGGCCGCCCGACGCTGGTCGGGCGACTCGCTGTCGCGGGCTTCGGTAAAGTCGACTGGCACGATCCGGCGGGGACCCGTCCGCAAACAAAGTCCGCTATCTAGGCCCAACAGGCCGTTGGCAGTCAAGGCTTGCGACATGCGTGCTCCATCGTGTGACCCTCACCCTCTTTCGCCGCATCCGCCGCCCGGGTTACCTCGTAAACCTCGGGTAACCGGCGACAGTCCCCCGGCGAAAGACCAGACAACCACCCACGGATGACATCCCATGCTCGTGTTGATCCTCGCCTATCTCGGCGGCGTCCTGACCATCCTCAGCCCCTGCATCCTGCCGGTGCTGCCGTTCGTGTTCGCCCGATCGGACAAGCCGTTCATGCGCAACGGCTTCCCGATGCTGTTGGGCATGGCGATCACCTTCGCCGGCGTGGCCACGCTGGCGGCGCTCGGCGGCGGCTGGGCGGTGCACGCGAACCAGTACGGCCGGATCATCGCGCTGGTGGTGCTGGCCTTCCTGGGCCTGACCCTGCTGTCCACCCACCTGGCCGAATGGATCACCCGCCCGTTCGTGGCGCTGGGCAATCGCCTGTCGCAACGTTCCGCCACCGACGGCGATTCGATCTGGGGCTCCGCCGGCCTGGGCGTGGCCACCGGCCTGCTGTGGGCGCCGTGCGCGGGGCCGATCCTCGGCCTGCTGCTGACCGGCGCGGCGCTGAATGGCGCCAGCGTGCAGACTACCCTGCTGTTGCTCACCTACGCTGCTGGCGCGGCGACCTCGCTGGGCCTGGCGCTGCTGATCGGCGGCAAGGTGTTCGCCCTGATGAAGCGCTCGCTGGGCGCCGGCGAATGGGTGCGCCGGGCGCTGGGCGCGCTGGTGCTGTGCGGCGTGGCCGCCATCGCGCTGGGTCTGGACACCGGCCTGCTCACCCGGGTGTCGCTGGCCAGCACCGGCGGCATCGAACAGAAACTGATCAACGCCGTGCGCCCCGCGCCTGCTCCCCAGCCGGCGCTGAAGGCCGGTGAACCGCTGCCGGTGGAAGGCACGATGCCGTCGCTGGCCGGCGCCACGCAGTGGCTCAACAGCGCGCCGCTGAGCACCGAATCGCTGCGCGGCAAGGTGGTGCTGGTCGATTTCTGGACCTACTCCTGCATCAACTGCATCCGCTCGCTGCCCTACGTGCGTGGCTGGGCCGACAAGTACAAGGACCACGGCCTGGTGGTGATCGGAGTGCACGCGCCGGAGTTCGCCTTCGAGAAGGACCCGGCCAACGTGGCCAAGGCGGTGAAGGACCTGGGCGTCGACTACCCGGTCGCGCTGGACAACGACTACGCGATCTGGAAAGGCTTCAACAACGAGTACTGGCCCGCGCATTACTTCATCGACACGCAGGGGCAGATTCGCCATCACCACTTCGGCGAAGGCGAGTACCGGCAAAGCGAGGACGTGATCCGCCAGTTGCTCACCGAAGCGGGCCAGAAGAACCTGCCAGGCGGCTACGTCAGCGACGATCATCGCGGTGTCGAGGCGGCCGCTTCGGACGATCCCACCCGTTCGCCGGAAACCTATGTCGGCTACGCCCGCGCCCGCAACTTCGTCGGCGGCCGGGTGGCGCACGACGACGCGCATGACTATCACGCACCGAGCGCGCTGGCGGCCAACCAGTGGTCGCTCGACGGCCGCTGGACGGTACGCGACGAGAATGCCCGGCTGGAGCAGGCCGGCGGCGCCATCGTCTACCGCTTCCGCGGTCGCGACCTGCACCTGGTGCTCGGCCCGGCGGCGGACGGCAAGCCGATCCGCTTCCGCGTCACCATCGACGGCAAGCCGCCCGGCGCCGACCACGGCATGGATACCGATGCCGACGGCAACGGCACGATCGACAGCCAGCGTCTCTATCAGCTGGTGCGCCAAGCCAACGGCAGTGGCGAGCGGCTGTTCGAAATCACCTTCCTCGACCCGGGCGTGCAGGCTTTCGCCTTCACCTTCGGCTGATTCCCCACCCACCGTTCCGGAGGTTGCCATGTCACGACTTGAACAAACCCTCGCGATGGATCGCCGCCGCTTCCTGCGCGCCGCGCTCGGCGGTGGTGCCGTGCTGCTGGCCGGTGGCGGCCTGCTCGCCTCGCGCGTGCGCGCCGCGGCCAGCACGCCGGTCGGCCAGCCCGGCAAGGTGCTGGTGGAAATCTTCGACGACCACGGCCGCGATCTGGGCCCCCGCGAAATACCGCGACTGGTGCTGACCGACGCCCAGTGGCAGCAGCGCCTGCCGCCGGCGTCCTACGACATCATGCGGCGCGACGGCACCGAACGCGCGTTCAGCGGCGAGCACGAGCGCCCCGCCGTGGCCGGCCTGTTCCGCTGCAGGGCGTGCGACACCGCGTTGTACGACGCCGCCACCGAATTCGATTCGGGCACCGGCTGGCCCAGCTTCTGGCAGCCGATCGCCGCGCGCAACGTGATCGAGCAGAGCGACCACCTGTTCGGCATGACCCGCACCGCGATCAGCTGCAAGGGCTGCGACAGCCACCTCGGCCATGTCTTCGACGATGGTCCCGCACCCACCGGCCTGCGCTACTGCATGAACTCGGTGGCGTTGCGTTTCGTTGCGCGCACGGCAAGTTGAGTCAAGCGCGATGTACCGCAGATAACCTGCCGGCGTTTCACCGACGATGCCGTCACGTGGCCTGCGCATACTGCAGGCGACATCCGCCTGCGGGAGATCGCCATGAAACGCCTGGCCCGATTTGCGCTTGCATCATTGTCGCTGGCGTCGTTGTCGCTGGCCGTACCGGCGCTGGCACACGCCGAGGATGGCTACGTCACCGGCAACGTCAATCTTCGCGCCGGCCCCGATTCGGGCTATCCGCTGATCGACGTGATTCCCGCGGGCACCGAGGTGAACGTGCAAGGCTGCACCGAAGGCTGGGAATGGTGCGACGTGATCGTCTACGGCAACCGCGGCTGGGTGGCCGGCAACTACGTCGAATACGAATATCGGGACGGGCCCGTGCTGCTGCCCGCGTACGGAGCCCGGATCGGCATTCCGATCATCACCTTCGTGATCGGCACCTACTGGGACAACCACTACCGCAGCCGCCCGTTCTATCGCGAGCGCGATCGCTGGTATCACCGTCCCATCGTGCATCGACCGCCGCCGCCACCGATGCGCCACCCTTACAGACCGCCGGTGCATGGTGCGCCCGGCTACGGACGTCCGCCGCTCCACCGGCCGGCGGCGCCGCGGCCGGTGCTGCCTCGTCCTGGCCAGTCTCCGCACCCAAGCGGCGACCATCGGCCTGCGCACGACAACGCACCTCGGCCGACCCGGCCGCCCGTCTCGCGGCCGCCGCAGCATGCGACGCCACGACCGACGCCGTCCGGTCGACCGGTGCAGTCCAGCCGTCCCGCACCGCAGAATCGAGCGCCGACGCAGCACCCCACGCAAGCAGCCGGCCATGCTCCACCGGCGCGATCGGATCACGGCAAGCCGAAGCAGAAACAGTCCGACCACCGCAAGGACGAACACCAAGGCCACTGAATCGTCGTGCGTGAACGCGAGTCACCCATGGACATGGGCGGAGGCCTGCAATCTTCCGCCCGTTTCCCCTCGAGCTTTCCCGTGCCGCGCGATCGCATCCCTGCCACGTCCGTCTGCAGACGAGTTCGGACTGCATGCGTCACCGGCTGTCACGCACTCCATGGCCACCAACCGCGACCATGGAGTGCGTAACGATCCGCCGCGCGCTCGAACGGATTGCGCACGCTGATCCCACCGCACACCAGGTAAGCCGGCAGGAACAGCGGCCCCAGAAGCATGTACTGATAGACGTGCGCGCGTTCGTGGTCGGCCAGCGAGATCGCCGGCTCCACGCAGCGGCCGGCGCGATGGGCATAGGTGGCGCACGCCACATCCAGTTGCGGCCCGGTGTGCACGATCACATTGCCCAGCGTCAGCGCGCCGCCCGCGCCCCACGGCCAGCTTCGCACCACCACCGCCCGCTCCCGCCGCTGCCAGCGCATCCGCGCGCCGAACGGGAGCGCGATGCAGCCGAGCAACAGTCCCGCCGCGCTGTTGGGCAAAGTCCACAGCATGCCCAGCGCAAGCAGTCCGATGCGCAGCAGCGACGTTCCAGGCTTGTGGACTCGACTTGGATTCACGCTGGCCAGCCGCCATCTGATCGGCATGGGCGCACGGCGCCTGCCGGAGATCGGAGTTTGCCATGAGTACACCGCTTGCCATTCCCTGCCCGCACTGCAGCGCCCTCAACCGCGTGCCGGCCGACCGCGTGGCCGAGCACCCGAACTGCGGCCGCTGCAAGCAGGCGCTGTTCGAGGGACATCCGGCGGAACTGACCGCGGCGAACTTCGACGCGATCGCCGGCCGCGGCGACCTGCCGGTGCTGGTGGATTTCTGGGCGCCGTGGTGCGGGCCGTGCGTCGGCTTCGCGCCGGTATTCGTGCAGGCCGCCGGCAAGTTCGAGCCGCGCCTGCGGCTGGCCAAGCTGGATACGGAAGCGCAACCGCAGATCGCGGCGCGCTTCAACATCCGCAGCATTCCCACCCTGATCATGTTCAGGCAGGGCCGCGAGATCGCGCGGCAATCCGGCGCACTGAATGCGGCGCAGTTGCAGCAATTCGTCGAGGGTGCGCTGGCGCGCGGCTGATCAGCGCGCCACGGTGCCCGCGGCCTGCCAGCGCAGCCAGTCGATCACCGCGGCCACCGCCGCGCGTGGTTTCGCCGGCGGTCGCACGATCCAGTACGAAGTTCCCAACGGCACGCCGAGTTCGCCGAACGGACGCAACAGGCTGCCATTCGTGACGTCGTCCGCGGCCAGCCGATGGCGCGCCAACGCCACGCCCTGCCCCTGCATCGCCGCCCGCAACACCAGGTCGGACGAGGTGTAGCGCGCACCGCCCTGCAGCGCGAGCTTCGCCGGTCCGTGCACGCTGCGCCACGCTTCCCATGACGCCTGCGGGTCGCGGTCGTGCAGCAGGCGCAGGCCAGCCAGTTGCGCCGGCTCCGATGGGCGTCCGGACGTCTGCCACAGCGTGGGGCTCATCACCGGATACAGCGCATCGTCCATCAGCGCTTCGGCATGCAAGCCCGGCCACGGCCCGGTGCCCATGCGGATCGCCAGGTCGATGCGGCCATCGTCCAGCGCGTCCAGCCGCTGCTCGACCTGCACCGACAGCTCGATCTTCGGGTGCGCCTTTTCCAGCGCGGGCAGGCGCGGCAGCAACCAGCGGATCGCGAACGAGGGCGAGGTGGACAGCGTCACCGCGTGCGCCGGCCGGGTCTCGCGCAACGCGGCCACCGCCTGCTCGATGCCGCGCAGGCCGGCCAGCGTGGCACGCCCCAGCGCCTCGCCCTGCGGCGTGAACACCAGCGCGCCGCGACCGGCCGAGGCGCGCAGCAAGGGCACGCCCAGCCAGCGATCCAGTTCGGTCAGGTGCCGGCTCACCGAGGAGTGCGCCAGGCCCAGCTCGCGCGCGGCGGCGCGCACGCCGCCGTGGGCGTAGACCATGGCGAATGCGCGCAGGGCATTCAGCGGCAACTCGTTCATGGTCGCAATTCTAGACCATAGATTGGACAGCATCGACCACTGGCATGGCCGAGCATGCATGGCATTCGACCATTGCGGAGCACGACCCATGGAGCAACTGCTCGCCGCCGCCGGCCTGCTGTGCGTGGCCGCGATCACGCCCGGCCCGAACAACCTGGTGATCCTGCGCGCAGCCGGAACCGCCGGCATGCGCCGCACGCTGCCGATGATCGCCGGCATCGTGCTCGGCGGCCTGTTGTTGCTGGCGGTGACGGCACTGGGCGCTGCGGCGGCCTTTGCGGCACTCCCGTCGCTGCGACGCTGGATCGCCCTGGCCGGGGCGCTGTATCTGGCCTGGCTCGGTGCTTCGCTGTGCATCGCCGGGATGTCGCCACCAGGCGACACGACGACTTCGTCGCCATTGCCTGCCGGCGCGCTGGGACTGGTCGGCTTCCAGTTCCTCAACCCGAAAAGCTGGCTGCTGGTGCTGACCGTGCTGGCCGCGATGCCGGCCACCGACGCGCACGATTATCTGCTGCTGGTGGCGATGTTCGTGCTGATCCCCACGCTCTGCCTGTGGCTGTGGGCCGCGCTCGGCGCCTCGCTGGCGCGCTGGCTGGCCCGGCCCATCGCGCGACGCGGCGTGGACATCGTCAGCGGCGCCTTGCTGGTCGCCTGCGCCGTGCTGTTGCTGATCAAACCCTGACCTGACCGGAGACTTGCGATGACCTTTCACCCCGCTCCCGCCCGCCGCGTGCTTTGCCTCGCCGGCAGCCTGCGCCGCCAGTCCTGGAACCGTCGCCTGTTGCACGCCGCCGCACTGCAGGGGCCAGCGAGCCTGCAGCTGGACGTCCATGACGCGCTGGCTGCCGTGCCCCTGTTCGACGAGGACCTGGAGTCGCACGATCCGGCCGGTCCGGCCGGCGTGCAGGCGTTGCGTGCCGCGGTGGCCGCCGCGGACGGCCTGGTCATCGCCACGCCCGAGTACAACCAGGCGATCCCTGGCGTGCTGAAGAACGTGCTGGACTGGCTGTCGCGCGAGAGTCCCATCGGCGAGGTGCTCGCCGGCAAGCCGGTCGCCGTGCTCGGCGCCAGCAGCGGCCCGTGGGGCACCCGGCTGGCACAGGCCTCGCTGCGCCAGGTGCTGCACACCTGCGGCGCGCTGGTGATGCCGGCGCCGAGCCTGTTCGTGGCCCGCGCCGCCGAGCGCTTCGATGCCCAGGGCTGGCTCACCGACACCGCCACGCTGCAATCGCTGCAGTCCTTCCTGCTGGGCTTCGACTCATGGATGGAACGCGTGGCGCCGCCGGCTACGCTGGAGCAGCCGCGAGCCATGCCGGGCTGAGCCATGGCTGCGCCCACCCATGCCTTTCAGCACACTCGGCGCACCCGCCGCGCGTTTAGGCTTCGGTCTTTACGCCCGAGGAGAGGCCTGTGCGCAAGTCCCTGCCGTTCGCCCTGATGGTCGCCCTGCTGTTGCCTGGATTCACCACCCCGGCCGCCGCGGCCGACAGCGACAAGCCGGTGGCGAGCGCCCAGGCAGCGGGCAAGGATGGCTTCCAGCTGCCGCCGTTCCCCGCCGACGCGCACGTGACGCAAACCGCCACGGTCGACGGCCGCACGCTCAAGTACACGGTCACCGTCGGCTCGCTGCCGGTGCGCGACGAGAAGGGCAAGACCACCGGCGAGGTGGTGTTCACCGCCTACACCATGGCCGGCAACGACCGGCCGGTGACGTTTGCGCTGAACGGCGGCCCGGGTGCCTCGTCGGTCTACCTCAACCTGGGCGCGATCGGCCCGAAGAAGGTGGACTTCGGCGTCGAGGGCGATTCGCCGTCCGAGCGCCCCACCATGCACGACAACCCCGGCACCTGGCTGGGCTTCACCGACCTGGTCTTCATCGACCCGATCGGCACCGGCTACAGCCGCGCGCTGGTCGATGACAAGGAGGCGACGAAGCAGTTCTACAGCACCGACGTCGACATCAAGTACCTGTCGCGGATCATGTACGACTGGCTGGTGAAGAACGGCCGCATGGATGCGCGCAAGTACTACGTGGGCGAAAGCTACGGCGGTTTCCGCGGCCCGCGCATCACCGAATACATGCAGACCCAGCTGGGCGTGGCGATGAGCGGCGTGACGCTGATCTCGCCGTATCTCGACCCCGGCGCATGGAGCGACGACACCGTCTCGCCGCTGCCGTGGATGACTACCCTACCGTCGATCGCGGCGGCACACCTGGAGCGCGAAGGCAAGCTCAGCGCCGAGACGATGGCGCCGGTCATCGCCTATACGCGCGGCGAGTACGCCACCACCCTGATGAAGGGACGTTCCGACCCGGCCGCCACCGAAGCGATGATCCGCAAGGTCACCGACCTGACCGGGCTGGACCCGCTGTTCGTCAAGCGCTCCGGTGGCCGCCTCGAAACCCAGGCCTACCTGCGCGAGGTGTATCGCGCCGAGGGCAAGCTGGGCAGCCGCTACGATTCCAACGTCACCGCGTGGGACCCGTTCCCGTACGCGCCGCGCCAGCAGACCGGCGACCCGATCCTCAACGGGATCATCGCGCCGACCACCACGGCGATGGTCCACTTCGTCACGCAGACCGTGGGCTGGAAGGTCGACGGCCGCTACAACGCGCTCAGCTACGAAGTGAACCGCCTGTGGCACGAGGACGACGACGCACAGGAAGGCTCGGTGAAGGAACTGCGCCAGGCCGTGGCCAACGACCCCGGCCTGCGCGTGCTGATCGCCCACGGCTGGGACGACCTGTCCTGCCCGTTCATGGTCTCGGTACTGGCCGTCGACCAGATGCCGGCGATGGGCGACCCGTCGCGCGTGCAGGTCAAGGAATACCCGGGCGGCCACATGTTCTACGCCCGGCCCGACAGCCAGGCCGCGCTGACCGCCGACGTGAAGCAGCTCTACGGCGCGAAGTGATCCCTGGGGCCTTGGGGGGCCGGCTTCGCGCCGGCCCGTCGCCGCTCAGCGCGCCACGGCGCTGGCGCGCACCAGGTATTGCACGCTGAACATCCGCTGCGGGTCCAGCCAGGTGCGCATCACCGCCAGCCCGGCCTTTTCGGCCAGGGCGGCGAAGTCTTCCAGCGAATACTTGCAGCTGTATTCGACCTGGATCACTTCTTCGGCGCGGAAACCCACCTTGCTGCTGCCGATCTTCACCTGCTGCTCGCGGCTGCTGACGATATGCGTCTCGATGCGGCCGGCCATCGGGTTGTAGCGCGCGTGGTGACGAAAGCCTGAAAGATCGAAATCGCTGCCGATCTCGCGGTTCAGCCGCGCCAGCATGTTCAGCGTGAACTCGGCGGTGACGCCAGCGCGATCGTTGTAGGCCGCTTCCATCTGCGCAACGTCCTTCTTCAGGTCCACGCCGATCAGGATGCCGCCCGCGTCGCCCATCTCGTTGCGCATCTTGCGCAACAGGTCCACCGCGTCGCGCGCCTCGAAATTGCCGATGGTGGAACCGGGGAAATACAGCACCGTCCGGCGCGGTGCGCGCGGCGGGATCGGCAGGCGCAAGGGCTTGCTGAAATCCGCGCACAACGGCTGCAGCGGCAGCTGCGGGAACTCCAGGGCGAGCCTGCGCACGCTCTCGTTCAACGGCGCCGGCGAGATCTCGACGGGCACGTACGACACCGGGTCGTGCATCTCGCGCAACAGCATGCGGGTCTTCAAGCCGCTGCCGCTGCCGTATTCGACCAGCCGCACCTCGCTGCCCAGGCTGTCGGCGATGCTGGCGGCGTGTTCGTCCATCAGGGCGACTTCGCAGCGGGTCAGGTAATATTCGGGCTGCTCGCAGATCTGCTCGAACAGGGCCGAGCCACGCTCGTCGTAGAACAGCCACGAAGGCAGGCGCTTGAGTTTCAGGCCCAGGCCGTGCCGGGCGATCGCCAGAAGGTCGTTCAGTGGCGGGCGGCGATCGTCGTCGCCGGTGCTGCAGGGTTGTACGCTGCTCATCGATCCTGTCCCAGTCGCAGCCCGGCAAACTGCCAGCGGGCGTGTGGTGGAAAAAAATTGCGGTAGGTGGCGCGCAGATGGTCGCGTGGCGTGGCGCACGAACCGCCCCGCAGCACCCACTGCCCGCACATGAACTTGCCGTTGTATTCGCCCAGTGAACCGGGCAGCGGGCGAAAGCCCGGGTAACTGATATAGGGCGAGGCGGTCCACTCCCACACGTCGCCAAACATCTGCAGCAGACCCTCGCCAGCCACGGCTGGCTGCGGCTGGCAGCGCCCCTGGTCCTGCAGGTTGCCGTGCACCGGCAGGCCCTGCGCGGCCGACTCCCATTCCGCTTCCGTGGGCAGTCGTGCGCCGGCCCAGCGCGCGAACGCCTCGGCCTCGAAATAGCTCAGGTGGCAGACCGGCTCCTGCGGATCGATCGCGCGCACGCCGGCCAGGGTGAACTCGCTGGCCAAGTCGTCCTGCCAGTAGATCGGATGCTGCCAGCCCTCGCGCTGCACCGTGGCCCAGCCTTCGGACAGCCACAGGCCGGGCTCGCGATAACCGCCTTCGCGCACGAACGCCAGGTACTCGGCATTGGTCACCAGCCGGTTGGCCAGCGCATGCGGCTGCAGCAGGGTCCGGTGGCGCGGGGTTTCGTTGTCGAAGGCGAAACCCTCGCCGCGATGGCCGATCTCGACGATGCCCTCGCCGCCATCGATGTAGCGCAGCGGCACGGCCTTCGCGCCAGCCTCGGCGAGGATCGGCGCGCGATATGCGGGCTGCAGCGGATTGCACCAGAACGCGTGCTTGATGTCGGTCAGCAGGAGTTCCTGGTGCTGCTGCTCGTGATGCAGGCCCAGCTCGACCAGCGAGGACAGTTCGGCGTCGTCCTCGCGGGCCAGCAGGTCGGCCACCATGTCGTCGATGCGCTTGCGGTAGTCGCGCACCTCGTCCAGCGAGGGGCGCGACAGCAGCCCGCGCTGCGGTCGCGCATGCATCGGCCCGACCGACTGGTAGTAGGAATTGAACAGGTAATGCCACGCCGGATCACGGGGCCGATAAGCCGGATCGCGCCCCAGCACGAACTGTTCGAAAAACCAGGTCGTGTGGGCCAGGTGCCATTTGCCGGGGCTGGCATCGGGCATCGATTGCAGCTGCAGGTCTTCGGCGCTGAGGTTGGCGCAGAGTTCCAGGCTGCGCCCGCGCACCTTGCCGAAGCGGCTGCCGATGTCTTCCGCCGCCAGCGTTCGCGAGGCCATCAGCCAGCCCTCCGGAACGACGTCCCGGTGCCAGCGGGGAAAGGGGAGTCGGTGATGTAGTCTCGGGTCACATGCATATTCCCCAGCATGGCGGATCAACCGTTCACTTCTTGTGACAAGAGTATCGCGGATACTCCGTCTGCTCTCCCCATGCCGGCACATCGCGGCATGCAGCTGCCGTGGCTGGATCACGGTTCGCACCATCCCGAGAAAGCGAGGCACGTCCGATGAAACTGATCCTTCCCCTGATGATGCTTGCCCTCGCCACCGGCGCGGGTACCGCGCAGGCGGCCGACAAGGCGGCCCACCCGCCCCTGCCCGCCGGCGAGTGCATCGACACGACCCAGATCAACGAATGGCACATCGTGGATGCACGCACCGCAATCGTGCGCACGGGCCCGAAGCGCTACCTGGTCGAATTGCGCCATGACTGCCCACGACTGGGCATGGTGCCAGCGGGACTGATGTTCCGCCCCAACCGCTCCAATGCCATCAACAATCGGGGGCGCATCTGCGGCGAGACGGGCGAGACCGTGCGCTCGCGCCAGCAGCCGCCGTGCGCGATCGATTCGGTCAGCCGGATCGACAAGCAGCGCTTCGACGAGCTCAGCGCCAAGGCGAAGCGTCACGGCAGTGGCGCGGAACAGCCCACGACCCTGCCCGCCCACTGACTGAAGCATCCCGCAAAAAGACAGGGGCCCAGATGACCGGGCCCCTGTTCAAGCGCTTTCAGCGATGAGTGCGATCAATCGTCACCGTAGCCATCGTCGCGGATGTAGCGCGTCTGGTACGGGTCGTCGTAGACCACGGTGCGCGTCTCCACCACGCGACGGGTGACCACCGGCTCCTCACGGTAGATCACGGTACGCGGCTCGCGATAGACCGGCGCGTCGTAATACACCGGCGCCGGGCGCAAGGCGTTGTCAACCAGGCCGATCACGGCGCCCGTGACGATCGCGCCGGCGATCCAGCGACCGCCGCCCCAGTGACCACCGCCGTGACGGTAATAACCACCGTGATAGCCGCCATGGTAGCCACCGTGATAACCGCCGCCATGGTAGCCATGTCCGCGCGCCGACGCGCTCAGCGGCATCGCCACCGCCGCTGCAACTGCCAGGCCGATGGCCGCCAGCTTGCCTGCACCACTGAAACGTCGAGTCATGAGTGTTCTCCGTTGTACGGGCAGATGCTCGTCGGATCAGGCTTAATGTGCACTGAAGGGTTCACTTTTTGATGCGGGCGCTGTCCCAGGGATTGACGCCCGGATCGGCCTTGCGCCGCCGCAACAGCCAGCAGCCGTGGATGTCGGCGCGACGGGCGAAGTCGAACGGGATGCTGGGCGCGCTCCAGTCCTCGATCTCGAAGTGCGTTTCCAGCGCCTCCCGGTCCAGCTTGAAGCGGCGGAAGTTGTTGGAGAACACGATCACGCCGTCGCGGGTCAGCCGCTCGTTGCAGGCTTCCAGCAGCTTCACGTGATCGCGCTGCACGTCGAAATCCTCGGCGCGCTTGGAGTTCGAGAACGTGGGCGGGTCGACGAAGATCAGCCCGTAATGGCCGCGGTCGCGCTGCAGGAATTCCAGCGCGTCGAACTGCATCAGCCGGTGGTCGACACCGGTGAAACCATTCAGCGCCAGGTTGCGCGAAGCCCACTCCAGGTAAGTTGCCGACAGGTCGACGCTGGTGGTTTCCAGCGCGCCGCCCGCCGCCGCATGGACGCTGGCGGTGGCGGTATAGGCGAACAGGTTGAGGAAGCATTTCCCGTGGGCCAGCTCGCGCACCTTGCCGCGCACCAGGCGGTGGTCGAGGAACAACCCCGTATCGAGATAGTCGGTGAGGTTGACCAGCAGCTTCAGGCCGTCCTCATCCACTTCGATGAATTCGTTGCGCTGGTCCATCTGGCCGTATTTCGAACCACCCTTGCCGCGCTCGCGGGTCTTCAGCGCGATGCGTTCGCGCGGCACGCCGAGCACCTCGCCGGCGACCCGGGCGATCTCGCGCATGCGCATGCGGGCCACGTCGGCGGGCACATCGGCCGGCGCGCGGTACTCCTGGATGTGCAGGTGGTCGTCGCCATGTGTGTCGCCGTAGACGTCGATGGCGGCGGCGTACTCGGGCAGGTCCTGGTCGTAGGCGCGCCAGCAGTGGATGCCCTCGCGGGCCAGCCGCTTGCGCAGGTGTCTGACGTTCTTTTCCAGACGGTTCTTCAGCATCTGCGCGCCGGGAGACAACGGCTTCGCTTCACGCGGCTGCTCGTCGCGCGGCTTCAGGTCGAACGTCAGCAGCACGGTTTCCAGCGCGCCGTTGTACAGCGCGTAGCGCTTGTCGGCATGCAGTTGCATCGCGCGGCCCAATTCGACGTCGCCGGCCAGCACGGCCGCACGCCAGCCGCTGAAACGCTGGCGCAAGGTGTCGCCCAGCGCGCGGTACAGCTTCGGCATCTCGGCGCGATCGCCGAGGCGCTCGCCGTACGGCGGATTGGTGATCACCAGGCCGTGTTCGACGCCGGGCGGTGGCGCGGCGCGCGTCATGTCCTGCTTGTCCAGGGTGAAGAAACCCGCCACGCCCGCTTCCTGCGCATTGCGTTTGGCCGTCTGCACCATGCGCGGGTCGGCGTCGCTGCCGAAGAACACGCTGCGCAGCGTGCGCAGGCCGTTCTCGGCGCGCTGCTTCGCCTCGTCCAGCAGGCCGCGCCACAGCGCGATGTCGTGCTGCTGCCAGCCGAGGAAGCCGAAGTATTCGCGGCGCAGGCCCGGCGCCGCGTCGGCGGCCATCAGCGCGCCTTCGATCAGCAAGGTGCCCGAACCGCACATCGGATCAAGCAGCGCGCCGCCGGCCGCGTAGACCTCGGGCCAGCGCCCGCGCAGCAGCATCGCGGCGGCAAGGTTTTCCTTCAGCGGCGCCTCGCCCTGCTCCTCGCGCCAGCCGCGGCGGTGCAGCGGCGAGCCGGCGAGATCGAGCGACACGGTGGCGCGGTCGCGGCGCAGACGCAGGTTGATGCGGATGTCCGGCTCGTCGGTGTCGATGTCCGGACGCGAACCGTCGCGCTGGCGGAACTGGTCGACCACGGCGTCCTTGGTACGCAGGCCGATGAACTGGCTGTGGTTGAGCTTGCTCATCGCGGTGCCGGCATCCACCGCGAAGGTGGCATGCGCGGCCAGGTGTTCACTCCAGTCGATGCCCTGCACGCCGCGGTACAGCGCGTCGTCGTCGGCCGCGTCGAACTCGGCCAGCGGCAGCAGGATGCGGCTGGCCAGGCGCGACCACAGGCAGGCCTTGTAGGCGGTTTCGAGCGTGCCGGAAAAATGCGCGCCGGCCAGCGCCTCGCGCACGTCGCCGGCGCCAATGGCGACCAGTTCGTCGCGCAGCAGGTATTCCATGCCCTTGGGGCAGGTGGCGAAGAACGCGCGCGTTGCCGAGGTGTTCATGCGGCGGCCTGCTGGTCGAGCAACAGCCGGAACTGGGCGCTGATCGTGTCCATGCTGGCAGCCAGTCGGTGATCGTCGTCCAGCACCAGCAGAGGGAGGCGCCGCCGCGCGGCGAACGCGTGCACGCCGGCCAGCGGGCAGACCTCGTCGCGCCAGCCATGGATCAGCATGGCGGGCACGTCGGCGCGCAGGTCGAAGCGGCGCGCATAACCGGGAATCTCACTGGGGGTGGCCAGCAGCAACAACCCGGCCACCGGCACGTCCAGCGAGACCATTCCGGAAACGAAGGCGCCCATGCTGGAACCGACCAGCAGCGGCGGCGTGTCGAGCGCCTCGATGGTGGCGCGCAGGCGGGCGATCCGCGGCGCCACCGAGCCGGCATGGCCGCGGCTGTCGTCGGCGCGGTAGTCCGGCCGCTGCGTGCGCCAGCCCAGCGACTCGGCCAGTGCGGCCAGCGCGCTGACCTTGGTCGCCTCGGGGCTCGAATCCGAACCGTGCGAAAGAATGATCTGGCCGCGCATGGCGGTCTCCATGAAAGTGCTCGAAGCAAGGCACGCATGGTAACAGGCGGCGTTTCCGCCGCGGCCGCGGCACGTGCGAAACTGCCGCGCATGAGCCTGACCATCCACGACCAGCCCCTGCCCTACGTCGACCTGCTGCCCGAGCGCCCCGCCGCGGCGGTGGAGCTGGTGGTGATCCACTGCACCGAGCTGCCGGACCTGGCCATCGCCCGCGAATACGGCGAGCGCGTGCTGCACCCCAGCGGCGCCGGCAACAGCGGCCACTATTACATCGACCGCGATGGCGCGGTGTACCGCTACGTGCCCGGCACCCGCGTGGCCAACCACGTGCGCGGGCACAACCCGAACTCGATCGGCATCGAGCTGGTGAACCTGGGCCGCTATCCGCACTGGTGGGATTCGCGCCAGCAGCAGATGACCGAGCCTTACGGCGATGCCCAGATCACCGCGTTGCGCGCCCTGCTGGCCGAGCTGCGCCGGGATTTCCCGAACCTGCGCCAGATCGCCGGCCATGAACAGCTGGACACGGACCTGATGCCGGCCAGCGACGATCCCGCCATCCAGATCCACCGCAAGCTCGATCCCGGCCCGTTGTTTCCGTGGGCCGAGGTGCTCGAAGCTTGCGGTCTGAGCCGGCCGGCGGTGCCGTAAGCGCGGCCTGCGCCCGCTATAATCGCGGGCTTACGTCCCCGCGAGTCCGATTCCATGTCACCCAACCACGTCACCGAACTGGTCGAGCTGCTGCAGCTCGAGCGACTGGAAGACAACCTGTTCCGGGGCCAGAGCCGCGACATCGGCACCCGCTTCGTGTTCGGTGGCCAGGTGCTGGGACAGGCCTTGTCGGCTGCCCAGCAGACGGTCGATCCGGCCCGCGAGGCGCATTCGCTGCACGCGTATTTCCTGCGCGCCGGCGATATCCGCGCGCCGATCGTCTACAGCGTCGAACGCACCCGCGATGGCGGCACGTTCTCCTCGCGGCGGGTGGTGGCGATCCAGCATGGCCAGCCGATCCTGAACGGTTCGATCTCGTTCCAGGTGCCGGAAACCGGCGTCGAACACCAGACCTCGATGCCCGAGGTGCCGGCGCCCGAAGACATCGAACCGATGCATCCGCTGCCGCCGGACGAACTGGCCCGCCTGCCGGTGAAACTGCAGCGCTGGCTCGGCATCGACGGCCCGTTCGAGTTCCGCCAGGTGTGGCCCCGCGACGAGCTGCATCCGGTGAAGCGTCCGCCGATCCAGCACATCTGGTTCCGGCTGACCTCGCCGATCGACGACTCGGCGATCCTGCACCGCGCGCTGCTGGCGTATGCCTCGGATTTCCACCTGATCGGCACCGCCACGCTGCCGCACGGCATCTCGTACATGACCCACAACGTGCAGATGGCCAGCCTCGACCACGCGCTGTGGTTCCACCGTCCGTTCCGCGTCGACGAATGGCTGCTGTACACCTTCGACAGCCCCACCGCCCAAGGCGGCCGCGGGCTCGCGCGCGGACAGATCTTCAGCCGCGACGGGCACCTGGTCGCCTCCACCGCGCAGGAAGGCCTGATCCGCGTGCGCAACGACTGATCGCGTAGACTCCCGCCCATGCGCCAGATCTATACCTCTCCCCGCGAGCAGAACATCGATACCGTGGTCGCCCTGATGGCCGAGCACGGCATCGAGGCCACGGTGTCCAACCGCTCCAACTACAACCGCTCCAGCTGGCAGCGTTTCAGTTACTCGCAGCGCCAGGAAGATCGCAGCCGCTGGCCCCAGGTGTGGATCACCAGCGCCGACGACTACACCCGCGCCCGCGCCCTGCTGCGCGAGATCGGCATCGAGCCGGTGGTCCGTTACGGCGAGGAGCTGGCTGCTGCACGCAGCCCCACCCCGATGGACCGGCGCAGGCTTACCGTCGCCCGGGTGCGCCGCATCGTGCTGCTGGTGGTGCTCGGCGTGGCGGCGGTGGCGATGCTGCGCAATCTGCACGTGTTCTGAATCGACCACGTGCGGCGCCGCCTGCCGCGGCATAGAATCGGTCCATGCGCCGATCCGACCAAGTCCGGCTGTTCCAGACGCTGCCCCATGCGTGCGGCTATTACGCCGACCGCACGGCGCAGAACCTGGTGCTTGATCCGGCCGCGCCCAACCTGGACCAGCTTTACAGCCCCGCGCTGGAACGCGGCTTTCGCCGCGCCGGCGGCCACCTGTATTTCCCCCATTGCGCCAGCTGCCGCGCCTGCACCCCGTGCCGCATCGACGTGGCGAACTTCCGGCCGGACCGCAGCCAGCGCCGCTGCCTGCAGCGCAATACCAACGTGGTCGTCACCGAATGCATCCCCGGTTACAACCGCGAACGCCATGCGCTCTACGAGCGCTACCTGCACAGCCGGCATGCCGGCGGCGGCATGGACGACGCCGAGGCCAGCGACTTCCGCCGCTTCCTCACCGCGCCGTGGAGCCCCACCGTGTTCATAGAGTTGCGCGCGGGGCCACGCCTGCTGGCCGTGGCGGTGACCGACATCTGCCTCAATGGCATTTCCGCCGTCTACACCTTCTACGAGCCGGAGGAAGCCGGGCGCAGCCTCGGCACCTTCGCGATCCTGCAACAGGTGGAACTCGCCCGGCGCCGCGGCATCCCGTGGCTGTACCTGGGCTTCTGGATCGACGGCCACCCGAAGATGGATTACAAGCGGCGCTTCAAGCCGCTGCAGATCCGCACGGCCCAAGGCTGGACCGACATGCCATAGGACGGGCAGTCCGTCCTACGAAGGCTCTCGCTGCGGGTACGGAAACAGCTTCTCCAGCGGAATCGACAAACCGTCGTCGCCGACCACGCGGCAATGCCCGCGATTGAGCTGGCGCGGTTCGCTGACGCCGCAGCTGTGGGCAATGATGCCCACTTCGTGCATCACGTTCTTCGCGTAATGGAATACCCGCTCGGCCTTGTCGGTGACCACCAGGCCGCGCTGTAGTTTCGGATTCTGCGTGGTGATGCCAGTGGGACAGGTGTTGCGGTTGCACTGCAGTGACTGGATGCAGCCCAGCGCCAGCATGAAGCCGCGCGCCGAATTGACGAATTCCGCACCGATCGACAACGCCCACGCCACGTCGTAGGCGGTGATGCACTTGCCCGAGCAGACCACCTTGATGCGTTCGCGCAGGCCCTTGACGATCAGCATGTCGATCAGCGCCGGCAGCGCCTCGTGCAGCGGCAGGCCCACGCCTTCCATCAGGGTCTGCGGCGCGGCGCCGGTGCCGCCCTCGGAGCCGTCGACGATGATGAAGTCGGGCGCGCTCCCGATGCCGCGCCGATGCACTTCATCGCACAGTTCGCCGATCCATTCGGCGCCGCCCAGCACCGCCTTGAAGCCCACCGGCTTGCCGGTGAGCTCGCGGATGTGGGCGATGCTGTCCATCAGCTGCGCGACGTTGCCGATGTCCAAATGGCGGTTCGGGCTTTGCGAATCCTCGCCGACGGGAATGCCGCGGATCGCCGCGATCTCGGCGGTGACCTTGGCGCCGGGCAGCAGGCCGCCCATGCCGGGCTTGGCGCCCTGGCCCAGCTTGATGCTGACCATCTTCACCTGCGGGTGCGCGCAGATCGCCAGCAGCTTCTCGTCGTCGAGCTTGCCGTCCGGCGTGCGCACGCCGTACTTGGCCGTGCCGATCTCGAAGATGATGTCGCAACCGCCTTCCAGGTGATACGGCGCCAGGCCGCCTTCGCCGGTGTCCATCCAGATGCCGGCCTTGGCCGCGCCCCGCGACAGCGCCCGCACCGCCGGCGCCGACAGTGCGCCGAAGCTCATCGCGGAAATATTGAAGAACGCGGCGTGGCTGTACGGCTCGCGCGCGTACGGGCCGATCGTCACCGGCACCGGCTCGACATGATCGGTGCCCAGGTCAGGGAACGGCGCGTTGACGAAGAACGGCACGCCTTCGGCCCGCAAGTCACGGCTGGAACCGAAGGCGTTGGTGTTGTCCACATTCTTCGCCGCGCGATACACCCAGGTACGCTGGGCGCGATTGAACGGCATTTCCTCGCGGTCGCTGGAATACAGGTATTGGCGGAAGAACTCGCCCAGATGCAGGAACCAGTAGCGGAAGTGGCCGATCACCGGGAAGTTGCGCAGCACCGCGTTGCCGGTCTGGTTGCGGTCGACCACCCAGGTCGCCAGCAGCACCACCACCGCCAGCGCCAGCAACAGCAGCGCGAACGCCGCCGCCAGCTCGACCACCACCACCAGCCAGTGCGCGAATCCGCCTGATTCCATCCCTGCCTCTCCCCGATCAAGGGCTCGCCGTCAGGGCGAGCGGTTACGACTGGACAACCGTCATCGATAGCGCAGAGCCTATCGCATCGGATCGCGGCATTCTTCCGATCACAACTCGATGCGCAGTTTTCCGGCGGCGCGCACGGCCTTGCCCACTGCTTCGTTCAGCGTGCCGGCCCGCGCCAGCGCCACCGCCATGCGCCGGCGTCCCTTCACCTCGGGCTTGCCGAAGATGCGCAGTTGCGTGTCCGGCTCGGCCAGCGCCTCGGCCACGCCGTGGTAGCGCGGTCCCGCGCCCTCGCCTTTGACCAGCACCGCACACGAGGCCGACGGACCGTACTGGTGGATCACCGGGATCGGCAGTCCCAGGATCGCCCGCGCATGCAGCGCGAACTCGGAAAACTCCTGCGAGATCAGGGTGACCAGGCCGGTGTCGTGGGGGCGCGGGCTGACCTCGGAGAAGATCACCGCATCACCCTTCACGAAGAATTCCACGCCGAACACGCCCCAGCCGCCCAGCGCGCCGGTGACCGCGGCGGCCTGGCGCTGCGCCTCGGCCAGCGCGGCGTCGCTCATCGGCTGCGGCTGCCACGACTCGCGGTAATCGCCGTCTTCCTGGCGATGACCGATCGGCGCGCAGAAGCTGACGCCATCGGTGTGCCGCACGGTGAGCATGGTGATCTCGTAATCGAAATCGACGAAACCCTCGACGATCACCCGGCCCTTGCCCGCGCGCCCGCCGGACTGGGCGTAATCCCACGCCTGCTGCAGTTCGTCGTCGCCGCGCACCACGCTCTGGCCCTTGCCGGAGGAACTCATCACCGGCTTGACCACGAACGGATAGCCGATCGCGGCGGCTGCGGCGCGGTACTGCGCCTCGTCATCGCAGAAGCGGTACGGCGAAGTCGGCAGCTGCAGCTCCTCGGCGGCGAGCTTGCGGATGCCTTCGCGGTCCATCGTCAGCCACGCGGCGCGGGCGGTCGGGATCACCCGCTGCCCTTCCTTCTCCAGTTCGATCAGGGTCGGCGTGTGGATCGCCTCGATCTCCGGCACCACCAGGTCGGGCTTTTCCAGCTCGATCACCGCACGCAGCGCCTTGCCGTCCAGCATGTCGATCACGTGGCTGCGATGAGCCACCTGCATGGCCGGCGCATTGGCGTAGCGATCCACCGCGATCACCTCGACCGCGTAGCGCTGCAGTTCGATCGCCACTTCCTTGCCCAGCTCGCCGGAGCCCAGCAGCAGAACGCGCAGCGCGTGGTCGGAATGGGGCGTGCCGAAAGGCTTCATCGGGTTCTCCGGTGCGGACAAACCGGCATTGTATGCGGCCGCCCGGGTCGTCGACCGCCGTCACTGCCGGGATCACGAGGGGTCACTTGCATTTGATATCATTTTGATATCTAATCATCTCACCTCAGGGAGACTCCTCATGAACGAACACAATGGCTTTTCCGTCGCCGGCATCCCTTTCGTGGGGTTGTGCCTGGTACTGGCCGGCATCGGCGTGGCACTGGTGGTATCCGCCATCCACGGTCATCCGGATGCCCCTCCGCTGTTCCAGGTGTTCACCGGCGTGATCCTGCTGGCGATCGACAGCTTCATGCTCAAGGGTTTCTTCCAGGTCGCCCCGAATGAAGGCCAGGTCCTGCAGTTGTTCGGCAAGTACGCCGGCACCGTGCGCCACGAGGGCCTGCGCTGGACCAATCCGTTCTACAGCCGCCAGCGCATCTCGCTGCGCGTGCGCAACTTCGAGAGCGGCAAGCTGAAGGTCAACGACAACGACGGCAACCCGATCGAGATCGGCGCCGTGGTGGTATGGCAGGTGCTGGACACGGCCGAGGCGGTGTTCTGCGTCGACGACTACGAAAACTACGTGCACATCCAGAGCGAATCCGCGCTGCGGCAGATGGCGCAGAGCTACCCCTACGACGCCCACGAGGACGGCAAGCCCTCGCTGCGCAGCCACGGTGACGAGATCAACACGCACCTGCGCGACGAGATCCAGACCCGCCTGGGCAAGGCCGGCGTGCAGGTGGTGGAAGCCCGCATCAGCCACCTTGCCTACGCGCAGGAAATCGCCCAGGCGATGCTGCAGCGGCAACAGGCCGGTGCGATCATCGCCGCCCGCACGAAAATCGTCGAAGGCGCGGTGAGCATGGTCGAGATGGCGCTGGACCAGCTCAGCAGGCGTGGCGTGGTCGAGCTTGACGAAGAACGCAAGGCGGCGATGGTCAGCAACCTGCTGGTGGTGTTGTGCGGCGAGCGCGGCACCCAGCCGGTGCTGAACACCGGCACGCTGTACTGAGGGGATGGTCATGGGCAGCCTCATCACCATCCTGCTGATCGTGTTCATTGCGTGCCACGCCGCAAGGCGTGGACACGGGCGGCACTGAGCCGGCATGGCCGCCGAAAAAAAAGCCTATCCGCTGCGCATCAACGCCGTCGTGCTGGACGCGATGCAGCGCTGGTCCGATGACGAACTGCGCAGCCTCAACGCACAGATCGAATACGTGCTGCGCGAGGCGCTGCGCAAGGCTGGCCGCCTGAAAGCCAATCCCGGCAAGACCGCGGTCGACCACGACCCGGACTGACCCTCCACTGCAAGAGCCTCACTCCATGCCAGCCACCGCGCCTCCCGCCCTGCCCGTCAAGGGTCCCCATCTGAAGCTCGCCATGCTGCTCGGCCTTGCCGGCCTGCTGTCCACCCTGGCGCTGTGGCCGTATCTGCTGGTGCTGATGCCGCAGAAACTGGCTGCGCTGCCCTTGCCCCTGCCGGTCGTGGTGGCGGCGCAGACGATCCAGGCTGGCGTGATGTGCTGGCTGCTCGCCTGGCTCGGCTTGTACCTGGGCGCGCCGCACGGACTGGATGCACCGTGGCTGCGCAGTCGGGTCTATCGGCGTCCGCTCGAACCGGGGCGGCCTGCGCGCTGGGGCCTGGCCATGTCGCTCGGCGCAGGGACTGCCGTGCTGGTGTTCGGCCTGTCGTTGCTTGGACCCACGCTTCCGGCCGAGCATGCCACCAGCGCCGCAGGCTGGGCCTGGCGTGGCGCGCTGGCATTGTTCTATGGGGGCATCGTGGAGGAAATCGGCTGCCGGCTGCTGCTGGTCAGCCTGTTCGTCTGGCTGCTGGCGCGAAGTCACCGCAACGTGGCGCTGCCGTGGATGTTCGTGGTGGCCATCGTGCTGGCCGCGCTGCTGTTCGGCGCCGGCCATCTGCCGGCAGTCTTCGCGATCACGGCGACACCGGCATCGTTGCTGATCGGCAAGATCGTCCTGCTCAATGCCGTCGTCGGAACGGTGACCGGCGTGCTGTTCTGGAAGTACGGCCTGGAGCACGCGATGCTGGCGCACTTCTGCGCCGACCTGGTGCTGCATGTGATCGCTCCACTGGCCGGCGGCGCCTGATTCGCTCAGCGCGGATCGAAGGCCACCTGCTGCAGCTGGGGCAGCTTCAACAGGCGCACCTCTGCATGCTGCCGATCCGTCACGAGCAGCAACGAACCCGACTGCGCGATCGAATCAACCTCAGGCAGTCCGTCGTCTGCACCCAGGCGCTCCAGCGGACGCCCATTGTTGGCGTCGTAGACCACCAGTTCGCGGGTCTCCGGGTCCACCACCAGCAGCCAGTCGTGGGCCGCATCCCGCCAGTGCACCAGCTGGCCGACGGGGTCGGTCTCATCTGCCCCGGCAGAAGCCGGCAACCACGACCACGACAGCCCCAGCGACAACGCCGCAAGCAGGATCAGGCCGGGCCCGCGCAGCTTGCGCAGAACAAGGCCGGGCGACCATGTCGCACGTGAGCGCTGCCAGGGGACGGTCTGCGTGTTCATGCCCACACGATCGCAGCCGGGCATGACCGCGGCATGACACCCGCAAGAACTATTCGTTGCGTGTACGCAGCGTCCAGCCAAGCGCAAGCCAGCCGACCACCAGGGCCAGCCCGCCGAACGGCGTGATGATGCCCACCCAGCGCGGCGCACCCAGCGCCAGCGCATACAGGCTGCCGCTGAACAACACGATGCCGGCGCCGAACGCGAGCAGCGCCACCCGGCCGCTGCGGCCACGCCCCAGCGCAGCCGTCATGACCAGCGCCAGCGCATGCCACACGTGGTAGTTCACCGCCGTATGCCACAACTCCGTGCCACGCCCGTCGAGCACGCCGCGCAGCGCATGTGCGCCGAACGCGCCCAGCAGCACCGCGCTGGCTCCGGCAATGCCGACCAGCACGGCAACACGGGTACTGACAGGTTGTCGCATGGTGCTCGTATCCCTGGCCGGCGAACCCGGCAACGCGGCCGGTGTCGTATGCTTGAACGGATGAAGACCAAGGATTCTCGCATGAAGCCCCGCCACTGGCTGCGCCCCGCGCTGCTGCTGTTGCTGCTCGCTGTCGGCCTGTTGCTGGGCGGCTGTCAGCACGACCAGCCGCCGTTCCGGCTGACCAACATCAGCGGCCACATGCCCGATCTCGACTTCAAGCTCACCGACGACAACGGCAAGGCGGTCACCGGCGCCGACTATCGCGGCAAGGTGGTGCTGCTGTATTTCGGCTACACCCATTGCCCCGACGTCTGCCCACTGACCCTGGCCCAGTTGCACGTGGTGATGCAGCGGCTGGGACCATTGGCCGACGACGCGCGCATCCTGTTCGTCAGCGTCGATCCGGCACGCGACACGCCGGCGATCATGCACGCCTACGTCAACGCGTTCGACCCGCGCGCGGTGGGCCTGGTCGGCAGCGCTCGCGCCGTCGAAACGCTGAGCAAGCGCTACCGCTCGGCCTTCACCCGCGAACCGGGCGATGCCGACGGCAATTACGAGGTGAGCCACAGTTCGGCGATCTACGTGTTCGACCGCGAGGGCCATGCCCGCGTGCTGGCCACCCCCTCCGCCTCGCACGACGACCTCGTCCACGACCTGCACCTGCTGCTCGACAACGGAGCCGACCGATGAAACTTTCCCGACTGTCGCTGCTGTGCGCCGGCCTGCTGCTGGCCGGCGTCGCCCACGCGGCCGATGCCGACCACATCCATGCCAGCCATGCGTGGATTCGCGTGCTGCCCGGCGCCCTGCCCGCCGGCGCCTATGTCACGCTGGAAAACGACAGCGGCGCGCCGATCGCGTTGCGCGGCGCCAGCAGCACGATCTACGCCGAGGCGATGCTGCACCAGAGTTCGACCGCCGGCGGCGTCAGTCGCATGAGCATGGTCGACTCGCTCGACGTGCCCGCGCACGGCAAGGCCGCGCTGGCGCCGGCGGGCTACCACCTCATGCTGATGCAACCGAGCCAGCCGGTGAAACCGGGCGACGCCGTGACGCTGACCCTGAAGTTCGCCGACGGCAGCACCCTGGCCACCGACTTCATCGCACGACCGGCCAATGCGCTGGACGCCGGCGACGCTCATGCCGACCCCGCCATGCCCGGCATGGACCACGGCGCGATATCACACGATCACTGAGCGTCCGTAACCGTTGCCTTGCCGGCCAATGCCCGGGCCGTCCTGCGCGGCGGCTTGCGCGGCAACCGACCGTTGCGTGACAGGCGCAGCCACAGGCGCAGCGCCATCAGCCCGCCGATCGACTCCACCAGGGCCGACGGCACCCAGATGATCACGCCGCCGATCAGCTGGCCGGTGAGCACGTTGAAGGTGAACGCGCGTCCGCAGATCTCGAAGATCGGATAGAGGTCGGTCTTCGAGAACGTGACGATCGCTCCGGCGACGATCTGCGGCGTCATGGTGATCGCCGGCGACAGCACGCGCAGCCCGGCGGTCATCCGTCCCGGCGGATGCGGGCGGTGATCGAGCACCAGCGACCAGTAGGCGAAACCGCTGACCAGCATGCTCCAGTTCATGAAGCGGTAGATGCGCCAGTCCAGCATCGCCAGCGTCTGCAAATCGGGCACCAGCCAGATCAGGATGAAGGCGACGAACAGCAGCGTGGCGACGGTCGGATTCCACAGCACGCCGAATACCAGCCGCCACGGCCACGAGCGCTGCAACGGACGCAGCACGCGTACCCGCCAGGCCAGCGGCAGGCCGGCGCGCAACACCGCGGACGGATACGCCGCGACGATCAGCAGCGGTGCGATATGGTGCAGCAGCAACTGCTGGATGCGGTGCATGAAGAACTCATGCTCGGCGTAGTAGTCCAGATACGTGTGCAGCGACAAATAGATGATCGCCATGCCCGACCAGAACGCCAGCTTGCTGGCGAATCGCACCGGCCGTCGGCGGCAACCGCGCAGGTACAGCACGCTGGCCACCACGAAGCACGTGAGCAAGACCCACGAAAACTCCCACGGCACGATCCATTTCAACAGGCTTGCAGTCACTGCACCGGTACTTCTGTCTGCACCGGCGGCGGCCGGCGACCGCCCAGCTTAACGCCGCACCGCCATCGCGTCAGCTTTCAAGGGTCCGCGTGCTTGCGGCAGATTGCCGCCGTCACCGGCGGCGGCGGCCGTAGCGCCCCCTGCGCCAGCCGTACAACAGGCCGAACAGCACCACCAGGGCGGGGATCGCCACGATATTGGTGACCTTCACCCGCAGCCCCAGCGCATCGATCTCCGCGTTGAGCTGGTGCTGCACGTCGCGCAGCTCCTTGTTGATCGCCAGCTGGCGCTGGCGGAACTGCTCGATCTCGCGCCGCTGCTCGGCCGTGGCGGTGCTGCCGTGGCCGCCCTTGGCCGGCTGCAGTTCGTCCAGCCGCCGCCGGGTGTCGGCCAGCTCCTGCTCCAGCTCCTGCTCCTTCTGCAGGAATTTCTGGTCGGCCACATTGCGCAATGCCTGCACCCGGGTGAAGGGGCGCTGCGAAGTGGAGCGGCCGCGGATCGACAGCAGCGCCGACGAGCCGCTGAGGTTGTCCACCAGGTTGGTCACCAGGTCGCCGTTGTTGGCGAAGATCCGCATCATGGTTTGGCCAAGAATGGTCTGCGGCTCGACCCACAGGCGATCGCTGAGCAGGTCGGTGTCGGCAACCAGGATCACCTCGGCATTCGCGGCCGAGCGCGCACGATGGCCCGCGACGCCGGCGCGCTCCGGGAACGCGCTGTCGAAGGTGCCGTGCAGGCGCGCCGCGAGCAGGTAGTGGGCGCCGTCGGGATGGTAGTTCTGCAGCAGCGTAGTGGGATCGTTGCTCGCGTCCAGCACGCGCTGGGTGGACACCACCTCGGCCTCGGCACTGCTCTGCAACAACGGGATCAGCCGGGTGTGCGCATTCGCGGCCAGGTCGAAGAAGCCTGCGGTGGAGACGTTGATGCGCTGCAGGCTGGCGGTCACCGCATCGTTGCGGTTCAGTTCCTGCGCGCCCAAGTCCAGCATCGCCGGATGGTTGAGACTGCTGCCGGCCAGCTCGATCTGCAACGCGCGGGTACGATCGAGCACCACCTTGTGCGGGTCGTAGACCACGCCCCACGCCTTGAACAGCCGCGGCAGGTCCGACGCACGATCGGGAAAGGTGATGCTCTCCGGCCCGTAGGGCGAGGTGTCCAGCTCGGCGTCCGGATCGACGAATACCACCAGGTGCCCACCGCCCAGCACGTACTGGTCGATCGCATATTGCGCATCGGGAGTCAGGCGCCTGGGCTGGATCAGCAACAGCACGCGGATCTTGTCGTCCACTTTTTGCAGCGTGGCCGGGTCGATCGTCTTGAGGTCGAACAGCTGGCCCAGTTGCTGCAGGACCGTCCACGGCTGCTCGCTGAGCACCGGGTTGCCCTCGACCGGCAGCGAGCTGATCACGCCGACCTGCGGCTTGCTGGTCTGGTTCAGTTCGTACACCAGCTTGGCGATGTCGTACTCGAGGAACGCCTCGCGCGAGGGATCGAAGAACGCGATCGACAGCGTCTTCTCCGGGACGCGGTCATCGTTGCTGTCGCCGTCGACGCTGCCGGACATGGCACTGCCGGCGAGGCCGAAGAACACCCGCTCGCCGTTGCTGCCGCCATTGGCCGCGGTGAGGCCGCTGCCTTCGGCGCTGGCCTCGTCATCGGAATACGGCACCGGATCGATGGTCTGCAGGCGAATGCGACCGTGCGAACGCGCCACCATCTCCTGCAACATCTCGCGCACGCGCTGCTCGTAACTGCGCAGTTGCGGCAGGTCGCGGGTCGCGTGCTCGGAGAAGTACAAGGTCAACCGCAGCGGCCGCTGCAATGTATCGACGATATGCAGCGTGCCCGGCGTCAGCGTGTAGAGCTGGTCGGTGGTGAGGTCGACCCGCGACGCGTGCAGCCAGCGACTGCTGGCCACGATCAGTGGCACGAACACCAGCACCAGCAGCACCAGCGCCAGGTAGAGCAGACCCCGTCGGGTCAGTCGCAACGGGGTGGAGAACAGGCGACGGATGCGCGACATGGACATGGCTTCAGCGCGTCCGCTTCAGGTCTAGCAGCAGCACGCCGGCGATCAGCCAGCCCAGCGTGCTCAGCAGGAAATACAACAGGTCGCGGACGTCCAGCACGCCCCGCGCGATCGCCTCGAAGTGGCGCAGCATCGACAGGTGCGCCACCGCGTTGATCAGCTTGCGCGGCAGGGTACCGGAGAAGAAATCGAGCACCTGCGGCTGGCCGATCAGGATCAGCAACACGCAGACCAGCGCGGTGAGGATGAAGGCCACCACCTGGCTGCGGGTCAGCGCGGACAGGCAGGCACCGATCGCCACGAAGCTGCCGGCCATCAGCCAGCTGCCCAGGTATCCCGCCAGGATGATGCCGTTGTCCGGCGAACCCAGGTAGTTGACGGTGATCCAGATCGGGAAGGTCAGCGCCAGCGCCAGACCGATGAACAGCCAGGCCGCCAGGAATTTGCCCAGCATCGCCTGCCACAGCGTCAGCGGCAGGGTCAGCAGCAGCTCCAGCGTGCCGCCCTTGGCCTCCTCCGCCCACATGCGCATGGTGATCGCCGGCACCAGGATCAGGTACAGCCAGGGATGCATCGCGAAGAACGGCTGCAGGTCGGCCTGGCCACGCTCGTAATAATCGCCCGCATAGAACGTGAGGATGCCGGTCAGGACCAGGAAGATCACCAGGAAGACGTAGGCCACCGGAGTCACGAAATAGCTGCGCAACTCGCGCCGCAGCACCGCGTTGACCGGGCTCATGCGCGAACCTCGGCGGCGCGATCGTCACTGGTGGTGATCTGGCGGAACACCTCGTCGAGCCGGCCACGCTCGAGCTGGATTTCCGAAACCTCCAGGCCCTGCTCGCGCAGCAGCGTTTCCACCGCTTCCAGAATGCGTTCGCCGGGCTTCGGGAACACCGTGATGCGCCCGTCCAGCGGGTCCACCTCGATCGACGCCACCTGCGGCAGGCGCCCCAGCATCTCCTGCGACATGCCGCTGCCCGGCGCGCTGAACGACACCGCGCCATGATAGCGCGAGCGCGCTTCCAGTTCGGCCGGCGTGGCATCCGCCAGCAGCTTGCCACGGGCGATGATCACCACCCGGTTGCACAGCGCGTGGACTTCTTCCAGCAGGTGGGTGGAGATCAGGATGGTGCGGTCGCGCGCCATCACGTCGATCAGCTGGCGCACCGCGTGCTTCTGGTTCGGATCGAGGCCATCGGTGGGTTCATCCAGCATCAGTACCGGCGGATCGTGCAGGATCGCTTGGGCCAGTCCGACGCGTCGGCGCAAGCCCTTCGACAGCGTGTCGATGCATACCTCCAGCACTTCCTCCAGCTGCAGTTGCTGCACCACCGCGTCGAAACGCCGATAGCCCGTCTCCGCCTTGAGCCCGCGCATGCGCACGATGAAATGGAGGAACTCGCGCACGGTCATTTCGCCGTAACTGGGCGCGCCTTCCGGCAGGTAGCCCAGTGCCCGCTTCGCCTTCAACGGCTCGCGGCTGACGTCGTGGCCGCATACCCGTGCCGTGCCCGAGGTGGGCACCAGAAACCCGGCGATCATGCGCATCGCGGTGGACTTGCCGGCACCGTTCGGGCCAAGCAGGCCCAGCACCTGGCCCGGTTCGACACGGATGCTCAGCGCGTCCACGGCGGTGAGGTGGCCATAGCATCGGGTGAGCTGGTCGGTTTCGATCATGTCCGGTGACGGGCTGTGGAGTTCGGCGCGACCAGCTGGCGGAAGAGCTGGCCGGGCGCTGTCGCGGCGCGTCCCGCAATGTACCGCAAGAAGCGCGGGGGGATCCGAAAGAAAAAGGCCCTTCCGGTGGAAGGGCCTTTTTGTACTTCGGCAAGACCGTTCGCGGAGGGTTTACTCGCCCGCGCTGGCGGCCTCTGCCGGAGCCGCGGCCGTGCCGGCCGGGGCGGGAGCGGAACTGGCCGCTGCCGGTGCCTCTTCCAGGCTGGGCGGCTGCAGACCGGCTTCCTGCTCCGGAGTCTTTTCCGGGGCGTCGGTGATCGGCAGGTACACGTTGTACTTGGCATAGGACGTGATGTTGCCACCGGCGTCCTTCACTTCCGGCGTGGCAATCACGTCGTAGGGGCGGTTGACCACTTCGTCGTACTTGTAGCCATGGGTCTGCGCGTAAGCCTTGAGCATGTCGCGGGTCTGCGGCACACCGGCAAACGTGCCGTTCCACACGCCCTTGAGCGCCGCGCCACCGAACGCCAGCGAGGCGCGAACGTTGCCATCCAACACCAGGCGACCGAAGCGGTCGCGACTGCCGACGGCCACGCTGCCGTCGGCTGCGCCAGCGGCGCTGCTCGCCTCCGCGGGAGCCGCATTGTCGATCGACGGCGGGGTGGCGGCGGTGAGCTGCTCGCTCTGGCCATTCACGGTCAGCGTGCTGCTGTCGATCGGGAACGCCACGTCGAAGCTGTAGGTCTGGTCACCGTAGTTGGTGGTGATCAGGATGCGCGAGCCGGTGATGTTCACGCCGAGCTTCTTGGCGGCCGCCTGGATTTCCGTGGTCGCCTTGGCCACCGCGTCGTCCAGACCTTCCAGGCCGTCCTTGCGCTGGATCGAGCTCGACACCAGCAGCACCGGAGTGGGCTGGGTCTGTTCGATGTAGGGGATCAGCTGGCTGTAGTCGATGTTCGGCACGCCGGCCAGCACGTTCTGCAGGTTGTTCAGGCTGAACTGGATGAAGGAGTCCGGATCGCCGTGGATGTAGAGATTGGCAAAGCGGTTGATCAGGTTCCAGCCGTAGGACACGTCATACGACCAGGTCACCTGGGTCAGCTGGCCGCGGTTGCCCTGGCGCTCCAGATCCAGCGTGAAGTGCTTGTCCAGGCCGCGCCAGTCGTTGTCCAGGTTCCAGATGATGCTGGCGCTCTTGGTGTTGCCGTCGATCTGGTCGAACTCGGGCGTGGCGCTGGCGATGGTCAGGCCACCATTGCCCAGCTTGGCATCCGTCGTGGTCCAGCTGATCTCGGCGCCCGGGCCGTAGGCCTTGCCGGAGAACGCGAACTGCACCTTGGGGTCGAGCGAGCGCAGCACCGAGTAGTCCGGCAGCCGGCGGTAGTTGTCGAGCACGTCATAGACCTGACGCATGTCCTTGCCGATGACCAGCTGGCGTTCCACATGACCGCTGCCGGGCATGACCACAGCCGCCAGGACACCGAGCACCGCAACGATGACCAGGGCAACAAGAAATTCAAAGACACGCATCATTCCAGAGTTCTCCGAAGCGTCTTTACGCCATACCTAGATAGTGTTGCCCCGGCCTTCCGCGCGAACCCGCCCTTCGGTGGGGTCCGAGGGCCATGGCAGGGGGTCGGCAAACGCCGAAGCTACGGATGTTACTTGCTCACGGGCTGGAACGCTATCCGCCCGGACGGCCTCCGCGCAGGGTCGAAAAACGCCCGGCCAAAGCCCGTTGAAACGGCGCATCCGGGCGCCCTGCACCCGGGCGGGCATCAGACGATGCCCATTTCCAGCGCCTTCAGCACGGCCCGCGTGCGGTCGCGCACGCCCAGCTTGGAAAGGATGTTGGAAACGTGGTTCTTCACCGTGCCCTCGGCCACCTTCAGCGAGTTGGCGATCTCCTTGTTGCTGTAGCCGCCGGACAGCAACCGCAGGATCTCGGTCTCGCGCTCGGTCAGCGGGTCGGGCTGCTCGAGGCTGGTGAAGTTGTTCTGCATACGCGACACCCCGGCCATCAGCCGCTGGGTCACCATCGGCGCCACCAGCGAGCCGCCGGCGGCCACCGTGCGCACGGCCTCGACCAGTTGCTCCAGCGAGACGTCCTTCAACAGGTAACCGCGGGCGCCGGCCTTGAGGCCCTGCAGCACCAGCTGGTCGTCATCGAAGGTGGTCAGGATGATCGTGGGCGGCAGTTCGTTGCGGGCGGACAGCGCCTGCAGCACTTCCAGCCCGCTCATGTTCGGCATGCGCAGGTCCAGCAGCACCACGTCGGGCTTGATCCGCGGAATATCCTGCACGGCCTGGGCGCCGTCGGCGCACTCGGCCACCACACGGATGTCCTCGGCCAGGTCCAGCAGCGAACGGACGCCCTGGCGAACCAGATTCTGGTCGTCGACGAGACAAACGGAAATCATCGCGGATCCTCGGGAAAACTGTGGCTTGACGATGGGATGCTGGCAGCTGGCGCAGGGCCCCGCTGCCAACACCGACGCACTTTCGCACCCCGGCGCAGACGGCAGAGATTACGACACATTGAGCGCTGGTGGCTCAAGCCGGGTCGGCGCATGCGCCAGCGCGGCATGTTCCCCCAGCGGCAGCCGCACGGTCAGCGCAAATCCCTGGCTCGGCGCGCTGTCCAGGGTCAGGCTGCCGCCGAACTCGGCCAGCCGCTCGCGCATGCCGGACAGGCCGTTGCCCGGCGCGACGTTCTCGGCGCCGCGGCCGTCGTCGCGCGCATGCAGGCCGATCAGGTTTTCCCCGGCATAGGCGAAATTCAGCCACAGGTTGCGGGCGCCGGCGTGGCGCGCGGCATTGGTGATGATCTCCTGGGCGCAGCGCAGCAGCACCTGGGCACGGCGCGGGTCCTCCACGCTGAAACGTGGCGGCATCACCACGTGCACGTCGAGGCCGGGCACGCCCTCGGCCAGTCCCCGCAAGGCCTGGGTCAGGTCGATCGCGTCGTCCTGGCGCAGTTCGCTGACCACCTCGCGCACGTCGGCCAGCAGCACCTTGGCGGTGCTCTGCGCCTTGCGTACGTGGGCGCCGGCCGCTTCGTTGGTGAGGTGGCTGGCCACCTCGAGGTTCAGGCTCAACGCGGTCAGGTGGTGGCCGATCAGGTCATGCAGGTCACGCGCGATGCGCATGCGTTCGGCGATGCGGCTGGATTCGGCCAGCAGGGCGCGGGTGGCGCGCAGCTCGGAATTCAGCCGCCGTTGCACGTCGCGCTGCTCGGCCTGCTGGCTGGCGACCGTCGAGGTCACGAACACCAGCACCGAGATGCCCAGGTAGATGCTGGCCTGGAGAAACCCCAAGGCGACGCTGTGATCGTATTCGGGGAAGGTGGCGAAGATCGCCACCAGGCTCAGGTGCTGCAGCACCAGCCAGAACACCGCCAGCGAGAACGGCAGCAGCCACGGCAGCACCAGCGAGGCGACCACCATCAGCATCGCCGACAGGCCGCTGTGGCTGTACCAGCCCACCGCCACGGCGGCGGCTGTCATCAGCGTCAGCCCGAGCAGTTTCAGCACCGGGTAGCGGCGCGAACCGAGGTTGCTGGTCAGCAGCCAGTACATCAAGCCGAAGATCAGGTAACACAGCGTCCACAGCAGCAGCGAAAAATTCGGCCGCTGCAGTTGGGTCAGCCGTTCGGTGGCCCAGTTCGTGACCAGCGGCGTCCCCACCGACAGATAGGTGAAGAAGCCCGCATAGCGAAGCAGGCGGATATGGTTGAAGAAGGGCCAGCGCATCCCCGCATCATTGGCTGCGCGGGGAATTCGCGCAATGCGCGAGAAGTCATGCCCGGCCAGGTCACGGCTGTCGCCGCACAACGGCTTTACAAAGCTTTTACATGTGCCCTTGCGAGATGTAAGGGCCTGCCGCGCATGTCATAATGCGGCATTGCGCGAGGCAGCGGTCGCCTCTCGTCCCCGAATCCACCCTTGCGGAGCAACGAATGGCCCTTGCCATCCGCGACGTGCGCGAGCACGACCTGGATGCCGTACTGGCGCTCAACAACGCTGCCGGTCGCTCCATCCTCGCACTGGATCCTGCCCAGCTGCGCTATTTCCACGAGCACGCCGAATATTTCCGCGTGGCCGAAATCGACGGCCAGCTGGCCGGCTTCCTGATCGCGCTGCGCGAAGGCGGCGATTACGACAGCCCGAACTATCGCTGGTTCGCCGAGCACTATCCGCAGTTCCTGTACATCGACCGCATCGTGATCGCCAACGCCTACCGCCGCCACGGGCTGGGCCGCATCTTCTATTGCGACGTGCACAGCTACGCCGAGGTGCGCGTGCCGCTGCTCACCTGCGAAGTGTTCCTGGAGCCGCGCGACGACGTGGTCGTGCTGTTCCACGGCACCTACGGTTTCCAGGAAGTCGGCCAGCAGCGCATGGGCGAGCACGGCCCGCAGGTCAGCCTGCTGGCCCGCGACCTGCCCAGCTACGCTTATGTACGCGACACCTGGCTCGAGAAAGGTGGCCTGCCCGACGTGCCGTGGCTGGCCGAACGCGAACGCCCGGACACCGCCCGGCCGCATCCGCTCCGCCTGGCCGGGGAGCGGCACGCATGAACGCAAGCATGGATGCCACCGACGCCTGTGACCTGCGCTTCGGCCAGGTCGGCCTTGCCTGCGTGCGGGTACGTCGGGTCGACGCCGCCGCCCTGTGCGACGAACTGGAACGCCGCGTGCGCGCCGCGCCGCAGATGTTCGCCCGCGCCGCCGTGGTGCTGGACCTCAGCCACCTGCTCGACCTGCCCGACGACGGCACCGTCGACGCACTGCTCGAAGCGGTGCGCAGCGCCGGCATGTTGCCGGTGGGGTTGGCCTACGGCACCAGCGAGACCGAGGCGCTGGCCAAACGGATGGGGCTGCCGCTGATCGCCAAGTTCCGTGCGGCCTACGAACCGTCCGCGGCCACGCCGGCCGCCACCGCGCCCCCCAGCGAGCCCGCCCCGGCGGCGGCGCGCGAACCGATTCTTTCGGCACCGACCTCCGGCAACGTGGGCGCCCAGCATCACGCCGGCTCGATCCGTTCCGGCCAGCAGATCTACGCCCGCGACCGCGACCTGATCGTCACCGGCGCGGTGGCCAACGGCGCCGAGGTGATCGCCGACGGCAACATCCACATCTACGGCGGCCTGCGCGGCCGCGCCATGGCCGGTGCGCAGGGCGACGAGAAGGCACGCATCTACGTTTCCGACTTCCGCGCCGAACTGGTGGCGATCGCCGGCCAGTACCGCGTGTTCGAACAGATTCCCGGCGACCTCGAGGGCCAGTCCGTGCAATGCTGGCTCGACGGCGAAAAACTGATGATCGCCAGGCTGTGATCACCCACAACAAAAACAAACCTGCGGAGATGGGCCCTTGACTGCTGAGATTATCGTTGTCACCTCCGGCAAAGGCGGCGTCGGCAAGACGACGACCAGCGCCTCCCTCGCCACCGGCCTGGCCATGGCCGGCAAGAAAGTCGCCGTGATCGACTTCGACGTCGGCCTGCGCAACCTCGACCTGATCATGGGCTGCGAGCGGCGCGTGGTGTACGACTTCGTCAACGTCGTGCACGGCGAAGCCACGCTGAAACAGTCGCTGATCAAGGACAAGCGCTACGACAACCTGTACGTGCTGGCCGCCAGCCAGACCCGCGACAAGGACGCGCTGACCATGGAAGGCGTCGAGAAGGTGCTCGACGGCCTGTCCGAGGACGGCTTCGACTACGTGGTCTGCGACTCGCCCGCCGGCATCGAGAAAGGCGCCCACCTGGCGATGTACTTCGCCGACCATGCGGTGGTGGTGGTCAACCCGGAAGTCTCCTCGGTGCGCGACTCGGATCGCATCCTGGGCCTGCTGGCCAGCAAGACCCGGCGCGCCGAGAAGGGTGAGCCACCGATCATCCAGCACCTGTTGCTGACCCGCTACAACCCGGCCCGCGTCGCCATCGGCGAAATGCTCAGCGTGAAGGACGTCGAGGAAATCCTCGGCATCCAGGTGGTGGGCGTGATCCCCGAGTCGGAGAACGTGCTGACCGCCTCCAACAACGGCATCCCGGTCATCGTCGACGCCAACTCGCTGGCCGGCCAGGCATACAGCGACACCGTGGCCCGCATCCTCGGCGAAGAGCGCCCGCTGCGCTTCATCGACGTGCCCAAGAAGGGCTTTCTCCAGCGCGTGTTCGGAGGTTGATCACGATGGGCATTCTCGATTTCCTCAAGCGCAAGCCCGAGGCCACCGCCAGCGTGGCGCGCGAGCGCCTGCGCATCATCGTGGCGCAGGAGCGCTCCACCCGTGGTGCGCCGGACTACCTGCCGATGATGCGCAACGAGTTGCTCGAAGTGATCAAGAAGTACGTCCACGTCGATCTCGATGCGATCAACATCAACTTCGAGCGCGACAGCGGCCACGAGATCCTCGAACTCTCGGTGACCCTGCCCGACGGCAAGCTGCCGGCCGGCAGCGAAGCCCAGAGCGGCTGAGCACCCACGCCAAGTCCATGCCGGGCCGCCACGCGCGGCCCGGCGCTCTTCATTCCGGATCGTCCGCGCGTCGCGCCCCATGCACCCCGACACCCATTCCACCGCCAGCGATCCGGCCGACAGCGTGCTCTGCGTCGGCCAGATCGGTTTCGCCGATCCCGCCGCGCTGCTCGCGCAGTTCGGATTGACGCTCGAACGGGTGGCTCACGACACACCGATCCCCGGCAGTTTCTGGGGCGAGCGCGAGGCCGGCATCATCGGCACTACGGTCTACGCGCGCGATGACACGCCGGTGCATTCGCTGTTGCACGAGGCAGGCCACCTGATCGTGCTGCCCGAGGAAAAACGCGCAACGGTGCATACCGACGCGACCGACTCGGTCGAGGAAGAGGACGCCACCTGCTACCTGCAGATCGTGCTGGCCGACCGGCTCCCCGGTGTCGGCCGCGAACGCCTGATGACCGACATGGACGCCTGGGGCTACTCGTTCCGGCTGGGCTCGACCCGCGCCTGGTTCGAAGGCGATGCCACGGAGGCGCGCGAGTTTCTCAGGACGCGTGGCCTGCCCCACGCCTGATGCGCCACAGCCGGCAGGCTACTTCGCATGCCAGTCGCCGTCGCTGCCCTTGTCGTACTTCTTCTTCACCGCCGACCACGCCACCTTGTGCGCCACCTCCTCGCGCGATTCGTCGCCGCGACGCTCGTCGCTGTCGGCGTATTCGTCCCAGGCGCTGTTGAACGCTTCCTTGTAGATCTCCTGGGCGTGCTTCGGCACGTGGTCGCGCACGGACTCGGGCAACTCGCTGACGGTCTTGTAGGGCATGACATGCTCCGGCTGGGAACCGCGGCCAGCCTGGACCCGGCCAGGTCCAGCGCGCGTCAAATGGATGTCCATATCGCGCTAAGCGCCAGCAGCCGCCACGCACGCGCGGCATCATCCCCGGCAACCTGCCCGCGGCACTGGCCACCCGCAGCCATTGCCCTAGAATCGGCCCAGGCATTCCCTTGCGCAGCGCGCCGGAGGACATCATGGCCACGCGCCAGCTGGTGCTGCTGTTCGACGGCACCTGGAACAAGCCCGAATCCAACACCAACGTGGAACGCCTGCGCCAGCTGATCGCACCGCTCGACGCCCACGGCCACCCGCAACTGGTCAACTACATTCCAGGCGTGGGCGTGACGCGCGGCATCAGCCACCTGCTCGGCGGCGCGTTCGGCTACGGCCTTTCCGGCAACGTGCTGGATGGCTACCGCTGGCTGTGCGAGCAATGGCAGCCGGGCGACCGCATCTTCCTGTTCGGCTTCAGTCGCGGCGCCTACACCGCGCGCAGCCTCGCCGGGCTGATCCGCAAATGCGGCCTGCTCCGCTGCGGCAACGACGACAAGGTGGCGAAGTCCGACGTGTCCGCCGCCTACGACCTCTATCGCGACGCCTCCAGCAAACCCGACGGCGACGTCGCGGCCGCCTATCGCGCCGAGCATTCGATCGAGGTGGACATCCATTTCATCGGCGTGTGGGACACGGTCGGCTCGCTGGGCATTCCCGACACCGCCTCATGGTTTCCGTATGCCCGGGCGCGCTACCGGTTCCACGACACCGAGCTGAGCCGTATCGTGAAATACGCCTACCAGGCCCTGGCGCTGGACGAGCATCGGGCCGACTTCGCGCCCGCGGTGTGGACGCGCAATCCGTACACCGTGAAGCCGGGCGAATCGCTTACCTCCAAGAAGAACGAGCAGATCGAGATCGAGCAGCGCTGGTTCATCGGCTCGCATTCGGACGTCGGCGGCGGCAACGACTGCGACGGCGCCGGCCGCAAGCCCGACCCCCTGCCCGACCTGCCGCTGGCCTGGCTGCAGCGCAAGGCCATCGACGCCGGCCTGGCGTGCGGCAGGCTGCTGCTGCCCGCCGCCGACGCGTACACCGGCGTGCCGCGCAATTCGTACAGGGAATTCATGAGCGGCCTGTACAAGGAGTTCAAGCCGCCGATCGATCGCCTGCTCGGCACCGGCGTCAACGAGAAGGTCGACGAGTCGGTGTGGCAGCGATGGCTTGCCGACAGCAGCTATCGCTCGCCGTCGCTGGTTCGCGCGCTGGCCAGCGCCACGGTGCTGATGTCGGTCGAGGCGGTGGTGCCGATCGCGCATGCGCCTGCCGCAAGCCTGCCCGCTGCCTGAGCCTCTTCGTTCAGCGCGGCTCGGCGATCTCCGCGGCCATCACCGCCGCCGCATCGGCACCGCTGACCGGCAACACGGCCTCGCGGGTCACGCCGTGGTACCAGCCCCAGGCCAGCACGCCCAGCACGGTCAGCAGCGACGCACCCAGCGCCAGCTGCAGCATGCTGGCCGACAGCAGCGGCGACACCACGCCGGCCACGAAGCCGCACAACAGCAGGCTGGCAAACGCCTGCACCGAGGAGATGCCGCCGCGATGGTGCGGAAAGCGATCCAGCAACAGCAGGGTCAACGTGGGGAACGCCAGCTGCACGCCGATGCCGTGCAGGATCAGCGGCAGCATCGACCACGGCAGGCGCGGCTGCGGAAACAGCAGCGCCAGCAGCAGGTGCGCCACGCAGGCCAGCAGCATCGACGCGTAGCCCAGGCTCACCGTGCGTTTGGCGCTGCAGCGTTCGGCCATCCGCCCGGACAGCCACGCGCCGCTGATCAGGCCGATCACCACCGGCACGAACAGCCATGGAAAACCCTGCGCCGAAAGATGCAGCAGCTCGCGCACGATGCGCGGCGCGGAGGAAATGTAGAGGAACAGCCCTGCGAAATTGACCGAACTGGAAACCAGCAGCGGCCAGAACGAGCGCTCCCGCGCGAACGCCAGGTAGCCGGCCAGCAACGGCCGCGGCGCGAAGCGCGAACGCCGCTCCGGCGGATGCGTTTCGTCCAGCAGGGTCAGCAGGGCCACCGCCAGCAGCAGGGTGAAACCGGCCAGCAGCCAGAAGATGCCGTGCCAGCCGCCCAGCGGCAGCAGCAGGGCGCCGATCATCGGCGCGATCACCGGCGCCACGCCGAAGATCATCATCACCTGCGACATCAGCCGCTGCGCCGCCGGCCCTTCCAGGCTGTCGCGGATCACCGCCCGGCCCACCACCAGGCCGGCGCCCGCGCACATGCCTTGCAAGCTGCGACAGGCCAGCAGCATCGCGAACGAGGTGGACGAAGCCGCGCCCACCGACGCCAGCGCGTAGACCAGCATGCCGGTGACGATCACCGGCTTGCGCCCGATCGCATCGGAGATCGCGCCGTGGAACAGGCTCATCACCGCGTAGGTGAGCAGGTACGCACTGACCAGCTGCTGCAGCGCCGTGTCGTCGACCTGGAAACGCGCACCGATCAGCGGGAACGCCGGGAACACCGCGTCGATCGAGAACGGCCCGATCATCGACAGCCCGGCCAGCAGCCATGGCAGGCTGCGTCGCACGGTGCGCTGGGCTGGAGTCATGACGGCATGCTGGTCGCGGCGGGTCGCGCATTATAGGGCCACCCTTGACGTCGGGGCGGCCGGATCGACTAGGATGTTCGCCATGGGAGATGGCATGCCTCCCGTTCCGGAATGCTCGCTCCCCCCGGGACAAACCGCTTCTCGCGCTCCTTGTGTTGAAGTTGATGATGCCTGCTCCCCCGGTTTCCGGCGGTGCAGGCGTGCCTGCCACCGCGGAACCGGACACATTCCCGTCAGGAGGCGCGCTCGTGGGCTTTACCGGATTCGTGGCAATCGGCATCGGCGGCGCCATCGGCTGCTGGCTGCGCTGGGGACTGGGCATCCTGCTCAACCCGATGTTCCCCACCCTGCCGCTGGGCACCCTGGCGGCGAACCTCGCCGGCGGATTGCTGATGGGCTGCGTGATGGGCCTGTTCGATCACTTCCAGGCGCTGCCGCCCGCACTGCGGCTGTTCGTGTTCACCGGGTTCCTTGGTGGCCTCACCACCTTTTCCACCTTCTCCGCCGAATCCGCCACCCTGCTGTTGCGCCAGCAATACCTGTGGTTCAGCGGCCATGTCGCGGTGCACGTGATCGGCTCGCTGGCGATGACCGTGCTCGGCATCGCGCTCACCCGCAGCCTGCTGCGCCACTGACCGGGCATCCGCATGAACCCGCAAAACCTGCAACGAGGCGTGCACCTGACCTTCTACTGCCACTCCCGCGCCAGACACGACGGCGTGCTGCTGTCCGAATGGCTGCTGGAGCAGGCGAAGCAGCGCGGCATCGGCGGCGGTTCGGTGTTCCGCGCCATCGCGGGCTTCGGCCGGCATGGCGTGCTGCACGAGGAGCAGTTCTTCGAACTGGCCGACGACCTGCCGGTGAAGATCGAGTTCCTGCTGCGCGACGAACAGGCCGCGACGCTGCTGCAACTGGTGCGCGACGCGGGCGTCGACGCCACGTATGCGCGCTGGCCCGCAGACTTCGAAATGCTCGGCAAGCAGTGATCACCGAAACCATTCGAACCATCCGCCGCGAGGCACTCCATGAGTCAGGACGATCTGAAAGACCGCGCCAGCCAGTTGCTCGAACAGGCCGGCATCCACATCGACGGCAACGCGCCGATCGACCTGCGCGTGCACGACGACCGCCTGTATCCGCGGGTGTTCGCGCATGGCTCGCTGGGTCTTGGCGAAGCCTACATGGACGGCTGGTGGGACGCGGACGACCTGCCCGGCCTGTGCACGCGCCTGCTCACCGCGGGGCTCGACCAGGAGCTGAAGACGCTGGACACCCTGCTCGCCCACCTCAAGGCGCGCTTCATCAACCTGCAGCGCGGCGAGCGCGCGTTCGAGATCGGCAAGGCCCACTACGACCTCGGCAACGACCTGTTCCAGGCCATGCTGGGCAAGCGGCTGGTGTACTCCTGCGGCTACTGGGCCAGGGCCGACAACCTCGACGACGCGCAGGCGGCCAAGCTCGACCTGGTCTGCCGCAAGCTGCAGCTGAAGACCGGCCAGCGCGTGCTGGACATCGGCTGCGGCTGGGGCGAGGCGCTGAAATATGCCGCCGAGCGTTACGGCATCGAAGGCGTCGGCATCACCGTCTCGCAGCAGCAGGCCGACTACGCCCGCGAACTGTGCGCCGGCCTGCCGATCGAAATCCGCCTGCAGGACTATCACGACATCAACGAGCAGTTCGACGCGGTGTTCTCCATCGGCATGTTCGAGCACGTCGGCGGCAAGAACTACCGCGCCTACTTCGAGACCGTGCGCCGCTGCCTCAAGGACGACGGACTGTCGCTGCTGCACTGCATCGGCAGCAACAGCGCGCCGGCGCAGACCGACCCGTGGATCGAGAAATACATCTTCCCCAACTCGATGATCCCTGCCGCCAGCCAGGTCACCACCGCGCTGGAAGACCTGTTCGTGATCGAGGACTGGCACAACTTCGGCGCCGACTACGACCGCACCCTGACCGCATGGCGCGCCAACATCGAAGCGGCGTGGTCGAGCCTGCCGGCCAGCTACGACGAACGCTTCCGCCGCATGTGGCGCTACTACCTAGCGGTCTCCTCCGCCGTGTTCCGCAGCCGCCGCGACCAGCTGTGGCAAATCACCCTGAGCCCGAACGGCGTGCCCGGCGGCTATCGCGTGCCGCGCTGATCGATAGCCGGCAGCCTCCGGGTAAAAAACCGCCCAATCGAGCCATCACCAGCGCAATATGCTAAACATCGGGGCTCATGGCGGGGATCCCTGACCGGCTTCACGCCATCAGGAGGCGAGCGGAGGGGGCATGCAGGATAATGCTGGCGTTTATCGATGCGGGATGCACACCATCGCGCCGGCCACGCGACGGCTGCATCGCAACGGCTGCAAGGTCGACATCGAAGCCAAGGTGTTCGACCTGATCCTGCTGCTGCTCGAAAACCGCGAGCGCGCGCTGGGCAAGCAGGAAGTCATCACCGCGTTGTGGGGCCACCGGCCGATCACCGACGCCGCGCTCAGCCAGTTGCTGCACAAGGCGCGCCGCGCGCTCGACGATGATGGCGAACGCCAGGCGGTGATCCGCACCGTGTACGGCCGCGGCCTGCAATGGGTGGCGCCGGTCGAGCTGACCACGGAAGAGACGCCCGCCGCGGAGGACGACATCGCGGACGAAGCGCCCGCGCTCGCACCATCATCGCCGCGGCGATATCGCCAGTGGCTAGGGTTCGCCGCGCTGGCCGTGCTGGGTGCGCTGTCGTTGTGGCTCATCCCGCGCGGCATGGCGCCGCCAGTGCCACCGCCACCACGCGTGGCCCTGCTGCCGATCGACAACGACACCGGCGACGCCACGCTGGACTGGACCGCGCGGGGCCTGCCCGGCCTGATGGCCAACCTGCTCGGCGCTGCGCCGGGGATCGACGTCGTCGACCCGCTGCAGGTCGGCCGGATCGTCGACTATGTTCCGCCGAAGGGCCGGTCGGAAACCGAGCACCTGCGTTTCGTCACCGGCGCCAGCATCCTGGTCAGCGGCGACCTGCACCGGCTTGCCGATCATCTCTACGAACTCTCCCTGCACATCGACACCGGCGCCGGCCAGACCGGAACCACCCTCACCTTGCGCGGCAGCGATCCCGGCACGCTGGGCGTCAACGCGGTGCCGCGCATGCGCCGTGCGCTGAAGCTCGACGGCAGCACGCCAGCGGCACCCGCCGCCACGCCACACGATGCCTACCTGGCGCAGACCTACGCCCGCGGCATCGACCTCGCGATGCATGGCGACTGGACAAACGCGAAACCCTATTTCCTGCTGGTGGCGAAAGGCGACCCCGACTTTCCGTCCGCGCGCCTGCGCCTGGGCCAGGCGCAGATCAACACGAATCAACTGAACGAGGGTGGCGCAACTTTGCGCGCGCTGCTGGCGCAGGCACGCGCCGGCAAGGATGCCTCGATGATCGCGCAGGCACTGCTGCAACTGGGCAACCTCGCATTCAACCAGCACCATCACGCCGAGGCCCTGGCTGATCTGCAGGAAGCCGCATCATTCGCCGCACAAGCCGGCACGCCCGACCTGCAAGCCGCGATCGCCCTGAAAACCGTCAACACCGCGGGCCGGCTGGAACGCACGTCGCTGGCGCAGAGCGAGCTGCAGCACGCGCGCAAGCTGGTCGCGCAGCATGGCCTGCATCGGCTGGAGGCTGACCTGCACAACAGCGAAGCGTTCCTCGCCGGCGCCCGCGGCGACCTCGCCGGCAGGGAGCGGGCTGACCGCGCCGCGCTCGCCGCCAGCGAAGCGATCGGCAACGAGCGCAACGCGCTGGGCGATACCTACAACGTCGCGCTCGACCTGATGCAGCAGGATCGCGCAATCGAAGCCCTGCCGCTGTTCACCTCGCTCTACCAGCGTGCGCAACAGCAAGGCGACAGCTTGCTGGCCTTCGCCAGCGGCGACCAGCAAGCCCGCATCCTGCTCGACGCCGGCCTTGTTGAACGCGTAGCGCCCATCGCCCAACAGCTGCGCAACCTGGGCAGCAGCCAGAAAAACGCCGTCTGGCAGTCGCTGGCGCTGATGCTGAGCGCCGGCCAGACGTGGTACGACGGCAATGCCGCCGCCGCCCTCGACTATTGCCGCCAGGCCGCGGCGCTGGTCGATGGCAAGCAGGACCCCGCGTTGCTGCTCGCCATCTGGGAAAGCCAGGCCGCCGCCGCGCTGCAGGCGGACCCCAAATCGGTCGCCGCGCTGTCGACACAGGCCGATGCGCTGGCGGCCACGCAGAAGAATCCGGCCACGTTCGGCTACACCCGGCAACTCATCCACGCCCTCGCCGCGGCCGCAGGCAACCGGCCCGGGGATGCCGTGAACGCATTGAAGACAGCAGCAGTCACGCCCACCGCGGATGACCCGCAGCACAACGACCTGCGCTTCGTGGGCCTGGTCGTCGCCGGGCATCTGCATTCCGCCGCCGCGGCGGACATCGCCCTGGCCGGCTTCGATCCCGTCCGCGACAACCACGCGGACTTGCTGCGCCTGTATCGCGATTGGGCAACGGGCCGCGACGCCATCGGCCATGCCCGTGCCGCCGCGCGTCTCGAACAACTGCGCAGCACCACACTCGCCGCCCTGACCAACCCCGCCCGCTGAACACCCGCGCGACCTTTCCCCGCCCAAGCCACTGATTGTTCGGGCAGTAAGATTTCATAAGCGGTTCGTCAGCCCGTCCTCAAGATTCGCTCCGGCCGATCGTCGTCAATGCAGACAGCGATTCCCGCCGACGTTCATCCGGAGCGAACCATGTCCAGCCGCCACCCGTTTCCTCCATCCCGCGCACGTCGATCGTCGGCGGCGCTGTGCCTGCTGGCCCTCTTCGCCACCTTCGCCACCTTCGGCGCCAGCGCCGCCGACGTCGACCGCAAGGTCCCCGACGGCACACTGACCTACCGCATCGTGCTGAGCGGTCACGCCGAAACGAACGGCCCCGGCGCAACCCATGGCCAGGTGAAGATCGAGCGCCAGCTCGAGGCCACCGTGCGCATGTATGGCAGCGTCACCAATGACCCGAATGCAATGGCCGGCGGCGCGCAGATGATCTCGCTGCAGAAGGCCGCCGAAGCCTGCGGCGAAGACCAGGCCTGCCTGATGCGCGCCGTCAGCGCGATGTCGTCCGGCCAGCGGCAGGCGCTGAACCGCGAAGCGCAGCACACGATTGCAGCCATCGGCAGCGACACCGCCTGGACCCACCGCTACCAGACGCCTTGCCAGGGAAGCGCCAGCGTCGACGACAGTTCGGCGCATACCGGCCGTGCCGACGACGGCGAAGGCGCTTCGGTCATGGTCAGCGGCCACGCCACGCGCATCGGCAAGCGCAAGGTCGACTGCAGCGACGAGGACGGCAACTTCACCCTGATCACCCACGACGGCGGGAAGACCTACGACGTGCAGATGCCTTCAGTCGAAGTCGAAGTGACCATCAACGAATTCAACCCGCACATCCCGCCCTACCAGCGGCGGGTGACCATTCCAGAGATCCACCTCAAGGATCTCGTGGCGGCCCGGCTCGATGGTCCCCAGGGCGGCCACAAGATCTTCCCGAAGCTGCAGACCGTGAGCGGCCCGGTCAGCTACATCAGCCTGCCCAACGTGCCGCTGAAAGCGGAAGTGAGCTGGACCTTCAACCCCGACGGCCAGCGACGCTGACCCGACCATTCACCACCGGGAATCCGCCCATGCGCCGACTGACCAGCGGCATCGCCTTTCTTCTCATCGGCATCGGCAGTGCCCAGGCAGCGCCCGGGAGCTGCGCGGCGCGGGCCGCCACCATGCTCGACGCGCTCGGCCGCAACGACTACGCCGCCGCCAAGGCCGAGATGGGCCCGTCACTGCAGGACGAGCAGCAACAGAAGATGCTGATCTCGATGTGGGAAGCACTGGTCCGCAACAACTGGGGCCCGTACCGCTCGCATGGCGATGCCACCACCCTCGTCGACGACGGCACCGTCACCCGGATCAGGCTGCCGCTGCAGTTCAACCACGGCGACACCAACGCGACGATCAGCTGCCACGCGAAGAATGGCGGCGCGATCGATGAACTCGTCCTGCTGTAGCTCGCCTCCGACAGCGGTCGGCTCGGAGCCGGTGAAGCAAAACACTTCCAGCGGGACCACGCGCCCGTTGCACGGCTGCACCTGCCAAAAGGACATGACCGTGATCAAGGCGAAGTATCTGGACGGCTGAACGCGCCGGAAGACTTCCTCGGGCATCGGCCCCACGGTTGCCCCCGCGTCGGTGGCGTCGCATAGTGCGATCAGCCACCCAGGGGAAACAACGATGAAACGCTGCATCACCGTCCTGATGTCCGGGCTGCTGCTCGTCATGGCCGCCGCCGTCAACGCGGGCACTCCCGCCACCACACCGGACTCCGCCTACTTCGACAACAGCGGTCGCGACGACGTGCTTGCCGGCGGCGTGAAGATGATCCCGATCACCACGCCCAGGGGCACGTTCCACGTCTGGACCAAGCGCGTGGGCAACAACCCGAAACTGAAGGTCCTGCTGCTGCACGGCGGCCCCGGCGCCACCCACGAATACTTCGAGGCGTTCGACAGCTATTTCCCGGGCGCCGGCATCGAGTATTACTACTACGACCAACTCGGCTCGGCCTACAGCGACCAGCCCAAGGATATTTCGCTGTGGACCATCGGCCGATACGTCGACGAAGTCGAACAGGTACGCCAGGCGCTGCACCTGGACAAGGACAACTTCTGCCTGCTCGGCCAGTCCTGGGGCGGCATCCTGGCCATGGAGTACGCACTGAAATACCAGCGGCACCTGAAGTGCCTGGTGATCTCCAACATGGTCGACTCCATCCCGCAGTACAACGAATACGCGAACAACGTATTGATGCCGGCGATGGACCAGAAAAAGCTCGCCGTAGTGAAAAAGCTCGAAGCCGAGCACCACACCAGCGACCCGCGCTACATGGCCATCCTCGGCCCGATGCACTACGAGCAGCACGTGTTGCGCATGCCGCAGGCGCAATGGCCCGAACCCGTCACCCGTTCGTTCGGCCACATCAACGAGCAGATCTACACCCTGATGCAGGGCCCCAGCGAACTGGGCGCCAGCGGCCGCCTGCTGAACTGGGACCGCAGCAAGGACCTGCACCGCATCACCGTCCCCACCCTGGTGATCGGCGCGCAGTACGACACGATGGACCCGAAATACATGGCCAGCATGGCGAAGAAACTCCCGCACGGACAGTTTCTGCTATGCCCGAAGGGAAGCCACATGGCGATGTACGACGACCAGCAGGTGTATTTCGACGGACTGATCGGGTTTCTGAAGAAGGTGGAAGCCGAGTGACGCAAGGAATGCTGCAGACACTGCTGGATTAGGCTACCAGAGAGAAGATCAGGACCTTGATTCACAAGGCAACCGATGAAGATGAGACACCGAAGACACGAAATAGGCTGCAGGAATACACTGCATCTTGAGATCTACTTTGCGTTAGGCCTCATGCGAAACACCATCGCTCTTGCGGTATTGACCCTAGTGGTATTGACCCTAGCGGGCGCAGCCTCGGCTCGAGAGGTTCAATCCTGCGATCTAAGCATTGGCGGTGTGGTGTCAGGCGACACGGAAGCCAATGTCCTCGCCATTCTAGGTGAGCCTTCTCAGCGAATCGATACAGGTGAGGGTACCGACTTCCGGTACCCCGACCTTGTGGTGACAGTGGGCTGGCTTGAGCAAAAGGCAAACGGGGTGCAACGGCGTGTCGTGGCGCTTCGCGGCACCGGCCCAAAGGCCTGCACGCCGCGCGGTCTCTGCCCAGGCATGGCGGTATCAGAGGTGAGTCGCCTGTATGGCCCCTCCGATCCTGTCCAGAGAAGCTATGGCACCTTCATCGAGTATCAGCCGCTGAATGTTAGCTGTTGGCTGCAGGTGGCCCCACAAGCCGGTGTAATTCAGTCCCTCGCCGTGGCATGCCAGCCATGAGGCCTAACAGTGCGTTCAAGCCGAAATTACATCGCCACGCCGTCAACATGGCAGGTAAAGCTTGCCATGTCGCCGGCTACGCGCTGCAATTCGGCTTAACTTGAGCGTTAGTCCCTATGCGTCAAATTGCATGTCTAGCTGCGATCTGTCTGCTCCTGTCTGGTTGCACGGGCTTCTTGCGTAGCCCCGCTCCCGAAACTGCTGAACTGGCGGCCTCGCTTTCATTCGTCGCAGGCGATCTGCCTCTTGAGCCTGGCTCCGGCATTGTCTCTGTTGGTAGCTATTACTTTCCCCATGGCTATTCCAGGGTTGTTCACCTGGCTCCCGGCAAACGCGAAGTTGGCTTTTATTGTCCTGGCTTCATCTACGTCGACGGTCCGCCGACCATCTCGTATAACTTCGTTGGTGGCCAGAGCTACGAACTCTATTGCCAAAAAGGTCAGGCGCATATCCGCATAAAGCAGGCGGCGGGCGGGCCTGACCCGTCGCCCGGGCGGACGCGCGACAAGCCGCGCGCCGCATAACGTTAGCGCTCATGAACATTCTCACCAGAATTCATGGCACGTCTTCAAGCCGGGGCTACGGTTGGTGGCAATCACTTGCGGTAGCCGTCAACGACGAGGGGTTCACCGTTACCGAGGCGCTGCGACGCGAGCGCTCCGTGAACTATTCGGCAACTTGGTCAGGTATTTCTGCGGTTTGCTTCCAGGATGGGGGCCTGGGTAGCGACGTCTTCCGCATCTACACATCAAGTGCTTCCAACCCCATACTTGTTCCCGTTGAGGCAGTTGGCGGCAATTTGTTCTGGTTGCAACTCACGGAGCGAGAGCTGTTCCCTGAGTTCATTTCCGCACGAGCGGTTCGTTCTCGTTCCAAGAGCGGCACGCTTTGGTGGCCGTTCGCTGCAGAGCGCTAACCACTTGTTCAAGGCGGACGGCTACGCCGCCGCTCAACTTCGGCGTCGGGCATGATAAAGACATCATCTTGGCTATGGATAGCGGCATTGCTTGCTTTGCAGGCTGCGCCATCGCGTGTGCTTGCTTGCTCATATCCGAAACCGAAGCCTTTCAGTGAGCTCATTCAACGTGCGTCGTCGATTTTCATCTTCAGACTCGAGTCAAGCGAACTGAAGCACGAGAAATTCCCTGGTGGCGGCTACTCGGAGTGGATGCAGGGCCACATACGCGTAGCTCAAACCCTGAAGGGGAATGCCTCATTGTTTCGTTCAGTGACTTTCTCCACCAGCTGGTGTGGAGGCGTGCGACTCGATGTAGGCCACTACTTTCTCGTTGTCACAAGTGCTCGGGGCCCTACGCTTGAGCTCCGGCCCTCGGATCTCTCAATCATCGACGTAACGATGTCATATGACGAGTCACACCCGTCACGAAGCGTGACGAACGGCCTTCTAAAGCCCATATCTGACTACCTCGACGGCAAACCTCTGCCCGTTCCATTTCCACCTGAGGATGTAGCCTTGCTTACGTCTCCACTTCCACCGCCACCGGCTCCCCCACAGGCACGTGAGCATCCGTAGCTCATGCCTGACATCTCGTTCGAGACGGACGACCACGCCGTCGCTCGATTCCAGCATCAGGATCCCGCTGGCATTTGCCGGCGTGACGGGATTGGTAGATGTATCGCTACAGCGATCCTGTCAGCATTTGCTGCCAGGTACAGGTTCAATCCCTGCCGTCGGCGCCCTGCCTGGCATAGCCCTTCAGAACTTGCGGCACTCAATCCGTTCCATGACCGCCATATGGGCGGGTCACAATCCCAGCCTGGCAAGCCTCCGGCACTTCGCTCGAACCGGTATCGCCAAGTTGACCACTCGTTCAAGGCGGACGGTTCGCCGCAGCTTGACTCCAGCGTTGGCCAAGCATGCATACGTCATCCGTGATCTTTAAGCTTCTTGGCACTGTTCACGGGCTCGCCGGTGTGGTGCTGTTGGTTTTCGCGCTGGGCAAGGACTTCCAAAAGTTCTGCTTCTACAACGGGCAAGATGCCTTCACGGGCTCTCTTCGCAAAAATCTCGCGCTCTTGGGTAGCTTGCTCCTGATTGCTTGCGGCCTTCTTGCCTTCTTCAAGCCAACGTTCGCCATCTTCGCTGCCGGGCTCTCTTTCCTTGTTTACCTACTGCCATCGCTTACCCACCTCATGGCTGGGCGTCCTTTTGGCAAGTTCTGCAAGGAGTGCGCGATGTCTTTCGGCGTTCGCGCCCTGGCCTTCATGGCGCTTGCCTCGGCCGGGCTTCATGGCTAGCAGCTCGTTCGAGGCGGGCGGCCCTCCCGGGCCGCAGCTAACTTAAGCGTTGGACCTCATGGAAAAGATCTCGACAATCTTGGAGTCGAACAAGGCCGACAGCATCGAAGTTTGGCCATTCGAGTATTGCTCAGGTCCTGACCAAGGTATCTTGGAAGACCGCATCAAGCGATTACGATGGCATTTACTCGGTATCACATAGGAATTTGGTTCCAGCGTTACCTTGCTGAGAGCTAACGGGCAAGGAGCAAACCACACCAAGGCAAGCTACGCTGGCCGTGATGCCCAACAACTCGTTCACGCAGATGACTGTGCCGCCACTCAACTCAAGCCTCAGCTTCTACGGAGTACTTTGATGCGTCGCATCACATCCTTGCTTGCGCTGCTGCTCCCCATTTCTGTCCTATGCGCTTCGGAATCGCCCGCTGACCCGGCTGCACTTAGAGTCCACCTCATGGAGACAACAAAGGTCATCGGAGTCATGGGAGTCGAGGGTTCATCAACCGACTTTAAAGACGATGGAGATCCCGATACCTTGGAGATCGTCCTTCTCTCCAAGAAGTCCGATGGCCCAAGTCGCGTATCGCCAGACGGCGAAGTCGTCTTTCTCTACAAGGCCTCCGATGAGGAGCAGTCCGAACTGATCGGCAAAGCATTCGACTTGCGCGTAGCGCGCCGGCTGGGTGGAAACTAACGACACGTTCAAACCAACATCGCTCCGTTACGCGGCAGCTTGCTGTCCTTCGCCACAGCAATTTTTCGCGCGCAAGCCTCAGCTTTCAGAGCTGGCAGTTCAGGAAGCCGGTTGTTCAAGCAATCAAAGGGGGAATCAAGGAGGATGGAAGTAATTGATTTTCGCCTGTTGAAAATGTTTGGTCGCGCGGTAGATGACAGGCCCTTCCAGCACGGCCACACGCCAAACCGCTCGCCCTCGAGCGCTTCGCGTTTCCCCACCAGTTCACTCTTGACCCAAACCACCATGAAATACGAAGAATTGCAGGAATCCGCCCTCAAGCTCAACGCGCTCTACGAGCAACTCGAAACCAAGTTGTATGGGCGCGCCTGGAGCACGGAGGAGCTGGCGCTGGGGTTCATGGGCGACGTGGGTGATCTGGCGAAGCTGATCCAGGCGAACGCGGGCATCCGCAATATCGATGACTACAAGTCCAAGCTGGGACATGAGCTGTCGGACTGCCTGTGGTCGATCATCGTGCTTGCGGACAAGTGCGGCATCGATCTGCAGGCGGAGTTCACCAGCAACGTCGAGGGGCTGATGGCCCATGTGTTCAGGGAGATCGCCGCATGAGCATCCGTCCGGGCCGCGGCGTCGCGGCGCCTGGTTCACCCGAGGGGCCGCATGAAGATCCTTCTCCGCATCGCATTCGTTGCCGCCAGCCTTGGTGCCGCTTCGGTGGCGCCTTGCAGTGAGCTGCCGGGCAAGTGGATGCTGTCCATCGAGAATCCCGGGCATCACGCTGTGGCGACGGTTGCCGTGGAGTTCACCGATGAAGTCGCCCCCTCCTGTATGGGCGGCGAATGGAAGGTCGTGAAGGTGGTTTCGGCGACAACCCGTGACAAGACCTTCTTCCCGGTGTCGGACCCGCTGTCGTATCGGATCGAGAACGGGCAGCTGACCATCGGCCGCAACGAAGTATGCGATGCCTACCTCTGGCTGCAGGGTTCGCTCGTCGGTGCCTCGGTGCAGGGCAACTATTTCAGTCTCGGGCTCGGGGGAAGCTCTCCGCTCGGCTACTTCACGTTGCGCCAGGCCAGGTGACCCTCGTCAGGATGTCGAGGTTCCGAACCCGGACGGGACGTTCGCAAGCCCGGCGTCAAGGCTCCAAACCCCGACAGGGGCGTTCGCCGGCTCGACGTCGAAGTTCCGAACCCCGGCGGAGACGTTCGCAACCCCGGCATCGAGGTTCCGGACCTCGGCGGGGACGTTCGCAACCCCGACGTCGAGGTTCTGAACCTCGACAGGGACGTTCGCAACCCCGACGCCAAGTTTTCAAACCCCGACGGGGACGTTCGCAAGCCCGGCCTCCGGCATGGAGAAAGCCCCCGCACGGAAATCCCGCGTCCAACCGGTCGTTCGAGGCCACAATGAAACCCCGGCGCCATGCCGATCCAGCGAGAACGAAGCATGAGCAACTCCAACTCGTTGTCCGAATATCTCGTCCTCTCCCGCGGTCGGTGGGATCGCGACGTCTCGCGCGAGGACATCAATAAAAAGGTGTCCGAGACAATGACTACCAGTGCGGCCGACTGAACGATCACCGATACGTTCAAACTGTCGCCGTTCAAATTGTCCCTGACACCGTTCTTCATGACCACGTGTCGAGCCTGGCGCTTGGCGCCTGAGCCGTCCCGCCAGCGACTTCCGTTCAACGGGCGTGCGGGGCTTCCGCCGGTGACGGCGCGTCGTCCGGCGCGCCACTTCTGTCCACCAAGCCGTAGTCGCGCACAACGTGTGCGACGCGGATTCTGTAGTCGGCGAAGATGGACTGCCTGCCCTCCCTCTGCGCGGCGCGATGAACGCCAAGGTTCCGCCACTGGCGCACCGCCTCTTCATCGCGCCAGAACGATAGCGAAAGAATCTTGCCAGGATGCGCAAGACTCTCGAACCGCTCGATGGAGAGAAACCCATCCACCTGTTCAAGATGCCGCGCCAGGTTCGCGGCCGTGTCCAGATAGGCTTGCCGACGATCCAGGTGGGGCTGCACTTCAAAAATCACCGCGACCATCAGCGCACGCTCCCTTGCCACGGGGCGATGCCCAGTGTGCCATCCACCGCTTCCACGAAGCTGCGCTCTTCCTTCAGGATGAAGCGTTGCTGCTGGGCCATGGCGAAGTTTGCACGTCCGTCCTCGTCCGATTTCAGGCGGGCGCGATAGGCCTCGTACGCGGCGAGGCTTTCAAGCGCAATCAATCCCCACGCAATATGGTTTGCCCCTTCGTGGGGCAGGAAGTAGCCGATGAGGTGACCGCCACAGCGTGGAATGATGCGACCCCAGTTCTCGGCATACTTGGCGAAGGCTTCTCTCTGGAACGGGTCGATCTCGTAGCGAATCACGCAGGTGATGGTCATGCCCGGGGCGCCCATATTTGAATGTCGCGAACCGTAGCGGAGTTTCTGATCAACTTGATTCGACCGGGATCGAAGCATGGCTAGTGACGTTTCTGATCAACTTGATTCGACGGGGAGCGAAGCATGGCTGAAGGACCGAACATCACGCGGATTGCGGCGCTCATGGGTGACAACGCCCGGGCCGAGGTGCTGTCAGCCCTCATGAGTGGCTGCGCGTACACCGCGACCGAACTCGCAGACATGGCGGGAGTCACCAGGCAGACCATCAGCTTTCATCTGGGGAAGCTGATGGAGGCTGACCTGGTTGCGGTTGATCAGCAGGGCCGTCACCGGTACTTCCGTCTTGCGGGAGGTGAGGTGGCTCATCTTCTTGAGTCGCTGATGGGGCTTGCCGCCAAATCGGCGCCATCACGCCTGCTGTTCGGGCCACGGGAACCTGCGCTGCGCAAAGCCCGCGTCTGCTACGACCACCTTGCCGGAGAGCTGGGGGTGCTGGTGTACGAAGAGATGCTGCGGCACGGTCTGCTGCGGCGTGCCGATGGCGGCTTGATGCTCATGGAGCAAGGACGCCGGTGGTTCGAGGGCATCGGGATTGACCCGCAGAAGGTTGCCGCACGAAAGCGAACGTTTTGCCGGGAGTGTCTGGACTGGAGCGAACGTCGCCACCATCTGGCGGGCGCGCTTGGCGCCGCCCTGCTCCACCGGATTCAGGAGATGGGCTGGGCGCAGCGCGAGAAGGAGTCGCGCGCCATCGTATTCACATCGGACGGGGAAAAATCTCTGCGCGCCCTGCTTCATCTTGCGGCCACGAAAAACCCGATACGGGTGGCGCAAACAGGTGACAAAACAAGATGACGGACCATGGCATCCCGCGTGACGGCTGCGACGCAGCCGCGCCGCATGTCAGAGCGTCGAGATTTGGAGAGACCATGCCGTTGCATGACTATCTGCAAAAGCACTTCGTGGACAAGCCCACCTTCGCCTCATTGACGGGCATTTCGCCAGAACGCCTTGACCGGCTTCTCGCCGATGAAGCGATACCGCACGCCACGTACATCTGCGATGGAAACTCGGTTCGTTCCGCGGCATTTGGCGTGACCGATATCCGCGAGCCCCTGACCGGCGAGTACTTCCGACCCGAATGCGTGCGCTGGGCCAAAATTGCCGATCAAGCAGCTCCAGGATCGGAACGCGCCACTGTCCTTGCGGAGCTGACCGGCGAACTCCACAGGGCGCTGCAGAATCACATCGAAGACTCGGCAGCCATAGATGCGGAGATTCAACGCTATCTGCCCCACTTCTGGAATGGCACGTTCGGCCTGTGTGTCGCCGACCCATCCTCTGGAGTTGGCATCGTGAACAAGGAAATGCTTCAGGAGAAGCTGACGGCACTCACTGCAAACGGCAGCGACGCCTGCCCTGCCGACATCTCCCCGAAGGATCTGCTCCAACTCATCGACGACTACGCTGATTCCGCCATGCCCTTCTCGCCTGCCGAGTATGAACGCAGCAGCAGAAAGCGGCTTGTTGACGACTTGCGCCCCACCGTGGCCAAGGCCTGACGATTCCGCAAGAGCAACTGCCTGATCATATTTCTTGAGCGGCATCTTTCCGCGCTTCGCGCATGAGGTTGCAAGAAAATCGGGCAAGTCGCTGGCGCACGCATTTCGGACGTCCATACGGGCCGGCGCCGGTTCCGCCGGCAGATTCATCGGCAACGGCTGCGAATTCACACCGAAGCGTCCGCAGCGCACCCTTTCGACCTCCCTTGTTCACGCCGCGGTATTGACGCAAGATCGACCGTGGTTTTCCGCAACCTCGTCAGGCGACACCGAAAAATCGCCGCGCCGCAACCAGGCCGGCATCGCGCACGGGAGAGCTCCGAAATGATCAAGCCCATGTTCGTCGCGACGTGGTTCGCGTGTTGCGCGCTGCTGGTGATCGCGCCCGAAGGCGCCGTTGCGTCGGCCGTGGGCGTCCAGCCCCAGAAGCCGGCGGTCCGTGACACGGATGGCGCGCCCGCCCGGCACGTTCCGCCCGCGCCGGACACCATCACGGTTGTGCTGCTCGGCACCGGCGTGGGACCGCCGGTGAACTTGCAGCAGTATGGGCCGAGCACGCTGGTCGAGGCGGGCGGGCAGCGCCTTCTTTTCGATTGTGGCCGGGGGGCCACGTTCCGACTTAAGCAGGTAGGGGTTCCGCTGGGATCGATCAGCCGGGTATTCCTGACGCACCTGCATTCCGACCACATCATCCAGCTTCCCGATCTTCTGCTGGCCGGCTGGGTGGCCGGACGGCACGCGGTTCCGCTTGAGGTCTGGGGGCCGGCGGGCACGCGCGCGATGATGGACCACCTGCAGCAGGCGTTCGCGTTCGACATCCACATGCGTCGGGACGTCGACGAGCACTTCCCGGCCGCGGGCATCAGGGTGGTGAGCCACGATGTGCAGGAGGGCGTCGTCTTCGACGAACACGGTGTGACGGTGACCGCGTTCCTCGTCGATCACGGCCCGGTGCGGCCGGCGTTTGGCTATCGCATCGACTACCACGGCCACTCGGTCGTGTTGTCCGGCGACACGCGCGTATCGGAGAACCTGATCCGCCACGCACGGGGCGTCGATGTGCTCATCCACGAGGTCATCGATCCGGAGGCGCTTCGCGCGCGGCCGGATCGCCCCAGCGCCAAGGTGATCGCCGCGGTCATCGCGCACCACACCACACCGGAGCAGGCGGGCGAGGTGTTCACCCGCGTCCACCCCCGGCTTGCCGTTTACTCGCACGCGCCCGACCACGAGCGCGTGCTGATCCAGACGCGCAAGACGTACGCGGGGCCACTGCAAGGCCCGGAGGACCTGCTGACCATCGTGATCGGTGACCAGATCACGGTGCGCCACCCGCCGCGACTTTGACACCACGAACCTGCCTCCCGAGGCGAGAACGAAGCCGGCACCATGCCACTTCAACGGAAGCAAACCATGAGCGAGCCAGCCGCACTCTTCGAATACCTCGTCCTCTCCCGCGGCCAGTGGGACAAGGATGCCTCGCATGAAGACATCCAGGCGGCGATCGACCGCTTCTACGCGTGGCACGACCGGCTGGTCGGCGAAGGCCGGATGCGCGCCGGGCAGCGGCTGGCGCGGGAAGGCAAGGTGGTGTCGCGGCAAGGGACGCTGGACGGCCCATTTGCCGAGGCCAAGGAGGTGGTCGGCGGCTACTGGCTGATCCTGGCCGGCAGTCTCGACGAGGCGGCGGCCATTGCCGCGGAGAATCCGTGCCTGGACTATGGCTTGATGTTCGAAATCCGGCCGATCGACCCGGTGCGCGCCAGCGCCTTCGCGCTGACCAACGAAACGCCCACGTAGCGAGCCACGCATACCCGCGTCGTGGCCCTGCCCGGCGTCGACCTGACACTTCTTCCCTGCAGGAACGGAGTATGTTGTCGCGGGCAGCAGCGTTGACATCCTCGACATGTCTCACGCAGGGGAACCACGATGAATACGGCGGCTATCGCGGGCAACGGCGTACGGGCCGAAGGTCGGCACTTCTATGTGTGGATGGCCGGCGCCTTCATCCTGGTCGCCTTTGGCGGCTTCGTGCCGACCTTCTGGGCACCGGTGGTGGCCGGCACCTTCCATGCGCCGCCGGTCATCCACATCCACGGCATCCTGATGTTCGTCTGGGTCTGCTTCTACTTCGTGCAGACGACCCTGGTCGCCACCGGACGCACGCTCGATCATCGCTCGTGGGGACTGGCCGGCATCGCACTGTTCAGCGTGATCGCCTGCGCCATCCTGGTCGGCGAGATGGCCGTGATCAAGCGCGACGAGGCCGCCGGCATGGGCGATGCGGCACGCCGGTTTGCCGCGGTCACGCTGTGTGCGTGGCCGCTGATGGTCGGCCTGTTTGCCACGGCCATCGCCAACACCCGGCGTCCGCAGGTGCACAAGCGCGTGATGACGCTGCTGATGGCCGCGATGATGACGCCGGCGATTGCGCGCGTGTTCCTGACTCTTCTGGCGCCGGCCGGTGCCGCGGCAGGTGGACCGCCGCCACCGTTCGTGTCGATACCGCCCAGCCTGGTGGCGGACCTCTTCATCGTGGTTGCCATGGTGTATGACTGGCGCACCCGCGGGCGGCCGCATCCGGTGTATGTCTACGGCGGCGCGATCCTGCTGGCGCAGCAGGTGCTCACGGTCCTGTTTGCGTCGACGGCGACGTGGATGGCCATTGCCAGGGCATTCGAGAGTCTCGCCGGATAACTCCCGCTGCGCCGGATGCGGCATGCCCCCGAACGGATACATCGGCAAGGCCGGGAGTGCTCCCGCGACGAATCCGGAGGAAGATGCCGGATATCGCACGCAGGTCCGCCAGGGCACGCCATGACCATCGAACACAAATACTGGTTTCCCGCCAAACGGTTCGGCTGGGGCTGGGGCCTTCCGGTCCGCTGGCAAGGCTGGGCCTGCCTGGCCGTCTACGTGGCCGGGATTACGCTGGTGCTGCATTTCTTCGGGCCGGGCCGGGAGCCCGGCCTGCGCATGGCTGGCCTGGGCCTGCTGACGCTGGCGCTGTTCGTCATGTTCTGGCTCAAGGGCGAGCGACCCGGGTGGCGTTGGGGCAAGAAATAAGAACGTGGCGAGCGGACGAACACCGGCAGCCCGATTGAACCCGTCCGCACTTGCCGCGACACTGGCCCGATGAAACGTTTGCTCGTCCGCTGCGCCATCGCCCTGCTCCTGCTGCCCGCGCCCGCGATCGCCGATCCGGCCCTGTGGGTGGTGAAGGATGCCGACACCACGATCTACCTGTTCGGCACCGTGCACCTGATGCCGAAGGATGCGGACTGGCGCTACCCGGCGCTGGAACGCGCGCTGGCCGACAGCCAGACGCTGTACATCGAGCTGACCGACGACAACCCGGCCAATATCGCCGGCCTGGTGCTGCGACTGGGCATGGATACCGCGCACCCGCTGACCAGCCAGCTCGACGAGTCCGAAGCGAAGCGCCTGCGCATCCTCGCCGACAGGGCGGGCGTGCCCGGCGGCATGCGTACCCTGAACATCATGCGGCCATGGCTGGCCGCGTTGACGCTGTCATTGATGCCGCTGAAGAACGCGGGGCTGGACCCGGAACAGGGCGTGGACAAGCAGCTCAAGGCGCAGATGCTCGCCGCCCACAAGCCGGTGATCGGCCTGGAAACCGCGGAGCAGCAGATCCGCCTGCTGGCGGACATGCCGCGCGCGGTGGAACTGGGCCTGCTGCGTTCGAGCATGCGCGACGCCGACCAGGGCACGGCGAAGCTGCAGCAGATGATCGCGGCATGGAAGGCCGGCGATCCGGACACGATCGATCGCGTCGGCACCGCCGAGATGCGCGCGAAGGAACCGAAGCTGTACCAGTCGATGCTGGTCCAGCGCAACGAAGCGTGGGCGAAGAAGATCGCCACCCTGCTGCAGCAACCCGGCACCGTCTTCATCGCCGTCGGCGCCGCCCACCTGGCCGGGCCGGACAGCGTGCAGGTACAGCTGCGGCAGATGAACCTGCCGACCGAACAGGTGCACTGATCAGTCGATGCCGGCAACGACATGCGGCAGGTACGGCGCTTCGAGCGCCGCCAGCTCCGCCTCCGGCAACTCGACCGTCAGCGCCGCCACCGCCTCTTCCAGGTGATGCTGCTTGGTCGCGCCGACAATCGGCGCGGTGACCACCGGCTGGTGCAACAGCCAGGCCAGCGCCACCTGGGGCCGCGGCACACCGAGGCGCTCGGCCACTTCGCCGACGCGATCCACCACCGCCTTGTCCGCCGCCTTGCTCGCAGCGTACACGCCATCGCCCCAGGGATCGGAGCCGCCGCGCACCGTGCTGGGCGTCTCTTCCCACGGCCGCGCCAGGCGGCCGCGCGCCAGCGGGCTCCACGGCACCACGCCGATGCCCTGGTCCGCGCACAACGCCAGCATCTCGCGCTCCTCCTCGCGATAGAGCAGGTTGTAGTGCGGCTGCATCGAGACGAAGCGGGTCCAGCCGTGCAGGTCGGCGGTGTACAGCGCCTTGGCGAACTGCCAGGTCATCATCGACGAGGCGCCGATATAACGCGCCTTGCCGGCTTTCACCACGTCATGCAGCGCTTCCAGCGTTTCCTCGATCGGCGTGGCAGGGTCCCAGCGGTGGATCTGGTAGAGGTCGACGTAGTCGGTGCCGAGCCGGCGCAGGCTGGCGTCGATCTCGGTCATGATGGCCTTGCGCGACAGGCCGCCGCCGTTGGCATCCTCGCGCATCGGGTAGAACACCTTGGTCGCGATCACGACCTCCTCGCGCCGAGCGAAATCGCGCAGCGCACGCCCCAGCACCAGTTCGCTGCCGCCGCCCGAGTACATGTTCGCGGTGTCGAAATAGTTGATGCCCAGTTCGAGCGCGCGCCGGATGAACGGCCGGCTGTGCTCCTCGTCCAGCGTCCATGGCCTCGCCCTGGTGGGCGCTTCCGAATAGCTCATGCAGCCCAGGCAGATGCGCGAGACCTTGAGGCCGGTCTCGCCGAGTCGTACGTAGTCCATGGGGATCACCTCTCTCTCGTTGCGTGAAATCGGCCCGGCCCTATCGCCGTGCCTCGCGATGGATGGCGATGCCGGCGGCAACCAGTGCGATGCCGGTCGTCTCCGCCCGACCAGGCAGCTGGTGCAGCACGACGGCGCCAACCAGGCACGCCGTGGCGGGCAGCAAGGCCAGCAGCATGGCAAAGGTGGCCCGCGGCAACCGCGCCATCGCCAGCTGGTCGCACACGTAAGGGATGACCGATGATGTCACGCCCACGCCAATGCCTGCAGCGAGCAGCGGCAGGCTGAGCAGCGCCGGCGTGGCCGGGCGAATGCCGATCAGGCTCACCACCACCAGCGCCACCAGCATCGCGGCTGCCAGGCCGTCGATGGCGTTGCCACCGCCGTCGTTCGCCACCCGATGGCCGAGCACGATGTACAGCGTGAACAGCGCGCAGTTGGCGAACGCGAACGCGAAGCCGAGCGGCGCGCCGGCCAGGCGCAAGTGAGTCAGGAACCACACGCCGGCAATCACCAGGGTCAGCGCCACGGTATTGCGCTGCGTGCGCAAACCGGCCAGCGCCAGTGCGATCGGACCGAGGAACTCGATCGCGCCGACCGTCGCCAGCGGCAGTCGATCGATCGCCAGATAGAAGCAGGCATTCATGCCGCCGAGCACCACGCCCAGCCCCACGATGTTCCATCGCGCCGCTGCATTCATCTGCCGGAACCGGCGCCACGGCCGCCGCCACGCGGCGAAGATCAACGCCGCGCTGGCGATCCGCAACCAGGCGACGCCGAGCGGCTCGACCCGGGCGAACAACAGCACGGCGAAGGCCGGGCCGAGGTAGTGGAAGAGCGCACTGGCCACGAAATACAGCTGCGGTGGCGGCGCGAACCGCGGTATCGGAGAGGTGGAAGGCTGCTCGTTCATGGCCTCCCATTTTCCAGGGAATCGGCGCATGATCCATCCACAATCCAAGGATGTGCCCGTCAATTTTTCAATTATCGCAGTCAAAGTGAACGATATGCCTCAGATTTCCAGCCTCGTCTCCGACCCCCGCAACGTCGAATTGCTGAAGGCATTGCAGGAAGACCCGCGCCAGCCGGTCAGCAAGCTCGCCAGCCGCATCGGCATGTCCGCCCCGGCAGTGAAGGAGCGACTCACGCGGCTGGAGGAAACCGGCGTGATCCGCGGCTACCGGATCGAGCTGGAGCCCAAGGCGCTGGGCTGGCCGATCACCGCGTATGTACGCGTGCGCCCGATACCCGGGCAGCTGTCGAAGATCGCCGAACTCGCGCAGAAGATGCCGCAGGTGGTCGAGTGCCATCGCGTCACCGGCGAGGACTGCTTCATCATCAAGGTGTACCTGGACGCGCTGGAAAATCTCGATCTGATCCTCGACCGCTTCCTGCGCTACGGCCAGACCACCACCTCGATCGTGCAGTCCACCCCGGTGCCGCTGCGCGCGCCGCCGCTGCCGGGCAATGGCGGCAGCAATCCGTAGACGCGCTACAAGGGGTTGCCACTTTCTGGCACCATCGACCGGTTATCCGCGCCGCGCGCGCCACTTTCCAAGATGTAATCCATGAACCTGCAAGCCAATTACGAACAGATCCCGCTCAAGGAATACGCCGAGCGGGCCTATCTCGATTACTCGATGTACGTGGTGCTGGACCGCGCCCTGCCCTTCGTGGGCGACGGGCTGAAGCCGGTGCAGCGGCGCATCATCTATGCGATGAGCGAGCTGGGCCTGAGCGCCACCGCCAAGCCGAAGAAATCCGCCCGCACCATCGGCGACGTGATCGGCAAGTTCCATCCGCACGGCGACAGCTCCAGCTACGAAGCGATGGTGCTGATGGCGCAACCGTTCTCGTACCGCTACCCGCTGGTCGATGGCCAGGGCAACTTCGGCTCGCCGGACGACCCGAAGAGCTTCGCGGCGATGCGCTACACCGAATCCAAACTCAGCCCGATCGCCGAGGCCTTGCTGGGCGAGCTGGGCCACGGCACGGTCGACTGGGTGCCGAACTTCGACGGCACCTTGGAAGAGCCGGGCTGGCTGCCGGCGCGCGTACCGCACGTGCTGCTGAACGGCTCGATGGGCATCGCGGTGGGCATGGCCACCGACATCCCGCCGCACAACCTGCGCGAGCTGGTCACCGCCTGCATCCGCCTGCTGGACGAGCCGGACGCCACCGTCGCCCAGCTGTGCGAGCACGTGCTGGGCCCGGACTACCCGACCGAGGCGGAGATCATCACCCCGCGCGCGGACCTGCTGTCGATCTACCAGACCGGCGGCGGCTCGGTGCGCGCCCGCGCGGTGTACCAGCGCGAGGAAGGCAACATCGTGATCACCGCGCTGCCGCACCAGGTCAGCCCGTCGAAAATCCTCGAACAGATCGCCGCGCAGATGCGCGCGAAGAAGCTGCCGATGATCGAGGACCTGCGCGACGAGTCCGATCACGAGAACCCGATCCGCCTGGTGATCGTGCCGCGCTCCAACCGCGTCGACGCCGACGAGACCATGCAGCACCTGTTCGCCACCACGGACATGGAGAAGAGTTTCCGCGTCAATCTCAACATGATCGGCCTGGACGGCCGCCCGCAGGTGAAGGATCTCAAGCGCATCCTCAGCGAGTGGCTGAGCTTCCGCACCAGCACGGTCACCCGCCGGCTGGAGCACCGCCTGGCCAAGGTCGACCGTCGCCTGCACCTGCTCGAAGGCCTGCACACCGCCTACCTCAACCTCGATGAAGTGATCCGCATCGTGCGCACGGAGGACGAGCCCAAGCCCGTGCTGATGGCGCGCTTCCGGCTCAGCGAGGAGCAGACCGACTACATCCTCGAAACCCGCCTGCGCCAGCTGGCCCGCCTCGAGGAAATGAAGATCAACGCCGAGCGCGACCAGCTCGAAGAGGAGCGCGCCCGCATCAACGTGCTGCTGAAATCGCCGGCCAAATTGAAGGGCCTGATCAAGGATGAGCTGCGCGCCGACGCCGAGAAATTCGGCGACGCGCGTCGTTCGCCGCTGGTCGAACGCGAAGTCGCCCAGGCGCTGGATGAAAGCGCGCTGGTGGCCAGCGAACCGGTCACCGTGGTGCTGTCGCAGAAGGGCTGGGCCCGCGCGGCGAAGGGCCACGACATCGACGCCGAGGCGCTGAACTACCGCGATGGCGACGGCCTGCTCGCCGCGGTGAAGGCGCGCACCACCCAGCAGGTCGCCTTCATCGACTCCACCGGCCGCGCCTATTCCACGCCCGCGCACACGCTGCCCTCGGCGCGCGGCAACGGCGAGCCGCTCACCGGCCGCTTCAGCCCCGCCGGCGGCGCCAGCTTCGACGCGGTGATCGCCGGCGACAACGACACCCGGCTGATCCTCGCCACCGACTTCGGCTACGGCTTCGTCAACCGCTTCGAAGCGCTCACCGGCCGCAACAAGGCCGGCAAGCAGATCATCTCGCTCAGCGACGGCGCGAAAGTGCTGGCGCCGCAGGTCAGCGCCGACCCGGCGCGCGACCGCATCGTGGTGGTCACCAGCGAAGGCCACCTGCTGATGTTCTCGGTGGCCGAGCTGCCGGAACTGGACAAGGGCAAGGGCAACAAGCTGATCGAGATCCCGAAGAAGCAGCTGGCCGAAGGCGAGCGCGTGGCCGGCGTGGCCGTGGTCGCCGAAGGCAAGGGCGAAGTCACCATGTACGCCGGTGCGCGCAAGCTCACCCTGAAGTGGGCCGACCTGGTCGAATACGGCGGCAACCGCGCCACCCGGGGCAACCTGCTGCCGCGCGGTTTGCGCCGCGTCGAACGGATCGAAACCACCGGTTGAGCACGGCAGGGCGCAGGGCAGGCAGTGCCCGCCCTGCGGAGCGAGTCCAGGAACTTGTCGCCGCACAACCGTTCCAACAGGGATGTGCACGCCGACGCGGCCCCGCGCGTTGAACACGTGACCACCGGAGTAAGCATGACCATGCAACGCATCCTTCCTGCCCTGTTCGCCGCCCTGCTGACCACCACCGCCTGGGCGCAGACGCCGGCCAGGCCGCTGAACCTCAAGCTGGCGCCCGCCGACATTCCCGCAGCCAGCAGCACCGTCGCCAGGCCGGCCTCCGCCACCAGCGCGCCCGGCGTCTACTACGGCGACACCAGCGGACGCATGGGCAACACCGAAGTCACCAGCGCCAGCGACACCGATTCCGATTGCGACGATTACAGCTACAACCGGCCGCAGGTGCACGGCAGCGTCGGCATGGGCGTGGTCGGCGGCAGCCACGTCAGCGGCAATTACCAGACCGGCACGGTGAACCTCAGCAAGGCCTTCGGCAGCTGCGACCATCCCCGCGGCGGCGTCAGCATCTCGGTCGGCGGGGGCACCGGCAACTTCCACGGGCGCGGGCATTGATGCGTTGAGGGGCGGCGCCGCGATCGCGCAGCCGCCTCACTCCAACCCCGGCCCCCAGCAGAAATCCACCTTCAACCCGCCCAGCGCCGATCGCGACATCGCGATCGTGCCGCCGGTCGCCTCGGCCAGTTCGCGGGCGATCGCCAGGCCCAGGCCACTGCCCTCGTTCGCCTCGTCCAGCCGCCCGCCGCGCGCCAGCGCATCGCGCGCGTGTTCGGCGGCGATGCCGGGACCGTCGTCCTCGATGCTCACGCGCGCCCATTCCGGTCCGGCCGCCGCGCTGACGCGCACCCGGCGGCGGGCGTAACGCACCGCGTTTTCCAGCACCGCGCCGAGGATCTCGGACAAGTCATCGGGCTGGATCGCCAAACGCAGGCTGGCGGGGATGTCCAGGGTGAAGGCCAGCTCGCCGCCGCGATCGGTCTGCTCCAGCACGGTAAGCAGGCGCTCGACCGTGTCGCGCACGGCGGCATCGCCACCGGGCTGGCGACGGATCACCGCGATGCGCGCCCGCGCCAGCTCGGCCTCGACCGCCCGGCGCATCGCGGCGATCGCGCGATCCAGTCCTTCGGCGGCCTGCTCCGCGCCCGCCTCGCGCGCGCGCCGGCTCTGCGCCGCCATCGCCGACAGCGGCGTCTTCAGCCCGTGCGCCAGGTCGGCCGCGCGCTGGCGCGCCACCACCAGGTCGTGTTCGCGCGCGTCGGCCAGGGCGTTGATCGAGTCCAGCAGCGGCTGCACCTCGCGCAGGTGGGACTCGGGCAGGCGCGCGCTGGCACTGTCGCGCAACGCGGCCAATGCATGTCGCACGCGGCCCAGCGGCCGCAGGCCCAGTTGCACCTGCAGCCACGCGGCGGCGGACAGCACCAGCCACAACAGGCCGAGAAAGATCGCCAGCTCGCGCCCGAACTCGGCGCGAGCGGACAGCAGCGGCGCGCTGTCCTGGGCCAGCTGGATCAGCACCGGGGCAGCGTGATCGGCCAGCTCGATGCGTCGTTCGAGCAGCGCCACCGGCTGGCCGTACGGGCCATCGACGCGTTGCATGCGCCAGTTCGCGGTGGCCGGAACCGGGCGACGCAGGTCCGCGTCCCACAGCGAGCGCGAGCGCAGCGTGCCGCCCGCCGCGGTGATCTCCCAGTAATAGCCGCCGGCCGGCGTCTCCAGCCGCGAATCCACCGGCGGCCGCTCGATCCGTGGCGCGCCGTTGCGTTCGATCACCAGTCCCGCGACCAGGCGCAGCCCGTCGCGTGTCATCTCCGCCTGCAGCCGGCGTTCCAGATGGCGCTCGAACAGCAGCGTCATGAACAGCCAGGCCACCGCCAGCGCCAGCAGGATCGCCGCCATCGCACCGGCCAGCAGGCGCCAGTGCAGCGAGCGGGTGATCACGCGCTGGTCTCCAGCAGATAGCCGAAGCCGCGACGGGTGGCGATGAGGTCGGCGCCGAACTTGCGCCGCAGCCGCGCCACGATCGCCTCGATCGCATTGGTGTCGCCGTCCTCGGCTGCGCCGTACAAGTGCTCGGCCAGTTCGCCGGCGGATACTGCGCGGCCGTCCTGGTGCGAGAGGTAATCCAGCAGGCGGAATTCCAGCGGCGACAGCCGCGCCGGCGCACCGTCGAAGGTGGCGCTCATCCGCGTGGTGTCCAGCCGCAGCCGGCCGATCACGATGACGCTGGAAAGCCGGCCCGCCCCGCGCCGCACCAGCGCGCGCACCCGCGCGATCAGCTCGCCCATCTCGAACGGCTTGGCCATGTAGTCGTCGGCGCCGGCCTCGATGCCCTCGACCTTCTCGGTCCAGTCGCCGCGGGCGGACACCACGATCACCGGGAACGCGCGGCCCGCCGCGCGCCAGCGCCGCAGCACCGACAAGCCATCCAGTTGCGGCAGGCCCAGATCCAGCACCGCCGCGTCGTAATCCTCCACGTCGCCCCGATACCACGCGCTCTCGCCATCGCCGGCGCGGTCGACGGTGAAGCCGGCCGCCTCGAGTGCACGCGCCAGGTCGGTCTGGATGTCGGGATCGTCCTCGACGACGAGACAGCGCATCAGTCGTCCTCGATCTTGCGGACCGTGCCGTTGCCCGCGTTCAACTTCACCTCGCGCACGCGGCCGTCGGCGGTGAGCACCTTCACCTCGTATTCCCAGCCGTGCTTGCCGTTGTCCAGCTCCACCTCGATCACGTCGCCCGCCACCTGCTGCTGCACGATGACCAGGATGCGACTGAGCGGCAGGATCTCGCCCCGCTGCAACAGCGCGCGGGCCTCGATGTGATCGTCATGGTCGTGGTGATCGGCCATCGCGCGCGGCGACACGACCAGCGCCGACACCGCGAACAGCGCGATGGCCAGCGAGAAGGGAAGCGCGAGGCGGCGGTAACTGCGGAGATTTTTCATGGGCCGATCCTGCGACAACCGCGCTGACAACAAGCTGACATCGGGCGTGGCGCGGATGTCAGCGACGCCGGCACAGACTGCGTGAAACTCCTGCGGATTGAAGTCTCCATGTCCATCGCTTCGCGTGCAAGCTGGTTCGTCCTGGCCGCCATCGCCGGGCTGTCGATCGCCGCCCGCGCCCAGGCGCAGCAATCGCCAGCCACGCGCGGCGGCGACGTCAGCGTCTATTCGCCCGCCGACTTCGCCGACAACGCGCCGGCCAACGCGTGGGACATGCTCTCGCGCCTGCCCGGCTTCGTCACCGTGGATGCCGACGAGGACGTGCGCGGCTACGCCGGCGCCCGCGGCAACGTGCTGATCGACGGCGCACGCCCCACCAGCAAGCACGAGGACGCCAAGACCCTGCTCAAGCGCATCCCGGCCAGCGCGGTGGCGCGCATCGAACTGATCCGCGGCGGCGTGCCCGGCATCGACATGGCCGGCTACGCCCTGCTCGCCAACGTGGTGCGCCGGCACGAAGCCACCAGCCAGTCCGCCATCGAGGTCGGCATGATGGCCGCCACCGACGGCTGGCTCGCCCCAAAGGGCCAGTGGGAATACGGCCGCCGCTGGGACGGCCACGCGCTGGAGCTGGCCGCGAAGCTCGATCCCGAACTGGACGACGACAGCGGCCGCGGCCACATCGATACCTTCTCGCCGGACGGCACGCGGCAGCAGCGCGAGCGGCTGGACACCCGCACCATCAAGAACAAGGCCGAAGCCAGCGCCAGCTGGCGCCAGCCGCTGGCCGGCGGGCAACTGACCCTCACCGGCGCCGCCCGCGGCGAACGCGCGCGCACCGACACCCGGATCGACGCGCTGGCGCCCGCCGAGGGCAGCGAGCGCGTGCACGAAAACGAGGACACCGACGAAGCCGAAGCCGGCGCCCGCTACGTGCGCGAGTTCGGCGAACGCACGCGTCTGGAACTGATGGCCACCCGCCACCAGGCCTGGCTGGACGATCGCGAGCGCTCGCACGAAGACGACGAAGACGAAACCTTCGACGAGCACACCCGCACCGGTGAAAGCATCGGCCGCATCGACCTCACCCACGCCTGGTCCGATGCGCTCAGCTTCAACGGCTCGTTCGAAGGCGCGCGCAACACCCTGCGCAGCAGCACCCACCTGCAGCAGGACGGCGTCGACATCGCCCTGCCCGGCTCCGACGTGCAGATCGAGGAGCGCCGCAGCGAAGCCGCCGCCGGCGCCACCTGGAAACCCGCGCCGGGCTGGATGCTCGACGCCGACCTGCGGCTGGAGCAATCCACCATCGCACAGACCGGCGACTCGCCGCGCCAGCGCCACTTCAGCTACCCCAAGCCGCGCCTGTCCGTGCAATGGGACGTGGACGCCAACGACCAGCTGCGCCTGGCGCTGTCGCGCGAAGTCGGCCAGCTCGACTTCGAAGACTTCGTCGCCTCCGCCTCGCTGGAAACCGACCGCATCAGCGCCGGCAACGCCGAACTGAAACCCGACCGCACCTGGCGCAGCGCCCTCACCTGGGAACACCAGCTCTGGCGCGACGCCGCCTTCACCGCGAGCTGGACCCACGAGCGCATCAGCGACGTGGTCGACCGCGTACTGGTGATCACCGACGACGACATCTTCGACGCCCCCGGCAACATCGGCGACGGCCGCCGCGACACCCTGGCATTGGACGTATCCGTGCCGCTCGACGGCATCGGCTTCCACGGCGGCCGCCTCACCTCATCCATGCAATGGCGCCGCAGCCGCGTCACCGACCCCACCACCGGCCGCCCCCGCCCCATCTCCGAAGAAAAGCCCGTCGAAGGCAGCATCGAACTCACCCAGGACCTGCCCACTCTGCGCACCCACTGGGGCATCGAACTCGAACACATCGCCGAACGCAAGACCGAATACCGCTACGACGAGATCAAGCGCGAATCCGAAGGCATGGGTTGGACCGTGTTCGTCGAACGCGAACTGGGGACGCAGTGGCGCGTGCGCGCCGAGGCGACCGATCTGTTCGGGCGCGGGTTCAGGGAGACGCGGGAAAAGTACGACGGGCCGCGCTCGATCGAACCGCTGGGGGAGATCGAGCGGAGGCGGAGGCGATCACCGGGGTTTGTGAGTTTGACGTTTCGGCGGAGTGTGGGGGGTTAGGGGCACGCGATTCCGGGGGCCTGTTTTCAACCCACTGGGAAGTGCACTCGCCCATCCTTCTCGTTGACCGAGTGAAAACCACAGTTTACACTTGAGCCATGTTCGAACTGGTCAAGTCCGCCACCTTCGACACTTGGCTTCGGGGCCTACGCGACGCTCGGGCCAGGGCTCGCATCGCGGCGCGACTGGATCGCGTGGCTTATGGGAACTTCGGTGATGTCAAACCGGTTGGCCATGGCATCAGCGAATTGCGGATCGACTACGGACCCGGCTATCGGGTGTACTTCATCCAGCGCGGCTCGGTACTTGTCGTGGTCCTGGCAGGTGGTGACAAGCGCACCCAGCACGCGGACATCCAGACGGCCCGACGCATTGCATCCGATTGGGAGCGCGAATCATGAAAGGTGTACGAGAGAATTTTTCCCGTTACGACACCGCCGATTACCTGAAGACCGAGGCCGACATCGCGGCCTATCTCGAAGCCTGCGCAGAGGAAGCGCCCAACGATGCGGCCTTCATGCTCAAAGCCCTGGGTACGGTGGCGCGTGCACGGAACATGAGCCAGCTGGCCGAAGCCACCGGCATGACCCGCGCAGGTCTCTACAAGGCGTTGTCAGGCGAGGGCAACCCCAGTCTGGCCAATACGATGAAAGTCGCCAAGGCGCTGGGGTATCGGCTGGCTTTGGTGCCGGATCACGATTGAGGCCGGACAATCGGTAGCCCGGGCCCAGTCGATGGCGGTATTCGCCGATGCCGTCGAACCACTCACGCTGGAGATCTTGCCCATCTCCATCCGCAACACCGCGATGGCCACCTTGTCCGCAGCCTGCACGTGCAGGCTGTTGAACCGCGGGTGTTCGTGGTTGACGTGGCGATATCCGTCAGCGCCGGAAGACGCGGTGTCGCCATTCGATCGTGCCGTCGTCGGGATGGCAGGTGACCGGCTCCGCCGGCTCCAGCGTCCCGTCGGTCGCCGCGAAGAGGCCAGGCCGGGCCGGCTTCAGGACGAGGTGCCGTGCGCCGATGTCAGCCGTCACTTCGCCGGACGCCGTGCCCACGATCATCGGGCCGAACAAGGCGTTGCGGAAGGTTCCACTGCAGGCTTCCAGTTCTTCCTTGCCGGGCGTCCACGACCAGCCTCCCCAAGACGGATCGGCGCGCGATCCGGCCATGGCGCGTGCACGTTTATCCACCGTCTTGGCCAGACGTGACGGGAAAGCCGCCACCACCGCATCGAGCCGCGCGGCTTCTCCATCCTGTCCCGTGGCCAGGCCGATGAACGCCTTCATGACCTCAAGTTCAAAGCCTTCCATCGCGCTATCGCTGTTCACCACCAGCGCAAGGCCGGCATGCGCGGATGGCACCAGTACCGTGACGGAAACCGTGCCCACGTAGCTGCCCGGGTGCATCAACGCCTGCTGGCCCCTGTAGCTGCAGCTGTACCAGCCCAGGCTGTAACCGTCGCAGTTGATCTGGCCATCGGACATATGCGCGACGGCGACGGGTTGCTGGGCGCGCGCGAAATCGGAGGGCTCAAGCGCCCCACCGGCGCCGGCGGACCCCAGGTTCGCCTGCATCCACATCGCCATGGCTTTTCCGGACGCGAACAGGCCACCCGCGGCGTGCATCAAGGCGTCCGGCTTGGGCGCAAGCGCGTGCCACGCCTTTCCATCCCACTGATGGTTCCATGCGAAGCGTCCGGGCGACATGCGCGATGGTCGCGAGGTGATGCCATGGTCCAGCCGCAGTGGCTGCAACACTTCCGCGTCCAGCCAATCGTGCCAGTTGCGGCCGGTACGCGTTTCGAGTGCCGCGCCATAGATCAGGTCACCCAGATTGGCGTAACGGAAGCCCGGGTCGCGCGTACCGGCTTCGGTTTCCAGCCAGTGCGGATACTCCGCAGCCGGAATATCGCGCACGTAGGCCGTGACGTTGTTGAGCGTGTCGGTGGTCAGCCCCTCCTGGTGCGACAGAAGATCGGCCATGGTGATGCGGTGCGGGTCTGCCGGTGCCGGCAGACGCAGCTGCGGCCAGATCCCGGACAGCGTGGTGTCGAGTGGCAGTACGCCCTTCCGGTCGAGCACCGCTCCGAGCAGGCCCATGAACGACTTGGTCTGCGAGGCCATGTAGAACAGCGTGTCGGCGTCGGCCTCGGCAGCCTGATCCGCCTTCAGCCGGCCACGGATATGTATCCAGGGCGCCGCGTTGCCCTGCACGATCACCGCGGAAACCGCAGGGTATGCGCCAGGCACGGCCTGCAACTTGTCGACAGCCTGCTGGATGGGGGCGGTCAACTCGGTCGAGACCTTGACCGGCGCAACGGTCCCCTGCGTTGCCAGAACGGGATGGGCAAGCGCAGATCCCAAAACGATCATGAAGGCTGTGACTGGACGAAGCATGGCAGGAACCTGTGTGAGCGAAGTCAATGCCATGGATACGTCTTGCGACAAGGCAGTTGCATTTTCCTGGCGGCACGCTGCTTGAATCCGGCCTTGCATGGCTGTCGGCAAGAGCGGGGTCAGGTTCCTCCAGGTTCGGCTGGCAGTGAACCCGGCCCCGTTTTGCAACGGAGTAGCTTGTACGTCCGTGTGCAGTGCGTAGCGTTGCGCTGCCCAGCGAGGCAAACGCTCAGGAGTACAGGCAATGACCGCATCGACGCCCGCCCCCTCATCTCTCGTCCGTCCATTCACCGTCGCGATCCCGGATGCCGAGATCAGCGACTTGAAGCAGCGACTGGCCAGAACGCGTTGGCCGGATGCGGAAACCGTCGCCGACTGGTCGCAAGGCGTCCGCCTGGCCCATGCAAAGTCCCTCATCGACTACTGGGAGCACGAGTACGACTGGCGCCGATTCGAGTCCGAGCTCAATCGTTTCCCGCAATTCCTGACCGCGATCGACGGGCTGGATATTCACTTCATCCACGTCAAGTCGAAAAACCCGAATGCGATGCCGCTCATCCTGACGCACGGGTGGCCCGGCTCGATCGTCGAGTTCCTGAAAGTGATTGGTCCACTGACCGATCCGGAGGCGTTCGGGGGAAGCGTCGACGATGCATTCGACGTCGTCATCCCGTCACTGCCCGGCTTCGGGTTTTCCCAAAAGCCGGCCGAAGCGGGCTGGACGGTCTCGCGTATCGCCACCGCGTGGGTGGAACTCATGAAGCGTCTTGGCTATGCGAAATGGGCCGCGCAAGGCGGTGATTGGGGTGCCGTCGTCACCTCCGTCCTCGGGGTCATGCGGCCCGATGGGCTGCTCGGCATCCACTTGAACAGCCAGTACGCCTTTCCCGCCCAGATACCCGACACGCTGTCACCCGAAGAGCAATACGCCGTGGACAGCCTGGCCCTCTACAACGGCGACATGGGTGGCGCAAATCACCTTCAGGGCACGAAGCCGGCGACCATCGGATTCGCCCTGGCGGACTCGCCGGCGGGCCAGGCGGCCTGGATCTACGACAAGTTCCAAGCCAAGACCGACAACCACGGACTCGCCGAGGACGCCCTCGGCATCGATGAGATCCTGGACGCGATATCGCTCTACTGGTTCACGAACACGGCCGCGTCGTCCGCGCGCATCTACTGGGAGAACAAGGCCGGCAGCATGGCCGGCCCCAAACTGACGCTGCCAGTCGCGGTGACCGTGTTCCCCCGCGACATCCCGCGCCTGCCCCGAAGCTGGATCGAAGACACCTACACCCACTTGATCCACTACGGCGAGGCCGACAAGGGCGGACACTACGCCGCCTTCGAACAGCCCGAGATCCTGGTCAGCGAGATCCGTGCCGGCCTGAGAAGCCTCCGCTCCTGAAGCGAACACAAGAGGCGACGTGAAACCGTCAAGTGCCTGCACGACGTGCGGAACGCAGCCACGGCGCTGGCCGGGTTCGGAATTTAATTAGCCACGTCCCCACTAATCCGCGCAGCTCTGACGCGGGCCGGCGAAGACCGGCAGGTTCACGTGGCCAGATTGGAAACCCTGCCCGTTAGCCACGGAAGTACACTCTGACCCGGGTTTCGGAAGTCGAAGGATATTGCCTGAGCTAGGTCAATGAAGAACGGAAGTCAGCTTGGCTTAGTCAGAACCTGATCCCCATTTTGCAAAGACTTACTCATCGACGAGCGCTGATTCCACCTCAGTGCGCACATGAATAATGCCGACTCTGTCTGCGACACGACTGACCTGTTCAGCAGTGAACTCGATATGGTGGTTAGTATCTGCCATGACCCATGTCCCCAGGTTTCCAGGGCCGCAGCGCCCCATTGCGCAATCCGCAATAATTTTATCTCCGTAACTAAAACCAGCCCCAAGATATCTATCAGACTCAAAAACCCGCCTCGCCAAGTCATGATACTGGACAAATCGATTTGGGTTGTAAAGGCAATGACCACGGAAATACGTTGTTATCAGGCCACGCGTATACCTGATTTTAGCGTTCGAATTTGGAGCCGGGCCACTCGGGAATATAAATGATGGGTCAATAATTCCATAATCACCGAAACCAATATGGTGAACCTCGTCCAATTCGAAACGCAAATTGGCCCAGAGGTCAAGTTCGCGCCTCCTGATATCGAGAGATCCGTCCAGAGGCACCGGAGAAACGCTGCTAAGCGCCGAGCTTCCCAGCACCACGATTGGCGAGTCGCGAAATTGCTGGGGCTGGACCGCAAGGAAATCGACGACTGAGTCGACCATCTGCTCGAGCTGGTTATTACCCAACTGACCAAAATCAATCAGCAAACTCACCTTGGACGGTTGGATGCCAACCGCCGCACTCATTGCGATAAGTTTAGCCCACGTCTCCTCGGAGGCGTCTTCCAAGTCAAATTTATCCACTCTAACGGCGAGGTCTAACGAATGCGAGCCAACCAGATGTCGTAAAGATGCGTAGTCAATTGGGCCGCGCCCCAAGCCTATTGTCGGGGTAAAGTCCGATCCGACATGGGCCAAAGCATTGAACGCAATGACGTGCCGCTCAAAGCTCTCGATACCTAGCGGATCAAAATAGTAAGGCACGCCTTCAAGTCTCTTGCCGAGAAGCTCCGCGGCCTCCATGACGTTTGTTCGCAACTGGCCGTCGGGCAAAGATAGAGGGGCTTCAATCAATGGTCGAATCGACGATTTGGCGCAATCGCCAAGCAGCTCGATCGCCTTGAGATCATTATTTTTTGCCCTGACAACAGGGGTGTAAAGCCTCATGATTTTACCCTCTAACCTACGCTAATCGCTAAAAAAGACCCCTGATCTTCCCTTGGCCCAGCAATTTTGAAAACTTACTGTAGTCGCCTGTTTCGTGCCGAACGCGGCCTGCAACTAGTGCGGGGTGAACGCCCAGTTGATTTGCCAAATCAGTGATAGACGAAGTCGATGGATTTAGTCGTACAGCACTCTTTGTCCAGATATCTCTCGGCACTATGGATTCACGCGCGACGCGATTGGCCTCTTTTTCGATCTGGTCCTTAACGTCGCTTGCGTCGATCCTGTCGACAAAACTTTCATTAGGATCGTTTAGATGCTTCCATACATGCGCTAATTCATGAAGTAGCGTGAACCAGAAATAATCGACCCGATCGAAACGAAGAGTCAAACCTATTACAGGTAGCCTATTGCTGTTAAGGATCGCCGCACCATCGATTAGCGTACCTGGCATCTGAGGCTCAATGACTACGCAGATACCGATGTCTTTCAAAATATTGACCACTTCAACAGGACCATCATCGCGAACACTCAGTTTAACAATTCGTTGAAAAAAATCTTCACTTAGACTGCTGATCTGAAATTTCCTGATCTTCGTAGAGCACGTTTTTGAACGCTGCAGAACACGTGTAGTCCAAGCAATAACTGAATATGAAGCTCGCTCTTCCATGTCACTGGCACCAAGACCTTTAAGGCGTCTCCGATACAGTGGGACTAGCGTGGGTGAATTTCCCGCATTATTGAGAAAATTTTGTACCTCACGGGCTATGTCGGCTTCGGTGGATTTTCCAACCGCAGGAATCCATCCGCGGCGCTGCATTTCCCGGAACGGGAACTTCGTCCAATCAGATGTTTCGCCATAATTCACAGACGGAGACGGCTGGTGGCTCGGCCTAATCAGAATATCAGTAGGTATTCCTAAACTTTCCGCCAGCGCCCTTATCATCTGTAAGCTGAGTGGTCTTTTTCGCGCCAATACTTCAGACACACGGCTTCGACTTCCGAGAATAGGTATCAGGTCTCGCTGTCTTAGACCTTGCTCCTCCATTCTAAACTCAATGGCTGATACTGGATCTGGAATATCGAACGTGAAATGTTTACGCTCATAATCCTCGATTAACAGAGACAGAAGCTCCAGCTGTTCGGCCTCATAAGTTCCAGTAGCGGGATCATCCTTAATGAGAAGCGTAGCGCTGCGGATGGCATCCTGGTATTCGTGATCTGATTTAATGATTCTTGGCTTCATAATTGTAGCTACTTATGCCTGCGCGTGTATTCCGCATGAGTTCCAATCCATTCGATCAAAACAGTGCCTGTGTTGTAGGCAACGACTGTTTCAAGTCGGTAGTTGTTACCGCGGATATTGAAGATGACTACGTTTTTCGCCAAAAAACTGGCGCTGGCATATCTTTTTCTGATGTCGTGACTAGTCTTCCACTGGGCTCGCCTAGAATCTGCGGTCCAGTTGTCGATCCAATTTTTAGTGTCGGGATACTGCTTAATAAAATTATGCAGTAATCCGAGTCCAATTATTTTCATGGAAATCCTGGATCCCCGATGTTCGGTGCATTGGCGCCCTCCCCATCTTAGCCGTGGCGGCAAGTGTTCCCGTTTTGGGAACACTTGTCAACGGTCGCAGGACGGGCTCAGGCGCGGTACGTCTCCGGCAGCTGAGGGGGAATCAGGGACAATTTCAAGGTCTCGCTACCGTCGTTGATCTGCTTTGCGGACCTCCGTCCATGAGCGACAAGTCATGGAGACCGCCGCACTTCGCACGAGGCTAAGCCTCGCCAAGCAGATCCACCAACCGCGCCTCGCACGCCGAAAGATCATGCCCCCGCCGCTGTGAAACCACGAACGTCAGCGAGCGGATGTGCCAGGCACGCCGCTCAAGCTCGACAAGCTGCCCACCGACCAGATCCTCGACCACGAGATGCCGCGGCAAGTGCCCCCACCCCAGCCCGGCTTTCAGCAGATCCCGTTTCGCACCGAGATCGTTGACCAGCCACTGGCGCTTGCCGGCGACGCCCTCCTGGGTCTTGTCCGCGCCGGGCTGGTTGTCGGTGACGATGATCTGGGTGTAGCGGCCGAACTCGTCCACGGGGACGGGTTGGGGAGTTGAGGCGAGCGGATAGGTCGGCGCGCAGACCGTCACCATCTCTTCCTCGCGCAACCAGTGGCGCTCGATGGCTTGCGGGTTCACTTCCGGCACGTCGTTGATGGTGACGGCCAGGGCGCACACTTTTTCCAGCACCAGCTTTTCGCCGCCCTGCATGGTGGTGATGCGCAGGTTGATCGCGGCGGTGGGGCATTCTTCCTGCAGCGTGCGCAGGCAGCCGATCAGATGCGCGCGCGAAAAGTAGGCATCGACCGCGACCGACACCTGCGGCACGCCGGCCTTGGCGATGGAGCCGGCGCGGTTCTTCATTTCCTCCGTGCGCGAGATCACCGCCCGCGCGTCGGGCAGGAGGCTGCGCCCCGCCGCGGTGAGCTGCGCCTTGCGCGTGTTGCGCTCGAACAACTCGACGTCGAATGCGCTTTCCAATGCCTTGATCGCATGGCTGATGGCCGACTGCGCCCGCGCGAGCTTGCGCGCCGCGCCCGAGAAGCTGCCCTGGTCGCACACCGCCACGAACGCACGCAGCTGGTTGATGGTGACGTTGTCGAGCATCAGCTATCCAGAAAATAGATCGTATCAAGCGATGTTTCGTCAATTGTGTTGATGCGTCAAGCGACCCAGATTGGTTGGGCAACCGGTTCGAATCGCTCGGCACGCTCAAGTCACTGGATCCCCGCCCTCGCGGGGATGACGGCGACAAGGCAAGCGCCATTCGGGCCAGACCACTCCATCTCCATACTGAAAAGGACAATGCCATGAGCTACGCCATCATCGGTTTCGGTTCCATCGGCCAGGCCCTCGCCCGCGCGTTCGCCCGCAACAACATCGAAGTCACGGTCGCCAGCCGGCGGCCGCCCGAAGCGCTGTTGCCGCAGGCGCAGGCGATCGGCCCCAAGGTCATCCCCGGAACATTGCAGGAAGCCGTCAAGGCGGACGTGATCATCCTGGCGGTGCTGTTCGAGGGACATCAGGACATCGGCAAGCTGCTTCCGGACTGGAAGGGCAAGACGATCATCGACGCGATGAATACGAATGACCCGGTCGAAATGCTCGAAAACCTCCCCTCTTCCGCCTTCGCCGCCAGGTCGTTCCGCGGTGCCAGGTTCGTCAAGGGCTTCAATCACCTGCTGTCGCGCACGCTGGCCACCGACCCCAAGGTCCAGGGCGGTCACCGGGTCGTGTTCCTGTCGAGCGACGACGAAGCGGCCGCTTCGCAAGTGGCGGACCTTGCGAAGCGACTCGGCTTCGCCCCCGTCAACCTCGGCAAGTTCGATGAGGGCGGCACGCTGGTGCAGGCACGCGGCCGCGTCTGGGGCCCACTGATTTTCCAGGACCTGTTCAAGCAGCAGCCCTGAGCGCGTACGGCCATCGCGACAAGGATCGCGCTCGGCCCGCCATCCCCATCACTGCTTCGGCAGTGGCAACCCCTTCCACCCAGGATTCATGACATGAGCAAGTTGAATGGAAAGACCGCCGTCATCACCGGCGGCGCCACCGGCATCGGCCTCGCAGCGGCCGAGCGCTTCATCGAGGAAGGCGCCTTCGTCTTCATCTACGGCCGTCGGCAGGAAGCGCTCGACGCCGCGGTGGCGAAGCTCGGCCCCAACGCCCGCGCGGTGCAGGGTTCGGTCTCCGACCCGGCCGACCTCGACAAGCTTTACGCGGCGGTGAAGGCCGAACGCGGCACGCTCGACATCGTGTTCGCCAACGCCGGGACCGGCGGCCTGCTTCCGCTGGGCCAGATCACCGCCGAGCACATCGACGAAACCTTCGACACCAATGTGAAGGGCACGATCTTCACGGTGCAGAAGGCGCTGCCGCTGATGGGTCCGGGCGGCTCGATCATCCTGACCGGCTCGAGCGCCGGCACCACCGGCGCCCCGGCCTTCGGCGTCTACAGCGCAAGCAAGGCCGCCGTGCGCAACCTCGCCAAGACCTTTGCAGAAGACCTGAAGGGCACCGGCATCCGGGTCAACGTGTTGTCGCCCGGACCGACGGCGACCGAACTGGCGAAGGCAGCGGTGGGCGAGGAAGGCCTGAAGGCGTTCGCCTCGATGAATCCGCTGCAGCGCATGGCCGAACCGGCGGAGATCGGAGCGGCGGCCGCCTTTCTGGCGTCATCGGACAGCAGCTTCATGACCGCCAGCGAGCTTGCCGTCGACGGCGGGCTCGCGCAGATCTGACGCGTTGCGTATAGCCGGGTGCTCCTTCCGATGGGTCGGAGCGCCTTGTCGATTGCCCGGTGGCCGCGCCGAGCTACAAACCCGCATACCCCACCCACCCCTTGAACGTGAAAGCCGCATAGAACAGCTCATGCCGCTCGAAGCCGGCCTGCTCCAGCAAGTCGACCTCGGCTTCGGGAGAAAGCAGCGGGAGGCGGCGGGCCATCGCTTCGATCGTCGTGGCCATGTTCGCAACCGGCATGCCGTTGGAAGCCATGAAGGCCACGTGCCGCCGTAGCCAGCGCAGCTTTTCGTCCGGTGCATCGGGAACGCTGTGATGGGCCATCACCAGCGGGGCGCCGGGTTTCAACCGGCGCCTCAGCTCGCGCAGCGTGTGCAGGCGTTCCCCGATGGACAGGAAGTGCATGGTCAGCAGGCAAACCGCGCCGTCGAATTCGATGGTCGGAACCGCATCGATGTAGCCCTCCAGCAACTCCACCCGCGGCGCCATCGGCCCCGGCGTCTGGACGGCCAATTCCAGCATCGGCGCGGACGGGTCGACGCCGAGCAGGCGCCACTGCGGATGGGCTTCGGCGAAGGCCTTGAGCTCCAGACCTCCACCGGCGCCCAGCACCAGCACGCTCCCATCGGACGGCACGTGCTCGTACAGGAGCAGGCCGCTCATCTGGTGGAGCGCATGCAATCCGGGCACCTGCCGCAGCGGCCCGTCCGTGTATCGCGCCACCGCCTGGGGGTCGTTGAAAGTGGACATGCTGCCCTCGCCGCTTGACATGGAGGCACTAACGTAACATCGTTTGTTACATGAAACGAGACAGCCGACTTTCCGCCGTACTCCATGCCTTGCTGCACATGGCCGAGCGCGATACGCCGATGACATCCGATGCGCTGGCGCAGTGTCTGGGTACACATCCGGTGGTGGTCCGCCGCACCATGGGCCTGCTGCGGGAGGCTGGCCTGGTCACGGCGGATCGCGGACACGCCGGCGGCTGGCGCATCTCGGCGGACCTCAGCAAGGTCACGCTGCGCCAGTTGCACGAAGCGCTGGGCGAGCCTGCGCTGTTCGCCGTGGGCAACCGGAACGAACATCCCGAATGCCTCGTCGAGCAGGCGATCAATGCGGCGCTGGACACCGCTTTCGCCGACGCCGAGGCACTGCTGCTGCAGCGCTTCGAGTCGGTCACCCTGGCCGCGCTGGCTGCGGATTTCGCGCGCCGCCATGGCGCCCATCGATCGAGGCACCGGCATGAAGCATGACGTCATCATCATCGGCGGCAGCTACTCGGGCATGGCCGCGGCCCTGCAGTTGCTGCGGGCGCGCCGTAGCGTACTCATCATCGACGGCGGCAAGCGGCGCAATCGCAGCGCCAGCCATTCCCACGGATTCCTCGGCCAGGACGGCGTCGATCCCGCCGAGCTGGCCCGTGTCGCTCGCACGCAACTCGAGGCGTATCCCACGCTGACCTGGCAGGACGGCGAAGTCGAGCAGGCGACCGGCGCGATGGACGACTTCCAGGTGGCCTGTGGCGGCACCACGTATTCAGCCAGGCGTTTGCTGCTGGCGATCGGCGTGTCGGACCGGCTGCCCGAAATCCCCGGCCTGGCCGAGCGTTGGGGCAGGAGCATCTTCCACTGCCCGTATTGCCACGGCTATGAACTGGATCAGGGCCGCATCGGCGTCATCGCCACGGGCCCGATGTCGATCCATCAGGCGCAGCTGCTGCCGGAGTGGGGAACCACCACGTTCTTCCCCAACGGCACGTGCGAACTCGACCGGGCTGCTGCGGAAGAACTGGCTCGTCGCGGCGTGACGGTCGAAACGACGCGAATCGAGCGCATCGACGGAGACGCCGACATCGTGCTCACCGACGGGCGACGCATCAGCTTCGCCGGCCTGTTCACCGCGCCGCGGAACGAGCCTTCGACGCCGATCGCGGCCCAGCTCGGTTGCGAACTGGTCGAGACGCCGATGGGCCTGCAGATATCCACCGGAGACACCAAGGAGACCACCGTGCCAGGCGTGTTCGCCTGCGGTGACGCCGCGAAGATGCCGCACTCGGTTTCGCTCGCAGTGGGTGACGGCGCCTGGGCTGGTGCGCAGATTCACCGCTCGCTGGTGTGGCCCGGGTCGTAATTAACTTCCGAACCCTGGCCCGCGATTCACGAAGCCGATGCTTCCAGCGCCCGGTTGAGTCGCTCCACCAGCGCAGCCTGGATGTGCCCGTTGGACACGCAGACATTGCCGCCATGCACGTCCACCGGGCCACCGGTGACCGAGCTGGCCACGCCGCCGGCTTCGCGCACCAGGATGATGCCCGGCGCCATGTCCCAGGCGCACAGCGAGCGTTCCCAGTAGGCGTCCCAGCGTCCGGCCGCGACGTAGGCCATGTCGACCGAGCACGCGCCGGTGCGACGGATGCCGGCGACTTCGCCGGACAGCAGCGCCATCTCGCGGGCGAACACCGGGTGATCGGGCTTGCCGGCGAACGGGATGCCGCAGCCGAGCACGCTGTCGACCAGGCGGTTGCGGGTGGAGACGCGGATCGGTTCGCTGTTGAGCCAGGCACCCTCGCCTTTCGCCGCCACGAACATTTCACGCAACACCGGCAACCAGGTCACGCCGGCCACCACCTCGCCCTCGCGCGCGAGCGCGATGTTGACGCCCCACAACGGCGTGCCGAACAGGAAGTTGGTGGTGCCGTCCAGCGGGTCGACGATCCAGCTCTGCGCATCGTCGCTGCCGCCGGTGGTGCCGCCCTCTTCGCCGATGAAGCCGAACGATGGCTGCGCCTTGCCGAGGATTTCGCGGGTGCTGCGCTCGGCTTCCTCGTCGGCGATCGAGACCAGGTCGGCCGGGCCGGACTTGGTGCGCGCCACCAGTTCACCGAGCTGGCCGAAGCGCTGCAGCAGGCCGTCGCCGGCTACCTGGGCGGCCTTGATCATCGCCTTGAGTTCGGGGGAAGCGCGCAACATGGTTTCAGTCCCTGCGTCGTGTGCGCCACAGGCTCAGCGCCAGCAGCATGGAGAGCACCGACGAGCCGATCCAGAACGCGATCGCCGGGCCGAAATTGTAGTGGCGCACGCCATCGACCATGGTCATGCCGTGCTGGATCAGCGTGCCGGACACCTGCTCCTGCACGCCGGCGCCGATGTAGCTGCAGATGCCGATCACGCCCATCGCCGCGCCGGCCACGCGCTTGGGCGCGATGTCCACCGCGAACAGGCCGCCCAGCGAGGTGACCAGGCCGGTCAGGCCCATGCCGAACAGCACCATCGCGATGATCAGCGACCACAGGTGATTGGGGCCATAGAAGAACAGCAGCAGGCCAGCCAGTTCCAGCAGCGCGAAGATCAGGTTCACCGGCGGCCGGTGTGCGTCGAACAGCTTGTCGGAAATGAAGCCGAACGCAATGGCGCCGGCCATTCCGGCCAGGGTGCTGATCATCAGCAAGGTGCCGGCCATGGTCAGCGAGTAACCGTGGATCTCCTGCAGGTACAGCACGCCCCAGGAATTGATCGCGTAGCGCGTCACGTAGGTGGTGGCCGAGGCCAGGCACAGCACCCAGATCGCGGGCATCTTCAGGATCGACAGCTGCAGCTTCAGCACCGAGGCGATCTTCGGTTTCGACGCTTCGCCGAAGTTGTCGTTCTTCCAGTCGTTGACCGCGGGCAGGCCCAGGGTGGGCGGGCGATCCTGCAGCAGCAGGTAGGCGCCGATCGCGGTGGCCACGCCGATCATGCCCGGCCCCCAGAAACCGAAGCGCCAGCCGAAGGTGGCCACGGTGGCGCCCACGACGAGAAAGGTCAGGCCTTCGCCAATCGAGTGCGCGGTGCTCCAGATGCCGTAGGTGCGCCCGCGCTCGCGGTTGGAGAACCACGCCGTCATCGCCACCACGCCGCCCGGCGCGCCGAAGCTCTGGAACCAGCCGTTGAGCCCCCACAGGATCACCGCCAGCCACACCGTGGTGACGAAGCCCATCGCCAGGTTGCACACCGCGGTGGTGAGGAAGGCGAAGGCCAGGAAACGCTTCATGTTCGCGTGATCGGCGAGGAAGCCGTTGGTGAGCTTGCCGATCGCGTAGGTATAAAAAAGTGCCGAACCGATCATGCCCAGTTCGGCGGGAGTAAAGATGCCGGCGTCGATGATCGGTTTCTTGACCACGCCGAGCGCCAGGCGGCAGGTGTAGATCAGGCCGTAGCCCAGCGTTATCGCAAGCATCACGCGCAGGCGATGCTTGCGATATTGCCGGTCGATGACGTCCCTGTCGGTGATCTCGGGCTGGTCAGCTCCGGTTGCGAAAAACGCCAGCCATCCACGCGCCATCGGACTCCCCCTCAGCGGCCGGCGCAGCACGCACCGGCCTCGTTGCAATCAGACTATTTCATATTTGAACAAATTGGAAGAATTATTCCATATACGCCGAAACGCCTTGCTTCCCCCGCTGCGCGGAGGAAGGATCGTTCGTGTCACGCCGTCACAAGGTCGGGATCACGAAGCTCTGCTCGATCGCTTCGCCGCCCCTGGGCCAGCGCTGGGTCACCGTCTTGGTGCGGGTGTAGAAGCGCACGCCGTCCATGCCGTACTGGTTGAGGTCGGCGAAGCCCGAGCGCTTCCAGCCGCCGAAGCTGTGGTACGCCACCGGCACCGGGATCGGCACGTTGATGCCGACCATGCCCACCTCGACGCGGTCGGCGAACTCGCGCGCCGCGTCGCCGCTGCGGGTGAAGATGCTGACGCCGTTGCCGTAGGGATGCTGCGACGGCAACGCCAGCGCTTCCTCGAAGCTGTGAGCACGCACGATCTGCAGCACCGGGCCGAAGATCTCGTCCTGGTAAGTCTTCATCGTGGGCTTCACGTGGTCGAACAGCGTGGGCGCCAGGAAGAAGCCGCCTTCGTGGCCGGGCACCTTGAGGCCGCGGCCGTCGACCACCAGCTCCGCACCTTCGTCCACGCCGAGCTGGATATAGCCCTCGATGCGCGCCTTGTGCGCCGCCGACACCACCGGGCCGTAATGCGCATCGGGATTGCCGGAGACGCCCACCTGCAGCGCGGCGATCGCCGGCAGCAGTTTCGCGCGCAGCGCGTCGGCGGTCGCCTCGCCCACCGGAACCACCACTGGCAGCGCCATGCAGCGCTCGCCGGCCGAACCGTAGGCGGCGCCCATCAGGTCGGCGACAACCTGGTCGAGGTCCGCATCCGGCAGCACGATGCCGTGGTTCTTGGCGCCGCCCATGCACTGCACGCGCTTGCCGTGCGCCGCGCCGGCCGCGTACACCGATTGCGCCACGTCGGACGAGCCGACGAAGCTGACCGCCTTGATCGTCGGATGCGCCACGATCGCGTCGACGATCTCCTTGTCGCCGTGCACCACGTTGAGGATGCCCGGCGGCAAGCCGGCCTCGATCATCAGCTCGGCCAGCCGCACCGGCACCGACGGGTCGCGCTCGGACGGCTTGAGGATGAACGCGTTGCCGGTGGCGATCGCCGGGCCGAACATCCACATCGGGATCATCGCGGGGAAGTTGAACGGCGTGATGCCGGCCACCACGCCCAGCGGCTGCATCGCCGAATAGACGTCTATCCGCGGGCCGGCGCCCTGGGTGTATTCGCCCTTCAGCAGGTGCGGGATGCCGCAGGCGAACTCGATCACCTCCAGCCCGCGCAGCACGTCGCCGTGCGCATCGGACACCACCTTGCCGTGCTCGCTGGCCAGCAGCTCGGCCAGCTCCTGCTTGTGCACGTTGAGCAGGCGCACGAACTCGAACATCACCCGCGCGCGGCGTTGCGGATTCACCGCGGCCCACGCCGGCTGCGCCTCGGCGGCGTTGCGCACCGCGCGATCAAGCTCCGCGGCGTTGGCCAGCGACACCTTCGCCTGCACCTGGCCGCTGTTCGGATCGAAGACGTCGCTGTGGCGACCGGAGGTGCCGACAACGGTCTGGCCGCCGATGAAATGTTCGATGTTGCGCATGACTCACTCCTGCATGATGTTTTCTGGTGGGCGCCGGATGGCCGGCCCGATGACCCGTTCCCCGCGAGGTCTGGATCTTTCGCTTCCCCCGCCGGCAGCGGGGGAAGCTGCCCGGAGGGCTGATGGGGGCGCTTTTTGCGCGATGGCAGATCAAGAGCACATCCCCATCCGCCTTACGTGCCGCTCCTGCGGCACGCCCTCCGGGCCGGCTTCGCCGTTCGCTTCGGCATCCTGCCTTCGCAGTCGGCCCCTTCCCCCGCTTGGCGGGGGAAGGGAGTCTTGCCGCGGGGTTAGCCGGGGGGACGGTGCGCGATCCAGTCGTGGGCCGGGTCGTTGCGGAAAATCCATTGGCGATGCGGGCCCGCCATCACGTTGAGGTAGTACAGGTCGTAGCCGTGCGCCGTGCCGACCGGGTGGTAGCCGCGCGGCACCATCACCACGTCGCCGTCTTCCACGCAGACGGTTTCGTCGAGCGAGCGGTCATCGGTGTAGACGCGCTGGAAGGCGAAGCCCTGCGGCGGGTTGAGCCGGTGGTAGTAGGTTTCCTCCAGCGCGGATTCCGTGCCTGCCTCGGCGGTGTCGTGCTTGTGCGGCGGGTAGCTGGACCAGTGCCCGCCGGGCGTGATCACTTCCACCACCAGCAGGCTGTCGGCCGGCTCGGTCTGCGGCAGGATGTTGCGCACGTGGCGGGTGTTGGTGCCTGCGCCGCGCACTTCGCGGCTCATCGCGGATTCGGCGATCAGCCGCGGTTCGCCCTGCCCCGTGCCAGGCGCGGTACAGACGGCCAATTCGATCGGGCCACTGGCGACGACTTCATAGGCGACGCCCGCGGGCACGTAGACGGCACCGGGCGCGCGATCCTCGAACGGGTTGCTGCGACCACCGACGTGCGCGAAGTGCAGTCCGCCCGCATCGACGTCGGCCATGCCGGCAACGATCACCAGGCAGGCCTCGCGGCCGGCCTCGCCGCCGGCGAACCGCTCACCGGCCGCCAGTTTCACCAGGCGGAAGCCGACATGTTTCCAGCCGGCGCTGGCCGGAGTCACTTCCAGCACGGTGCCCGTGGCGTCGGGCGCATGGGGGCGGACGCGCAGGCCGGCCATCACTGCAACCCCGCGGCGGCGGCGCGCTCCCGCAGCGTGCCGAGGCCGAGTTGGGCGTAGGTGCGCGGATCGGCCAGGGCCGGGTCCTGCTCGGCCTCGATCACGATCCAGCCGCTGTAACGGATCTTCGCCAGTGCAGCCATCAGCGCCGCGTAATCCAGGCCACCGTCACCGGGCACGGTGAACATGCCGGCCAGCACGCCGTCGAGGAAACTCGAACCGGCTGCGCGCAGTTCGTCGAACACCTCGCGGCGTACGTCCTTGCAATGCACGTGGGCGATGCGCGCAGGATGCTCGGCGATCAGCTGCAACGCGTCGATGCCGCCCAGCGCGGCGTGGCCGGTGTCCAGGGTCAGCCCCACCGATGCGCCGGTGTGGCGCAGGAAGGCCTGCAGGTCCGACGCGCGCTCGACCACGGTGCCCAGGTGATGGTGGTAGGCGAAGCGGATGCCCTGGGCCTGGATGTAATCGGCCACCTCGGTCAGGCGCTGGCCGAACACGGTCCACTCGTCCGGGCCGAGTTGCGGCGTGTCCTGCATGGCCTGGTCGCGCTGGCCATGGATCGCGTTGCTGGTTTCGGCGAACACGAACACCGTGCTGCCCATCGCCTTGAGCAGTTCCAGATGCGGCTGCAGCGCCACGATCTCGTCGTGGGCGGACTGCGTCAGCAGCGAGCCGCTGTACCAGCCGCCGATCAGGTCGAGCTGATAGCGCGCCAGCAGCGGCTTCAGCGCGGCCGCCTGGCGCGGGAACTTGCCGCCCAGCTCGACGCCTTCGAAGCCCAGCTCCTGGATGTCATGCAGGATGCTTTCCAGCGGCGTGTCGCCGCCCAGCTCGGGCATGTCGTCGTTGGCCCAGGCGATCGGGCTGACGCCGAAACGGATGCTCATGACAAATCCTTCTTCTGTCGGATGCCCTGCTCGTAGGCACGCCGCGCGGCCTCCACTTCAGGGCGTTCGGAAACTTCCGGCACCGCCACGTCCCACCACCAGCCGCCGGCTTCGGTGCTCTTCAGCGGATCGGTGTCGATCACCACCACGTAGCTGCGTGTGGCGGCGCGTGCACGCACCAGCGCGGCTTCCAGTTCGCCCAGCGTCGCGACGTGTTCGGACAGCGCGCCCAGGCTCGCCGCGTGGGCGGCGAAGTCGATCGACGGCAGCACGTCGTGCGCGGCATCGGCCAGCAGGTTGTTGAAGCCGGCGCCGCCGGTGGCGTGCTGCAGGCGGTTGATGCAGCCATAGCCCCGGTTGTCCAGTAGCACCACGATCAGCTTGCGGCCCAGCATCACCGAGCTGGCCAGTTCCGAATTCATCATCAGGTAGCTGCCGTCGCCGACCATCACCACCACCTCGCGACCGGGCGCCGCCATCTTCACGCCGAGGCCGCCGGCGATCTCGTAGCCCATGCACGAATAGCCGTACTCGACGTGATAGCCGTCGCTGCGCGCGGTGCGCCACAGCTTGTGCAACTCGCCCGGCAGGCCGCCGGCCGCGCACACCACGATGGCGTCCTCGTCCACGCTGCGCTGCACCGCGCCGATCACCTGGGCATCGCTGGGCAGGACCTGTGCGGCGGCGCCGGCGGTGGCCGCATCGACGGCCGCATTCCACGCCCGCACCTCGCCCGCATCGATGGCAGGCGCGCGCCAGCCGGCCAGCTCCGCGGACAATGCCTGCAGCACCGTGCGCGCATCGCCGAGCACGGCCTGCGCATCGTGCTTGTGCGCATCGAACGGCTGCACGTTGATCTGGAACTTCCGCGCCTGCTCGAACAGGCTGCGCGAGCCGGTGGTGAAATCCGCCAGCCGCGTGCCGATGCCGACGACAAGATCGGCACGCGCGGCCGCCGCGTTCGCCGCGCTCGATCCGGTGACGCCGATCGAGCCCAGCGAGCAGGAATGATTCCACGGCAACGCGCCCTTGCCGGCCTGGGTCTCGGCCACGGCCAGGCCGGTGGCTTCGACCAGGGCGGCCAGCGCCGCTTCGGCGCCGCTGTACAGCACGCCGCCGCCGGCGATCAGCAGCGGATGCCGCGCCGCCTTCAGCGCGCTCACCAGCGCCGCGAATCCGGCGGCGTCGGCGCCGGGCCGGCGCTCTCGCCACAAGCGTCGCGCGAAGAATGTTTCGGGATAGTCGAACGCCTCGGCCTGCACGTCCTGGCAGAACGCGATGGTGGCCGGGCCGCAGCTGGCCGGGTCGAGCATCGTGGCGAGCGCCTTGGGCAGCGCGTCGATGATCTGTTCGGGCCGGGTGATCCGCTCGAAATGGCGCGACACCGGACGGAAGCAGTCGTTGGCCGTGACCGTGGCGTCAGCGAAGTCCTCGACCTGCTGCAGCACCGGATCGGGCTGGTGGCTGGCGAACACGTCGCCGGGCAGCAGCAGCACCGGCAGGCGGTTGACGTGGGCCAGCGCCGCCGCGGTGACCATGTTGGTGGCGCCCGGGCCGATCGAGCTGGTGCAGACCATCGCGCGGCGGCGGCGCATCTGTTTCGCGTACGCGATCGCGGCGTGGGCCATGCCCTGCTCGTTGTGCGCGCGCCAAGTGGGAAACGTGTCGCGCACGGCGTGCAGCGCCTCGCCGAAACCGGCCACGTTGCCATGGCCGAAGATCGCCCAGGCGCCGGCGAAGTACGGCACTTCCTCGCCGTCGACGATCACGTATTGCGCCGCCAGCCAGCGCACCGTCGCCTGTGCCGCGGTCAGTCGCACGATGGCCATCTCACACCGCCTCGCTGCGGCAGGCCAGGGCCGCTGCGCGGGCCTCGCGCCATGCTTCGACCAGCACGGCGAAGCGCGCGCAGAGATCGGCGATCGCCGCCTCGTCATCGAAGCTGCCGGACAACCAGCGTGCCGCGGCATCCGCGAAAATCGTGCGCCCCACCGCGAAGCCCTTGACGATGGGACTGGCCGCGGCGCTGCGGAACGAATCGGCGAGCACTTCGCTGGGCGCCTGCAGGCCCAGCAGCAGGACGCCGTGGCAAAGCGGATCGTTGCGTCGAATGGCGCGCTCGATATGGCCCCAGGTGGCGCCGTCGGCGGCCGGTTCGAGTTTCCACCAGTCCGGTTTCATGCCCCGATCATAGAGACACTGGATCGCCCGCGCCGCGGTGTACTGGTCGACCGGTCCATGGCGCGAGGCGATCACTTCCAGCAGCAGCTCGTGGCGGGTCTTGCGGCAGGCGTCCTGCAGGCGCAGCAGCTGGCGTTCCTGCTGTTCGCACAACTCGCGCGGGTCGTCCGGGTGATAGAACACCAGGCACTTCACCACGTGGTTGTACGGCCAGGTGGCCAGCTCGGTGGCCACGTCGGCGGAGCTTTCGAACACCAGCGGGCGCGAACCGGGCAGCTCGATCGGACGGCCGATCCAGTACGGACGATCGGCGGCGGCTTCCAGCGCGCGCATGCCGTAGCGGCCATCCAGCAACACGCCGAAACGGTCGTCGCCACGCGCCAGCCGGTCGACCGCCTGCAATACCAGCGCCTTGAACGCGGGGATGCGGGCCGGGTCCGCCCCGGTCTCGCGGCAGATGTCCTCGAACTGGCTGCGATGATCGACCGCCAGCACGGTGAGGTCCTCGTGCACGCGGGCCCGCGTGGTCGCCCAGTGCAGCTGTTCCAGCGCGGCATCGTCGCGCAGCCGGAACGGTCGTTCGCCGCCACCGAGGAACGCCTGCAGTTCGTCCCAGGTCGGCATCGCGGGCGCGCAGCCGTGGCGCGAGACCACGATGGCGCCGCAGGCGTTGGCGTATTCGCAACACGTCGACAACGGCTCGTCGCGCAGCCAGCCGCGCAGGAAGCCGGCCATGAATGCATCGCCGGCGCCCAGCACGTTGAACACCTCGACCTGGAAACCGCGGCCGACCACGCCGTCGTCGAGGCGGTCGGGGATCGCGGCGGGGAACGCCGAGCAACCCAGCGCGCCGCGCTTGCACACCAGCAACGCGTCGCTGCGCGCGCGGATCGCCCGCAGCGCGGCGATGGTGTCGGTGCTGCCGCCGAGGATGTGGATCTCTTCCTCGGTGCCCACGATCAGGTCGCACAGCGGCAGCACCTGCTGCAGCCGCACGGTGACTTCGGCGTCGGCGACGAAGCGGTTCTCGCCCATGTCCCTGCCGGTCAGCCCCCACAGCACGGGCCGGTAATCGATGTCGAACACCACCCTGGCGCCGGCGGCGCGGGCCAGTTCGCAGGCGTGCACGGAGGCGTCGAACACGTTCGGCCGCGACAGGTGCGTGCCGTTGATCAGCACGGAGCGCGCGGACTGCACCAGCTCCACGTCGATGTCCGAGACGCCCAGCGCCATGTCGGCGCAGTTCTCGCGATAGAAGATCAGCGGGAACGTGTCCGGGTCGCGGATGCCCAGGAAGACCAGCGCGGTGAGCCGCTCGCGGTCGGTGACCAGGCCATCGACGCAGACGCCTTCGCGCCGCAGCTGCTCGTGGATGAAGCGGCCGAAATGGTCGGCGCCCACGCGGGTGACCAGGGCGCTGCGCAAGCCGAGTCGCGAGGCGCCGACGGCGGTGTTGGTCGGACTGCCGCCGATGTACTTCGCGAAAGAGGTCATGTCCTCCAGGCGACCACCGGTCTGCTCGCCGTACAAGTCGATGCAGGATCGTCCGATGGTTACAAGGTCAAGCTGACGCTTTGCCCCTTCCATATGCACTTCTCTCACGGGTCTCCGGCGCCCACCGCTCCGGATGCACGTAATATATATTCTATTTTCTATTTTTTAGCAACAGATGTTTCATTTCTTGGCGGACCTGGAAGACGGCAGCCGCGAACTGTTGCGCCGGGGCGTGCTGCTGGCGAAGGCGTAGGAGATCACCAGCGCCTGGGCCAGGCACATGGAAGCGGACAGCGAGCGGAACTTGCGCACTTCGGCCTCACGCACCTGCAGCACCACGGTGGCGGGCTTGGCCACCGGGCTGACCAGGCTGTCGCTGATCGACAGCACCTTGCAGTGGTTCTCCGCGGCCGCATCGATCATCTGCACCGCCTCTTCCGCATACGGGTGGTAGCTCACCGCGATCAGCAGGTCGCGGCGGGTGATCGCGTGGATCTGCTGGCGGGTCATGCCGCCGATGCTGTCGATGAAGACGGTCTTCTTGTCCACCTGGTGCAGCGAGTAGGCCAGGTAGGCGGCGACCGGGAAGGAACGGCGGAAGCCGGCCACGTAGACGGTGTCTGCCTCCTCGATCAGTTTCACCGCGGCCGCCAGGTTCTTGCGGCCCACCGCGTCGGCGAGGTTGTGCAGGGCCAGCACGTTGCCCTCGACGAATTCGGCCAGCACCTGCACCGGGTCGCCCACCGACTTGCCGTCGACGTTCTGGCTGAACTGCCGCACGCGCTCGCCGTAACCCAGCGCGGCGTTGCCCGACAGCAGGCCGTCACGGAACAGCCGCTGCATCTGGCTGGCGCCCTCGAAGCCGAACGACTTGGCGAAACGCACGATCGCCGACGGCTGCACGCTGCAGCGCTCGGCCAGCACGGCCAGCGTTTCCAGCGCCACCGCGTTGGGTTCGTCGAGCACGTAGCGGGCGATCTGCTGCAGGCGTTTGCTGAGCGATTCGTAGCGATCGAGGATGGCGGAGCGCAGTTCTTCGGCGCTGGCGGGCGGCACGTCCATTTCGACCATGGGGCTTTCCTTCGTGTTTCGCCGGGCTGCACGCGCAACACCGGCCTTTGTTGAAATATGGCGCAACTTTCCAGAAATTCTATTACACTAAAAAACAGAATATCAGTTCTATTTTTTTCGGCAACTCAGCTCGGGGGAGTCTACTCTTGGACAGAATCGACGTTGTCTTGATCGGCGCGGGCCGCATGGGCCAGGTGCACGGGCCCAATGCCGCCCGCCACCCGGGCCTGCGCCTGAAGTACGTGGTGGATCCCCGCGCCGAGGCCGCGGGCTTCGCCGCCCTGCACGGCGCCAGCATGGTCAGCCTGGAACAGGCGCTGGCCGATCCCTCGATCGGCGGCGTGCTGATCTGCAGCTCGACCGACCAGCACCTGGGCCACGCGCTGGCGGCGGTCGAGGCGGGCAAGGCGGTGTTCTGCGAGAAGCCGATCGATCTGGATCTGGAAAAGGTGCGGGCGGCGCAGTCGCGCTTCGCCGGCGCCCGCTTCCTGCTCGGCTTCAACCGGCGCTTCGATCCGCAGTTTGCGCGACTGAAGCAGCAGCTGGACGCGGGCGCGATCGGCCGGCTGGAAACCCTGCACCTGGTCAACCACGACCCGGCATCGCCGCCGGCGGGCTTCATTCCCACCAGCGGCGGCCTGTTCAAGGACTTCACCATCCACGATCTGGACATGGCGCGCTGGCTGATGGGCGAGGAGCCGGTCGAAGTGTTCGCCAGCGCCAGTTGCCTGGTCGACCCGGAGATCGGCCGCCAGGGCGACGTCGACACCGCCCGCTGCGTGCTGAAGACCGCCAGCGGCCGGCTGTGCGTGATCTCCAACACGCGCCGCAGCGGCTACGGTTACGACCAGCGCATCGAGGCGTTCGGCTCGACCGGCATGATCCGCGCCGACAACGTGGCGCAGGACACCGTGCACACGCTGACCGAGGCCGGCAGCTGCGGCGCGCCGATCATGCCCGCCTTCGCCGAGCGCTACCGCGAGGCCTATCGCGCCCAGATCGACCACTTCGCCGACGTGGTGCACGGCCGTGCCGTTTCGCGCACCGATTATGCCGACGGCGTGGCCGCGCTGATCCTGGCCGAGGCCTGCGCATGGTCCGCGCAGCACGAACAAGTCTTCACCCTCTGAGCGAGACACGATCATGCACAAAGTCGTCATAGTCGGAGCCGGCCGCATCGGTCGCATCCATGCCCGCAACGCCGCCCTGCATCCACGCATCGAACTGGCCGGCGTGATCGACGCGATCGACGCGTCGGCGCAGGCGCTTGCTGCGGAGTGGAACGCCCCGGTCACCACCCTCGACGCCGCGCTGGCCGATGCATCGGTCCGCGGCGTGATCATCGCCAGCTCCACCGACACCCACCTGGACTACTGCGTGCGCGCCGCCGCCGCCGGCAAGGCGATCTTCTGCGAAAAACCCATCGACCAGGACCTGGCCCGTGCCCGCGGCGCGGCGGCGAAGCTGTCCGGCGCCAACCTGCTGCTGGCCTTCAACCGGCGTTTCGATCCGAACTTCCGGGCATTGAAGGCGCGCCTGGACAGCGGCCGGATCGGCACGATCGAAAGCCTGCAGATCACCTCGAACGATCCCGCGCCGCCGCCGCCGTCCTACGTCGCCGTGTCCGGCGGCCTGTTCAAGGACATGGCGATCCACGACTTCGACATGGCCCGCTGGCTGCTCGGCGAGGAACCGACCCAGGTCTATGCCACCGGCAGTTGCCTGGTCGACCCGGTGATCGGCGAACTGGGCGACGTGGACACCGCGCGCACGCTGCTGAAAACCGCCTCGGGCAGGCTCTGCGTGATCTCCAACAGCCGCCGCAGCGGTTTCGGCTACGACCAGCGCATCGAGGCGTTCGCTTCCGGCGGCATGGTGCGGGCGGACAACGTGCTGGAGAGCACCACCCAGGTCTGCACCGAGGCCGGCGTCGCCAGCGACCGCCTGCAGAACTTCTTCCTCGACCGCTACGCCGAGGCCTATCGCAGCGAGATGGAGCACTTCGCCGACATGCTCGACGGCACGCGTGCCGCGGTCGGTTATGCCGACGGCGTGGCGGCGCTGGCGCTGGCCGAAGCGGCCAGCGAATCGGTACGTTCGGGCGCGCCGGTCAGGCTCTGAATGAAGCGATGGCGGCGACCATCACGGTCGCCGCCATCGTGTTCCAGGCTGCCTTGATCAGGGCAGCACGGGCCGGCGCAGCACCGGCACCAGCTTGTCCTTGACGATCTTCTCGAAGTCCGCCAGCGGGCAGCGCTCAGCGCAACCCGGAATCGGGATGTACTGGTACGAGGCCGGATTACCGGCGTCGAGCTTCTGCAGCTCGCGCACCTGGTCCATCGTCTGCGAGCGGTAGAACGCACGGACGAACTGCGCGCCCGACGGATCGGCCAGCACCTCGAAACCGATCGCGCCGCCCGGCGGCGGATCGTCGCTGGGATAGCTGGGCACCTGCCAGTGCAGGTCGAGCATGCCGCCCAGGTCGGCAATGTTGGTGTCGTGTCCCACCAGCACCGTCAGCTTCGCGCCGTGTTCCACCGCCGCCAGCATGCGTGCGGCCAGCGGCGTGGCGGCGCGGGCCGCCACGTAGGGCGCGTGGCCTTCGTAGCGGAATTTCAGCGCGTGGAATTTCAGCAGGATGGAAACCTGCTCACGGGTGAGGTGCCCCCAGGCGACGTCCTTCATCGGCTTCCCTTCGAGGTATTCGAGCAGGAAGGTCTGGCTGGCAGTGGAGGCAACGCCGAACGGATTGCCCACGCCGGGGCGATCACCGTCCTTGTGCTCCAGCCCGGCCGGCATCTTCGAGATGTCGCAAGCTGCGGCGGGCGTGCAGCCCATCGCCTGGTTGAGCAGGGCGAACAACGGCGCCTGCGCCTGCACTTCCGCCGCCATGCCACCGGCGGGCATCAGCGCCTGCACGGCCTTCAGCGCGGCATCGGCATCGATCGCCACCGCCCGCGTATCCAGCGGATGGAATTCCACGTCGTCGCGCTTGTCGGCCGGGAACGCGACGTTGATGCCGCAATCGGGAGCCATGCCTTCGACCAGCGCCCGTGCGGTGGCCTGGGTGCGCGACTTCGCGCTGGCGGCGACCTCGACGTCTCCGTTCGCCGGACAGCCGGTGGCCGGCAGCAGGCCGCGGGCGGCCCAGTTGATGCGATCCCACTGGCCGAGCAGGCGCACCGCATCGCGGCCGTGCCCGGTCAGCTCGCCGAAGTCGACGTCCCATTGCGGCCACGGCGACGGGTTGGTGCCGGCCGGCGTGACTTGCTGCTTGGTCGGCGGCCTGACGCCGTGGCGCATCAGCATCACCACCCGTTGCAGCTTCAGTTCGACTGGCTGCGCGACGGCCGATGTCGCGGCCGTCGCCGGCGTGGACGACTGCGCGTCCGATGCGCGCGTGCACCCGCCCATGCTCATCGAGAACACCGCCAGCGGAATGCCGGCGAGCAGCTTCAGCGCAAGCGCGGATGAATTTCTGGAGTGCTTCAGTTGCATGTTCATTGCTCCTCGCAAACCGGACCTTGCCATGTTGCTCAAAAAAACGGCGATCCCGGGGAGAGGATCGCCGCCAGACACCGTGGGGACGGAATTCGAAGGCTCAGAACACGGCGCGCAGCGTGACCGACCAGCGTGGCGACGAGCACTCGCGCTCGAGCTCCATGAAGTCGACGTTGTACGCCCGGTTGTTGGCCATCATCTCGGTGGCGTCGTCACCGGCAAAATCCTGTTCCAGCTGTTCGCTGCACGAGTCGAGCAGGTTGTTGCCGGTCAGGCGCAGCACGAACGACTTGCCGAGGCGCTTTTCCAGGAACACTTCCAGATTGCCGCCGTAGCTCGTGCTCTGCATTTCGCCGGGCGAATTGTGCTGGTAGGACGGCCCCTGCTTCTGGTAGCTGGCGCCGAAGCTGGCCTTCCACGCGGGAATGTCCTGGGTCACGCCGACGTTGTAGACGAACGACGGCTGGTCGTCGACGGTCACGTCGCGGCCGGTGATCGGGTTGAGCCGCTTGGAGAACAGCCGGGTGTAGTTGCCGAAGATGCCGGTGTTGGGCATGCCCAGCGCGCTCAGCGGCATCGACATGTCGAACTCCACGCCGCGGACCTTGGCGCTGCCGATGTTCTGGAACGTGTACAGGCCACCGGGGAAATCGTCCGGGTCCTGGCCGGCATCGGTGACCGGTCGCGTGGTGCGGACCATGCCGATCAGGTCGGAGATGTTGCGCTGGAACAGGTTGACGCCGACGATGCCGCTCTTGCCGATGCTGTGCTCGTAACCCAGGTCGAAGCCCAGCGAGCGCTCCATCTTCAGGTCCGGGTTGCCGATCGTCACGTCCCACTCGCCCGGCGATTCCAGGGTCACCGACGGCACCAGCTGCTCGACGCTGGGACGACGCACGGTGCGCGCCACGCTGAAACGCAGCTGGTCGGCATCGGTCAGTTTCCACTGCAGGTGCGACGACGGGTTGAGCATGAACTCGTGGCTGTCGGCGTGACCGGTGGTCTGCGCGTCCTGCACGTAGTTGACGTAGTTGGTGGTGACGTAGTCCTGCTTCGTCCGGGTCTTTTCGCCGCGCACGCCGGTAGTGAGGGTGAACGTCGGGCTGAATTCCCAGTCCACCGTGGCATAGGTGTCGAAGCGGTCTTCCTTGTAATCGAACCGCCCTTCGGTGCCCTTCTGGGTCGACTTGCTCAGGCCCGAGAGCTCCGATTCGGTATAGGTGCGGTCCTTGTTCTTGACCTGCACGCCCACCTTCAGCGTCGCCGCGTCGAGACCCATCGAGCTGGCAAGATCCGGCATGCGCCGCGTGATGGAGGCATCAGCCATCCAGTTCTTGTCATCGGCCGCCGTGCCCTTGTTCTTGTCCCGGGTATCCGGCGTGTCCTTGAAGTAGTGCTTGACCTCGCTGCCCTTGGTGCTGTTGCGGCCCAGGTAGGCCTCGAAATCGGTGCGGTCGTTGAACGAGGTGTTGAACAGCGCGGACAGGCCGTAGCTGTCCTCGTCGATCGGCGTGTTCTCGAACTTCAGTTCCGGATTGGCCAGGTCGAGGCCACCGACGCTGCCATCGCCCTCGTAGGTCCGGGTGTTCTCGTATTCGGTGCGGCGGGTCTTGATCGCGAAGGCGTCCAGCCGCAGGCTGGAGACATCGGACATGCGCCAGGTCACGTCGCCGTTGAAGGACAGGTCCTTCGACTCGCGCACGTCGCCCTGCTCTTCGCGCCCGGTCGCCCGCGACTTGCTGATGTCGTCCCAGCTCTGCAGGCCGCGACCGTTGCTGCCGGCGGCTACCGCATCGCTGAAGCCGACCGTGTCGCCGTCGACCACTTCCTGGATCGCATGCTTCTCGTTGAAGCGCTTCTGCGCGTCCACGGTCAGCGAATAGAACACCGTGTTCGCGTCGTTGCGGCCGGACCAGGACACGGCCGCATTCGGGCGGATCCGGCCGGTCTTCTTGTCCCAGGTTTCGCCCACGCGGACGATGACGCCGGGCGGCAAGGTCGCGCCGTCCTTGAGGATGATGTTGATGGTGCCGCCCACGCCCTGGCTGTCGAAGTCGGCCGATGGCGAACGGACGATCTCGATGCGATCGATGATCTCGGCGGGGATGCGGTCGACGGCGACCGAACGGTCATTGCCGATGCCGGGCACGGCGCGGCCGTTGACCAGGATCTGCGTATAGCCGTTGCCCAGGCCGCGCATTTCCGGCGCCACCGATTCGCCGACGTCGCCGACGAAGGCCACGCCCGGTACGCGACGCAGCTGGTCGCCCACCGAGACCGGCTCGAACTTGGCGAAGAACTGCTGGTCGTACACCAGCACCGGCGCCGGCACATCGATGTGGCTGCGATAGCCGATGTTGCCGGTGACCACCATCGCCTGCAGGTCGATGGCCTCCTGCTTCTTCTCATCCGCCTGCGCGGCGGCCTGATCGCCACCGCCAGCCTGGACGCCCGTAGCCGGCTGGGCGGCCTCCTGCGCAAACACCAGGCTGGGCGTAGCCAAGGCGCAACCGCTCAACAGTAGTGCCGCCTGCAACGCATTTCGACGAAAAGTGTGCATGGATCATCTACCCCCAAAGATTTGGCCACCCTCCCCTGCGACCCCCGCGGCGAAGTGCTGGCAATTCGAGAATACGAACAAAGATTCTAAAATGCAACACGTTTAGAATGTTTAGTGCAAAAAAGTTTTTGATGCCGTATGGTGGCCGCACGACAGCCAAGACACCGCGCGGGCGCAGCGGTCATCCGAGGAGAAAGGGGAATGAAAACACTGCTTCTTTACAGCGTCGCGACATCGCTTGCCCTGCTACCGGCAACGGGAACCGGCAAGTCCGCCGCACGCGACGCCGCCGCACCGGTGGTGCAGGCAAGCCTGCAGACCCAGGCCACCAGGAGCGGCAAGACCGACGCCAGCGTGATCGTCACCGGCACATCGCCTTCGGCGGTGCCACACGTGGTCGCCACCGCGGCGCTGGGCGGGCTGGAGGTCTATGGCGTCGATGGCCAGCGCCAGGCCAGCGTGCCCGCCGGCGAAGTGGCCGGTGTCGATGTCAGCTACGACTTTCCGATCGCGGGCAAGCCGCGCACGGTGCTTGCCGCGGTCGACGCCACCGGCAACCGCCTGCGCCTGTTCACCATGGACGGCGGCGTGCCGGTCGAAGCGGGCGCGCGCGCGATCCCGCTCGGCTTCGCGGTCGAAGGCGTGTGCCTGTTCCGCCAGCGGCTGGACGACGCGCTCTACGCCGTTGCGGTGGGCGACGGCGGCGAAGTGGATCAGCAGATGATCTACGCCACCGCCGACGGCAAGCTTGATGCACGCCAGGTGCGGCGGATCAGCCTTCCCTCCAAGCTGAAGCAGTGCACTGCCGACGGCGACGGCAACCTGTATGTCGCCGAGCAGGCCGTCGGCATCTGGCACCTCGACGGCAATCCCGAGGCCGACCTGTCCGCCACCCTGGTCGATGCGCCGCGACTGGGCCACCTCGGCAAGAAGGTCGAGGGCGTGGCCTTGTACGACGGCGGCAAGGGCAGCCGGTGGCTGCTCGCCGCGGACACCTCCGAAGGACGCATCAATCTCTACGACCGCGCCGATCACGATGCCTACCTGGGCAGCTTCGTCGTCACGGCACAGGGCAAGCCGCTGGACGGTCCCGGCCCGCTGTTCGCCACCAGCGTGGCGCTGGGCGCGAAGCTTCCCCACGGCGTGCTGCTGATCAGCGACGAGGACGGCGGCGCCAACCACAAGGGCGTGTCGATGGCCGACGTCGCCCGCGCGCTCAAGCTGCAGCCAGGCACGCCGCAGGACCCGCGCGCAGCGGCGAAGCCGCCATTGGCAACCGTCACCGCCCTGGTGGAAACCGTGCCGGTGGCGAGCTTCGGCGACGCGGCCGACGACCCGGCGATCTGGGCGCATCCCACCGATCCGGCAAAAAGCCTGATCGTGGCCACCGACAAGAAAGCCGGCATGTTCGTCTACGACATGCAGGGCAAGGTGGTGCAGTTCCGTCCCGACGGCAAGATGAACAACACCGACCTGCGCGACGGCTTTCCGCTGGGCGGGGACCAGGTGACCCTGGTCACCGCCAGCGACCGCACGCACAAGTCGGTGGCGATCTACCGGCTCGATCCCGACCGGCGCGAACTGGTGGACGTCGCCGACGGCGTGCAGGCTACCGGCCTGGATGACCCCTACGGACTGTGCATGTATCGCAGCCCGAAGAGCGCGAAGACCTACGTGTTCATCAACACCGGCGACGGCCTGATGCGCCAGTGGGAATTGCTCGACGCCGGCAAGGGCCGCGTGCGCATCAAGAAGGTGCGCGAGTTCCGCATGGCCAGCCAGGCCGAGGGCTGCGTCGCCGACGATGCCAGCGGCGCGCTCTACGTCGGCGAGGAAGACGTGGCCTTGTGGAAGATGGACGCCGAACCGGATGGCGGCAACGCGATGACGGCGATCGACCGCGTCGCCGGCAACAAGGCGATCAGGGACGACCTCGAAGGCGTCGGCATCTACGACCTGGGCGGCGGCCGCGGCTACATCGTGGTTTCCAGCCAGGGCAACAACACCTACGCGGTGTACCGCCGCGAGGGCGATCATGCCTACCTGGGTTCGTTCGCCGTGGTGGCCGATGGTGCGCGCGGCATCGACGGCATCTCCGAGACCGACGGGCTGGAGGTCACCAGCCGCAACCTCGGCCCCGGCTTCGAGCACGGCGCGATGATCGCCCAGGACGGTCGCAACGTGCTCCCCACGCAGAACCAGAACTACAAATACGTTCCCTGGGAGTCGATCGCCCGGGCGCTGAAGCTGGAAATGCGCTGAAACTCACAAAGACGGCGGCCTGAGGCCGCCGTCTTTGGCATCGGTGCCGCCAACGAGGCAAACTGCGCGTCTGTCCAGACGACACGCGGAACGCGCCCATGCACGGCGAATACAAGATGCCCGGCGGCAAGCTGGTGGTGATCGACCTCGAGTTGCATGGCGATCACCTGGCCAAGGTGCAGCTGAGCGGCGACTTCTTCCTGGAGCCGGACGGCGCGCTCGACCTCATCAATCGCGCGCTGGAAGGCCAGCCCGCGGCGGCCACGGAAGCGGAACTGGCCCGCGCCATCGCCGGCCCGCTCGACAGCGACGTGATGATGTACGGCATTTCGCCCGAGGCGATCGCGGTCGCCGTGCGCCGCGCCCTGCACAAGGAATCTGCAGCATGATCCGCACCGACTGGCGCGACCACGACTGGCAGCTGATCCACACCACGCCGCAATCGCCCACCCTGCACATGGCGCTGGACGACGTGCTGACCCATGAGGTCGGTGCAGGCCGCCGCGCGCCCACCCTGCGCATCTGGGAATGGGCTTCGCCCGCGGTGGTGATCGGCCGCTTCCAGTCGCTGCGCAACGAGGTCGACGCCGAGGCGGCACAACGTCACGGCATCGAGGTGGTGCGCCGGGTTTCCGGCGGCGGCGCGATGTTCATCGAGCCCGGCAACACCATCACCTATTCGATCTACGCGCCGAAGTCGCTGGTCAAGGACCTGTCGTTCCAGGAGGCCTACGCCTTCCTCGACGAATGGGTGCTCGAAGCGCTGGCCGAGCTGGGCATCAAGGCCTGGTACCAGCCGCTCAACGACATCACCTCCGAAGGCGGCAAGATCGCCGGCGCCGCCCAGGTGCATCGCGGCGGCGCGGTGCTGCACCACGTCACCATGGCCTACGACATCGACGCGACGAAGATGCTGGACGTGTTGCGCATCGGCCGCGAGAAACTGTCCGACAAGGGCACCACCAGCGCGGCCAAGCGGGTCGATCCGCTGCGCAGCCAGACCGGCCTGCCCCGCGAGGCGGTGATCGAGCACATGATCGCCACCTTCCGCCGACTGCACGGCCTCGGCGACGGCATGCTGCGGATGGATGAACTGACCCAGGCCGAGACCCTGGCGCAGTCCAAGTTCGGCAGCCGCGAATGGACGGCCGACGTGGCCTGAGCAGCTGCACGGCAGGGCCATACCTGCCATTCGTCACTTGTCAGCCGTGGTTCGCGAGGCAGAGGATCGGGCTTCCGTTCGCGCTGACAAGGAGAAGTAGATGCGTGCTTCACGACTATCCGTCCTGGTCGCCGGGCTCTGCCTGGCCTTCGCCGCCCACGCCGCCGACACCGACACCTGGAAGCTCCCGGTCGCGGTGAAGAAACTCGACAACGGCCTCACCGTGGTGGTCTCCGAAGACCACAGCTCGCCCACCGTCGGCATCAGCATGGTCTACCACGTCGGCATGCGGCTGGAGCCGCAGAATCGCACCGGCTTCGCCCACCTGTTCGAGCACCTGATGTTCGAGGGCACGCCGGACGCACCCAAGGGCACCTTCGAGCGGGTGATCCAGGGTGGCGGCGGCGTGTTCAACGGCTCCACCCGCGCCGACTACACCAACTACATCGCGTCGGCACCCTCGTCCGCGCTGGCGCCGATCCTGTGGATGGAGGCGGACCGCATGAAGTCGCTGGACTTCAGCGCGAAGAACCTGGCCAACCAGCAGAACGTGGTGAAGGAAGAGATCCGCGTCAACGTGAAGAACCAGCCCTATGGCCTGTTCTACTGGACCGATCTCAACCGTCTCGCGTTCGACAAGTGGGCCAACAACCACGACGGCTACGGCTCGTTCAAGGACCTGGACCACGCCAGCATCGCCGACGTGAAGACCTTCCACGACACCTTCTACCAGCCGGCCAATGCGGTGCTCGGCATCGCCGGCGACGTCACCCCGGCGCAGGCCTTCGCGCTGGCGCAGAAATACTTCGGCCAGCTGCCCGCCCGCGCGTTGCCGCAGCGTCCCGACGTCACCGAGCCGCTGAACACCAAGCCGCGCCACGAAGAGCAGACCGACGCGCTGGCCAAGGTGCCGGCGCTGGCGATCGGCTGGAAGATGCCGGCCCGCGGCAGCAGGGACCAGGTGCCGATGATGGTGCTGTCGCAGCTGCTGGTGGGCGACGACGCCTCGCGCTTCTACCAGGGCCTGGTCAAGGGCCGCGAGCTGCTGCTCAACATCAACGGCGGCGTGAACTTCCCGCTCGGCGACGGCAGCGACTACGCCGGGCCGACCCTGTTGGGAATGTTCGCGCTGTACAAGCCCAACGCCACGCCGGACCAGGTGCTGGCCGCGATCGACGAGGAGATCGGCAAGGTCGCCAGCGACGGCGTCGACGACGCGACCCTGGCGCGGCTGAAGACCAAGATGCTGTCGGACTGGTACGGCGGGCTGGAGTCCTTCCTCGGCCGCGCCGACACGCTGGCCAAGCTGCAGACCTTGTGGGGCGACGCCAACGTGGCCAACCGGATGCCGGGCTGGATCGAGGCGGTGAGTTCGGATGACATCAGGCGCGTGGCCCGCGCCTATCTCACCGACGCCAACCGCAGCGTGATCGTGCGCCGCCCGGCCGCTGCTGCCGCTCCCGCCACCAAGACCGCCAAGTGAGGACCGCCATGAAGACGAAGATGACATTCAGGACGCTCGCCATCGCGCTTGGCCTGGCACTGGCCGGCATGGCGCAGGCCTCCACCACCGCGTTGCCGAAGGACCTGCCCGCCTACGGCCCGGACAAGCCGCTGCCGGTGCCGCAGATCGCCCAGCGCACCCTGCCGAACGGGCTCACCGTGTGGGTGGTGCCGCGCGAGGGCCTGCCCAAGGTCAACGTGGCGCTGTCCGTGCTCGGCGGCACCGCGGCCGACGCCGCCGCCACGCCGGCGATGTCGCAGATGATGGCGCGCCTGCTCGACGAAGGCACCGCCAGCCGCAGCTCGCGCGACATCGCCGAGGCACTGCAGGCGATCGGCGGCGACTACGGCGCCGGCGCCGACGACGATGCGATCGGCATCCGCGCCAGCGCGCTGGCCTCGCACGCTTCGCAGTTGCTGGCGCTGGTGGCGGACACCGCGCTGCACCCGAGCTTCCCGGCCAACGAAGTCGCCCTGGCGAAAGCCAATGCGCTGCAGGGCCTGAAGGTGCAGGAAGCCGACCCGGACTGGCAGGCAGGCCGTGCCTTCAGCCACGCGGTCTACGGCGATCATCCGTACGCGCGCGATTCGCTGGTCGAAGCCACCGTGCAGGCCACCTCCAGCGACTCGCTGCGCGCGCTGCACGACGCCCGCTTCCGGCCCGATCGTGCCCTACTGGTGATCGTCGGGCGCATCGACGCGGACGCGGCGTTCAAGCTGGCCGAACAACAGTTCGGCAGCTGGAAGGCCGACGGCAAGGCCCTGCCCGACACTGCGCCGGCACCGCGTGAAGCAGCGCCCCAGCGGCTGCTGGTGGCACGCGACGGCGCCGTGCAGAGCAACATCCGTTATGGCCGTCCAGCCGTCCCCGCCAGCGACCCGGACTACATCCCGCTGACCGTGGCCAACACCATCCTGGGCGGCGGCTTCACCAGCCGCATCACCCAGGACATCCGCGAGGACAAGGGCTACTCGTACAGTCCGTGGTCGCGCTTCAGCGCCAGCCGCGTGGGCGGCAGCACAGTGGCCACCGTCGACGTGCGCAACGAGGTCACCGGCGCCACCCTGGCCGAACTGTCCAGGCTGTTCGACAGCATGGCCAGCCAGCCGGCCAGTGCGGAAGAACTCAACGGCGCCAAGCGCCTGGTCGGCGGCATCTACCTGCTGCGCAACCAGATCCAGGGCTCGCTGACCGGCACGCTGGCGAACTACTGGGTGGACGGCCTGCCGCCGAGTTTCCTGGGCAGCTACGTGGCCGAGGCGAACAAGGTCACCGCCGCGCAGGTGCAGGCGATGGGCCGCAAGTATTTCGCCGCGAAGGATCAGAGCATCGTGATCGTTGGCGACCCCAAGGCGATCGATGCGCAGCTGAAGCCGTACGGGACGTTTGCGGCGTTCAAGCCCTGAAGAGCGACCCCAACTCTCCCCTGCACGCAGGGGAGGGAGCAAGGCTGCGCACCCGGCCTTACCCATACAAGAAGCAGGCTCACAACAGCGGCAGGATGTGCTCGCGGCTGAGCTGGGCCACCGGCACGTCGGGCCGGGCCGGATCGATCCAGCGAAGTTCGGCGATCTCGGCCTGGGCCGTGATCGTGCCGCGCACTGCCACCGCGTAGACGGCCGCCTCGACCACGTGGCCGGGCTCGTTGGCCGCCGGCGCGCGGCAATGGCACAGCAGGCGGGCCGAGTCACGCAGCAGTTCGCAACCCAGTTCCTCGCGCAGCTCGCGGGCCAGCGTGGCCAGTTCGTCGAGATCGTCCGGATCGCGCTTGCCGCCGGGCTGCTGGAACACCGTGGCGCCGTGCTTGCGTACCAGCAGGCTGCGCCCCGCCGCATCGCGGAGCACCGCAGCGACGATGCGGATGACCGGTTCCGCGCTCACAGCCGGGTGTACGACCACGACTGCATGCGGCCGTCCTTGTATGGCATCACGCCGTGGAACGGGCGCGGGTCGGCGTCGAACACCAGCGGCAGGAAGTGGCGGTCGCCTTCCCACATCGGCAGGGTCAGCAGGCGTTCCAGCGCGACCCATTCCAGGGTGCCTTCGGGATTGACCATGAACGGCGTGCCCGCGTAGCGGTCGATCACGAAGATGAAGCCGAGCCAGTCCTCGCCCTGCTTGCCGAAGCCGGGCCAGTTCAGCGTGCCGCGCAACTGCATCGACTCGCAGGTGATGCCGGCCTCCTCCAGGATCTCGCGCTGCATGCAGGCGGCGATGTCCTCGCCCGGTTCCATCTTGCCGCCCAGGCCGTTGTACTTGCCCAGGTGCTGGTCGTCCGGGCGAGCATTGCGATGGATCATCAGCACTTCGCTGCGATCGGGCGACAACACGTAACCGAGGGTTGCCACTATCGGCGTATAGGGCATGGGCGGGCACCGGGGAAAAGCGCAAGTTTAACGGCAGCCGGGCTCCGGCGCAGGCGGCGGACTTGCACGCGCAACGCAGGGCGGCGACCATCGACGCATGGCTTCTTCTCCCCCGCTCCACCCCCGCCCCCGCCATTCCCGATGGCAGCGCGCGCTGTTGCCCCTGTTGCTGCTGTTCGGCGCACCCGGTTGCGCGCCCACGGCGCAGGCACTGGCCAGCGGCGAGATCGCCTTCGAAGGACAGAACTACCGGATCGTGCACGTCGATCTCAGGCGCGAGACCCTGTCCCTGCACTGGCGCGACCCGCAGAGCGGCCAGCCCTTCAGCAGCATCGAGACGCTGCGCCAGTGGGGCGAGCAGCACGGCCGGCACCTGCTGTTTGCCGCCAACGCCGGCATCTACGACCACAAGTTCGCACCGCTCGGCCTGTACGTGGAAAACGGCAAGACCGTGGTGCCGCTGAACCTGGCCCACGGCAATCCGGCCTCGGGCAATTTCTCGCTGCTGCCGAACGGCGTGTTCGCGGTGTATCCGGACGGCCACGCCGCGGTGCGCACCAGCGCCGCGTTCAAGGCTGACGGCAAGAGCGCGAAGTGGGCCACCCAGTCCGGCCCGATGCTGCTGATCGACGGCAAGCTCAACGAGCAGTTCGTCGACGATTCCTCCAGCCTGAAATGGCGCAGCGGCGTCTGCGTGAAAACCCCGACCGAAGTGGTCTTTGCCGTGAGCGAGGCGCCGGTGAACTTCCATACGTTTGGACGGCTGTTCCGCGACAAGCTGGGCTGCCGCGACGCGCTGTACCTCGATGGCAGCATCTCGCAGCTGTACGTGGACGGCGAAGGCTACGCCGGCGCGCCGGCCTTCATGGTCAAGCCGTACGCGGGCATCTTCGCGGTGTTCGCCAAGCCATGACGACGCGTCGTCGCCGCATCCTGCGCATCGCGCTGCCGAGCCTGCTGGCGCTGCTGCTGGCCGCCTTCCTCGTCGGCTGGTACCTGTTCGCCGGCAGCCGCGCCCGGCTCGACGGCACGCGCCAGACCACCGGCCTGTCCGCTCCGGTCAGCATCCGTCGCGATGCGCTGGGCACGGTCACCATCGAGGGGAAGAATCGCACCGACATCAGCTATGCACTGGGCTACGTGCATGCACAGGAGCGCTTCTTCGCGATGGACCTGATGCGCCGCGTGAGCGCCGGCGAACTGTCCGCGCTGGTCGGGCCGGCCGCACTGAAGGTCGACCTCAACCACCGTCGCCATCGGCTGCGCGCCGTGGTCGAAGCCGCCTATGCGCAGATGGCTCCCGCCGCGAAGCACGAACTTGACCGCTACCGCGACGGCGTCAATGCCGGCCTGGCCGACCTGCGGGTGAAGCCATGGGAATACCTGCTGCTGGGCATCCAGCCGCAACCGTGGCGCTCGGAAGACAGCGCGCTGGTGATCGCGGCGATGTACCTGGACCTCAACAGCGACGGCCGCAACGAACGCGAGCTGCGCATGGCGCAGATGCGCGCGGTGCTGCCCGGTTCGCTGGTGGATTTCCTGCTCGCGCCCGACCCCGACTGGGAAGCCCCGCTGAGCGGTCGGCTGTCACGCACGCCGGTGCTGCCCGCCGCCAGCGTGTTCGACCTGCGCCAGCTCGCACCGACTGCAGCGTCGACGGCGCTGGCCGCTACGCTGGCACCGGCGCTGGATGCACCGCGCCCCGGCAGCAACAACTTCGCCGTGGCCGGCACGCTCACCGGCAACGGCGCGGCGATGCTGGCCAACGACATGCACCTGGGCCTGCGCGTGCCGAACATCTGGTTCCGCACCCGCCTGCGCTATCCCGATTCCGGCGCGCCGAACGGCCAGCGCGACGTCAACGGCGTCAGCCTGCCCGGCACGCCGGCGGTCATCGTCGGTTCCAACGGCCAGATCGCCTGGGGCTTCACCAACAGCTACGGCGACTGGCAGGACTGGGTGCGCGTGCTGCGCGATCCGGCCGACCCGACGCGCTACAAGGTGCCGGACGGTTGGGCGAACATCGAAACCCACGACGAGCACATCCGGGTCAAGGGTCGGCCCGACACCATCCTCAAGGTCGAGGACACCCGCTGGGGCCCGATCATGGGCCAGGACGCCGACGGCACGCCGCTGGCGCTGGCGTGGATCGCCGGCCGGCCGCACGGCTACAACCTCGACCTGATGCAGCTGGAGCACACGCCCGACGTGGCTGCGGCGCTGGACCTCGCGCCGCATCTCGGCATGCCGCCGCAGAACCTGCTGGTCGCCGACAGCCACGGCAACATCGGCTGGACCCTCGCCGGCAACAGCATCCCGCTGCGCGCGGGGATCGACCCGCTGCTGCCGTCGGACTGGTCGAAACCCGGCAGTGGCTGGCAGGGCTGGGCCGCACCCGAGCGTTACCCGCGCATCGAGAATCCCGCCGATGGCCGACTGTGGACGGCCAACAACCGCACCGTCGACGGCGACGCGCTGGCCCTGCTCGGCAACGGCGGCCACGACCTCGGCGCCCGCGCCCAGCAGATCCGCGACGACTTGCGCGCCCGCCCCAGTTTCACCCCGGGCAACCTGCTCGACATCCAGCTGGACAACCGCGCGGTGTTCCTCGCACGCTGGCAGCGCCTGCTGCAGGACACCCTGGCCGGCAGCACCGACCCGGCGCTGCAGCAACTGCGCCAGCTCACCGCCACCTGGCGCGGCCGCGCCGCGGTGGACAGCGTCGACTACCGGCTGGTGCGCGCGTTCCGCAACCAGGTCAGCGAGGCCGTGCTGGCGCCGTTCGCCGCCCGCGTGAAACAGCGTTACGCAGACTTCAGCTGGCCCGGCGAAAACAGCGCCGAAGCCGCCGTGTGGACGCTGATCCACGCGCGGCCGCCGCAACTGCTCGACCCGCGATATCCCGACTGGCATGCCCTGCTCGTGGACGCCGCGAAACAGGTGACGACCGAACTCGGCGGGCAACCGGGCGGCCTCGCCGCCCGCAGCTGGGGCGAGCGCAACCGCGCCGACATCCGCCACCCGCTATCCGCCGCGTTGCCGCGCTGGCTCGGCCACTACATCGACATGCCCGACCAGCCGATCCCCGGCGACAACAACATGCCCCACGTCGCCGCGCCCGGCTTCGGCGCGTCCGAGCACCTGGACGTCGCGCCCGGCCACGAAGCCGACGCCATCCTCAACATGCCCGGTGGCCAGAGCGACCACCCGCTGTCGCCGTATTTCGGCGCGGGTCACGAAGACTGGGTCGCGGGACGACCGACCCCACTGCTGCCGGGTTCAACCGTGCACACGCTGACCCTGCAACCCGCCACGCGCTGACCGTCATCCGGAGATCGCGGGCTGGCGAGCGCTTCGAAGGCTCACGTCTCCAGCGCGGCTGCCACCGTCTCAGGCAAGGTATTCAGCGAGAAGGGCTTCTGCAGCACGCGATAGACCAGCGCCTGCAGCGCTGGCGGCAGCGGCGATGGCGCGTAACCGGTCATCAGGATCACCTTCAGTTCCGGACGCAGCGTCTTGCCGATCCGTGCGACCGTATAGCCGTCGATGTCGGGCAGCTTGATGTCGCTCAGCAACACGTCGATGCGCTGGTCGGATTTCAGCGCCTCGACCCCGCTGCTGCCGTCGCTGGCTTCGACGACGCCGTAACCCGCGTCCTGCAGGTTTTCCATGACCAGTTCGCGCAGGAAGGCCTCGTCTTCGACAAGCAGGATGCATGGTGCGGAGGGATCGGGGGAAGACATTACGCTACCTCGGAGGTCGCTTCGTCGGCGACGTGCGGCAAGACGATGTGGATGGTGGTGCCGCGACCGGGCTCGCTGTCGATGCTGGCCAGTCCGCGGGACTGCACGGTGAAACCGAAGATGGTGCTGAGGCCCAGGCCGGTGCCCTTGCCGACCGGCTTGGTGGTGAAGAATGGCTCGAAGGCCTTGCGGCGAACTTCCTCGCTCATGCCCATGCCGTTGTCGACCACCCGCAGATGCACGTAGTCGCCGTCCGGCAGGCCTTCCATGGGGTGATCGGCATCGATGCGCAGGTCGTCCACGCCGATGACGATGCGCCCGCCGTCAGGCATCGCATCGCGCGCGTTGACGACCAGGTTCAGTATCGTGTTTTCCATCTGGTTGGCATCGCACAGCACGGGGCGATGCGAGTCGAGCCGGTAATCGATTTCCACGCCGCTGCCCACCGAATGCTCCAGCAGCGGGTGGATGTCGCGAACCAGCACATCCAGCCGCAGCGACCGGGGCGACAGCGGCTGTTGCCGCGCGAAGCTGAGCAGGCGCTGGGTCAGGCTGGCCGCCCGATCGATGCCGTCCTGCGCCACGTCGAGGTAGTGCCTGATCCGCTGTTCCCGCGCTTCGCGGCCATCGTCTGACTCGCGCTCGCGCGGCGGCGAGGCGGGCGTGCCATCAGCCGACGGGTCGCCCTGCAGCAGCTTCTGTTGCAGCAGGGTGAGACTGCTCTTGATGATCATCAGCAGATTGTTGAAGTCGTGCGCGATGCCGCCGGAAAGCTGGCCGATGGCTTCCATCTTCTGGCTCTGCCGCAGCGCCTCTTCGGTCCGCGCGCGCTGCGCCATCTCGATGTTGAGTCGCTCGTTGGCGTCGGCCAGTTCGGTGGCGCGCCGGTGCAGGGCATCGTGGGCGCGGGTCAGCACGCCCTGCGCCACCGCCAGCGCGGAAAGCATCAGCACCGCCATGATGGTCAGGAGCGCCACGCCGCTGTAGCGCGCCAGTTGCACCATCAGCGGCGTGTCTGCGGCGCGCAGATACACCCGGCCGACGGTGGTGGCGCCCTGGCGCGCCGGCACTTCCACCAGTTGCCGCTGGTGCGGCGCGCGGCCGTCAGCGGCCGGGCTGTCGACGATCGGCTCGCTGCCCGCCCGCTGGAAGCCGGCCACCTGGCGATGCGCCTCGTTGTACACCGCCGCCGCATCCAGCCGGGGGTCCAGCATCAGGGCGTTCACGTATTCCTGCGCGGCCGCGCGATCATCGAACGCGATCGCCGCGGTCACGCTGGCGGCCAGGATATTGGCCTGGGTGATCAGCTGGTGTCGCCGCTCGACCCGCGCCGAATGGTATTGGTAGGCAGCGGCAAGCGCGCCGGCGATCAGCAGCATGCCGGCCGCGACCAGCAGCATCACGGGCCGGAACGTGTAGGGCCGGTGGTCCGCGCGTGCCTTCATCGCGAATTGACCTTCAGGGCCAGGCTCAACAGCTTCGAACTGATCGTGAGATGGTTGCGTGCGGCGGCGGCGATATTGATCTCGAAGCCGACCCGGCCCTGGCGTATCACGAACTGCACGATGCCCTGCTCATCCGGCGCGGCGGAGTCGACCACGGTCAGCACCGGCTTGCCGTCCACCGCAGCCAGCGCCTGCCGCGTGGTCTGCGCCGGCAGCTGACTGATGAAGGCGATCTGGCAACCCGCGTCAGCTGTCAGTGCATCCAGCCGGAGCACTTCAAAGGCATGCGTGCCGAAGCGACGCCCGGCCACCGCGTCGGCCAGAAAGCCGCGGAACGGATCGCCGCCGACCACGCAAATCCTGAAAGGCACATCCGGGCTGGCGAACTCTTCGGGCGGCCAGTTGACGAAGGGCGCCAGCTTGTAGAGATACGTCGCCTTGACCGCGTACTCCAGCGAGATCGCCGGTGGCACTGGCGACGCCTGTCGTGGCAATTGCACCGCGTTCGCCGCCGCTACACCCGTCGCGTACAACAGCAGGGCGACCAGACAGGCCGGGCCGCGGGCACGCACCGCGTGCCATCCCGTGCGCAACGCGGCCACGGCACGCAGGGCGTGTCCGGACGCAGCGCGACGGGGCGAGATCGGCATGTGCTCAGAATTTCAGGTGGGCATCGAACAGCACGCTGCGTCCGATGCGGTCGCTGTCCGGGAACACGTATTCCTGATGCCACGAGTGCAGCAGGCTGGAGCCGGACAAGGCGAGATCCAGTTTCTCATTCACCCGCCAGGCCAGTCGCGCGTCGAGCTCCACGTAGCCGGGCACCTTCGGGTCCGGCAAGGCACTGACCCCGCGCAGTTCGGCCACCAGAGTCCAGCGATCCGAGAGGTTCATCACCGACCGGATGAAACCGTGACGCTCGGGGTCATCGCCGGCCTGCGACAGGCCCAGCAGGCCGCTCGCACCCGGCTTGAAGCGCAGCCGTTGCCGCTGCGTGGCGAAGCCTGCGCCCAGACGCCAGGAGTCGCCGATCGCGTAGCTGCCCCACGCTTCCAGCCCCCAGGTATGGCCTTCCATGCCATTGCCCCACAGCAATGGAAGCAGCGTGGGGGAATACTCGATGGTCCGCAGGTCGTCGTAGACGTTGTAGTACACCGAAACCGACACGGTCGCCCGGGTGGCCACCTGTGCCCGCCAGCCGGCTTCATAGGCGGTCAGCTGCTCGCGTCTGAAGTCCGGATTGCCGACCAGGAACGTGGTCGAACCGAGTTTCTCGATGACATCCTGGTCGAACGGCGTGGGCGTGCGCACCGCACGCGAAGCGGCCGCCCACAGCAGCACGTTCCCGCCCGGCTTCCATGACAGTTTTCCGCTGGGCATCAGCGACACGCCCGAGTAGGGATCGTCCTCGGCCTTGAGGCCCAGCGTCAGCTGCACGCGCGGGCCCAGCCCGATCTGGTCCTGCACGAACGCGTTCGCCAGGTTCTGCGTGTTCACCGCCGGGTCCCACAGCAGTGAACTGGCCGGACTGATCCGCGGCTTGATGTCGTAGCGATAGTTCCGGTTGCCCGCGCCCCAGACGACCTGGTTGTGCTCGCCCAGGGCGAAGTTGTGCTGCAGCTCGATGTCCCAGGTGTCGAGCGCGAAACCTTCTCCACTGGCGTCGTTGCGACGATGCACATGATCGTAATAGGCCTGCACCTGGAAGCCCGAGGTGTCGCTGATCACATGCTGCCAGCGCGCCAGCACGTCGCCTTCGGTGCTGCGCGAGTCGGGCGCGCCGGCCTGCTCGACGCGGCCATCGTGCAGGTCGCCCTGCAGCATGACGGCATCGGCCGCACCGCCATCCCAGTCCAGCCGGAAACCGACCTGTGGATTGCTCCAGCCGTTGCGCGCGTCGTGCCCGGCGCTGTTGTCGAACGAATCCCGGCGAACGTCCCGCGCGTAGACCCGGTAATGCGCGTGTTGTCCCAGCACGCCGCCGTATTGCACGGACGCGCCGCGCTGCAGGTTGCCCACGCCCACGTGCAGCACCCCGCCCCGGGTGTCGGCAGCCTTGCGGGTGATGATGTTGATCACGCCGTTGACGGCATTGGCGCCCCACAACGCACCACCGGGACCGCTGATGACTTCGATGCGTTCGATGTTCTCGGGCAGCACGTACTGGTCATCCCAGTACATGCCGGAGAAGATCGGCGAATACACGCTGCGACCATCGATCAGCACCAGCAGCTTGTTGGGGAAATTCTGCGCGGTGTTGTTGCCGCTGAACCCCCGCGCGGTGATCACGTAGTTGCTCGGACTGGTCTGGAAGACCGCCAGGTTGGGCGCCAGTCGCAGGATGTCCGGCAGGCTGGTGGCGCCCGATCGCAGGATGTCGTCGTGGCCGATCACGTACACCGCTGCCGCGGCGTCGCCCAGCGGTTCGGGGGTCTTCGCCACCGAGGAGACCACCACCTTGCCCAGGTCCTCCAGCGAAAGATGGCTGAGATCCTGCGGCAGTGACACTGCGCTGGCCACGTCGACCGACAGCGCCAACAGACCCAGCGCGACCACGCCGGGCCGACACGCGCGCATCGCCATGCTCCTCATGTCGCGATCCTTACGCAAGCGCTACCCGAACAGCACATGAAAGCCCCCTGGCACGCCCCGGATGCCGGCATCGGGCGATATTATGCCGCCGATGCTCATGGCGACATGTCTAGGGCTTCTTCACACTTCGCGGTGGCACCTCCCTTCGCCTTGTGCCAGGCGCTCGCCCCGCGCCTATCCCAGCAGGCGTTCGCACACCGCCCGATACAGCGCCGGAAGCGCGTCCAGATCCGCCACGTCCACGCATTCGTCCACCTTGTGGATGGTGGCGTTGACCGGGCCGAGCTCGACCACTTCGGCACCCATCGGGGCGACGAAGCGCCCGTCAGAGGTACCACCCCCGGTGCTCTGCTCGGGATCGATGCCGCACAGTTCGCGGCAGACCGCCACCACGGTTTCGCGCAGGACACCGCCGGCTGGCGTGAGGAAGGGTTCGCCGGAGAGGTTCCAGTCCAGCGCGAAGTCCAGGCCGTGTCGTTGCAGGATCGCCTCGGTGCGGACACGCAGATCCTCGGCGCGGCTGGCGGTGCAGTAGCGGAAGTTGATCAGCGCGGTGAGTTCGCCGGGGATCACGTTGGTGGCGCCGGTGCCGGCGTTGAGATTGGAGAACTGGAACGAGGTGGGCGGGAAGTCGTCATTGCCTTCGTCCCAGCGTTCGGCAGCCAGTTCGGTCAGCGCGGGGGCAAATGCATGGATCGGGTTCAGCGCCTTCTCGGGATACGCCACGTGGCCCTGCACGCCCCGCACCACCAGCGTGCCGGACAGCGATCCGCGGCGGCCCACGCGAATCAGGTCGCCCAGCCGTTCCTTCGAGGACGGTTCGCCCACCACGCACCAGTCGATGCGTTCACCGCGTTCGCGAAAATGTTCGACCACTCGCCGCACGCCGTCGAGATTGGTCGGGCCTTCCTCGTCGCTGGTCAGCAGCAGGCCGACGCGGCCACGATGCGCGGGATGCGCCGCCACGAACTGCTCCAGCGCCACCACCATCGCGGCAACCGAGCCCTTCATGTCGGCCGCGCCTCGGCCGTATAGACGTCCGTTCCGGACGGCCGGCTCGAACGGCGGACTTTGCCAGGAGGCTTCCGGGCCGCTGGGCACCACGTCGGTGTGGCCGAGGAACGCCAGCGTCGGGCCGGCGTCGCCATGGGTGGCCCACAGGTTGTCGACTTCGCCGTAGCGCAGGTGCTCGACGCGAAAACCCGCACGCGCCAGCCGTCCGCCGATCAGCGGCAGGCAACCGGCATCTTCCGGCGTTACCGAACGGCGGCGGATCAGCTCACAGGCAAGCTCGAAGACGTCGGACATGGGCACTCGCGATAGTCACGCAGGGCAAGAGCCGCAGCATACCAAGCGCGCCCTGCCCGGGGGCTCAACCGGTCAGCACCACGCCCAGCAGATGGCCCACCCCGTAGGTGATCGCGGCGGCCGCGGCGGTGATGCCGAACTGGCGGGCGATCGAGAACAGCATGCTGCGCCCGGTGAACAGCGAGGTGCCGATGCCGATCAGGGCCAGCCCGGCGGCGGTGGAGCACGCGCTGGCCAGCATGGCGACATCGCCGCCGAGGAAGAAGTACGGCGCCACCGGAAACAGCGCGCCACAGGCGAACAGGCAGAACGAGGAGATCGCCGCGCCCCAGGCCGAGCCGCCCAGTTCAGCCGGGTCGACGCCCAGGTCTTCGCGCACCAGCATGTCCAGCGCCGCGCGCGGCGTTTCGGCCACGTGCCCGGCCAGGTGTTCGGCCGCCGCCGGTTCCAGTCCCTTGTCGCGATAGATGCCGGCGATGTGTGCCAGGCCGTCTTCCGGCGCCACTGCCAGGCGCTCGGCGCGCTCGGTGATCTGCGCCTGGTAGAACTCGCGCGAACTGTTGACCGACAGCCATTCGCCCAGCGCCATCGAGCATGCCCCGGCGACCAGTCCGGCCAGACCGGCCAGCAGCACGGCGCGATCACCCGAGGCAGCACCGGCCATGCCCATCACCAGGCTGACGTTGGAAACCAGCCCGTCGTTGGCGCCGAGCACGGCGGCGCGCAAGGTGTTGCCGCTCTGGGCGCGATGGCGCAATCCGTGCGGACCGGCCGGCTGCGGCAACGGGAAATGGTCGCGATGGCCGCTGCGATCGACCGGCGTGACGGCATGGTCGGCGTGTTCCAGCCGCACCACGGTCGGCATCACGAACTCGGTGCCGAAGCGTTGCGCGAACCAGCTCAACGTGCGCACGCGCAAGCCGATCCGCGGCGACGGCACGGCCTCGCCCAGTTCGCGCAGGCGCTCCTCCCAGAACTGCGCATTGGCCCGCTCGCCCGCCGCGATGCGTCGATAGGCCTGGCTCAGTCGCGCATCATCGGCCAGCTCGGCTAGCCGCGCGTACAGTACGGCGTTGTCGCGCTCGATGCGAAGGTTGCTGCGGAAGCGGCGGATGCGGTGCGTACTCATCGTGGTCAGTCGTCGAGTTCGTCGTCGCGCTGGCCCAGGTAGACCAGCGCCAGCAGCAGCACCACGACGAAACGAAAAGCGCTGGCCAGTCCGTTCCACTGGCTGGACATCCACATGCCGAACCATTCGCCGCCGATCGCCATGAAACCGCCCAGCCACAGCAGCACGCCGACGCCGAGTCCGGCCACGGCGAGGCGCTTGGCCCGATGGAACAGCGCGGCCGGTGAACGGCGTGCGCGCCACAGGCGCCACGTCCCCAGCCCGCACAGCACGGCGGCCAGCGTTTCGGTGGCGATGATCAGCACGTAGGCCGCATGCTGCAGCAGCGGCGCATGGATCGCGCGGTAGTGGATGGTGGCGTCGGGGAAGATCGAGTCCATCGCCAGCACGTGCTGCACGAAGACCAGGTTGCTGCCGTAGTCGGTGAGGTTGCCGAACGCGACCAGCGCCAGCCACAGCGCGATCGTCGCCATCAGCCCGATCTTCGAAAGCCGCGTCGGCATGTCAGCGGCCGAACAGTTTTTTGAAGCCGTTGTCGCTGAAGCCCACGCTCACCGTGCCGTCGGGCTGTACCACCACCGGGCGGCGGATCAGCGCGGGATATTCCTTCAGCAGCAGGGTCCACTCCGGATCGCTGCCGGGGTTCTTGCGCTGCGGCAGCAGGTTGCGCCAGGTGGTCGAGGACTTGTTGACCAGCTTCTCCCAGCCGCCGAGCTGCGCGGCCCAGTCCTTCAGCGTCGCCGCCGGCACCGGATTGGCGCGGTAGTCGACGAATTCGTGCGCCACCTCGAAACGGGCCAGCCAGTTGCGCGCCTTGCGGCAGGTGTCGCAATTCGGAAGTCCATATAGCACGGGGTTCATTCGCCACTCCGCAGCAGTTCGTTGATGCTGGTCTTGCCACGGGTCTTCTCGTCCACCTGCTTGACGATGATCGCGGCGTACAGGCTGTGGCTGCCGTCCTTTGCGGGCAGGCTGCCGGCCACCACCACGCTGCCGGCTGGCACGCGACCGTAGCTCACCTCGCCGGTGGCGCGGTTGTAGATGCGGGTGGACTGACCCAGGAACACGCCCATGCCGATCACGCTGCCCTTTTCCACCACCACGCCTTCGACCACTTCGGAGCGCGCACCGATGAAGCAGCCGTCCTCGATGATGGTGGGGTTGGCCTGCAGCGGCTCCAGCACGCCGCCGATGCCGACGCCGCCGGACAGGTGCACGCCGGCGCCGATCTGCGCGCAGGAGCCTACCGTGGCCCAGGTATCGATCATGCTGCCGGCACCGACATGGGCGCCGATGTTGACGTAGCTGGGCATCAGTACGGCGTCCTTGGCGATGTGCGCGCCCCGGCGCACCAGCGCCCCGGGTACCACGCGCGCACCGAGCTGCTCCAGCTCGGTGTCATCGCCGTGGGCGAAGCGCAGCGGAACCTTGTCGAAGGCTTGGGCCGGACCACCGTCGACCACGCGGTTGTCGTTGATGCGGAAGTACAGCAGCACCGCCTTCTTGATCCACTGGTTCACCGTCCAGCCGCCGTGGCCGTCCGGCTCGGCCACCCGGCGCTCGCCGGATTCCAGCAGGTCGAGGACCTGGCCGATCGCCGGACGCAGACGGGTCTCGATCTCGGCCGGGTTCAGCGTGTTGCGACGTTCAAAGGCTTCGTCGATCAGGGTTTCGATGGCTTGCATGGGGTTCATTCGCAGAAGATGATGATGACGGTCGGCCGGTGCGGCCACCAAGAATACAGGCCGGATCGGCATTTGCCTGCCCGGCTTCATCCGTATTTGACGACAGCACATCCATTGTTTCACAGCACTCAACGGAGTCGGAAATGAACCAGATCAAGATTGGCGTGATGGTGGGAAGCCTGCGCATGGATTCGTTCAATCGCCGACTGGCCCGAGCCGTGGAGAAGCTGGCTCCCGACGATCTCGCCTTCCGGCACATCCAGATCAACGACCTGCCGCTGTACTCGCAGGATTTCGATGCGGCCTACCCTGCTGCCGCCACCCGACTGAAGAAGGACATCGAGTCCGTCGATGCCCTGCTCTTCGCCACGCCCGAATACAACCGCTCGATTCCGGGCGTGCTGAAGAATGCGATCGATATCGCTTCGCGGCCCTGGGGCACCAACTCGTTCGCCGGCAAGCCCGCGGCCGTCATCGGCGCTTCGATCGGTTCCACCGGCACCGCCCTGGCGCAGCAGCATCTGCGCAACGTGCTCGCCTACCTGGACATGCCCGTGCTGGCCCAGCCGGAGGTGTTCATCCATTTCAAGGAAGATCTTGTCGGCGAGGATGGCAGCATCGGCAATGATGGAACCCGGAAATTCCTGCAGGGCTTTGTCGACAACTATGTCGCCTGGGTCAGGCGATTCGTTCGGTAAGCAAGAAGCGCGACGCGTGTGCTGGTCGCGCGCGTCGGCACGGCGCTGTCGGAAACTGTCGCGGCTTCCTGCGCCAGGCGCCGTGACACGGACTTTCGGGTGCTCCGATCAGCGGATCGAACAGGCGATCGGGGCAACTCCCTTCACCATCACGAGACGTCCTGCGGGTCCATGATGCACCCGTACCCGCGCGTGCAACCGGAACGCGCGAGGGGTACCGTTTCGTCATCTCCCCCTGGAGGAAGCCCATGCACGAGCAGATCAGTCAAGGCTCCATGGTTTTCGTCACCGATGGTGCCGACGGCATCGGTGCCGTGCGGGAGATCAGGCGCGGCTTGCCCGAGCTGCTGGTCTACATCGAAAACGCCGGAGACTTCGTGATACCGATATCGGCCGTCAAGGATGTTCATTCCGGCAAGGTCGTGCTGGATTTCGACAGGCTGGATCTGCGCCTGCGCAATGCCATCCGCCATGCGCGCGATGCGGAAGACCGCAATTACGTTGCACCGGCTTCGGGGGAAGAGGAAGAGTAGCCGTCGACATGCGCCAGGCCGATCACCCCGCGGCCTGGAGAACGCTTTCCGGCAAGACCTCCGGCTTGTCGACGGAACCCCTCATGGCATGATCAACCGAGACGAAGAACGACTGAACCGCCAGCTGGACCGGTTCGAACGCGAGTTGCCCGCGTCGTTGAGTCGAAGCATGCGCTGGCTGCGCGAACCTTCGTCGCGGTGGATCCGGATTCCGGCCGGCCTGCTGCTGATCGCTGGTGGCATTTTCAGCATCCTGCCCCTGCTGGGCCTGTGGATGCTGCCGCTGGGGCTCCTGCTTCTGGCCCAGGACCTGCCCTTCCTGCGGCGCCCGACGCGGCGCGCCCTGCTGTGGATGGAACGGCGCTGGGTGCGCTGGAAACGGAGGGGGCGCAACAGGCCGGGGTAACCGGAAAGCCGGCTTGGCCGATGCTGCCGTGTGGCCCGATCCGCTCGCCTTCGGCAACCACTCCGCGGCCGCCCCATGAATCGTCGATGCATGGCCTTGAAAAACCGCTGGTGACTGGTTTTGTGTGGATAATTCGTGATAATGGCGTGATCCCACCTGGAAGGCGGTGCAAACCCATGACGCAATATGATCTTGAGTCTTTGTTGGCACCGATCGGAGACGAATCCCCGTCGGGTGACGATCTCGAATACGATCCCGAATTTCTCGCACTGGAGCGCGCCGCCGCGCCAAAAGCGGAGCGCGCGATCGGCGACAACGTCAAGGCCGCGGAAGAGCCGGACTGGGAAAAGGTCGCCGAACTGGCCGAGGCCCTGCTGCACCGTTCCAAGGACTTGCGTCCAGCCATCCACCTCACCACCGCCTGGATGCGCACCTCGGGCATGCGTGGATGGAGTGCCGGGCTCAGCCTGATCCGCGGGCTGCTTGAACACTTCTGGGACACCGTCTATCCGCAACTGGACGCCGAGGACGACAACGATCCGACCATGCGGGTCAATTCGGTCGTGCCACTCGGTGACCTGCAGGGCGTGCTGCGCTATTTCCGCACCACGCCGTTCGTGCAATCGCCGCGGATGGGCCGCTTCGACCTGCGCGACCTGCGCATCGCCAACGGAACGTTGAAAGTCACGACGGAAGGCGAGCCCGGTCCGTCATTGACCGAGATCGAAGCCTGCTGCATGGACTGCTCCGAAGACGACCTGGTGGCGGTCACCGCCGCCATCGGCCAGTCGCTGGAAAGCGCCAAGGCCATCGACGGCATTTTCAACGACCGTATCGGCACCGCCGGCCCGGACCTCAAGAATCTGCTCAGCGATATCTACGAACTGAAGAAGTTCCTGGACCCCCAGCTGGCACGCCGGCTTCCGCAGGAAGGCGCGGGTGGTGAGGGTGAGGCGGGCGAAGGTGGCGGCGAAGGCGGAACCGGCGGCACCCGCGCATCCAACGGCGCCATTTCCGGGCCGCAGGATGTCATGCGGCGGCTGGACGAGCTGTGCGACTACTACTCGCGCAACGAACCGTCGAGCCCGGTGCCGCTGCTGCTGCGGCGCGCCCAACGACTGGTCGGCATGGACTTCATGGACCTGCTGAAGGATCTCGCCCCGGGCGGCATTTCCGAGCTGCGCGTGGTTTCCGGCACGCCCGAAGACGAATAGCCCGAAGACGACCATCCCGAAGACGAACCGCCCGCAGATCCGATCCGGTAGTTGCAGGGGCAGGCTTCAGTAGACGCCCTTGCAGCTGTTCGCGCCGGAACGAACGAAGAGCTGACGCACCGACGGGTCCCAGCTAAGGGTCAGCCCAGCCGGCAGTCCCGCGGTGATGCCGGCCGAAGCGATCTGGCTGATTGGCCCCACCGTGGTGGTGCGGCCATCCGCGAAGGTGACTCCCGCGCTGATCGTGTAGCGCAGCGGATCGGTGCACGCCCCGATGTCCACCTGCCTGGAAACGGTGTTGCCGCCGGAAAAGTCCGGCATGGTGCCGGCAATGGGCGACCCGACCTTCTCGCTGCCATCTCCGGCACGGCACGTGGTGGTCAATACATAGCTGATCGAAAGTCTCGCCGGGGTGGCTACCTGCACCACGGCCACCGCCTCGGGCTGGGCGCCACAGCCAAGCAGGAAAGCCTTGCGCCTGGACGCCACGTGGAGCACGTAGCTGCCAGGATCGAGCTTGACACCTGCGGGCAACTCCAGCTCGATCCGGACGGGCGAGACCCCGGTCACCTTCGGCTGCACCGCCTGCGGCTTGCCCTGGGCATCGGTGGCCGTGACCTTGGGGTCCTCACACTGCGCATCGAACAGGTTGGCTCCCACCAGCGCGAAGCTGGTCTTGCCCGGGATGTTTCGCAACACGAACAGCGGTCGATGATCGGCAGTCTCGACGGCATCGACGACCGGCGGCAGCTTCGCTCCGTCCGACGCTTCGGCAAGCTGGGCCACCGTCGTCGCCAGCGCATCGGCCATGGCTGTTGCGTCCGTGTCCAGGCAACCCTTGCTGGCTGCCAGAAACGCCTGCACCCGCTGGCTGGCCGCATGGGCACGATAGGCGTTGCTTTTGGGTTTGGCGTCGATGATGTCGATCGGCTTGTCGACATCCTTGCCCAGCGATTTCCGCAAGGCCTCGCTCATCGTGGCGAGACGCTCGCTGGTCGCCCCCAGGCTGGAGCCCGGCATGCCGGCCGCACGAGCGGACAGCTCATGCTGGGCCGTGCCCAGTTCTTCCAGGATCGCCGTTCCACTCAGTCGCGGCGCAAGCTGCGCCGCGAGTGGCGTAACCCACCCCGGCGCCAGCAATCCGACCAGGACGGCCGCGCCGAGCTTCAGCATGCTCATCGGCGACCATTCATCATGAAGCCCACCATCCCCACGGTGTCGCCTTCCTGGCAATCCTGCTGATCCGGCTGGTCCGGATCGCACCCGCTCTGCTGATCGGCCGGCAAACGCACGCCGGACGGCACGATGCCGTAGGAGCGATAGTTCGCCGTGATCACGCTCGGGTCGATGTAGGAGTCACCGTGATTGCCGTTCTGCGCACTGCCTGCGCCGGTTGCGGTCGGCACGTTGATCGCGAAGCCGCCACCCAGCGGCAGCAGGTTGCTGCTGCTGTCGATCGCGTAGAAGTAAGCGGGTGGGAACCCGACATTCGCAATCATCTGCAAGCCGGTACCGACCACGTAGATCGGCGCCGAGGCCTTGCCCATCCGTCCGGTTGAGCCCCAGGTACCCGTGCTGTTGTAGAGCGGCGTGGTGCCCAGCTGGAACAGGTCGCCATTGGTCACCGACAGATAGGTGACCGCGTTGCCCGCGTTAACCGTGAACGTGCTGCCATCGACCGACGCCAGGGTCAGGGTCTTGTTGTTGGTCATGCTGAAGCCACCCGGCGACGAGAAGTTGCCAAGTGTGTCGACCATGTTGTTGATGCGATCCGAGGCACTGCCCAGCGTGGTCGCGCCCGTCGCGCTTCCGCTCAGGGTGCTGGCCGTGATCAGGCCACCGGAGCCTTCGTTGATCGCGCCGGCGGACTTCAGCGTGGTCTTGGTACCGCTGATCGCCCCGTTGATGGACAGTCCACCAGCGGTCGTGGTCAGGGCCAGGGCGGAGCCGCCGTTGACCGCACCATTGACCGTCAGCGCCTGCGCATTGCTCAGCGCGAAGTTCGCTGCGCTGAAGCCGCCCAGGGTACCGATGTGGTTGGCGCCGGTGAGGGTCGTCGCGCCGACCGACTGGCCGCTCAGGGTGCCGGCCGTGATGCTGCCGCCGGCGCCTTCGCTGATCGCACCGGCCGACTTCAGCGTCGTCGTGGTGCCGCTGACGGCACCGTTGATGATCAGGTCACCCGCGGTGGTGGTGAGTGTCACGGCCGGGCCGCCATCGAGTGGGCCGACCACCGTCAGCGTCTGCGCATTGGTCAGACTGAAGTCCGCCGTGAAGCTGCCCAGCGTGTTGATGTGGTTGCTGCCGTCCAGCGTCGTATTGCCGGTCGACTGCCCCGTCAGCAGATTCGCGGTGATGCTGCCTGCCGCGCCCTCGGTGATCGCACCGGCGGAGTTGAGCGTGGTCGTGGTGCCACTAACCGCCCCGTTGATCGCGAGATCGCCAGCGGTCGTGGTCAACGTGGTACTGGCGCCACCCTGCAGCGGACCACTCACGGTCAGCGAGCGCGCATTGGTCAGGCTGAAGGCCGTCGCGCTGAAATCGCCCAGCGTGGTGATCTTGTTGGCCTGGTTCAGCGTGGTGCTGCCGCTCGAACTGCCGGTCAGCGTGCCGGCGGTGAGGATGCCACCGCCCTGGCTGATGTTGCCGGTGGAGTCCAGGTTCACCGTCGTGCCGGTGACGTTGTTGCCCAACGCCAGATCGCCAGCCGAGGTCAGCGAAACCTCGTCACCCGTGACGGCCGTGTTCACGCTCAGCGCCCCGCTGGTCGTGGTCAGGCTGATGTCGCCAGTGCCACCCGTGGTGGTCAGCGGACCACCCACACTCAGCGCTTGCGCATTGGTCAGGGCGAAATTGGCGGCGCTGAAGCTCCCGAGCGTGCCGATGTGATTGGCCTGGTTCAGCGTCGTGTTGCCGACCGAGCTGCCATTCAGGGTGGTCGCGGTGATGCTGCCGCCACTGCCTTCGGTGATGTCCGCGGCGGAGTTCAGCGTGGTCGTGGTGCCGCTGACCGCACCGTTGATGGCCAGGTTGCCGGCCGTGGTGGCCAGGGTCGTGCTGGTGCCGCCGCTGACCGGACCCGTGACGGTCAGTGCCTGCGCGTCGGTCAATGCGAAGCCAGCCGCCGTGAAGCTGCCCAGCGTGCCGATGTGGTTGCTGCCGTTGAGCGTCGTTGCTCCGCCCGAGTGGCCTGTCAACGTGGTTGCCGTAATGGCACCGCCGGCGCCTTGGCTGATCGCCCCTGCGGAGGCGAGTGTCGTCGTCGTGCCGTTGACTGCCGCGTTGATCGCCAGGTTGCCGGCAGTCGTGGTCAGCACCGTACTGGCGCCACCGTTCAGGGCGCCGGCGATGGTCAGCGACTGTGCATTGGTCAGGGCAAAACCCGCAGCACTGAAATTGCCCAGGTTGGTGACATGGTTGCTGCCGTTGAGCGTGGTCGCACCCGCCGACTGCCCGGTCAGCGTCGCCGCGGTGATGTTGCCACCAGCCCCTTCACTGATCGTTCCGGCCGACTTCAGGGTGGTGGTGGTGCCGCTCACCGCACCGTTGATGGCCAGGTTCCCTGACGTCGTGGTCAACGCCGTGCTGGCTCCGCCATCGACTGCTCCGGTCACGGCCAGCGACTGTGCATTGGTCAGCGCAAAGCCGGCAGCAGTGAAGCTGCCCAGGGTGCCGACATGGTTGACCCCGGCAAGACTGGTTGCGCCTGCCGAATGACCGGTCAACGTGGTCGCCGTGATGCTGCCCGCCGGTCCTTCGTTGATCGTACCGGACGAGTTCAGGCTCACTGCCGTGCCGTTGAGCACGCCGCCCATGGTCAGGTTGCCCGAATTTACCGTCAATGCGCCCGTGCTCACCGTCCCGAGCGTCAAGGCGTTGATGTCACGGATCTGCGTGGCGCCACCGGCGAGATTGACCACGCCACCGAAGTCATTGCTGCCGCCAGCGAGGGTAATCGCGCTGGTGCCGGCATTGACCGTGGTGGTGCCCGCCACGGCCAGCGCCGCGCCCGTCTGCGATACCGCCCCGCTGCTGGTGATGAGCAGGTTGCCACCCACCGTGGTCGCGCCCAGCGTCGTGCTGGTCCCGGCACCGGTCGTGGTGATCGTGAGCGTGCCGGCCGTGTTGCCGCTGATGCCAAGATTGCTGCTTGCCTTCACCGCCGCGATGCCCGACGTGGTGCCGCTAACCCCCGTCGTACCTGCACCGGACAGGTTCACATTGACCGGCGTGGTGTAGCCCGAGTAATCCAGGCTGCCGTTGCTGCCAGCATCGAGATTGCCCGAGATATCCCCGTCGGCCCCCGAGTGCATGAAGAAATGGCCGGTACCGGTGTCGATCAGGTTGCCGATGCCGGAGAAGGTACCGGCCAGATTGGTCACCGTACCCTGGTTGTGGCCCGTGAGGCTCCAGTTCTGGTTGGATGCGGTCAGCGTGCCGGTGCCGGCATCGGCGATGTTCTCGAACGAGGTCCAGGTCAGCGTGCCGCCGTTACCGGCGCCTGCACCGGTCAGGGTGTAGGTCTGGCTGCTGCCGCTGATCGTGTCCGAGGCCGAACCGCCCTTCGCCGTGGTGATGCCGCTCCAGCCGCCGGTGCCGGTGGCCGTGCCGCCCAGGCCCACGTTCACCGCCGTCGTGTACGCGCTGTAGTCCAGCGTGCCTGCGCTGCCGGCCGTCAGCATGCCGCTGACGCTCGCACCGTTCGCAAACACGAAGTTGCCCGCTGCGCTGTCGCTCAGGTTCTCGAACGAGCTCCAGCTCAACACGCCATTGTTGCCGGCGTTCGCGCCGGTCAGCTGATACGTCTGGCTGCTGCCGCTGATCGTRTCCGACGCCGAACCGCCCTTCRCCGTGGTGATGCCGCTCCAGCCACCGGTGCCGGTGGCCGTACCGCCCAGGCCCACGCTCACCGCCGTGGTGTACGCGCTGTAATCCAGCGTGCCCGCACCACCGCCCGCCAGCGTGCCGCTGACGCCGGTGGCCGTACCGCCCAGGCCCACGCTCACCGCCGTGGTGTACGCGCTGTAATCCAGCGTGCCCGCACCACCGCCCGCCAGCGTGCCGCTGACGCTCGCACCGTTCGCAAACACGAAGTTGCCCGCTGCGCTGTCGCTCAGATTCTCGAACGAAGTCCAGTTCAGCAAGCCGCTGCTGCCGGCGTTCGCGCCGGTCAGGTTGTAGGTCTGGCTGCTGCCATGCACCGTGTCGCTGTGACCGCTGCCGGTCACCGACGTCACGCCGCTCCAGGTGCCGCCGATGCCAGTTGTCGCGCCGCTGCTGTTGGACAGATCCAACGCCACCGCCGTGCCGTAGCTGGCGTAATTCAGCGCCTGCGCCGTGACATTGCCGGTAACGCTGCCGGCCGTGCCGAAGTTCACCGTGCCGGTGGCGTCGGCGATGTTGTGGAAACCGCTCCAGTTGTAGCTGTTGCTGCTGCCCTGGTTGGCCACCGCGTTGTCCAGCACATAGCTCTGGCCCGTACCGGTCACCGTGTTGCTTTGCGCCGCGTTCGCACTGACCGTGGTGTACCCGCTGAAGCTTCCACTGACGCCCGAGATCGCGCCGGTATCCACGTTCAGCGTCAGGTCTTGCAGGTAATTGCCGAAGTCCAGCGTCTGCACTGCGATGTTGCCAGTGACGCCGCCATTGCTGCCGAAGTTGACCGTGCCGGTGGCGTCGCTGATGTTCTCGAACGAGCTCCAGCCCACCAGGCCGCTGCTGCCCTTGTTGGCAACGGTGTTGTCCAACTGGTAGGTCTGGCCGGAACCCGTGATCGTGTCGCTGTTGCCGCTGCCCGCAAGCGTGGTCACGCTCGTCCAGGTACCGCCAATGCCGGTGGTCGCGCCGGCACCGTTGGACAGGTCGAACGTCACCACCGTGGCGTAGCTGGCGTAATTCAGCGTCTGCGCCGTGATGTTGCCCGTGACGCTGCCGCCGGTACCGAAGTTGACGGTACCGGTGGCTGCGTTGAGGTTGCCGATACCGCTGAAGCCACCCGGCAGCAGGGTCGTGACCGTGCCGGCGTTGCTTCCGCTCAGGTTGTAGACCTGCGCACCCGTGGTCGCGATCGTGCCGGTGCCGGCATCGACGATGTTTTCGAACGAGGTCCAGGTCAGCGTGCCGCCGTTGCCGGCGCCTGCACCGGTCAGGGTGTAGGTCTGGCTGCTGCCGCTGATCGTGTCCGAGGCCGAACCGCCCTTCGCCGTGGTGATGCCGCTCCAGCCGCCGGTGCCGGTGGCCGTGCCGCCCAGGCCCACGTTCACCGCCGTGGTGTACGCGCTGTAGTCCAGCGTGCCCGCACCACCACCGGCCAGCGTGCCACTGACGGTGGCCCCATCGGCAAACACGAAGTTGCCCGCTGCGCTGTCGCTCAAGTTCTCGAACGAGGT
>NZ_LMGH01000015.1:225489-306216 GCF_001427365.1 Rhodanobacter sp. Root561
CGGTGGCCGTACCGCCCAGGCCCACGCTCACCGCCGTGGTGTACGCGCTGTAATCCAGCGTGCCCGCACCACCGCCCGCCAGCGTGCCGCTGACGCTYGCACCGTTCGCAAACACGAAGTTGCCCGCTGCGCTGTCGCTCAGATTCTCGAACGAAGTCCAGTTCAGCAAGCCGCTGCTGCCGGCGTTCGCGCCAGTCAGGTTGTAGGTCTGGCTGCTGCCATGCACCGTGTCGCTGTGACCGCTGCCGGTCACCGACGTCACGCCGCTCCAGGTGCCGCCGATGCCAGTCGTCGCGCCGCTGCCGTTGGACAGATCCAGCGACACCGCCGTGCCGTAGCTGGCGTAATTCAGCGCCTGCGCCGTGACATTGCCGCTAACGCTGCCGGCCGTGCCGAAGTTCACCGTGCCGATGGCGTCGGTGATGGTCTGGAAACCGCCCCAGTTGTAGCCGTTGCTGCTGCCCTGGTTGGCCACCGTGTTGTCCAGCACATAGGTCTGGCCCGTACCGATCACCGTGTTGTTTTGCGCCGCGTTCGCATTGANGTTGTAGCCGTTGCTGCTGCCCTGGTTGGCCACCGTGTTGTCCAGCACATAGGTCTGGCCCGTACCGATCACCGTGTTGTTTTGCGCCGCGTTCGCATTGAAGGTGGTGTATCCGCTCAAGCTTCCGCCCACGCCCGTGGCCGAGAGCACGCCGGTATCCACGTTCAGCGTCAAATCGTGGAGGTAGTCGCTGTAATCCAGTGTCTGCGCGGTGACGTTGCCGCTGATGTTTCCGTTGCTGCCGAAATTGACCGTGCCGGTGGTGTCGTTGATGTTCTCGAACGAGGTCCAGCCCAGTGCGCCACTGCTGCCCTGGTCGGCAACGGTGTTGTCCAACTGGTAGGTCTGGCCGGAACCCGTGAGCGTGTCGCTGTTGCCGCTGCCTGTCACCGTGGTGACACCCGCCCAGGTACCGCCAATGCCGGTGGTCGCGCCGGCGCCATTGGACAGGTCGAACGTCACCGCCGTGGCGTAGCTGGCGTAATTCAGCGTCTGCGCCGTGATGTTGCCCGTGACGCTGCCGCCGGTACCGAAGTTCACCGTGCCGGTGGCATCAGCGATGTTGCCGAACGACGTCCAGTTCAGGCCGTTGCTGCTGCCCTTGTCCGCGACGGCATTATCCAGCAGATAGGTTTCTCCCGAACCCGTGATCGTCGCCTCGGAGCCGTTGCCGGCTATCGTGGTGAGGCCGAAAGCACTGTAATCCAGGCCCGAGTCGCTCGAGGTCTTCGTACCGACGTCGAAAGCTCCGGTCACGTTGGTGACGTCGCCGCCGGCACCGGACACTGCGCTGAACCCGGTATAGCTTATGCCACTTGTCGACGATGCTCCGGCGTGATCGTCGAAGCTGCCGGCAACGTTCGCAATGGTGCCGTTACCCGCCACGTTGGTGGCATTGGCGAAGGTCATGCCAAGGCTGGTCAGTGCGCCGTCGTCGAATCCCGAGGCTCCGGTAACCGTCGTGGTGTCGGCGGCGGTGAAACCATTGAAGGTGACGCCGCCGGTGCTGCCAGTCGTGTTGCCGGTCAGGTTGAACGCGGCGCTGCCCAGGCCAGTGATCGAACCGGTGCCGGTGATGCTTCCCGTCCCCGTTGGCGCAACCCCGGAAAATGCAGCGTTGCCCAGGCCTGCAAGCGTGCCGTCGACCGTGATGGTCGTTGCCGCGGTCGCCGACAAATCGCCATTGATCGTGCCGGTGCCCAGATCCAGCGCACCGCTGTTGCTGACTACGGTCAGCGCGCCCGTATTCAAGGTACCCAGAACCAGATCGCCGCTGTTCGTGACCTGAGTAGTTCCACCGGTGAGACTTACCGCGCCGGTGAATGCATTGAGGCCGTTCAGCATGATCGTCCCGCTGCCGGCGTTGAACGCCGAGGTGCCGGCTACGCTGAAGATGCCCGACGCCTGCGATATGTTGCCGGTCGTGGTGGTCACCGACAGGGGGCCGTTGACGGTTACAGCGCCCGCGTTGAACGTGCTGCTGTTCGTGGTCAGACCGGTCAGACCCGTCACGCCACCCACCACACCGCCAAAAGTTGCCGCGCCGCTCGTGCTCTGCACTGCCAGCGTGTGCGCACCGTCAACCGTCGAGGCAAAGTCGATCCCACCGCCCGTGCTCGTCAACAGCGTATCGGCGCCCAGCGTCACTGCGCCGCTGTACATCTGATCGCCACTCGTGCTCACACCCGTGGCGTTGAGCGCCGTCGTGCCACTGACCGACAACGTGTTCAGGCCGGACAACACGCTACCGAGCACGGCATTGCCCGTAACAGTCAGGCTGTTGCCCGATCCGGTTACACCGCCGAGCAGTTTTACCGTCGTTCCCGTCAGGATGTCGCTGTTACCCAACGTCACGCTGTCGTTGTAGGTCTGCGCGCCGGTGGTGTGGACATTACCGCCCAGCATCGTCACGCCCGCCGCGTCCGTGGTCAGACTTGTCAGGGCGTTCGTCGCACCAACCGCCCCACCAAACGTCGTCTGGCCGCCCGTATTCACCGAGAGAGTGTGCCCACCGTCCACCGTCGAGATGAAATTGATGGTGCCGCTGCCGCTGCTGGCAAGAATCACGTTGGCACCAAGGATCACCGGACCGTTGTAGGTCTGGTTGCCGCCCGTAGCGATGTTCTTGCTGATATTGATGGAACCGCCGGCCACGGCGGCATCCCCGCTGGCAGCGGACGCCGAGTTCAACACCAGCGCGGATGTCCCGGTGCCCGTCAATGCGGCGTTGATGTTGACATCGTTGGCGGCGGTGAGGGTAAGCGTGTTTGCGCTCCAGCTCACCGCATCATTCACGTTGATGTTGCCGCTGCCGCCGCCGCTGCCGCTGCTGGACAGGATCGTGAAGTTGCCGCCACTCAAGGCAGTGGCAACTGCGCTCCCTGTCATGTCACCGCCGCTGGCGGCGATCTTGAAATCCTTCGGGTCGATCAGCCAGTTGCCGGCTTGCCCATTGGGAGCGAGCGTATTGACGCGGGCGCTGTCAGCGATGCTGACGTGCGCAGCCGAGGTTTCGATGGCGCCGCCGTTACCGCCCAGGGCACCGCCGCGGGCGCTCAGGCTGCCGGCGATGGTGCTGGACTGGTCGCCCCATACGACCACGGAGCCGCCGTTGCCCGATTGCGTGGCGTCGGCATTCAACGTGGCGCTGGCGCCGAGCGTGCTGTTGGCGGCCCTGAGCAGTCCTTCCCCGCCTTGTTGGCCTCCGCCGATGCGGATGCTGCCGCCACCCAGGGTACCGGAGGCGTCAACGCTGCCGCTGACGTTGACATCCTGGTCGGACAGCAACTGGACGCTGCCGCCGTGCACGCCGGACACCGTGATGTTGCCGCTGTTCTCGACGTTGCCGCCGTTGCCGACCAGCCGCACCACGCCGCCGTCAGTGCTGATGCCGCTGGCGTCGATCACACCGGCGTTGTTGACCAGGTTGGTGAACAGGTCCTTGGTGGCCGAGGCCTGCAGCACCACGGTGCCGTCTTCGGCGCGCAAGGTGCCCTTGTTGGTGACCGCGGCTTCCTTCGCGTCCAGGCGTTCCTTCAGTTCACCGGTGATCTGGATGTTGATCAGGCCATTGCCATCGAAGTCCAGCGTGGCATGGTCTGCGCCGTCGAGGTTGATCTTGCCGTAGTTGGCGAAGATCACGCCGTCGTTGAGGACGCTGCCGCCTACCAGGCTGACCGAACCGCCGCTCGCGGCCTGAATCAGCCCGTGGTTGACGATGCCGGCCCTCGCGCCCGCCACGTTGAGGTTGTAGCGCCCCGCGAGAAAGTCGTTCGGGGTCAGGTCCAGCGTGCTGGCGAGCAGGCCACCGACATTCATCTGCGCCGTGGCGCCGAAGATGATGCCGTGCGTGTTGATCAGGAAGACCTGGCCGTTTGAATTGATCTTGCCGAAAATCTGGCTGGGGTTCTGATCGAGGATGCGATTCAGGGCCACCGCCGAACGGCCCGGTTGATTGAACAGCACCGATTCGTTGGCCGCCAGGTTGAAGGTCTGCCAGTTCAGCGCCAGCCTCTGCGACACCTGATTGATGACGGTGCTGTTGCCGCTTTGGGTGATGGAACCCGAACCACCCACCACCACGCCACCGGTCGGTCCTCCGGCGAGTGCTTCGCCGCTGAACACGATCGACCCCAGGGCCAGACCCACGCAAAGACTGATGGGCCAGGTTCGCCTCAAGGGCAGTGCCGCTCCGGAAGTCCGATCTGCATGGACGCGCGCCGTCGTGCGCATCGTGCGCTGCTTTGTGCTCTTGCTCATGGTCGTCATCCGTCAGAACGTGAAGCTGAACCGGGAGTAGATGTGGTAGCCCTTTTTGTCAGACGCATCCTGCGAACTCAGGGGCACGGCACCGTTGAGGTGAAACTCGAAGTTGTGGAATCGCGGCAGGCGGAAAATCAGGCCGGCACCCACGCCACTCAAGGTGGCCGTGTCGGGCGTGATCTCGCGGTTGGCGCCTGCCGAAAAACCCTTGGCGTAGTCGACGAACACCTGGAACTCGAGCAGTTCGCGCCACGGCCTTCCGTAGAAAGGAGACACCTTGTCGCCGAAACCCGGGGCGTCGACGTGGTACTCCAGCGAGGTGTAGTAACCGCGATCGCGCAAGGCATCGGCGATCGGGTAGGCACGGGTACTGTCGGGGCCGCCCAGGGCGAACTGCTCAAGCGGGACCAGAGCATCATTGGTGTACTGGCCCACCAGCTTCAGGTAGAGCCGCTGCGACTTGGTCAGGAACTGCATGCGCGTGTACGACAGCTTCGTCACCAGGAAGCTGCGCGAGTGTTGCGGACTGACCAGGTCGGGAACGAGCGAGTCGTCACTGATGGACTTGCGCAGGCCGACCTGAAGGATGTCGACACCGTTGAAGCGACGGTCGGTGTGCAGCATGCCGTAGGTCAGCTCCCCCACGGTGAATTTCTCGTCCGACAGGTGGAACCCCAGGCTGTCCAGCCTGGACTCTTCCCGGATCACATGCAGCGTGCTCAGCGCCTGCATGTCGTCGCGATTGATGAACTTCCAGTCCATGCCGCCGTAATACAGCGAACTGGGACCTTTCACGTCCAGCGCCGCGAACGAACCGGTGTTGATCTGCAGTTCGTTGCGGGAGGCGCCTACCACGGCGGACAAACCGGGCACCCAGGGCGCCGGCGCACGATAGGTGGTCGCGCCGTAGATGTTGTCGCTGGGATCCAGCGCATAGTCGACGTTGAGGTTGAATACGTCGCCGATGCCCAGCGGATTGGCCCACTCGATGCCGGCCTGTGCCCGGTAGCGGCCGGTCAGCTCGGTGCCGTAATTGTTGGCACCCAGCATGAACTTGACCGGACGCTTCGCTTCGGTGGCGATCATCACCAGGTCGGTATCGCCCGTGTTCTCGCCAGGCTGGAACGTCGAGGCCACGGTGACACCGGGGAGATCGCGCGCGTAGAGCAAGGCGGTGTCCACATCGCTCTTCAGCAACGGCTTGCCGCGGAGTTCCTGCGCCGCAGCGGAGATCACGCTGGGCCGATAGCGCTTCGTGCCCTTGACGATGATCTTGCCGATCTTCCCTTCCAGCACCTGGATCTGCACGATCTTGTCCGGGCCCACCGTCTGCGCCGGAAGGAACGCGTTGGAGACGATGAAGCCGGCACTGCGATAACGCTCGACGATCTTGTTGGCGACTCCCTGCATGTCGTCGAAGCTGAGCTCCACCGGGGTACCGGCCTTGGCTGCCAATTCCTGGTATTGCGCGTCGGCCAGCGCCTGGATGCTGGCCGGGGTCACGCCAACATCGGAGTGGTCGGCCACGCCCGTCACGTGGAAACCCTGCACGGCAATTTTCTGCTCGGCAGCGGCGTCACGATCACGAACGGGCGGCACCACGTTGCCCGCCTGGACCTGCGCCGGCGGAGTCTGTGGGGAGCTGCCGACAGGCGCTGCGTTGCCGGAACCCTGGTCAGCTGATCCGCCGCCAGCGTCCTGTGCCTGAACGTTTCCGCCCGTAAGTGCAAATGCCAACGCTGCCGCGAAGCAAACAATGCGCACGATACATTCCCCTTGGCCGCATCTAATCGATCCATTGACGGTGTGCCCCGATGATCGGTGCCCACCAGCTGCGAACTTCCCAAGCCCCCGGCATTCAGGCAATTGCTGCCTGCTGGCTCGTCTTACCTCTATCAGGATACACCTTTGCCCTTCCAAAGGAAGAGCCGTTCGGCATCGAAAAAGATGCCCACGAGCATGCCCGGCAAGTTCTGACAGGGCGTGTCGGAAAAGGACTGCTTTACAGATCCGCGACAGTCAAAAATCACCTAAAAAGCAGGGTCCGCGCCGATCCGTGCCAAAGTTCCACAAGGCAACTCCGGCTGGATTTCACACACACAACCATGGCCGCCCAGGTTCGCGTTCGCGCAAACGAAAGAACGCGATACGCAGATGCCTGTCATGGATAGAATCGCAACCTGAAGCGACTGCCATGGCAGCCAATCAGTGACGCAGCATCAGCCATCCAGCCACCACCACGAGAACGGCTGCGGCAATCAGGATCAGCAGCACTTTCCTGGACAACGTCGGCCGCATCGAAACCAGCGAGGCGAGTGCTCGTCCGGCGTCAGCAGAAGAATCACTGACGCTCGCCGCGGCCGGATCACCTGAGCGCGACGCCCTGACGCTTCCCGGCGGCACCAGCGCCTTGCGCGCCGTGACCACGCCACCTCCATCCGACAAGGACTGCAATACACGACGGCGACGGTTGCGATATTCCACGCGGGAAATCCGGCCGAGCCGATGGGCATCATCCAGCGCACGCAGATCCCGGTTGATGGCAGCTTCGCGTTCGGTCATTTCAGCTCCCTCAGTATCCGGAAACCCACGTCCCGTTGTGGCGATCCACCATCGGCACGGCTGGAATCAACGCTGCAATCCGACCAGTAGCTGCTGTAGCTGCCGCCACGCACCATCACGCTGCCGCCGCTCACCACCCATTCCCACACGTTGCCGGTCGAATTGACCAGGCCCCAGGGGTTGCGTGAGCGGCCACGCGGGGAAACCGCAGCGCCGCCGCCGTCACCGCCGCCGGCCGAGGGAAGGATGCAGTTGCTGTCCTCGGCCTGCTTCCAGCCACCACCGCCTTTCGCCGCGTGCAGCCATTCCGCGTCGGTCGGCAGGCGATAGGTGAATCCGCCACTGAGGTCACTGAGCCAGCGCGCGTAGGCACGCGCCTGATCCAGGCTGATGTTGCTTATCGGCGCGTTGCCAAGATCCTTGTCGGCCACCGACACCGCCGCGCACTTGCCGCTGGAGCGGCAGAACTGGTTGAACTCGTTGATCGAGATTTCCGCACGCGAAATGGCGTAAGCCTTGCCGCCGTTCACGCCGGGCACAACCACCAGCAATGGCCCACGCCCACCATTAATGGCATCCGAACAGAACTTGCCCTTGCCCGCCAACCCCGGCTTCGCGCAGGGATCGGGACCACCCGCCGCAGCCACGCCTCCGCTGGGCACGGGTTGCACCACCGGTGTCGTGCCGGTCTTTCCGGTCGTCACGGGCGGCCGCCCCGGCGTCGGCGCCGGCGTCTCGGTCACCGGCGTCGATACCGGTGCCGTCACCTGCGGGGCGGGTGCTGCCGCAGCGGCGCGCTTCAGCTTGTCGAGCTGCTCGGCGAGCGACCGGGCAGTCAGCTGGCCTCGCGCCTTCATGCTCGTTTCCAGCTTGCCCAGTTCGGTGGCGTCATTCCTGCGCACGCTGTCCAGTTGCTTCTGCAACTGCGCGTACTCGGCACTGCCCAGTGGCTGCTTCGAGGCGGCCATGATGGCGGCGACCACATCGTAGCGGGCCTTTGCCGCGCGCAAGTTCGCGTTGTTGCCGAGTGCTCCCAGGCCCTGCCCGAGGACATCGGACGCACGCTGGTAGCGCCCCTTCTGAAAGGCGTCCTCGGCCTGGCCCAGATAGGCGTCGGCCAGCAGCTTCGGTCCCTCAGTCTTGAGGAAGGGATTGTCTGGCTGCAGGGTCTTGATCCGCGCCAGCGACTGGCTTGCCTTGCTGACGTCGCCAGCGGCCACCGCGCTCTTCATCGACTCGATACGCGACTTGACTTCGGCGTCGGCGCCTTCCTGCGCGGCCTTCGCCTGCAACTGCTGCTGCAGCGCATCCAGTGCCGCACCCTGCGCGATCAGCTCGGCCGATTTCGGTACGTACTTCAGGCCGAAATCGACCGCGATCCTTGCCTGCGGCAGATGCTGCGGGTCAGCCAGCCGCGCGGCTTCCGCCGCGATGGCCGCACCCAGCGCGTTGACCGCCCGTTCGGTTTCGGGAGACTTGTCGGCGCCGAGCGTGGCCATCGCGGTGGCCACGTCACGCTGCCAGTCGGGTGTCAGGGTCGGCTTCGTGCCCAGGCTGGCCAGCGTGGTGCGTGCGTCGGCAAGTGCCTGCGTCTGCTGCTGCAAGGTCTTCTGTTGCGCCGCCGAACGGGAAGCGGCCACGTCGGCCAGCACCCTGGCGAAGCCGGCTTCCGCGGGATCTATCTGCTGGCCGGCCTGGGCGACCCGCTCGGCCGCATCCAGGTTGCCGCCGGCGATCTGATCACGCGCCAGCTTGATCAGGCCGGCATCGGCCTGAGCCTTCACTGCCGCGTAGTCCGGAGAATCGGCGCCGATCTGGGTGCGTGCGGTATTCAGGGCGCTTCTGACGTCCTGCAGCCAGACCACCGTGGCCAGGGGGCTGGCAAGCAGGTCGGTTACCCGACTTTTCGCCAATGCGGTGCGCTGTGCTTCGCTGGCGGCCTTCTGCGCCAATTGGTTCTGCTGTTCCAGCAAGGCCTGCCGCGTCGCCGACAAGCTGGAGTCGCCCGGGAACAGGTCGATGCCGAAGCCGGCAATGCTGATCGCACCCGGCAGGTCGCCCGCGCCTTGCCTTTCCTTTGCCTGGGCTTCCAGAACATCCTTCAGCCGCGCCGCCTGCGCCGCCAGTCGCGGATCGTCTCCCAGCAGGCTGGCCGCATCGCGATAGGCCGTGGCCACCTTGGTCCGCCAGTCATCGGCGCTGACCGGCTGGTCCAGCAAGCCGGTGAGCGTCTGCAAGCCCTGTTCCCGCTGCTGTTGCAGCGCCTGCGCCTTCCGCTCCTGCAGCCGTTGCGCCGCCAGCGCCTTGCCGATTTCATCGAGCTGCGCGCTGCGCTGCTTCAGTCTCGCCGAATCGGGGAACAGACTGCTTGCCAGCTTGAGTTCGACGGTTGCCTCGTCGACACGCCCTGCGTCGATCGACTTGCCGATGGCGGTGTCGTACTTCAACTCCAGTTCGGCGTTCTTCAGCAGGGCACTGTTCGGATCGATCGCGCGGATGCGGGTCAGCGTGGTGACGACGTTGTCCGGCTGGTTCTCGAAAATCGCGTCGGCGCTGATCTGGTCGGTCAGTTTGGTGTCGAGCGAGTTGAGCAAGTCGTTGCGCTGCTTCTCCACCTCGGTGCGCTTGATATCCAGCGCTGGCGAGTAAAGCTTGAGGTCGTCGCGCAGCTTGAACACTTTCTGGGTGCCGGCATAGTCGTAACGGTCCCTGGCCGGATTCCAGTAGGCGTCGATGCGGCCGAGCAGGTAGCTCTGGATCAATTCGCCCTGATCGATGATCGTACGCTTGCGGTCGTCGTCGTTCAGGGTGTCGAGGGCCTGCAGGGCCTGGCCTTCATCCGCGTAGTGGTCGGCGCGCGTCATGGTGAAGCGGGCGATCACCTCGGCCAGATGATGATTGCGCTGGTAGGTCGTCCATGCCCAGGCGCCGCCGGCAATGATCAGAATGGCCGGCACGCCGTACAGCAGGTACGGCAGCGCGCGTTCACGCGCGCCCACGTCGCGCAGGCCTTCGATCAGCTCGTTGGCGCTCTTCAGGCGCTGCGCCTTGGTGAAGGCCACGCTGGCGCAGAGCGTCTTGTACTGATGCTTGGTCAGCCCCTTCACCGGTGGCGGCTTGCGGCCTTCCTTCATCGCCACTTCGGCGCTGGCCTTGTCGTACGGATGCTTGCCGGTAAGCAGTTCAAACGTCACGCAACCCAGTGCGTAGACGTCATCGCCGGGCACCGGGTCTTCACCCCGGATCATCTCCAGGCTGGCGTAGGCCGGGGTAAGCGCGCCCAGCGTACCGGCGTCAAACACGGTCTGTTCGCCGACGGCATCGCCCATGTGCTTGCCGGCGCGGGCAATGCCGAAGTCGAATACCTTCGGCACGCCTTCGCGGGTGACCATGACGTTGGCCGGCTTGAAGTCCGAATGGACCACGCCGGCCGAGTGGGCGCGGGTGAGCGCCCGCGCCATGCCTTCGATCAGCGGCCGGGCTTGCGCCAGCGGCATGCCGTTGTAGGCCTTCTCGCGAATCAACTGCTTGAGATCGGAGCCGTCGACATACTCCATCGTCATGAAGACGATGGTGCGGTCCTTGTCGAAGTCGTAGACGCGCACGATGTTGTCGTGAGCCAGCTGTTGCGAGCGGCGCGACTCGCGCTGCAACGAGATCAGCGAGTCGGGATGGCGGCGAAATTCGTCGTTCAGGATCTTGACGGCGACGTAGGGGTCGCGGTCACGGGCTTCCACCTTGCGCTCGTCGCGGGCCTTGAACACCACGCCCATGCCGCCGCGGCCGATCTCCTTCTCGAGGTAGAAACGTCCCTTCAGCAGCGAACCGACGGTGACGAAGTCGGACGCATCGCCTTCGGCGATGTGGTTCCAGCTGGAACTGCTCATGCTGGAACTGGTGCCGGTCATTCCCTGCCGGGTGCCTTGCGTGCCGGTCGCGCCGACGGTCTGCCCTTCGGCCGGTTCCCGTGGCGCGGCCGAGGCCGGTTTCACCATGGTGGCTTCGTCGTCCGCCGCCGGCGGCTGGACCGGACGCGAGGTGGGCTTGACCACGGTGACATCATCCAGCGGCGGGGCTGGCGGACGGGAAGCGAGCTGCACCCGGGTCGCGTCATCACTGCCGGCTCCGGTCGGCGGAGCCGCCGGAGCGACCGGCGCAGGACGCTGCGTGGCGGGCTTTACCTGGGTAACGTCTTCGTCATGCGACGCGTCTGCCGGGGAAGCCTGTACGGACGCCAGCTTGGCCAACAGGGCCTTGGCCACCATCGAATCGAGCGCACCGGCATCACGCTGCTGTTCGAGCCACTCCTGTTCGGCATGGTATTGCGCCTCGGACACGGCTCCGCGCGCACCGAGTGCGTCGAACAGGGCGGCGAGCTTGAGCTTGTCGGCCTGGTAGGCGGAAACCAGTTCGGCTATGGAATTCATGAGTGGGAGGTTTTCTTCATTCTTGGATGCGAACGACGACGGCCGAGATGTTGTCCCGTCCGGCGCGGCTCATCGCCAGGTCGAACAGGCTGGCGACGAGATCCTGCGGTTGTGGGTGGCGACGGCATTCGTCGTCGAGTTCGGCATCGGACATTTCCTTGTTGATGCCGTCAGAGCAAAGCACGAAGCCCATGCCGGGCCGATTGCCCGCGACGACCCAGTCGACGAACAAGTGTTCCTCCGCACCCACCGCACGCGTGAGGACGCCCGAGCCCGCCTGAGCCGGCGCCGCCGGGGCGCCAAAATGGGTGACATCATCATCGCCGCCATGCACGTGATCGCGGGTGATCTGACGCAGCTGGCCATCCTCGAAACAGTAGACGCGGCTGTCTCCCACCCATCCGCACAGCATGTAGTCGCCGTCATGCACCAGCACCACGACGGTGGATCCGATCAGGTCAACCCCTCGCGTGGCGGCGGTCTGCAACAGTTCGGCATTGACCTGGGAGAGCGTGTCCTCGATCGCTTCGATGAAGTCCAGGGCGCTGCCGGAACGGGGCAAGGCACCGAGGCGTTCGACGATCATCGAGCTGGCGTAGTCGCCTGCCGAATGGCCGCCCAGTCCGTCGGCGACAACCCACAGGCCGACTTCGTCGCGCACGAGAATGGAGTCTTCGTTGTGCTTGCGCACCTTTCCGGTCACCGTGCGTCCGGCCGAAACATAGCGGGTCATCATGCACCAACCTCGATGATCGTCAGCGGCCACCTTGCCGCATCCACGCCCAGTCCCGCGGCATTCGCCAGCCGCAGGCGTGCTTCGTCGACGGGCAGCGCGAGATGGCTGGCCACGACGTCCGGTGACAGGTGCAACAAGGACTCGCCCGCCATCAGCAACAGGCGATCACCCGCGACGAGCTCGCAGCGAACCTCTCCGCACAGTGGCTGCTCCGACGCGCCCAGCCCGGGAGCAGCGGGCACCACGCTGCTGAACAACAGGTCGTCGAACTCACCGTCGTCCACGCCACCGGGCAGGGGATCGTCGGCTTGCGCGAACAGGGGCTGCGCGCGTCCATGGCGCCAGTGCCAGGCGCCCGCGGCGCCAATCCGCAGCAAGCCGGCCTGACCCGCGACGACGTGGGCGGCAATCACCGCGCAGTCCTCCAGCACCGGGTCGATCAGGTCCTCGCTGGCCCGACGCAACGGCGGATTGAGCATCAGCAACTGCCTGCGCAGCGAATGCATGCCGCCGATCAGGTCGCTGCACGACATCGTGCGGATGATTCCGGACACCTCGCCGACCGCCCGCTGGCGTGGATCGGCCATGCCGACCTCGGCCGACAGCACGGTCAGTCCGCAGTCTGTTCGTTCCACCACGGTGACGGCCGCGACGATGTCCCCCTCCCCGGCTGACATTGCGTGAGCCATCGGGGCAACCAACGGGACCGGCGGTGCCAAGGTCGCCACTTCGGACGTCCCGACGAGATCGGCCAGCAGATCCGGATCATCAGGCAGCCATGCGCCGGAAGGTGTCGATGGTGGTGGCGGCATGGCCGACACCGGGATGGCCGACGCCGCGGCAGCCGACACCGAGGCGGCCGGCGCTGTCGCCATGAGGTCGTCGAGCAGGCTGTCCGCGCGTTCCGGCATCGGTACCGCGCGCGGCGCCGATCGTTCGAACGCCATCGGCGATTGCCACGCCGCGGTGCCGTGTTGCGCATCTAGGAAGGTCACGTAGGCGGATGCCGCCGGCAATCCGCGGGTGGCCAGCACACACGCCGGAACACGTTCGCTACCTGCCGTCCACCACAGGCACCAGGGACCCGGGACGGCGGCCAGACGCTCCCACACTTCGCCTAGGAACGGCTCCAGCGAGGAGGCCCCGCCGAGGGGCAGGCGCCAGTGTGTCGCGCGATTCCAGTCGATGTCGCGCAGCGACGTGGCGGCCGGCGACGACGCCCTCGCCAGCGGGTCACCCAGCGCAGCCACCTGCTCGTCGAACGCCTCCACGCTGATGCGGGCATCGCACTGCGCCGTGGCGTGCACCTGCTCGGCCGCGTCGGACCAGGCTTTCGCCTCGGTCAGCGCGCGGGTGCCGGATGCAATGTCCGCGCCGAGCGGAGCGGCGATGACCATCGGGAAGCAGCGCCCCACTCGGTCCACGCCAGGCCCCATGATCCCGAACCAGGCGGAATCACCGCACACTCCCGGGGCGAAAAGAAAGCGCCACACCGGACTGGCATGGTAGGCGTCATGCCAGCCGCCGCCCAGTTCGGCACGGCTTGCTGCCACCGCCTCTTCGAAATGCATGTCCCAGACATCGACGAAAGCCGGTGGCAGCCGGCGCTGCACGAAGTCTCCCGCGCAAGGCAGCTTTCCGAAAAAGCCCGCGACGGAAGTCGGCATGCGTCTAGCCCCCGCACCGGAAACTGGACAGCGCGTTGCTCAGGAAGGGGTTTTTCAGATTGTTGGCCTGAACGGTCACCTTGGCGACATGGCCACCGAAGTTGAAACTGGCCACGAAGCGCAGATCGGACTGCTTCTGCAGATTCGCCGCCTGCAGCGCCCGGAAGAACGCCCAGTCGCCGCGATAGTCGAAGGTGGTCAGCAGGGTCCCCGCGGTGTCGTAGGCGGAGATCGAGACATGACCCGGCGTGGGCCCCGGCCACTTCATGGTGGCCATGGTCGAGCCACCGGACTGGTATTCGTATTTCTGGCCATCGACCTCGATCACCAGCTTGCCGATGCCTGCGTCGAGCACCGGCGCGAGCAGCGTGAAGTCGACCTCGGGCATGTTGCCGCTGCGGAAGAACATCTGCTTGATCCGGTCGGCACCCTGCAGCTGCGCCAGCATGCCGGCCGAGCCACTGATCGCACCCGGGCCGGTCTTCCACTGCCAGTTGCGGCCGCTGGCATCGATCAGCTTGCCCACGGTCTGGTTGTAGAAGCCATCGAAACGGCCGCCATAGCCGAACATCTCGCCGAAGTTCTGCAGCGGGATATCGTTGTTGCTGGACGGCGAGAACGGATAGCGCCCGCGGGTGTAGTCGGCGCAGTCCTTGGCCACCATCTGCTGGTACTGATCGTCGAGAGCACCCTTGGTGCCGCTGGCCACCAGCGCCTGGCTCTTGCCGGTCAGCGCCGCAAACCAGCCCGAAGCGGGCGCCGGCAGCTGGCCGGCCGCCTGCTGCGCCATCAGCAGTTGCGGATTGGGCTGGCCGGCGGCCGAGCTGAAATCGCCCATGGTCAGCAAGGTCTTGCTGAGATCGTCGAGCACCTTGAGCGTCTGATCGATCGGCGCGGCGCCCGGACCACCTTCGCTCAACTTGTTGATCTGCTCGAAATGGTCGCTGATCACCTGCCCCGGCTTGGCGGCGGCCGCATCGTCACCCGGCGCGGCGGTCCCGGCGCCGGCCTGGGCGAGCGCGCGCGCCAGGGCGGACTGGGTCGCCTTCTTCTGGGCCAGCTTCTTGGCCACGTCCTCGGCCTTGTCCTTCGCATCGGCGGGCGGTGCGCGCATCAGGTCGTGGGTGTTGTCGCTCACCACCTTCAGCAGCAGCTTCATCGGCGAGTTGGGGCCGGCCAGCTTGGCCGCGATGGTGCTGGCATCCTGGATGTTGCCGATCGGCTGCAGCTCCAGATCCGCCAGGATGTCATCCCAGGCCTTGATGTAGTCCTGCTCGTAGAGTGCCAGCACCTGCTGGGCGAGCCGGGCCTTCTGCAACGAATCGATCTTGGTGGCGCCGAATACCCAGTCATCGGCGGCGAACTGCGTGACCGCCTGATCGATGCCCTTGTCGACTTCATCCTTGAATACCGGTTGCGTGAACAGCGCCGGCAACGGTTCCGAAAGCGGCGCACCGCTCTTGCGCCGGTAGACGTTGCCGAGCAGCCCCAACTCCTTGTCCAGTCGCAGCGGCGGATACGCACCGCTGTCCGCATTCAACTTGATGTTGCCGTAGATCAGCGTGGCCAGATCCGCGGTGCGCAGCGTGTTGCGCGCCTGTTCCACCAGGCTGGCATCCAGGTTCAGCGCGCGCAGCCGCCCCTCGTGTCCGACCAGCGCGTCGAAGTGCTTGGTCAGTGCCTTCTGCAGCACGGGGTCGGACGGGAACAGTCGCCGCCATTCGATCGCCGCCAGCGCCACGATCTGGTCGTGATCCAAGTGCTCGGGCTGGCCCAGCATCAGGTAGCCCTTGAGGTAGTAATAGAGCATCTGGGGGTCGCCCGCATTCGCGGCCAGGCCGGCCCGGAACTGCGAGGCCACGCCAGGCAGCAGCAGCGCGTTCAGCTCGCGATAGTACGCGTCACGCACTTCGTCGCCGACCGCATTGCCCTGGTACAGGCCGAAGCGCATCGACAGCGGCACGTCGCCCTTGTGCTGCTCGGCGACATCCACCGCGCTGGACAGCGACTCCAGCCGCTCCAGCACCATCGCGAAATAGGCCTGCTGGTTCGGTGCCAGCGATGCGTCGCTCTGCGCCGGATACTTCTGCAATGCCGCCTGCACCTGGCCCAGGTAGGCGCCGTTGCGCCGGTAGCTGCTGGCCAGGCCGAGGATCAGCAGGCCGCAGGCCAGCAGCACGCCGATGTACGCGGCCGCCTGCAGCAGGGTCTTCTGGCGCTCCAGCTTCGGATTGGTGCCGGCAAAGCCGGATTCCTTGAACAGCACGTCCCGAAGCAGGCGCTCGACGAAGAAGGTGCGACTCTGGGCGCCAGGCACGTGCAGGCGCGAGGCGTCCAGCCCGAAGGTGCGCGCCACCGCGCCCATCATGCGGTCGATCGGCGTGCCTTCCTGCGTGCCCGAAGTGAAGTAGGCACCACGCAGCAGCAACGGCGTGTCGTACTGATGACCGGTGAATACGCCTTCGACGAACTGCCGCGTGATGTCGCGCAAGGCTCCGAGCTGCTGCGGGAACGACAGGATGGCCGCGCGCCGGGTGCGATCGCGTTCGCCGTGGAGCCGATCGAGGATGCGCGTGTTGAGCCGATCCAGCAGCAGGTTGAATTCTTCGAGGAACTGCTTCGCCGCGCTGCCGTCCATGGTCTTGTCGACCGCGAACGACATGCCCCAGACCTGGCTGCGCAACTCGGGATTGAGGTCGTCGAAGAACTCGGTGAAGCCGGCGACCAGGTCGCACTTGGTGAACACCAGATAGGCCGGCACGCCGATGCGCAGGTGCTTGGCCAGTTCGTCCAGGCGCTGGCGAACCGCCTGGATGTGCTGCTGGCGGCCATTCGCATCCAGGGTCAGCAGGTCGGACAGGCTCATCGCCACGATCACGCCGTTGATCGGGCGGCGCTTGCGGTACTTGCGCAACAGGTTGAGGAACTCGGTCCAGGCCGAAGCATCGGCGCCGCGGTCGGAGTCCTGGGTGGTATAGCGACCGGCGGTGTCGAGGAATACCGCCTCGTCGGTGAACCACCAGTCACAGTTGCGCGTACCGCCGACGCCGCGGATCGCTTCCTTGCCGAATTTGTTCGACAGCGGAAAGTTGAGGCCCGAGTTCTGCAGCAGCGTGCTCTTGCCGGACCCCGGCGGCCCGATCACCACATACCAGGGCAGCGCGTAGAGATTGGTTCCGCCGCTGCGATTCTTGCGCAGGGTTTCCACCGCCTCCTGGAAGCGGTTCTGCAACTGCGCCCGCTCGTTGGCGGAGCGATCGTCACGCTCGCCGCCGGCCTGGGCGGTGCCCTGATCGCTCAGGTCGCTGGCCATCTGCTTGGCCTTGCCGCGCACCCGCATCTGTTGCAGCTGCAACCAGACCGCCCAGATCACCACGATCACGATGATCACCAGCAAGCGGACCACCGGGCTGGCCAGCGGCTGCGACTCGCCGAAGCCGAGGTAGGGGCCGCCGAACCAGATCAGCAACGACAGCAGCAGCAAGCCGACGAGGGTGATGAACAGGCGGGATTTGAACAACGCAAGAAGCTTGCCCACGATGTTCAGTCCTCCGGGCTGTAGAGAATTTCGACGCGCCGATTGCGCGCACGATTGGCCGGCAGGTCGGGCGGCAATGCGATCGGTTGCGAGGAACCCGCGCCGCTGGATTCCAGCCGCCCGCTGTTGTCGATACCCTCGCCGAGTATCTGCAGCACCGACCTTGCGCGCTCGGCGGACAACGCGTAGTTGTCCTTGAAGCGCAGCGAGTGCACCGGCTGGTCATCGGTGTGGCCCACCACGACGACCCGACCGGGAACCTGGTTCAGCGCGGCGGTGATCGCATGCAGCATCGGAACCTGCTTGTCGGCCACCTCGGTGCCGCCGGAGGCGAACATGGCGGCGGCATTGAGGCGGACCAGTGCCGAACCGTCCGGCTTCTCGTCCACCGTCAGGGCGCCAGCCCGTTCCTCCGGCGCCAGCAGCTGCTTCAGGCTCTTGCGCTCGACCTTGGGCTGGGCCTGGCGACGCTGCGCGTCGTCCGGCGGCACCGCGGTTTTCAGGCCGATCTGCACTACCTGCGCGCTGACCGGTGACGACAGTTCGTTCAACCGCGTGAAGAAATACAGGAAGGCGCCCAGCAGCAGGCAGGCGCCCGCGGCCAGGATCACCCAAAGCGGAACGTGGCGCACCAGCGGATTGCGCCGATCCTCGATGCCCTTCCAATGCGGTGCCAGTTCCTCTGCCGCGGGCGGGCGCTGCGCCTTGATCCGGCGGTACAGCTCTTCCTGGATGTCGGCCAGCTTGGCGCGACCATCGGCTTCGATCTGGTAGCGCCCGCCGAAGCCGAGCGCCAGGCAGATGTACATCAGTTCGATCAGGTCGATGTGTTTCGAGAAATCGGCACACAGCCGGTCGAGGATGATGAAGAATTTCTCGCCACCGTACGACTCGCCATGGAAGACCACCAGCAGCGTCTTCGCCGCCCAACCGCTCTGCTGCCCCCACGGCGTGTTCATCACCGATTCGTCCAGCGTCGAGCACAGCACGTAGCGCGCCGCGGTGATGGTCTGGGCGACGATGCCGGCGGCCTGCGCGTTGCTTTCGAACTGACGGACCTGGGCAATCACCTGCTCGCGCAGATGAGCCGCATCGGGTTGTGACACGCTGTTGCGCAACTGTACGGCCAGCAGCAGCAGCGGGCTGGCGGCCTGCACCAGGGCGTTGAGACCGCCGCCCAGAAAGTCGCTGATCGCGGCCGGAGGGGCCATCTCGGCGCGCGACACCGGGCCGCGTGCAGCTGCCGCGGGTGCGACGGGCGCTGCAGTCGGTGGCGGGGCGGGCATGGGCGCCGGCGGTGCTCCGCGCGGACGGACCACCGTCGCATCGCGCATGGGATCGTCGTCATGGGGACCGTTGCTGTTCATGCGCTCAACCTCTGATCGCCCACAGTTGCAAGTCGAGACCGGCGAACTCGCCACCGAAGTGGAAGGCGATGCCGCCCGACGTCTTCAAGGCCCGCCACATCGGCGAATTCTTGTCGAACTCGAAATACAGGTAGCCGGAGTTGTAGGGAATCTGGCGCGGCGCGACCGGCATCGGCGCCACCGGGATGCCGGGGAGCTGCAGGTTCACCAGGTCGCGGATCTTTTCCACCGGACCGATCTTCGACTGCGCGGGCAACTGCCGGCGCAGGTCTTCGGACTTCATGTCCGCCTTGGCCGCCAGCACGAACGCGGCGCTGTCGACCAGGCTGAGATCGGGCACCACGGCCACCCACACGCCGAACTTGCGCTGCTGCAGCGGAATCGGAATCGCCGTCTGCTCCATCACCGCGCTCAGGCTGCTGCGCAGGGCCTGGATCAGCGGCTCGAAACTCTCGTACAGCGCCTCGTGCCGATACGGCGGAAATGCCGGCGGCCGCTTGCCCGGCGCGGTGAACGTGCACAACTCGCCGGCCATCTCGGTCAGCACCCGGTAGAAGTCCTCCGGGTGCAGGATCGGCGCGGCGGCAAGATGGGCGATCAGTGGCTGGTAGCGGTTGACCACCTGCAGCAACAGGAAGTCGGCGATCTCGGCGGCGCCGCCGCGGTCGGTCACCGCCACGCGGCTGGCCAGCGCCTCGCCACGCTGGTGCAGCAGGCCAAGCAGCTCGGTGAGGAAGGTGGTGAGCTTCGGTGCGGCATGACAGCTCAGCGCCGTCGGCATGAACGCCTCTTCGAGGATCACCCGCCGGTCGGAACGACACTCCACGATCCGCGCCACGGGAATCTGGGCCAGGCCCTCCAGCGGTTGCGATTGCGGCAACAGCCGGCTGTTGAGACCGCCCACCTCCAACGCCGTCATCCCGTCGACGCTGCCCGAGGCGTCACGCACCTCGGTTTCGCGTACGCGGAAACGGAACAGCTTTTCGGCAGGTGCCTCGGGGCGCCCGCTGTCCGGTTGTGCCGGCGAGCGCAACGGCAAGGTCAGGAACACCGTCTGGTCGCGCCAGTTGCCATCGACCTCCAGCGCCAACGGCAGCGGGTCGTCCGCGGGCATGCAGAACGGCGTGCCATCGGGGAACACGCCGCGGGCGCGCTTGATCCCGAGCTTGCCGATCGCCAGCAGATCGGTCTCCAGTTCCAGTTCCGAAAAGCCCCAGGTGTAAGGGCGCAGACTGCCGGCGCGCAGTTCCACGAAGCGCTCGAGATAGCGTTCCTGCTGCTGCAGATGCTGGGGCCGAAGGAAGAGTCCCTCGCTCCAGACGACCTTGTTCATATCCGTCATGCGTCGCACCTGCCCCTGTGAGTCCCCGACAGCATTGCCGGGTGTGTCGGTGCCGGCCATCAGCGTGCCGGCACGTCCCCTGAATCCGTCCTTCGATCTGCGACCTGCAATGCCCCCCGGCGCCGCTAGTGATGTGCCTTCTGCATTCTCCGCGCCGACTTCAGGCGTGACAACTGTTCTTCATAAGCCCGTGCGAACTCGTCGCCGAACAGGCGCCGGAAGCATTCGTCGGGATCACGCGAGAGACCTTCGAAGTGTTCGCGGTACTTTTCCCAGTACTTGCCCTTGCCGGCGAATGCCGACCGCTTCGCGCCATCGGTTTCCTGTTCGAAGCGGTCCGGGTTGAAATGCACCAGCAGGGATTCGAACGCGGCGCGGACGCCGGCGAGCATGGCCATCTGGTGGCAACGAATGTCGTCGAAGGCATCCTCGAAGGCCGCTGTCCCCGACATGAAGGCGCCGTTCGAGGGCGCCATGATCTTGGCCAGCGCATCCTCCGGATTGGGCGCGAACTTCAGCGGGTTGTTTTCGGAACGCTGGATGATCGTGACCGGCAGGCGGAACGTGTTCTTGATCTCCGCCCTCGCGCGCAGCACGTCCATCACGCCATCGACGACGACCCGGAAGATCTGGTCGACATCCGTGGGCAAGGCCGTCGAAGCCGCCGGAGGCGGCATGTACGCGGCCACCGGCGGCGCATGGGTCGGCGGCGCTACCACCGGAGGCGGCGCCACGGCTGCGGGTGGCGGCATGACCGGCGCCGGCGCCGGACTTGGCGGCGACGAAAAGTCGCCCATGGTCAGGTCCCAGTTCTCCGGCAGCGCGTTCGCGGTGGACTGCCGTTGCTCGGTCGTCATCGGCGGATGGAAGAAATCTTCCGTGCTGGACGAGTGGTTCCAGCTCGAACTGGCATTGCCGGTGGTGGCGCCGGAAAGCAGTCCGGAGGTGCTCTCCGAAGAGCCCAGAAAACTCAACGGATCAAGCTCGCCGCCCGACGCGGGTGACACGGCGCCGGGAATCAGGTCGGCGTCGAGCGGAATGCCGCCGCCCATCGCCGGCGGATATGCAGGCGCCTGGGGAGCGATATCGAGCAAGCCGAAATCCAGCGGGTCGAGCGCCCCCGCAGGGATGGACCCCGCCGGAATGGATGGCGCCGAAGGCGGCGGGGACAAATCAGGCAACGCGGTCGAGCTGCCCGCGTCCTGCAGGCGCACTTCGACCTCGAAGGTATCGATCAGCAGGCGATCGCCGTTCTTCAACGCCGAGGGATCGCCCTTGATCAGCGGCGCATCATTGAGCAGCATGCCGTTGGTGCTGCGATCCTCGATGAAATACATGCCGTTGAGGAAGCGGATCATCGCGTGGACACGCGACACGCCAGATGCACTGAGCACCCAATCGCAATCCTCGGAACGTCCGATGCTTCCACCCGCCCCCTCGAACGCCTTGCTGCTTCGGCTGCCGAACTGGGCAGCCTGACGGCCAGCGACTGCAAGGATCAGGCTCTGCGACATCGGCACGCGTATTTCCCCAGCAACTGTCAGATCGGCACGGCGGTGACGAACGCATCATCACGGCTCATGCAGTGAACCAGGTTTCGAACCCACATGAAGACCAGCGACTGATCGCGGCAAGGCCGTGAACCGGGTTCACAACCATATTTGGCACTGGGACTTCCACATCCACGACCGAGCATCCTGCCCCTCCAACCTTCCATTCCCGCCCCGAGCCGAGCACTACCGTAGTGCCCGAAACTGCGAACCACCTACCGGGAAACCGACGCGCGACCGGCCACTACAGCCGGCAACTCACAAAAAATCTGCCGTCCACAATCGTATCGCCCCACGCCACGCCGGGCAAGGTCATGTCGGCTCGACCCCCTTTCCTTGGCTCGCCCCGCGGCAACTCAGGTGGCGCCGGCGACCCCGTTCAACAGGTTCATCGCCGGCTCGATGAAGGCGGCACGACGGCTTTCGAATTTCTCGTTCACCAAGGCAGCCAGCATGTTGATCGCCGCCACGACGGCGCAGGCCGTGAGATGGTCGGCCGGGGGCACCGGGGTTTCCTGCGAAGCCGGCGCCAGACTGCCGCCCGACCAGCCCGCCGCCGCCGCCACCCAGGCGCCAGCCGACTTGTAACCACCCGCGTTGGCGAACTCGAAGGCGGCGCGCCGATTGCTTTCGTTCGGCTCGCGCACCCACTTCTCGGCCAGCGAGGCACCGGCCTTGTCTTCCGGGTCCAGTACCTGGTCGCGTGCGCATTGGCACAGCCAGGCCACGGCGTATCGCTTGGGCAGCATCCGGGCCAGCAGTTTCAACGCATCCTGCACCTGCCCGGCCGCCACCAGCGCCTGCACGGCGGCCTGCGCGGTCATGTCGGGGGTGAGCAGCGCACTGGCCGGCTCGGACAATTCCATCTGGACGGATGCTTGCATGACAGATGACATCGACGTGCTCTCCAACCTAGCCAATCATGATGATGCCGCCGGATATCTGCGTCATCGCCTCGCCCTTGAGCATCAGCATCGGGCCCTTGACCGTCGTCATGGCGCCGCCGGCCACTTCGACCTGCGCGTCGGAATGGGCCTTCAGCGATACGCCTGCACCGAGGTCCATGTTGACGCCAGCCTTGGCGGCGATCTTCATGCTGCCGTCGATCGTGATGTTGACGCCCTTGATCGTGATCGAGCCATCGCTTTTCATGACGATGCTCGAAGCACCCGTGACCAGCTCGATCTCCGTGCCCGCATCGAGCTTGAACTTCTGGCCGATCGTGGTGGTGCCGTTCTGCTTGACGTCCAGCTTGTCGTCCTTGCCCACCGTCGCCGTGCGAATGCCGGTGATGTCCTCGGTCTGGTCGTTCTTGATGGTGATCTTCTCGTCGTGGTCGATCTGCACGAAATGATCGTTCTCCACTTCCTCGCGCATGTCCTTCTGCGCGTGCAGGAACAGCTCCTCGCTGCCCTTCTTGTCCTCGAAGCGGATTTCGTTGAAGTCGTCCGCGCCACCGCCTTCATGGCTGCGGCTCTTGACGCCGCTCTGGGTCTTGTTGTCGGGCAGCGCGTAAGGCGGCAGGTTGTCGGCGTTGTAGACGCTGCCGATCACCAGCGGGCGATCCGGGTCGCCTTCGAGGAAGCTGACCACCACTTCCTGCCCGACCCGGGGAATGTGCACGGCGCCCCAGTTCTTGCCGGCCCAGGACGATGCCACCCTGACCGGGCAGGAAATGTGGGCATTCTTCTTGTCCGACTTGTTCCAGTGGAACGTCACCTGGATGCGGCCGTACTTGTCCACCGAGATGTCTTCGGCCTTGTCGCTTCCCGACACCACGGCGGTCTGCAGGCCGACGACCATCGGCTTGATCGCCGTCTGCATGGTGCGGAACGGCTGGCGGCTGCTGATCACCGAGAAGTTGCAGAAGAACAGCTCGCCATCCGACCCACCGGAGGTGCGCGCGGCGTTCTCGATGTGCACGGTCGATCCGGTGACCAGGTACTCCTGGTTCAGTTCGGCGCGGGGGAACTTGGTCAGCTTGAACAGCGCGCCAGTCAACAGTCCCGGCGCGTTGGTCGAGCCCGAGCACAGCGACTGCGCCACGTTGATCGATTCGAGACGTACCTGGGCGTAGTGCTTGCCCGCGTCGCTGGTCTCGTGATCGCCGGGGAAGTCGAACGACTCCAGTCCGTTGACGGCGTGGTTTTCGTCGGCGTTGCTGATCGTTTCCTCCCCCAGCAGCGAAGTTTTCGGCTTCATCGGGTCGTAATCGGTCAGCGAATACTTGGTCGTCTGCACCGATCGGGCCGATGAAAAGTCGGTGATCGAGACCTCCAGCGCCGCGCGGCTTCCGCCGGCCTGCGGACGATACGGAAGTTGTGCGTACCCGCTGGTGGTGGCATGCGCCCCCAGCGAGTCGGCGAGCACCATGGTGTGCACGCCATCGGTGTGCTGAAAGAAGTAGTAGATGCCTTCCTGCTCCATCAGCCGACTGATGAAGTTGAAGTAATCCTCGCGGTACTGCACGCAATAGTCGCGGGCCGGATAGTTGCCGCTCAGGCTCAGCTTCACGTCGCCATAGCCGAATTCGGCCAACACCGCCTTGACGATGTCGGGCACCGATTGCTTGAGGTAGATGCGGCAATCGACCTTGTGCATCAGCAGCCAGGCCTTCGGCACCAGCGTCACCGCGTACTCGGCAAATCGCTCTTCCTTGAAGCTTTCGAACCCGGTCTGCGAAATTTCCGAGACCATGCCGCTGAAATAGCGCTTGTAACCCTCGGACTCGAAGGTGACCGTCATCGAGCTGCCGAGCAGAGGCAGCAGCTTCACTTCGCTGTCCGTGCTGATCAGCTTCAACTGGTAGGAAAACAGCCTCCCCAGCTGCTCGCCACCAGACAGACTGGCAGGCAGCAGCTTGTCACCGAGGTCTGACTTCAGTGTCATCCGATTCGTCATTTCCCATCTCCCCCAGCGAGCACGCGATTGCGTTCTTGCGAATCCCCAATGTTTATCATATTCCCGTCCAGCCCGGGAGAGGCGAATATCCCGTCAGCGCCCGTCCTGCGGCGCACAGTCTGGCAGGCCCTTTGCTTTCAGTTGCCGCGACGAGCCAGAACCACCCAGCCGGACACGGGCCGGCCAAGCTCCTTGCGCAGCGGGTGCGCCGCCATCTGCACTTCGCCGAACCCCGCTGCCTCCAGCGCCTGCAGCACGTGACGCCGGCTGTGCTGATAGCGGCCACTGGGATGCAACTCGACGCGATCGTCGTCACCCTCCAGCACTTCGAGCGTGAAGGCCAGTACCCCGCCGGGCCGCAGCGATGCATGGGTGCCCTGCACGACTTCATGCAGATCACCGAAATAGATCAGGGTGTCCGCCGACAGCACGAGATCCCAGCACCCGCTGCCGCTGCCCAGGAACTGGCCCAGTTCGGCGACCTCCAGCGCGTCATAGCCGCCGCGGCTGCGCGCCTTGTCGATCATCTTGCCGGACAGGTCGACACCATGAAGCCGCCGCGCGTACGGGCGAACCAGCGGCGCGCACAACCCGGTGCCACAACCGGCATCGAGCACATCCAGGCGGGCGGCGGGCGGGCCCAGCATGCCGACCAGGTGCTCCATCAATACCTGCGGCGCACGATAGTCGAGGCGGTCCAGCAGCTGCTCGTCGAAACTGTCCGCAAACCCGTCGAAGATCTCCCGTACGTAGGCGTCATCCGCGCGGGCAGGCATCGTGCCGCCACCACAGGACGCCAGCATGTGGCGCGGCACGGGATGGTTCGGCTCGCGCGACAACCAGTCGCGGTAGACGTCAACCGCCTCCTCGCACCGGCCCAGCACGTACAGCGACACCCCCAGCTCCTGCAAGGCACGTGTATCGGTCTGGTCGCAGTGCCAGGCCTCCCGAAAACAGTCCACGGCGTCGGCCAGGTCCTCGATCACGTCCAGATGACTGCTCTTGAACAAGCCCATCAGCATGTGGGCGCGGCCAAGACGGGGTGCCTGTTGCAGCAACTCTTCATAGAACCGGAGGGCTTCCGTGGGCCGCCGCTGGGCCTCCAGTACGATGGCAAGATTGCCCAGCGCATCGAGATGATGAGGGACGCAAGCCAGCGCCCGGCGGTAGCAGGCTTCTGCTTCGGCGAGATGTCCCGACTCCTTCTGGATGTTGCCGAGGTTGTTGTGGGCTTCCGCGTGACCAGGCACCGCGCGCAGCGCCATCCTGATCAGTCGGGTGCCGTCATCGCTGTCGCCGCGCTGGTGACGCAGGACTCCCAGGAAATGCAAGGCGTCGGGTTGGCCCGCCTTCATCTGCAGGGCATGTCGATAGCCGGCCTCGGCTTCGTCGAGACGGCCTGCCTGATGCGCTTCGATTGCCTGCCGCATCGTCTTCATCACGCGATGCGACAGATCCGGGCCGCGGCGACCGCTTCCGACCCGACCAGCGGATGACCGGCTCACCCGCCGAGCTCCGGCATCCCAGGCAAATGCCTGGCGCCCGGCTCGCGGGATGGCGATCCGCCCTCTGGCGCCCGCCAACGATCAAGGCCGGTGATCACTGCAGCACGCGGCGTCTCCATGACTTTCCCCGGTCAGTTGATGATCACCGTGAAACAACCGAGCACGATGGTTCCGCCATGCGCCATCATGTCACCCATGCGGGCCGCCGGCATGTTGGCGATGAGCACCTTGAACGAGCCCATGGCGATCATGTCGGGTGGCCCGGCGCAGACGGCCATGTCGGTCACCCGAGCAGCGGGCAATCCCCCAATGAGCACCGTGGGCGCACCCGGGCCGGAAATGGGACCGCCCACGTGTGGCACCGGTCCGGTAAACATCGGGCAGACATGCATGTCGGTAAGTCGCGCTGCTGGAGGCATGAGCTTCCCTCTCCCTCAATGATTGGATGAATTATGCGCCGTACCGGGCGTCCTTAGTCGTTTGACAGTAATTCCTTCGCCACCGACAACTTGCTCCTGGTACCGAATTTCAGTCCGGTGCCGCCGAACATGTTGGCGACTAGCCGCTGGCGGGCACGCGCCAGCTCACCCATGGCTCTGAACTCGCCCATGCTCAATGGCTTCGATGGCATGTCCCATGGCCCCAAGATGGAAGGCAAACCCTCGCGGTTCTGCTTTCCGATATCCCTGCGCGTCCGATGAGGAATCAAGCTGACTCACCCAGACGCGGAAAGCGCCCCTGAATTGATTTACACGTTGAACTGGACGGAATTGCCCGGCTTGTCGATACCGTTGTTCAACTGAATGATGTCGGCCCGACTCAGCCGATTCAGATCGTAGATCGTCTGTCCTTTGTTCTCGTCGGCAAAATCGACCATGATGAAATTCGGCAGGTATATCTGGAAATTCGTGGCGTGCGAATCCAGGGGAAAGGCCTCCGGAACGCTGTTGCTCATGTAGTTGTAGCCACCTTCCGTCCACAACTGCTTCAGTTGCTGCTTTCCATTCGTGGTCCAGGCTTTCTTGTCCCTGCCCTTGATGCTTCGCACCATGCCGGTCTGCGTCCAATACATCATCCGGAGCACGTCACGCGAGTAATGCGCCGTATTGGCGTCGCCAAGAATGCGCCTCTGCTTGTCGATGTTCTGGAGGAACTTCCCCTTCACCGGAGAGCTGAATGCATAGTCCAGAGGCTGCACGATATCCGTTCCACCCTTCCCGTAATAGACGAGGCCGTTGATATGGTCGGGCATCACGCCATGGGGATAGAGGCTGACAACTTGTGCCGCACCATCCGCAATCGTCGCGCCCGCCTGGCTCAATTTGGAAAAGCCGTCAGGCATGAACCCGCAGACCACCTTGCCGCCCATTTCGTCGAGGGTATGGTTGGCCAGATTGCCCGGCTTCTTGTAGAGCCGGGTTTTCAACTTGCTCTGGCAAGCTTCGAGGATCAACTCGTAGTTGGCCGACTTGTCGAACTTGAGTATCAGGAATTCGTCCTGGTACTTCTCGACGAAGCGGAACGCGCCATCGAGGATGTCGTCCAGGTCCATGCCCCAATCGCCGAGCACCATGCGCGTGACCTCGATGTTCCGGGTGGTTCCGCCCACGTTTTTCGACTTCAACTCCGGCGTGTTCTTGCCGTGGAACGCGGAAAGCTTGGCGCCGCCGTGGCCGGTTCGCTGACCCGAAATGCGGATATCGAAAATGCGCACGCCGCACTTGGCCTGGTGATAGATCGACTTGCTCTGGGTACGGGCACGGATGCCGCCCGAATTGATCGCGGCGTCGTGGCTGCCGGCCATCACGATCTCGTTGACCTTTTTCTGCCCGCCGAGCGAGTGGTATTCAATGGCCATTTCGACATCCTTCAATGGGGTGGGAGCGCACGCATCGCGGGCACTCGGGCATCAATGAAAAGCAGAAAAATCTCCATACCTGTCTGGTCCGGAGCACAGCGAACCCACCCCGCGCTTCATGCGTGCAAGGGGAAAGTTGCCGGCCAGACACTGACGCGGCGATCCGCATAGCGGCCACCACCAACCTCGACGGTGTACGTGGGATCGTCCGTCAGCAATCCTTTGCTCATCAGCGAATCACGCAGGAACGCGCTGCTTCCGACGGCCTGGAACAAGCGGCTGTCGACCTTGGACAGCAGCAGGTTGCCGTTGCCGACATCCTCGAAGATCGTTTGATAGGCACCGGGATAGGCGGCCGCGAAACAGGCCCGGTGATGTTCGTTGATCCAGTAGCTTTCCTTGCCGCCGCGGGTGTAAAGATCCATCCTGGAATGCTTGGCGGCGGAACGCCGTCGCAATCCACCGCCAACGAGGCGATTCTTCATCCCGCTGGTCTGGTAGCTCTTGTGTTCGGAAAGCCCCATGACCAGGCGGGCGTACCCCTCGCACATGTCTGCTGCCGAGCAAAGGAAGTTGTAGGGAACGCCATCGATCGAGGTACCGAGGCTGCGCAGGAATCCGCAGGCCAGGTTCCGCGTGATGTATGCGGCATAGGCGGGCTCGTTCGGGATCACCTGGGCATTGTGCACGCCCGGCATCGGCAGCATCACCGCCGTGGTGCGGCCCGGATCGACGACAGTCAGGCGACTCCAGTCCTGTGGCTTGAATGACTTGCGCATCTCGTGCATCGCAATGATCGCGATGTAACGTGCCACGTTGGGGGTCAGTCGTGTGGTGTCCTCGATGGTCTTGCCGGCACTCAACCCGGCGACCGGGTCGACCCCGAAAATATTGCACTCCAGCTCGTTGCCGAACACCTCGTTCAGGGCCGCCGCGATGCGGATGCACGTCACCGCGCCACGGCTCCAGCCCGCCAGGTTCACCCGATCGATGGCCTGGCCATGCTCGAAGATCAAGTCCTGGATGATGTTGACCGTACGGATCACGTTCTCGTCCCAGCCGAGTCCGCTGAGATTCCCCAGCGCGTTGCCGACCTTGTTCGAGCGCGTCAGTTTCGACGTGGAGGTCTTGCCACCCAACGCCTTGCTGAACAACGAGCCACCACCACCCGACCCCGAAATGCGATTGCCCGTGATCGGGTTGACCTGCTGGGGAAGCGCGATGCCCCCGACCATTCCCGAGCCGGGCCCCTCGTTGATCAGATAGCTGCCCGGAGTAACCAGCGACCCTGCCAGCCTCGCCTCCGAGCCGTCCGTATGGTTATGAAACCAGGCCACCAGCTCATTGCTTTCCGTCGCCTTTACCCGGTTGAACCCGGTACCGTGGCAGTACACCGTGAACGTAGTCATATCGATTCCTGGTTATCGCTGGCCGCCCCCTGAGGTGCGTACCCGCGGCACATGGGCAACGTCATGCCCACCAATGGAACTTCAACTTCGCATCCCTTCGCCTGAGGTCCGCAGCAAGCCCGCGCCAGATCAAGCCGGGCGCGGTGACGGTCATCCTCCGAGTTTCCGGGCTCACGCAACTGCCCTGACGTGAAGGGGAGCGCGCGTTGCGAAGACGTCCGGTCGACTTGCAGCGATTTCGCGCTTTGTCCTTTCAGGAAGGCAATCACCTGCCGTTTGCCCGACGGTCACCCGAAAGCGTACGAAAACTCTCCGTCCGTCACCCCCACCTGCACCTTCGCCACGTCCTCCCCGGCAATCATCCTGGTGAGGAACGCGCGCGAGATGTCCGGCAGCATCGAGTTGGTCAGGATGGCGTCGATCATGCGCCCGCCCGATTCGGTCTCGGTGCAGCGTTCGACCACCAGCTTCACCACGTCTTCGCTGTATTCGAACGGGATCTTGTAGCGGGCCTCGACGCGCTTCTTGATGCGGTTGATCTGCAGCTTGACGATCTTGCCCAGCATCTCGGGACTGAGCGGGTAGTACGGAATCGTCACCAGACGGCCCAACAGCGCGGGCGGGAAGATCTTCAGGAGCGGCTCGCGCAACGCCTTGGCCATGCCCTCGTGATCGGGCATCAGCTCGGGGTCCTTGCACAGGCCGGCGATCATCTCGGTGCCGGCATTGGTGGTGAGCAGGATCAGGGTGTTCTTGAAGTCGATCGAGCGGCCTTCACCGTCTTCCATCACGCCCTTGTCGAAGACCTGGAAGAAGATCTCGTGGACGTCGGGGTGGGCCTTCTCGACTTCGTCCAGCAGCACCACCGAATACGGCTTGCGCCGCACCGCCTCGGTAAGCACGCCGCCTTCGCCGTAGCCGACATAGCCGGGGGGCGCGCCCTTGAGGGTCGAGACGGTGTGCGCTTCCTGGAATTCGCTCATGTTGATGGTGATGATGTTCTGCTCGCCGCCGTACAGTGCCTCGGCCAGGGCGAGCGCGGTCTCGGTCTTGCCGACGCCGGAGGTGCCGGCCAGCATGAACACGCCGATCGGCTTGTTCGGATCGACCAGGCCGGCACGCGAGGTCTGGATGCGCTTGGCGATCATCTCCATCGCGTGATCCTGGCCGATCACGCGGGCACCCATCAGGCTGGCCAGGTTCATCACGGTCTCGAGTTCGCTCTTGACCATGCGACCGACCGGGATGCCAGTCCAGTCCGACACCACCGAACCCACAGCCTGCTGATCGACCGAGGCCAGGATCAGCGGATGTTCGCCCTGCAGTTCGGCCAGTTGGACCTGCAAGTCCTGCAGTTCCTTCAGCGCGGTCGCGCGATCGTCACCGGCAAGGGCCGCTTCGCCAGCGGGCGCTTCCTTGGCGTCAGCAACCTGGTTGGCCGACTCTTCCAGCGCGCTGCCGGTGCCTTCGACCGGCGCGGAAGAACCACGCAACTTCGAACGGATGTCGAGGATCCTGTCGACCAGATCCTTCTCCTTGACCCAGTTCGCCTCCAGCGTTTCCAGCCGCGCCTTCTGCGTCGCCAGCTTTTCGTTGGCGCTGTCCTCGCGGGCGGTCACGTTCACGCCGACGTTCTTCTCGCGGGCGATGATGCCCAGCTCGGTTTCCAGCGCCTGGATGCGCTTGCGGGTGTCGTCCACCTCGGCTGGCACCGCATGCTGGCTGATCGCCACACGGGCGCACGCAGTGTCGAGCAGGCTGACCGACTTGTCCGGCAACTGGCGCGCAGGTATGTAGCGGTGTGACAGTTTCACCGCGGCTTCCAGCGCCTCGTCGAGGATCTGCACCTTGTGGTGCTTCTCCATCACGCTGGCGACGCCGCGCATCATCAGGATCGCCTTTTCTTCGCTGGGTTCGTCGATCTGCACGGTCTGGAAGCGACGGGTCAGCGCCGGATCCTTCTCGATGTGCTTCTTGTACTCGGCCCAGGTGGTGGCGCCGATCGTGCGCAGGTTGCCGCGTGCCAGCGCGGGCTTGAGCAGGTTCGCCGCATCACCAGTACCGGCCGCGCCGCCGGCGCCGACCAGGGTGTGCGCCTCGTCGATGAACAGGATGATCGGCCTGGTCGAGGACTGAACTTCCTCGATCACCTGCTTCAGACGGTTCTCGAACTCGCCCTTCATGCTGGCGCCGGCCTGCAGCAGGCCCACGTCGAGCACGCGCAGTTGCACGTCCTTCAGCGGCGGCGGCACGTCGCCGATGGCGATGCGCATGGCGAAGCCTTCGATCACCGCGGTCTTGCCGACGCCGGCCTCGCCGACCAGCATCGGGTTGTTCTGCCGGCGGCGCATCAGGATGTCGACCAGCTGGCGGATCTCGTCGTCACGACCGACGATCGGGTCCATCTTGCCGTCGCGCGCCTGCGCGGTGAGGTCGATGGTGAACTGCGCCAGCGCTTCCTGCTTGCCCATCTGCGCCGGCGACATCGCACCGCTGGCTTCGCCCGGCGCCGATCCCCCACCCATCTTGAAACCGTCGTTGGCGCTCAAGCCGTCTTCGGGTGAACCGCCGACCACCTCGGCGAATTTTTCGACCAGGGCCTCGGGCTTGATCTTGTCGAATTCGGCCGAGATGTTCACCAGGGCATTGCGCAGGTTGCGCGTGCGCATGCAGCCGACGATCAGGTAGCCGGTGCGTACCTGGGCCTCGCCGAACATCAGGGTGGCGAATACCCAGGCGCGCTCGACTGCTTCCTCGACGTTGCTCGACAGATCAGAGATGGACGACGAACCACGCGGCAGTCGATCCAGCGCATCGGTGATGTCACGCGCCAGGTTCGACGGATTGAGGTTGAACTGCTTGACGATGCGATGCAGGTCCGAATCCTGCAGTTGCAGGATCTGGTGAATCCAGTGCACCAGTTCCACGTAGGGATTGCCCCGCAGTTTGCAGAACACGGTAGCGCTTTCGATGCCGCGAAAAGCAAGCTTGTTGAGCTTTCCAAACAGGGCGCCGCGACTGATTTCGGCCATGATCATCGTTCCTTTGCAGTAGTTGTCGTTCAGCGAACTTCTTGCGATGTCGAACTGGTATCTGCCCGCGCCGTTCGGACGGCGCGATCGTGCAACGAACTGTCTTCGCCCTGTCTGGTCAGCCCACCGGCTTCAGGACGACCTGGTCGGCGTCATCGTCCCGGTGCACCTGCCCCATCCACGTCGTCAGCCCCATGCGGCCACCCTGTCCCAACCGGGTTGCAGGCACCTCGTCCCTTTTCAGGACCAGTTGCACGTCCCAGGCCTTTTCTTCGCCGACATAGGTCTTCACCGCGGCCACGAGCTGCTTCAGCGCCTCGCCCCCCGGCAGGAAATTGTTGAACTCGGCCCGGCTCAGCGGCCCCAACCGCAGGCGGAATCGCTGCTGACTGCCCCATACGTACTGGCCGGTGACCGTGGTCAGTCCCAGCGCCGCCACCTCGCCCGAGGCACCAAGGCGCAGGTGGGACTCCGGGGGCAGACGCATCCACTCGGCGACAAACTCGACAATCCCCACCGGGATGCGGAAGAAGCGTTCGAGCAGGCCTTTCAGCCCTTCGGCATTGCGTGCCTGCTGCAGTAACCGCCCGGCGAAGAAGCGCTTGAACTGGTCCGGTAGGGCATCGCGCCCTTCGAGATTGGGCGTGGCCAGGCCGACCAGGGCGCCCATGTACAGGCGGAACCGGTCTTCATCCGGCCTATCCAGATGCACGGTAGGCTGCGAATCGGCCCAGGTGCGGTAGAACAGGCTCATCATCCGGTGATGGAAGATGTCCGCGAAGGCGGAGAATGTGCGATCCCGCGAGTTCAGCTCGCGGTCCATGGCGTATTCGGTGAGATGCAGCGGCAGCGGCGCATTCGGGCCGAACAGGCCGAAGAAGAGGCCATGCATGCGCGCCGGACGGCCAGCACCGCCCGGCTGGTAGCGATCGACCGTCCTGGGTGCGAACGCCAGCGACGGCGTCTGGCACAGGCGCACGAAATCCTCTGCGGCCTTGGCCGAATGCCCCAGCCTGGGCCGCTCGGGATGGGCACACTCAAGCCGCCGGATCGCTTCGAAAAACTCGAAGTCCTCCGGACGATCGCGCAGCGCGTTCTCCAGCACTACAACGTCTGCCGTGTTCCGAGCCGAGCCGGCCATCGAGCGACCTCATTGCGTTCCAAAGTACGCAGGACTGTTTCAGTGAAGGAATTGATGGACACGTAGCGCGCAAAGAACTGCTGCATCACCGCGCCAAGAAGGAAAGCGCCGGTGCCTTCGAAGGCACCATCGTCACAGGTAAGCGTGATTTCCAGGCCACGACCGAAAGTGATCGGTCCCTGCACCGGAATACGCCGCACGATGGGCTGCGAGCTCACCGCCTTCACGCCCTCAACCTGCCGCAGCGCACTGGAGTCGAACTCGTCGCAATAGAGCGTCAGCATCTCGCGCAAGGCCGAGGCGCCTTCGCCGGCGTTGTTCTCCAACAGCGATACGTAATTCAGTTGCAGATGGCTGAGCAGCCGCCACGCTGTCTCGCCCGTGGCCACCGGCGCACGTGGCTTGGTGGGACCGGCAACACAACGGATGGATTCGACAGGCGCACCGGTCTCCAGGGTGAAGTCGGTCTTGGACTTGCCCACCGGCATCTGCAGCGGCAGGTCGCGGTTGGTGCACATCAGCTGCATGCCGATCTGGCGCAGCTCGGTCGAGTACGGCGCCTCGCTGGAGTCAACCAGCGCGATGAACATCTCGTTGCCGATGTAGCTGGAACGCGCACCCTGCCGCTTCTGTCGCGAGGACACCAGCCGCGGCTCGCGGCGTATCGTGTAGTAGGCCGAATGCTGGCTGTGCCAGGTGCGTTCGTCGCAACCATAGAAGGGCAGGAACCGCTGCTCCGGTTCCTGTCGGTCACCGAAACCCTCGACGTTGCCGATGCTGTGGATCTCGAAATCCATCGGCCGCGTGCGATCAGCCAGGATGTGGTACTCGGCCTTGCCCTGCTGCAGATGGATGCGATCGGCCCGGCGGGGAAACAGGTTGATGGCGGGCGTGCAGAACAGACGAAAGTTGTTGAGGTCGATCGCGTTGTGCAGGCTGGCCACGCTGCGATCGAACAGCACGACGATCTCGAACTCGTTGCCCCTGGAGCGACTCAGCAACGACTTCAGCCCGGTGAATTCGGCGAACAGGAAGCGCTCGGGACAGGCAAAGTATTCCTGCAACAGCCGGTAGCCGCTGAAGGACCGGCCACTGTACGGAATGAGCGCCTCGTCATCGTCGAAACCACGCCGGTGAATGGCGCTGGCGTCATGTGTCTGGCTGATCTCGCCGCTGGCCCCCATGGCCCGCACCATGTAACAGACCGCATTGCCCAGCAGCTGTTCGTAAAGACGCTTGGGCAATTCGTCCGCGCCGGCGATGAAGACCGGCAACTTGTCCAGTGCCAGCATGTTGGCCTGGGCGCCCGCCGTGACGCGAAGCTTGAGCCGAAGGCCGGCACGCACCGTCTTGCCTGCGGGCAAGGCCACCCCCGCCGCGGCGATGGCCGCAGGTGTCTCGAAATACTTCGCCTCGATCAGTTCCAGCGGCCACAGGGTGACGTCGTGCGCAGTGCGATACTCGCACGTCGTGCGGTCATCCTTGCCGGCAAGACTGCGCAGCGCCGTGTGCCGGGCCACCGTATGACCGGCGAGCAGGCCGCTCTCTTTCAGATCCGGTTGCATCTGGACCACGGCCATGGACGGCACGGGCGCCAGGTAATGCGGGTAGATCATTTCCAGCAGGTGCTGGGTGAACACCGGGTATTGCGCGTCCAGCTTGAGCTGCACGCGCGCGGCGAGGAAGGCGAAACCCTCGAGCAGACGCTCGACATAAGGGTCGGCGCACTCGAAGCCTTCCAGGCCAAGACGCCCGGCGATCTTCGGGTATTCGCGCGCAAACTCGCCGCCCATCTCGCGGACGTGTTGCAGTTCCCGGTTGTAGTACCGCAGCAGTCGTGGGTCCATGGTCAATCAGCCGAAGCCTTCCGATACCTTGAAGTTGCCTGTTTCCAGATCGACTTCGGTCTTCAGGTAGAGATTCAGCGGGATCGGCTGCGCCCACATTTCCGAGTCGATATTGAAGACCAGTGCCTGTCGATCCATGCGCTTGGACATGGCCGTGGCCGTGACCCGAAGCGTGTTGGCCGTGAGCCGGGGCTCAAAGGCGAGAATCGCATCCCTGACCTGGCGCTGCAGTACGTCCGGATTGATTCCGGACAAGGCCATGCCGGTCAGGTCCGGGATGCCGAAATTGAGTACCGAGCGTGCCACCTCGGGATATTCGGACAGGTCGTTGTCGGCATCCATGCTCACGCAGTTCAGCAGCCACGACATGTCCCGCGTGACACAGTCACGCAGCCGCGTGGCCGAAATGACCCGCTTCTCGCGGCTCTCTTCGAGCTTGCCCGGTTCGTCGTCGGTAAGGCGATCGAGCAGCGATGGCTGAAGTCGTTCCTGGGTGGTCAATTCAGCCATGGCGATGCATCCCGGCTCAGGCGGCGTCGAACGCGATCAATCGCGCGTCGAAGAGCGAATACTCTGCCGCATCGGTGGCCAGCATGCGCTGGCCCAGGCCCACATGCAGTCCTTCACCTTGCTCGGTCCAGTCGGTACGGCGGCCGAGCACGAGGTCATGATCCCCAGTGAGCTCGCTGCCCGCATAACGCCCCGGAATGAAACCGATCGCTTTCCCGCCATTGCTCCAGGTGACCTGGGTCGGCACCCAGATCTTGTCGCGCAAATCGCTTGGTGCCTCGAACTTCAGCTCGCTCAGGCGCGAGAACGGCACCCAGGAGTAACCACCGTTGACGATGATCTCCAGACAGGGGCCGATGCGCGGGTCCGCGTCGGCGATCCACTCGAACGCATTTCCGTCGATATTTCCGGCCACTGCCGGCGCCTGCTCGAAAGCCTGTTCACGCAGGGCGGCGGCCTGCTCATGCTGTCCTTCGGCGTCCAGCTTGAGTGCCTGGAGCAGCAGCGCCAGCCATTGTTCCGGTTCTCCGATGATCACCGGCATGCGCTTGCCGGCAAAGACCTCGGCGCGCACAAGCTCGCCGCGCAATGCTTCGGAATACGCGCCCACCATCATGGCGTTGAGCGGATCAAGCTCGCCGCAGACGTTCAACTGGTTCTGTGCCCGCTCCCATTGTCCGAGCAGGGCCAGCAACTGGAATAAAAAAACCCGGCGCTTGGCGTCTGCCGGGTTGTTGCGTACTTCTGCAGTGAGCAATTGCAGTGCCTCGTCAGGCCGACCATCTTTGAGCTTGCTCTCGGGCGTCATGTCATTCTCGGAAGCGTATCTGTGGACATGTCCACAGACAGGCCCGTTGTCCATGCTTGGCCCCGGAGCCGCTCGCGCACGAGATCCGCAAGACCACGCACGGCCTGGTTCTGGACCAGACCTGCGCGTGCACCGAGCGGACGATCAGAGCGGAAGCTCCGGGGTTCAACCCCGGCTGTGTTGCAAGCCGGGGAGCATCGCGTGATTTAAGCGACTTCTTCGACGCTGTACGCGACCGTGCCGGCTTCGCTGACCTTGCCCTTGTCGTCCTGGGTGGAATAGGCGACTTCGAACTTGGCAAACGCCAGCGAGATGTTCTCGGTCAGCATGTCCTCACCACCCGAGCCACCGGTGCTGTAGCTGGTGACCATCACGCTGGTGAGCGTGACTTTCAGGTAGTCATCCTGCGTGCCGCCGGCCTTGGACACATAAAGGATGGCCGAATCGGAATGGGCGCCGGTGGTCAGGGCCTTCATGAACTGCGTCGAGCTCTTGTCCACATACTTCGTGATGCTGATGTCCTGGACGTTGGCCTTGCCGGCGCCGCCGCCGCTGCCATGGCCGAACGAGCCACTCTGCGACATGCCCCACGACCAGGCCAGGAGCTGAATCTTGCCAGCGTGCTTCTTGTGCTTCGACTCACCGGTAAAGGTGACCGAACCGCCCTTCAACTCCAGATGCATGTCTAATGCCATGAGAATTCTCCTTGTCAGTTTTGGTCAATTGAACCGGATTGGCCTTCTACTCTTCACCAACGATCCGGCGATGTTGCGTGCAACCACTTGCGCCATGAAGCCATGAAACGAACATCTGGCAGGAGCGTCAGCTCTTTGCCGCAGACGGCAGGCGGGAAACCAGCCGCAAGGACACCGTCAAACCTTCCAGCTGGTAATGCGGCTTGAGGAAGAACTTCGAAGTGTAGAAACCCGGTGCGCCCTCCACTTCTTCCACGATGACTTCCGCCGCGGACAGAGGCTTGCGCGCCTTGGTTTCCTCGCTGGAGTTCGCCGGATCACCGTCGACGTACTGGCCGATCCAGGACCCCAGCCACCGCTCCATCGCATCACGATCCTTGAACGAACCGATCTTGTCCCGGACGATGCACTTCAGGTAATGCGCGAAGCGGCAGCAGGCGAACATGTACGGCAGACGTGCGCCGAGGGCCGCGTTCGCGGTCGCGTCCGGATCGTCGTACTCGTCCGGTTTGGCCAGCGACTGCGCGCTGATGAACGCCGCCATGTCCGAGTTCTTCCGGTGGACCAGCGGCATCATGCCCATCTTGTCCAGTTCGGCCGAACGGCGGTCGGTGATGGCGATTTCGGTCGGGCACTTCATGTCCACGCCGCCGTCGTCGGTGGGGAACGTGTGCGCCGGCAGACCTTCCACCGCACCACCGGACTCGATGCCGCGGATGCGCGAGCACCAGCCATATTCCTTGAACGAACGGTTGATGTTCACCGCCATCGAGTAGGCCGCGTTCTGCCAGGTGTACTTGGAAGAGTCGGCGCCACTGGTGTCCTCTTCGAAATTGAACTCCTCGACCGGGTCGGTACTGGAGCCATACGGGAGGCGAGCGAGCGTGCGCGGCATGGTCAGACCGATGTACTTGGCGTCGTCCGACTCGCGCAGCGAACGCCACGCGGCGTAGTCCGGGGTGGAAAACACCTTGGCCAGATCACGCGGATTGGCCAGTTCGTTCCAGCTGTCCATCCCCATCAGCGTGGATGCCGCCGCGGAAATGAACGGCGCGTGCGCCGCAGCCGCGACCTGCGCGATACCGCCCAGCAGCTCGACGTCGGGCGGGCTGTGGTCGAAATAGTAGTCACCCACCAGGCAGCCGTAGGGTTCACCACCGAGCTGGCCGTATTCTTCCTCGTACATCTTCTTGAAGATCGGGCTCTGGTCCCAAGCCGTGCCCTTGTAGCGCTTCAGGGTCTTGGCCAGGTCCTTCTTGGAGATGTTCAACACGCGGATCTTCAGCTGCTGATCCGTTTCGGTGTTGTTGACCAGGTGATGCAGGCCGCGCCACGCGCTCTCCAGCTTCTGGAAATCGGCGTGGTGCATGATCAGGTTGATCTGCTCGCTGAGCTTGCGATCGATCTCGGCGATGTAGGCGTTGATGGTCTGCGCAACGTCGTCCGAGACGATGTCGGAACGGCTCAGCACCTGTTCGGCCAGGGTACGGACGGCCGATTCCACTTCTTCCTTGGCGCGGTCGCTCTTGGGCTTGAATTCCTTGTTAAGCAGCGCAGCAAAATCGCCGGCGTCCAGAGTCTCTGTGGCGCCACCCTGTTCGGCTAGTTTCTCGGTTGCCATGCGTGCTTACTCCCCGTCTTTGTTGTTGTCGTCGGACGGCTTCGGCGCTGAAGCCAGCGACTGCAGCAGCGCCGGGTCCTTCAATGCCTGGGCGATCAGGTTCTCTGCGCCGGCCTTGCCGTCCATGTAGGTGTCGAGGTTGGCAAGCTGGGTACGCGCCTCAAGCAGCTTGGCCACGGCGCCCACCTTGCGGGCCACCGCCGCCGGCGAAAAGTCATCCATGCTCTCGAATGTGATGTCGACCGCGAGATTGCCTTCGCCGGTCAGGGTGTTGGGAACGGCAAACGTCACCCTGGGCTTCATCGACTGCAACCGGTTGTCGAAGTTGTCGACATCGATCTCCAGCGCCTTGCGGTCCTCGATCGAGGGCAGCTCGCCAGCGTTCGCACCGGAGAGATCCGACATCACGCCCATCACGAACGGAACCTGGACCTTCTTCTGCGCGCCGTAGACCTCGACGTCGTATTCGATCTGCACGCGCGGCGCACGGTTGCGCGCGATGAACTTCTGACTGCTTTGCTTGGCCATGCCTTGTCTCCCGGTAAATGCTCTTGCAGTTCGAACGGAACGATCAATTCGGTGCGGTACCTGTGTGCGCGTGCCGCAAAAAAACCTACGTCGGTGGGCCGACGTTCCCGCAGCGCGAAATGACCGCGATGGAGAACTGCCGGGATTTGCATTGATGCCCTTCATTGCTGCTGCCCGACATCCCGAAAGCTGCAAGCGCACATGCGCTGCACAGCCGGACCCGTTCAATCAGCCGGACGTTGCATCAATTGGAATTGCGCAATTTCGAAATACTGCGAACTGCAGGTTCCGGCGCCCATGGGCACACGGCGGGGATCCCGGCACAGTCTCCGGATCAGACCCGATACCACCAGATGGTTCGCAAGCGTGATCGTCCACCCCCTTCATTCCATGCGTCGGACAGGCTCGACGAGGCTCCTTGCTTGCCTCGCCCTGATCTTTCCACCTCATGGCCAAGCCCGTCTCATCCGGACGAACGCACCAGCTGCCGAATTGCAGCAATGAAGTGTCTTGCAACCCCCGTATCAACCATCGTCACCGAAATGCTGCACTTGCCAGCACAGTCCGTGATACCCGGAGGCCCCTGAATCTGATATCTGCGAAACGGCAGGTTTCTGCGCTTCGCTTCAATCCTGAACCAACTTGGTTCGCCCGATAACGTACATCTGCAATCGCCTGTCTGCAAGCTGAATTTGAAGCTGTCGACGGTAATGACAACAAACTAACAACCAGCCGGCGCCCGATGACAGCCGCGACACGACAATTGCTGCTGCATCATGTGATTGAGAAGCATCGCCGGACGCGAGTTCCTGTAGGTTTTTGCCCCGTCCTGGTGATCATGCACACGGGAAAGGAGCCGGCCAGCCCGGCCGAAAACGGCGGCGCCGCTGGTAAGCCGATTCACTGAATCTCCCATTGCAGGAAAATCGATGCATCAGCTAAACGGAGTCCAGTTCGACATCGGGATGCGCCCGCCTGCCATGCCGGGAACGTCAGGATGCCGATTCCGATGACCGAAAACAGAAGCGGCGCGAACCCTGGGGATCGCGCCGCTTCTGGATTTCAATTGGTGGGCGGTACAAGGATCGAACTTGTGACCCCTACCATGTCAAGGTAGTGCTCTACCGCTGAGCTAACCGCCCGTATCGCGCCTGACCTGCCACGCGAGCCGCGCAGTATACGGGAGCCGAAGGCGATCGACAATATCCCGCCGGCAACGGGTTTTCCGGGCTCAACGCAGCGATTGCTCGCGCAATTGATGGATCTGGTCGCGCAGACGGGCGGCATCCTCGAATTCCAGGTTCTGCGCGTGTTTGTACATCTGCGTCTCCAGCTTTTTCAGCAGTGCCGAAGCCTGCTGCGAACTCATGCCTGCGTAATCGGCAGCCTGCTCGGCCACGGCGGCCTGACTGCGGGACGATGACTTGCCGCCACGGCGGTTGCCAGCATCGCTGCGCGCCCCTTCCATGATGTCGGCGATGCGGCGCACCACGGTCTTTGGCGTTATCCCGTGCGCTTCGTTGTAAGCCAGCTGCTTTTCGCGACGGCGGGCGGTTTCGTCCATCGCGGCCTGCATCGAGCGGGTGACGTTGTCGGCATACAGGATCGCCTTGCCGCGCACGTTGCGCGCGGCGCGGCCGATGGTCTGGATCAGCGAGCCGGTGGAACGCAGAAAGCCCTCCTTGTCCGCGTCGAGCACCGCCACCAGCGACACCTCGGGCATGTCCAGGCCTTCGCGCAGCAGGTTGATGCCGACCAGCACGTCGAACTCGCCCAGGCGCAAATCGCGGATGATTTCGCTGCGCTCGACCGTCTCGATGTCCGAGTGCAGGTAGCGCACCTTCACGTCGTGTTCGGACAGGTATTCGGTGAGGTTCTCGGCCATGCGCTTGGTCAGCGTGGTGACCAGCACGCGGTCGCCCATCGCGATGCGCTTGTGCGCCTCGCTGAGCAGGTCGTCGACCTGGGTGCGCACCGGGCGCACCTCCACTTCCGGATCGACCAGGCCGGTGGGACGCACCACCAGCTCGGTCACCGCGTCGCCGGACTTCTGCAGTTCGTAGTCGCGCGGCGTGGCGGAGACGTAGATCGCCCGCGGCACGCGCTCCTCCCATTCCTCGAAGCGCAGCGGCCGGTTGTCCATCGCCGAGGGCAGCCGGAAGCCGAACTCGACCAGGGTTTCCTTGCGCGAGCGGTCGCCCTTGTACATCGCGCCCAACTGCGGCACGGTAACGTGGGACTCGTCGACCACCAGCAGGCCGTCGGCCGGCAGGTAGTCGAACAGCGTAGGTGGCGGTTCCCCCGGCGCGCGCCTGGTCAGGTGGCGCGAGTAGTTCTCGATGCCCTGGCAGTAACCGACCTCGGCCATCATCTCCAGGTCGAAGCGGGTGCGCTGCTCCAGCCGCTGCGCCTCGACCAGCTTGTTTTCCCTGTACAGATATTCCAGCCGCTCCTTCAGCTCGACCTTGATCGTCTCGATCGCGTTCAGCACGCTCTCGCGGGTGCTGGCGTAGTGCGTGCGGGGGTAGACGGTGTAGCGCTGCACCTTGCGGATGGTTTCTCCGGTGAGCGGGTCGAACAGCGCCATCTTCTCCACTTCGCCGTCAAACAGCTCGATGCGCAGCGCCTCGGTTTCCGATTCGGCCGGGAACACGTCGATGATCTCGCCGCGCACGCGATAGGTGCCGCGGCGCAGCTCCATTTCGTTGCGGGTGTACTGCAGCTCGGTCAGCTGGTGGATCAGCTTGCGCTGGTCGATGCGCTCGCCGGTGGCCAGGATCAGGCGCAGGCTGAGGTAGTCCTCCGGATTGCCCAGGCCGTAGATCGCCGACACCGTGGCCACGATGATCGAATCGCGCCGCGACAGCAGTGCCTTGGTCGCCGACAGCCGCATCTGCTCGATGTGCTCGTTGATCGAGGCATCCTTCTCGATGAAGGTGTCCGACGCCACCACGTAGGCTTCCGGCTGGTAGTAGTCGTAATAGCTGACGAAGTATTCCACCGCGTTGTGCGGAAAGAATTCCCTGAACTCGCCGTACAGCTGCGCCGCCAGCGTCTTGTTCGGCGCCATCACGATGGTCGGTCGCTGCACGCGTTCGATCACGTTGGCGATGGTGTAGGTCTTGCCCGAACCGGTCACGCCGAGCAGGGTCTGCGCGGCTAGGCCGGCCTCGAAACCCTGGGCCAGACGCGTGATGGCCTGCGGCTGGTCGCCGGCGGGCTGATAGGGAGCAACAAGTTGGAAGCGATCAGTCATCGGCTACAGATGTGGGCGCGGTGCGACATTTTAAATCGGGCCTGCTGACAGGAAGTGTCACCAGAAGCCGACGAACGGGAGGCTGCGCGGCCACTGGAGAGGAAACACCCGCGCCATAGCATGGATGTCCGGTCCACGCAGGAGGCGACGCCGTGACGATACCCGGGAACCGCAGGCCATGGCACGGGCAAACCGGCTTTACCCTGATCGAGCAGATCATGGTGCTCGCCATCATCGGCATCCTGGCCAGCGTGGCCACACCGTCCCTGCATCGCATGGTCGGCCGCAACGAACTGCGGGTTGCCCAGATGGATTTCATCAGCGCCCTGCAGCACACGCGTCAGACAGCCGTGATGAGCGGCAGGCGTTCGCTGTTCTGCCCTACCCGGGATGGCGGCAACTGCAGCGGTGAAACCCGCTGGGACGAGGGCTGGCTGGTCGGGCACGACAGCAATGGCGACGACCAGCCGGACGGGCATCCCCTGCGCGTCGGCAGCGGCCATCGCGGGAAGCTGCTGATCCAGAGCAGCAATGGCAGGCACGTCGTCCGCTTCCACCCGGACGGCACCGCCGGTGGCAGCAATATCACCCTGCTGTTCTGCCAGCCGGCGCACGCCAGCGACGCACTCACCGTCGTAGTCTCCAACGCCGGCCGGGTTCGCGGCGCACCGGCCAGTGCAGCGCAGATCGCCACCTGCGCCCATCTGAACTGACCCTGGGCGCACCCGACGCCCACTTGATCCCGGTCAATACCTCGTCCAGCGGATGCGAACATGCTGTCTTCCGAGCCCCGAGGAGACCGCGTGGCGCGTGATCTGCCTGGCGTCCGACGAATCGAAGTTCGTGGCCGGCATCGATGGCGGCCACACCTGCCGCTGACCTTCCACAACCCATGAGAAGTTCGCCATGTTCAAGCGCATCCTGCTGCCTGTCGACGGTTCCGAACTGTCCCTGCGTGCCGTCGATACCGGCATCGAGCTGGCCGCCCGGCTGGGCGCCAGCGTGTACGCCTTCCACGTGATCGCACCGTTCCCCGCCTCCATCTACTTCGCGGAAATCATCCAGGCCAACGAACCGACCTATACCAGCGAGGCCATCGCCAACGCCGAGAAGTACCTGGCCGACGTGAGCCGGCGCGCACAGGCCGCCGGAGTTCCCTGCGAGGGCAGCCACGAGACCGACGCACGACCCTACTCGGCCATCGTCGGCGCCGCGCGCAAGCAGCAGTGCGACCTGATCGTGATGGCCTCGCACGGCTGGCGCGGCTTCGATCGCTTGTTGCTGGGCAGCGAGACGCACAAGGTGATTCTCAACGGCGACGTACCGGTGCTGGTCTGCCGCTGAGCGACGGCCCGCAGACCGCGGCATGAAGGCGAAGGGAATATCACCGGCGCACCGCGGCCTCGACCTGGCCGAGGCGGCGCGCCGGCTGGCCGCGCACGGTCCGAACCTGCTGCCGGGCAGCGCACCCCGCAGCATGCTCACGATCATCGGCGGCGTGCTGACCGAGCCGATGTTCCTGATGCTGCTGGTCGCCGGCGGCCTGTATCTGGCGCTGGGCGACCGCGCCGAGGCAGCGTTCCTGCTCTCGTTCGTGTTCGTCGTGATCGGCATCACCCTGGCGCAGGAGCGCAAGACCCAGCGTGCGCTGGAATCGCTGCGCGAACTGTCCGCGCCGCGCGCGCTGGTGATCCGCGGCGGCGAAGAAGTGCGCATTCCCGGTCGCGAAGTGGTGGTTGGCGACTTGCTGGTGCTGCATGAAGGCGACCGCATCGCCGCCGATGCGGTGCTGCTGGACGGCCATCTGGACGTCAACGAATCGCTGCTCACCGGCGAGGCGGTGCCGGTCACCAAACTCCCCGGCGAAGACACCGGCCAGCTGTTCGCAAGCACCGTGGCGACCAAGGGCGTGGGCGTCGCCGAGGTCCGCGCCATCGCCGGCGCCACCGCGGTCGGCCGCATCGGCCAGGCGCTGGTCGATACAGCCGAACCGGTGTCCGGCCTGCAGCGTGCGTCGCGCCGGCTGATCCGCAACCTCACCGTCGGCGGCCTGCTGCTGGCCACGGCGTATACGCTGCTCGGCTGGTTGTGGGACGGTCACGGCCTGCTGCAGAGCGTGCTGGCCGGCATCGCCCTGACCATGGCGCTCCTGCCGGAAGAGATCCCCGTGATCCTCACCGTGTTCCTCGCGCTCGGTGCGTGGCGGATCTCCAAACACAAGGTGCTGACCCGGCGCGTGCCGGCAGTGGAAGCGCTGGGCGCGATCTCGGTGCTGGCGGTGGACAAGACCGGCACGCTGACCCAGAACCGCATGCAGGTGGCCGAGCTGGACCTGATCGGCGACAGCTTCCGCGATGCGGGCGCCACCGAGTTGCCCGAGCCGTTTCACGCCCTGGTCGAGTTCGCCATGCTGGCCACGCCGGCCGACCCGTTCGATCCGATGGAAAAAGCGATCCAGCAATTCGGCCTGCGCTGGCTCACCGACACCGAACACGTGCACGCCGAGTGGGCGCCGGAATTCGAATACGCGCTGTCGCCGGAGATCCTGGCGATGACCCACGTGTTCCGCGGTGACGCGCGCGACACGCACCTGCTGGCCACCAAGGGCGCGCCCGAAGCGGTGATCGACCTGTGCCACCTGGATGCGGATGCCGCCGCCGCGATCCTGCGCCAGGTCGAGACGATGGCCGAGCGCGGCCTGCGCGTGCTGGGCGTGGCGCGCGGCGAATGGCAGGGCGAGGCGTGGCCGCGCAGCCAGCACGATTTCGACTTCCGCCTCCTCGGCCTGCTCGGCTTCGTCGACCCGCCGCGCCCGGAAGTGCCGGCGGCGATCGCCGAATGCCGCAGCGCCGGCATCCGCATCATCATGATGACCGGCGACCATCCCGCCACCGCACGGGCGATTGCCCGCGAGGTGGGCTTGAGCGAGCGCGCCGAGGTGATCACCGGCGCGGAAATGGCCGCGCTGGACGACGTCGCGCTGCGTGAAAGGCTGCGTCGCGTCGACCTCTGCGCGCGACTCAAGCCCGAGCAGAAAATACGCCTGGTGCAATTGCTGCGCGAAGGCGGCGACGTGGTGGCGATGACCGGCGACGGCGTCAACGACGCGCCCGCGCTGAAGGCCGCCGACGTCGGCATCGCGATGGGCGAGCGCGGCACCGACGTGGCGCGCGAGGCCGCCGCGCTGGTACTGCTGGACGACAGCTTCGCCAGCATCGTCCGCGCGATCCGCCAGGGCCGGCGCATCTACGACAACATCACCAAGGCCACCCGCTTCGTGTTCGCCGTGCACATGCCGATCATCGCGCTGGCGCTGGTGCCGACCCTGCTGCACTGGCCCGTGTTGCTGATGCCGGTGCACATCGTGCTGCTGGAACTCCTGATCGACCCGGCCTGCTCGATCGTGTTCGAAGCCGAGCCGGCCGACGACGACATCATGCGCCGGCCACCGCGCGCAGCATCGGAATCCCCGTTCGCCGCCGCCAACCTGCGCTACGCGGTGATCCAGGGACTGGGCTTTGCCGGCATCCTGCTGCTCGGCTACGGCTTGCTGCCCGGCTACGGCCTCGACGCCGCGCAGAGCCGCAGCGCGGTGTTCATCGCGCTGATCGCGGGGCTGTTCCTGCTGACCCTGGCCAACCGCGACCTGTCCCATCCCGTGCTGGCCCGCCATCCAGCGAAGAACCCCTGGCTGCTGCGGATGTTCGGCGCCGTGGCGGCGATGCTCGTCATCGTGATCGGCGTGCCCTTTTTCCGCGGCGTGATGGGCCTGGCCCTGCCCAACGCCCCTCTGCTGCTCGCCAGCGCCGGCATGCTGCTGGCAGCGATCGCGTGGCTGGAGTTCTTGCGCCGCGCGACACATGTGCGGCCGCGCGCGTTTGTGGCGCCTTGACCCGCGACCGCGCCACAGGCGATATCTTCACCCACGCCGGCCCGCCCCCATCCACCTCACGCCGGTCCAGCGGAGGCCACGCCATGACCACGACGCCCGCCCACACCACCGTCGGAGAACCGCTGCTGGAGCGCGCAGGGCGGCTGGGTACCGTGCGCATGGCAGTGGTCCATCCTTGCGATGCCACCAGCCTGGCCGCCGCGCTGGATGCCCGGCGCTGCGGACTGATCGAGCCGGTGCTGGTGGCGCCACGCCACAAGCTTGAGCAGGTCGCGAAAGACGGCGCGCTCGACCTGGCCGGCATTCCCATCGAAGACGTACCCCACAGCCACGCGGCGGCGGACCGGGCGGTGGCGCTGGCCGCCAGCGGACACGTCGACGCGCTGATGAAAGGCAGTCTGCATACCGACGAACTGATGGCCGCGGTGATTGCCGCCACGTCCGGCCTGCGCACGGCGCGGCGCATCTCGCATTGCTACCTGATGAACACGCCAGCCTACCCCCGCCCGTTCATCATCACCGATGGCGCGATCAACATCGCGCCGACGCTGGAGGACAAGGCCGACATCGTGCGCAACGCGGTCGACCTGGCCCACATCCTGGGCGTGGCCACACCGCGCGTGGCGATCCTGGCCGCGGTGGAGACGATCAACCCGCGCATGCAGGCCACGCTGGACGCGGCCGCCCTGTGCAAGATGGCCGATCGCGGCCAGATCACCGGCGCCATCCTGGACGGGCCACTGGCCTTCGACAACGCGATCTCCGCCGCCGCCGCGAAGATCAAGGGCATCGCCTCGGACGTGGCCGGCCGCGCCGACATCCTGCTGGTGCCCGACCTGGAAAGCGGCAACATGCTGGCCAAGCAACTGGAATACCTCGGCGGCGCGACCAGCGCAGCGGTGGTGGTGGGTGCGCGCGTGCCGATCGTGCTGACCAGCCGCGCCGACCCGCGCGAATCACGCATCGCCTCCTGCGCGCTGGCCGTGCTGATCGCCCACCACTACCGCGGCTCCCCGCCATGATCGACGCTACCGGCCGCCCGCTGATCCTGGTGCTGAACTGCGGCTCCTCCAGCATCAAGTTCGCGCTGTTCGATGCCCGCCACGCGCCGCTGTCGCGCACGCCGTACTGGAGCGGAGCGATCGAGGGCATCACCGGTGCCACGCCGGTGTTCAGCGCCATCGACGCCGCTGTCGAGCCGCTGACACTGGACGCCGAACGTCCGTATTTCTCGGCCCTGACGCTGCTGCGCCAGCGCATCCGGGATCGGCTGGACGAGCGCCGCATCGTGGCGGTCGCCCACCGTGTCGTGCATGGCGGCAGCAAGTATTTCGAGCCGACGCGGGTCGACGCCGCGGTGCTGGCTGAGCTGAAAAGCTATATCCCGCTGGCGCCGTTGCACCAACCTTTTGCGCTGGAAGCGATCGCCGCGCTGCTGGCCGAACAGCCGCAGCTGCCGCAAGTCGCCTGCTTCGACACCGCGTTCCACCAGACCATGCCCACCGTGGAAAAAATGCTGCCGCTGCCACGCTCGGCCTGGCAGCAGGGCTTGCGTCGCTACGGTTTCCACGGTTTGTCGTATGCCTACGTGGCGCAGGTGTTGGGCGAGCGCCACGGCACCGCCGCGCGCGGCCGCACGATCGTGGCGCACCTGGGCAGCGGCGCCAGCCTGTGCGCGCTGCAGGACTTGCGCAGCGTCGCCACCACCATGGGTTTCTCCGCGCTGGATGGATTGATGATGGGCACGCGTTGCGGCGCGCTGGACCCCGGCGCGGTGATCTACCTGATGGAGATCCGCAAACTGACGCTCGAACAGGTGGCGCGGATGCTGTACCACGAGTCAGGCCTGCTCGGCGTTTCCGGCATCTCCTCCGATCCGCGGGTGTTGTTGCAGCATGAGGACGACGCACGCGCACGCGAAGCGCTGGAGCTGTATGTGCGCTGTGCGGTGCGCGAAGTGGGCGCGCTGGCAGCGGCGCTGAACGGCCTGGACATGCTGGCGTTCACCGCCGGCGTCGGCGAGCACAACGTGGCGATCCGCGAACGCATCTGCGCCGGCCTGGGTTTCCTCGGCGTCGAGCTGGAGCCATCGGCGAATGCCGACCATGCACCCGTGATCTCCAGCGCGTCCAGCAAGGTGCGTGTGGTGGTGGAACCCACCAACGAGGAATGGGTGGCCGCCAGCGCTGCCGCCACCATCATTCGCTGCTGAAGCACGGCACGGCCTTACGCCAGCATGCCTGCGTTCTCCGCGCTCCACGCCCAGTTGCGGATCTCCGGCAGGTCCTCGCCGTTCTCGTCGATATACCGCTTGTGCTCGACCAGCTTGTCCAGCAGCTTCTGCTTGAGGTAGAAGCCGCGCTCGCCCGCCCGCGGCACGCGGTTGATCACGTCGATCACCAGATGGAAACGGTCGAGCTGGTTGAGCACCGTCATGTCGAAGGCGGTGGTGATGGTGCCCTCCTCCTGGTAGCCGTGCACATGCAGGTTGCTGTGGTTGGCGCGGCGGTAGGTCAGGCGGTGGATCAGTGTCGGGTAGCCGTGGAAGGCGAAGATCACCGGCGTGTCGCGGGTGAACAACTGGTCGAAATCGTCATCGTCCAGGCCATGCGGGTGTTCGCTGGGCGACTGCAGTTTCATCAGATCGACCACGTTGACCACACGGACTTTCAGCTCCGGCAGGTAACGGCGCAGGATCGACACCGCGGCCAGCGTCTCCAGCGTGGGCACGTCACCGGCACAGGCCATCACCACGTCGGGCTCACCGTGCTGATCGCTGCTGGCCCACGGCCACAGGCCGATGCCCTGGCTGCAATGGCTCGCCGCCGCATCCATCGCCAGCCATTGCGGCGCCGGATGCTTGCCGGCGACCACCACGTTGACGTAGTGCCGGCTACGCAGGCAATGGTCCATCACCGACAGCAGGCAGTTCGCGTCCGGCGGCAGGTACACCCGCACGATGCTGGCCTTCTTGTTGATCACGTGGTCGATGAAACCCGGATCCTGATGGGTGAAACCGTTGTGGTCCTGCCGCCACACATGCGACGCCAGCAGGTAATTCAGCGAGGCGATCTTGCGTCGCCACGGAATCGCCGCGGTCATCTTCAACCACTTCGCGTGCTGGTTGAACATGGCATCGACGATATGGATGAACGCCTCGTAGCAGTTGAACAGGCCATGGCGCCCGGTCAGCAGATAGCCTTCCAGCCAGCCTTCGCACTGGTGCTCGCTGAGCATCTCCACCACCCGCCCGCTCGGGGCGAGAAACTCGTCGCCCGGCACGGTGGTGGCCTGCCACTGCCGATCGGTGACTTCGAACGCCGCCCCCAGGCCGTTGGACAGCGTCTCGTCCGGCCCGAACAGGCGGAAGTTGCGCTGCTCGGCGTTCAGCCGGATCACGTCGCGCAGGAACGGCCCGAGCATCCGCGTGTCACCGATGCCGGGCACACCGGGGATCGGCACGTCGACGGCGTAATCGCGGAAGTCCGGCATGTTCAGGTCGCGCAACTGCAGGCCACCGTTGCTGTGCGGGTTCGCGCTCATGCGACGCGCCCCGGTCGGCGCCAGTGCGGCCCACTCCGTGCGGAAACGGCCTTCCTCGTCGAACAATTCTTCCGGCCGATAGCTGCGCAACCACGCCTCGAGCTGCGCCAGGTGTTCCGGCGGGCTGGTCGACGAAATCGACAACGGCACCTGATGGGCGCGGAACGTGCCTTCGTTTGGCCGTCCATCGACGACGGCCGGGCCGGTCCAGCCCTTGGGCGAATCGAGCACGATCATCGGCCAGCGCGGCCGGGTGGTGACGCCGCCTTCGCGGGCGTCGCGCTGGATCTGGCGGATCTGCGCCACCACGGCGTCCAGCGTCGCGGCCATCGCCTGGTGCATGGCGGCCGGTTCGCTGCCCACCACGAAATGCGGCGTCCAGCCGTAGCCGCGCAACAGCTGCTCCAGCTCGTCATGGCCGATGCGTGCCAGCACGGTGGGATTGGCGATCTTGTAGCCGTTCAGATGCAGGATCGGCAGCACCGCGCCATCGCCCACCGGGTCGAGAAACTTGTTCGAGTGCCACGCCGTGGCCAGCGGCCCCGTCTCCGCCTCGCCATCGCCCACAACACAGGCAGCGATCAAGCCGGGGTTGTCGAAGACGGCGCCGAACGCATGGCTGAGCGAGTAGCCGAGTTCGCCGCCCTCGTGCATCGAGCCCGGGCACTCCGGCGAGGCATGGCTGGCGATCCCTCCGGGGAACGAGAACTGCTTGAACAGCCGCTGCAAGCCGGCCTCATCCTGGCCGATCTGCGGATAGACCTCGCTGTACGTGCCGTCGAGGTAGGCGTTGGCCACGACGGCGGGCCCGCCGTGGCCCGGCCCGGAAATGTAGAGCATGTCCAGATCGTGCTGCCTGATCACCCGGTTCAGGTGCGCGTAGATGAAGTTCTGCCCCGGTGTGGTGCCCCAGTGGCCAAGCAACATGCGCTTTATGTGCGCCGGCGCCAGCGGCTCGCGCAGCAGCGGATTCGCGCGCAGGTAAATCTGCCCGACCGAGAGATAGTTCGCCGCACGCCACCAGGCATCGACACCCCGTAACGAGCCGGCATCGGCCGGCGAACCATCCAGGTTGATCGCCATCGACAGTATCCCCGGCGGGCTGGAAGCCCGTGTGCCCGCAGTATGTACCGGTATTCGCGAATTCCGATGCAGCACATTGCCGCATGTCGTGCAACCGCGCCGACTCCCGACCACACTTGGGCAACGGGCACTGACCTGCGACACCGGCCCGGTCGGCAACCACTCCACCGGAAACACCCATGACTGTGCGCAGGAACACCGAAGATGGCGGTACCGAAAGGCCGGTGTGGGCCAACCTGAGCGCGGGCCTGGTCACCGGCGCGGCCGACGACGACCCCAGCGGGATTGCCACCTACTCGCAGGTAGGCGCCGCGTTCGGCTACGGCATGCTGTGGTGCATCGTGCTGACCATGCCGCTGATGATCGCGATCCAGGCGGTCAGCGCCGGCATCGGCCGCGTCACCGGCCACGGCCTGATGGACGGCATGCGCAAGCACTATCCGCATCCGCTGGTCTACGCGTTGACGGCCTCGCTGGTGTTCGCCAACGTGATCAACCTGGCGGCCGACATCGGTGCCATGGGCGCCGCGCTGAAACTGTTGATCGGCGGCCCGGCACTGATCTATGCCGCGGGTTTCGCACTGTTGTCGCTGGTGCTGCAGGTGTTCATTCCTTTCACGCGCTATGCCCCGATCCTGAAACTGCTCACCCTCAGCCTGTTTGCCTACGTGGCCACCGTGCTGGTGATCGGCGTGCCCTGGCTGGTCGTGCTGAAGAGCGTGGTGCTGCCGCCCATCCGCTGGAATGCGCAATATGCGGTCGGCCTGGTCGCCCTGCTCGGCACCACCATCAGCCCTTACCTGTTCTGCTGGCAGGCGGCGCAGGAGGTCGAGGAAATGACGTCCAGCAAGCGCCGCAAACCGTTGCGCCGCGCGCCGAAGCAGGCACCGAGCGCCCTGCGCCGCATCGGCATCGACACCACGGTCGGCATGATCTTCTCCAACCTGATCGCCTTCTTCATCATCCTCACCGCCGCGATCGTGCTGCACGCACACGGCAAGGTCGACATCCAGACCTCAGCCGAAGCGGCCGAGGCATTGCGGCCACTGGCGGGCGACCTGGCTTTCGCGTTGTTCGCCGCCGGGATCATCGGCACCGGACTGCTCGCCGTGCCGGTGCTGGCCGGCGCCACCGCCTATGCCGCCGCTGGCGCCTTCGGCCAGCGCAGCGGTCTGGAATACAAGCCGCAGAACGCCCGGTTTTTCTACACCGTGCTGATCGTCGCCAGCCTCGCCGGCATCGCGCTGAACCTGACGCCGCTGGACCCGATCAAGGCCTTGTACTGGAGCGCGGTGATCAACGGCGTCACCGCCGTGCCATTGATGGTCGTGATGATGCTGATGGGCTCGCGGCGCAAGGTCATGGGCAAATTCACCATGCCGTGGCCGCTGAAGATTTTCGGCTGGTTGGCTACCGCGGCCATGGCGACGGCTGCCGTGGTGATGTTCGTCACGTGGGGGAATTGAAAGCACGGCAGCATGGCTCTCGATGAACCCGGTCGCAGAGTGGCTCGCTCATGCGACGGCGCCGCTAAAAACCTCGGGCCGGACATTGAAGCGTCGGACATCCTCAATCCGCTCGCCGCAACACGCCGGAAAGACGAGTGCCCGGCGCGACCGTGTTGAACACCGTGCCGAACTTGCGCACGTTATCGTGCAGCAGGGCCAACCGCTGCTCGCTCTCGTCGCTGTCCACCAGGATCTCGTAGTCGATCGACTCCAGCCGCGGCGGCACGTCCTGGCGCACGCCGTGCACGCGCACCTCGACCCCGCGCCACTGGAACTTCAGCATCGGCGTCACTCGCTCGATGCCCTTGATCATGCAGGCCGACAAGGCAGCCAGCAGCAGTTCGGCGGGGTTGAACGCATCGAGGCGACCTGCCAGATCGGTATCCAGCGACAGTTCGGCACTCTTGCAGCGGGCGACGCTGCCGTGGGCATCAGTGCGATGCGCAACGACGTGGAAGCTCAGCTTGCGGGCGGGTTCGGTCATGCGAGTTCTCCAGGATACGAGGGCCGATGGATCAAACGTAGCCGGGAGCATGCGCCGCGTCGGTCGCCACGCGCGGCAGGCTGAAACTGACCTGCGCGCCGCCCAGCGGGGAACGGCCGAAGACCAGCTCGCCGTGGTGCAGGTGGGCGATCGCCCGGGCGATCGACAGGCCCAGTCCGCTGCCTTCGCCGACGCTGCCCTCGGGGCGGTGGAAGCGCTCGCCCAGCCGCGCCACGGCAGCGTCCGCGAAGCCGCTGCCGTTGTCGTTCACCTCCAGCGTCACCTGCTCGTCGCGGCCGCCCACGCGCAGGTTCACCTGGCCGTGGTCGGGCGCGTGGCGCAGCGCGTTGTCCAGCAGGTTCTGCACCAGGATGTCGAGCAGGCTGCGGCTGCCCAGCACGAAGTCGTTGCCGTCATGGTCCAGCGACAGCTCGATGGAACGCGCCGACGCGCGCTCGCTGGCGTCGCGCAGGACCGCTTCGGCCACGCTCACCAGGCGCAACGGGCCGGCGTCGTCCAGTTCGGCCAGTTTCTCGACTCGCGCCAGCATCAGCAGCTGGGCCACCAGCCGCTGCATGCGGTCCAGTGCCTCATGCGCGCGCTGCAGATGCTGCGCGCGCCCGGGCGCATCGTCACCGCGCCCGGCCAGGTCCAGTTCCAGCCGCAGCGCGGCCAGCGGGTGACGCAATTCGTGCGCGGCGTCGGCGGTGAAGCGGCGTTCGTGTTCCAGGCTGAGCCGCAGGCGGTCGACCAGTTGGTCGATCGCTTCGGTGAACGGTGCCAGCTCGACCGGCACCCGCGCATCGGTGAGCGAGGCGGCGGCCGGATCGGCACCGGCGGAGAGGCCGCGCGCCAGCTGGCGCAGCGGCTTCAGCCCGCTGCGCAAGCCGGCGAACACGATCGGCGGCACCAGCACCAGCAGCGCGAGCAGGGCCAGCAACGCGGGCGCCAGCAGCTTGCGCAGCAGTTCGTCGCGTTCGTCCAGCGGCGCGCCGACCTGGACCCAGTACCGATGCTGCGCATCCCAGCGCTGGAACACCCGCCAGCGCCGATCGTCGTGCACGATCGAATGGAAGTGCGCATCACCCGGGTCGAAGCGCAGCAGCGGCAGTTCGGCGCTCTCGACCAGCAGTTCGCCGCGCGCATCGCGCAGCACGATGGCCGGCCGCTGGGCGGTATCGTCCGAGTCGAGCAGCGGCTTGTCCGGCAGGCGCACCGTTCCGACGCGGGCGGCGTCATCCGGCATTACCGCGAACACGCTGGCGGCGGTGCGCACCAGCATCTGGTCGAAGATCTCGTCGACCTCGTGCAGGCTGCGCCAGCCCAGCCAGCCGGCGGCGACACACCACACCAGCACGATGCCGGTCAGCAGCCGCAGCACCAGTCGCCGGTTGAGCGAGGGTCGGATCATGCGGCCGCCCCGCCGGGCCGGTTGATCGCGTAGCCGATGCCGCGCAAGGTGCGGATCCAGCCTGGCCCCAGCTTGTGGCGCAGGTGGTGGATGTGCACTTCCACCGCGTTGCTGGCCACTTCCTGGTCCCAGCCGTACAGCGCCTCCTCCAGCTGGTCGCGCGAGTAGGCGCGGCCGGGATGGCGCACCAGGGTTTCCAGCACCTGGTATTCGCGTGCGGTGAGGTCCAGCGTCGTGCCTTCCAGCATGGCGGCGCGCGCGGCCGGGATGACTTCGAGAGCGCCCAGGCGGATCGCCGGTTCCACCTGGCCGTCGGCGCGGCGCAGCAGCGCACGCAGGCGCGCGGCGAGCTCGTCCAGGTGCACCGGCTTGACCACGTAGTCGTCCGCACCCGCATCCAGCCCGGCGACGCGATCGGCCAGCTCGTCGCGGGCGGTCAGCAGCAGTACCGGGGTGGCGTCCTGGCGGCGGCGCATGCCGGCGATGATCGCCGGGCCGCTGCTGCGCGGCAGGTTCCAGTCCAGCACGGCGGCGGAGTATGTCGTGTCGGCCAGCGCGGCGGCGGCCTGGTTGCCGTCGGTGATCCAGTCCACCGCATAGCCGAGCTGGCGCAGGCCGTCGGCCAGCGCCTGCCCCAGTGCCCGGTCGTCCTCGGCAAGCAGGATGCGCATGGCCTCATTCTTGTCGCGCGATCGGGCCATTCAATTGACTTGCAGCAATTGGCGCCGTTTTTTCGCCGGCTGCGGCATCCTGCCCCAGCGCCCGCTTGCGACCGTGGATCATCGAGGCGACCAGGTTCTCACCGTAATGCACGCTCTCGCCCACCGCGGCCAGCACGTGCAGCACCACCAGCCCCAGCACGCCGTAGGCCAGCACTTCATGTAGCTCCTCCAGCCAGCCTTCACCGAAGAACCGGTCGGTGGTCTGCAGCCAGCCGGTGACGCCGACCAGCAGCACGCCGACCAGCAGGGCCAGGATCATCACGGCGGCTGCCGGGTTGTGCCCGAGCTGCCGCCGCGAGCGCCCGGCCAGGCGCTGGCGCAGGTAGTCACGCACCCGGCGCGGGCCGGGCACCCAGTCGGCGAAGCGCGCGTGCCGCGTGCCAACCCAGCCCCACACGAAACGGACGGCTATCAGGATCAGGATGGCGTAACCGAAACCGCGGTGGACCAGCTCGCCCTCATCGGTGAAAAAGTTGGCGAGGAACAAGCCCGCCAGCGACCAGTGGAACAGGCGGACCAGCGGGTCCCACACTTTGACCATCGCGTTCATGGCTTGTCCTCGCTCGAGTCAGGTGACGATCAACCGCCCTTCTTCTTGACGATGCGGCCGTCGGTGGGGTCGAAGTAGATCTCCACGTTCTTGCCGGCCTTGTCCTTGCCGTAGATCTCGTAGCAGTTACCCGAGACCTGGAACACCTTGATGGTGTAGCCCTGGTCGAGCACCTTCTGCTTCATCGCCGCCTCGGTCAGCCACTGCGCACGCGGCGCATTGGTGCATTGGGGTGCGGCGAAGGCGGACGCCGACAGGACGGCGGCAGCAAGGAACAACGGTGCGATGACGATGCGCTTCATGGTGCTTCTCCGGTATCGGCATGATTGCCTTGGACGGCATTGCAACCGGGAAGGCTTACGTGGGTCTTAAGCGTGCGTCGACGCCGTGGTTGACGTCGGTCAGTACGGTGGCGCGGGCTTCATGGGAAAGTCCGGTGGACTGCGCAATCCGGAGCAAGACCCGCATGATCATCTACAGCTGCCACGGCGCCGCCAAACAGGTCACCGGCTCCTGCCACCTGGTCACCTGCAACGATCGCCGCGTGCTGATCGACTGCGGCATGTTCCAGGGCAGCGACGAGGTCGAGCGGGCCAATGCCGAGCCGTTCGGCTTCGACCCGTCCGGCATCGACGTATTGCTGCTGAGCCATGCCCACCTCGACCATTGCGGGCGGATTCCGCTGCTGGTGCGCCAGGGCTTTCGTGGCCGCATCATCACCACGGCCGCCACCCGCGAACTGGCGCGGGTGGTGATGCTCGATGCGGCCGGCCTGCAGGAGGAAGAGGCGCGCCGCGCGCGACGCCGCAACCGCCGTGGCGAGGAGGTGCCGCCGCCGCTGTACACGCTGGACGACGCGCTGCACGCGCTGGATTTCTTCGGCCCGGATGCCGGCTACGACGAAACCGTGCCGGTGGTCGAAGGCATCACCGCACGCTTCCTCGATGCCGGCCACATTCTCGGCTCGTCGTCGATCCTGCTGCAGCTCGACGACGGCAAGCGGCAGCGCCGCATGCTGTTCTCCGGCGATCTCGGCAACCCGGGCCGCCCGTTGCTGCGCGATCCGACACCCGCGCCGCCGGCCGACTATGTGGTGATGGAATGCACCTACGGCGACCGCCCGCACCGTTCGGTGCCGGATTCGGTCGACGAGATGTACCAGGCCATCCGTGACACGGTGAACCGGCGCGGCAACGTGGTGATCCCCACCTTCGCGCTGGAGCGCACGCAGGAACTTCTTTACTACCTGCACCGCGGCATCGCCAGCGGCGCGATTCCGCAGCACGTGCGGGTGTTCCTCGATTCGCCGATGGCGATCTCCGCCACCGAGATCTTCCGCCGCCACCCAGAATGCTTCGACCCGCGCTTCCTGGACGAGCTGCAGCACGGCGACCCGTTCGCCATGCCCGGCCTGCACTTCACCCGCGAAACCAGCGAGTCGATGGCGATCAACAACGTCGACGGCGGCGCGATCATCCTGGCCGGCTCGGGCATGTGCAACGGCGGGCGCGTGCGCCATCACCTCAAGCACAACCTGTGGCGCGAGCGCAGCAGCGTGGTGTTCGTCGGCTATGCCGCGGAAGGCACGCTGGCGCGGCGGATCATCGACGGCGCCGCCAGCGTGCGCGTGTTCAACGAGGATATCCCGGTGCGCGCGCAGGTGTGGACCATCAACGGCTTCTCCGCGCACGCCGACCGGCCTTCGCTGCTGGCCTGGCTGGGCGATGCGCCGCGGCGCAAGGTATACCTGGTGCACGGCGAGTACGACCGCGGCATGCAGGCGATGCAGGAGGTGCTGACCGCACAAGGCGTGACCTGCCAGCTGCCCGGCCTGCACGAACCGATCAGGATCGACTGAACGACGCGGGTGGGTCACCAGAGCTGACACTTTCGGCGCCGGCCTGCCGGTGGACGGCCGGGGGCGGCGACTGTGCCGCATGTTATGGTGCGGCCAGACTCCGCGCCGACGCGGCACCCAACCGGGTTCACCGCAGGCGCCACCGAGGAAACGATGGCCGACGAATCCGCCGTGCTCGACCTGAACCAGCTGCGCCGCAGTTGTTCGTCCTGTGCCTTGAGTGAACTGTGCCTGCCCGCCGGGATTGGCGGCGACGACCTCGAAAAGCTCGACATGACGATCCGCGACAAGCGCATGCTCGATCGGGGCGGCGCGCTGTATCGCGATGGCGATCCCTTCCACGCGCTCTACGTGGTGCGTTCGGGCTCGTTGAAGACCTTCGTGCAGGACGACACCGGCGCTGTGCAGATCCTGGGCTTCCACCTGCCCGGCGACATCGTCGGTTTCGACGCGCTGGCGACGGATCGGCACGTCAGCCAGGCAGAAGCGCTGGAGCGCAGCAGCATCTGCGAGCTGCCGTATGAGCGCCTGCAACAGGTCACCAGCGAGGTGCCGGCGCTGCATCGACAGCTGATGCGCGTGGTCAGCCGCGAGGTGGTCGAGGAACACCGGCACACGGTGGTGATGGGACGGCAGCAGGCACAGGAGCAGCTGGCGATCTTCCTGAAGAGCCTGTCCGATCGCTACCAGCGCCTGCAGCGCGACGGCAGCATGCTGACCCTGTCGATGTCGCGCTACGACATCGCCAACTACCTCGGCCTGGTGGTCGAGACGGTCAGCCGCCTGTTCTCGCGCATGGAGGAGATGGGCGTGCTCGAAGTGAACCGGAAGGCCGTACGCATCCGCCGTCCCGATTTGCTGGCCGGGCTGTGTCGCGGAAGCGTGGCCGCCGCGAAGCATCGCGAAGCCAACTAGGCCTGACCGACCGGCCGGGCCAGCCCCGGCAGCACCCGCTTCCCATCCCTGCATGACGCCTGCGCCGCGCGATCGGCGAAGAGTTGCGGCCCATTCGCGTCCGCGGCACGGCCACCGCGACAATTCGCGCAGGCAGGCGAAGGGTTCGCTTGACCTGCATCAACAACGACGACGGTCGCCTCGACCAGCATGCGCGCATCTTTCAGGGAGATGCACCATGAGTACCACCCGAAAACTCTGGCTGGGGCTGGCGGCGTTGCTCGTCGCCTCCTTCGCCGTGCTGCTGTGGGTCGGCAAGGAGGTCCACCAGCAGGCACCGCCGCTGCCCACCGCCGTCGTCACCGCAGACGGCCAGACGCTGTACACCAAGGGCGACATGGAAGAAGGCCGGCAGGTCTGGCAGAGCATCGGCGGCCAGCAGCTGGGCTCGATCTGGGGCCATGGCGCCTTGCTGGCGCCGGACTGGAGCGCGGACTGGCTGCATCGCGAAAGCATGGCGATGCTTGAATTGCTTTCCCGCGACGCCGGCCTGGGCCCCTACGACACGCTGACCGCGCAACAGCAGGCCCCGCTGAAGGCCCGCGTGCAGGAAGAGCTGCGCACCAACACCTGGGACGCGGCCAGCAACACCATCACCGTCTCGGCGTTGCGCGCCCGCGCGATGGAAGCCGTGGCGGCGCACTACATGAGCCTGCTCGGCAACGACCCGGCCACGCACAAGCTGCGCGAAGGCTACGCCATGCGCGAGAACACCGTGGCCGAGATGGAACACCGGCGCGAGGTCACCGCGTTCTTCTGGTGGACCAGCTGGGCGGCCGCCACGCAACGCCCGAACGAGCCGATGAGCTATACGCAGAACTGGCCGTACGAACCACTGGCCGGCAACACGCCGACCTCGACCAGCTTCCTGTGGTCGGTCTTCAGCATCCTGTTCATGATCTTCGGCATCGGCCTGCTTGGCTGGCATCACGCCCGCCAGGTCAGCCATGAACCGCTGCCGGTCGTTCCGGCGCGCGACCCGCTGACCGAGTTCAAGGCCACGCCGTCGATGAAGGCCACCGGCAAGTATTTCTGGACCGTGCTGGGCCTGTTCCTCGCGCAGATCCTGCTGGGTGCCACCACCGCGCATTACCAGGTGGAAGGCCAGGAAGCCTACGGCTTCGCGCTGGCCAACTACCTGCCGTACAGCCTCACCCGTACCTGGCATACCGAACTGGCCGTGCTGTGGATCGCCACCGCGTGGCTGGCCACCGGCCTGTACATCGCGCCGCTGATCTCCGGCCATGAACCGAAATTCCAGCGGCTCGGGGTGAACTTCCTGTGGGTCTGCCTGCTGGTCATCGTGGTCGGTTCGTTCGCCGGCCAGTGGTTCGCGGTGATGGACAAGATGGGCCTGAAGTACAACTTCTGGTTTGGCCACCAGGGCTGGGAATACACCGACATCGGCCGCTTCTGGCAGATCTTCCTGTTCATCGGCCTGATGCTGTGGCTGTTCCTGGTCGGCCGCGCCCTGTGGCCGGCGATGAACCGCAACAAGGAAGGCGCCTCGATCGTGGGCCTGCTGTTCCTGTCCACGGTGGCGATCGGCCTGCTCTACGGCGCCGGCCTGATGTGGGGCGAGCACACCCACATCGCGATGGTCGAGTACTGGCGCTGGTGGGTGGTGCACCTGTGGGTGGAAGGCTTCTTCGAAGTGTTCGCCACCGCGGTGATCAGCTACCTGTTCGTGCGCCTGGGCCTGCTGCGGGTGACCACGGCCACCACCAACGTGCTGTTCGCCACCATCGTGTTCATGGCCGGCGGCGTGCTCGGCACCCTGCATCACCTGTACTTCAGCGGCACCACCACGGCGGTGATCGCGCTGGGCGCCAGCTTCTCGGCACTGGAAGTGGTGCCGCTGGCCCTGATCGGCATGGAAGCGTACGACACCTGGAAGAAGCAGCACGAGGCGCCGTGGATGGCGCGCTACCGCTGGCCGATCATGTTCTTCGTGGCGGTGAGCTTCTGGAACCTGGTCGGCGCCGGCCTGCTCGGCTTCCTGGTCAACACGCCGATCGCGCTGTACTACATGCAGGGCCTGAACCTCACCGCCACGCATGGTCACACCGCCCTGTTCGGCGTGTACGGCATGCTCGGCCTGGGCCTGATGCTGTTCTGCCTGCGCGGCATCAAGCCGGACGCCGAGTGGCGCGAAGGCTGGCTGAAGAGCTCGTTCTGGCTGCTCAACATCGGCCTCTCGCTGATGGCTGCGCTGACCCTGCTGCCGCTGGGCATCCTGCAGCTGAAGGCGGTGCTGGAGCACGGCTACTGGTTCGCCCGCTCCGCCGAGTTCATGGATCGCCCGCTGATCCACATGCTGGTGTGGATGCGCGTGCCGGGCGACACCCTGTTCGCCATCGGCGCGCTGCTGATCTCGGTCTTCGTGGCCGCGCTGTGGCTGTTCCCGAAACGACGGACGGCAACGGCGACCTCGCCACGAGCGGTTCGCAACAACGCGTGACTTGCATCAGGGCGCGCCACACGGCGCGCCCTGATGCTTTACCCGTTCCCCGGCAGCGATCCCCGATGCTCGAGTTCTATCCCCAAATCAAATGGCTCCACATCGCCTGCGTGCTGGCCAGCGGTTCGCTGTTCGCGCTGCGCGGCCTGCTGACCCAATTCGGCTACGCCGGCGCCGCCCAGTGGGAGCCCATGCGCTGGCTGAGCTACGCGATCGACACCACCCTGCTCACCGCCGCGCTGATGCTGGTCAGCATCCTGCCCGGCGCGCTGTTCGCCAACGGCTGGCTCACCACCAAGCTGGTGCTGCTGGTGGTCTACGTGGTGCTGGCCACGCTGGCACTGAAGCGCGCCCGCAGCCGCCGTGCGCGGCTGGCCTTCTTCATCGCCGCGCTGGCCAGCTACGTCTACATGCTCGGCGTGGCGCGCATGCACCACCCGCTGGGCTGGCTGCATGGATGGATCGCATGAGCGCACAACCGTTCAACCACGGCGAGCCGCGTGACCACACGCTGGACGCCTGCTTCCTCGGCCCCTACGGCGAGAACGACGCGCTGCTGGAAAAGATGCTGGTCGAGTTCCTGCGCGACCACGTCTACTGGCGGCGCAACTTCCACCCGGAAGATCCGCCGGCGATCGCCACCGCCGCCGCGCATCATCCCGATTACCTTGCCTTCGAATCGCGTATGCGCCGCGAGCTGCACCAGCTGTCGGCGTCGCTGAAGAAGTCGGTGCCGTTCCACAGCCCGCGCTACATCGGCCACATGGCCTCGGACCTGCTGCTGCCGGGCCTGGCCGCGCAGATGCTGACCCTGCCCTACAACCCCAACAACGTCAGCGAGGATGCCGCGCCGGTCACCGTCGACATGGAAGTGCAGGTTGGCCTGCAGCTGGCGCGCATGCTCGGCTATCCGCACGATCCGGCGCGGGACGCCTGTGCGTTCGGCCACCTCACCTCCGGCGGCACCCTGGCCAACTACCAGGCACTGCGCCTGGCACTGGCGCTGAAGGCGTTTCCGGTGGCGCTGCGTGCTGCGCAGGTCCCTGGACTGGCGTTGCCGGAGGATGACTGGAGCGCGTTCAACCTCGCCCAGGCGGACGGCATCGCGCTGCTGGCCGACTGGCAGGCCTGGCTTGCGGCACAGCCCGCAGCCGAGCGCAGCTGCTGGCTGCATCGGGTCGAACGCGAGCGGATCGAGCAGCGCGGCCTGGTCGACTTCTTCGCCGCCCATCCCGCGCTGAAGCTGCCGCGGGTGCTGGCGCCGGTGACCGCCCACTACTCGTGGAGCAAGGGCGTGAAGCTGCTCGGCCTGGGGCGCGACCAGCTGGAACTGCTGCCCACCGAAGGCATGCGATTGGACCCGGCCGCCCTGCGCGACACGCTGGAACGCTGCGCCCGCGAGCGACAACCCGTGCTGATGTGCGTGGCGGTGCTGGGCGGCACCGAGTACGGCACCATCGATCCGATCGACCAGGTGCTGGCCGCCCGCGATGCATCGCGCCAGCGGGGGCTGGATTTCGCCGTGCACGTCGACGCTGCCTGGGGCGGCTACCTGGCCACCCTGTTCCGCAACGAGGACGGCTCGCTGCGTCCGCGCGACGAAGTCGCCGCCGACTACGTGCAGTTCCCCACGCCCGCCGTGCATGCCGCGTTCGCCGCGCTGGGCGCCACCGACTCGGTCACCGTCGATCCGCACAAGCTCGGCTACCTGCCCTACGGCAGCGGCGCCTTCATCTGCCGCGACCACCGGGCAATGGCGCTGCTGGCCGAGCGCGCCGACTATGTCTTCCACGGCGGCACGCCGAAGGACTATCTCGCCCGCTACCGCAGCCTGGGCCAGTTCATTCCGGAAGGCTCCAAGTCCGGCGCCGCGGCGGCGGCCGTCTATGTCACCCACAAGGTGTTGCCGCTGGATCACGCCCACTTCGGCCGCCTGCCCTGCGCCACCGTGCGTGCCGCCGAAACCTTCCACGCCCGCGCGCAGCGCTTCGCGCTGGAACTGGCCGACTGCGTTCACGCGCTGGTGCCGTTCGCGCCGGACAGCAACCTGGTCTGCCTGGCGCTCAACCCGCGCGGCAACCGCTCGATCACCGCCGCCAACGCCTTTGTGCGCGAACTGCACGACACCTTGCGCTGCGATCCGCAGCAGCCGCTGCAGACCAAGGAGTTCTTCGGCTCGGTGACCACGCTGCGCCCGGACATGCTGGGCCACGCGCAGACCACGCGCATCTTCCAGGCGCTGGGCCTGGATGCGAGCTCGCTCGATCCGGACGAGGACCGGCTGATGATCCTGCGCCACACGCTGATGAATCCGTACCTGATCGATCACGAGAACGGCATCAGCTACATCGACCGCTATTTCGAATTTCTCGGCCGCCGCATGCGCGCGATGCACCGGGCCGCGAGCCACGCGCCATGAATCCGGAGTCTCCGATGGACAGCGTCCTGCACCTGGTCAACCTGCAACAGGACCACGATCGCCGCTGGGTGCACGATGCCCTGACCAAGCTGGCGCAGGAGGCCGCGCGTTCCGCCGACACCCATCTGCTGAAGCTGAATTTCCCCGGCTTCCACGGCATCGACTTCTACTTCAAGGACGAGGCCGCCCACCCCAGCGGCAGCCTGAAGCACCGGCTGGCCCGCTCGCTGTTCCTGTATGCGCTGTGCAACGGCCGGCTGCGTGGCGGCCAGGCGGTGGTGGACGCATCTTCGGGCAGCACGGCGATTTCGGAAGCCTGGTTCGCACGTCTGCTCGGCCTGTCATTCACCGCGGTGATGCCGGCCTGCACCGCGCCGGGCAAGATCCGCGACGTGCAGGCGCTGGGCGGCACCTGCGACCTGGTCGACGATCCAGCCCAGGTGCACGCGCGCGCCGCCGAACATGCCGCACGCGGCGCCTGCCACCTCGACCAGTTCGGCCTGGCCGAACGTGCCACCGACTGGCGCGGCAACAACAACATCGCCGAGTCGATCATCGGCCAGCTGGCGCTGGAAGCCGAACCCGAACCGGCGTGGATCGTCTGCGGCGCCGGCACCGGCGGCACCTCGGCCACCATCGGCCGCTACCTGCGCTACCGCCGGCTGCACACCAGACTGTGCGTGGCCGAGCCCAGCGGCAGCGGCTACGTGCACGGCTGGCGCAACCGCGACACGAAGGCGGTGGCCAGCCAGCCCACCCTGATCGAGGGCATCGGCCGACCGCGCGTGGAACCGGGCTTCATCTTCGACGTGGTCGACCGCGTCAACGAAATTCCCGACGCCGCCTCGATCGCCGCCGCCTGGTTGCTGGAAGACCTGCTCGGCCATCGCTACGGCGGCTCGTCCGGCACCAACCTGGTCGCCTGCCTGCAGCTGGCCGCGTCGATGCGCGCGCGCGGACAGCGCGGCAGCATCGTCAGCCTGCTGTGCGACCGCGGCGAGCGCTACGCGCAGACCCTGTTCGACCGCGACTGGCTGGCCGCGCGCGCGATCGACCTCGCGCCGTGGGATGCCGCGCTGCGCCACAGCCTGGCCAGCGGCCGCGCGCCCGCGCTGACATGAGCGCCGCAGCATCGCCGGCCCAGGGCATGCACTTTGCGCTGCTGGGCCATGGCCGTTTCGGCGCGGCGTTTGCGCAACTGTTGCTGCAGGCGGGGCACCACGTGCGCGTGTTCGATCCGCACGCCCGGGTTCCCGCCGCGCTGGCCGCGCCATCCCTGCGTGTCGCGCTCGAGGGCGCGCAATGGATCGTGCTGGCGATGCCGGTGCCGCAACTGCGCGACGCCCTGCTCGCGTTGCAACCGCTGCTGCACGCCGGCCAGATCGTGTTCGACGTGGGCAGCGTCAAGATGCATCCCTGCGCGGCGATGGACGAGTTGCTGGGCGACGCGATTCCCCACGTCGGCAGCCACCCGCTGTTCGGCCCGCTCAGCCTGGCCCGCGACGAGCGCCCGCGGCGCACGGTGATCTGCGCCTCCGCCCAGCATCCGCAGGCCGCCGCACGCGCGAGGGAGTTGTTCGCCGCGCTCGGCTGCGAAGTCATCGAACAGGACCCGGAGCGCCACGACCGCGCGATGGCGCGCACCCACGTGCTGGCCTTCTTCATCGCCAAGGGGCTGATCGACATCGGCGTGGACGACGGCATGCCGATCGCGCCGCCCTCGTTCCAGGGCATGAAACACATGCTGGCCGCGGTGCGCGGCGACGCCGGCCACCTGTTCGGCGCGATCCAGCGCGAAAACCCGTTTGCCGCCGAGGCCCGCGCCGAGCTGCTGGCCGAACTGCAACGCGTGCATCAACACCTGCTGGCCGCGACGGATGACGACGAGCTGGCCATTGCGACCTCGGGCGAACCGTCCGCATGAGTTTCCACGACCTGCGCAGCTTCCTGCAGCGGCTGGAACGCGAGCAGCAATTGCAGCGCGTCAGCGCGCCCGTCGACACGCATCTGGAGTCCACCGCGCTGAGCCTGCGCGCGCTGCGCGAGGCGGGCCCCGCGTTGCTGATGGAACATCCCGGCGACAGTCGCCACGCGCTGCTGGGCAACCTGTTCGGCCATCGTCGCCGCATCGAGCTGGCGCTGGCCGGACGGCCGCTGGCCTCGCTGCGCGAACTGGGCCAGCTGCTTGCCGCGATCAAGGAGCCGCGCTGGCCATCCAGCCTGCGCCAGGCGCTGGCCACCTGGCCGGAGCTGGCGCAACTGGCCCACGTCGCGCCGCAACGGGTGCGCGAGGCGGCGTTCGAACACGAAACCCTGCGCGGCGACGAGATCGACCTGGCCCGCCTGCCGATCCAGCACTGCTGGCCGGACGACGCCGGCAAGCTGATCACCTTCGGCCTGGTGGTGACCCGCGGCACCGGCAAGCCGCGGCAGAACGTGGCGATCTACCGCCAGCAGGTGATCGGGCCGAACCGGGTGATCATGCGCTGGCTGCCGCATCGCGGCGGCGCGCTGGACTACGCCGACTGGTGCGCCGCGCATCCGCAGCAACCGTTCCCGCTACTGGTCGCCATCGGCGCCGATCCGGCGACCATGCTGGCGGCCGTGGCGCCGGTGCCGGACAGCTTGTCCGAATACGAGTTCGCCGGCTTGCTACGCGGCCAGCGCACCCGCGTGTGGCACAGCGAGCTGACCGGGCTGGATGCACCGGCCGGTGCGGAGATCCTGCTGGAAGGCTTCATCCACCCCGGCGATACCGCGCTGGAAGGTCCGTTCGGCGACCACACCGGCTACTACAACGCGCAGGACCATTTCCCCGTCTTCACCATCGAACGCCTGCGCCTGCGCCGCGACGCGATCTACCACGGCAGCTACATGGGCCGCGCGCCGCACGACGAGCCGTCGGTGCTATCGATGGCGCTGAACGACATCTTCGTGCCGATCCTGCAGAAGGTGTTTCCCGAGATCGTCGACTTCTTCCTGCCGCCCGAAGCGTGCTCGTACCGCATCGCCGTGGTCAGCATCCGCAAGCAGTACGCCGGCCATGCGCGGCGGATCATGATGGCGGTGTGGTCGTACCTGCGCCAGTTCACCTATACCAAGTTCGTCATCGTCACCGACGACGACATCGACGTGCGCGATTGGTCGGCAGTGATCTGGGCGGTGTCCACCCGGGTCGATCCGGCGCGCGACACCATGCTGGTGGAGAACACCCCGATCGACTACCTGGACTTCGCCAGCCCGGTGGCCGGCGTGGGCTCCAAGCTCGGCATCGACGCCACCCGCAAATGGCCGTCCGAAACCACGCGTACCTGGAGTCGTCCGATCTTGCCGGATGCCGCGGTGGAGCGGCGCGTGGATGCCCTGTGGCAATCACTGCAGGCATCCCGCGACCACCAGGAATGCTTCACGGCTCGTCGTGCATCTCGTGCATGGCCGGCGCCGGCTGGTCCCAGCCCGGATCATTGAAGTAGTGCGGATAGTGCGCGATCGCCTCGCGCATCGCGGCCACCGCCTTGACGTTGCCCGGGTTGGCCTGCAGGGCCTGCGCCGCACCGAGCAGCGGTGCCAGGATGCCGTGCAGGGCCGCGTCCGGTTCGGCGGCCAGCTTGCAGTTGGCGAACATGAAGCCCACCGCATCCTCCACTTCGGCCGCGCGGTCGACCGCCATCGGCGCACTCATGTGGCCCATCTCGTAGTGACGCAGCTGGTCCACCGCGACGTGCACGCGACGCATGCCCTCGCGCAGGGACGCGTCCGGCTCCCAGCGCTGCGCGGGCACGCTCACCGTGGCGGCGTGGTGGCTGGCGTGATCCGCATGCGATTGCGGTGGCGCGGCCTGCACCGAAACGGCCAGGCCCAGGCCGCAGGCCAGGGCGACAAGAGTGGGGACGGATGTCATGGGAAGCGCTCCAGCAGGCGGCGTGCATGCCGCGGATGGAAGGATGCTAGCGCGGGCCCGCCGCTGCGCGACTGACCCACGTCAACCGCGCGACCGTCATCGCTGCGGCCGGCTGCCGCATCTCAGTTGCCGTTGCCGCGGCGCGGCAGCATCCGGCGCAAGGTGTCGTCATGCATGAAGTAGTGGTGATACAGCGCCGCGGCTGCGTGCAGGCCCACCAGGTAATAGCCGATCGTGCCGATGGTGCCGTGCAGGCCCTCCAGCCGCTCGCCGAGCAGGTCGTCCGGCGCGATCAGCGGCGGCAGCTCCAGGCCGAAGAACGGGATCACCTTGCCGCCCGCACTCAGGGTCAGCCAGCCCAGCGCCGGCATCACGATCAGGAACGCATACAGCAGCAAGTGCATGATCCCGGCCAGGTGGTGCTGCCAGGCCGGAAGGCTCGCATCACGGCGCGGCGACGGCGTCATCAGGCGAATGGCCAGGCGCAGGAAGACCAGCGCGAACACGCCGAGCCCCAGCATGAAATGCCAGGTCTTCAGGCCGGCACGCAGGCTGCTGCCGCGCGGCGCCAGTTCGTGCAGCTCGATGCAGGCGTACACGGCGACCAGCAGCGCCAGCATCAGCCAGTGCATGCCGATCGACAGCGGGTGGTAACGGTCAGTGGTGTTCATCGGATTCATGGGGAGTTTCGCCGTCGGCAATCGGAACAGATGGTCGGGCATCGACACGAGTCGTGCAAAGCCGGGCACAGCATGGACCGCACCGGCGCGCCCGGGATTGACCTCGGTCAACTTCCCTTCCGGTGACTTCGGCGCATCCGCCGAATTTTCCCGCATCCGCACGGAACCACTCCGACCTGACCCATGTCAACGCAGCTCGCCGGATCAGCCGCCACGATGCGCCGCGAACTTCCTGGCTTCGAGGTGCACATGCAACTGGTCTGTCCTGCCGGCAACCTGCCGGCGCTGCAAGCGGCGATCGACGCCGGCGCCGATGCGGTCTACGCGGGCTTCCGCGACCAGACCAATGCCCGCGCCTTCCCCGGCCTGAATTTCAGCGACGCGGAGCTGCTCGACGGCATCGCCTACGCGCACCAGCGCAAGCGCAAGGTCTACCTGGCATTGAACACCTACCCCGACAGCGCGCGCCTGGCGACGTGGTACCGCGCCGTGGACAAGGCCGCCGAGTTCGGCTGCGACGCGATCATCGCGGCGGAGATGGCGGTGCTCGATTACGCCACGCGCACCTACCCGGCGATAGCGCGGCACCTGTCGGTGCAGGGTTCGGCCACCACCGCGCCGGCGCTGCGCTACGCCCACGAGCGCTTCGGCATCAGTCGCGCGGTGCTGCCGCGGGTGCTGTCGATCCAGCAGGTCGAGCGATTGTGCGAAGGCTCGCCGGTGCCCATCGAAGTGTTCGCGTTCGGCAGCCTGTGCATCATGGTCGAAGGTCGCTGCCAGCTTTCAAGCTACGTCACCGGCGCCTCGCCGAATCGCCACGGCGTGTGCTCGCCGGCCAGCTTCGTGCGCTGGGAGGAACACGGCGACGGTCGCCGCAGCGTGCGCCTGAACCAGGTGCTGATGGACAAGTTCGAGCCCGCCGAACCGGCCGGCTATCCCACCGTGTGCAAGGGACGCTTCGAGGTCGGCGGCGAGACCTTCCATGCGCTGGAGGAGCCGACCAGCCTCAACACGCTGGAGCTGCTGCCCCGCCTGGCCAAAGCAGGCGTGGCCGCGTTGAAGATCGAAGGCCGCCAGCGCGGCGTCGCCTACGTCGCCTCGGTCACCCGCACCTGGCGCGACGCGCTGGATCGCTACCGCAGCGCACCCGACGCGTGGCAGCTGCAGTCGGGCTGGCAGTCGTCGCTGTCGAAACACGCCGAGGGCCACCAGACCACGCTTGGCCCCTACCACCGCTCGTGGCACTGACTTCAGGGGCATGCAACCGATGAACACGATGAAACTTAGCCTCGGCCCGCTGCAGTATTTCTGGCCCCGCGAACAGACCCTGGCGTTCTACCGCGAGGCGGTGGAGTGGCCGCTGGACATCATCTACCTGGGCGAGACGGTGTGCAGCAAGCGCCGCGAACTGGGCACGCGCGACTGGATCGCGCTGGCCGCCGAACTGGCCCGCAGCGGCAAGCAGGTCGTGCTGTCGTCGCTGGCGCTGATCGAGGCCGAATCCGAGCTGGGCGTGCTGCAACGGCTGGTCGACCACGGCGACTGCTGGATCGAGGCGAACGATCTTTCCGCCGTGCAGCTGTGCCGCGAACGCGGCGTGCCCTTCGTGGCCGGCCCCACCCTCAACGTCTACAACCACCACGCCCTGGCGATGCTGATGGCCGACGGCCTGCGCCGCTGGGTGCCGGGCGTCGAGCAGGGCCACCAGCTGCTGCGCGAATTGCGCGAGGCGATGCAGGCCGAGGACCGGCCCATGCCCGAGCTGGAGGTGATCGCCTTCGGCCGCCTGCCGCTGGCCTTCTCCGCTCGCTGCTTCACCGCCCGCGCGCTGGACGTGGCCAAGGACCAGTGCGGCTTCCGCTGCATCGACTACCCCGACGGCATGCCATTGGCCACCCGCGAAGGCCGCCCCTTCCTGCGCATCAACGGCATCCAGATCCAGGGCGAGGAAATCACCGACCTCGGCCCCGAACTGCCCGCCTTGCGCGAACTGGGCGTCGACGTGCTGCGCCTGTATCCCCAGGTCGACGGCATGGCCGAAGTGATGGCCCACTTCGACCTGGCCCGCCACTCCCCGGTAGCACCGCCGCGGATCGGCGCACGCAACGGCTACTGGCACGGCGAGCCGGGCATGCGGCCGGTGGCTGAGGCATAAACCCAGCGAAGCCGATGCATGGCATCGGCAGCTGCCCCAACGGACATCGCGGCCATCCTTCTTTATTGCGGGTCGCGGTGCCGGTATCCCACGACCGTACTCCCAACCGCCACAGTTCGCGGGCTTGCCGGATGATAGGCTGCAGCTTGGCTTTTTCCTGCAGCGACGTTGGAGGGGAACGTGGCACCTGATCAGAAAGAGCAGCCCAGATGGATACGGTATTTGGCGTATGCATTCGCGACCGTTTGGCTTGGCACTTTTCTATATCGTTATATCGATCCCACGTCGCGCCAAGATCGAGCAATTCTGAGAAACTTTTCGAGCCAACAGATTCTGTCCATAAGCGTCGAGCCTGCCCGTGCCGGATACCCAACTCTTGTCAACCAGGCAGTCCTTATCAAGGACAGGCAGAGCATTGCGGCCTTTTCCAAGGCGTTCTCGCATCTGTCAGGCCATAACCCTGAGCATCCTGAAGTCACCAGGGCCGCCATACTTCGCATACAACTCAAAGACCGGGTGCTAGGTGGCTACCTCGAGGAGAGCAGCAATGACGGCACGGTTTTTTACTGCATGAGTGGCGTGACGAAAGGATGGGTATACGGGACCTATCTGGTCCCTGACGGCGGCGAGCTCTTCAATCTCATCCAGAAGTTCGCGCCCACGCCAGCTCCATAGCAGCCTTCGCAGAAAGCTTCTCGTCAACGCCGGTTGCACGATGCTCTTGCCTTGGGCTTTCGGGCGACTGCCGGCGATCATGTGATCTTTGGTGTGGCGTGCCCGTTGTCATCGCGTCGCGCTGGCGGTGAATCGAAAGGCGATTCCTCAGGCAGGCTGGACTGGGCGATGCATCGAGTGGCGTTGCATGGCACAGCATCGCAATCCACTTGCCTGCAACGCACGCACGTTCACAGGCAGCACGCTGCACCACGCTCAAAACGTATACCGCAACACCGTGAAGTAGTGGCAGCCGGTGCCGGTGAGCACGAACAGGTGCCAGACGAAGTGGCTGTAGCGCAGTCGTTCGTGCAGCAGGAAGAACACCACGCCCAGCGTATAGGCCAGGCCGCCGGCCAGCAGCCAGGCCAGGCCGCCCGGCGCCATGTTCAGCCATAGCGGACGGATCGCGATCAGCGCCGCCCAGCCCATCGCGACGTACAGCGCGGTGGACAGCCGATGGAAACGCGCACCCACGGCGAGCTTGAAGATCGCGCCCAGCAGGGCCAGGCCCCAGATCACGCCCAGCATCGACCAGCCCCAACCGCCACGCAGCACGCCCAGCGCGATCGGGGTGTAGGTGCCCGCGATCAGCAGGTAGATCGCCGCGTAGTCGAAGCGCTGCAGCAGTTCCTTGATCCGCAGATGCGGGATCGCGTGGTACAGCGTGGACGCGAGGTACAGCAGGATCGCGCTGGCGCCGAACACCGTCGACGCCACCACCGCGGTGGTGCTGCCGCTGCGCAGCGCGGCGATGACCAGGATCGGCAGGCCGGCCACGGCGAGCAGCAGGCCGAGGCCGTGGCTGATGCTGTTGGCGATTTCCTCGCCGAGGGTGGAATCACGCGAGAGCGCGGGCGCGGCCGGGGAAGACATGCGGGGAAAACTCGGGGAGGGTTGTGCGGCTGCCGAAGTGACAGCCGCGGGTCGTGCAGGCTCAGACCTTGGCGAACACCAGGGTGCCGTTGGTGCCGCCGAAGCCGAAGCTGTTGGACATCACCGTGGACAGTGGCGCCGAACGGCTTTCGCGCACGATCGGGAAGCTTGCGGCCGCCGGATCGAGGTCGCTGATGTGGGCGGAGCCGGCCATGAAGCCGCCGTTGAGCATCAGCAGGCTGTAGATCGCCTCGTGCACGCTGGCGGCACCCAGTGAGTGGCCGGTCAGCGCCTTGGTCGAGGACAGCGGCGGCACCGCGTCGCCGAACGCCTCGCGCACCGCGTTCAATTCCACGATGTCGCCCAGCGGCGTGGCGGTGCCGTGGGTGTTGAGGTAGTCGATCGGCGCCTTGACGTTGGCCAGCGCCATCTTCATGCAGCGCACCGCGCCCTCGCCCGACGGCGCGACCATCTCGGCGCCATCGGAGGTGACGCCGTAGCCCACCAGCTCGGCATGGATGCGCGCGCCACGCGCCCTGGCGTGCTCGTATTCCTCCAGCACCAGCATGCCGCCGCCGCTGGCGATGACGAAACCGTCGCGGCTGGTGTCGTAGGGGCGCGAGGCGCTGACCGGCGTGTCGTTGTGATGGCTGGACAGCGCGCCCATCGCGTCGAACTGCGAGGTCATGCCCCAGTGTTCCTCTTCCCCGCCACCGGCGAACATCACGTCCTGCGCGCCGTGGCGGATCAGGTCGGCGGCCGCGCCGATGCAGTGCGCCGAGGTGGCGCAGGCGGCGGAGATCGAATAGCTCAGGCCCTGGATGCCGAAGGTGGTGGCCAGCGTGGCCGACACCGTCGAGCACATCGTGCGCGGCACCATGTACGGGCCGATCTTGCGCACGCCCTTGTTGCGCAGCAGGTCGGCGGTTTCGATCTGCCAGCGCGGCGAGCCGCCGCCGGAGCCGGCGATCGCGCCGATGCGCGGATCGCGCACCTGGTCCGCGTCCAGTCCGGCATCTTCCATCGCCGAGCGCATCGACACATAGGCATACGCCGCGGCGTCGCCCATGAAGCGCTTCAGCTTGCGATCGATCACCGCTTCGAGGTCGATGTTCGGCACGCCGGCCACGTGGCTGCGCAAGCCCAGCTCGGCGTACTCGGGCATCGCGCGGATGCCGCTGCGACCATCGCGCAAGGCGCTGGTCACGGTTTCCAGATCATTGCCCAGGCAGGACACGATGCCCATGCCCGTCACTACGACGCGGCGCATCTCAAAAACCCTCGGTGGACTGGAACAGGCCCACGCGCATGTCGCTGGCCTCGTAGATCAGGCGGTCGTCGACGAAGGTCTTGCCGTCGGCGATCACCAGCCGCAGCTTGCCGCGCATCACGCGGCGGATGTCGATCTCGTAGCGCACCAGCTTGGCCGTCGGCATCACCTGGCCGGAAAACTTCACGTTGCCCACGCCCAGCGCACGGCCGCGGCCAGGTTCGCCCAGCCACGGCAGGAAGAAACCGCTGAGCTGCCACATCGCGTCCAGGCCCAGGCAGCCTGGCATCACCGGGTCGCCGATGAAGTGGCAACCGAAAAACCACAGGTCCGGATGGATGTCCATTTCGGCATGGATCAGGCCCTTGCCGTAGGCACCGCCTTCCTCGGAAATCCGCGTGATGCGATCGAACATCAGCATCGGCGGCGAAGGCAGACGGGCATTGTCGTCACCGAACAACTCGCCGCGGCCGCAGGCGCGCAGCTGTTCGTAGTCGAAGGAGGAAGGACGTGTCATGAAATACTCGCGGGGTGAGGAACGCCCAGTGTGCCAGCTGAGCGCCTTCCTGTCTTGACGCGCATCAACGCGATGCCGTACGCGTGCGCACTGAAAAGCCGTCGTGGTAGCGGGGAGCGTGTCAGGACGGACAGCCGCGGTCTTCACGCCAGTGCGCGCCCAGCGAGCGCGTGCGCAGGCGCATCGCGCGCAACATCGCCTTGCCCAGTTGCGCCTGCCAGCCGGCCTCGGCCAGCAAAGCGCAGGCGTGCCACGCATCGCGCAGCGAACGGGCTTCACGGATCGGGCCGCCCGCATGCCACAGCAGCTCGCGCAGCACGGCCAGCTCGGCCGGCGGCAGGCCCGGGCCGCGCTCGACCACGCGCGTCGGCCCCGCCACCACAGCTTCCGCCGCATGGCTCAGCCCTTCGCCCAGGCGGCGGCCGCAGACCACGCCTTCCAGCAGTGAATTGCTGGCCAGCCGGTTGGCGCCGTGCACGCCGTTGCAGGCCACCTCGCCCACCGCGTACAGGCCCGGCACGCTGCTGCGCCCGTCCGCGTCGGTGGCCAGCCCGCCCATGTGGAAATGCGCCACCGGCGTCACCGGCAGGGTGACTTGGCGGGGATCGAAGCCATGCGCCAGGCACGCCGCCAGCACGGTGGGAAAACGCCGCTCCCAGTCGCCGTCGACACCGGTTGCATCGAGGCGGACACGTGCTCCGGTCGCCTGCACCGCGGCCACGCGCCGGGACACCACGTCGCGTGGCGCCAGGTCGCCCAGCGGATGCACGCCGGCCATCAGCGCGTTGCCGGCGGCGTCGAGCAGGCGGGCACCGGCACCGCGCAAGGCCTCGGTGATCAGCGGCAGGCGATGACCCGCCACCTCCAGCGCGGTGGGATGAAACTGCACGAATTCCAGGTCGCGCGCCGCGGCGCCGGCGGCCAGCCCCAGCGCCAGCCCTGCGCCATCGGCGCCTGCCGGGTTGCTGCTGCGGGCATACAACGCACCGATCCCGCCGGTGGCCAGCACCACGGCCGACGCCTCCACCTGCTCATGCCGGCCGCGCTCGTCGCAGGTGCGCACGCCGACCACGCGGCCTTCGCGCATCAGCAAGGCATCGACATCGACGCCGCCGCGCCATTGCACATGCACGGCCGCCTGCACCCGTGCGCGCAAGGCCTGCACCAGGGCCGCGCCGCTGGCATCGCCGCCGGCATGCACGATGCGGGCGGCGCCGTGGCCGCCTTCGCGACCCAGCTGCAAACCACCCTGCGCATCGCGATCGAACGTCACGCCCTGCGCCTGCAGCCAGGCAATCGCCGCAGGCGCCTCGGCGGTCAGCCACTGCACCATCGCCTCGTCGTTGTGCTGCGCCCCGGCCACCAGCGTGTCGTGCGCGTGGGCGGCGGGGCTGTCGCGCGGATCGAGCGCCGCGGCGATGCCACCCTGGGCCAGCGCACTGGCGCTGCCGCAGCCGTCGTGGGCGCGACACAGCAGGCGCACCGGCGCGGGCGCCGCGGCCAGCGCCGTCGCCAGTCCGGCGACGCCGCTGCCCACCACCACGATCGGCAGCCGTGCGTGCCTCACACGCGTTCGCGCCGCCCGACGGCGAGCATGCGTTCCAGCGCCGCGCGGGCGCGCTGGCTGACGTCGGCGGGAATCTCGATCGCATGGCGCAGGTCGCGCAGGCAGGCGTAGATGTTCTGCAAGGTGATCCGTTGCATGTGCGGACACAGGTTGCACGGCTTGATGAATTCGGTCTGCGGGAACTGCGACTTCAGGTTGTCGGCCATCGAGCACTCGGTGACCATCGCCACGCGCGCCGGCCTTTCGCGGGCCAACCACTTGCCCATGGCGGTGGTGGAGCCGACGAAGTCGGCCTCGGCCAGTACCTCGGGCGAGCACTCCGGATGCGCCACCACGCGGGTGCCGAACTGCTCGCGCACGTGCCGCACTTCCTGCGCGGTGAAGCGCTCGTGCACTTCGCAGCGGCCGTGCCACAGGATGATTTCCACCTTCGTCTGTTTGGCCACGTGGCGGCCGAGGAATTCGTCGGGCAGGAAGATCACCTTCGGCGCGCCCATCGCCTCCACCACCTGCACGGCGTTGGCCGAGGTGCAGATCGCATCGGACTCCGCCTTCACCGCGGCCGAGGTATTGGCGTAGCTCACCACCGGCACACCCGGATGCTGCGCGCGCAGCGCAAGCACGTCGGCGGCGGTGATCGAGGAGGCCAGCGAGCAGCCGGCTTCGAGGTCGGGCAGCAGCACGGTCTTGTGCGGCGCCAGGATCTTCGCGGTCTCGGCCATGAAGTGCACGCCGCACAGCACGATCAGCCCGGCCTCGCACTCGGCCGCGGCCTGGGCCAGCCCCAGCGAATCGCCGGTGATGTCGGCCACGCCGTGGAAGATCTCTGGCGACTGGTAGCTGTGCGCCATGATCACCGCGCCACGCTGCTTCTTCAGCCGGTTGATCGCGTCGATCCACGGCAGGTACAACGGAATTTCCAGGCACGGCACCAGCGGCTCCAGCCGCTCGGCCAGCGCCGCGTAGTCGTGTTCGAGTTCGTCGCGCCAGACCGGCACGGGCAGGTTTGCGAGGTCAGTCATGGTGATCGCTTCGAAGAAAGGAACGGCGCGTCAGGCGTACTCGCCACGATGCGCCGCACGCGCCGCGCGGGCGAACCGGGCACCGCGATTGAGCGCGATGCGCAGGCCCAGCGGCACCGATTCCCACGGCAGCCGCTCCAGCAGGTTGCGCGCGGTGAGGCCAAGTTCGGTATCGCCGGTGAGGTCCAGCGCGCGCTGGAAGAACAGCGTATCGGCATCTTCCAGCCTACCGGCCAGCAACAGCAGGTTGGTGGCGCTGCCGCGCACGCTGGCCTCGGGTTCGTCGTCGACCACCTGCAGGCGATCACCTTCCAGCGCCAGCACCCAGCGCAGGCACAGGTCGCTGACCTCAATGGCCAGCCGACGGCCGCGCATGAACTCCAGCGAGCCGTCGCGGATCGGCGTGGCCAGCACGCGCTGCATCGCCGCTTCCAGCAGGCGCTGCTGCCAGCGTAGCGGCAGGACGCGCAGCAGTGGCGCCACGCGTTGCGGCGACGGCAGCGCGCGCAACAGGCGCGGCGTGATGGAAACAGGAGCTGGAGGCATGCGCATGGTGGGCGGCATCATGCGTGGATCGACGGCCTGGACGCCTTGACCCAAGTCAACGACGAGGCCTTGCCGCGCGCAGGCATCGGCGATCGCCAGGTTCACCACCCGCGCCGCGGTGTCCGCCGGCAGTTGCAATCGACGCGCCAGCGCCTGCGTGCGACGACGAACCTGTTGCTCGCGCAACAGGTCACGCGACGGCACACCGCTGCGTGGCTTCAACCGGCCAGCCATGGCGGCGAGCCGCCGACGCGTGGCCAGCAACACGATCAGGCCATCGTCGACGCGATCGATCGCCGCACGTACGCGGGCAAGCGCGAAACGTCCGGCGCCGGGCATCACGGTCCGCTCTCCTGTCGAAACATTCATCGCGACTTCTCCAGCGAGCGCAGAAAATGCCTGGCACGACGGCCCGCGCCGAGCAGGGTCCAGCCCGTCAACGACCACACCAGCACCAGCGCCACGCCGGCCACGCGCGCCAGCGATGTGGACGGCCAGACCATCGCGACCGGCAACGACAGCAGCAGCGGCTGGGCCAGCAAGACGCGACGCTTGTCCACCTCGGGCAGCAGACGCTGCACGCCGGGCAACTGGATGCCGCGACCGCAGTGGCGATGCAGCGCGATCCAGCCGATGAAGGGCACGATCTCCAGCATCATCGCGGTCACCAGCAAGGGCAGCGCCAGGCCCAGCCCCACGCTGGCGGCGAGCATGCCGCCGGGCACGATCGGCAAGGCCAGCGCGGCGCAGCCCAGCGCGATCAGTCCTGCACGCCAGCTGTCCACCAGCGGTCCCCGGCGCAACCGCGGCGCGCGCCACTGCAGCCACAGGCCGGCGCCGGCGAAGATCAGCACGGGCGCGGCAACCACGCCGGCCACCGCGCCGCCTGCGCGCAGACAGGCAACGGCCACGAGCACCGCGACCACGCCAGCCAGCCACGTCGCCTGCGCCACTTCGGGTACGCTGCCGGTGCCCTGGAACATCGGCATCACCACGCGCGCCACGGTGGCCAGCAGCACCACGATCCAGCCCAGCACGCCCCAGCTGGCATGCACGTCGGTCCACGCCGTCAGCGGAACGGCGAGGCGCCCCGCCAGGCCCAGCGCAAGCACGGCACCGAGCACGGCGGTGACGAGTGCGGACGCAAGCGCCACGCCGAAGCCCGCACGCAGCAGGCGCTGTCCGGCCGCCGCCAGCAGCCCGGGCACGACCATCAGCGCCAGCATGACGAAGGCAGCCGGCAGGACCATCGCCGCGGTCATCAGGCCGAAAGGCCAGCGCTGGTGCATGCCGGCCACCAGCAGCAGCACGCCGACGTTGAACAGGCCATACAGCCACCGGCCCGATCGCTCGCCACCGCGCAGCGTCACGCCAGCGGCCGCGGGAAGAAACTGCAGGATGCTGCCGAACATCGCATTGCCCAGCACGCCGAGGGTAAACGCGTGCACCAGTGCCAGGGTGGCCGGACTCCAGCGCGTCCGCAGCGCGATATCGCCATCGACGATCAGCAGCACGCCGGCCAGCACGCCCCACAACGGCACCGTGAGCAGGAAGCGCAGCGGCAGCGGCGCGGCCGGCGCTCGGTCAAGCCGCAGCTTCGTCATCGCCGAGCGGACAGCAGATCAGCACGCGGGCACCGCCGCCGGCAAGCAGCGTTGCGGTTGCTGGCCATCCGCGGGCCTGCAGCAGGTCGAGCAGCGGTGTGGGCAGCAAGGGCGTCAGCACCTGCACGGCCTGACCCGGACGCAACGCGTCGGCGGCGGCCAACGCGCGCATCATCGGTTGCGGCGACGGCAGGTCGCGCAGATCGAGTTCGAGCAGCGGCGCGTCAGCGACGCCGCACACGGTGGAAGAGGTGTTCTGCATGTCGCCATCAGACCGCGGATGCACTGCGGACGCGCTGACCTGGGTCAACCCGCCCGCAGCTCGCCGCCAGTCGTCTCAGCGTGCGCCGGCCAAGCCATGCTGGCCACGCCACTCCAGCTGCAACCACACCTTGGCGCTGTCGCGACCGAAGCCGTCCGCCTGGTAGTTGCCCAGCTTGACCAGGCCGCTGAGTCCGCTCGCCAGCGGGAACGCCAGCGACGCATCCCATTCGCTGCCATAACGGCCGCCACGATCGGCGCGATAGTCGTGCCACACCACAGTCCACGCCAGCTTGCTGGCAAGACCGGCGCGACCGAAGTTGCCGTTGACGCCCACGTAGCGATCGTCGAGCCCACCGGCCGGCGTCACGTTGAACTGGTCGTTCCAGCCATTGAACGCGTGCAGCGTGGCCAGCGGCGTCTGCAGCGCATGCAGGCCGTTGCCGCCCAGGTGTTCCCAGCCCAGCTTCGCGGTGATGCCGGATTGCGTCCAGCTCGGTTCAAGCAGCCAGTAGCTGTGCGCAAAATTCAGCGGATTGTCGGCATGCTCGTATTGCCGCGCGCCCTCCACCGTCCAACCCAGTCCGTTGCCATCGCGCAAGGCCTTGCCGTTCCAGCGCAGGCCATAGGTGGCGCTGGAAGCGCTGGCGGCGTCGCGGTCATCGTGCAGGTAGGCGTAACCGGTGAACTGCTGCGTGCCCCGCGTCCACGCCACGTTGAGCAGATGGGTATTCAGCTTGCGCTCGCGGGCCAGCGGATTCAGCGCATCATCGCCGGCCACCCGATGCACGCGGTCGAGCCAGTCGTAGTTCACCGTCAACGCGGACCACGGCTGCCATTGCAGGGCGACGGCATCGAAGGTCTGTTCGTGCTGGCGCCAGCCGCTGTTGCCGATCCAGCGCTGGTTGTCGACGAGCAGCCGCTGGCGACCCACCGTCGCGGCGAACTGGCTGCCCTGCCAGCGCACCCAGTACTGGTTGAACTCGCTGCCCTTGGGATCGGTCACCGCCGGATACCGGCTCTGTCCGTTCGCGCCGCTGTTGTAGCGATCGCCGGCGCTGGCCACGCCGGCGCCTTCCAGCAGGCCGCTCCAGCCGTGGCCGAATTCCGCATGCAGGCCGAGCCGCAGGCGCAAGGTGTCGGCGCTCGCGTTGCGGGTGAACGCATCGTCATCGACACCTTCATGGCGCAGGCGGGCATCCCACTCCAGTTGCAGCGAAGGTGTGGCCGACGTGGTGGCCGGCAAGACATTGGCGGATTCGCCCGCGGCCCAGGCCGGCATGGCCACGATGGCCATCAGGCAGGCCATGGAAAGACGGTTTCTCGTGTGCTTCATCGCGTTGCTCCCTTGTAGTTGGCGGGAGTCTCTGCCTGCGACGACGCACCCGACCTGACTTCGGTCAAGTCATGGCAAGGGATGCCACCACTGTGACAACGCGCCGCGCAGTCCACCCATGCGACAACGCCGTCCATGCGGACGGCGTTGTTCCCCGGTCGATACGGTATGGCCGTATGGACGGCCATACCGATATTCCGTTTCGGCATCAGTGTTCGGCAGGTGCGGCCGGTACCGCCGCGGCACGTGCCTTGGCTACCTCGTCCTTGCTGATCTGGCCACCCGGGTTGCCCCAGCTGTTCAGCACGTAGGTCAGGATGTTGGCCACCTCGTCGTCGTTGAGCTGGCTCATCGGCGGCATCACCGAGTCGTACTCGTGGCCGTTCACCGTGATCTTGCCGGTCAGGCCGTGGGTGACGATGGTCATCGCCCGCTTCGGATCGGCCGCCAGGAAGTCCGACTTCGCCAGCGGCGGGAACACGTTGGCCAGGCCTTCGCCGTTCGCCTGGTGGCAGACCGAACAGGTGCCGGTGAACAGCTGCTTGCCCGCGGCGATCTGCTCCTCCTTGGTCAGCGTGCCGGCCGCATGCGCCTTGGCCGCCGTGGTCACCGCCTTCAGGTTCGGCTCCGAGCGATCGCCCAGGTACACCGCGTCCACTTCCTTGCCCGAGTAGATCGACTTGTCCTCCGGGCCGTCCACCTTGAGGATGCCCAGCGCGCCCTTGTTGAAGGCGCGGAAGATCGAGTGGTCGACCAGCACGTAGCTGCCCGGCACGTCGGTGTGGAA
>NZ_LMGH01000016.1:0-81996 GCF_001427365.1 Rhodanobacter sp. Root561
CGATGGTAGTGTGGCTTTGCCATGCAAGAGTAGGTCACCGCCAGGGGCTTTATCCTGAAACACCCTCACCGGAAACGGTGGGGGTTTTTCTTTGGTGCTGTTGCGGTGGCGACCGCAGGTCGCGACCCGCAACAGGTCACCGCCAGGGGCTTTATCCTCCAAGGCCTCCCCCATCGGGGAGGCCTTCGTCTTTGTGGCGTTTGAAGGATTGTTCTTCCATGTGGATCACCGTTGCCGGGCCAATCCATCGCCTATGATGAACCTCCTTCAGTCAGCGCCTCACGCCAGGAGCGGCTCTTGTTCATTCATGTGGAAACGCGGCGCCGTCCCCGCTGGCATTGGGCCACTCTCCTGGTGGTTTCGTTTTGCGTCTTGTGCTTTGTGGTTCTGGCGCTGACGCCGCCAGCGCAGCGGATCTCGTTGCTGCTTGAATGGGGCACGATTCCGGCGAACATCTTCGATCCCCACGAGGCGCTGCTGCCGCAGCTGACCGATCCGGCCCTGTTGCGGCTGTTCACCGCACTGTTCATTCACGTCACCTGGCTGCACTTGCTGAGCAACCTGCTCTTCCTGGTGATCTTCGGATTGCCTGGAGAGCGCGCACTGGGATCGTTTCGCTTCCTGCTTCTGTTCGTGGTGGGCGGCATCGTGGCGAATCTGATTGGCGCACTGTCGCTCGCCGGCGTGCGGCTGCCAATCATCGGCTGCAGCGGAGCCGTCTCGGCCGTGGTCGGCACCTACGTGGCACTGTTCCCGCGGGCGCGGCTGGGGCTGGTGCTGCCACTGGGTCTCTATCTGGAATTTGTCCGGGTCCCCGCCTTTCTGCTGATCGGCATCTGGGTGTTGCTGCAACTGCTGTTCAGCTATGCCGGACCCAGCTACGGCGCCTACGTGTGGTGGGCGCACATCGGCGGATTCCTGTTTGGCGTGATGTTCGCCCTGTTTGCACGCGAAGGCATAGCGCGTCGCCTGCGGGGCTGATGTTTCAGAACGCGCCGCCATTCTGCAGATGGGTGTTGGCGAACTGGCGCAACAGGCGCCGAGCGAGCGGCGTGGCGCCGACTTCGCCGAACACGCGTTTCGGATCGCTGCCTTCGCGATGCATGTCGGAGTGCTTGCGCCGGATGTAGGCGCGCATCACCTCGGCGTTGAACTCCGGATGGAACTGCACACTCAGCGCGTGCGGACCATAACGCAGCCACTGATGCGGGTCCCTGGCCGAGCGGGCGAGCACGGTTGCTTCCGCAGGTGCTTCAAGCACGCTTTGTTCGTGCGTGGTATGCGCCCGAAAGTGTGGTGGAAGGCCGTGAGCCAGCGAGTCGCGCTTGCCGGCGTCGGTGAGCTCGATGAGCTGGGTACCTATTTCGCGCCCGCCTGGAAGGTAACCCACCGTGCCGCCCAAGGCATGGGCCATCAACTGATGGCCATAGCACACGCCGAACAGTGGCAGGCTGACATCCATGGCATCGCGGATCCACCCCGCGGTGAGTTCGCTCCAGTGCGCCCGTTCGGTGACCATGGCTGCCGAACCCGTGATGATGGCTCCGGCGACTTCTTTCGGCGGGGGCAGGGCTTCGCCATTGGCGACATCGACAACTTGCAGCTGCCGTGGCTGCAGGCCGGCGCTCAGGCGGAACCAGTGCGGAAAGTCGCCGTGGCGGGCACGGATGGGATCCGGGGCACGGCCGGTGCGGATGATCAGGACGGGTTTCATGCAGGGATGAGGCTCGGGTTGTAGTCAGGGCTGTCCGTCTTCGAACGCGTCGATCGGCGGCAGCACGGTGAGGATTTCCTGCACGGTGGTCAGACCCGCCGCCACCTGGTCGGCGGCGGAGATGCGCAACGGGCGCATCCCCTCGGACAGGGCGGCCTGGCCGAACCCGCTCAGGTCGAATTGGGCCGAAATCATCCCGCGCAAGCGGGGCGACAGTTTCAGCATCTCGTAAATGCCGGTGCGGCCGAGAAAGCCGGTATTGCGACATTCCAGACATCCGACAGGCTGGAACACCTGCGCCGGAAGTGGCAAATCCCAGCCATGGACGAGTACGTTCCAGGCGTGGGGGTCCTGCACGCTGGCCCGTTTGCAATGCGGGCAGAGGGTGCGCACCAGTCGCTGCGCCACCACGCCGGTAAGGGTCGACTGGATCAGATAGTGAGGAACGCCCAGGTCGAGCAGGCGCGTGACCGCGCTCGGCGCATCGTTGGTATGCAGCGTGGACAGCACCAGATGCCCGGTCAGCGAGGCCTGCACGGCCATCTGGGCCGTCTCCAGGTCGCGGATCTCGCCGATCATGATGATGTCCGGGTCCTGTCGCAGCAGGGTCCTGACGCCGGCGGCGAAATCCAGGTCGATCGCCGCGTGTACCTGCATCTGGTTGAACTCCGGCGAGACCATCTCGATCGGATCTTCCACGGTGCACACGTTGAGCTCGGGCGTGGCCAGATGCTTCAGCGTGGAATACAGCGTGGTGGTCTTGCCCGAGCCGGTCGGGCCGGTGACCAGCACGATGCCGTGCGGTCGCTCGACCATGCTTCGCCAGTTCGCACCCTCGACAGGCGAGAAGCCCAGTTGCGCGAAGTCCTTCACCACCAGGTCGGGATCGAAGATGCGCATCACCACCTTCTCGCCGAACGCGGTGGGCATGTTCGAGATGCGCAACTCGACTTCGCGTCCGGAGGAAGAGCGTGTCTTGATGCGGCCGTCCTGCGGGCGGCGCTTCTCGGCGACGTCCATGCGCGCCAGGATCTTGATTCGGGCGGTGACTGCGGTCATCACCGGCGAGGGCAGCTCGAAAACCTTCTGCATGATGCCGTCGATGCGGAAGCGGATATGGCCCGTTTCGCGGCGCGGCTCCAGGTGGATGTCGGAGGCCCGCTGCTCGAACGCGTACTGCAGCAGCCAGTCGACGATATGCACCACGTGGCGATCGTCCGCACCGACTTCGCCGCTCTTGCCCAGTTCGACCAGTTGCTCGAAGTTGAGGATGGCCGACGAGGCGTCGCTGCCGTTCTTGGCATCCTGCGCCAGCTGGATCGAGCGCTGGACGCCGTAGAACTCCTGCAGGTAGCGATTGATGTCGATGGGACTGGCCACCACCCGCCGGATGTCCCGGCGCAGCATCTGGCTCAGGTCCGGCGCCCAGCCCGACTCGAACGGTTCGCAGGTGGCGAACGTCACTTCGCCGGGTGCGGCCGCGATCGGCAGGATGCGATGCCGCTTGGCATAGGCCTGGCTGACCACCTGGGTCGCCGCCGCGACATTGATCTTCATCGGGTCGATCTTCAGATACGGCAGCCCGGCATGGCCGGCCAACCATTCGGTCAGGCCTTCCAGACTCAACGGACGGCCCGGATCGCGCTGGTTGATCAGTTTGGCGTTGGCGATCACCACCAGCGGATGCAGCTCCACCGTGCTGCGACCGGCCCGGTTACCGATGCGAACCTGCTTGGCGTCGTCGGCCAGCAGGTAGCCATCGACGACCAGGGCTGCCAGCAGTTCGTCCAGCTCCAATCGACCCCGGCGGCCAAGCAGTGAAGCGATTTGCGGTGAAGCGGCCATCCGGCGGTATCCCCCATGCATTTCCGGGCGCAGCCCAGTGCGAAAGCAAGCTGCAGCTATACTAACGCGCTTTAATCCAGGTCACGGAAAGCCATGTCCGCACGCACCTTCCAGGATGTGATCCAGACCCTCAACCGCTATTGGGCGGCGCAGGGCTGTGTGCTGTTGCAGCCGCTCGATACCGAGGTCGGCGCCGGCACCTTCCATCCCGCCACCTTCCTGCGGGCGCTGGGTCCGGAACCCTGGGCGGCCGCCTATGTGCAACCGTCGCGTCGCCCCACCGATGGTCGCTACGGCCAGAATCCCAATCGCCTGCAGCATTACTATCAGTATCAGGTGGTGATGAAGCCCAATCCCGAGAACATCCTGGAGTTGTACATCGGCTCGCTCAGGGAGCTGGGACTGGATCCGCTGGTGCATGACCTGCGCTTCGTCGAGGACAACTGGGAGTCGCCCACGCTCGGTGCCTGGGGGCTCGGCTGGGAAGTCTGGTTGAACGGCATGGAGGTGACCCAGTTCACCTACTTCCAGCAGGCCGGCGGCCTGGAGTGTCGTCCGGTCACCGGCGAGATCACCTACGGCCTGGAACGGCTGGCCATGTATCTGCAGAACGTGGACAACGTCTACGACCTGATCTGGACCGATGGCCCGCGCGGCACGGTGACCTATGGCGACGTGTTCCATCAGAACGAGGTCGAGCAGAGCACCTACAACTTCGAACACGCCAACGTGCCCGAGTTGTTGCGCTGGTTCGATGTCTGCGAGGCCACCGCCAATCAGCTGATCGCCGCCAACCTGCCCTTGCCGGCGTACGAGCAGGTGATGAAGGCCAGCCATACCTTCAATCTTCTCGATGCGCGCCGTGCGATCAGCGTCACCGAGCGCCAGCGCTACATCCTGCGCGTACGCACGTTGTCGCGCGGCGTCGCCGAAACCTATGTGGCGCAACGCGAGAAACTCGGCTTCCCGGGTCTGAAGCAGACTCCCATTGCGGGCCACAAGGAGCAGGCTGCATGAGCGCCGCCAAGTCACTGCTGATCGAGCTGGGTACGGAAGAATTGCCGCCGAAGGCGCTCGACGAATTGTCCGCCGCGTTCCAGCGCGGGATCTGCGACGGATTGGCCAGGCGCAGCATCGGCGCCGCGCTTGACCAGGCGCAAGCCTATGCCTCGCCACGTCGTTTGGCCGTCCATATCCCCGCTGTGGTCGTGGCCCAGCCGGAGCAGGCGATCGAGCGCCGGGGTCCTGCGCTGAGCGCCGCGCTGGATGCCGAAGGCCAGCCTTCGAAAGCCCTGCTGGGGTTTGCACAGTCGTGCGGCGTCGGTGTGGACGAGCTGGAGAAACTTGAAACGGACAAGGGCAGCTGGTTTGTCTGGCGCAGCGTGAAGCCGGGCCAGCCGGTGGCGGCGTTGCTGCCGGAAATCGTCGACGAGGCGCTGAAGGCATTGCCGATCCCGCGCCCGATGCGCTGGGCCGATCACGATTACAGTTTCGTGCGACCAGCCCATTGGCTGGTGATCCTGCACGGGGCCGAGATCATCGATGGCGAAGTTCTGGGGCTGCGCAGCGGGCGCAAGTCACGCGGTCATCGCTTCATGCACCCGCAACCGGTGCACGTGGCCGATGCCGACGGCTGGCTGGATGCCATGCGTGCCTGCAACGTGCTGGCCGATCCTCGCGAGCGACGCCAGCGCATCCAGGACCAGATCCAACAGGTGGCGGGCGCCACCGGCGGGGTACCCCGACTGGACGACGCCCTGCTTGACGAACTGGCCAACCTCACCGAATGGCCGGTGGCGATCGCCTGCACCTTCGAACGCGAGTTCCTCGCCGTACCGCCCGAGGCGCTGGTCACCACCATGGTGGGGAACCAGAAGTTCGTTCCGGTGTTCGACGCCAGCGGCAACCTCACCGAGCATTTCATCGGCATCGCCAACGTCGAAAGCACGAACCCTTCCGAGATCCGCAAGGGTTACGAGCGCGTGATCCGGCCGCGCTTCGCCGACGCCAAGTTCTTCTGGGATGAAGACCTGAAGACTCCGCTGGCCAGCTACCAGGAGCAGCTCAAGGGAGTCACCTATCAGCAGGCGTTGGGCAGCCTGTGGGACAAGAGCGTGCGCGTGGCGGAACTGGCGCGGATCATCGCCAACCGGACCGGTGTCGACGCCGGCGCGGCCACGCGGGCGGCCAGCCTGGCCAAGTGCGACCTGCTGACCCGCATGGTCGGTGAGTTCCCCGAATTGCAGGGTGTGATGGGGCGCTACTACGCCAGCCACGACGGCGAACCCGCGGTCGTGGCCGAGGCGCTGGACAGCTATTACCAGCCACGCTTCGGCGGTGATCGCATTGCCGCGGACAAGCTGGGCCAGGTGCTGGCGGTGGCCGAACGGTTCGATACCCTGGCGGGCATCTTTGCCGTCGGCATGAAGCCCGGCGGCAACAAGGACCCGTTCGCCCTGCGCCGCGCCGCGCTGGGCCTGGCGCGCACCCTGATCGAAGGTGGCCTGGAGCTGGACTTGCGCGGAAGCTTCATCGAGGCACTGGAGCTGATCCCTGATGCAGCCCTCGCTGCAGGTCTCAAGCCAGGCAAGGACGGCAAGCCGCCGACACTCAACGCCGCCCAGCGGCGCGCCATCCTGCTCGATGAACTGTACGACTTCGTGCTCGATCGGCTGCGTGGCTATTACGCCGAGCAAGGCTTCGACCATAACCAGTTCGAGGCCGTGCTAGCGGTGCAGCCTGCCAGCCTGGCCGACTTCGATCGGCGCTTGCGGGCTGTTGCCGAGTTCGGTCGCCGCGCCGAGGCGATGAGTCTGGCTGCCGCCAACAAACGCGTTGGCAACATCCTGCGCAAGCAGGCCGAAGAGGCGGGCGCACCGTCGATCGGGCGGATCGTGGACCCGGCCCGCTTCGAAACCGACGCGGAACGCGAGTTGGCCGATGCCCTGGCCTCGGCGCAACGCGACAGCGCCGCTGCGCTGGATGCCGGAGACTATGCCGCTGTCCTGGCGCGCCTGTCCCATCTGCAGGCGCCCGTCGATGCATTCTTCGAGAGCGTGCTGGTGAATGCCGACGACCCCGCCGTGCGCGCCAACCGCCTGGCGCTGCTCAACCAGTTGAAGACGCAGTTCGGCGCGATCGCCGATATCGCGTTGCTTTGAAGGCGCTATAAAAAAAGCATGACAGCCGAGGGCTGTCATGCTTTTTATAGGATCAGGCCGCCTCGCGAACCTTGCGGATGCGCTCACCAAGTTGCTGGTTGAACGCCACCATGGCTTGAGGATCCACGTGCGAACCACTGGGACCCAGAATTTCATAGAGCTGGGTAAGCAGGTCGGCATTGTCTGTCAACGAAAGCTGGCTATCGGCCAGGCTCAGCTCCGACTGCAGGACACTTACCGCGGTATTCAACCGCTGCGCGTCTACCTTGTTCTCGACCAAGGCACCCGAAGGCTGTGTTGGATTCTGTAGCCGGTGTGAGATGACCCCTTCTGAATTGCGCTGTTCTTCATAAGGCGCCGAGTTCGCCTCGGTCTGCAAGCCGCCCTCGCCAGCCACCAGCCAGACCAGCGAGATTCCCAAGGTACGTGCCAGTGTGACGCAGCGTGCGCGAGAAGGGTCCGTATTGCCATCACGCCAGCTGCGCACGACGCCCTCTGAGAAACCACACATTCTTGCGATTGCCGTAGCACTGCCAACATGTTGTATGAGCAATTTGATCCGGTCGGAGAACGACGACGTGGCTGTTGTCTCGGTTGCCTGAACTGCAGTGATTTGCGTTTTCATGAGAAGCCCGACTTGGATGTGGGGGGAGGGTCTTTCTTCTATTTTCTATGAAATCAACGGGGTAAGTTTAGTGTGGAAGCGTGTGAAAGTGCGAATGTTCACCGTTCTGCCGCTCAACTCCCGGAGGTTGCTTGCAGTAGCTTCAACAATGCCTGGGTCAACGCTTCTGTGCAGCACCCTTCGAGTTGTACACGCTGTTGTACATGCATCACAGACAGCGATCGTACGCAAAAATTTCACGGGCATGATCGACGCGGATCCAGCCCCGGGGCGCCGCTGGTACGCACATCCCGTATCAGCCTCGGCTGGCCTTCGACCACGGAGCGTGTGCGGGAATGGCGTGGGTGCGGTGCTTCGCCCCAACCGTGGAAAACGTGTGGGAATTGTCCCCCGCATACAGAACCCATGCGTGGACAGGCTCACATATCGAGGATGACTTCAGTTGTAGTCGTAGTTGCCTGGCTCAGTCAGCCACTGTCCATGCTTCATGCAAGGCCGCCATCGGTCGATGCCACGTGTCCGAAGTCGTTGATATTTGCGAAATAGCAGGCGTTTTTGCGGAAGATCCACGCTCTCCCGGTCGGGGCAAACGCGACAAGTCTTCCGAAGAGCGTCTTCAGACGGCTCCGTGCGCCAGACCCATGCGCAAGAGTATGGTGGTGGAAATTTCTGCGCACGCAAGTTTTCACCACAAGAAATTGTTGACAAAATGTTATGGGCGCAGGTAGCGTCCGTAGTCGGGAGGTATCGCTGCACCCGGCAACGATGCGGTGATATGAGCCGCTCCAAGGTTTTCGCAAAGTGTTTCGAAGGGCATCGAAGCAGCAATCCTTGAGAAAGTGTCAGCAGCTTCTTGCGACATGACGATCAAAACGTTTTGTCGGTGATCGGTCATTTTTTAACATTGCCGACTTTTTGGCAGTCCGTTCTTTGGGTAAGTATGGGGAGACTATTCAAATGAAACTTCGTAACACGAGTAATCGTATTCACCTGCGCCGCTCGGCCTTGGCAATCGGCTTGGCGTTGAGCCTGGTCGGCGGCTCAGCCGTTGCGCAGTCACGCTCCGCTGGCTCCATTTTCGGCGACGCCGCTGCGGGCAGCCAGATCAAGATCGTCAATACCGATACGGGACAGACCCGTACGATCACGGCAGACGCCAAGGGGCGTTTCCGCGCGAGCGAGCTGCAGATTGGCAACTACACCGTTACCGCCAGCAATAACGGCGAAGAGACGGGCGGAAGCCGTAGCGTCTACGTCGGCGCCGCCGGTGGTACCGAAGTCGACTTCGTCGCCCAGGAATTGGGTGCCGTGACGGTGTCGGCCAACCAGCTGCCGTCGATCGACGTCAGCCGGGTAGATACCTCCACCGAACTGAGCGCGACCATCCTGCGGAACGTTCCGGTGGCACGTGACATCACCCAGGCCGCTGTCCTTGCACCCAGCGTCATCCCGGCGGACTCGCGCTACGGCAACTCGGTGTCCTTCGGTGGCGCAGCTGCTTCCGAAAACGCCTACTACATCAATGGCTATCCGGTCACCAACGCGCTGACCAACATCGGCTCCACCACCTTGCCATTTGACGCCATCCAGTCGGAACAGGTGCTCACCGGCGGTTACAGCGCCCGTTACGGCCGCTCCACCGGTGGCGTGATCAGCGTGGTGACCAAGTCGGGCAGCAACGAATGGAAATTCGGCGCCACGGCCACTTGGACTCCGGAAAGCCTCCGCGCAGGTCGCCGCAACATCTATTACGCCAACGATACGGGCGCATCGAGTGCCGGCCTGCTGTATTCGGATCGCGGCACCATCAGCGACAACAGCCTGACCTACGGCGCCTACGCTGCCGGTCCGCTGATCAAGGATCGCCTGTTCGTCTACGTCAGCGGTGAGTGGACCGATCGCAATTACGATGCAGGTTCCGTCCGCGGCGGTAGCCCGACCCAGGGCTACACCGAAAGTGAGTACAAGAGCCCGCGCTGGCTGGCCAAGATCGACTGGAACATCAACGACAGCAACATGCTCGAATTCACCGCGATCTCTGACAAGACCGGCCAGAGCGTGGACAACTTCGCGTGGAATTTCGCCGACAGCACCCACGGCACCAACAAGACCGGTGGCTACCGCTACAAGGATGGCGGCGAGACCTACATCGGCAAGTTTACGAGCTACCTGACCGACAACCTGACCCTGTCGGCGATGTACGGCAAGCAGGACAACGTGCACTATTCCTCGCCGTTCGGCTACAACCCGAACGATGTCGCCGTCACCGACTCCCGTCCGGCCCACTCCGCCAATCCGGTCACCGGCCTCCAGCCGTACACCACGCTTTCCGATCCGGAAGCCTATGACAAGACCGACGGTTATCGCGTCGACTTGGAATGGCATCTGGGCGATCACGATCTGAGCTTCGGCTACGACGTGTCGAACTCGGAATCGCAGGCTGGCACGGCGATGACCGGCCCCGGCTACAGCTGGATCTACTACCACACGGATGACGGCACCACCGAGCAGGGCGGCTACACCACCGCGCCGAACAGCGACTATGTCGACCAGTACGTGTTCACCAATGGCGGCAAGTTCAAGGTCGAGCAGAAGGCCTATTACGCCGAAGATCGCTGGCAGTTGACCGATCGCTGGTTGCTGTCGCTGGGCGTGCGCAACGACAGTTTCACCAACTACAATTCCGACGGTGTCGCTTACGTCGAGCAGAAGAACCAGTGGGCGCCGCGTCTGGGCTTCACCTGGGACGTCAACGGCGACTCCACGCTGAAGATCTACGGCAACGCTGGTCGTTACTTCCTGGCCATGCCGCTGAACGTGGCTGTCCGTGGCGCTGCCGGCTCCACCTACACCGAAACGTATTACACCTTCACCGGTATCGATCCGGTCACGGGCGCGCCGCAGGGCACGGCGTTGATCGGTGGACCGTACTCGTCCAATAACGAATTTGGCCAGGCTCCGGACCCGCGCACCGTTGCGGCGCAGAACCTGAAGTCGCATTACCAGGACGAATTCATCCTGGGCATGCAGCAGGCGATTGGTTCGGATTGGAACTGGGGCGCCCGCCTGCAGTACCGCGAGCTGAAGTCCGCGATCGACGACCAGTGCGACAACCGGCCGATGCTGAAGTACATGGTCGAGAACAACATCGCGATCGACCCGAACTACAGCTATTCGCCGGATTGCCGCCTGTTCAACCCGGGTGAGAACAACGTCATGTTGCTCGACATTCCGGACGCTGCCGGCAGCACCGACCTGGTCCCCGTGCCGTACTCCAAGGAGGACATGGGCATGTACTTGAAGCGCAAGTACATCGGCCTGGATCTCTTCCTCGAGCATCCGTTCGATGGCAAGTGGTTCGGTCGCGTCGACTACACCCTGTCGCACAACTACGGTAACGACGAAGGTCAGCTGAACTCCGACATCGGTCAGGGCGACGTCTCGCAGACCGTGCTGTTCGATCACAAGGAGCTGATGGAATACGGCGGCGGCAACCTGCCGAATGACCGTCGTCACGTCGTGAAGGCTTACGGCTTCTATCAGATCAACCCGGAATGGCGTACCGGTGCTGCCCTGGTTGCCCGTACCGGTCGCCCGAAGCAGTGCCTGGGTTACTACACGGGTGCAGGCGGCTACAACCCGCCGGGTGCTCCGAACGCCGACGGCACTGGTACGACGCAAAGCGGTCAGGAGTTCTGGGAGACTTACCTGAGCTACGGTCCGTACTACCACTACTGCGGTGGCCAAGCGACCCCGCGCGGTGCCAACGGCCGCACGCCGGTGGACATCCAGCTCAGCTTGAATGCGGCTTACATGCCGAACTGGGCTCCGGGCTTGGCGTTCAAGGTCGACGTGTTCAACGTGCTGAACAAGCAGGTTGCGCAGAACGTCACGGAGATTGGCGAGAACGGCGGCGTGAACGTGGTTTACTCCTCGCGTGATCGCGTGATCAGCTACGGCGCCCCGCGCTCCGTGCGTTTCACCATCAACTACGACTTCTGATGTCCTGAAGTCGGGAAGGTCCGCCGGATCAGTGATGGTCCGGCGGTCGACCCCAGGTTCGTTTTTCATTACCAGTCAGCAACACATCGCTGTGATTCAAAAGAAGCTGCCGGCATCCCCGGCAGCTTCTTTTTTTGGAGTCGGTGCCTTCGTCTTGTAAGCTGCGAACGCCGGCCCTTGGCCGAGAAAGCTCAGTCGGCATCGAATTCGGGCGGCAAAGCCCTTTGGCAAGATGCACATCAAGACAGGGAAACGCATGAGCCAATTCGCATTGCTGGGCAAGCGCCGTTTCGCGCCGTTCTTCTGGACCCAGGCGCTGGGTGCCTTCAACGACAATGCCTTCCGCAATGCGCTGGTGATGCTGGTGGCCTACCAGATGGGCCTGAGCGATCGCGTCGCCTCGATCTACACCAATCTAGCGCCGGCGCTGTTCATCATTCCGTTCTTCCTGTTCTCCGCCACCGCCGGACAGCTGGCCGAGAAGTACGAGAAGACGCGGATCATCCGCTACGTGAAACTGTTCGAGATCGGCGCGATGGTGCTGGCCGCCTATGGCTTCTACACGCACCACACTTCGTTGCTGCTGGTCGTGCTGTTCATGATGGGCATGCACTCGACCATGTTTGGGCCAATCAAGTACGCGATCCTTCCCCAGGCGCTGAAGCGCGACGAACTGGTCGGTGGCAATGGCCTGGTCGAGATGGGCACGCAGATGGCGATGCTGGTGGGCATGATCGCCGGCAACTCGCTGATGCTGGTGGCGGGTATCGGTCCGTTGCTGGCCTCGGGCGTGACCATTGCGGTGGCCGTGGCGGGCTATCTGGTCTGCCGCAGGATTCCGCCTGCGCCGGCGACCGCGCCGGAGCTGAAGTTCAACTGGAACATGTTCAGCGAAACGGCTCGCGTGCTGGCGATAACCCGGGCCGACCGTGCAGTGTTCAACGCGATACTGGGCATCTCCTGGTTCTGGTTTTTCGGCACGGTCCTGATCGCGCAGTTGCCGATCTATACGCGCGAGACGCTGGGTGGCGATGGCTCGGTCAATACGCTGGTGCTGACCCTGTTCTCGATCGGCACTGGCGCCGGGGCGTTGCTGTGCGAGCGCATGTCGGGTCGCCGGGTGGAAATCGGCCTGGTTCCACTGGGCGCTTTCGGGCTGACCGCGTTTGGTGTGGACCTGTACTTTGCGCGCCATGGCGTGGCCACGGTGCGCGGACTGGACTGGCTGGGCTTCCTGCATTCGGCCGGAAGCTGGCGGATCGCGCTGGACCTCACCCTGATCGGCGCGTTCGCGGGGTTCTACGTGGTGCCGCTGTTTGCCTACGTGCAGGCGCGCGCGCCGCGCGAGAAGCTGTCGCGGATCATCGCCGGCACCAACATCCTCAACGCCTTGCTGATCGTGCTGGCGTCGGGCTTCGGACTCGGCCTGGGCTTGCTGGGCTTCGGCGCGTCGCAGATCTTCCTGGCGGCCTCGCTGCTCAACGTGCTGGTGGCCTGGTACATCTTCACCCTGGTGCCCGAGTTCGTGATGCGCTTCATCACCTGGGTGCTGGTGAACACCTTGTACCGGGTGCGCGTGGACGGTAGTGAAAGGATTCCCGAGGAGGGTCCCGTTCTGCTGGTGTGCAACCACGTCAGCTTCATGGATCCGCTGCTGCTGATGGCCAATCTGCGCCGCCCCATGCGGTTCGTGATGTATTACAAGATCTTCCGGATCCCCGTGCTCAGCTTCGTGTTCCGTACGGCCAAGGCGATCCCGATCGCCGGTTACCGGGAAGACCCTGCTGTGCTGCAAGAGGCCTACGATGCGATCGACGCCGCGCTGGCCAATGGCGAGGTGGTCTGCATCTTCCCCGAGGGTGGACTCACCGGTGATGGCTCGATAGCGCCGTTCCGGGCGGGCGTCGAGAAGATTCTCGCCAGGCGGCCCGTGCCGGTGGTGCCGATGGCCCTGCGCGGCCTGTGGGGCAGCGTATGGAGCCGGCGTGACTCGATGCTGGGCCGTTCCCGCCTGCCTCGCCGTTTCCGCGCACGAGTGGAGCTGGTGGTTGATGCGCCACGGCAGCCGGAGAACGCCGGCGTCGCGGCACTGGAGGCGCGGGTTCGTGAGTTGCGCGGCGACCTGGCCTGAGCGAGTCGCTCAACCCACCCAACTGCCGATCACCACCAGGGCCACCACGCTCAGCCACGCCAGCAACGCCCGCAGCAGGGCGCCCTGTAGCCGCCGCAGCTCGCCCAGCGGATCGCTGTGTTCCTCGGCGTAACCGTCGCCCGCCTCGATGTCGGTGACCACGTCGGCCCTGGCTGCAGCGCCCAGAAAGCCGGGGCCGCTGCTGTACCAGCTGGTTGGCGCCGCCTGGCTGTGCCAGCGGCGCCACGCGTCGATCACGGCATCCCAATGGCCGACCACGGCCAGGGTGAAAGTCAGCAGCTGCGCCGGCAACCAGTCCAGCGCATTGGCGACCTGGTCGGCAACGCGCCGGGTGGTCGAGTCGAGGTGCAGCGAGTCGTCGCGGCCCAGCGTCTGCCCCAAGCGATAGAGCAGGGCGCCCGCGGGCCCGAGCAGGAAAAACCCGAACAGCACCGCGAAACGCCGGCGCAACGCGGCGTAGGCCACGGCCTCGCCGAGCGCGGGCGCGTTCCAGGCGACCGGGTTGCCATCGTCGGCCAGGGCCTGTGCCGCTGCCTCGCGGCTGGCGTCGTCCGGGGCGCGCAAAATCGCCTCCAGATCCACCTCGAACTCGCGCGGACCGAAGCAGTACAGCAGCACGGCCAGCGCGAACAGCAAGCGCAACAGTTCGCCCAGCGGCGACCATCCCAGCATCCACGCGACCAGCACGCACAGCGCCGCGGGCAGCAACAGGGCCACCGCCACCCGGGCCGCGCCGCTGGTGTCACCCAGCTGGGCTATCCAGCGGCGGAACCAGCCGTCACCGCGCCAGCGCGCCAGTTGCGGCGCGACGTGCAGCAGACCAAGGGCGATCAGGACGACAAGCAGACGAATGGCCATGGGGAAGCAGCTTCGCAGGGACTGGGGCCATTGTATGCGACTGCCCGTGCGCCTCGGTGCCTCGTCGTGCGTTCAATCGCCGAAGATGGCCTGATGCGAGATCGCTTCGACGGTGTGGTCGTCGGCCGTGTGCGGAACCTGCGGGCCGCACCCATCAGCCTCCAGCGCGCGGTCCATCAACTGAGCGGTGACGAACTGGATGGTGCTGTGCTCCATCTTCATGCGGACGTACTTGCAACGGCTGGCTCCGGCCATCCTGCGCACCACCTGTTGCAGGCCTGGCTTGTCGTCGAGGGAAATGCCACGAATGCGTACGATGTCCGTTCCGGGAAGGCGTACCTGGGTGGGCGGTGCTCCCGTACCGCTGCGGCCACCCTGGATCGGCGACTGATAGTCGTCCGCAACCGCTGACGCCCCGATCAGCCTGGCTGCCGGAGCCGGCTCCGCTGCCTGGACCGGCGTGGCCGTGGTGAGCGCAAGCGATGGCGAGGCCGGCCGCGCCTGGCGCGAGCGCCGCGGCACCGGGCGCGCGGGGGAATGCGCGCGAATCTGCGTCACCAGCCGGATTCGCAGCACGCCCTGGTCTGCGGGCGGCGCGTGTGAATGGGGCGGGCGTGGCGCGACCGGCCCGAACAACAACGCCAGCAGACCAAGATGCAGCGAGATCACCAGGCCGAGAATGCCTCCGCGCCGAAGCGCCGCCCACCAGTCAGGGCGACGGGCGGGCGTTTCCCGCGCCTGCAGAGGGGTGCTTCCATGCGCCATGCCCGATTCCCTGATGAGGTGCGGCGAATCAGACCACCAGCGCGTCACCAAGTTCTCGGCGGGGGCTCAAGGTGCTGCGGCCGCCTCCACCAGCGAGGCCAGATCGAGGCCGGCACGACATTGCAGCCAGTACGTCAGCAACTGGTAGGACACCGACAGCGGCGTGGACGGGAGGAAACTGCCGTCGGCGATGCCATCGACGATCTGCTGCGGAGTGAACCAGCGGGCATCTTCCAGCTCGTGATCGCGCCGAGCGATGCGCCTTGAGCGCGCCGTGGCGATGAAGCCGACCATCAGCGAGGCAGGCATCGGCCACGGTTGCGAGGAGTGGTAGCGGACCTCGTCGACGATCACGCCGGCCTCCTCGGCCACTTCGCGGCGCACCGCATCCTCCAGCGCCTCGCCCGGCTCGACGAAACCGGCCAGCGTGGAATAGCGCCCCGCGGGCCAGCCCGCCTGGCGCCCGAGCAGGCAGGCGCCCTCGTGCTCGACCAGCATGATCACGGCCGCGTCGGTGCGCGGGAAATGCAGGCGCGCGCACTCGGCGTTGGTGCATTGCGCGCGATGCCCGGCGGCCACCAGCAGCAGCGCCGCGCCGCAGTGTGTACAGAATCGCGTCTCGCGTTGCCAGTGCGACAGACCCTTGGCGTAGGCAAACAGTCCGGCTTCGTCGGCATCCAGCAGCAGGCCGGCGCTGCGCAGGCTTTGGCGACGTGCGTCGAGGGCACGCTCCAGTTCATCGATGCGCCCGGGATCGTCCGCCACCAGCAGGAAATGCGGGCGCTCGTACGCCATGCCGAGCAGGCTGGCCCGCGTGTCCCCCAGCCAGCGCTCGCGTTCGTCGACGTCGAGCCAGCGCAGCCGGTCGCCATCGCGGCGCAGGAAGGCTTCGCCCGCGGCATCCAGCAACAGATAACGCGCCGCAGGCGAGCGGGCCTGCTCGACGATCCACGTCGATTCGTCGCGCGACTCGGCGACCCGGTCGAGCACCAGGCTGAGCCCGGCGAAGGTGTTGGTGGGGGCAAGCCAGGCCCGGTCCATCGGCAACTCCCTCAGGCGGAGAACGAGGAGCCGCAGCCGCAGGTGGTTTTCGCGTTCGGGTTGCTGATCACGAACTGCGCGCCGCTGAGGTTCTCGGCGTAGTCGATCTGCGCGCCGCCCAGATACTGCAGCGACAGCGGATCGCACAGCAGGGTGACACCGTCACGCTCCACCGCCAGGTCGTCTTCGGCCTGGGCTTCGTCGAAGGTGAAGCCGTACTGGAAGCCCGAACAGCCGCCACCGGAGATGTAGACGCGCAGCTTCAACGCCGGATTGCCCTCTTCGGCAATCAGCTCATGCACCTTGTGCGCGGCCGCTGCGGTGAAGATCAGCGGCGTGCCGCTGCTCTGGTAGTCGGGGATCGAGACGATGGTTTCCATGGCTTTCGAAGTGGGGGCGTGGCGGGGTCTGCGCAAGCATAGCGCGTCAGGCGGGCACTGCCTCGTCCACCCCGGCATCCTGGGCCGGCGCGGGCAGGTTGCGCTGGGCTTCCTCGGCCTGGCGCGTGATGCGTCCGTTGACCTGGGCGCCGGCGGCCATCTCCAGGGTGTGGTAACGCAGGTCGCCATCGATACGCGCCTGCGGCGCCAGTTCCAGCCGCACGCTGACGTTCACGTCGCCGGTCACGTGGCCGTTGATCACCGCCTGCGGCACGTGGATTTCGCCATGCACCTGGCCGTGCTCGCTGAGGGTGAACATGGTGTCCTCGCCCTCGCCGATCACGCTGCCTTCGATGCGTCCATCCAGGTGCAGTGCGCCGCTGAAGCGCACATCGCCGCGAATCGACGTGCCACGGGCAATCAGGCTGGTTTCGTTGTGGCTGTTGTTGCGATCGTTGCGGTCGCTGCGTCTACGGTTGAGCATCGTGATCCCCTTGTGCGGTCGTGATATTGCCACTGAGCGCGTCGCCCCAGGCGACGGCGCGGTTCACCGTCTCCCCGTCGGCAGGCTTCACGCTGATGCGCAGTCGTGTCGGGCGGAAATCCGCCGGCAACACGATCGTGCCGTGCAGTTGCTGGAAATAGGTGAAGCGGAACGGCATGCCGTCCTTTTGCGCGGCGTCGCCCAGTGCGTTCCAGTCCAGCCGCGTCACCTTGTCGCCGCGCAGGCCTTCCACGCTGACCAGGGCATTGCCGGAAACCTCGTCGCCCCGCTTGGCGTTCTGGGTCAGGCTGAGGCTGAGGTTCCAGCCGCGTGAACCGACGATCGGCTGCAGCTTCACTTCCTGCAACTTCAGTCCCTGCCGCTGGGCATCGCCGCCGACCAGCCGCGAGTAGAAGCCGAGGTCGGCGCGCAGGCCGTTGAGTTCCTCTTCGCGCTGGGCCAGCGTGCCCCGCAGCGAACGCGTGGCCACTTCATTGACCTGGGCCGAGCGCTGCAGATTGGCCAGCTGCTGCTTCAGGTCGTCGATCTGACCGAGCAGGGCACGTTGTTGCCGGTTGTCCACCACAGCCGGTGCGTTGGCGTGCCGGCCGAACAAGGCTACGACAAGGCCGACCACCAGCAGGCTGGCCAGCCATGCCAGGGCCAGCCACCACCAGCGTCGGCGATGGCCGGTATCGTCGTGGCGGCGCACGACGAAACGTGGTGGCGGTCGTGAACCCATGCGGCTGTTCCGGGGAAAACCCAAGGTATAGCCCCGGCGTGATGAAAGCGTCAAGGAACGGCAGCACGAATCGGGCGGCGGCTCGTCCCGGTGCGGCGACGTCAGCTGGTCATCTTGTTCTGCAGATAACGCTCCGCACCGATATCTCTGATCAGGCTGAACTGGGTCTCCAGCCAATCGATGTGCTCTTCCTCGTCGTGCAGGATGTCCTTGAACAGGTCGCGGCTGATGTAGTCGGCGATGCCTTCGCTGTAGGCGATGGCCTCGCGCAGGTCCTTCACAGCCGCCAGTTCCAGGTCCAGGTCGCCCTGCATCGACTCGATCGCGTTCTCGCCGATGCGCAGCTTGCCCAGGTGTTGCAGGTTCGGCAGACCATCGAGGAACAGGATGCGCTCGATCAGGTGATCGGCGTGCTTCATCTCCTCGATCGACTCCTTGTATTCATGCGCGGCCAGCTCGCCATAGCCCCAGTCCTTGAGCATGCGGTAATGCAGGAAATACTGGTTGATCGCGGTCAGCTCGTTGTAGAGCACCTTGTTGAGGAATTCGATGACCTTCGCATCACCTTTCATGGCTTCCACTCCTCTCGAAAATCAGTCCCGACTATACAAACTCCGCGTCGGCGGCGACGGAATGAGAATGGAACGCCTTTGCCCGGCGTGCGGAGCGGACTCCGGCCGGGTTGCGCATGAAACGAAGGGGGAATCAGGCCGTGACGAGCGGCAACTGGCAGATCACCTGCGAGCGCGCCTGGTCGAACGTGGCGCGTGCCTCGGCATCGCAGCAGCCGCAGCAGTCCGAGCAGCCGGTACGCGCCTGCAACTCGGCGAACGTCTGTACGCCGGCAGCCGCCTCGCGGCGGATGTCGTGATCGGTGACGGCATTGCACATGCAGATATACATGACGCGTATGAGAACGCGAATGCGAACGATTGTCAACAAGTGGACGGCCGTCGATTGCCCAGGATTCAGCCGGGCGTCCGTTCAACCGGTTCAGGCCACCGCGCGACCGCCCTGCGGCCTGGAGGGTGTGTCGGGCTCGTCGCGCGGCGGCAGGGTGCCCAGTTGCACGCTGAACAAATCCTCCACCAGTGGCGCGAAATGGCGCAGCGCCCGTGCGTACACGTCGCGCTTGAAGTTCACCACGTGCGCCGCGGGGTACCAGAAATCCACCCAGCGCCAGATGTCGAACTCCGGCTTTTCGCAGGCATCCAGCTTCAACGCTTCCTCGCCGCCGACCAGCTTCAGCAGAAACCACACCTGCTTCTGACCGATGCAGGTCGGCCGCTGATGGTGCCGCACGTAGCGACTCGGCAGGCGGTACTTCAGCCAGCCGTGGGTGGCGGTGATCACTTCCACGTGATGCGCCGCCAGCCCGGTTTCCTCTTCCAGTTCGCGGTACATCGCCTCCAGCGGCGTCTCGTCCGAGCGCATGCCGCCCTGCGGGAACTGCCAGCCGTCACGATTGACCCGGCGCGCCCAGAACAACTGCCCGTCTGCATTCAGCAGCACGATGCCGACATTCGGGCGGTAGCCATCTACATCAATCATGTCGCCTCCTGGAGCCGAACGACGCAGTTTTCCTGCACGCCACGCCGAATTCCTGAAGCCGATTCAACCACAGCCCGCAAAGCAGCGGCAAGCCACAGGCTTGAACCTTCGCCCCCGGCCCACTACACTTCCGCGCCCCGCCCGTGATCGTTCCGATCCAGCCCGGCGGAATTCCTCAAGGCTATGTAGCTCAGCTGGTTAGAGCACAGCACTCATAATGCTGGGGTCGGTGGTTCGAGTCCACCCATAGCCACCAAACACCTCTCTTTGCACATCGCGGAAGTCGGTCGCAGACCTTGCACAGCCAAGGTGCCCGACTGCACCTGGCGCCTGCGTGTCCTACCTGCGTTCCGGCCAGTCATGCTGTTTGATGGAAGATGGCGCATGTTTGCAGGGTCATTGCAGCGCCAGGCGGGTTCGGAATGTCGTCCTTCTACTGATGCTGGGCGGCTTTCCCGAGGGCTGTACAATCCGCCGATGAACATCTTCAAAGTCTTCACCCTCGAAGCCGCTCACCGCCTGCCCAACGTGCCGGAGGGGCACAAGTGCGCGCGGCTGCATGGGCATTCGTTCCGGGTCGAGTTGCATCTGACCGGCGAGCTCGGGGTGGAGTCGGGGTGGGTGATGGATTTTGGCGACGTCAAAGCGGTGTTTCAGCCGATTTACGATCAGCTCGATCATCACTATCTCAATGACATCGAGGGGCTGGAGAATCCGACCAGCGAGCGGCTGGCGGTGTGGATATGGGATCGGCTGAAGCCCGCACTGCCGCTGCTTTCCGAAGTGGTGGTGCATGAAACCTGCACGTCGGGATGTCGATACCGGGGCATGTGAGCCGGCCCCGTCACCGGGCCCGCGCCAAGCTCTGCAGTCTTCGGTCGGGGCGGAGTTGACTGGGCTCGGGATGATCGCTTTGACGCGGCGCGATGTGGTTCATGGCGACTCCAACAGATCGTTTTTCCAGAACATTTCCCCGCTGGTCTGGTCGTCGACCGGAAATATATATTGCACTGCACAAAATCTTTCGCTAGAATGGCTGCCACTACCCCATCCTCAACGAGGACCAAGCCATGACGCAGCAGTTCAACAACCAGCTTTTCGCTTTCACCAAGCAGTTCACCGACAGCGCGTTCAAGGCGCAGTCGCTGGCCTTGAAGGGCATGGAGACGGTCGCCGAGCTGCAGCTCAAGGCGCTCGAGGAGCAGTCCAAGGTCTCCGCCCAGTTCGTCGCCGAGGCGATGGAAACCCGCGACATGGACGGTCTGCGCAGCCTGTGGGAAAAGGGCAGCAGCCTGAGCCGCGAGAATGCTGAGCGCGCCGTGGCCGTTTCGCAGGAAGTGATCGCCGTGACCCAGAAGACCGCCGAGTCGCTGAATGCCCTCGTGCAGGAGCAGCGTCAGGCTGTCAATGACGCGGTCGCCGCGCCGGTCGCCGCCAAGAAGGCTTCCGCCAAGTAATCCCGCGGCATCAGTTGCTCTCGGCGTGACCCAAACAGGGCCGGACTTCGTTCCGGCCCTGTTTACATGTCGGCTCGAAAGATCTTGTGGCGTGGCCCGCGCGGGCTCCGCAATTCAATGCGTTAAGCGTGCCGCGGGACACGATGTCGCAGCTTCCACGGCTTGTCCCGGCAACTTTTCAACTGCTATACTTTTACGGATTGGATCGTGGCCCGCAGCTGTATCGGTGCCGCCTGCTGCAGGCCGCGCGGAGAAGCTACGTTGCTCAACAGTCTTGCCTCCGGTCGACGCATCGCGCTGCGCATTGTCCTGCTGCAGTTGCTGGTGGCGTTGCTGGTCGGCCTCGTGTTTCTCGCATTGGGACCGCGTGAAGCGGTTTCGGCTGCTGCGGGCGCGACGATGGTGGCGCTGGGTACCGCGCTGATGTCGGCGCGATTCTTCAGCGGCGTGACGGGCGCGGGTCAGGCGTTGGGCCGGTTGCTGACGGGCGTGTTCCTGAAATGGATCGTGATCGTCGGAGGGCTGATCGTGATCCTGTTCCAACTCAAGTTGCCACCGCTGGCCGCCATCACGGGGTTGGCGGCGGCTTACGCGGTTTATCTGCTGGCGTTCAGATTCAAGGGTTGATCCATGGCAAGCGAGCCGACTGGCGGTCTTACCGAATACATCCAGCACCATCTCAAGCACCTGACCCCGCATACCAGCGAGGGCGGGTTCTGGGCGGTGCACGTCGACTCGGTCACCGTGTCGCTGGTGCTGGGCGTGCTGTTCTGCCTGTGGTTCTGGCTGAAGGCGCGCAAGGCCACGGCCGGCGTGCCGGGCAAGGGCCAAGCCTTTGTCGAGATCATCCTCGAGTTCGTCGATGGCCAGGTCAAGGACGTGTTCCACGGCGATCGCCGCGTGCTGGGGCCGCTGGCGCTGACCGTGTTCGTCTGGGTCTTCCTGATGAACGCGATGGACCTGCTGCCGGTCGACCTGCTGCCGTGGATCACCGAGAAGTTTGGCATCGGCCACTTCCGTGCCGTGCCCACCGCCGACATCAACATGACGTTCGCGATGTCGCTGACGGTGTTCGTGCTGATCATCTTCTACAGCTTCAAGGCCAAGGGCGCCGGCGGCTACATGAGCGAGCTGTTCACCGCGCCGTTCGGCAAGCACCCGCTGCTGTGGATTCCCAATTTCGCGCTGAACCTGGTCGAGCTCGCCTCCAAGCCGGTGAGCCTGGCGATGCGACTGTTCGGCAACATGTATGCAGGCGAGCTGGTGTTCATGCTGATCGCCGGCCTGTTCAGCGCCGGTGCCGGCCTGGCGGGCTGGGCGCTGTATGGTGCGGGCATCATCGGCTACACGGTGTGGGGCATCTTCCACATCCTGATCATCTCGATCCAGGCGTTCATCTTCATGGTGCTGACGATCGTGTACATCTCGATGGCGCACGATCACCACTGATCGGCGTTCTCGAATCATCTGCTGCAACCGCTTTGTCTATTCCAGTTTGAATTTCTCAGGAGACTACCGTGGAACATCTCGTCCAGTTTGCACAAATCCAGGGCTTCACCGCCATCGCGCTCGGCCTGATCATCGGTTTTGGTGCGCTCGGCGCCTGTATCGGTATCGGCATCATGGGTTCGAAGTTCCTTGAAGCCGCCGCGCGTCAGCCGGAGCTGGTGCCGCTGCTGCAGGGCCGCATGTTCCTGCTGGCTGGTCTGATCGATGCCGCGTTCCTGATCGGCGTGGCGCTGGCGATGTACTTCGCCGTGGCCAACCCGCTGCTGGGCAAGGTGCTGTCCGCCGCCGGCGCGGGTCAGTAAGAAGCACCCTCGCGATGGCGCCCATCGAGGCGCCATCGCGTATCTGGCGCGGGTTTCCCTGATTCCCGCGTTTGTCTTGTTCCGTATTTACAGGTAACGCAGCGATGGATTTCAACGCGACCTTGATTGGCGAAATGATTTCGTTCGCCATCCTGATCTGGTTCAGCGTCCACTTCATCTGGCCGCACATCAACAAGGCCATCGAAGATCGCCAGGTCAAGATCGCCGAAGGGCTGAATGCCGCCGAGCGCGCCCATGCCGAGCTGAAGAGCGCGGACGTGAAGGTGGCTGGCGAGATCAAGCAGGCCCGCCTGCAGGCGTCGGAGATCATCGACAAGGCCCAGCAGCAGGCCAATCAGATCATCGACAAGGCCCGTGGCGAAGCGATCAGCGAGATCAACCGTCTGAAGGCCGCGGCGCAGGATGACATTGCGTCGATGGCGCAGCGTGCGCGCGACCAGCTGCGTGAGCAGGTCGGTGCGCTCGCGGTGCAGGGTGCCAGCAAGATCGTGCAGCGCGAGGTGGATGCCTCGACGCACAAGGCCCTGCTCGACCAGCTTGCGGCCGAGATCTGATCGATGGCCCAGGCAATCACCCTCGCCCGTCCGTACGCCCGCGCCGCCTTTGAGGTGGCGCACGCGTCCGGCACGCTGGCTTCGTGGTCGCAGTCGCTGGCGTTTGCTGCGGCGGTGGCGGGCGATGCGCTCGTGGCCGGCCTCGGCAATGATCCGCGGGTGCTGCCGGCTCAGCTGGTGGCGCTGCATCTGCCGGCCGGCATGGCGGTCGATGCGCCGTTCGGCCAGTTCCTGACCGAGATGGCCGAGCAGCGCCGCCTGGTTCTGCTGCCCGAAGTGGCCGAGTTGTTCGAGATGCTGAAGCGCGAGTCCGAATCGCAGCTGCTGGTCAAGGTGACCAGCGCGATGAGCCTGGACGCCGCGCAGTCCGAACAGCTCAAGGCGTCGCTGAAGCGCCGCTTCAAGCGCGAGATCGAACTGGAAACCTCGGTCGATGCCTCGCTGCTGGCCGGCGTGGTGATCGATACCGGCACGGAAGTGATCGACGGTTCGGCGCGTGGACGTCTCGCGCAGCTGGCCGGTGCGTTGAGCCAATAAGTTTCACGCGAAGTCCGTTTCGCGAAGAGCAAAACCGGCCACTGTTGGCCGGACAAATTGATTAAACGCGAAGTCCATTTCGCGAAGGGCAAAACCGGCCATCCATGGCCGGACTCTTCAACAAAGCTTTCGATTTTGGGATAACAACCATGTCCAGCAGCACACTGAATCCGTCCGAGATCAGCGAACTGATCAAGAGCCGCATCGAGCAGTTCAAGCTCGGCGCGGAAGCGCGCAACGAGGGCACGATCATCAGCGTGTCCGACGGCATCGTGCGCATCCACGGCCTGGCCGACGTGATGCAGGGCGAAATGATCGAACTGCCGGGCAACGCGTTTGCGCTGGCGCTGAACCTCGAGCGCGACTCGGTCGGCGCGGTGGTGCTGGGCGAATACCAGCACCTGCGCGAAGGCGACACCGCCAAGACCACCGGCCGCATCCTCGAAGTGCCGGTTGGCCCGGAACTGCTCGGCCGCGTCGTCGACGCGCTGGGCAACCCGATCGACGGCAAGGGCCCGATCAACGCCAAGCTCAACGCCGAAGTCGAGAAGGTCGCGCCGGGCGTGATCTGGCGCAAGTCGGTCGACCAGCCGCTGCAGACCGGCTACAAGTCGGTCGACGCGATGATCCCGGTCGGTCGTGGCCAGCGCGAGCTGATCATCGGCGACCGCCAGACCGGCAAGACCGCGCTGGCGATCGACGCGATCATCGCGCAGAAGGGTTCGGGCATTAAGTGCATCTACGTGGCGATCGGCCAGAAGCGCTCGTCGGTGGCCAACGTGGTGCGCAAGCTGGAAGCGCACGGCGCGCTGGCGCACACCATCGTGGTGGTCGCCTCGGCCTCCGAGTCGGCTGCGCTGCAGTACGTGGCGCCGTATTCGGGTTGCGCGATGGGCGAATACTTCCGTGATCGCGGCGAAGATGCGCTGATCGTGTACGACGATCTTTCCAAGCAGGCCGTGGCGTATCGCCAGATCTCGCTGCTGCTGAAGCGTCCGCCGGGCCGCGAAGCGTATCCGGGCGACGTGTTCTATCTCCACTCGCGTCTGCTCGAGCGCGCATCGCGCGTGTCCGAGGAATACGTCGAGAAGTTCACCAACGGTGAAGTGAAGGGCAAGACCGGTTCGCTGACCGCGCTGCCGATCATCGAGACCCAGGGCGGCGACGTTTCGGCGTTCGTGCCGACCAACGTGATCTCGATCACCGACGGCCAGATCTTCCTGGAAACCGACCTGTTCAACGCCGGTATCCGTCCGGCCGTGAACGCCGGTATCTCGGTGTCCCGCGTCGGCGGTGCCGCGCAGACCAAGATCGTCAAGAAGCTGTCCGGCGGCGTGAAGCTGGCGCTGGCGCAGTTCCGCGAGCTGGCCGCGTTTGCACAGTTTGCTTCGGATCTTGACCCGGCCACCCGCGCCCAGCTGGACCGTGGTCAGCGCGTGACCGAGCTGATGAAGCAGGCGCAGTACGCGCCGCTGTCGATCGCCGAGCTGGCGCTGTCGGTGTACGCGGCCGAGAAGGGCTACCTCGACGACCTGCCGGTGAACAAGGTGCTGGCGTTCGAGAAGGGCCTGCACGCCTTCATGCACCAGAACCACGAAGAGCTGATGAAGAAGATCGTGGCCACCGGCGACTGGAACGGCGACATCGAAGCCACCTTCAAGGCCTCGCTGGACGAGTACAAGAAGACCGGTAGCTGGTAAGAGGAGCCGGGAACAGGGAATAGAGAATCGGGAATAGGAAGAGCCACGGCGCATCGCGCTCCGCTTTGAACCATTCCCCATTCCCCATTCCCCATTCCCCCGAGTGAGCAAAGCGAGCGAGTAAAGCATGGCCAGCGGACGCGAAATCAAAACCAAGATCAAGAGCACGCAGAACATGCGCAAGGTGACGCGCGCGCTCGAAATGGTCTCTGCCGCGAAGATCCGTCGTGCGCAGGACCTGATGAAGGCTTCGCGTCCGTACGCCCGCTCGATGCGCAAGGTGATCGCGCACGTGGCCCAGGCCAGCACGGATTTCAGCCATCCGTTCCTGACCCAGCGCGACAACGTGGCGCGGGTCGGTTTCATCGTGGTGTCGACCGACCGTGGCCTGTGCGGCGGCCTCAACTCCAACCTGTTCCGTCGCCTGCTGCCGGCGATCGTCGAGTGGCAGAAGCAGGGCGTGCAGGTCGACGTGGTCGCGGTGGGCCAGAAGGCGGTGGCGTTCTTCCGGCGGCTCAAGGGTGTCAACCTGATCGGCAGCGTCACCCATCTGGGCGAGAAGCCCAAGCTGGAGCAGCTGGTCGGCGTGATCAAGGTGATGATGGACGCCTATACGTCCAACGGTCTGGATCGCGTGTTCCTCGCCTACAACGACTTCGTCAACACCATGACGCAGAAGCCGACCATCGATGCGCTGCTGCCGCTGCCGCTGGTGGCCACGGAAATGGAAGCCCATCAGGCGGCCGGCGAGTCGGCTTACGCCGGCGTGAAGCTGGAAGCTAGCCACGACTGGGACTACATCTACGAGCCCGACGCGCAGACCGTGCTGGAGCACGTGCTGGGTCGCTACATCGAGTCCGTGGTGTACCAGGCGGCCCTGGAGAACCTGGCCAGCGAGCACGCCGCCCGCATGGTCGCGATGAAGAGCGCGTCGGACAACGCGAACAAGGTGATCGGCGAATTGACGCTGGTCTACAACAAGGCCCGCCAGGCCGCGATCACCCAGGAAATTTCCGAAATCGTGGGAGGAGCGGCTGCGGTGTAACCGCGGCAGCTCTTGAAAAAAATTCATGGCGACGCGAAGCGGCGCCGCAACAGACCTAAAGAGATTCATCCGGAGCTATCAGCATGAGCCAGGGCAAAGTTGTTCAGATCATCGGCGCGGTCGTCGACGTGGAATTCCCCCGCGATCAGGTGCCGCAGGTGTATGACGCACTGAAGATCGACGGCACCGAGATCACGCTGGAAGTCCAGCAGCAGCTCGGCGACGGCATCGTGCGCACGATCGCGCTCGGTTCCACCGAAGGCCTGAAGCGCGGCCTGCAGGCGCGCAACACCGGCGAAGGCATCAAGGTGCCGGTCGGCAAGGCGACCCTCGGCCGCATCATGGACGTGCTCGGCAACCCGATCGACGAAGCCGGCCCGATCGGCGAGCAGGATCAGTGGGTCATCCATCGCGAAGCGCCCAGCTATGACGAGCAGGCGGCTGCGACCGACCTGCTGGAAACCGGCATCAAGGTCATCGACCTGGTCTGTCCGTTCGCCAAGGGCGGCAAGGTCGGCCTGTTCGGCGGCGCCGGCGTCGGCAAGACCGTCAACATGATGGAGCTGATCAACAACATCGCCAAGGCGCACTCGGGTCTGTCCGTGTTCGCCGGCGTGGGCGAGCGTACCCGCGAGGGCAACGACTTCTACCACGAGATGAAGGACTCCAACGTCCTGGACAAGGTCGCGATGGTCTACGGCCAGATGAACGAGCCGCCGGGCAACCGCCTGCGCGTCGCGCTGACCGGCCTGACCATGGCCGAGTACTTCCGCGACGAGAAGGACGAGACCGGCAAGGGCAAGGACGTGCTGCTGTTCGTCGACAATATCTACCGCTACACGCTGGCCGGTACCGAAGTGTCCGCGCTGCTGGGCCGCATGCCGTCCGCCGTGGGTTACCAGCCCACCCTGGCCGAGGAAATGGGCGTGCTGCAGGAGCGCATCACGTCGACCAAGACCGGCTCGATCACCTCGATCCAGGCCGTTTACGTGCCCGCCGATGACTACACCGATCCGTCGCCGGCCACCACCTTCGTGCATCTGGACTCCACCGTGGCGCTGTCGCGCGACATCGCCAGCCTGGGCATCTACCCGGCGGTGGATCCGCTGGCCTCGACCAGCCGCCAGCTCGATCCGCTGGTGATCGGCGAAGAGCACTACAACGTCGCCCGCCGCGTGCAGGGCACGCTGCAGCGCTACAAGGAACTGAAGGACATCATCGCGATCCTCGGCATGGACGAGCTGAGCGAAGAGGACAAGCAGGCGGTGTCGCGCGCGCGCAAGTGCGAGCGCTTCTTCTCGCAGCCGTTCCACGTGGCCGAAGTGTTCACCGGCTCGCCGGGCAAGTACGTGTCGCTGAAGGAAACCATCCGCGGCTTCAAGATGATCGTGGACGGCGACGTCGACCACCTGCCGGAGCAGGCGTTCTACATGGTCGGCGGCATCGACGAGGCGATCAAGAAGGCCGAGGACATGGGCGCCAAGAAAGCCGCCTGAGGCGGCTTTCGGGAATCGGGAACAGAGAATGGGGAACCGGCAAAGCAAAAGCGCCGGTTCCTACCGCTCCTGACCATTCCCCATTCCCGATCCCCCACTCCCTTCGAGCGTAGCGAGAAAAGCCATGACCCAAACCATTCGCGTCGACATCGTCAGTGCCGAAGCCGAGATCTTCTCCGGCGACGCGACGATGGTCGTTGCCACCGGTGAGCTCGGTGAGCTCGGCATCACGCCGCGCCACGCACCGCTGATCACCCGCCTGAAACCCGGTCACGTCGACGTGCTGCTGGACGGCGGCGAGCGCCAGCAGTTCTGGGTCTCCGGCGGCATTCTGGAAGTGCAGCCGCAGGTGGTCACCGTGCTGACCGACAGCGCGGCCCGCGCCGCCGATCTGGACGAGGCCTCCGCGCAACGCGCCAAGCAGGAAGCCGAGGCGGCCCTGGCCAATCGCACCGACGCGATGGAAATTGCCGAGGCGCAGGCCAAGCTGGCCGAAGCGATGACCCAGCTGCAGGCGCTGGAACGTCTGCGCAAGAATCTGAAGCACTAGCCGTCTGATTGACGCGGGCTACCGAAGCGACAGAAAGCGCCGGCCTCGTGCCGGCGTTTTCGCGTGTGGAACAGATGAATCCGGGACAGCCATGCCGTGGTGGTGGCAGTATATATTACACGTGTAATCTGATAGCTTCCGAGGCCTCGTCCATGGCAGGAGCCCATCATGATCCGATTCGCGCGCAGGTTGTCACTGGCCGTTCTGGCCGCATCGCTGGCCGGCTGTGCCAGCACGTCCCGGATTGCGCCGCCGCCGCCCAGTGGCGATGCCTCATGGCGGATGGTGGCGCCGCCCGGCACGGTGCGTTACCAGTTGGCGATGGGCGAGGTGTTCAGCGGCGCGACGCCGTTCCGGCGCGTGAAGCCGGCGTATCCGCCGGGCTGGCTGGCCATCTGCCCGCCGCCGCAGGAGGTGCCGGCGCTGTTGATCATCGATGACCAGGGCGCGGTGGCCGAGGTGCGCGTGAGCGGCGAGCGGCAGGCCGATGCGAGCCGGCACGCCTTCATCGATGCGGTGCGTGCCGCCGCGCGGCAGTGGCAATTCCAGCCGCTGAGCATCAGCCGCTGGGCCGCGGACGCCGACGGCAACAGCCATGTGGTGGACAGCGGCACCCGGCCATTCAGCCTCACCTATGTCTTCCGCTTCGAATGCCACGCGGGCCAGTCCTCGGTTTCGGCCGCGGCGGCGCAGCCCTGAGTCAGGCCTGCCGGCAACGGGCGCCGAACCGGCTGCTATGCTTTTCGATCGAAACACGTCAGGGCCGACAGCATGAATCACGCACCACTCCACGTCATCATCCTCGCGGCCGGCGCCGGCACGCGGATGAAATCCAGCCGCCCCAAGGTGCTGATGCCGTTGGCCGGACGGCCGTTGCTGGCGCATGTCATCGAGGCCGCGCGGGCGTTGCAGCCGGCAGCGTTGCACATCGTCTACGGCCATTGCGGCGAACAGGTGCAGGCGGCGTTCGCCGACCAGGCCGACCTGCGCTGGGCGCTGCAGGCCGAGCGCCTGGGCACCGGCCACGCGGTGGAGCAGGCGCTGGGCGAGGTGCCGGACGACGCGCGCGTGCTGGTGCTGTATGGCGACGTGCCGATGACCCGCGTCGAGACGCTGCGGCAACTGGTGGAAGCCGAGGGCGGCTTCAGCCTGCTGACCATGCGGCTGGCCGAGCCGCGCGGCTACGGTCGGGTGCTGTGCGACGGCAATGCCCGCGTGCGGGCGGTGGTCGAGGAAAAGGACGCCGACGACGTGCAGCGTGCGGTGAACCTGGTCAACACCGGCATCCTGATCGCCGGGGCCGGCGCCTTGCGTGGCTGGATCGGGCGGCTCGATCGCAACAACGCGCAGGGCGAGTATTACCTCACCGACATCTTCCGCATGGCGGCCGAGGAGAACCATCCCGCGTTGAGCGTGGAGTGCGCCGATCCGGTCGAGGCCGCCGGCGCCAACAATCCGCTGCAGCTGACCGAACTGGAGGCGGCTTTCCGCCAGCGCGCCGCGCACGCCCTGCTTGGCGACGGCGTGCGGCTGGCCGACCCGCTGCGCATCGACGTTCGTGGCGTGGTCACGGCCGGACGCGACGTGGAGCTGGACATCGACGTGATCCTGGAAGGCGACGTTGCGCTGGGCGACGACGTGCGCATTGGCGCCTTCACCCGCTTGCGCAACGTGCAGCTGGCGGCCGGCACCGTGGTGCAGTCGCACTGCGACCTCGATGGCGTGGTCACCCACGGCCCCTGCATGATCGGCCCGTTTGCGCGGCTGCGCCCGGGCACCGAGCTGGATGCCGGCGTGCACGTGGGCAATTTCGTCGAGACCAAGAAGGCCCGTCTCGGCGAAGGCAGCAAGGCCAACCACCTCACCTATCTCGGCGACACCGAGGTGGGCCGTGGCGTCAACATTGGCGCCGGCACCATCACCTGCAACTACGACGGCGTGAACAAGCACCTCACGCGGATCGGGGACGGCGCCTTCATCGGCTCGAACAGTTCGCTGGTCGCGCCGGTGTCGATCGGCGCCCAGGCCACCATCGGCGCCGGCTCGGTGATCACCCGCGACGCGCCCGATGGCGAGCTGACCGTGGCGCGCGGCAAGCAGCAGACTTATGAGGGCTGGAAGCGGCCGGTGAAGCGGTAGTCGGTCGGAACGGGGATGCTCTAACCGTTCCCCCGTTCCTCAGACGTACCGCCAGCCGTCGATCTCGAACAGCAGTTCGCTGCGGCAGATGTCGCCGTGCAACAGCAGCACCGGCACGCCGGGCAGCCGACTGCCGAGAAACTCGCGCACGCGGACGGCGTCGCCGCGATGGCGAACATACGCCTTCAGCGGCGAGTGGCTGTCGAACCCGCTGGCCATGCCGGCATTGGCCAGCAAGGCGTCGAGATTGACCATGGTTTCGGCGAGCTGGGCGTCCAGGTCGTGCTGGTGCGCCGACGCATGGCCGACCACGGCGGCCGTGCCGGAAATGGCCAGCACATCGCCGGCTGGCAGGCTCATCGCGCGGGCGAAACTGGGCGGGGTCCGGCCGTACTGGCGGGGGTAGCGCCAGGCGCTGACCTGGCGCGGGTTCTCGACTTTCTGGCCGGGGCGATCGCAGGCCAGCAGGTAGACCTGCAAGCGATGCGCGTCGCCGTGGTGACCGATCGCCGTGGCGGCCGGAAAACCTTCGCTGAAGAAATCGCCCATGCCGCTGGCGCGGCCATCGCAAAAATGCTTGTAGTGCTCGGCGTCGCCATCACCGTGGTTGATGGCCCCGAGGTAGTTCCATACGCGCTGCACGTGATGCTCCGCCCGCGCGGCTACCAGCTGGTGCAGCTGTCGATAGGCCAGCTCCGCGGTGGCCGTGGCGCCGCCATGCTCGCGCTCGTCCAGCTCGATCGAGGCAAACAGCCAGCCACCGCCGGCCGCCCAGTGCATCGCACCGTCGCGACCGCTGCTCACCGACGCATCGACCTGCCACAGCTCCAGCGGTGCCGGGCCATCGAACGCTTCCAGCGGTACCTGCAGATAACGCGGATCCCCGCTGCGCGGGGCGTGTTCGCCGAAGCCGAACACCGCCAGCGTGCCGGGTTCGGCAAGCACCGCGGCGGGTTCGGCCATGCGATAGGAAACCCGCGGCGCGCGGCGCGCCAGCGAGTCGATTTGCGGGTTTTCACTTCCCTGAACCATTCTCGACAACCGGGGACGACAAGGGCGCTATGTTACACTCCGCGCCCACTGCCACCGGGGGGAGGCAATGAAAACACCGTACGGAATCGAGCATGGCAGAGCAGACCGCAGCGCAACACGAATTGGCCACCCTGGTGGTGGAATGCCTGAACCTCGAGTCCGTCACGGCGGAGCAGATCGAGCCGGATGCACCGCTGTTCGGCGGCGAACTGGGGCTGGATTCGATCGACGCGCTGGAGATCGCCCTGGCCGTGTCCAAGCACTACGGTTTTCAGTTGCGCTCGGACAACCCGGAGAACCGGCAGATCTTCACCAGTCTGCGCAGCCTGTCCGACCACGTCGAGCAGCATCGCGCCGGCTGAGGTTGGCCGACGTTCGCAGTTGCTCCGCCATGGTTTCGTCACGCGGTCTTCCCGTGGGGATGGCAGGGTGGCCATCCGGATGAAGCTCACGCGGAACCTGGCATGACGGCATCCCCTCCATCGTCCGACCATGCGCGGCGCCTTGCGCTGTGCCTGTTGCCGGCGTATCCCCTGCTGGCGATCGCCGGTGCGGTGAGCCATCGACAGATTTTCGCGCTGCTGGCGCTGGCGCTGCTGCTTACCGTCCTGCTGCTGCCAGCCATGCTGGCGCGACGAGGTGCGGCATGGCTGTCGTGGTGCGCCGTGCTGGCCGGCCTGCTGCTGGTCTGGATGCGCGGATTCGCCGACCTGCTGCTGGAAGCGGTGCCGGTGCTGATCAATGTGCTGCTGGCGATCTGGTTCGGCCGCACCCTGGTAACCGCCGAGCCGCTGGTGGAACGCTTCATCATCGCCATCGAAGGGGCCGAGCGATTGCAGCAGCCGGGTGTCGCGGCCTATGCTCGACAGCTCACCTGGTTCTGGACCCTGTTGCTCGGCGCGCAGGCGCTGCTGCTGACCGTGTTGCTGCTGTGTGCCGATCACGGCGGCCTGCTGCAGCGCTTCGGCGTCGCCTCGCCGCTGCAGGTGCCCGAGCGCTGGGCGGCCGCATGGCTGCACCTGGGTTGCTACGCGCTGCTGGGCGTGGCGTTCCTGCTGGAGTATCTCTACCGGCGCTGGCGCCTGCGCCACCTCAGTCATCCGGGCCTGCACGACATGATGCTGCAACTGGCGCTGCACTGGCCGCAACTGGTGCGCGGCAAGCGGGTGATGCCGTCATGAGCGAGCGCTTCGAACAGCCTGTGCGCATCGACGCCATCCATCCGGCATTGCCGGGGCACTTCCCCGGCCATCCGCTGGTTCCCGGCGTGGTCTTGCTGGAACAGATTGCGCTGGCGCTGGGCCGCTGGCGCGGGCAGCGTCTGGCGCGGGTACTCGAGGCGAAATTCGTGGCACCGTTGCTGCCCGATGAAACGGCCACGCTGTGTCTGACCGGGGTCGCGACGGAAGGCTCGCGGGCCCGCTTCGAAATCCGTCGCGACGGTTGCTTGCTGGCGCGCGGCGTGGTCGAGGGATCTGCATGAGCAACGACGAACACTGGCAAAGCCGGCCCGAGGGCGGCGGCCGCTTCGCGATCTGGCTGATCCGCAGCATCGCCCTGTACGGCGGCCGCCGGCTGGGCCGGTTGTGCCTGTATCCGATCACGCTGTATTTCTACCTGCGTCGCGGGCCCGAGCGGCTGGCCTCGCGGCAGTACCTGGAACGCGCGCTGGGCGGCCCGGTGTCATCGTGGCAGGTGCTGAAACACATCCATTGCTTCGCCGCCACGATCCTGGACCGGATCTTCCTGCTCGCGCATGGCGAGCAGCCGTTCGAGATCGAGACCGAAGGCCTGGAGTTGCTCGACGAGCGCTACGCGCGCGGTCATGGCGTGCTGCTGTTCGGTTCGCACCAGGGCAGTTTCGAAGCCCTGCGCGCTGTGGGTGCGCGCAGACCCGACATGCCGCTGCGGGTGGTGCTGGACAAGCAGAAGACGCCGGCGATGACCGAGCTGCTGGAAGAGCTGGCGCCGGAAGTGGGCAAGTGCGTGATCGATGCGGCGCAGGATGGCACCAGCATCGCGCTGGCGATGGCCGAAGCCTGCCGCAGCGGTGCGCTGGTGGCGATGCTGGCCGATCGTGGTCGCGGCCATGAGGTGCTGCGTCGTACCGAGTTCCTCGGTTCGTCGGCGCCGTTCCCGATCAGCCCGTGGCTGCTGGCGCATACGCTGCAGGTGCCGGTGGTACTGTGCTTTGGCCTGTATCTGGGCGGCAACCGCTATCGGCTGGTGTTCGAGCCATTCAGCGAACGGGTGGAGATTCCGCGGCATGATCGAGGCCCGGCGCTCGATGCGCTGATTGCCCGCTACGCGAAACGACTGGAGCACTACATTCACGTCGCTCCCTACAACTGGTTCAATTTCTATGATTTCTGGCAAGACGCACCTCCTGCTGCCGAGCCTGCTGCTGACGCTGTGCGCGAGCGCGTCGGCGTCTGAGCAGGCGCCTGCGTCTTCCCCGGCGCATGCGCTGATCGCCGCGCTGGGCCAGCCGGCGCCCGCGCATACGGCGTTCGCCGAGGCGCGTTTCCTGCAAGTGTTGCAGCAGCCGCTGGTGGTGTCCGGCGAGTTGTCGTGGCTGGGCGGTGACCAGTTGCAGCGGCGCGTCGACCGGCCGCAACGCGAGACTTCCACCATCGCCGACGGCGAGGTCACCCAGCAGCGCGAGGGCAGGAGTGCGCGGCACTTTTCGCTGAAGCGCGCGCCGCAGCTGCAAGTGTTGCTGGACAGCTTCGTGGCCCTGCTCAGCGGCGACGCGGCGCGTCTGCAGAAGTCCTTCGAAATCACCCAGACGGGGAAGGCCGACGGCGCCTGGACCCTGACCCTGGTGCCGCGCGACGCGCGCGTGGCGAAGACCGTGGCCAGCATCCGCATCGACGGCGTCGGCAAGCAGTCGCGCTGCATGCACATGCAGGAGGCCGACGGTGATCTCGCCGTCGACCTGCTCGGTCCGCTGGCCGCGAAGATGCCCGCCGATCCGACCCGCGAGACGCTGCAGGCGCTGTGCCAGGGCGCGCCCTGAGCATGCGCCGGGGTGCCCGTGCGACCTTGCTGGTCGTGTGGTTGCTGTCTCTGGCCGCGCTGGGCTGGATGGTGGCGCAGCGGCTGAAGATCAGCACCGACCTGCGCAGCTTCATGCCCGCGCCGACCACGCCCGACCAGCGCCTGCTGATGGAGCAGGTCGGCGAGGGCCCGGGTTCGCGATTGCTGTTGTTGTCGATCAGCGGCGCCTCCGACGAGAAGCTGGCCGCGTTGAGCCAGGGTCTGTTCGCTGCGCTGAAGAAGGACCCGCGCTACAGCCAGGTGGTCAACGGCAGTTTCGATCTCGGCGCGCTGGACAGCAGCCTGTTGCCGTACCGCTTCCTGCTCTCGCCCACGCTGGACACGCAGCCGCTGGACGAGGCCTACCTGGCCGATCAGCTGCAACAGCGCCTGGACGATCTGTCCTCGCCCGCCGCCACTCTGCTGAAGGGCCTGCTGCCCCGCGATCCCACGCTGGAAGTGCTGAAGCTGGCCGAGTTGTGGGCGCCGGCGAAGTCGCCCGAAGTGCGCGAAGGCGTGTGGTTCTCGCCGCAGGACGAGGCGCTGCTGCTGGTGCAGACGGTGGCCGCGGGCTTCGATCCGGGTGCACAGGAACAATCCATCGACGGCATCCGCCAAGCCTTCGCCGCGCTGCCGGGCAGCGCGGCGGCGAAGCTCGATCTCAGCGGTCCGGGCTATTTCAGCGTGGTCGTGGGCGCGCAGACGCGGCACCAGGCCGACTGGATCGGACGCATCTCCACCGTGGGTTTCATCGCGCTGCTGCTGCTGGCCTATCGCAGTTTCAGTTCGCTGCTGCTGGGCGCGCTGCCGATCGCCAGCGCGGCGCTGGCCGGCATCGCGGCGCTGACCCTGGCGTTTCCCGACGTGCACGGCATCACCCTGGCGTTCGGCTTCACCCTGCTCGGCGTGGCGCAGGAGTACCCGATCCGCGTGCTCAGCCATCGCCGCGCCGGTGAGGATGCGGTGCAGAGCGTGCGCGCGTTGTGGCCGCTGCTGCTCACCGCGATTGCGTCGGCGTGCATCGCCTACCTCGCGTTCTACGCGTCCGGCGTGAATGGCCTGAAACAGCTGGCGGTGTTCACCATCGTCGGCCTGCTGGTGGCCGGCTTCAGCACGCGCTACCTGCTGCCGCACCTGCTGCCTCGGCGCGTGCGCGACGTGGCCGGCATGGCCTGGCTGGCGCGGGCGCGGCGCTTCGTCGACCAGCTGCCACGGCCGCGCTGGATTCCGCTGCTGGTCGCCGTCGCGATCGTGGCGATGCTGGCCCTGGCGCGTGGTTCGTTCTGGCAGAACAACCTGGCCGCGCTGACCCCGCTGCCGCAGGACCTGCTGCAGCACGACGCACGCCTGCGCGAGGCGCTGGGCGCGCCCGACGTGCGCTACCTGCTGGTGCTGCAGGCGCCGACCGAGCAGGGCGTGCTGGCGTTGTCGGAGCGGTTGCAGCCCCAAGTCGACGCGCTGGTGACAAAGCATGCCGCCGATGCGCTGGAACTGCCGTCGCGTTACCTGCCCAGCGTCGCGGTACAACGCGAGCGGCAGGCGAAGCTGCCTGATCGCGCCACGCTGCAGCGTGCACTGGATGAAGCGCTGCATGGCCTGCCCTTCCGCGCCGACCTGTTCCAGCCCTTCGTCGACGACGTGGAAATCGCACGCAGCCTGCCGCCGCTGACGCCCGAGCGCTACGCGCAGACCCCACTGGGTCAGCGCCTGGCCGCGATGCTGGTCGAGCGCGACGGTCACTGGCTGGGCCTGGGCACGGTCAGCGGCGTGCACGACGTGGCCGCGCTGCAGTCGCTGGGCGCCGGCAGCCACGGCAGCGTGCGTCTGCTGGATCTGAAGGCCGCCTCCGAATCGCTGGTGGTCGACTACCGCACGCGCATTCTGCAAGCGCTGCTTGCGGCCAGCCTGCTGCTGGTGCTGACGATCAGCTTCGCGCTGCGCAGCGTGCGCCGCGCCTGGCATGTGCTGGCGCCGATGACCCTGGCCACCTTCCTGGTGCTGGCGGTGGAGCGGGTGATCGGCATCGAGATCTCGCTGTTCCACCTGGTGGCGCTGATCCTGGCCGGCGGGCTGGGCCTGCACTACGCGCTGTTCTTCGAGCGCGATACCGGCGACCCCGCCGAACAGCGGCGTACCCTGCACGCCACCATCGTCTGCGTGCTGTCCGCGCTGCTGGTGTTCGGCATGCTGGCGTGGGCCACGATCCCGGTGCTGCGCGCGATCGGCCTCACCGTGAGCCTGGGCGTGGCCTTCCACTTCTGCCTGTCGATCCTGATGGCGCCGCATGCTGCCGAAGAGTGATTGGGAAAAGCTGATTCCCCATGCGGGCACGATGTGCCTGCTCGACGCCGTGCTCGCGTGGGACGCACGCACGATCCACGCGACCAGCACCGGTCATGCGCGCGCCGACAATCCGCTGCGTGGCGAACACGGCCTGCATGCGGTGCACCTGGCCGAATACGGCGCGCAGGCGATGGCCGTGCACGGCGCGCTGCTGGCCCGCGCGCGCGGCGACGAACAGGTGCGGCCGGGCATGCTGGTCAGCCTGCGCGACGTGCAGTTGTTCGAGGAGTACGTCGATCAGCTGGACGGTCATCTGGACGTCCATGCCGAATGCCTCTACGCGGACGACGGCGGTGCGCAGTATGCGTTCCGTGTCGAGCATCGCGGTCGCATGCTGGCCCATGGGCGCGCGGCCGTCATCCATCCGTCGATCGCGCCGTCGATCGCGCCGTCGATCGCGGATGCGGGAGCCGCCGGCCCGCTGGCGTGACCCGGGTCGGCATCACCGGCGGAGTCCGAACCGCGCGTGATCGAAACGCAATATGGCGATGATCAGGTTGCCCGGCGAGCCGGTTGACCGCCATCGCGATTGAACATCGCAAGCCATCTTCGCTTATGCTTTGTGGTGCGCCCGGCGTCACGCTGCCCGCGGTGCCGAGTGACCAAGGGAGATCCTGCGCAATGGACATGCTGACGGGCGACTGCCGGACGGAAACCGCAAGCGCCGCGACCCCGCAGCGCCCCTGCCCCTTGCGTCACGCACATCCGATCGACTCTTTCCGGGCCGGGCCACGCCGACCTGTAAGCCCGCCGCCGCCCCGTCGCGGCGTTATCCCCGTTTCTTTCTTCCGGTGACCGCATTGATGCGACCGCCGCCCCGTTCTCTTGCCAAGGACCTCGCGCCATGAACCATACCTACCGTCTGATCTGGAACCGCGCCCTGCGCGTGATGCAGGTGGCTTCGGAACTGGCTGTCACGCCACATCGGAGTGGAGCCACCGCCGCGGCCACGCGCGCCCGCACGCCGCACCGCCTGCTGGCGGTGGCTTGCGCCGCGGCGCTGTCGGTCAGCCTGGTTCCGCTGCCGGCATGGGCCACCGTGGGCGGCAGTCTGGGCGGTGCGGGTGGCGCGGGCGGCGGTGCCTACGGCGGCAGCGGCGGCAACGGCAACGGCACGGGTGGCCAGGGTGGCAGCGGTCTGGCGGGCGATGCCGGCAGCAACGGCAACGGCGGTGATGGTGGCCACGGCGGCTCGGCCATCAGCGCCGGCGGTGCCGGCGGCAGCGTGGGCGCCACCGCCATCGGCAACACCTCGATCAGCGGCGGCGACGGCGCGGACGGCCAGACCGATCCGGGCGTCACCTTCATGAGCGGTGGCGGCGGCGGTGGCGGCGACGGCGTGTACGCCGCAGGCACCAGCCTCGCTCTCGGTGTCGGCCTGGGCATCACCGGCGGCAATGGCGGCAACGGCGGCGACGGTGACCGCATCGGCGGCGGCGGTGGTGGTGGCGGCGCCGGCCTGGTCGTGTTGAGCGATGGCAGCACGTTGGGCAACGCCGGCAGCATCACCGGCGGCAACGGCGGTAATGGCGCCACCGGCCAATGGAGCGGCGGCGGTGGCGGTGGCGGCGCCGGCATCCTGGTGGCGGGCGCGAACGGCAACCTGACCAACAGCGGCCAGATCACCGGCGGTGCGGGCGGCGCTTCGGGCGGTCCGGGCAGCTTCAGCGGCGCCGCTGGCGAAGGCGGCGCCGGTGTCGATCTGGCTGCTGACGGCAGCGAGGTCACCAACAGCGGCGACATCGCCGGTGGCGACGCCTTCACCATCGCTGGCGCCGGCATCGTGGGTGGCAACGGCAGCCAGGTCACCAACCAGGCCAGCGGCAACATCATGGGTGGCGCCACCCTGAACAGCGGCACCACCGGCGGCCACGGCATCACGGCCGCCACCAGCGGTGCGGCGAGCTTCGTCATCGACAACGCGGGCAGCGTGAGCGGCGGCGTGGGCGCCCAGGCCGCTCCCGGTTTCAGCGGCAACGGCGTCGGTGGCAGCGGCATCCAGGCCACCGGCAACGTGACCATCGGCAACAGCGGCCGGATCGCAGGCGGCACCGGCGGCTCCGGTGGCGGTGGCGGCACCGGCGGCATCGGCATCGCGGCCACTGCTGCCAGCGGCGAGCAGATCAGCATCACCAATCGCTCCGGCGGCATCATCGAAGGCGGCTACGGCGGCGTGTTCCATCTCGGCAACATCGGCGGCCAGGGCATTCATGCCAGCGGCAACGTGAGCATCGTCAACCAGTCGGGCGCCTCGATCCTTGGCGACGAAGGCGGCCTCAGCGACATCAGCACCACCGGCGGCACCGCGATCGTCGCCGTCGATGGCGTCAGCATCGACAACAGCGGCACCATCGCGGGCACTGGCGGCATCCTCGCCGGAACCGCCGTGATCGCGAACGCGGCCAGCATCGTCAACCGTGCGGGCGGCACGATCCAGGGCGGCAACGGCCAGGGTGCCAACGCCGGCGCCGCGGCCATCGTCGCCAACGGGCAGACATCGATCGACAACAGCGGCAGCCTGGTGGGCGGCGTCACCTCCGACGATGGCACCCAGGGCATCGCGGTGCTGCTGTCCGGCGGCGGCAATTCCCTGCTGCTGCGCGCGGGCTCCAGCATCACCGGCGCCGTGATCAGCAGCAGCGGCACCGGCGTGGGCGGCGACAGCCTGATCCTCGGCGGCGACGTCGATGCCGTTGGCGGCAACACCTTCGACATCGGCTCCGTCTTCGGCTTTGCCAGCCACCGGAAGAGCGGCGCCAGTACCTGGACGCTCAGCGGCAACGGCTCTGTGGCGCAAACGTGGTCGATCACCGGAGGTACCCTGGTCGGCGACAGCAGCAGTCTGGTCGGCAATATCGACGACGGCGCGGCGCTGGTCTTCGACCAGGCCAGTGACGGCAACTACGCGGGCCTCGTCAGCGGCGCCGGCAGCCTGACCAAGACCGGCACCGGCACGCTCACGCTGAGTGGTGCAAACAGCTACAGCGGCGGCACCTTCATCAACGCCGGCACGCTGTCCGTTGCCGCCGACGGCAACCTGGGCGACAGCAGCGGCGCGGTGAACATCGGAAATGCCACGCTGCAGGCCGGCGCCTCGTTCAGCTCGTCGCGTGCCATCGAGATCACCAATTCCGCCCACATCGACAGCCAGGGTTTCGACGTCACCCTGGCCGGTCCGATCACCACGGCAAGTTACGGCAACCTCATCAAGGACGGCGCGGGCACGCTGACCCTCACCGGCCACGCCAATTCGTACCAGGGCACCGACATCGAGGCAGGCACGCTGGCGCTGTCCGGCGACGGTGCGATCAGCGGCACCCTGAACATCGCCAGCGGTGCCTTCTTCGACCTGTCGCAGACGAACGCGGGAACCCAGGTCGCGACCCTGTACGGCGACGGCACCGTGGCGCTGGGCGCGCAGACGCTCACCATCAGCCTGGGCTCCTCCAACTGGAGCTTCGGCGGTGTGCTGGCAGATGGCGGCATCGCCGGTGGCACTGGCGGCAGCGTGGTATTTGCCGACGACCGCGGCAGCGCCACCTTCAGCGGCATCAGCACCTATACCGGCAGCACCACCATCGCGGCCGGCACCTGGGCACTGACCGGCGCAGGCAGCATCGCCGCATCCAGCGGGCTGACCGACAACGGCATCTTCGACATCGCCGGCACCAGCGCCGGCGCCAGCATCGCCAGCCTGGGCGGCGGCGGCGCGGTGACCCTGGGCAGCCAGACGCTGACCCTGAGCGATGCCCACGACAGCTTCGCCGGGATCATCGCGGGCAGTGGCGGCCTGGTGCTGGCCGACGGCCGCCAGGTGCTGAACGGCGTCAACACCTACGCCGGCCTCACCGAGCTGCGCGGTGGCACCCTGCTGGTGGGCGACGCCGCGCACGCTTCCGCCGCGATTGCCGGCGATGTCCAGGTGGACAGCGGCGCCACGCTGGGCGGCCACGGCCGCATCGACGGTGATGTCGCGCTGCAGTCCGGCGGACACCTGGCCCCGGGCGGTTCCATCGGCACGCTCAGCATCGGCGGCAATCTCGGCGCCGCATCCGGCAGCGTGCTGGACTACGAGTTCGGCGCCCCCGGCGCGGACCTGCATACCTTCGGCGCGGGCGACAGCGTGCAGGTCGACGGCGACCTCACGCTGAACGGTGCCGTGCTCAACGTCGTCGACGCCGGCGGCATGGGCGCCGGCCTCTACAACGTGTTCCGCTGGGGCGGCGCCCTGGTCGAGAGCAACGGCGGTCTTGCCTTCGGCACCACGCCGGCCGGCAGCATCCTGCAACTGCAGACGCTCCTCGCCAGCAAGCAGATCAACCTGCTCAACACCGCCGGCCTGACGCTGAACTTCTGGAACGCCAACGGCCAGGCCACGGCCACCCGGATGGGCGGCGGCAGCGGTACATGGTCGACGACCGCGCCGTTGTGGACCGATGCCATCGGCTCCGTCGACGCGGCTATGCAGCCGCAGCCGGGCTTTGCCATCTTCGGCGGCGATGCAGGCACGGTGACGGTGGATGGCGGCAACGGCGCCGTCACCGCCAGCGGCCTGCAGTTCGCCAGCGATGGCTATGTGCTCGGCGGCGACACGTTGACCCTGGTCGGCGGCCAAGGCGCGACGCCGGTGATCCGGGTCGGCGACGGCAGCAGCGCCGGCGCGGACTGGACGGCCACGATCAACAACGTGATCGCCGGCAGCGACGGCCTGGACAAGGCCGACGCCGGCACCCTGATCCTGGCCGGCAACAACACCTACACCGGCGGCACCACGGTCAGCGGCGGCACGCTGTCGGTGTCCGCCGATGCCAACCTCGGTGACGCCAGCGGCGCCCTGGTGCTCGATGGCGGCGTGCTGCAGGTGACCGGCAGCAGCTTCGCCAGCACCACGCGCGCATTGTCGATGACCGCCGCTGGCGGCGGCTTCGACATCGTCGATGCCGGCCACACCTTCACCGTGGCGCAGGCATTGGACGGCAGCGGCAGCCTGCGCAAGCTCGGTGCCGGCAGCCTGCTGCTGGGCGGCGCCAACAGTTACAGCGGCGGCACCGTCATCGAGGCCGGAACCCTGCAGGTCGGCGACGGCGGCACCAGCGGATCGCTGGGCAGCGGTGCGGTGACCAACAACGGCACGCTGGTGTTCGACCGGAGCGATGACGTGGGCGTTGCCGGCGCGATCTCCGGCAGCGGCGCACTGGTCAAGGATGGCGCCGGCGTGCTCACCCTGACCGGTGCCAACAGCTACGCCGGCGGCACCACGATCCGTGCCGGCATCCTGCAGGTCGGCGATGGCGGCACCGGCGGTTCGCTGGGTAGCGGCGCCGTGACGAACGACGGCACGCTGGTGTTCGATCGGAGCGATGCCGTGGGCTTTGCCGGGGTGATCTCCGGCAGCGGCGCGCTGGTCAAGGATGGCGCCGGCGTGCTCACCCTGACCGGCGCCAACAGCTACGCCGGCGGCACCACGATCCATGCCGGCACGCTGCGCGGCGACACGGTCAGCCTGCAGGGCGACATCGTCGATCATGGCGTGCTGGTGTTCGACCAGGCGACCGATGGCAGCTACGCGGGCCAGCTTTCCGGCAGCGGCAGCCTGCACAAGCTGGGTGGCGGCAGCCTGCTGCTGGGCGGCGCCAACAGCTACGCCGGCGGCACCGCCATCGAGGCCGGCATCCTGCAGGTCGGCGACGGCGGCACCAGCGGTTCGCTGGGCAGCGGTGCGGTGACGAACAACGGCACGCTGGTGTTCGATCGGAGCGATGCCGTGGCGTTTGTCGGCGCGATCTCCGGCAGCGGCGCGCTGGTCAAGGATGGCGCCGGCGTGCTCACCCTGACCGGTGCCAACAGCTACGCCGGCGGCACCACGATCGGTGCCGGCACGCTGCGCGGCGACACCGCCAGCGTGCAGGGCGACATCGTCGATCACGGCGCGCTGGTATTCGACCAGGCGGTCGATGGCAGCTATGCCGCTGCCCTTTCCGGTGGCGGCAGCCTGGGCAAGACCGGTGCCGGCACCCTGACCCTGAGCGGCGACAACCATGCCTTCAGCGGCGACGCCGAGGTCCTGGCCGGCGGCCTGGCGGTGGACGGAACGCTGGGCGGTTCGCTGGCCATGGACGCCGGCACGCGCCTGTCGGGCAGCGGCACGTTGGGCAACCTGGACCTGGCCGGCACGCTGGCACCGGGTCATTCGATCGGCACGCTTTCGGCCAGTGGCGACGTGACGATCCGCAGCGGCGCGTCCTATGAAGTGGAGACCGACGCAGCCGGTCACAGCGATCTGCTTGCCGTGACCGGACACGCCACGCTGCAGGGCGGTGCCGTGCTGAACCTGGCCAGCGACGGCAGCTACACGACGCAGACCACCTACACCATCCTCACCGCCGCCGGCGGTGTCGAGGGCCAGTTCGGCGCGGTCACCACCACGCTGGCCTTCCTCGATCCCAGGCTCGACTACCTGGCCAACGCGGTGCAGCTGACGCTGAGCCGCAACGACGTCGATTTCTGCGCGGTGACGGTCACCGCCAACCAGTGCGCCACCGGCAATGCGGTGGAACACCAGGGTGGCGGCGGGCTGTACGACGGCTTGCTGAGCCAGGACGTGACCACCACCCGCGCGGCGCTCGGCCAGTGGTCAGGCGAATCGCTGGCCTCGACCCGCACCGCGCTGCTGCAGGACAGCCGCTTCGTGCGCGAGGCGATGGGCGACCGCCTGCATCGCGCGGACACCGCGCAGGATGATGCCCGCGCCGTCGGCGCCAGCGCGGGTTCGATCTGGGTGCACGGCTGGAATCATTCCGGCCACGCCGATGGCGACGGCAATGCATCATCGATGCAGGGCCATGGCAGCGGCATCCTGCTCGGCGTGGATGCGCCGATCGGCGACTGGCTGCGTGCCGGCATCACCGCCGGCGAAGGCCAGGATGCGCTGGACGTCACCGCGCTCGACAGCTCGGCCTACGTGAAGAACCGGCACCTGGGCATGTATGCCGGCGGCCGCTGGAACGGCTGGTCGCTGGATGGCGGCGTGGCCGAAAGCTGGCACGACATCCGCAGCACGCGCCACGTCGATGCCGTGTTGCCGGGGACCTTGCGCGCCGACTACCACGGGCGTACCCGCCAGGCGTATCTCGAAGGCGGCTACCGCTACACCGGCGCGCACGGCAGCGTGCAGCCGTTCGTGAACCTGGCGCACGTGGCGGCATACACCGGCCAGGTCGATGAGCGAGGCAGCGTCACCGCCTTGCGCAGCGCGGGCGAAACCACCGAGGTCAGCCTCGGCACGCTCGGCGTGCGTGGCCTGTGGCAACTGGCGGACGGCGCCGCGACGCCGGTGTCGTTGTACGCCACGCTCGGCTGGCGACACGCATTCGGCGACCTGGTGCCGCTGGCGCAGCAGCGTTTCGCCGATGGCGAACGCTTCACCGTCAGCGGCGTGCCGCTGCGGGCGAATGCCGCGCTGGTGCAGCTCGGCATCGACGCCGGCTTGTCCAGGCACACCAGCCTGCGTGCCGGATATGACGGCGTGCTGGCCGGTCGTGAAAGCGACCATGCGGTGCGGATGACCCTGCAAGTGACGTTCTGAAGGGGGCCACGCGCTGCGCTAGACTCGCGCTTTTGAGCGGACGAAAGTCATGAGCGAACCTGCGAGTCTGCGCCGCGCGCTGGTCACCGGCGGCAGCGGCGAACTCGGTGGCGCGATCTGCCAGGCGCTGGCCGCGGCCGGCTGGCAGGTGATCGTGCACGGCCACCACAGTCTGACCCGCGCCGAGGGCATCGCGGCCGCGATCGTCGCCGCGGGCGGCCGTGCGCAGGCGCTGGCGTTCAACGTCGCCGACGCCGAGGTGACCCGCGCAGCGCTCGACACGCTGCTGGCCGAAGGGCCGATCCACGCGGTGATCAACAACGCCGGCATCCATGACGACGCGCCGATGGCCGGCATGAGCGACGAGCAGTGGCATCGGGTGATCGATGTCTCGCTGCACGGCTTCTTCCACGTGACCCAGCCGCTGTTGCTGCCGATGGCGCGGCAGCGCTTCGGCCGCATCGTGTCGGTCAGCTCGGTAGCCGCCCAGCTGGGCAACCGGGGACAGACCAACTACGCGGCCGCGAAAGCCGCGCTGCACGGCGCCAGCAAGTCGCTGGCGCGCGAGATGGCTTCGCGCGGCATCACCGTCAACGTGGTGGCGCCCGGCGTGATCGAAGGGCGCATGGCCGACGCGGCGTTTCCGCCCGAGCGCATCCGCGAGGTGGTGCCGGCGCAGCGCGCGGGCAAGCCGGAGGAAGTCGCCGCCCTAGTCGCCTTCCTGTGCTCGGACGCGGCCGCCTACATCAACGGCCAGGTGATCGGCGTCAACGGCGGCATGGGCTGACCGGCTACGCCACCGCCCTGAACAGCGGTGGGCGCGGCTGGCCCGACATCGGTGCGTGCAGGCGCGGGTCGCTGGCGCTGGCCTGCAGCACCAGCGCATCAGCCACGCCGTCGAGCATGCGCACGTTATGGCGCAGGCGGGCGCGGACACCGGCTTCGTCGAGCGGATCGTGCAGGGTCGCATTGAGGTCGCCGAACCATGCCAGCGCGCACTGGTCGAGCATCTCGCGCCGGCTGTGGCCGCCGGCGGCGGCATGCCAGTGGCGGAACAGCGACTGCATGCGGCTGTTCAGCGCCTGCGCCTGTTCCAGCTCCGCGCGCATTTCGCCCAGGAACGCCAGGTCGGTGAGCCGCTGCTGGAACACCAGCTGGCACAGCACGCCCCAGTAGTACGCGTAATCCCAGATCACCTTGGCCGACAGCACCTCGGGGTTGCCGAACAGCGGGTACTGCTTGCGGAACAGGGTCAGCGTGCTGTCGTAGAACGAGAGGTACAGCTTTTCGTAGAAGTGCGCGTAGGGCGCGAGGTTGTGGCCGGCGCGGTCATGACCGATCAGCCCGGTGATGTAGGTGTTGCTGATCGCGATGAAGTCGCTGCCGGGCGAGTAGAACGGATCGAGGAAGCTGCCCGCCTCGCCGGTGAGCGCCCAGCGGTCGGCGCTGAACAGCCGGCTGCTGCTGAACGAGTAGTCGCGCAGGAAGCGGAAGTCGAGCAGGCTGTCGCGCTCGGCGGCAATCGCGCGGCTCATCGCCGGCTGCTTTTCCTGCAGCCATCGCAGCGCGCGCTCGAAATCGCGCATGCCGTCCAGCGGATGCATCGCCGCGTCGCAGACGATGCCCACCGAATGTGCGCCCGAGCCCAGCGGGATCAGCCACGCCCAGTAGCCCGCGCCCATCAGGTGGTTGGTCGAGCGCCAGCGCTCGGCCGGTGTGCAGCGCGCGCCCCATTCGGCGTCGTCGCTCCAGCGGCCGATGTCCAGCCGGGTATCCATGCGGAACCACACCGCGTTGGCGTGGTGGCCGTTGTCCACGGTCAGTTGCAACCGGTGACGCAGCAGGCCGGCGCGACCGGAGGCGTCGAGCAGCCAGCGTGCGGCGACGGTGTGTTCGCCCTTGTCGTCGGTGAAGCGCACCTCGTGCGCACCGCCATGTTCGCCCAGGCTGAAACCCCTGACCGTGGCGCCGTCGCGAAAGTCGATGCCGCGCCGCCGCGCCTCCTCGCCCAGGAAGTTCTCGAAGATGCCCCGGTCGAGTTGGTAGCTGGGGATCGGCAGGACCCGGCTCACGCCCAGTTCGGTGGTGTTCTGGATGTCGTCGCGCCCTTCGGAAAAGAAGTAGCGCAGGCCGAACTTGCGGATGTGCGCCGCATCGAGGTGTTCGCGCAGGCCCAGCGTGTGGTCGAAGTAGTGCGCGCCGATCTCCACCGTGGATTCGCCGACCTTGTGCGCGGCCACCGGCAGCGGATGACGGTTGCGCTCCAGCACCAGGATGTCCATGTCCGGGAACTCGCCACGCAGCTGCAGCGCCAGGCAGAGGCCGGCCAGACCGCCACCGAGGATGACCGCTTCGTGCTCCGTCCGGCTCATGCGACGCACTCCGTGGTGGCGCGGAAACTCAGTGCGTCGCACCGCCTTCGAAGAGGATCGGCGCGGCGCGCGAACGACGGTAGCTGGCCACGATCCGACCGTAATGGACCACGCGGCCGATCGTGTAGGTGGTGATGCGGGTGACGTCGCGTACCGGCTTCAGGTGGCTGGGCCGGAAATTGCCGTGATAGCGCGAGGCGATCGGCACCGAGACCACGCCCAGCCGCTTCTCGCGCGAGGCGGCGATCAGGATCGCCGCCTCGAACACGAAGTTCTCCGCCGGCAGGTCGACCAGTTCCAGCGCGGCGCGCGGATACCAGCGCTGGCCGCTCTGGGTGTCGGCGATCGGTTGCGCACAGGCCCAGGAAATCCCCCAGTCGGCCACCGCGTTGGCGCGGCGGCGGCCCTTCGGTTGCTGTTCCTTGTCCAGCAGGCGCGCGCCGATCACGATGTGCTGCGGGTACTTCGTCGCCGCGGCCACGATGTGCGGAATGTCGGCAGCCAGGTGCTGGCCGTCGCCGTCCATGGTCAGCACGGCGTCGTAGCCGAGCTTCACCGCCTCGCGGAAGCCGTGGCGCAGCGCCTCGCCCTTGCCCTTGCGCTGCTCGTGGCGCAGCAGGGTCACCGGCAGCGTGGCGACGATGTCCGGCGTGCGATCGTCGGAGCCGTCGTCGATCACGATCACCGGTGCACCGAGCGCCAGCACGGATTCGACCACCGACTGGATCGCGGCCTCCTCGTTGAGGCAGGGAATCAGCACGCACCAGCGCGGGTTGACGGTGTTCAAGCGACGTTCTCCATGTCGATCTGCAATCCCAGTTGCGCGGCCGCCTCGACATGGCAGCTGCCATCGCCCAGCGCCAGCCGTGCCAGCAACGGCAGCGCGGCGGCCGAAGGGTTGGCCTGGCGCCAGCCGGCCAGCGGTTCGTCGAGTGTGCTCGAAGCCGGCGCGGTTGTCAGCGTCAGCCGCAGCCGGGCCAGGCTGCGCGGGCTGCGGGTCGGCGTCAGCAGCAGGGCGCTGCCGAACGGTTGCGCGCAGGCGGTCACTTCGAGCAGCGGGCCGGTGCCGATGTAATCGCTGCACACCAGCAGCACCGGGCGCTGTTCGCTGCATACCTGGCTGGCCGCCTCGAGCAGGCCGGCGCCGAAACTGGCGCGTTGTGCCGCGATCGCGGTGGAGGGCGCATGGCAGCCGGTGGCGATCGTCCAGTAGCCCACCGCGGCGTTGTGCACCGAGTTGTGGAAGCGGATCGGCGACAGCTCGGTCGGCACCTGGGCCAGCGTGGCGCACATGTAGTCGGTGATCGCCTGGTCGCCGTGCGAGGAGGCGAACACGCAGGCGACGCCGGCCGCATCCTGGCCGCTCATCGCCACCGCCTGGCCGGCGACCTCCACCGCCAGCAGCACGCTTTCCGGCGCGCGGCGGCGTTCGTTGGCGGGCAGGGTGGCGGCCGCGGGCCGGCGCGGCGGCGGTTCCGGCGGGCGGCCGGCGAGCATCTCGCGCAGGGCGGCGAAGTCGGCCAGCTGCGACGACCACACGCCGATGCCGTCGACCCAGACATCCAGCCCGCTCATGCGCCGAATCCTGCGCGGGCAAAGGCGAGGCAGGCGTTGTTGCCGCCGAAGCCGAACGAATTGCTGAGCGCCACCTCGACCGTCTGCCGCTCGTTGCGCCAGGCGAACTGCGCGCCGCAGGCGGGGTCGGGCGTGTCACCGCCGAGGTTGCCGGGAATCAGGCCGTGTTCGATCGCCTGCATCGCGATGGCGGCCTCGACGATGCCGGCGGCGCCCAGCGTGTGGCCGGTGTAGCCCTTGGTCGAGCTGGCCCGGGTGCGGGCGGGGAACGTCCGCGTCACCAGCGCCGCTTCCACGTCGTCGTTCTTCTGGCTGGCGGTGCCGTGCAGGTTGATGTAATCGACCTGCGCCGCGGACAGGCCGGCGCGGGCCAGCGCATCGGCCAGCGCCAGTTCGGCGCCGAGGCCTTGCGGGTGCGGAGTGGACATGTGGTGGGCATCGCTGGCTTCGCCGTAACCGAGCAACTGCACGGCATCGGGCGCAGCGGCGGCACGTTCGAGCAGGGCGAAGCCGGCCGCCTCGCCGATCGAGATGCCGTTGCGGGCGGCGTCGAACGGTCGGCACGGCTCGCGCGAGACCAGCTCCAGCGCGTTGAAGCCGAACAGCACGCTGTCGCACAGGCTGTCCACGCCGCCGACCACGGCCGCGTCGACCAGGCCCAGGCGGATCAAGCGCTCGGCGCTGGCAAACACCTTGGCGCTGGACGAGCAGGCGGTGGAGACGGTGAGGCAGGGACCCTCGAGCTGCAATGCCGCCGCCACGAAGGCGGTCAGCGAGTGCGGCGCGTGCAGCGGCGGATAGAGCCGGTCGTCGCTGAAGCCGCCGTCGGCGTCGAGCTGGCGATAGGCCTCCTCGGTGGCGCCGATGCTGGCGGTGGAGGTGCCCAGCAGCAGGGCCACGCGCGCCGCGCCGTAACGGGCGCGTGCCGCCTCGACCTTCTGCATGAAGCCATCCTGGTTCAAGCCCAGCCAGGCCAGCCGGTTGTTGCGGCAATCCCACATCTGCAGGCTGGCCGGCAGGCGCACCTCTTCCACGCCGTCCACGCGGCCGATCCAGCACGCCAGCGGCGCGCTGCTGATGTCGTTCGGACGCAGGCCGCTGCGGGCACTTTCCAGCGCGGCGAGCTGGGCGGCCAGTCCGCTGCCCAGCGCCGACGTGGCGGTATGGGCAGTGACGGCGAGAGGGGTCATCTTGGTGGGCATCTTCGAAAGCCTAACGGTGACCCGGCGGAATGCCTAGCCTGTGCATGCGAGCGCAGAGCGTGACGGCGAAGGCATGAAGATGTCGCGAACAGGCGTGCGAAACTAGGCCGCATCGTTCCCGCCGCCCCGGTCTCCCGTGCAAGCCCATCCGCCGACCTCCCGAAGTCCCTGGCGCTACCTGCGCGATCGCGACGTGCAACGCGCGGCGCTGGTGACCTTGCTGACCCTGGTGCTCAGTGCGGGGCTGGTCTGGCTGGGCTATCTGGTCCACGTCTGCCGGGTCGCCGCACGCAGCCCGCTGCAGCCGTCGCGGCGGATGATCGTGCTGGTGTTTGGTCGCCAGCTTGTGCGTGATGCGCCGGGTGCGGACTACCGGCAACGGCTGCGCCGCGCGCTGGCGCTGGTCGAACAGCGGCACACCGATCACCTGCTGCTGCTGGGCGGTTACAGCGGCGGGACGCAGAGCGAGGCGGCGGCCGGCGAGGACTGGCTGCGGCGACATGGCCTGGCCGGCGCCGTGCGCATGGAACTGGAACAGGATTCGGTGGACTCGCTGGAGAACCTGCGCCACGCGCGCCAGCTGTTGCGGATCGACTCGGCCACCGGCGAGCTGCCGCCGGTGGCCCTGCTGACCAGTCGCTACCACCTTGCGCGCTGCGGCATGCTGGCCAGGCGGCTGGGCTTCGACGGACAGCCGGTCGCCGCCGAGTCCACGCTTTCGCTGCGGCCACGCACGCTTGGCCGCCTGCTGATCGAGGCCAGCTACCTGATGTGGATCGACGTCGGTGCGCGCTGGGCCGCGCTGACCGGCAACCGGCGGATGGCCGAGCGGCTGAGCTGACATGCGCGCGCCGCGCGTGCCCTGATCCAGCGCAGGCGTCCGCGTCGCCGCGTCGCAGCGCCCGCGCGGATCGCACTTGCTAAGCTGATCGCCTTACCGCAATGAGTCCCGTGATGAGCAGCCAGCAAGCCGACCGTGCCGAAACCTTCCTGCGCGAACTGCAGGACCGCATCTGCCGCGCGATCGAACAGGTCGATGGCGGCGCACGTTTCGAGGAAGACGCGTGGACCCGCGCCGAAGGCGGCGGCGGGCGCACCCGCGTTCTGCGCGACGGCGCGGTGTTCGAGCAGGCCGGGGTGAATTTCTCGCGCGTGTCCGGGCACAAGCTGCCGCCCAGCGCCACCGCGCATCGGCCGGAGCTGGCCGGCGGCAGCTTCGTCGCCACCGGCGTGTCGCTGGTGCTGCATCCGAAGAACCCGCACGTGCCGACCACCCACGCCAACGTGCGCTACTTCGAGGCCAGCAAGGAAGGGGTGGAACCGGTGTGGTGGTTCGGCGGCGGCTTCGACCTCACCCCGTTCTATCCGGTGGACGAAGACGTGCGCCACTGGCACACGGTGGCGCGCGACCTGTGCCAGCCCTACGGCGCGGACGTCTATCCGCGCTACAAGCAGTGGTGCGACGAATATTTCTACCTGAAGCATCGCGACGAGACCCGCGGCGTGGGCGGGCTGTTCTACGACGATCTCAACGAAGGCGGCTTCGAGCGCTGCCTCGACTTCACCAGGGACGTGGGCCAGGGCTTCCTCGACGCCTACCTGCCGATCGTGGAACGCCGCAAGGCCACGCCGTACGGCGAGCGCGAGCGCGAATTCCAGCTGTACCGGCGCGGCCGCTACGTGGAGTTCAACCTGGTCTACGACCGCGGCACCCTGTTCGGCCTGCAGTCCGGCGGGCGCACCGAATCGATCCTGATGAGCCTGCCGCCGCGGGTGCGCTTCGAGTATGCGTACGCGCCGGAAGCCGGTTCCGCCGAAGCGGAACTGGCCACCTACCTGAAGCCGCGCGACTGGCTGTAGGCCCCGCGAATTACGGCGTGGCGCCGCTGAACTTCACCGCCGTGGCGCCCTTCACCGGGCCGATCTGCGCGCTGTCGCTGACCTTCAGCACCACCTCGCGCTTGAACTCCAGCGTGCCCTGCACCACCGCGTGCGGGCCGATCACCACCACCGGCGTGTGACTGTTGCCGCTGAACCAGCTGTGGCTCTTGTCGACCAGGATGCCGCCCTCGACGCGCGAGTTCGCGCCCACGGTGATGTCGCCCGAAACGGTGCCGATGCCGCCGCCGACGTGGGCAGCGTCCAGCACGATCGCGCCGTTGACGTTCTCCACCCGGCCGCCGACGTCGGCGCCCTGATCCAGACGGATCGCGCCGTTGACCGCATCCACCTTGCCGCTGACCCGGCTGCCGCTGGCCAGGCTGATCGAGCCATTGACGGTGCCCAGTTCGGTGGCCTGCGCCTTCGCGCCCAGTTCGACCGCGCCATTGACGGTGCTGGCTTCCTTCACCACGGCGTTGTCGCCGACGTGGACCGCGCCGTTGACCGTGCTGACGTCACCCGCCTGCTGGCCGGCTTCCACCCGCACCGCGCCGTTGACCTTGTCGATGTCGCCGTCGTGCGCGGCCGCCAGCAGCGGCAGGCCCAGCGCCAGCGTGCCGAACATCAGAAGGGTGGGGAATCGACGCATGACAATCTCCTTGAGTGGGTGGGTACCGGCATTAGGATGCCCCGCGCGGTCGACGGGTTTAGCATGACCTGTGGCAGGGGCCGCGTTTGACGACAGCGGGGTCGGCCTGCACCATTCCCGCTTTATTCCCTTCTGTTGAGCATCCCATGCACAAGCTCGTCCTGATCCGCCACGGCCAATCGCAGTGGAACCTCGACAACCGCTTCAGCGGTTGGGCCGACGTCGATCTCACCGAGCAGGGCATGGCCGAGGCGCGCGAGGCGGGCCGGCTGCTGACCGAAGGCGGCTACAGCTTCGACGTGGCGCATACCTCGGTGCTCAAGCGCGCGGTGCGCACGTTGTGGGGCGTACAGGACGAGATGGGCCTGATGTGGCTGCCGGTGGTCACCGACTGGCGCCTCAACGAGCGTCACTACGGCGGCCTCACCGGCCTCAACAAGGCCGAGACCGCGCTGAAGTACGGCGAGGATCAGGTGAAGATCTGGCGCCGCAGCTACGACATCCCGCCGCCGCCGCTGGATCGCGCCGCCAACGAGTCGGTGCATGATCCGCGCTACGCGAAGCTCGACCCGAAGGACATTCCCGACACCGAATGCCTGAAGGACACCGTCGAGCGCGTGCTGCCGTACTGGCACCAGGTGCTGGCGCCGGCGATCCGCGCCGGCCAGCGCGTGCTGGTGGCCGCGCACGGCAATTCGCTGCGGGCGCTGGTGAAGTACCTGGACGGCATCTCCGACGAGGCGATCGTCGAGTTGAATATCCCCAACGGCGTGCCGCTGGTCTATGAATTCGACGACGAGCTGAAGCCACTGCGCCACTACTATCTCGGCGACGCCGAGGCGATCGCCGCGAAAATGGCCGCGGTGGCCAACCAGGGCAAGGCCAAGTAGGCATGTCCTCCGCTGTCTCGCCGAAGGCTGCCGCGGCTGCACTGGTCGAATACTGGTCGCCGCGCGTGATCGGCGAACTGGACGACAGTTATCTGAAGGTGGCCAAGCTGCTGGGCACCTTCGGCTGGCACAGCCATGACGACGAGGACGAGCTGTTCCTGGTGCTCGACGGCCGGCTGCGCATCGAGCTGGAAACTGGTGCGGTGGAGCTGGACCAGGGTGAGCTGTTCGTGGTGCCCAAGGGCACGCGCCACAATCCGGTGGCCGCGGCCGAATGCCTGATCCTGCTGATCGAACGCAAGTCGACCCTGCATACCGGCAACCAGGTCACCGAGCGCACGCGCTCGATCGCGCAGCAACTGGGCGATGCCTGATCCGCGCGACGGCCTGTCCGATGGGTGACATTCGTCAGTCGTCAGCCGGACCATGGCTGAATTAAGCTGTCGTCGACGCCTGCCAACGGAATGCCCATGCCTGCCCATCTGACCAGTTACCTGATCATGCTGCCGTTGCTGGCCTGGATGGTCTGGAAGCGCGTGAGCCGGCAGTTCGGCCGCCAGCCGATCCGGCGCAAGCGGATGATCGCCCGCATCGTGATCTTCGTGGTCCTCGGCGGCCTGATGGCGCTCAGCGGACTGCAGCGGCTGGCGCTGGCCGAAGGGCTGCTGGGCGGCGTCCTGATCGGTGGCGCGGTGGGCCTGGTCGGCCTGCGCCTGACCCGCTTCGAGATCGACCCGGTCAAGGGCGACTGCTACGTGCCCAATCCGTGGATCGGCGCCTTGCTCACCGCCCTGCTGCTCGGCCGGCTGGCCTGGCGCCTGTTCGAGACGTGGCAGATGCAGGCGACGGCGGGCGGCGCCGCGGCGATGCAGCCGATGGGCCACGCACTGACCCCGTTGACGCTGCTGGTGATCGGCCTGCTGGTGGGCTATTACATCGTGTATTTCACCGGCCTGCTGATCCATCACCGGCGTTTCCAGCGCAGCCATCCGGGCATCGCGACCCCGCTGTGACGGGGGCGCGCCGGTTCATTCCGGCCGATGCGGCAGGGCCAGGTATTCCTCGCTCTGCATCTCGATCAGGCGCGACTCGGTGCGGCCGAATTCCGCGCGCAGCCGCTCGCCGTCGTACAGCTCGGTGATCGGCGCGGCGGCGGACAGCACCAGTTTCACGTGGCGGTCGTAAAACTCGTCCACCAGCTGCACGAAGCGCTTGGCGGGGTCCTCGCTGTACACGGTGAACTGCGGTACGTTGGAGATGATGATCGCCGGGCCGGCCTTGGCCAGCGCGATGTAGTCGGCCACCGCCCGCGGGCCTTCGCACAAGGCGTCGAACTCGAACCACAGCACGCCGTCGGCTCGTTTGACGAAGGGAATGTCGCGGCTGTTGATGCGTAGTTGGCCATCCTGCTCCACCTCGTCACCGGCCTGGTTGGCGAAGATCTTTTCCAGCGTGCGATGCGCCTCGGCGCCCGGCGGCGTGAGGTAGACCGAGGCCTGGGTCAGCGCGCGCAGGCGCCAGTCGCGCGAAGAGGCCATCTCCACCACGTGGCATTGCCGTTCGATCAGCGCGATCGCGGGCAGGAAACGCGCGCGTTGCAGCCCGTCCCGGTACAGGTTCGACGGCGCGGTGTTGGAGGTGGTGACCAGGGTGACGCCGCGCTCGAACAGCGCGTCGAGCAGGTTGGCCAGGATCATCGCGTCGCCGATGTCGTTGACCAGGAATTCGTCCAGGCACAGCACCCGGCAGCGTGCGGCGATGCCCGCGGCGACCTCGACCAGCGGGCTCTGCCGCTCGCCGAGCTGGCGCAGGCTGTCGTGCACTTCGCCCATGAAGCGATGGAAGTGCCGGCGCAGCACCACGCCATGCGGCAGGCTGGCGGCGAACAGGTCCATCAGGAAGGTCTTGCCGCGGCCCACCGTGCCCCACAGGTACAGGCCCGGCACCGGCGCGGGTGGCTCGTCGTTGCCGAGCAGGGATTTCAGCCGGCCGAACAGGCCGCTGTCGCTGGCCGGTGCGGCGCACAGCGCCGCGTGCATGCGATCGAACTCGGGCAGCAGCGCCAGCTGGGTCGGGTCGGACTCCCAGCGGTGCGCGGCGACGCCTTCGTGATAGCGCGCGCTGGGCGCGAGCGAGGGGTTTTCACTCATGGAGCGGACAGGTCGTGAAGTGGGGATGCAGGTTTCAGTCGTTTCGCGGCGGCGGCAGCCAGCCAAGCACGGCGTGCTTGATCGCGCCGCGCAGGTCCATCAGGCGGCGATGGAAGAAGTGGCTGGTGTCGGGCATGCGGATCAGCTCGGGCTTGTGCTCCAGCGTGTCGATCCAGTCGAACACCGCCTGCGGATCGACCACCTCGTCGGCTTCCCCTTGCACCACCAGCCAGGGGCAGGTGGGCAGGGTGACCGGGCCGAACTCCCGCCGGCCCACTGGCGGGGCGATGCTCACCAGCGCGTCGGCACGCAGCCTCACCGCATTGCGCAGGGTCACGTAGCTGCCGAACGAGAAACCGCATAGCCACAAGGCATCGTGCGGCCGCCGCTGGCGTACCCAGGCCACCACGGCGGCCAGGTCTTCGCTTTCGCCGTCGCCCCGGTCGAACTCGCCGGCCGAATTGCCCGCGCCGCGGAAATTGAAGCGCACCGTGTCCAGTCCCGATTCGCGCAAGGCGCGTTCGGCCATGGTCACCACCTTGTTGTGCATGGTGCCGCCTTCCACGGTCAGCGGATGGCAGATCACCGCCACGCCACGGCGCGCGCAGGCCGGCTCGGCGACATCGCTGATGGTTTCCAGCTTGCCGACCGGGCCGTCGAGCAGGAAACTGGCGGCGACATCGGGAAAGGTGGCCGGTTCGGCGGGGAGTTCGGTGGGATTCATGCGCACGATGATAACCGCCGATCGGATCGCCTGCCGCGGAAGCCGCCGGTGAACCATCTGGCGCACGCCCTGCTGGCCGGTGACGACGAGGACCTGCAACTGGGCGGCATGCTCGGCGATTTCGTCCACGGGCAGCCGGACCCGGCGCTGTACGCGCCCCGGGTGATCACCGGAATCCGCCTGCATCGCGCGATCGACGTCCATACCGACGCCCACCCGGAGGTGCTGGCGGCCAAGGCCCTGCTGCCGTCGCCCTATCGCCGGTACGCGGGCATCCTGCTCGACATGTGGTTCGACCATTGCCTGGCGCGCGACTTCCCGCGCTGGAGCGGGCAGCCCCTGTTGCCGTATTCCGACGCGCTGCGCGCCCTGCTGTGGCGTGGCGATGCGCTGCTGCCCCCGGCCCTGCGGCGCTTCCGCGGTTACATGGATTTCCACCAGCTGCCCGCCGGCTATGCCGATCGCGCGGTGCTGGGCCAGGCGCTGGCGGGCATCGGGCAGCGCCTGAGCCGGGCCAACCCGCTGGATTCGGCGCTGCCGGTGCTGGTGGAACGGGAGGCGGAACTGCAGCGGTGCTTCGAGGCGTTCTTTCCCGAGTTGCAGAGGTTCGCGCGGGAGTGGGTGGAGAGGCACGCTGACTAAGGCCCTTGCTCCCCCCCTGCAAGGCAGGGGAGGGTTGGGGTGGGGTGCTTTTGATCTTCCCCGCACTCCGGGGCTCCCCATCCCAACCTTCCCCCACGGGGGAAGGGGCGAACGAAAACGCCGCCCGAGGGCGGCGTTTGAAGACAGCTTTTTGGATCAGGCGGGGTCGCCTAGCTCAAAAGCGACCCCCTCCCAACCTCCCCCTGCTTTGCAGGGGAAGGGGCGAACGAAAACGCCGCCCGAGGGCGGCGTTTGCAGACAGCTTTTTGGATCAGGCGAAGTTTTACTTCGCCTGATCAGCGATCCAGTGCACCGCGTTGGTGACCTGTTCGTCGGTGAGCGCCGGGTTGCCGCCCTTGGGCGGCATGAAGTTGCCGTCGGGGCCGTGGTAGCCCTCGATCGCGTGCTTGACCAGCACGTCGATGCCCTGGGCCAGGCGCGGACCCCAGGCGGCCTTGTCACCCACCTTGGGCGCGCCGGCGACACCGGAGGTGTGGCAACTGGTGCACAGGTGATCGAAGATCGCCTTGCCGTCGGTGGTGCCACCGTAGGCCACCTGCGAGGCAGCGGCCTTGGCGGCGGCATCGGCGGCAGCCTGCATCGCGGCGCGGCCGGTGTTGCCGGCGTAGACGGCGCCAGCCGGGGCGATCCGCGCGGCCACCCGGGCCGGCTGCTCCGGATTGGTTTCCTTGGGCTCGTGCTCATGGATGGCCAGCGCCGCGAAGATCAGCACGACCGTCAACACGGCGAGCCCGCCGATCATGATCGAAAACTGGCGCAGGACGCTGTGGTCCGCCTTGCTCATGGAACCGCTCACGCACGTACTCCTTTCAGTGGGCACGGCGGAACGCCACCATGGCGGCCCCGACCTGCCTCGATTGCCTGTTGCTGTCACACCGGATCATGAACACCTCCACGCAGGGTGGTCCATGAGTGCGCGACGCTGATCAAGCTTGCCCCCGGCCCGGGTTCGGGGATCGGACAGGCAACCAGTCGGAGATTATAAACGAAGCGCGCGGCAAGTTTCAGGCTCCGGTGACGACGGACCCCGTGAACGGGGTCGGCGAAAACCGGGCGCAACCCCGCGCGAAAGCCATTACCCTGCCATCGGTCATGGCGCACCCATGTCAACCGGCATTGTTCATTTTCGTTGAACTGCCCCTATGCTTTCACCTCAAGAGTCGTCCGTCGGCGCAATCTGAAAGCACCGCCAGGCGGCAGATGCATGTCACGCTGCTGCGTGTCGCATGGCCGCACCGTTCAATCCAGGAGTTTTACATGTCGCGTTTTTGGAAGATCGCGTTGATCGTCATCGCCGTGATCGTGGTGGCGGCGCTGGGGTTCCGTCTGCTGCACAAGCCTGCTCCGGCTGGCCCCGCGTCCTCGGCCCAGGCGGCCGGCAAGGACCGTGGCGGCAAGGATGGCAAGAACGAGACGCCGCCGGTGCCGGTGACCGTGGTGCCCGTGGTCAAGCAGAACGTGCCGGTCTACCTGACCGCGCTGGGCACGGTGCAGGCGCTCAACACGGTCAGCGTGAGCCCGCAGGTCGGCGGCCAGTTGCTGAGCCTCGAGTTCACCGAGGGCCAGCCGGTGAAGAAGGGCCAGGTGCTGGCACAGATCGACCCGCGCACCTACCAGGCGGCCTATGACCAGGCCGTGGCGCGCCAGCGCCAGGACCAGGCCATGTTCGACACGGCCAAGAGCAACCTGGCACGCAGCCAGGACCTGGCCGCCAAGGGCTACATCTCCAAGCAGGACCTGGACACCTTGCGCAACACCGCCGCCCAGTACCAGGCCGCCGTGTCCGCCGATGCGGCCAGCCTGCGTGATGCGCAGGTGCAGTTGAACTACACCAGGGTGATTTCGCCGATCGATGGCCTGGCCGGCATCCGCGGCGTGGACCCGGGCAACGTGGTGACCACCTCGAGCACGATCGTGACGCTGACCCAGCTGCACCCGATCAACGTGATGTTCACCCTGCCCGAGCAGAACCTGGACATGGTGCGCAGCGCCGCCGGGAAGGACGCCGCCGCGCTGCAGGTGACCGCGCTGGATCGCACCGATGCCCATCCGATCGCCAGCGGCGGCGTGCTCAAGGTGATCGATAACCAGATCGATACCACCACCGGCACGTTCCGCCTGAAGTCCGAATTCCCGAACGCGAAGAACGAACTCTGGCCGGGCCAGTTCGTCAACGTGCAACTGCTGGTCAACACCGTCGATGGCGGCCTGGTGATCCCGGCGCAGGCGGTGCAGCGCGGGCCGGACGGCGACTATGTCTACCAGGTGCAGGGCGACAGCACGGTCAAGATGCAGGCGGTGGTGGTGGCCGGCGAAGTGGGCGACAGCCACGTGATGATCGGCAGCGGGCTCAAGGCCGGCGACCGCGTCGTCACCGAGGGCCAGTTCCGGCTGAAGCCCGGCAGCAAGGTCAACGCGCTGAAGCCGGGCGAAGTGCCGGCGGTGCCGACCGCCACCGAAATGGAAAAGGCCAGGCAGAACAGCAAGGGCGGTGGTCGCCGTCACGGCTGAGCAGCCAGCCTGCGCCGCCGCGACACCCGAAGTTGCGCGGCTGCGGCCGCGCGCCAGCCATGATCGCGGCTGAAACCGCACTTTAGACGTTACGGATAGCCATGGGATTCTCGACCCTCTTCATTCGCCGACCGATCGCCACCTCGCTGCTGATGGTGGCGGTGCTGCTGCTCGGCATCCTGGGCTACCGCCAGCTGCCGGTGTCGGCGCTGCCGGAAATCGAGGCGCCGAGCCTGGTGGTCAGCACGCAGTACCCGGGCGCCAGCGCCAACACCATGGCCTCGCTGATCACCACGCCGCTGGAACGCAACCTGGGGCAGATCTCCGGCCTGACCATGATGAGTTCGGACTCGTCCGCCGGGCTGTCCACGATCATCCTGCAGTTCTCGATGGGTCGCGACATCGACATCGCCGCCCAGGACGTGCAGGCGGCGATCAACCAGGCCAAGGGCACCCTGCCGGGCAACCTGCCGTATCCACCGGTGTACAACCGGGTCAACCCGGCCGATGCGCCGATCCTCACCCTGAAGCTCACCTCCGACAGCCGCCAGCTGCGCGACGTGAACGACCTGGCCGACTCGATCATTGCGCAGAAGCTGTCGCAGGTGCAGGGCGTGGGCCTGGTCTCGATCGCCGGCAACGTGCGGCCGGCGGTGCGCGTGCAGGTGAACCCGGCGCAGCTGTCCAACCTCGGCCTGACCATGGAAGACGTGCGCAGCGCGTTGACCCAGGCCAACGTCAATGCGCCCAAGGGCACCTTGAACGGCAAGACGCAGAGCTACTCCATCGGCACCAACGACCAGTTGAGTGATGCCGCCGAGTACAAGAACACCATCATCAGCTACAAGAACAACTCGCCGGTGCGGCTGTCCGACGTGGCCAAGGTGGTCGACGGCGTCGAGAACGACCAGCTCGCCGCGTGGGCCAACGGCAAGCCGGCGGTGCTGCTGGACGTGCGCCGCCAGCCCGGCGCCAACATCGTGCAGACGGTGCAGCAGATCCGCAACGTGCTGCCCGAACTGCGCAGCGCGCTGCCGGCCGACGTGCACCTGGACGTGTTCGCCGACCGCACCGTGACCATCCGCGCCTCAGTGCACGACGTCGAGTTCACCCTGATCCTCACCGTGTTCCTGGTGATCGGCGTGATCTTCGTGTTCCTGCGCCGGCTTTGGGCCACCATCATTCCCGCCACGGCGGTGCCGCTGTCACTGATGGGCACGTTCGGCGTGATGGCGTTCACCGGCATGTCGCTGGACAACCTGTCGCTGATGGCGCTTACCGTGGCCACCGGTTTCGTGGTGGACGATGCGATCGTGATGATCGAGAACATCGTGCGCTACATCGAAAAGGGCAAGAGCGGCAAGGAGGCGGCCGAGATCGGCGCGAAGGAGATCGGCTTCACCGTGCTGTCGCTGACCGTGTCGCTGGTGGCGGTGTTCCTGCCGCTGCTGCTGATGCCCGGCGTCACCGGCCGGCTGTTCCACGAATTCGCCTGGGTGCTGACCATCGCGGTGACCATCTCGATGCTGGTGTCGCTGACGCTGACCCCGATGATGTGCGCCTACCTGCTCAAGCCGGATCAGCTGCCCGAAGGCGACGACGCCCACGAGCATCATGCGGCGGCCGGCAAGCGCACCGTGTGGTCGCGCACCGTGGCGGTGTACGAAAGCTCGCTGGACTGGGTGCTCGACCATCAGCGCCTGACCATGCTGGTGGCCGGCGCCGCGGTGGTGCTCACCGTGTTCCTGTACGTGGTGATCCCGAAAGGCCTGCTGCCCGAGCAGGACACCGGCCTGATCACCGGCGTGGTGCAGGCCGACGACAACATCGCCTTCCCGCAGATGGAAGACCGCACCAAGGCTGTCGCCGAAGCGCTGCGCAAGGATCCGGCCGTGGCCGGCGTGGCCGCCTTCATCGGCGCCGGCACGATCAACCCCACGCTCAACCAGGGCCAGCTCAGCATCGTGCTGAAGGACCGCGGCGACCGCGACGGCCTGGACGAACTGCTGCCGCGCCTGCAGCAGGCGGTGGCCAATATCCCGGGCGTGGCGCTGTACCTGAAGCCGGTGCAGGACGTGACCCTGGACAGCCGCGTGGCCGCCACCGAATACCAGTATTCGATGTCCGACGTCAGCGCGTCCGAACTGGCCGGCTACGCCAACCAGATGACCGAGGCGATGCGCCAGCGACCGGAACTGGCCGACGTCGACAACAACCTTGCCGACAACGGCAATGCACTGAAGCTCACCATCGACCGCGAGAAGGCCAGCCGCCTCGGCGTGCCGGTGCAGAGCATCGACGATACCTTGTACGACGCGTTCGGCCAGCGCCAGATCTCGACCATCTTCACCCAGCTCAACCAGTATCGCGTGGTGCTGGAAGTGGCGCCGGAGTTCCGCACCAGCGACGACCTGCTGACCAAGCTGACCGTGCGCGGCAACGGCAGCGGCGCGCTCGTCGGCAGCACCGCGACCAGCTTTGGCCAGCTGAAATCCAGCAATTCGGCCACGCCCTCGGGCATCGGCAACACCGGCAACGTGGGTTTCCAGATCGGTGGCGGCGGCAGCATCCCGCTGTCCTCGCTGGTCACCGCCGAAGTCACCAGCGCACCGCTGGTGGTCAGTCACCAGCAGCAGCTGCCGGCGGTGACCCTGGCCTTCAACGTGGCGCCGGGTTATTCGCTGTCCGACGCCGTGGCGGCGATCCACCAGGTCGAGTCGCAACTGAACTTCCCGCCCCAAGTGCGCGGCGAGTTCGTCGGCAAGGCCGCCGAGTTCACCTCTTCGCTGGGTGACGAAGTGTTGCTGCTGCTGGCCGCGATCGTGGTGATCTACATCGTGCTGGGCGTGCTGTACGAGAGCTACATCCACCCGCTGACGATCATCTCCACCCTGCCGCCGGCCGGCGTGGGCGCGCTGCTGGCGCTGATCCTGTGCGGCATGAGCCTGTCGGTGGACGGCATCGTCGGCATCGTGCTCTTGATCGGCATCGTCAAGAAGAACGCGATCATGATGATCGACTTCGCGATCGAGGCGCGTCGCACCGGCCTCAATGCGCGCGAGGCGATCCATCGCGCCTGCCTGCTGCGTTTCCGCCCGATCATGATGACCACCGCCGCGGCCATGCTGGGCGCGCTGCCGCTCGCGCTGGGCAACGGCATCGGTTCCGAGCTGCGCCGGCCGCTGGGCGTGGCCATCGTGGGCGGCCTGCTGCTGTCGCAGCTGGTCACGCTGTACACCACGCCGGTGATCTATCTGTACATGGAGCGCTTCTCCGACTGGCTCGCCGCCCGTCGCGAGCAGCGTGCGCTGGCTCGCCATCAGGCCAGCCACGCGGCGTGATCCTTCGATACCCCTCCTGCGCAAGGCAGGATAGAGCTGTGCGCCGTGTTCCCTCCCCTGCTCGCAAGGGAGGGTTGGGGTGGGGTCGCTCTTCGGCGGGAGTCGTTCCGATCAACCTTTTGGCGACTAGGACGTTGAGGGTGGGATGATTCGTTCACGCGTCATCTGCGATACCCCGCCCATCCCCTGCTCACGTTGATCCCATGAACATCTCCGGCACCTTCATCCGTCGCCCGATCGGCACCTCGCTGCTGGCGATCGGCCTGTTCGTGGGCGGCATGATCTGCTACTTCCTGCTCGGCGTGGCGGCGCTGCCGAACATGCAGTTCCCCGCGATCTTCGTGCAGGCCAGCCAGGCCGGCGCCGACGCCAGCACCATGGCGTCCACCGTGGCCGCGCCGCTGGAGCGCCACCTGGGCCAGGTGCCCGGCATCGAGACGATGCGCTCGTCCAGCTCCGAGGGCAGCACCTTCGTCTTCATGATGTTCCAGAACGGCACCGACCTGGACGCGGCCGCGCGCGACGTGCAGGCGGCGATCAACTCGGCGGCGCCGGACCTGCCCAGCGGCCTCAACGGCGCACCGGGCTACCAGAAGGCCAACCCGAACGACGATCCGATCATCGCGCTGGCGATGACCTCCGACACCCAGTCCGCCGCCGACCTCTACAACGCGGCCGACTCGCTGCTGGCCCAGCGCCTGCGCCAGTTGCCCGGCGTGTCGTCGGTGGAGATCGCCGGCGCCGCCACGCCGGCGATCCGCGTCGACGTGAACCTGCGCGCGCTGAACGCGATGGGCTTGTCGCCGGACCAGCTGCGCAACGCGCTGAGCGCGGCCAACGTCACCTCGCCGGAGGGCTTCCTGTCCAACGGCAAGACCACCATGGCGATCAGCGCCACCACGCAGATGCACAGCGCCGACGAATTCGCCCAGCTGGTCATCGCCAACCGCAATGGCACGCCGGTGCGGCTGTCCGACGTGGCCAAGGTCTATGCCGGCCAGCAGGACGCGTACCAGGCGGCCTGGTTCCGCGGCAAGCCGGCGGTGCTGATGTACGTCTACAAGAAGGCCGACGCCAACGTGATCGCCACGGTGGACCTGGTCAAGGACCAGTTGCCGACCCTGCGCGCCTACCTGCAGCCGGGCACCGAACTCACCCCGTTCTTCGACGGCACGCCGACCATCCGCGCCTCGCTGCACGAGGTGCAGGCCACCTTGCTGATCTCGCTGGCGATGGTGATCCTCACGATGGCGCTGTTCCTGCGCCGGCTGGCGCCCACGCTGATCGCGGCGGCAGCCGTGCCGCTGTCGCTGGCCGGCGCGTTCGTGGTGATGTACATCCTCGGCTACACCCTGAACAACCTCACCCTGCTGGCGCTGGTGATCGCGATCGGCTTCGTGGTCGACGACGCGATCGTGGTGATCGAGAACATCATCCGCCACATCGACAACGGCATGACGCGGATGCAGGCCACCCTCGCCGGCGCCCGCGAAATCGGCTTCACCATCGTGTCGATCACCGCCTCGCTGATCGCGGTGTTCATCCCGCTGCTGTTCGCCGGCGGCGTCACCGGCATGTTCATGCACGAATTCGCGGTGACCCTGGTGTCGGCGATCGTGGTTTCCGCGCTGGTCTCGCTGACCCTCACGCCGGCGCTGTGCGGGCGCTTCCTCAGCGGGCATGACGCGCACAAGGCGGCAGCGCCGTCGCGACTGGCGCGTTCGCTGGACGGTTTCCACGCCGGCATGCTGCGGGTCTACACCCGCGCGCTGAACTTCTCGCTGCGGCACGCGCTGCTGTTCGCGCTGACGCCGCTGGCGCTGATCGTGGCCACCTTCTTCCTGTTCGGCGTGGTCAAGACCGGCTTGTTCCCGCAGCAGGACACCGGCCTGATCTGGGGCCGCGCCAGTTCCAGCGCCACGGTCTCCTTCGCCGAGAGCAAGCAGCGGCTGGAACGGCTGACCGCGATGCTGATGGCCGATCCCGACGTGGCCACCGTGGGCTCGCGCCTGGGCAGCAGCCGACAGGGCACCAGCGGCTCGTTCAACATCGACCTGAAGACCCGGGCGCAGGGTCGCAAGGACGACACCTTCACCGTGCTGGCGCGACTCAGCGCCAAGGCGGCCAAGTATCCCGACCTCAACCTGCGCCTGCGCCCGGTGCAGGACCTGCCCAGCGGCGGCGGTGGCGGCACCAGCCAGGGCGCCCAGTACCAGGTTTCACTGCAGGGCAACGACCAGGCCAGCCTGCAGGAATGGCTGCCGAAGCTGCAGGCCGAGCTGAAGAAGAATCCCAAGCTCAGCGACGTGGGCACCGACGTCGACGAAGCGGGCCTGCGCCAGAACATGGTGATCGACCGCGACAAGGCCGCGCGCCTGGGCGTGTCGATCGGCGCGATCGACGGCGCGCTCTACGACGCCTTCGGCCAGCGCCAGGTCAGCACGATCTACTCCGACATCAACCAGTACAAGGTGGTGGTCAACGCGCTGCCCGACCAGACCGCCACGCCCGATGCGCTGAACCGCATCTACGTCGCCTCCAGCAGCGGCAGGATGATTCCGATCACCGCCTTCACCCGGCAGGAGCCGGGGCTGGCGCCATCGCAGATCACCCACGAAAACCAGTACAGCACGATGGACCTCAGCTTCAACCTCGCGCCCGGCGTCAGCATGGGCGAGGCGATGGGGATCATCCAGGGCACCGTGCAGAACATGCGCATGCCCGGCGACATCAAGGTGCAGATGGGCGGCAACTTCCGGCGCTTCGAGCAATCGCAGAGCGGCATGGGCTGGCTGATCCTGGCTGCGGTGCTGACCGTCTACATCGTGCTCGGCATGCTGTACGAAAACCTGATCCACCCGGTGACCATCCTGTCCACCCTGCCGGCCGCCGGCGTCGGCGCGCTGCTGGCGTTGTGGCTGACCGGCACCGAATTGTCGGTGGTGGCGCAGATCGCGCTGGTGCTGTTGATCGGCATCGTCAAGAAGAACGCGATCATGATGATCGACTTCGCCCTGGTCGCCGAACGCGAGCACGGCAAGAGTCCGCTCGAAGCCGCGCGCGAGGCGTGCACCGTGCGCTTCCGCCCGATCATGATGACCACGATGGTGGCGATCCTCGCCGCGCTGCCCATCGCGATCGGCCTGGGCGAAGGCAGCGAACTGCGCCGCCCGCTGGGCATCGCCCTGATCGGCGGTCTGCTGATCTCGCAAAGCCTCACCCTGCTGAGCACCCCGGCGCTGTACGTGATCTTCTCCTGCCTGGCCGAACGGCGCAGGGCGTGGTCGGCGCGCCGACGCGAGCGCCAGCTGGCGCGGCGCCGCCGTCAGCTGGCGGGGGCGTGACGACGGCCGTCGTGAGTCGTCCGGGCACCCGACCGTGCCGTTGGTCGCCCTGAACAGGGACGCTCCCGGCACCGGCTTCCAGGCTGAACACTTCGGCAACGCACTCACAAGGCGTTAACCGGGCGACCGTTACCTATGACTCCCTCTTCAATAGAGACGGAGACAACGCCATGGGCAACGAAACCGGCAAGCCGGACTTCTCCGACGTGCGCAGCGAGGTGCGCAGCCAGGCCGCGCAGATGCCGCCTGCGGCGAAGGCCGATTTCAGCGACGTGCAATCGCATGTGAGTTCGACCGCCGACGAAGCCACAGTCTACGAAGTGGTGGCAGGCGACAGCCTGTCGAAGATAGCCAGGCATTTCTATGGCAACGGCAATGCGTGGAAGCCGATCTTCGATGCGAACCGTGACCAGCTCACCGACCCGGACCACATCAAGGCCGGGCAGATGCTGAAAATTCCGGCGAAGCCCTGAGCAACGACACCGCAAGCCCCGCAACAGGAGACATGCCATGAAGATGACTCGCCAACCCCTGATCCTCACCGCATCACTGGCCGCAGCGCTGGCGCTGGGCGGCTGCGGCAAGACCGACGATTCGGCCTCGCAGATTCCCGCCACGCCACCGCCCGCGGCCACGGCGCCGGCGCCTCCGCCCACCACCATGGCGCCCGCCCCCGCCAGCACCGCGGCCATGGGCATGGACAACACCGGCAACGCGGCGGCGATCAGCTTCAGCTCGGTCCAGCTGGGTTCCAGCGTGGACGCGAACAACCGGATCGCGGCCAGCGGCGACTCGTTCGCGCCGAAGGACAGCATCTATGCGTCGGTCGATACGACGGGCAGCGGCAACGGCACGCTGGCCGCGAAGTGGACCTACCAGGATGGCCAGACCGTGCATGAGGACAGCAAGGCGCTGAATGCGAGCGGGCCGGAAACCACCGTGTTCATGATCAGCAAGCCGAGCGGTTTCCCCGCCGGCAACTACAAGGTGGACATCTCGCTGGACGGCCGGCCGGTCGCCAGCAAGGACTTCTCGGTCAAGTAAACGGGTGAGGTCCGTGTCGGGCGTGCGGCGCGACGCGCCGCACGCCCGACCGTTCCGGTCAGCGGTCCGGAACGACCGTTCAGGCCGGCAAGGCCGCGGCGGCGTGCTGCAATGACAGGCCGGTTTCCCGCTTGAAGCGCTGGGCCAGCTGTTCGCGCAGTGCCAGACGTTCGTCCGCATCGCGCCCGGCCCCATGCAATTCCACATGCCGCCATACCGCCACGCTGGCCAGTTGCGCACCAGGCACTTCGGAGTGGCGGCGGCTGTCGCCCTGCCAGTACACCGCGACCCAGCCTTCCGGCTCCGCCGAGTGGGTTTCGTCCACCGGCAGGATCAGCGAGCCGTCCAGCAAGGATAGTGCGCATTCGCGGCCGTCGGCGTGCTGGCAGGTGTACAGCGGTTGCAGGCCGGCGATGAAGTCGACGATGGATTGGCTCAACTGACTCATATTCCTTCCTTGTCATGGGCGTTGATCACGCGCTGCACCTGGCGGTGCAGGCGGCCGGCAGTTGCCGCGCCAGCCGGCGCATTCTGGCATGGCTACACGCTCGCGCACCGCCTGCGGTGGCCGGGAACGGGCATTCGCGCGACAATGGGCAGTCATCTGTCGCGGTTATGCCGCCCTTGCCAGGGAATCCCCGCTCGCCATGTCCCAGACCCCGAAGATCATCTACACCCTCACCGATGAAGCGCCATTCCTGGCCACCCAGTCGCTGCTGCCGATCGTCAGCGCGTTCGCCGGCACCGCGGGCATCCGGCTGGAGACGCGCGACATCTCGCTGGCCGGCCGCATCATCGCGCTGTTCCCGGAAATGCTGAAGGAAGACCAGCGCATCGCCGACGACCTCGCCGAGCTGGGCCAGCTGGCCACCACGCCGGAAGCGAACATCATCAAGCTGCCCAACATCAGCGCCTCGATGCCGCAGCTGAAGGCCGCGATCAGGGAATTGCAGGGCCAGGGTTACGCGCTGCCGGACTATCCGGATGCGCCGAAGGACGATGCCGAAAAGGACATCAGGGCGCGCTACGACCGGGTCAAGGGCAGCGCGGTGAACCCGGTGCTGCGCGAGGGCAATTCCGATCGCCGCGCGCCGGTCTCGGTGAAGAACTATGCGCGCAAGCACCCGCACAAGATGGGTGCCTGGAGCGGCGATTCGCAGACCCATGTGGCGCACATGGACGGCGGAGACTTCTATGGCAGCGAGAAGTCCGTCTTGGTCGGGAAGGCCGGCAACGTCAGCATCGAATGGTTCGGCAAGGACGGCAGCCACAGCGTGCTGAAGCCGAAGACCGCGCTGCTCGCGGACGAGATCATCGACGCGTCGGTGATGAGCCGCAAGGCGCTGGCCGGCTTCATCGATGCGCAGATCGCCGAAGCGAAGAAGCGCGGCGTGCTGTTCTCGCTGCACCTCAAGGCCACCATGATGAAGGTCTCCGACCCGATCATGTTCGGCGTGGCGGTGGGCGAGTTCTACAAGGACGTGCTGGCGAAACACGCCGACGTGCTAAAGCAGGCCGGCTTCAACCCGAACAACGGCATCGGCGACCTGTACGCGCGCCTCGGCTCGCTGACCGAGGCGCAGCAGGCGGCGATCAAGGCCGACCTCGACGCCGAGTACGCCCAGCGCCCGGGCGTGGCGATGGTCAATTCCGACAAGGGCATCACCAACCTGCACGTGCCCAGCGACGTGATCATCGACGCCTCGATGCCGGCGATGATCCGCGACTCCGGCAAGATGTGGAACGCCGAAGGCAAGCTGCAGGACATCGTGGCGGTGATCCCCGACCGCTGCTACGCCGGCGTGTACCAGGCCACCATCGAGGACTGCAAGGCGCACGGTGCATTCGACCCGGCCACCATGGGCAGCGTGCCGAACGTGGGCCTGATGGCGCAGGCGGCCGAGGAATACGGCTCGCACGACAAGACCTTCCAGATCGCCGGCGACGGCGTGGTCAAGGTGATCGACGAAGCGGGCAACGTGCTGCTGCAGCACGACGTGGAGGCCGGCGACATCTGGCGCATGTGCCAGACCAAGGATGCGCCGATCCGCGACTGGGTGAAGCTGGCGGTGGGCCGCGCCCGGCACACGCCGGCGGTGTTCTGGCTCGATCCGCAGCGCGCGCATGACGCGCAGGTGATCGCCAAGGTCGAGCGCTACCTGAAGGATTACGACCTCAGCGGGCTGGACATCCGCATCATGGATCCGGTGGCGGCCACGAAGTTCTCGCTGGAGCGCATCCGCCAGGGGCTGGACACCATCTCGGTCACGGGCAACGTGCTGCGCGACTACCTCACCGACCTGTTCCCGATCATGGAGCTGGGCACCAGCGCGAAGATGCTGTCGATCGTGCCGCTGATGAACGGTGGCGGCCTGTTCGAGACCGGCGCCGGTGGTTCCGCACCGAAACACGTGCAGCAGTTCCTCGAAGAGAACTACCTGCGCTGGGATTCGCTGGGCGAATTCCTGGCGCTGGCCGCCTCGCTGGAACACCTGGGCAGCCGCTATGGCAGCGCCGAGGTGGACGTGCTGGCGAAGACCCTGGACCAGGCCAACGGCAAGTTCCTCGACACCGACAAGTCGCCCTCGCGCAAGGTCGGCGGCATCGACAACCGCGGCAGCCACTTCTACCTGGCGATGTACTGGGCCCAGGCACTGGCCGCCCAGGACGTGAACGCGGAGCTGAAGGCGAAGTTCGCGCCGCTGGCGAAGCTGCTGACCGAGAACGAGCAGAAGATCGTCGCCGAACTTGCGCAAGTGCAGGGTCACGGCGTCGAGATCGGTGGCTACTACCATCCCGACATGACCAGGGTCGGCCAGGCGATGCGCCCGAGCGCGACATTGAACGCGGCGCTGGCGCAGCTGTCGAAGTGACGCACTGAGCCGGTCCGTGCCGGAAACGGGGCGCCGATCGGCGCCCCGTTTTTCTTTGCGGTCGCGCCCGCCTTCGGGTCGCGCGGCATCGCCGGTCATCATCTGGAGAGGGAGTTTTCGCGATGCGTGTTTGGCAAGGGCTGTGTCCGCTGCTGCTGGTCGTCACCCTGCCGCTGTTCGCGCAATCGGCGTCCGCGCCGGCGCCGGCGTCATCCGCCTCGTCCCCGGTCGCCGACCTGCCGATGGTGGTGGTCAGCGGCGTGCAACCCGGGCCGGGTCTGTGGAAGGTCAGCAAGGGCGATCACGTGATGTGGGTGCTGGGCACGCTGTCGCCGTTGCCCCGCGACATGCAGTGGCAGGCGCAGGAGGTGGAGCAGGTGATCGCCGCCTCGCAACAGGTGCTGCTGGCGCCTGCGGTCAGGCTCGAGGCCAAGGTGGGCTTCTTCGGCAAGCTCTTCCTGCTGCCCTCGGCGTACAGCGCGCGCAAGAATGATGACGGCCGCCGGCTGCAGGACGTGCTGCCGCCGCCGGTGCATGCACGCTGGCTGGTGTTGAAGCAGAAGTACATCGGCCGCGATCGCGGCGTCGAGCGCTGGCGTCCGCTGTTCGCCTCGGAGGAGCTCTACCACAAGGCGCTGAAGGCGAACGGCCTGAGTCGTTCCGGTGGCATCCAGGCGAGCATCGATGGCCTGGCCAAACAGCACGGCGTGGCCGAGGTGCCGGTGGACTATCGCGTGGTGATCGAGCATCCGCGCGAGGCGATCAAGGCCTTCAGGCAGGCGGCGCCACACGACACCACCTGCTTCATCCGCACCCTGGACAGCGTCGAGCACGACATGCCGGCGATGACCGCACGGGCGAACGCCTGGGCCACCGGCGACCTGCAAACCCTGCGCCGACTGCCCGACAGCGATCGCCGTGACGCCTGCGTGGCGGCGGTGACCGGCGCCGGCTTTGCGCAGACACTGGGTCTCGGCGACGTGCCGGCACGCCTGCGCGCCACCTGGCTGACGGCCGCGCGCAAGGCGCTGACGGCCAACGCGCAGACCTTCGCCTTGCTGCCGATGGACGAACTGCTGAGCCCGGACGGCTACCTGGCCACGTTGCGTGCCGAGGGCTACCAGGTCGACGCGCCGGAATGATCCGTACGGACGGTCAGGCGCTGGCGACATCCAGTCGTGCGATCTCGCCGTCGTCCAGCTGCAGCCCGGTGGCGCCGAGCAATTCGCGCAGCTGCTCCACGCTGGTGGCGCTGACGATCGGCGCGGTGAGGCCGGGGCGGGCGATCAGCCAGGCCAGTGCGACCTGGGCGGGAGTGGCGTGGTGGGCGGCGGCCACCGCGTCCAGCGCGGCCAGCACCTGCAGGCCGTGCGGGTTCAGGAACTTCTTCACCGCGCCGCCGCGTGCCGAACTCTTGGCGAGATCTGACGCGCTCCGATATTTCCCGCTGAGGAAGCCGCTGGCCAGCGCGTAATAGCTGATCACGCCGATGTTCTCGCGGCGGATCAGCGGTTCCAGTTCCTGCTCGTAGCCGGCGCGGCTGACCAGGTTGTACTCCGGCTGCAGGCTTTCGTAGCGGGGCAGGCCGTGCCGTTGCGACATCGCCAGCGCGTCGGCGAAACGGGCGGCGCTGAAGTTGGACGCGCCGATCACGCGCACCTTGCCGGCCTCGATCAAGCGGGCGAAGGCGCCCAGGGTTTCTTCCATCGGCACGCTGGCGTCGTCCTCGTGCGCCTGGTACAGGTCGATGCAGTCGACCTGCAGGCGCTGCAGCGAACCGTCCACTGCCTGCTGGATGTTCACCGGCGACAGGCCCGGCTGCTCGGCCCACTTGGCCACCTTGGTCGAGATCACCACGCGGTCGCGCTTGCCGCTCTGCTTCAGCCACTTGCCGATGATGGTTTCCGATTCGCCGCCACGGTTGCCCGGCACCCACGCCGGATAGACGTCCGCGGTGTCGATCAGGTTGCCGCCGGCGTCGACGAACGCATCGAGCAGTTCGAATGAACGCTTCTCGTCGGCGCTCCAGCCGAACACGTTGCCGCCGAAGGCGAGCGGGGCGATGGAAAGCGGCGAGTTGCCGAGTGGGCGCTGGTGCATGGAATACCCCGGATAGCGATGAGCGATGCAGCCGAAGTGGCTGCATCTCCGCGGTATTCAAGCCCGGGCCGGGTTCAGCGTGGACTCGCCATGCGCGGCCACACGTGCGCGCAGCAGGCCATCACGGTGCGTTTGGCCAGGGTGACTTGCTTGCCATCTTGCGGGGGTTTGGCCGGCGCGTCGGGCTGCCAGTCCAGGTCTTCCTTGCGCACCAGATGGCCGTGCAGGAACAGCAAATCTTTCCACAACGAGTTCATGGGAAGCCTCCTCGGGAGGATTGCGTCTTGGGGAGAGCTCAAGATACGCACGTCACAGATCGCCAAAAAGCGATATATTCGCAAGCCAGGCTTGAGGGAAATTCAAGATGGGAAAGTTGCCGCTGGGCCTGTTGCAGCAGTTCGTGCTGGTTGCCCGGCAAGGCAACCTGTCGCGCGCGGCGGCCCAGGCGAATCTCACCGTCAGCGCCCTCAGCCATCAGATGCGCCAGCTGGAAGAGCGACTGGAACAGCGCCTGTTCGAACGCGGGCCGCGTGGCGTGAAGCTGACCACCGAGGGCTGCAGCCTGCTCGATGCGGTGGGCGAGCACCTCGATCGCATCGAGCATGCGCTGTTGCGTTATCGCAAGCAGGCGCATGACACGTTCACGCTGAGCGCCAGCGCGGGAATCATGTCGGGCTGGCTGGTGCCGCGGCTGCCGCGACTGGTTGCCGCGCATCCCGAACTGGAGCTCAACCTGCAATCGGGCTCCACCCTGGTGAATTTCGAGCGCGAGCCGGTCGACGCCGCGCTGCGCTACGGGCGCGGCAAGTGGGAAGGCCTGCACAGCGAACGCCTGTTCGGTGAATGGATCGCGCCGGTCGTCGCGCCGGAACTGGTGGCGAAAATGGCCGGCGCCGATCCGCACGACCTGTCGCAATGGCCGCTGCTCGGCGATCCCAATCCGTCCAGTCGCTGGAAGGACTGGTTCGCCAAGGTCGGCGGTTCGCCGCCGCGCCGTTACGTGGCGAATTTCGACAGCTTCGATGCGCTGCGACATGCAACGCTGGAAGGTCTCGGTGTGGCGATGGGGCGCATGGTGATGTCGAAGTCGCTGATCGACGCCGGCCGGCTGATGGTGCTGGGCGAGCGCTATCTGGCGGTGGAGGATGCGTACTGGCTGGTGTATCCCACGCGCTCGAAGGACCATCCGGGGCTGCAGGTGTTTCGCCAATGGTTGCTGGCCGAAGCCGACGATTACTGCAGCAATCTGCCGGTGCCCGGCAACGACGGTGCTCCTTGATCAGCGTTGCCCCGGGCTGAAACGGTTTCGAAAACGCTCTGCGCCAGTCATCATTCTTCGTTGTGCATTCGACTGTGAGGAGCTGAAACCATGAAGTCACGCGCCGCCGTCGCCTGGGAAGCAGGCAAGCCGTTGTCGATCGAGCAAGTGGATGTCGCCGGCCCGAAGGCGGGCGAGGTGCTGGTGCGCATCGTCGCCACCGGCGTCTGCCACACCGACGCGTTCACCTTGTCCGGCGCCGATCCGGAGGGCATGTTCCCGGTGATCCTGGGCCACGAGGGCGGCGGCATCGTCGAGGAAGTCGGCGAGGGCGTCACCTCGCTGAAGGTCGGCGACCACGTGATCCCGCTGTACACGCCCGAATGCGGCGAGTGCAAGTTCTGCCGGTCCGGCAAGACCAACCTGTGCCAGAAGATCCGCGTGACCCAGGGCCAGGGCCTGATGCCCGACGGCACTTCGCGCTTCTCGTTGAACGGCAAGCCGCTGCTGCACTACATGGGCACCAGCACGTTCAGCGAATACACCGTGCTGCCGGAGATCTCGCTGGCGAAGATCAACCCGGCCGCGCCGCTGGAAAAGGTCTGCCTGCTCGGTTGCGGCATCACCACCGGCATCGGCGCGGTACTGAACACCGCGAAGGTGGAGCCGGGCGCATCGGTGGCGGTGTTCGGCCTGGGCGGCATCGGTCTGTCGGTGGTGCAGGGCGCAGTGATGGCGAAAGCCGGGCGCATCGTGGTGGTCGATACCAATCCGACCAAGTTCGAGATGGCCAGGCTGTTGGGCGCCACCGACTGCATCAACCCGAAGGACTACCCGGACACGCCGATCCAGCAGGTGATCGTCGAGTTCACCGACGGCGGCGTGGATTATTCGTTCGAGTGCATCGGCAACGTCCATGTGATGCGCTCGGCGCTGGAGTGCTGCCACAAGGGCTGGGGCGAGTCGATCATCATCGGCGTGGCCGGCGCCGGCCAGGAGATCAGCACGCGGCCGTTCCAGCTGGTCACCGGGCGGGTCTGGCGCGGTTCGGCGTTCGGCGGGGTGAAGGGCCGCTCGCAGCTGCCCGGCTACGTCGACCGCTACATGGCCGGCGAGATCCGCATCGACGAGATGATCACCGAGGTGCTGCCGCTGGAACGCATCAACGAGGCGTTCGACCTGATGCACGAGGGCAAGGTGATCCGCTCGGTGATCCACTACTGACGTAGAATGTGCGGGCGCCGCCAGCCACGCTGACGGCGTTCGCCGTTTCCATGTCTGCACACGTCATGCCCAGGGTCGTTCCATGAGCCGCACTGCCATCCTCGTCGACGGTGCCTTCTTTCTTGCCCGCTACCGCAAGGTCTACGGCGAGCGCGACGCCGGTGATGCGCGGGCGGTGGCCAAGACCGTGTTCGGCATGGCGCTGGAGCACCTGAAGGCGGTCGACCGCCCACGCGAACAGCTGTACCGGATCTTCTTCTACGATTGCCCGCCGCTGGAAAAGAGTTTCATCAAGCCGGTCAGCGGCGACAGTGTAGACTTCGGCCGTACCGGCGCCGCCGCGTTCCGCCGCGAGCTGCACGACCAGTTGCGTCGCCAGCGCAAGATGGCGCTGCGGCTGGGGCGCCTGTCCGAGCGCGGCGAGTGGCAGCTGAAGCGCAGTACCTACCAGCAGTTGCGCGACGGCAGCCTGCGCTGGGACGATCTGGACGATGGCCATTTCGAGCCGGACATGCGCCAGACCCAGGTCGACATGAAGATCGGCATCGACATCGCGGCGCTGACCTACAAGAAGCTGGTCGACCAGATCATCCTGATCGCCGGCGACGCGGATTTCATCCCGGCCGCGAAGCTGGCTCGCTACGAAGGCATCGACTTCATCCTCGACCCGATGTGGCAGGGCATCGCGCCGGACCTGCACGAACACATCGACGGCCTGCAATCGGTGTGCCCGCGTCCGTCCTGAGGTCTCCACCGGGATTGCACATGGTTTTCGTGATATTGGAAATTCGTACGTTCCGCCACACGCCAGGGAGTTGACCATGATTCGTGCAACCGCAGCGGCGAAACCTGCCGGGATCGGCATCGCGGCAGTCTTGCTGCTGGCATCCGCGCTGCTGCTGCCCGGGCCTGCCCGCGCACAGGCCGCGTCGGCTGGATCGGTGGAGTCGGACCAGCCCGTGGATGAACTGGTGCCGCCCACCAGCGCCAGCGACTTCACCGCTTCGCAACTGGACAGCGTGCTGGCCGGCAGCTGGCGTTCGCCCGCCAACCGCGCGCGCGACGCCTACCGCCATCCCAAGGCCACCCTGCAGTTCTTCGGCGTGCGGCCGGACCAGACGGTGATCGAGATCACGCCCGGCGGTGGCTGGTACGCGGAAATCCTGGCGCCGCTGCTGAACGACAACGGCCATTACATCGCCGCGGAGAAAGCCCCGTCCGCCGACAGCGAGGCACGCAGCGACGACAGCGCGTTGCGTCGGAAATTCGCCGCCGACCCGGCGCATTACGGCAATGCCCGCATCGTCGAATTCGATGCCGCCGCGCCGAAGTTCGGGGCGCCCGGTTCGGCCGACGTGGTGCTGACCTTCCGCAACGTGCACAACTGGATTGCTGCCGATAAAGGCACGGCCGGCACCGGGCCGGCCATGTTCAAGGCCTTCTTCGACGTGCTCAAGCCCGGCGGCGTGCTCGGTGTGGTCGATCACCGCGCCAGCGAAGGCGCCGTGATCGATGCGGTGAAAGGCAGCGGCTACCTGCCCACGCCGTACGTGGTGAAGCTGGCGACCGATGCCGGCTTCGTGCTGGAGGAAAGCAGTGAAGTCAACGCGAATCCGAAAGACACGAAGGACTATCCGAAGGGCGTCTGGACCCTGCCGCCGACCCTGACCCTGGGCGACCAGGACAAGGCCAAGTACCAGGCGATCGGCGAGTCGGACCGGATGACGCTGAAGTTCGTCAAACCGACGGCACCCGCCGGAAATGAAGCGCATTGAGCATGGCCTGATGCGCTGCGCTGTCACGCCCACATGCTGATCGCCCTCAACAAGCCTTACGGCGTGCTCTGCCAGTTCACCGATGATCGCGGTCGCCCGACGCTGGCGGATTTCGTCGTGCAAAAGGACGTCTATGCGGCTGGACGGCTGGATCAGGACAGCGAGGGCCTGCTGCTGTTGACCGACGACGGGCGCCTCGCCCATCGACTCACCGATCCCCGCCACAAGCAGGCCAAGACCTACCTGGCGCAGCTCGACGGCAGCGTCGACGAGGCGGCGCTGCATAAGCTTTCGCGTGGCCTGGTGCTGAGCGATGGTCCGACCCTGCCGGCCGAGGCGAAGCTGGTCGACGAGCCGACATGGCTGTGGCCGCGCAACCCGCCCGTGCGTTTCCGCAAGGCGATCCCGACCAGCTGGATCAGCCTAACGCTGCGCGAAGGACGCAACCGGCAGGTGCGCCGGATGACCGCCGCGGCCGGGTTTCCGACCCTGCGCCTGATCCGCGTGCAGATCGGCGAACACCGGCTGGCCGGCCTCGCCCCGGGCGAGACGCGCGTGCTGGCGGACTGAGTCGCCGCGCCCGCTACGCAGCCTGTCACGAGCTGCGCGGCAGGCCGAAGAACGCCTCGGCCGTCGCGGTGCTGTTCGCCGCCGTCACGGCCACGCTTTCGCCGCGATCGCGGGCGATTTCCTCGCAGATGTGCTTCAGGTACATCGGCTCGTTGCGCCGGTGCGCGGGTTGCGGGCGCACCGTGCGCGGCAGCAGGTAGGGCGCGTCCGTTTCGATCATCAGCCGGTTGGCCGGGATCTCGCGCACCAGTTCGCGCAAATGCGTGCCACGGCGTTCGTCGCAGATCCAGCCGGTGATGCCGATATGGCAGTCCAGCGCCAGGTAGTCACGCAGCGCCTCGCCGGTATCGGTGAAGCAGTGCACCACCGCCCCCGGAACCTTGTCGCGGTAGCGGGCGAGCAGGGCGACGAAGTCGCCGTGGGCGTCGCGCTGGTGCAGGAACAGCGGCTTGCCCGCGTCCACCGCCAGCTGCAGCTGCCGTTCGAACACCTGCAGCTGCACCCCGCGCGGCGAGTAGTTGCGGTTGTAGTCCAGGCCGGTTTCGCCGATGGCCACCACCGCGGGGTCCTGCGCGAACTCGCGCAGCGCCGCGTCGGTCGCATCGTCGTATTCCACGGCGTGGTGGGGATGGACGCCAGCCGTGGCAAACAGTCGGGCCGGATGCCGGGCCGCCAGCACGTGGGCGCTGGCACTGCCGTCGCGCGACGCGCCGGTGACAATCATCCGGTCCACGCCGTGCGCATGCGCACGTTGCATCACAGCATCCAGGTCGTGATGGAAGGACTCGTGGGTGAGGTTGGCGCCGATATCGATGAGAGACATGCGTTTTTCCGGGACATTCGTCGATCATGTTGCCAGAACCGCGTCGCCGGGTCCCTGTTCGCGTACCTCCATCCGGTACGTTTTGCCTCAATGGATGAAGGTCCGCCGTCCGGGAAGGTGCCGAGTCGGGGTTTCTCGGCGCAACGCAGCATGCGATCAAAGGCGGATCGCCCGCGTAGTCGCGCTCGCGTGCGGACGATGGTCTCGCGCATCTGCCCAGCGAGTCCCCGGTTACCCGGAAAAAGTCGCGTTGACCACCGCTGGAACTTGCGATAGTTTCAAGCGACGGCGTCACATTCCTGACGTCGTGGGGCAGGTGTCGTGCGAGGGGGGAGCTTTCGCATGATTCCGTCAATCCCCAACCAGGACATTCAACAACGCGCGCGTGGAAATGCGCGTGACGGGCTTTTGCACGCCTCGAACGAGGTGCGGCTTTCAACGGGAGGGATTGCATGGACAAGAAATGGGTAGCGCGCGGTTCGGGTCTGGCACTGGCTGGACTGCTTATCGCCACGGCGGCCACCGCGGCCGAACCACAGACGGCGGCGCAGGCAACATCGGTAACGGTGCAGGGCGTGCAGGTGGCGATTTCGCCGACCGGTCAGCTCGTGGCCCCCACGCCGGAGCAGCGCGCGGCTTTGTCGCGGGCGATGCTGCAGCAGTCCGCGACTGCGTCTTCGAAGCGCACCCTTGGCCAGCCGGCCGCGCCGCGTAACGAGGCCGAGGCTCGTGCCACTTTCCATACCTTCAAGCTCAGGAATGGGCATGCCGCGGTGGGCATGGCCTTGCCGGAGAATCTCATGAGCAGCCTGGTCGCCGAACGTCGGGCCGATGGCAGCCTGAGCATCCATCACGAGGGTGACACCCAGAGCGCCCCGGCATCGGTGGAGGTGACGAAATGATCCGTCGCAACCGCATGTTCAATGCATTCCTCGGTCTCGGCCTGATCTTCATGGCCGGCCAGGTGTCGGCCGCCGACATCAAGATCTCCAACCAGGACGTCGGCACCGGCCAGGGCCTGGATGATCCGACGCCCGCCACGCCGGTCGGTGGCAATCCGGGTACCACGCGCGGCGAGCAGGCACAGATCGTGTTCAAGTTCGCGGCCGATATCTGGGGCGCGGTGCTGCAGAGCGACGTTCCGGTCACGGTCAGCGCCAGCTTCGCCAAGCTCAGCTGCGACGCCACTTCGGGCGTGCTTGGCTCGGCGGGTACCACCAACATCTACTCCTTCGCGGCACCGGCGCCACAGGGCGCGGTCGCCAATACCTGGTATCACTCGGCGCTGTTTGATTCGCTCGCCGGCGAGGATGCGGGCGACGGTGCAGCGGACATTCGTGCACGCTTCAACGGCGCGCTCGGTTCCACCGGTTGCCTCGAGGGTTCCAGCTGGTACTTCGGTCTGGATGGCAAGCAGCCGGCCGGCAGCATCGACTTCCTCAACGTGGTGCTGCACGAGATGGCCCACGGCCTGGGCTTCTCCGGTTTCGGCAGCCTCACCACCGGCCAGCCGCTGCAGGGCAACGATGGCGTCGGTCGCCAGGACATCTACACGACCTTCGTCTACGACGATACCCAGCAGATGAGCTGGTATGCGATGACGCCGACCCAGCGTGTCGCCTCGGCGCTCAACGACGGCAACCTCGTGTTCACCGGCGCTAACGTGAAGGAACAGGCACCGCTGGCACTGGGCAAGGTGACCACGCTGCGTGTCTCCGCACCGGCGGGTGCCGCCGGCGACTATGCCTTCAACCAGAGCAGCAGCCCGATTCCGGCAACCCCGGCCAATTTCAGCGGCTCGATCATCGGGGCGATCAGTCCCCCGCTTTCGCCCAGCACCAGCAACTTCGAGGGCTGCAACCCGTTCACCAACGCGGCCGACGTGGCCGGCCATCTCGTGCTGGTCAATCGCGGCACCTGCTCTTTCGACATCAAGGCAGGCAACGCCATCGCCGCCGGCGCGACCGGCGTCATCATTGCCAACAACGCCGCCGGCACCATCGTGCCCGCCATCACGGCGAGCATCCCGGTGATCTCGGTCAGCCAGGCTGACGGCAACACGTTGCGGGCGAATCTGGCGGGTCTGACCGGTGCTCTCGTCCTCGGCGACGTGATGGCCGGTGCCGACGCGGCCGGCAACGTGCAGCTGTACGCACCGACCGTGCTGGCGCAGGGCTCGTCGTTCTCGCATTACGACACGCGCCTGACTCCCAATGCGCTGATGGAATACGCCATCAATGCGGATCTGGCGGGCCATATCGACCTCGACCTGACCCCCGCGCTGTTCCAGGACGAAGGCTGGCAGTTGAACGAGGGTACGCAGAGCCTGCTGGGCTGCGACAGCGGTATCCCGACCTGGCTGCCCGGTGGCGTGGTGATCGGTGCCAACGTGGTCGCCAACGCCAGGATCATCGCCGGTGCTGCTCCGACGGTGGGCGACTATCGCCCGGCAGTGCGTGCCTACGCGTCCGGTCTTGCCACCGACGGTCTCATCACCGGTGGTCAGGCCAGCAGCCTCAATGCCTGCCTCAGTGATGCGGAAACCCTGAACCAGTGGAAGGCGTGGAGTGCGTTTGCGCCGCAGGAAATCTCCGCCGGCGTGACCGTGCCGGGGCAATCCGGTGCGGCGGCCTCGAGCAAGGTTTACACGCTGGAGGTCCCGGCCGGGGCGCTGGGCTTGAGCCTGCGCACGCTGGGCGGCACGGGTGACGTGACGGTCTACGTGAAGCTCGGTTCGCAGGCTTCGCCGGCGGACTACGGCTGGAAGTCGGTGCATGCCCGCACCAACAGCGAAGCGGTGATGATCACGCGTCCGGTGGCGGGAACCTACTACCTCACCGTATACGGCGAGACCGACTACAGCGGCGTGACGGTGCTGGGCAACTTCACCCAGCGGTAAGCCACAGATCGCCTGGCAGCGACGACTCCGGTCGTCCTGCCAGGCTCCTCTGGATCGGTGTTCTGTCGCGGCCAGGCAATCCAATGCTTCGCATCGTGGCAGGCGCATCGTTCCGAGGCGTGGCATCGCGTCTGCCGGCGATCGGCAAATCCGAATTTTTCGCACCAGCGGCCGGGCCATCGCGGCAGGCCATGGCTGGTGCCATCCATAGAGTTGCATGTCATAACCGCCGAGGTGTTGCATGAACAAGATTTACAGGAAGGTATGGAGCCGCACGCTGGGCGCCATGGTTGCCGTTTCCGAGCTGGCCTCGACGCGCGGCAAGGCAGGGTCCGTCGGGCTGGTTTGCGGCGCGGTTGCACTGGTCGGTGCGTTGGCGCTGGCTCCCGTCGCCACGGCCTCGGCCCAGAACCTGCCGGCAACGTGCCAGCTCGATGTGGGCACGCCGGGTGCGGTATCCGGTGACGACGCCTTCGTCTGCGGTCCGGATGCTTCCGCGACCGGTGATCGTGCGACGGCGGTGGGCGCACTCAGCTTCGCCGGGTCCGACGACAGCGCAGCCTTTGGCGCCGGTGCGCTGGCGCTGGGCACCGGCTCTTCGGCGACGGGCAGCAGCAGCGTGGCGATCGGTCAGGAAAGTTCGGCCTACGGCTTCCAGTCCGATGCCGAAGGTGACTACAGCACGGCGGTAGGCGCGAGCAGCGTGGCGCTGGGCGAAGGTTCCACCGTGGTCGGTTGGGGCGGCAGCGCGCTGGGCGTGTTCTCCGTGGCCACCGGTTACGGCGCGGTCGCGACGGGCGACAACAGCGTGGCCAGCGGTGCGAACGCGATGGCCGACGGCATCGGCAGCGTGGCGACCGGCAGCGACAGCCACGCGGCGGCGGACAACAGCTCGGCATACGGCAACGGCGCCCAGGCCATCGGCGGCAACAGCTCGGCCTACGGCGCGGGCGCGACGGCCACCGGTGCGGACAGCGTGGCGATCGGCGGAGAGGCGACCAACATCCTGACCGGTACCACCGGTGCGGCGACGGCGGGCGACGGCGGCACCGCCATCGGTCGGAGAGGCGACCAACATCCTGACCGGTACCACCGGTGCGGCGACGGCGGGCGACGGCGGCACCGCCATCGGTGCCAGCGCGATCGCCAGTGGTCTGGCGGCGTCATCGGTGGGCATCGGTGCGCAGGCTGACGGTGACGAATCCACCGCGCTTGGCGCGCTGGCGTATACCCCGGGCACGTATGCCACGGCGGTCGGCGCCGAATCGGCGGCGACCGGCGAGTATTCCACCACGGTGGGCTCGACGTCGGTGGCCACCGGTGACCAATCCGTCGCCCTGGGCTTCGGGGCAGCGGCGACGCAGATAGCGACCGTGGCGGTTGGCGCGCAGAGTTTTGCCGCCGGCGTGGCGGCCACGGCGACCGGTTACGGTGCCAGCGCCAATGGCGACTATTCGCTGGCCAGTGGCGCGTTCGCGGCGGCCGACGGTGTCAGCAGT
>NZ_LMGH01000016.1:82036-282495 GCF_001427365.1 Rhodanobacter sp. Root561
TGTCGGGTGCCGATGCGATCAACGGCACGGCCCTGGGTGCCGGCGCCTGGGTGCAGGCGGCGGCGGACAACTCGGTGGCGCTGGGTGCGCAATCGCTGGCTGACCGGGCCAACACGGTCTCCGTGGGCAGTGCCGGCTCCGAGCGCCAGATCACCAACGTGGCCGCCGGTACGGCAGGTACGGATGCGGTGAACATGGACCAGTTGGCCGCGGTCACCTCCGCGACCCAGTTCTTCAGTGCCGACGGAGCCACGGACGGCACGGAAGACGCGCTGGCATCAGGTGCCCGCGCGGTCGCATCGGGTGCCCTCAGCACGGCAGTGGGCGACGACAGCGTGGCGACCGGAAACGGCGCCCTGGCGCTGGGCACCGGCTCTTCGGCGACGGGCAGCAGCAGCGTGGCGATCGGTCAGGAAAGTTCGGCCTACGGCTTCCAGTCCGATGCCGAAGGTGACTACAGCACGGCGGTAGGCGCGAGCAGCGTGGCGCTGGGCGAAGGTTCCACCGTGGTCGGTTGGGGCGGCAGTGCGCTTGGCGTGTTCTCCGTGGCCACCGGTTATGGCGCGGTCGCGACGGGCGACAACAGCGTGGCCAGCGGTGCGAACGCGATGGCTGACGGCATCGGCAGCGTGGCGACCGGCAGCAGCAGTCATGCGGCGGCGGACAACAGCTCGGCGTACGGCAACGGCGCCCAGGCCATCGGCGGCAACAGCTCGGCCTACGGTGCGGGCGCGACGGCGACCGGTGCGGACAGCGTGGCGATCGGCGGAGAGGCGACCAACATCCTGACCGGTACCACCGGTGCGGCGACGGCGGGCGACGGCGGCACCGCCATCGGTCGGAGAGGCGACCAACATCCTGACCGGTACCACCGGTGCGGCGACGGCGGGCGACGGCGGCACCGCCATCGGTGCCAGCGCGATCGCCAGTGGTCTGGCCGCGTCATCGGTGGGCATCGGTGCGCAGGCTGACGGTGACGAATCCACCGCGCTGGGCGCGCTGGCGTATACCCCGGGCACCTATGCCACGGCGGTAGGCGCCGAATCGGCGGCGACCGGCGAGTACTCCACCACGGTGGGCTCGACGTCGCAGGCCATCGGTGACCAATCCGTCGCGGTGGGCTTCGGATCGGCGGCGGCGCAGATAGCGACCGTGGCGATTGGCGTGCAGAGTATTGCCGCCGGCGTGGCGGCCACGGCGACCGGTTACGGTGCCAGCGCCAATGGCGACTATTCGCTGGCCAGTGGCGCGTTCGCGGCGGCCGACGGTGTCAGCAGATTGCCGCCGGCGTGGCGGCCACGGCGACCGGTTACGGTGCCAGCGCCAATGGCGACTATTCGCTGGCCAGTGGCGCGTTCGCGGCGGCCGACGGTGTCAGCAGTGTCGCCGTCGGCGAAAGCAGCAGCGCCAGCGGTGACGAAAGCGTGGCGCTGGGTGGCAGCGCGGCTGGTGGCAATTTCGTCACCGAGGCCTCGGGTGCGGGCACCACGGCGATCGGCGCGGGCGCCTACGCCACGGCCGACAACGCGGCGGCGTTCGGCTGGTTGTCGGGTGCCGATGCGATCAACGGCACGGCCCTGGGTGCCGGCGCCTGGGTGCAGGCGGCGGCGGACAACTCGGTGGCGCTGGGTGCGCAATCGCTGGCNGTCGGGTGCCGATGCGATCAACGGCACGGCCCTGGGTGCCGGCGCCTGGGTGCAGGCGGCGGCGGACAACTCGGTGGCGCTGGGTGCGCAATCGCTGGCAGACCGGGCCAACACGGTCTCCGTGGGCAGCGCCGGTTCCGAGCGCCAGATCACCAACGTGGCCGACGGCACCGAGGCCACGGATGCGGTGAACCTGGGTCAGCTGGAAGCGGTGCAGACGCAGGTGACGCAGACGGGCTCGGACGTGAGCGCCAACACGGCGGCGATTGCCACGAATACCGCCGCCATCGCGACCAACACTGCGGACATCGCGACCAATACGGCCGACATCGCCACGAACACCGCCGCCATCAGTTCACTGGATGGCCGGGTCGGCACGATCGAGGGACAGCTCGGTGACCTGCAGCAGAGCACGGCGGAGCTGGGCGCGATCGGCATCGACACCGTGGGTGATGGCAGCGACGACGCCTCGGTGCTGGCCGGCTCGCGGGGCGTGGCGATCGGCTCGAATGCCGAAGTGGGCGGTGACCATGGCACGGCGATCGGCGGCGACAGCTACGCGGCGGGCCCGAACGACACCGCCATCGGCGGCAATGCGAAGGTGAATGCCGATGGCAGCACCGCGGTGGGTGCCAACACCACCATCGCGGCGACGGCGACCAATGCGGTGGCGGTCGGCGAAGGCGCATCGGTGAGCGCGGCGTCGGGCACGGCGATCGGCCAGGGCAGTTCGGCCACGACGGCCGGTGCGGTGGCCCTGGGCCAGGGCTCGCTGGCTGATCGCGCCAACACGGTGTCGGTGGGCACGGCGGCAAACAACCGCCAGATCACCAACGTCGCGGCCGGTACCCAGGCCACCGACGCGGCGAACTACGGTCAGGTGCAGCAAGCCCTGGTCAGCGCGAAGGACTACAGCGACGCCAACGCCCAGCAGACCCTGCAGAGCGCCAATGCGTACACCGACCAGAAGTTCGCCAACATCGCCAGCACGGCGGACGTGAACTCGCTGCGCAACGACACCAACAACCGCTTCCGCGCCATGGACAAGCGCGTGAACCAGGTTGGCGCGATGGGCGCGGCGATGGCGCAGATGGCGTTCAGCACCCAGGGCATCAACACGCCGAACCGGGTGGGCGTGGGCATGGGTGGCTACGGCAACCGCGCAGCGCTGGCGGTGGGCTACTCGCGGCAGTTGTCACCGAAGGCCAACCTGACCTTCGGTGCCGCGGTAACCGGCAATGAGACCTCCGGTGGCGTGGGCGTGGGTATCGGCTGGTAAATCAGGCCGCCGGGCCCGGCGATACGGGCCCGGACATGCACGACAGGAACCGGCGCCCACGTGGCGCCGGTTTCCTTTGTGGCCGAGGCCCACCGCTGTCGCGCGAGGCAGCGGTCACGCTTCCGTGCCGCCATGCGTGCGTCGCCATGAAGGAGGTCGCTTCGGAGGCGAAAAAGGAAAGGCCCGCCGTGGCGGGCCTTTCTGCCGTGACGCGATGAAACCTCAGTGGTGCCCGTGCGCCAGCCCGGGGCAGGCCAGATCGAGCACGAAGCCGTCGTGGTCGGAAACCCCGATGGCCTTGCGCAGGCCGGTTTCGCCGGCCGCGTCGTCCTGGGTCTGGTCGGGAGCATCGAGATTGCCGCGGCCGTATTCGAAACCGCGGAAGCAGCGCTGGGCGAGGCGATCAAGCAACGCCTGGTCGAGCACCTGGGCCACCGGAACGTCGCGGCCGGAGTCGAACGAGCCGGTGCGCTGGTAGCCCTGGATCTCGCCAAGCTGCTGGGTGAACAGGAACGAGTAACGGTCGTTGGGGGCCACCGACTGCACCGCATTCCACAAGGCCGGCTTCACGATGTTGCCACCGAGGTCGAGCAGGTTGGCGCTGTCGTCGTAGGTGCCGGCGATCGCGCCGACCACGTCGGTCCAGCCGTCGGTGAACGGATAGGCGTTGAAGTCACCCAGCACCACCAGCGGTTCGAAAGCGGACTTCGCGTCGGTCTGCAGCGCCTGCACGCGCTGGGCGATGTCCACCGCGCCGTTGAAGCGCTTGAGGCGGTTGCGCGTGGCATCCGCCCCGCCATCCACGCCGATCAGCGACTTCGGGTGCACCACCATCAGGCGGAACGAGAAGCTGCCCTTGCCCAGTTTGGTGCCTTCGAGCAGCAACGGCGGACGGTCGTGCAGATAGGCCGACTGGCCGGTGCCAGGGTCCACCCAGGTCGCGTCGTAGCCAAGCTGGCTCACGCTGGCGATCTGCACCCGGTCGTCCTGCACCAGGAAGCCCACGTCGATGCCGCTGGGATCGTGGCCGTCGACCAGGTGCGCGGAGTAGTGCACGCCGTAGTCGCTGTTCAGTTGCGCGGCCAGCTGTTCGAGCACGGGCAGGTTTTCCACCTCCTCGGCGCCCAGCACGTCGGGCAGTTTCAGCACGCCGCCGATGTAGGCGGACAGGCGCTGCAGCTTGAGCTGCAGTTCGTCCGCCGTCGGCGTGCCTTCATCACCGCACTCGTAGGTACTGTTGTCGCCATCGGTGTCGCATAGCCGCAGCATGTTGAGGTTGCCCACGCGCAGGCCATCCGGGCCCCGCTGATCATGCACGGGGCGCGGCATCGTGTTGGCATCGAGGATGTGCAGCATGGTCGGCTGGAAGTCGTAGTCGCCGAAGCTGTAGCTCATCACGCCTTCGGCGATGAACCGCGCGCCGCCGTTGATCCCGGTGCCGGTCGGCACCGCGCCGAGGGCATCGGCGTCCATCTCGAAGACTTCCGGGTTGCCGTCCCACACGCCGGAGTGGATGTCCGAGGCCGGCAGGCCGAAAGTGACGCCCTGCGAACGCAGCGAACGGCTGCCGCCGGCACTGACGAAGACCTCGGCGAAGGGATCGTTGCCGTAGCGCTGGTTGCCGCGATCGACGATGCCGTTGACGATCAGGATGCGCATGCCCTCGAAGCATTCGAAATTGGTCGTGCCGCAGGACAGGTTCGCCGGATCGGTCGACGGCAGGTTGCGACCGAACAGCACCGGCTGTGGCAGCCGGTTGCCCGAGCTGAGCACGCTGATGCTGGCGCCGGTCAGTTCGGTCAGCCCGTAGTACTCGGCCACGCGGGCACGCACGTCCACCGCGTCACCGACTTTCACTGTCGGTGCGCTGCCGGTGAACACGTACACGCCGTTCGAGGTCAGCCGGACGTGGTCGTCGCGGCGATCCGGCGTCTGCATGGTGAAGCCGGCCGGGCCGACACTGGTGACGATGTTGTTGCGGGTGATCACCGGCTGGCCGGTGAACGGCGAGCTGTCGCCGTTGCCCTGGATCTGGAAGATCTCGACCTGGGCCGCATCGTCGTTGAGGATGCCGCCGATCGCCTCGCCGCGGGCAATCGCGAGGCCGCTGGACGGCTCGCTCAGCTGCACCGCGAAATCCTCGTCGGGTTCGATCTTCGTGTCGCCGTGCACGGTGACGGTGACCTTCTGCACCGTGTCACCGGCGGCGAAGGTCACCACCTGGTCCACCGCGTCGTAGTCGCCATCGGCCACGGTGGCGGCGCCATCGGCCGTGCGGAAGCGCACCTGCACCGGCGACGATGCCGGCTTGCTCAGGGTGAGGCTGAAGTCGAGCGCGGTGGTGCCGCTGTCGCCTTCATTGATCACCGCATCGGCCACCGACACGCCGAGGCCGAGGTCCGAACAGCTGCTGCCGGCGTTGTGCGACACCGAGGGCGACTGCAGGCTGAAGTCCGCCGCGTTGTCGCCGGTGTCTTGCACCAGCCCGGCCGCGTTGCTGATGCGGGCATACGAGCGGTCGGCATTGGTCGAGCCCAGCGAGGCCAGCCGCGTGCCTTCGCCATAGGCCGAGCCGCCGCTGAGGCCGACCTGGTCCAGCACCGTGCCGCCGGCATCGGCGATCGCCAGGCCGCCGGTGTCGGTGATGCCAGTCTTGTAGATCACGTCGCCGCCCACGCTGCCGGAATAGCCGCTGCTGGCGCCATTGGTCAGCAACAGGTAGCAGCCCGGCGCGATCGACGTGCCCGACGGCAGCGTCGCACGCGTGCCGGTGGTGCCGCTGTCGTTCGAGCCGAGCAGGGTGTAGCCACCCACGTCGAGCGCACTGGGCGAACCATTGTGCAGCTCGACGAATTCGTCGTTGCCGCCGGACGGTCCGCGTACGCGGAAATTGCTGATCGTGAGATCCGCGGCCAGCGCGGGAAGCGCCGCGGCAAACAGACACAGCGCCATTCCCGCGGCGCGACGCATAGGCATCATGACGTGATTCCCCTCGATGTGATGGCGGATTCCCCCTCCCGGAACCTGACCACTGTCCGTGACGGCGCAATGACAGGTCAGTCATACCCCGGTGCGGGGCGATGACTTTGCGACGGCTTCGGCAGTTTCGAAGGAACTTGTCGGCCTGGCAACCGAAACAGTGCCGAACAGGAATTTTTCCTAGGCGCGATGCCGCCATTGCGCCGGTGAACTCGGCACAATGGAGGGCCGCGCCCGAGATGAACGGCGTGCGGGCCGAATCCCGGACCATTCGCGTGCGCCCGGCCGGATGTGATACCTATGACGTTTGCCGTTTTCGCCCTGGGGCGTCGACGGTTTCGCGTGCACTCAAGCGGGGTGGAGGATGTCGGCAGTGATTGAGCCGGCGGTCGGCGGGGCGGGCATGGCCGTGGAGGATCGCGAGGCGGAAGTCTGCGCGTGGCTGGTGGCGCGTGGTCGTCTGAAGGAAGGCGATCTGGTGCGCGCGCGCCGGCTGCACGAGGAATCCACAGAGGGCACGCTGACCACGCTGATGGCGCGTCTTGGCCTGGTGTCCGAGCGCGACTTGGCCGAGGGCTGGGCCGAACTGCTGCAGGTGCCGCTGCTGTCCGCGCGCGATGCGCCGGAACTGCCGCCGGCCGATCTCGACGTGTCGCTGCGTTTCCTCAAGCAGCAGCACGTGGTGCCGGTGCAGGACGAAGCACACGGGCTGGCGTTGATCGTCGCCGATCCGGCCGATCCGTATCCATTGCAGGCGGTGCAGCTGGCTGCCGGGCGCCCGGTGGCATTGCGGGTGGGCCTGCGTTCGGAAATCGACGGCCTGATCGAGCGCTACTACGGTTCCGGTCGTTCGGCGATGGGCACCATCGTGGAGAACCTCGACGGCAGCGTCGCCGAGGAGGACGACGTCGAACACCTGCGCGACCTCGCCTCCGAGGCTCCCGTCATCCGGCTGGTCAATCTCATTCTTCAGCGCGCGGTGGAGCAGCGCGCTTCGGACGTCCATATCGAACCGTTCGAAAACCGGCTGAAGGTGCGTTACCGCATCGATGGCGTATTGCACGAAGTGGAAGCGCCGCCGTCGTCGTCGACCGCCGCGGTGATCTCGCGCGTGAAGATCATGGCGCGGCTCAACATCGCCGAGCGCCGCCTGCCGCAGGACGGCCGCATCCAGTTGCGCGTGCAGGGCAAGGAACTGGACCTGCGCGTGTCCACCGTGCCGACCAGCTTCGGCGAATCGGTGGTGATGCGCATCCTCGACCGCGAATCGGTGGTATTTGATTTCGAATCGCTGGGCTTCACCGACAGTTTCAAGCAGCGCTTCGTCGAGGTGCTGAACAAGCCGCATGGCATCCTGCTGGTCACCGGCCCCACCGGTTCGGGCAAGACCACCACGCTGTACACCGCGCTGAGCCAGATCAACACCAACGACGTGAAGATCATCACCGTCGAGGACCCGGTCGAATACCAGCTCGAAGGCATCAACCAGATCCAGGTGAAGCCGCAGATCGGGCTGGATTTCTCCGGCGCCCTGCGCTCGATCATGCGCCAGGACCCGGACGTGATCATGATCGGCGAGATGCGCGACCTGGAGACCTGCCGCATCGCGATCCAGTCCGCGCTCACCGGCCACCTGGTGCTGTCCACGCTGCACACCAACTCCGCGGCCGGCGGAGTCACCCGCCTGCTCGACATGGGCGTGGAGGATTACCTGCTCGGCTCCACCATCAACGGCATCCTGGCGCAGCGGCTGGTGCGCCGGCTCGATCCGGAAACCGCGATTGCCTACGAGGCGTTGCCCGAGGTGATCGAACAGTTCGAGCTGGAGAAATACACCGACGAACGCCCGATCCGCCTGTGGAAGCCCGGCACCAGCGCGGCGAATCCCAGCGGCTACCGCGGCCGTCGCGCGATCATGGAGTTCCTCACCATGAGCGACCCGCTGCGCCGGCTGGTGATGCAGCGCGCCAACGAAGGCGACATCGAAAAGCAGGCCCGTGCCGAAGGCATGCGCACGATGTACGAGGACGGCATCGCCAAGGCCGTGGCCGGCATCACCACGCTGGAAGAGGTCCTGCGCGTGACGCAGGAAGGCTGAGGTGGCGCAGTTCCGTTACAAGGCGGTCAACGACGCCGGCGAGACGCTGCAGGGGCAGATGGAAGCGGCCAGCGTCGACGAAGTGATCGGCCGGCTGCAGGATCAGGGCCACACGCCGCTGGAAGCGCTGCCGGCCGATGGTGCGGGCGGTGGCAGCGGGTTTGCCGCGCTGTTCAAGCGCGGGCCGTTCAACGGCGACCAGCTGGCCCAGTTCACACATCAGCTGGCGACCCTGCTGGGCGCCGGCCAGCCGCTGGACCGCGCGCTGGGCATCCTGCTCGACCTGCCCGAGGGCGAGCACGCGAAGAAGCTGATCGAACGCGTGCGCGATCGCGTGCGGGGCGGCAACACGCTGTCCTCCGCGCTCGACGAGGAACACGGCGTGTTTCCCAAGCTCTACGTGAGCCTGGTGCGCGCCGGCGAAGCGGGCGGCTCGCTGGAGGAAACCCTGCGCCGGCTGGCCGACTACCTCGAGCGCGCCCAGGCGATGCGCGGCAGCATCGTCAATGCGCTGATCTACCCGGCCTTCCTGCTGGTCGGCGTGCTCGGTTCGCTGGTGCTGCTGCTGGCCTACGTCGTGCCGCAGTTCGTGCCTATCTTCGAGGACATGCAGGTGCCGATTCCGTGGATCACCCAGGCCGTACTGACCGTGGGCAACACGCTGCAGGCCTGGTGGTGGCTGATCCTGCTGCTGCTCGGCGGCGGCCTGTTCGGCTGGCGCGCGCACCTGCGCGATCCCGCTGCGCGGCAGGCCTGGCATGCCCGCCTGCTGCACATGCGCCTGGTCGGGCCGCTGCTGCTGAAGGTGGAGACGGCACGGATCGCCCGCACCCTGGGCACCTTGCTGAAGAACGGCGTGCCGCTGCTGAATGCGCTGAGCATCGCGCGCCAGGTCACCGGCAACCGCGCGCTCGACGCGGCGCTGGCCGCGGCGCAGGAACAGGTCAAGGGCGGCTCGGGCCTGAGTCTGGCGCTGGGCCAGTCAAAACTGTTTCCCCGACTGGCGATGCAGATGGTGCAGGTCGGCGAGGAAGCCGGCCAGCTCGACACCATGCTGCTGAAAGTCGCCGACACGTTTGAACTTGAGTCCAAACGCGCGATCGATCGTTTGCTGGCTGCACTGGTGCCGGCGCTGACCATCGTGATGACCGTGCTGGTGGCGATCATCATGGCCGCGATCCTGCTGCCGCTGTTGAGTCTGACCAGCAATATTCAGTAACCGAGGAGCAAGGCAATGGTGAAGTTTTTGGAATTCGTGGGGCAGGGAATAGGGAATGGGGAATGGGGGATGGTAAGAGCCCGCAAGGCCGCGGCATTTACTTGCCCCATTCCCCATTCCCCATTCCCCATTCACGGGCGCGCGCGTGGCGTTGCCCCCTCCTCAATCCTCCCCCGCGGAGCGGGGGAGGAGGCGAAGGCAAGAAGCGCCTTGTTTCATAAGAGCGGGGGCTTCACCCTGCTCGAAATGCTCGCGGTGATCGTGCTGATCGGCATCATCGGCGCGGTGGTGGTGACCCAGGTCGGCAAGAACGTCGACAAGGGCAAGTACGGCGCCGGCAAGTCGCAGCTGATGACGCTGAGCCAGAAGATCGAGAACTACGCGCTGGACAACGGCACTCCGCCGTCGCAGCTCGACGGCCTGGTGACCCGGCCACCGAACGCGGCGAACTGGCAGGGTCCCTATGCCAAGGCCTCCGAACTGAAAGACCCGTGGGGCCATGCCTTCGGCTACCAGTATCCGGGCCAGAACGGCAGCTTCGACCTGACCTTCTACGGCCAGGATGGCAAGCCCGGCGGCGACGGCTACAGCAAGGACGTGGGCAACTGGCAATGAAGCCGGGAATGGGAAATAGGGAATTGGGATTCGGAAAAGCGTGCGCTCACACGCTTGCCTGCTCTGCCCATTCCCTGTTCCCTGTTTCCCGTTCCCCGCGCGCGCAGCGCGCTGCCCCCTCCTCAATCCTCCCCCGCGGAGCGGGGGAGGAGGCAAAGGCGCGAAACGCCTTGTTCCATAAAAGCGGGGGCTTCACCCTGCTCGAAATGCTGGCGGTGATCCTGCTGATCGGGATCGCGGTGGCGGCGGTGTCGGTGTCGGTGACGCAGGGCCTGGCCAGTGCGCGGGTGCGCGCGGCCAGCGGTGAACTGGCCGGCGCGCTGCGCGCGACCCGGGCGCAGGCGATCGTGCGCGGGCAGGAGCAGCACTTCGACGTCGATACCCGGGCGAACAGCTACGACGATGCGAAGCGGCACGACGTGCAACTGCCCGTCGGCATGCACATCAGCATCACCAGTGCGAAGGAAGATCAGCCGAACGACCACACCGGACGCATCCGCTTCTTCCCCGACGGCAGCTCCACCGGTGGCCGCATCACCTTGCACAGCGGCCACCGCGAGTGGCACGTCAACGTGTCGTGGCTGACCGGCGAAGTGCGGGTGGTCGACGCGGTGGCTTCCCGATGAAATTCAGGAATCGGGTATCGGGATTCGGGAATCGGCAAGGCGCGTCAGCGCCGGCTGCCCGCCTTTGCCATTCCTCATTTCCTATTCCCCACTCCCGGCGTCAACGCGGCTTCAGCCTGCTGGAAGTGATCGCCGCGATCATGCTGCTGGCGATCGCGTTCACCGCCCTGATGAAGGTGGCTGGCGCGTCGATCGGCCTGACCCACAACGCGGCGGAATACAGCCAGGCGGCGATGCGTGCGCGCAGCCTGCTGGACAGCGCCTTCGTGGGCGAGGCGGTGAAGCCGGGCAATCGTTCCGGCCGCTTCGATACGCAGTACCGCTGGCAGCTCGACGTACGGCCGTGGAGCACGGGCGGCCCCGCGGTGCCGGGCGCGCCGGTGCAGCTGTACCAGCTCGACCTCACCGTCTCGTGGGGGCCGCAGGCCCATCCGCGGGCGGCCCACTTCCGCACCCTGCGGCTGGGTGGTCCACTGGCCTCGGGCCAGGCGCAGGCCGGACCATGAAACGGCAGGCCGGTTTCACCCTGCTGGAAGTGCTCGCCTCGCTGGTGCTGCTGGCCTTGTTGCTGGTCGGCGTGTATTCGGGCATCCGCACCGCCACACACAGCGTGCGCTCCGGCACGGCGGCGATCGAGCGGCTGGACCAGGTGCGCTCGGCCCAGCAGTTCCTGCGCCGCGAACTGGCGCAGAGCCTGGCCCAGCCGATCGATCGCACCGATCATGGCGAACCGGTCTACTTCGTCGGCAGTGCCCGGGAGATGCGCTACGTGGCGCCGTTGCCCGGTTACCTGGGCAAGCTCGGTCCGCAACTGCAGCAGCTGCGCCTGGTCGACGACGACCATGGCGGCCAGCGGCTGGAGCTCAGCCTGGCCTTGCTGCCGCCCGATGGCCAGCCGCCGCAGGCGCTGGGCGATCCGCAGGTGCTGGTCGACCACGTCAGCAGCGGCAGCTTCAGCTATCGCGGCGTCGATTCGAAAGGTGCCGCGGTGGCGTGGTCGCCGACCTGGGCCGACGGCCGCGTGCTGCCGCAACTGGTGCGGGTCGAGCTGCAGGTGAACGGCACCGTCGAGTGGCCGCAGCTCGAGGTGCCGCTGCGGGTGAACGCCTCGCCGGCCGGACTGGTGCGCATGGGCCTGCGCGGCGGGAGCCTGCGATGAGGCGGGCGGCGCCACACCTGCACGGGCGTCAGCGCGGCGTCGCGCTGCTGCTGGTGTTGTGGGCGTGCACCCTGCTGGCGATCCTGCTCGGCGGTTATGCCGCGTTGGCGCGCACCGAGGGTCTGCAGGCGCGCTACCAGTTTGCCCAGACCCAGGCGCATTACGCGGCCGAGGCCGGCCTGATGCGCGCGGCCTATGCCCTGCAGGACCCGCAGGCGAAGCAGCGCTGGATGGCCGATGGCCGGATCTACACCTTCCACTACGACAACGCGACGATCACCGTGCGCGCGATCGACGAAGGCGGCAAGGTCGATCTCAACGCGGCCTCGCCCGAGGTACTGCTGGCGCTGTTCCAGGCGGCCGGTTTGAAGCCTGCGCCGGCACAGGCGCTGGTCGATCAGGTGGTCGACTGGCGCAGCCTGCCGGCGGTGGAGGGCGATGACGCCAGCGCCCGGGCGGGCTACCTGGCGGCCGGGAGAAACTACGGTCCGCGCCACGGCCCGTTCGCCAGCGTCGAGGAGTTGCAGATGGTGCTGGGCGTCACGCCCTCGCTGTACCGGCTGCTGGCGCCGGCGCTGACGATCTGGTCCGGCAATTCCAGCCCCGATCCGAATACCGCGCCGCCGCTGGCGCTGGCGGCGATCCCGGGAATGACGCCGGAACAGCGCCAGCAGCTCGAGGCTGCACGGCAGCAGAACGCGAAGGACCCGCAGCTGGTTCTGGGCAGCGGAACAACGCATAGTATCCGATCCGAGGCTACGCTGGCCGACGGCACGCGCGCGGTCCTGCGCGCCACGATTCGCCTGCAGGCGGGGCAGGCGCAACCGTACGCCGTCTTGCGCTGGCAGGAAGGGGAGGCGGAATGAGTTCGGCAACGCAGTCACTGCGGCCGCTGGTCGATGTCGTACGCCGCAGCTGGCGTGCCTCGCCGTTGCCGGGTTTCCTGCACTGGTGGGGTGGCGAGTTGCGCGCGCTGCTGCCACCGCGCTGGCGTGGCGCCTTCGGCAGCGGCGCTGACTGGTACCTGCTGCAGTGCGCCGGCGCCCGCTGGGATCTGCGCCGCAACGGCCACGCCGGACTGCTGTCGAGCTGGGACGAAACGGAGCCGGGCATCGACGGCGCGGGCAAGCCGCCGGCGGCGTTGCGCGATGCATTGCAACGCGTCGATCGCGAGGATCTGCGCTTGGCCCTGTTGCTGCCGTCCGCCGTGGTGCTGCGGCGCACGCTGAGCCTGCCGCTGGCGGCACGCGACAACCTGATGCAGGTGGCCGGTTTCGAGATGGACCGGCAGACCCCGTTCAACCTGGCCCAGGTGCACCACGCCGTGCGCGAGCTGGCAACGGCGGCGCCGCCCGGGCGCTTCAACGCGGAACTGGTGGTGGTCACCCGCGACGTCCTCGATCCCGTGCTGGCGCGCCTGCAGGCACAGTCGATCAGTGTCGACGCGGTGGACGTGGCCGATGGCCATGGCCGCCTCGGCGTGAACCTGTTGCCGGCGGCGCAGGTGCTGCGCCACGCGCATCCGCGGCGCCGGCTCAACCTGCTGCTGGCCGCGGCCGTGGTGGTGTTGCTGGGCTGCGTGCTGGGCGAATGGCTGCACAACCGGCAGCTGGCGCTGGAGCAGATGCGCACGGACGTCGAAGGCATGCGCGGCGAAGCGCAACAGGTGGCCGCGCTGCGCCAGCAACTGCAGGACAACGCCGGCGCCGCCGGCTTCCTGGCCCAGCGCAAGAAGCACAGCGTGGCGATGCTCAGCGTGCTCGAAGACGCCACCGCGCGCCTGCCCGACAGCGCGTGGCTGGAACGCCTCAGCGTGGACAACACCGGTCAGATCGGCTTCCAGGGGCAGAGCCAGCAGGCCGCGAAACTGCTCGACACCTTGAAGGATTCGCGCCTGATCACCGACGCCAGTTTCCAGGGCAGCATCCAGCCCGATCCCACCACCGGCAAGGAGCGCTTCTACCTCACCGCCCGGGTCAACCAGCCGAAGCCCGCGCCGAATGCCGCGAGCGCCGGGGGCACGCCATGAAGCTGGCGGCGATGAACCGGCGTGACAGCCGCATCGCGGCGGTGCTTCTGCTGCTGCTCGCGCTGCTGCTCGCCTATTTCGTGTTGCTGCACTGGTGGTTCGTGGCGCCACTGCAGCAGATCCGCGGCGAGATGGCCGACCTGCGCGACACGCAGAGCCGCTACGCCGCCGCGATCGCCGAGAAGCCCGCGCTGCTGCAGCGGATCGCCGCGCTCGGTGCCGGCCAGGCGGCCAGCAGCGCGTTCCTCTCGGCGGACGATCCCAACACCGCTTCGGCGGACCTGATGCAGCGCGTGGTCGACGTGGTCGCGGCGCATGCCGGCAGCGGATCGTGCACGGTGAGCCAGAAGATGCCGCTGCCCAGCCCCGCGCCGGCCGCCGGCGAACCGTATCGCAAGGCCGCGGTGAGCATCAGCCTGAGTTGCGACATCGAGCCGCTGGCCGCGGTGATGCAGGCGCTGGAGCAGGGCACGCCGTATCTGTTCATCGACGACCTCAGCATCTATCGCAATCCGGTGGCCGCGCAGCAGGGTGGTGCCGTGCCGCTGGAAGTGCAGTTCACCCTGTCCGGCTATGTGCGGCCGGCGCGGGTTACTCCCGCATCGTCCGGCACGCCGGCGACTTCGCCGGGAGACGCGCCATGAACGCGGCCGCCCAGCGTCGCTTCACGCCCTGGCTGATGCTCGGCGCCATCGCGCTGGCGGCGCTGCTGCTGGCCCTGCTGCTGGGGGTCGGTCGTGGCGTGCACTGGGACGAGCCACGCGCACGCGCGCCGCTGCCGCCGGCCGGCAATCCCGCCAACCTGCCGCAGCCGTTGCCGCTGCAGCAGTTCGCCCTGGTCTGGCAGAAGCCGCTGTTCGCACCCGACCGCAAGCCGACGGCTTCCGCGGCCGATGGCGGCAGCCAGCTCGGCGACCTCGAACTCACCGGCGTGATCCTCACGCCAGCATTGCGCATGGCCTTGCTGCACGATCGCCAGGCCGATCGCGAAGTGCGCCTGCGCGAAGGCGAATCGCTGCCCGACGGCAGCGTGAAGCTGGTCGAGGTGCGCGCCCGTTCGGCCATCTTCGATGCCTCCGGCGGTCGCACCGAACTGAAGCTGCCTGCCGGCGCGCCGATCGACCCGCCGCGCGGCGCCGACCGGAATGCCAACAGTGAAGGCACCGCGCCGGCTCGCGCCGCGCCGCCGGTGCCCAACCGCGCCACGCCCGAACCGTCGCGCGAATCGCCGGCCGAGCGCCTGCGCCAGAATATCCAGAAACGTCGGGCCGCCCGCGCCGCCGCGGCCAACGAAGGAGTACGTTGATCCATGTTCCGCACGCTCACCCAGCAAACCCTGCGCGCCGCCACGCTCGCCTTCGTGGTCGGCGTGGCCGGTTGCGCCAGCCTGCCGCAGCCGCATGACGACGGCGCCCTGCAGCGCGAGGCGATGGCCGGCACGCAGAACCCGGTGCCGGCGCCGCTGCCGTTGAACACCAGCGTGGCCAGTGGCAGCGAGGCCACGGCGAGCCCCGAGATCAGCCACGGCAGCGGCCAGTTCATCCATCCCAACGCGCTGGCCACGCCCAGGCCGGCGGTCAGCGGCAGCGGCGCGGTGACCTTCAACTTCGAGAACCAGCCGGTGCAGGCGGTGGTCAAGGCGATCCTCGGCGACCTGCTGAAACAGAACTACACCATCGTGCCCGGCGTGCAGGGCAACATCTCGTTCTCCACCTCCGAGCCGGTCGACGCCGGCCAGGCGCTGCCGATCCTCGAAACCCTGCTGGGCTGGACCGGCAACGCGCTGGTGCATCGCGACGGCGGCTACGTGGTGATGCCGCAGAAGGACGCGGTGGCCGGCAACCTGGTGCCCAGCCTGGGCGCCACCGCGCCGCAGGGCGGGCTGCAGGCACGGCTGTTCCCGCTGCGCTACATCTCGGCCACCGAGATGCAGAAACTGATCAAGCCGTTCGCGCGGCCCGACGCCACCCTGCTGGCGGACCCGGCGCGCAACCTGCTGGTGATGTCGGGCACGCCGCAGGAGCTGGCCAACTACCAGAGCATGGTGCGCACCTTCGACGTCGACTGGCTGCGCGGCATGTCGGTGGGCGTGTTCAACCTGCAGTACGCCACGGTCGGCGACCTGATGCCCAAGCTGGACGGCATGTTCGGCGTGCACGGCGACACCCCGCTGGCCGGCATGCTGCGCTTCATCCCGATCGAGCGCACCAACGCGCTGGTGGTGATCAGCACCCAGCCCGACTACCTGCGCGAAGTGGGCGACTGGATCGCCCGCATCGATCGTGGCGGTGGCAACGAGCCCCAGCTGTTCGTCTACGACGTGCGCAACATCAAGGCCTCGGACCTGGCCCGCTACCTGGCCAACATCTACACCAACGGCGCCGGTGGCGGCGGCACCGGCGACAGCGGCGGCCAGGTCGGCCCGGGCCTCACCGGCGCCACCCTGGGCAGCGCCGAGAACGCCAGCGGCACCAGCATGGGCAGCACCGCCGGCGGCTTCGGCAATGCGGCGGATGGCTCGCGCAACGGCGGCATCGGTGGCGGCATCAATGGCACCGACAGCAATGGCGGCCTGAACATGGGCAGCGCTCGCGATGCCGGCGGCAGCGGCACCGGCGGCTTCGGCAGCACCTCGGGCAGCAGCTTCGGCAATGCCGCCGGTGGTAACGGCGCCGCCGGCGACCAGCAGTACAGCTCCAGCGACGGCAGCGTGCGGATCAGTTCGGTCGACAGCAACAACCAGCTGCTGGTGCGCGCGCGGCCTTCGCAGTGGGAAGAGATCAAGTCGGCCATCAGCAAGCTCGACAACGTGCCGATGCAGGTGCAGATCGAGACGCGCATCCTGGAGGTGAACCTCACCGGCGAATTCCAGTTCGGCGTGCAGTGGTACCTGGAAGGCCTCACCGGCAGCACCACCACCAGCGACGACAGCGGCAACTCCGTACTCGTTCCGGGCCAGCCCTACCGCCATCGCCAGATCGGCCTGGGCCAGGGCGGCAACGCGTTTCGTGGCGAACCGTTCTTCTACTCCTTCCTCAACAGCAACCTGCAGGTTGCCGTGCGCGCGATGGAGACCAGCGGCAACACCAAGACGCTGTCGGCGCCGTCGATGGTGGTGATGAACAACCAGACTGCCAGCATTGCGGTGGGCAACCAGATCCCGATCAACCAGACCAGCGTGAACACCGGCATCGGCAACGCCAGCACCTACAGCCAGGTCAGCTACCTCAACACCGGCGTGATCCTCAACGTGCAGCCGCGGATCAATCCCGGCGGCCTGGTCTACATGAACATCAGCCAGGAGGTGAGCCAGGCCGACCGTTCGGTGCCCTTGGTCAATGGCAACCCGGCGATTTCGCAGCGCAAGCTGGCCACCCAGGTGGCCGTGCAGAGCGGCCAGACCGTGCTGCTGGGCGGCCTGATCGAGCAGGCCGAAGGCAACACCGACACCGGCATTCCCGGCCTCAACCGCATCCCCGTGCTGGGCCGGTTGTTCGGCAGCACCAATCGCAGCCGCAACCGCACCGAGCTGATCGTGCTGATCACGCCGCGGGTGATTCGCGGCGGCGCCGATGCCAAGCAGATCACCGACGACTACCAGAACAAGTTCGAATCGCTGACCCCGCTGCGAAAGTCGGGCGAACTCGTTCCTACGGCAGCGGCCACCACCGTGCCACTACCGGCTGTGCCCCCACCGCCACCGGCGCCGAGCTGGCCCGAACAGATGCAGCAGCATGCGGAACTGGCGCTGGGCAAGGGCGACTATCTGAACGCGCAGAACCTGGCGATCCAGTCGTGGCAGCAGGGTACGCATCATGGCGAGCTGTGCGAACGCAACTGGCAGGTGGTCATCGAGGCGCGCCAGCATGCGCAGGATGCGAAGGGCCTGGAGCTGGCGCGCAAGCGCCTGGCCGATTGCCGTGCACCGGTGAAGTCGCCATAACGCCACGCCCTCGCGGAGCAGGCCGGGCCTGCTCCGCCTGCAGCCACTATCATTCGCGTGGATGACTGCATCCACGCCGAATTTCCCGATCACCCCGCTGCTGCCGCAGATCGTCGCCGCGCTGGCGACGCATCCGCGGCTGGTGCTGGAAGCGCCGCCGGGCGCGGGCAAGACCACCCAGGTGCCGCTGGCCCTGCTCGACGCCGCCTGGCTGGCCGGGCAGAAGATCGTGATGCTGGAGCCGCGCCGGATCGCGGCGCGCTCGGCAGCGCAGTTCATGGCGCGGCAACTGGGCGAGGAGGTCGGGCAGACCGTCGGCTACCGGATCCGCTTCGAGTCGAAGGTGAGCGCGGCCACCCGCATCGAGGTGGTCACCGAAGGCATCCTGACCCGGCTGATCCAGCATGACCCGGAGCTGGCGGGCATCGGCGCGATCGTGTTCGACGAATTCCACGAACGCCATCTCGCCGGTGATCTCGGCGCCGCGCTGGCGCTGGACCTGCAGGCCACCTTGCGGCCCGGGCTGCGCCTGCTGCTGATGTCGGCCACGCTGGATGGCGAGCGCATCGCCCAGTGGCTGGACGCGCCGCGGCTGTCCAGCCCCGGACGCAGCTTCGCGGTGCGCATCGAACATCCGCCGGCGCGCACGCAGGAGGCGATCGAATACCAACTGGCGCGGGTGGTGCGCCAGGCGCTGGAGGAAAACGACGGCGACGTGCTGGCCTTCCTGCCCGGCCGCCGCGAGATCGCCCGCGTGCAGGCGGTGCTGGCGCAGACCCTGACGCGCGACGACGTCGACGTGCTGGCCCTGCATGGCGAACTCTCGCTGATCGATCAGCAGGCAGCGCTGGCGCCGGCGGAGCCGGGCCTGCGCCGCGTGGTGCTGGCCACCAACGTGGCCGAGTCCAGCATCACCTTGCCGGGCATTCGCGCGGTGGTCGACAGCGGCCTGGCGCGCGAGCCGCGTTTCGATCCGAACTCCGGCTTCACCCGGCTGGAAACGGTGACCATCTCGCAGGCCTCGGCCGACCAGCGCGCCGGCCGTGCCGGTCGCGTGGCCGAAGGCACGGCGTATCGGCTGTGGCCGCAGAGCCGCCGGCTGGAACCGGCGCGCACCGCGGAGGTCGCCCAGGCCGAGCTGTCCTCGCTGGCGCTGGAACTGGCGGCCTGGGGCATCACCGCCAGCAGCGACGCCGACCTGCCCTGGCTCGATCCGCCGCCGGCCGGCGCGCTGGCGCAGGCGCGCGAACTGCTGCAGCAACTGGGCGCTCTCGGCGACGATGGCCGCATCACCGCGTTGGGCAAGCGCATGCTCGAACTCGGCGCCAGTCCGCGCATGGCGGCGGCCGCCCTGCATGCGCCACCGCCGTTGCACGCGCTGGTGGCCGACCTGCTGGCCTTGCTGGATGCCCGTTCGCCGATGCGCGGCGAACAGGCGCGCAACGATGACCTGCGTGTGCGCCTCGCTGCGCTGCATGCCTGGCGCGACCGTCGCGGTGCCCAGGCGCGCGACGCGGACGCCGGCGCGCTGGCGGCGATCGAGCAGGCCAGCAAGGGTTGGCGTCGTCGCCTCGACGCGCGCAGCGCCGCCAGTGGCGTGCCGCACAGCCACAGTGTCGGCGACCTGCTGCTGCACGCCTTTCCCGACCGGGTGGCGCGCCGCGATGACAGCAACCCCACGCGCTACACGCTGGCCAATGGCCGCGGCGCGCGCCTGCACGAGAACACCGCCTTGCTGGGCGAGCCGTGGCTGGTCGTCATCGAGTTGCGCCGCGACAGTCGCGACAGCCTGATCCTGGCGGCAGCGCCGCTGGACCCGCGCGTGCTGGAGCGCGATTTCCCGGCCCGCTTCAGCCGCGAACGCAGCCTGCGCTGGAACGAGCAGCGCGGTGCCGCCGAGGCCTTCGACGAATCGCGTTTCGGCGCGATCGTGCTGGAACGTCACAGCGTGCCGGTGAAACCGTCCGACGCCTTGCCCGCGCTGCTCGCCGCCGTGCGCGCGCGGGGCGTCGACAGTTTGCCGTGGAGTGATCACGCGCGGCGCCTGCGCGCACGGATGCAGGCCCTGCGCCAGTGGATGCCGGAGCTTGGCTTGCCGGATGTCTCCGCCGCCGCCTTGCTGGCTTCGCTGGAGGACTGGCTGGCGCCGTGCCTGGCAGGACGTCATCGACTCGATGCGCTGGGGCCGGAGGATCTGTCCCAGGCGCTGGCGTCGCGTCTGGATCACCAGCAGCGTCGCATGCTGGATGCGCAGGCGCCGGAAAGCCTGGTGGTGCCCAGCGGCCAGCAGCGCCGGCTGGAGTACACCGAAGACGGACCGCCGGTGCTGGCGGTGAAGCTGCAGGAGTTGTTCGGCCTGGCCGACACCCCGCGCGTGGGCGGCGGTCGCGTGCCGGTCACCCTGCACCTGCTGTCGCCGGCGGGACGACCGATCCAGGTGACCCAGGACCTGAAGGGGTTCTGGGAGCGCACCTATCCCGAGGTCAGGAAGGAAATGAAGGGCCGCTATCCGCGCCATCCCTGGCCCGATGATCCGTGGACCGCCACGCCGACGCACCGCGCGAAACCGCGCGAGCGCTGAGGGTGTGCGGCTCGTAACGGTCAGAGCACGTGGTGCTCTTGTACCATCGACGCTTGCGGACGTTGCGCGTGGGGAGCTGCCAGAAAACATGGATCGCGACGAGCTTGACCCGGCCCGGGCGGATCAGCGGGAAGACCATGACGCCCGACTGTCGCTGGCCAAGCCATCGCCATGGCGGCTCAGCGCGTGGCTGTGGAGCCTGCTGGTCCTGCTGGGCGGACTGGCCCTGGCGCTGTCCGTGCACCATCAGCAGCAGCAACGCCGCCTGGCGGAGCAGTCCTTCGTTCGTGGCGAACTGGCCAACAAGACGTTCGCGGCGCTGCAGGACAAGCTGCATTCGGCCGAAGCGATGCTGCGCGCCGTGCAGACGCTGTTCCTCGCGTCGGACCAGGTGACCCAGGTCGAGTTTGCGAATTTCTACACCAACCTGCGCCCCCGCGAGCAGTTTCCCAGCCTGCTGGCGCTGGCCTATGCGCAACGCGAACAGGATGGCGCGGGCGAGCGCTACATGACGCGATGGGTCGAGCCCGGCACCGGCAATGCGGCGGTGATCGGCCTGGATGTGGGAGCGCAGCCGAACAACCTGGCCGGCCTGCTGGCCTCGCGCGACAGCGACCAGGCCACCCTGTCCGCGCCGTTTCGCCCGGTGCAGCAGCGGGGCGCCAGCGGCACCGAGGACGGCATCACCCTGCGCCTGCCCGTGTTCAGCCCGGGCGACCCGCCGCAATCGCTCGCCCAACGGCACCAGCGCATGCGTGGCTCGATCGCCGTGTCCTTTCGCGTCAGCACGCTGATCGACAGCGTGCTGCAGGATGACGTGCGACGCGACCTGCGGCTGCAACTGGCCGACGTGACGGAAGCCGGCCACGTGCTGCCGCTGTTCGATTCGATGCCCGGCAAACCGGAGGTTCGCGGCAGCTATCGCTTCGAGCGTCGGCTGGCCTACGGCGGCAGGGTCTGGGACGTGGTGATGCAGCCACGCGACACTACCCCTCCCGCGATCGACTGGCGCCAGTCGACCCTGCCTGGCGGCTTGCTGGTGAGCTTGCTGCTGGCCCTGCTGGTGTACTCCATCGTCGGGACGCGGCAGCGCGCGCTCGAGCTGGGCTGGCAGATGAGCCGGCGGTATCGCGAGAGCGAGGAGCGCTTCCGCGCACTGAACGAATTGCTGCCCGCGCTGGTGCTGCTGGCCGAAGTCGATGGCGGCCGGATCACCTACGCGAACCGCACCTCGCGCGATCGCCTCGGTGACCAGGTCACCGAGCAGCGCCTGCCCGACCTGTTCGACGACGAGATCCTGCGCCGGCAGCTGAGCGATGCCGAAACCCGCGGCTGCAGCCGGGTCGAGGCGCGCCTGCACAACACGGCTGGCGCGCATTTCTGGGCCAGCGTGGCGATCTCGCGCATCGAGCTGGGCGGAGTCGGCAAGTTGCTGATGGTGGCCAGCGACATCACCGAACAGCGTCAGCTGACCGAGCTGCTCAGTCACCAGGCCAGCCACGACGCCCTGACCGATCTGTACAACCGGCGCGAATTCGAGCGCCGCCTGCATGAATCGCTGGCGGCCGGCGTGGCGGGCCCGCCGATCATCGTGCTGCTCTACGTCGACCTCGACCAGTTCAAGCTGATCAACGACACCTCGGGTCATCTCGCCGGCGATCAGCTGCTGGCCCAGCTTTCGATCGTGATGCGCAAGCAACTGGGCGGCACCGACGTGCTGGCCCGGCTCGGCGGCGACGAGTTCGGGGTGCTGTTGACCCGGGTGGCCGACCAGCAGGAAGCGGAGCGGATCGCCGAACGCGTGCGTCGCTGCATCGATGGCTACGTGTTCATCTGGGAACAGCGCAGCTACACGATCAGTGCCAGCATCGGCGGCGTGGTCGCCGAGCCGGCCGGCATCTCGGCCAAGGATCTGCTGACCCAGGCCGACACCGCCTGCTACGTGGCCAAGGAGTCCGGCCGCAATCGCGTGCACTTCTACTCCGAGCGCGACGACCAGACAGTGCGCCGGCGCAGCGAGATGGAGTGGGCCAACCGCCTGCGCTGGGCCGTCGACGAACATCGTCTGCAGCTCACCTACCAGGAAGTGTGGCCACTGCCGCTGGGCGACGGCGCCGAACCCGGCATCGAGATGCTGTTGCGCTTCCGCGAGGAGTCCGGGCAGCTGGTGGTGCCCGGCGTGTTCCTGCCGGCGGCGGAGCGTTACGGCCTGATGCCGTCGGTCGACCGCTGGGTGATCGAGACCACGCTGGCCAACTTCGAGCGGCTGCATCCGGCCGGCAACCGGCTGGACATGGTGGCAATCAACCTGTCCGGCGCCAGCATCGAGGACCCGGCCCTGGTCGACCGGATCATCGAACTGCTGCAGCGCTACCGGGTGGAGCCTTCGCGGGTGTGTTTCGAGATCACCGAGACCGTGGCGGTGCGCAACCTGTCCCAGGTGGTGCGCTGCATGGCCTTGTTGCGCAGCGCCGGTTGCCGCATCGCGCTGGACGATTTCGGCGCGGGCATGTCCTCGTTCACCTATCTGAAAAACCTGCCGCTGGACATCATCAAGATCGACGGCAGCTTCGTGCGCGACATGCTCACCGATCCGGTCAGTCACCTGATGGTCAAGGCGGTGACCGACATCGGGCATCGGCTGGGACTGGAAGTGATCGCCGAATGGGTGGCCGACGCCGAGACCGTGCAGGCGCTGACCGCACTGGGCGTGAACCGGGTGCAGGGCTTCAGCCTGCATCATCCCGAGCTGGCGGTATTCCAGCGCGACTGAGTGTTCGGCAGCGCGATTCATGGACGTCTGGACGTCCATACGCAGGAAGGCCCGGTCGTCGCCGACCGGGCCTTCCTTCCTGAAGGGCGGGGGCGCGTCCCTGCGCTCCCCGGTTCTGCACTCGCTTACGGCGTGTAGCTGCCGGTCAGCGTGACGCCGCTGTAGCTGCTGTAGGCCCGCACCATGACGTAGTAGGTGCCTGCAGTAGCCGGCGAGATGTTGCAGGTCTCGCTGTTGCCGGCCACGTAGGGGCGGCAGTCGTAGCTGCTGGTGGTGGGGGCCGAGCCGCGCTTCACGTACAGGTCGGCGTCGCCGGTGCCGCCGGAGATCGCGAACTTGAGGTTGCTGGCGCCAGCGGGTATCACCATCGTGTAGTTCACCGCGTTGCTCTTCGTGGCCTGCAGGCCGGTCACCGGCGTGCCGTTCTGCAGCACGTTGCCACCACCGCCGCCCGTGCTCCAGGTGGCCTTGATGCTGACGCCGGAGAACGCGGCATAGCCGTTCAACATCACGTAGTAGGTGCCTGCCTGGGGCGAGGCCACCGTGCAGCTTTCGCTGTTGCCGCTGACGTACGGACGGCAGTCATAGCTGGACAGGGTCGGCGCGGAACCGAACTTCGTGTACAGATCCGCGTCGCCGGTGCCGCCGGATTCGGCGATGACCAGGTTGGTCGCGCCGGCGGGAATCACCACGGTGTAGGCCAGCTGCGCGCCCGTGGCGGCGGCCTGGCCGGTGAGCGCCACCCCGTTCTGCAGCACGTTGCCACCACCGCCAGCAGCAACGACCGTCACCGATGCGGTCCTGGTGTTGGTGGCGCCGCTGTTGTCGGTTACCTGCAGCGACACCGTATATGTGCCGGCGGCGGCGTAGGTGTGACTCGGATTGGTGGCGGTCGAGGTGCTGCCGTCGCCGAAGTTCCACGCGCGTGACGCGATGCTGCCGTCACTGTCGGTGGAGCTGTCGGTGAAGTTCACGATCAGCCCGTTGGTCACGTCGCCGAAATTGGCCACTGGCGGAACGTTGCTGCTGCCGCCGCCGCCGATCCCATTGGCAGCGGCGCTGATGATCAGTTCGCCACGGCCGGTAGCCAGGTCATAACCGGAGCTGGCCGTTTCACCACCGTTGTTGCCCGAAGTGATGTCGTGGAAGGCAGACGCCGGCAGCTGGTACAGCAGCGGCGCGGCAAAACCCACGCTGGAGCCCTTGATCGCGATGACGCGCGCCCAGGCACCGGCAAACAGTGGCGCGGACAGGCTGGTGCCACCGTACTGCTGGGTGGCACCGCTGACGATGATCTTCGAACCCGAATTGGGGTCGGCATCATAGGCGATGTCCGGCAGGCCGCGTTTGCTGCCCGGGGCCACGCCGTTCTGCCAGCTTGGCTGCGGCTCGAACGTGCTGGAACTGCCGCCGCCGCTGGTCCACACGGTGGCACTGCTCCAGGTGGTGGTGGACGCATTCAGCGTTGTGCCGCCCACTGCCACCACGTACTGCGACGCGGCCGGCCAGCTGGGCGTGACACCGCCGTCGCCACACTCGTCGGCGCCGGAGTCGCCGGTGGAGATCGAGAAGGTCTGGCCCTGCGCCACCGCCTGCTGGAATATCTGGTCCTGCGCCGCCGCCGAACCATCGCTCTGCGCGCCGGTTTCGCATTCGCCAAGCGAGACGTTGATGATCTTGGTCGCGTTGGCGCTGACGATGGTGTTGAAGTCGGCCGTGAGGTTGGCGTTGGACAGGGTCGGGATGTTGTAGAAGATCAGGCTGCCGACCTGGCCACCGGCCATGCCGACAACGTCCTGGCTGTCCAGGCTCCACTCGCCCAGGCCGCTGGTGTCAGTGCTGGTGCCGTTGGTGTTGACCGTCTGCGTGGTCACCCGTGCGAGCCCGGCGTTGTCGGTGAAGGTGTTGAGATCGGTGATGGTCTGGGTGATCTTGCCCTGAGTGACGATGCCCACCGGCACGCCGGCGGCCGTGGCGACGCCGGTGCCGCCGTAGATCGAGGCGAACTCGGTCGGGTTGTGGCCGGTCACTGCCTGAGTGGTGTAGCTGGCCTGCATCGGCACGGCGAAGGTGTGTGCCTGGTGGACGCTCTGCAAACCGATCACCGACAGCACACTGTCCTGCAGTGCGGCGGGGATCTGCACGTCATCGTTGTGCATGAAGGCCATGCGGCCTTCCCGAGTGCGCACCCGGGCGAACGTGGTCTTGAACGCAGCCTGCGCCGTGTCCGCCCGGCCATCGGCCGAAACCAGCATGCGGTTGGGAGCGATCTGCACGTTGGTGAAGCCGGCCGCGGTGAGCCATGCGGCCACCTGACTCGCCTGGGTCGCCGTGGGTGCATAAGTGGAGACGAACTCCGGCGCTGACAGCGAGTGCCGCACCATCGACAGGTTCGAGGACCTGGCCGTGGCAATGAAGCTGTGCAACTGACTGGCGTTGCGCAGTTTCAGTGCGACTTCGATATGGATGGGTTGCGAGGTCGCCAGCGGCCCGCTGATCACATCACCTCGGCGGAGCTGGGTGGCGTGCTGGTTCAGTGCGACAAAAGCGTTGTTGCCGGTTGGCGTGGCATGGACCGAAGTGACGGCGGCCATGCTGATGGCTGCGGTCAGCAGCGTCAGGCGAAAATGACTTGGCATGTATGGTTCCCGGAAGTTTTTCGAGGCAAGCGAAGCCGCTGGGGCCGCGTGGACCTCATCAAGTGAGCACCGTGAAGCTCACGGCGCCATCGGTTTTCTGGACTGCCCAGCGACTTCGTGCCTGCTTCGGCCGGCTCTTCTGCATCCCCCGATGATTGGCCGGTTGCATGTCCGAGCAAGTAAACGTCCATGGCAGGACGCCTTCACGGAATCATTCGTCAGACTTCAAGTTGGCGAACCGCGTGACGGTAGGATTTTCCACAGAAAATCGTCAATAGGATTTTTTCACGGGTCGGGTGAATGACATCACATTATTGGTAAATGGAAAATTGGATTAACTTGCGTAATTGCTTGCGGTTTTGGATCTGTCGATCCGCTGCTGTGTCCGGCTTGAAGGTCGCATCAGGGCTTGTTCAACGCTTCCGAAAGGCCAGAGTGCCGGAGTGACGATGGCTGCCAATATGCGTTTGTCGTTGATTAACATGAGGTAGTCATGAATCGCTTTGATTTGCTGGTTATGCGGTCTTGTCAGCGCAATTAATTGCGTTTTGCGCAATATCATTATTGTCGGGTTCGCGAGGCTTGTTGGATTGGTGACGCCAACTCGCCGGCAGGGAGCGCGAAGGAAGCGGCATGCAGTTATTTCCGATTCATGCAACGGGGCTCTGGCAGGTCGGTTTGAGTCACGCACCACGGTCGGAAGTACACATACTGGCGGGGCAGGGAGGTGATGCCGGTCGCGCGTCGGTTCACGCCACCCTGGTGGCGTGCGACCATGCCGGAATGAACCAGACGAATCCTCCCCGACTGGCCATCGTCGGCGGTGGTCCGGCGGGCCTGATGGCGGCCGAGGCGGCGTGTGCCGCCGGCGCAACGGTCGACCTGTACGACGCGAAAGGCTCGGTCGGGCGAAAATTCCTGCTGGCCGGCAAGGGCGGCCTCAACCTGACCCACGCCGAACCCCGCGTCCGTTTCGTCGAACGCTACGGCGCGCGTCGCGACGAGGTCGCGCGCTGGCTGGACGTCTTCGACGCCGACGCGCTGCGTGCGTGGGCCAGCGAGTTGGGCGTGGAGACTTTCGTGGGCAGTTCGGGTCGCGTGTTCCCGCATGACCTGAAGGCCGCACCGCTGTTGCGCGGCTGGTTGCGACGTCTGCGCGAAGCCGGGGTGAACTTCCACATGCACCATCGCTGGCTGGGCTGGCAGGCGCACGACGCCCTGCATTTTGCCACGCCGCAGGGGCAGCGCGTGGTGCCGGCCGATGCCGTGATCCTGGCACTCGGCGGCGCAAGTTGGCCGCAGCTGGGTTCCGACGGCGCCTGGCTGGCGCCGCTGCAGCAGGCGGGCATCGACATCGCGCCCCTGCAACCCGCGAACTGCGGTTTCGAGATTCCATGGAGCGAACACCTGTCCAGCCGCTTCGCCGGCGCGCCGTTGAAGCCGGTGGTGGCGCACTGGGTCGATCGACAGGGCGTCGCGCATTCGCGGCAGGGCGAGTTCGTGCTCAGCGAGTACGGCATCGAGGGCAGCCTGGTGTATGCGATCGGCGCCGAGTTGCGCGAGCAGATCCGCGAACACGGCGAGGCCCTGCTGACGCTGGACCTGGTGCCCGGCTACACCGCGGCGGTGCTGGCCGAACGTCTCGCCGCGCCGCGCGGCAAGCACAGCATTGGCGACTGGCTGCGCCGTCGCGCCGGACTGGACGCGGCCAAAAGCGCGCTGGCGTTCGAACTGCTGGACAAGCCCACGCTGGCCGATCCGTCGGCGCTGGCGGCGCGGCTCAAGGCCGTGCCGTTGCACTTGCGCGCACCGCGTCCGGTGGCCGAGGCGATCAGCACCGCCGGCGGCGTGCGGCTGGAAGCACTGGATGACACGCTGATGTTGCGCGATCGCCCCGGCGTGTTCTGCGCCGGCGAGATGCTGGATTGGGAAGCGCCCACCGGCGGCTATCTGCTCACCGCCTGCTTCGCCAGTGGCCTGCTGGCCGGGCGCGGCGCCGCGGCGTGGCTGCGGCGTTAGCCGTTCGCGCTCGGCGGCTCACTGGCCGGCGCGCCGCACCAGCTGGATCTCGAACAGCTGCGGCCAGCACTTGCCGGTGACGAACAGGCGCTTGCGCGCCGCATCCCAGGCAATTCCGTTGAGCACGTCGTCGACCGGGTTCGGCAACTGGCTGATGTCGAGCAGGCCGCTCAGGTCGATCCAGCCGACCACGTGGCCGCTGGCCGGATCGATGCGGGCGATGCGGTCGGTCAGCCACACGTTGGCGTAGATCTCGCCGTCGACCCATTCCAGCTCGTTGAGATGGGTGACCGGCACGCCATCGGCGGTGACCTGGATGCGGCGAACCTCGGCCAGCGTTTCCGGATCCAGCACGCGCAGCTCCGCCGTGCCGTCGCTCATGTACAGCTGGTGGTCATCGCGGGTCAGCGCCCAGCCTTCGCCGGGATAGCTGAAGGTTTTCTGCGGCGTGAAGCTGGTCAGGTCGTAGACGAAGCCGGTCTGGCTTTGCCAGGTGAGCTGCACCATCCGGCCCTTCCAGTCGACGATGCCTTCGCCGAAGTATTGCTTGGGCAGGCGATGACGCTGCAGCACCTCGCCGGTTTCCAACTCCACCTTGCGCACGGTCGACTCGCCGACCTGGCCGGTGCTCTCGTACAGATGGCCGTCCTTGTAGAACAGGCCTTCGGTGTACGCGGCGGTATCGTGCGGATAGCTGTGCACCACCTTGTAGCCGTACACGGGAATCGCGGCCCATGCGGAGCCGGCCGAGGCGAACAGGGCGAGGGCAAGCGTGCGGTGGAACCAGCGCGACATGGCAATAGTTTCCAGCTTGGTGGGTGTGTTCAGCCCAAGGGCCGCACGCGGAAGTTCCGACCTTTGATCTTGCCGGCGCGCAAACGTTCCAGCGCCTTGTTTGCCAGTTCGCGGCTGATCGCCACGTAGGCGCGGGTGGCGAACACGTCGATCTTGCCGATGTCCTTCGCCGCCAGCCCGGCATCGCCGGTGAGCGCGCCGAGGATGTCGCCCGGGCGCAGTTTGTCCTGGCGGCCGGCGTCGATCACCAGGGTCTTCATCGGCGCCAGGTGCAGGGTCTTGCCGCGGGACGGCGCAACTTTCAGCGGACGCCACGGCAGCGGCGTACCGTTCAATTCCTCGATGTTCGCGGCTTTCGGTCGCTCGCGCGGCGCGCACAAGGTGATCGCCAGGCCGGCCTGGCCGGCGCGGCCGGTGCGGCCGATGCGATGGGTGTGGGTTTCAGGGTCGTGCGCAATGTCGTAACTGACCACCAGCGGCAACGCCACGATGTCCAGCCCGCGCGCCGCCACGTCGGTGGCCACCAGCACCGCGCAGCTGTGATTCGCGAAACGCACCAGCACTTCGTCGCGGTCGCGCTGCTCCATGTCGCCGTGCAGAGCCAGCGCGGAGAAACCGCGGCGGTCCAGTTCCTGCGCCACCGCATCCACTTCGCGGCGCATATTGCAGAACACCAGCGCCTGCTCGACGTTGGCACCGCCAAGCAGCTGCGCCAGCGCATCAGGCTTCTGCGCCGGATCGACTTCGTGGAAACGCTGCTCGATCGCCGGCTGCTTGTCAGCCGGTGCATCCACCGTCACCACCACCGGATCATGCTGCACGCGTTCGCTGACCGCGCGGATCTCGTCCGGATAGGTGGCCGAAAACAGCAGGGTCTGATGATGTTTCGCGATGCGCCCGATGATGTCGTCGATGGCTTCGGAAAAGCCCATGTCGAGCATGCGGTCGGCCTCGTCCAGCACCAGCACCTTGATCCCGCCGCCATGCAGGCTTTGCCGCTTCAGGTGTTCCTGCACGCGGCCGGGCGTGCCCACCACGATGTGCGGGTCGTGCGTGAGCGAAGCCAGTTGCGGGCCCAGCGGCATGCCGCCGCACAGGGTCAGCAGCTTCACGTTGGGGATATTCGCGGCCAGCTTGCGGATCGCCTTGCTGACCTGGTCCGCCAGCTCGCGGGTGGGGCACAGCACCAGCGCCTGCAGCCGGATCGTGTCGACGTCGATCGACTGCAGCAGGCTCAAGCCGAACGCCGCCGTCTTGCCGCTGCCGGTTTGCGCCTGCGCGATCACGTCGCGGCCCTCCAGCATCGGCGGCAGGCTTTGTGCCTGCACCGGGGTCATCTCGGTGTAGCCAAGGGTTTCCACGCTGGCGAGCAGGGCGGGTTTGAGCGGGAGCGTGCTGAAGGCGGTCATCCGCACATGATCGCATCTATGGCACAGGCCTGCCTCGCCCAGCTGATGGGTCGTCGCGCCGAGTTCAGCCGGCCGCACCGTGCAGCGGGAACAAATCCCGTTGCGGATTGACGGCGGGCTCGGGCAGCGGGAACGCATGCTCCACCGCCATGCGCAACATGTTTGGCGCGATATAGGCGCGATGAACGCGCTGGATCGCCGCCATGTAGAGACGGCCAAACAGGTTCTTGCAGTGCACGCGGGTGCCCAGGGTGAGCACCACCCGTTGGCCATCGAGCCGTTGCACGCCGACGCAGGAGCGGAAGATCAGATGCTTGTCGTCCGCGCCGAGGATCACCTGTGCCCGGCGATCGTCGCGGTCGATGCACTGGTCGAGCACCGGATAGCGGCGATCGAACAACTGGTCGCGCTGCGCAGACAGCAACGAGGACACCGGGCAGCCCAGCGGCGAGGTGCGCAGGCCGATCGGTTTCACCAGCAGGTTGCGCAGCGCCATCATTCGCGTAACCCCGCGCGGCGGATTGCGCAGGAAGCCTTCCAGCAAACGGCTCAGCAAAACGGTGGCGCCGGCTGGATCGGTGCTGCTCAGCGAGAGTTGGAACATGTCCTGGTGATGGCAGGTCTGGCCGCTCAGTTGTTGCGCCAGCATCGAGCCGGCCGGCAGCTGGTCGAGTTCGGTCAACGTCAGTCGGCCACCGATCCGGCCGAGAAATCCGCCGGCATGCCGCCACGCCGCCCATGCGCCGCGAACCAGGCCGGCCGCGCATCGCGCGGAACGACAAACAAGACCGTGCAGGGAACCGGGCGCGGCATCCAGCGACAGGTGCGTGGTGGGTACATGCAAGCGACCAGCGGGCAACTCGCGCAGCAGGTCGCTGACCGCCGTCGGCAGCAACACCGTGAGGGCGGGAATATTTGCCGCATTGGCCAGCACCTGGGCACGCAGTTCGTGCGGCAGGTTCCCGCCCAGTTCGTTGGTGTGGCATGACAGCGCAAAAAACGCGGGATGCAGTGTGTTGCTGGCCAGTGGTGCGAACTGGTGCCAGGTATCTCCGCCGAAGCGCACGGTGAACAGGCAGTCTGGCGGGATGTTGATGTGCTGCAGGGCGTGGATGAAGCTGTACGGGTCCCGCTCAAGCTCGGCCGGACTGGCGGTGGAAAAGCGCAGCTGCGCGCCGCCACTGCCGGAAATCGCGGTGAATACGCGATGGCCAGCGTGGCGATGGAACGGGTGGCCCTTCGCACCTACGGTAAACGAGTACAGCGCGGTGGCGTCGCCCTTCGAGAGATCGCAGGCGCCAAGGCGCGCCGACGGTTCATCCAGTTCGTCGATGAACTCGGCATGCGCCCGCTGGCGCGCCAGCGCCTGGGCAAACAGCTGGTTGCCGGTGCCGTGGCCGAGCTGGGCGATCAGCGAAACCTCCACCGGCAGGCCGCCGGAGGGCGAAGCTATGCGCGTGCCGGGAAAAGACGCGACGCGTTCGATCTGCATGGTCATGGGCTCCGTGGGCTGCCGGGTTCAGCCGCCCTGCTTCTTCGTCGCCAGCTTGCGCGACTCTCGCTTCAGCGGGCCGGCCGAGGGGCAGATCTCGAAGGCGAAACCGGTGAGGGTGTTCACCAGGCTGTCCTTGTTGAGCGTGTAGACGACGAACTGGCCGCGGCGTTCGCTGGCGACCAGTCCGGCGGCCTCCAGCACCGAGAGGTGCCGCGAGATGGCCGGCGCGCTCATCGCGAAGCGGCTGGCAATTTCGCCGGCGCTCAGTTCCTGTGCTGACAGATAGGCCAGGATCTCCCGCCTGGGACGGGAGGCGAGTGCCTCGAAGATGCGGTCCACGGCCATGAAGTATTTCACTATTTAAAACATTAGTTAAATGTATATCTGTGAATTCGCGGCGTCAACCGCCGGCTTGCCGACTTGCATCCACGCGCCCGCTCGCCGACCCTGTATCACTTCGCCTCACCGAAAATCTCCATGGACATCGTTTTCATCGAAGACCTGCGCATCGATGCTGTCATCGGCATCTACGACTGGGAGCGCCGCGTGCGGCAGACGCTGGCGTTCGACATCGAGATGGCGTTCGACAACACGCTGCCGGCGGCCAGCGACGACATCGCGCTGACGCTGAACTACAAGGACGTGTCCAAGCGCCTGATCGACTACGTGGGCGCGTCGAGCTTCGGACTGGTCGAGACTCTGGCCGAGCGCTGCGCGGCGATCATCCGCGAGGAATTCGGGGTGAGCTGGGTGCGGCTGAAGTTGTCCAAGCCCGGCGCGGTGCGCGGCGCGAAGTCGGTGGGCGTGCGCATTGAACGCGGCGTGCGGCCGGACTGATGGCGCGTGTCTACCTGAGCCTGGGTTCCAACCTGGAACCGCATCGCCACCTGCGCGCGGCGCTGGCGGAATTGCGCGAGCGCTTCGGCGAGCTGGTCGTGTCGCCGGCTTATCGCAGCGCCTCGGTGGGCTTCGACGGCGCCGCCTTCGTGAACCTGGCCGTGGGGCTGGACACCGAGCTGGAACCCGAGGCGTTGAACGACTGGCTGCACGCGCTGGAGGATCGCCACGGCCGCCGCCGCGACGTGCCGCGTTACTCCGATCGCACGCTGGATGTCGATATCGTGTTCTACGACGACCTGGTGCTGGACGGTCCCGGCCATCTGCAGATTCCCCGCAACGAGCTGCAGCATGCGTTCGTGTTGCGGCCGATCGCCGATATCGCACCGGGCTTTCGCCATCCGCTCGGCGGGCGGAGCATGGCCGAGCTGTGGGCGGCCTTTCCCACGGGGAGCGAACCGTTGCAGGCCGAATCGCTGGCGGATTGAACCGGGCGCACTGTTGCAGCTGTCGCGCGGATGCTAGAAAGGCGCATCACGGGCCTGAGCCCGTCTGTCTGAACGCGGGTCCACGATCGAGGGGAGCAGGAACATGGCCGGAAAGTTTGCCCGCAGCTGGGCGTTGATGAAGGCGAGCGCCACGGTGTTGCGCTCGGACAAGTCGTTGCTGGTGTTTCCGCTGCTGTCGGGTCTGTGCACCCTGCTGGTGGCGGCCAGCTTTCTGGTGCCGGTGGGCATGATGGTGATCGGTGGCGCGCACGCCGGCGAGGACTTCCACGAACGCATGTCGGTGGGCAGCTACCTGCTGATGTTCGTGTTCTACCTGGTGCAGTACTTCGTGATCATCTTCTTCCAGACTGCCCTGACCGGCGTGGCGCTGATGCATCTGCGCGGCGAACCGACCGGCGTGGGCGCAGGCCTGGCGCTGGCGCGGTCGAAGCTGCCGCAGATCTTCGGCTATGCGCTGATCGCCGCCACGGTGGGCCTGCTGCTGCGGATGATCCAGGAGCGGCTGGGCCTGATCGGTCGGCTGGTGATCGGCTTCATCGGTCTGGCATGGACCGTGGCCACCTTCCTGGTGGTGCCGGTGCTGGCCAGCAAGGATGTCGGCCCGGTCGACGCGGTGAAGGAAAGCGTCGAGCTGCTCAAGCGCAGCTGGGGCGAAAACATCATTGGCAATGGCGGCATCGGCGTCGTGTTCGGCCTGCTGATGTTCCTGGCGGTGCTGGTCGGCGCCGTGCTGATCGGTGGCGCGGTGGCGATGCAGTCGGTCGTTGCGATCGTGCTGGCGGCGGTGATCGTGGTGGTGGGGTTCGTCCTGCTGGCCCTGATCCAGTCCTCGCTGCAAGGCATCTATTCGGCCGCGCTGTATCGCTACGCCGAAGCTGGCGAGGCCAGCGTGGGCTTCGACCAGGCCTTGCTGCAGCAGGCCTTCGCGCCGAAGAAGAAGTAGCGCAAGAGCGACCCCACACCGACCCTCCCCTGCTCGCAGGGGAGGGAGCAAAGCAGAAGCTCGAAGCGGCCGGGATACCCTCCCCTGCGAGCAGGGGAGGGCAGGGGTGGGGTCCACGCTACCGCATCGCCCATCGAAGCGACGCCCGAACCTCACACCGCCAACGTCCTTCCTCCATCCACCCGGATGATCTGCCCGGTCACGAACGGTGCGTCGCGCAGCAGCCACAGCACCGCGCTGGCCACGTCGTCCGGTGAGCCGGAGCGTTGCAGCGGCGTGCGTGCCAGCATTGCCTGCTGGTCGTCGTAGGCCTTGCCGTCGCCCGGCCACAGCACGGCGCCGGGGGCGACGCCGTTGACCCGGATGTCGGGGCCCAGATCCAGCGCCAGCGAGCGGGTCATCGCGGACAGCGCAGCCTTGGCCATGCAGTACAGCGGATGCCCGGCCAGCGGACGCTCGGCGTAGATGTCGATCATGTTGACGATGGCGCCGCCCGATGCGCGCAGCGCGGGGATGGCGGCCTGGCTGAGGAAGAACGGCGCCTGCGCGTTGGAGGCGAACAGCGCGTTCCACTGTTCGGCGGTGGCCGTGTCCGCGGGCGTGGGAAAAAACGCCGACGCGTTGTTGACCAGCGCATCCAGACGGCCATAGCGCTCGAGCAACTGATCGATCATGCCGGGCAACGTCGATAGCTCGGCGAGTTCGGCCTGCAGCAGCAGGGTGCTGCCGCTGCGTTGCGCTTCGAGCTCGTCAGCCAGCGCACGTGCGTCGGCGGCCGAATGACGATAGTGCAGCGCCACCTCGTAGCCGGCTGCATGCAGCGTCCGCGCGATCACCGCGCCGACCCGACGGCTGGCGCCGGTGATCAGCGCGACGGGTCGAGCCGCGCCGGATCGATCTGCGCCGGGTCGTTCATCGGAAGGTGACATGCGGCGGCTCCGGCAACTGTGCAGCCTGCAGCTTGCCGCAAAGCCGCGTCAGCGTCACCCGCGCTGGGGCGGGTCGGGCTTCTTCGGGTGCGTCTTGCGGGCAGCTTTTTGCGCGGCGCCGGCGACCTTGCGGGCGGCCGTGGCGACCGCCTTGTCGACCAGCTTGCCGGCCACGCGCCGCGCCGCTTTCGCTGCCGGCTTCGGCTTCGGCACCGGTTTCGGTTTGCCGGTGGTCGCGGCGTCCGCGTCGGCTGTTTCCTCGATCGTCATCTCGCTCTCGAACATCTCGATCGCAGTGGCGGCCACTTGCCCGGTGTCGTAGTACGCGTAGGCACCGACGCCCAGTGCGCCGACCACCGGCAGCCAGCGCGACAGGCCCTTGCTCAGCGTGCGCTGGGTGAGTTTCACGCCGATCTGCTTCGCCACGCGCTGGGCCACGCCCCACGACATGCGGCGGAAGATCAGCCGGTCGCCCATGCGCACCACCAGGTCGCGGAAGGCCTGCGCCGCGGTGTGGCGGAACAGGCACCACATCATCTGTTCGCGCCCCAGACTCGCGTGGCGGCCGTAGGCGGCGGCGATGTCGCTGACCATCTGCCCCTGGATTTTCCAGATCGCGATCAGCTCCGGCAACAAGGTCAGCCAGCCCAGCGGACCTGGCGGCAAGGCCAGCGAGCCGGCAGTCAGCGCGGCGCGCTGGGCGGCGCGGCTGGCCAGCTTGCGCGCCTCGTTCGCCGGTTCCTTGCTGCTGTCGATCCGGCTGCCCGGTACTTCGCTGACGAAATCGAGGATCGCCGCGGTGATCCTGCCCGGCTCGCCCGGCGCGATGACTGCGGGAACCTGTTGGCTGGGTGACTTGCTCATGGGCGACTCCGTGCAGACGAGGCGAATGCGCGCGGCTTGCGTTCTTCGCAGTCTAGGGAGTGCGCGTGAAGCGGGGCTCAACACGATGGCCGGTCACACGGTGCGTGACTTCTGGCCCGGGCGGTCGTGCGCCGTGTTGGATATGTTATAACATAACAATTCAACTTCTCGTCCCTGCCGGAAATCCCGATGACACACTCCCCGCTCGCCCTGGCTCTTGCCGTCGCGCTGGCCATGCCGTTCGCCATCCATGCCACCGTTGCCGACCCCGCTGCCACTGCGGCGGCGCATGGCGACGATCCGGCCGACAGCGGCAGTCGCAACCGGCAACCGCAGGTGCAGGATCTGGATGCGATCTCGGTGTCGGGCGCGCTCGACCAGGCCCGCAACGCACTGTCGCCCGATACCGGCAGCAGCCAGTACGTGATCGATCATCAGGCGATCGCGCAATTGCCGCTGGGCGCGTCGACGCCGATCAACCAGGTGCTGCTGCAGGCGCCCGGCGTGGTGCAGGATTCCTATGGCGGCCTGCACGTGCGCGGCGACCACGCGAACCTGCAGTACCGCATCAACGGCGTGATCATCCCCGAGTCGATCGGCGGCTTCGGCCAGAGTCTGGACGCACGCACGATCCACACCGTGAAGCTGCTCGACGGTGCTCTGCCGGCCCAATACGGCCTGCGCACGGCGGCGGTGGTCGACATCACCACGAGGAGTGGCCACGACCTGGGCAATGGCGGCAGCGTAGGCATCACCGGCGGCAGCAACGCCACGCTGAACCCGAACGCGTCGGTATGGGGCAGCCACGATCGCTGGAGCTGGTTCTTCACCGGCAACTACATGGAGAACGACGCCGGCATCGAGAACCCCACGGCGAGCCGCAAGCCGATCCACGACCACACGAATCAAGCGAAGGGCTTCGGCGACATCAGCTACCTGATCGACAAGGACACCCGCCTGAGTTTCCTGTTCGGCGTCGCCAACAACCGCTTCGATATCCCGAACAACCCGGACCAGACGCCGCAGTTCGGTTACCTGGACACGGTGGATTTCAACTCGGCCGACCTCGCCCAGCGTCAGCGCGAGAACACCCGCTTCGGCGTGCTGGCGTTGCAGGGCAAGCTGGGCGCCACCGACTATCAGGTATCGGTGGGCCAGCGTTACAGCGGCCTCGCCTATGCGCCGGACCGGATCGGTGAACTGATGTTCAACGGCGTCGCCTCCGGCATCACCCGCAGCAATCGCGCCAGCACCTTGCAGGCCGATTTTGCCACGCCGATGGGCGATCACCACACCTTGCGCTACGGCGTCTACGGCAGCTTCGAGCGTGCGGCCAGCGGCAACGACGCGTGGGTGTTTCCGGTCGATGCCGACGGCAACCAGGCCAGCACCACGCCGGTCAACATCCTCGACGCCAGCCGCCTCACCGCAAGGACCTGGTCGGCCTATGTGCAGGACGAATGGAGCCTCGGCGCCAACTGGACGCTGAACTACGGCCTGCGTGGCGACCGCTATCAGCTGGCGCGCAGTGAGAGCCAGCTGAGTCCCCGCGCTGGCCTGGTCTGGCAGGCCACCGGCAGCACGGTGGTGCACGCCGGCTACTCGCGCTATTTCACGCCGCCAGCGACCGAGATGATCGCCAGCAGCAACATCGCGAAATTCGAAGGCACCACCAACGCCGTGGCGGACACCGGCAACAACACGCCGTTGGCCGAACGCTCGGATTATTTCGACGCAGGCATCTCGCAGAACCTCGGCTCGGCCTGGACCGTGGGCGTGGACGCCTACTACCGCAAGGTGCAGCGCCTGCAGGACGAAGGCCAGTTCGGCTCCGCCCTGGTCTACTCCACCTTCAACTACGCGGCGGGCCGGGTGAAGGGCGTGGAGTTCACCGCCAATTACGAGCAGGGCCCGCTGTCGGCGTACTTCAACGCCTCGCTGGGCAAGGCGATCGGCCAGCGCATCATCACCAGCCAGTACAACTTTGATCCCGACGACTTGGCTTACGTCAACAACCACTGGATCTTCCTGGACCACGACCAGAAGCTCACCTCGTCCGGTGGCATCAACGTCGCGCTGAACGACAGCACCCGCGTCGGCGCCGACTATCTTTTCGGCAGCGGCCTGCGCAAGGACGGCGACGTGCCGAATGGCGCCTCGCTGCCCGCGTACTTCCAGCTGAACCTCAACGTCGCGCACGACTTCGCCTTCGACGGTTTCGGCAAGCTGCACGCGCAACTGGCGGTGATCAATGCGCTCGATCGCACGTATGAACTGCGCGACGGCAGCGGCATCGGCGTGGGCGCCCCGCAGTTCGGCCCGCGTCGCGGCGTGTACCTGAGCCTGCAGAAGGACTTCTGAGCCCCGGCCCGCGTGGCGATGGCATCCGTCACGCGGGCTCGGCGGCTTCATCCGCTATCCTTGCGGCGCTGAATTTCAGGGCCGCATCCATGCAAACCCGTTTACCCGAGCCCGGCGCCGACGAACGCGCCCACTCCGATCACCTGTTGCAACTGCTGCGCGAGCAGATCGCCTCGCACGGGCCGATGCCGTTCGCGCAATACATGGAGCGTTGCCTGTACGCGCCGGGGCTGGGCTACTACAGCGCCGGTCGCACCAAGTTCGGCGAGGCCGGCGACTTCGTCACCGCGCCGGAACTGGGCGAGCTGTTCGCCGGCTGCGTGGTGAACGCGGTGCAGCCGGTGCTGGCGATGCTGGGCGAGCAGGCGGACTTTCTCGAACTCGGTGGCGGCAGCGGCGCGTTTGCCGAGTCCGAGCTGAAGGCGCTCGCCGCCGCCGGCAGCTTGCCGCGGAATTACCTGATCCTGGAGCCGAGCGCCGACCTGCGCGAACGCCAGCGCGAACGCCTGCGGGCGAATCTTCCGGCCGAACTCAACGCGCGCGTGCAATGGCTGGATCGGCCGCCGGAGCAGGACTGGCGCGGCGTGCTGTTCGCCAACGAGGTGATCGATGCCTTGCCGGCCACGCGTTTCAGCATGCGCGATGGCGAAGTGTTCGAAGAACATGTGGTGCTGGACGGCGAAGGTCGCCTGAAGCGCACCGATCGACCGGCCGATGCGCTGGTGTCCGGCGCCGTGCGCCACGTCGAGCGCGACCTGGGCGCCGAATTCGCCGACGGTTATCGCTCGGAAATCCTGCCGCAGCTGCCGTACTGGGTGCAGGCGGTGGCCGGGTCGCTGGTGGCCGGACTGATGCTCTTCGTCGACTATGGCTATGTGCGCCGCGAGTTCTACCTGCCCGAGCGCGACGACGGCACCCTGATGGCGCACTACCGCCACCATGCGCACAACGACCCGCTGTACCTGCCGGGCCTCAACGACCTCACCGCCTCGGTCGATTTCACCGCGCTGGCCGAGGCCGGCAACAGCGCCGGTTTCGGGGTGGCGGCGTATCTGCCCCAGGCGCAGTTCCTGATCGGCGCGGGCCTGCAACAGGTGTTCGAGGACGCCCACGAAAAGGCGCCCGACGAACACGCCCGCTACCGGCTGTCCCAGCAGGTGAAGCGCCTGATGTTGCCCGACCAGATGGGCGAGCGCTTCCAGGCGATGCTGCTGGCGCGGGGGCTGGAAGCGTTGCCGCTGCCGGCCGTGTTGCTGGCCGCCGACCAGGGTGGCCGGCTTTGATCGAAGCGGTCCGCGTTCAGACGTCTGGACGGCTGCGCTGGCACAAAGCCTGGGTCGTGCTCGGCGGGTTGATCATGGCCTGGACGCTGTGGATGGCGCTGACGCCCGATCCGGGCATCACGCTGGTCTTCCCGTACGGCGACAAGCTGCTGCACGCGATCACCTTCACCTGCCTGATGGGCTGGTGGGGCAATGTCTATCGCGACCAGCGGCCACGCGCATGGGCGGCGCTGGGTTGCCTGGCCTTCGGCATCCTCATCGAGTTCGCCCAGTGGCTGGACCCGCCCCGCGATGCCGATGCCTTCGATGTGCTGGCCGACGGCATCGGCGTGATCATCGCGCTGGGCTTGCTGCGCACGCCGCTCGCCAGGGTGCTGGCGAGCGTGGAAGCGTTCTCAGCGCAGCGCCGCCGGCACTGACCCCGCCGAACTGGCGGTTGCCGGAGCCGAACTGGCGGGTGCGGGCGCCGAGCCGGGGGACGCGGGAAGCGCGCTGGCGGGCACGGGCAGCGGCTCCACCGGCGTCGAATCCGCCGGGCGCCGCCCCAGCTGGCCGCGCTTGAACAGGTCGCTGGCGACCTGGTAATAGGCCACCGCGTCGGTGATCTGCTGCTGGTTCTGCGGCTTGATCGGGATGGCGTCGCCGGTGGCGTAGTCCGGCTTCATCTGCTCCAGCTTGCGCTGTGGTTCCAGCACGGTGAGCACGTCGTCGTGCAGGTAGCCGAGCTTTTCGTAGGTGGCCGGGAACGCCCGCTCGCGACCGGCTTCCAGCTGGAACAGGTCGTAGCCGAAGAAGCGCGTGCGATAGCTGAAATTGAGCAGGCCCAGCACGGTCGGCGCGATGTCGACCTGGCCCATCAGCCGGTCCACCCGTTGCGGCGGGATGTGTTTCGGCGAGTAGATCCACAGCGGGATGTGGTAGCGGTTGACCGGCACGCTGGTCTTGCCCGCGCTGGAGGCGCAGTGGTCGGCGGTGATCACGAAGATGGTGTCGTCGAAGTAGGACTTCTCGCGGGCGCGGCGGATGAAGTCGCCGATCGACCAGTCGGTATACGCCACCGCGCCTTCGCGCGTGCCGTTGGCCTGCTTTACCCGGCCTTCCGGGAAGGTGAACGGGCGATGGTTCGAGGTGGTCATGATGTGCAGGAAGAACGGCTTGCCCGCGGCGTGGATCTGGTCCATCTGGCCCAGCGCCAGCGTGTACAGATCCTCGTCGGCCACGCCCCACACGTTCTCGCCGTGGATCGTGGCGCCCTTCGGAATGTCGCGCCGGTCCACCGTGCGGTAGCCGTTGCTGCCGAAGAACTGGTTCATGTTGTCGAACTCGCCGTAACCACCGTAGACGAAGTCGGACTGGTAGCCGCGGTCGTTGAAGATGTCCGCCAGCGAAAACAGGTTTTCGTTGTCATGCGCCTTCAGCAACGAATCGCCGGGCGTCGGCGGCACCGACAGCGACAGCGCTTCCAGCCCGCGCACAGTGCGCGTGCCATTGGCGTACAGCTTGTCGAAGAACAGGCTGTGGTCGACCAGCGAGTCGAGATAGGGAGTGATCTTCTGCGGGTTGCCGAAGGTGCCCAGGTAATCGCCGGACAGGCTCTCCACGCTGATCAGCACCACGTTGAGGCGCTTCTCCGGGCCGCTGCGGCGGATTTCCCGGGTGAGGTCGCGCAGGTCGCTGCTGACATAGCTGGAGTCCGGCGTCTTCAGCATCTCGCGCACGCGGCGGAAGGCGTCGTCGTCGGGCAGGGTGCGGTAGAACTTCGCGTAGTCGAGGTGGCTGCTGCGGAAGGCGTTGAAGAACTGGTAGATGCCGTTGCCGGCCAGCTCGTTGACGTAGTTGTTGCCGGTGCGGTCCTTCATGCTGCCGTTCACCGCGGCCACCGAGATCACCGTCAGCACCAGCCACAGCAGCACGACCTTGCCTCGTTGCCAGAAGCGGCTGCCATCGTCGCGCACGCGCAGGGCGCGGTGGCCGACCGCCAGCACCAGCAGCGCCAGTACCGCCAGCAGGCTCACCCACAGGCCGATCGGGTACGACTCGCGGATGTTGCCGATCACCTCGGTGGTGTAGACCAGATAGTCCACCGCGATGAAATTGAAGCGCACGCTGAACTCGTTCCAGAACACCAGCTCCGAAGCGGCCACGAACAGCAGGCCGTAGATCAGCAGCAGCGCGAACACGTACAACACCCACTGGCCGGCGCGCGAGGTGTAAGTGAACGCCGCCAGTGGCAGCACGAACAGGAACGGCAGCAGCGCCGGCCAGGTTTCCTTCAGCCCGGCGTGATAGTGCAGGTGCAGCGCGACCAGGCAGAGCGTGCACGCCAGGGCCATTGCCATGGCATAGGCCAGCCAGCGCAACAGCGGCGCCACCCGCCCCGACCGGGTCGGCACGATCCACAGGAACAGCACCAGCGGCCACGCCACGTAGATGAAGGTGACCACGTCGTAGAACAGTCCCACGCCAAACGCATAGGCGAGATTGAACGCGGTGTGCGGTACCTCGGCACCCGACATCACCAGCAGCACCACGCGGGTGGCGAAGGTGATCACCAGGTAGCTGATCGCCAGCCACCATAGCGGGCGGAAGCGCTGGGGAACGGGAGAGGGGCGGGTAAAGGCACGCGGCACGGGCAACTCCGAAACAGGCAAGGGGACGCCACCGCCCGTTGCGGGCGGCAAAATCATCGCGCCTTTATACCGCGGATCGGTTCCCCGAAGGGCTCGCCTTCAGCTCGGCGATCGCCTGGACGCGCGCGTTTTCCATCGCCTGTCCGATCGCCGGCCCGGCCATGCCTTGCGCCACGAACGAGGCGGATTCGACCGCGGCGGCGACCGCCCGCGCCTCGCGCAGGTAATCGGCCTGCGGGTAGGCGTCGTCGCCGTGGCCCAGGCGGCCGCGCTTGTCGGCGGTGCAGGCGGCAAGAAAAAGGTCCAGCCGCGCTGGTCGGCGCAAGGCATCCGTCGCGGTCAGCAGCTTCAGCACGGTTGCCGGCTTCAGCTCGAACGCGCGATGCACGTTCAGGTGCTCGCGGCAGACCAGCTCGGCCAGCGCGGCGTGTTCGGTGGGCACCTTCAGTCGCGCGGCCAGCGCGCGCAACGGCGCCACGCCGCGATGCTCGTGGCCGACGTGGCGTGGCAGCTCGGCGGCCGGGCTCAGCGCCTTGCCCAGGTCGTGGGTCAGCGCGCAGAAGCCCACCACGTCGTTGCCGGGCGCCAGCGTCGCCGCGACATCCAGCACCATCTCCACATGCACGCCGGTGTCGATCTCCGGATGGAACTCGGCGCGCTGCGGCACGCCATACAGCGAGTCCACTTCGGGGAACAGCACCGCCAGCGCACCGCATTCACGCAGCACCCGCAGGAACGCCGACGGCCGCGCCTCGCCCAGCGCCTTGCGCGTCTCCGCCCACACGCGCTCGGGCACCAGGTGATCGACCTCGCCGTCGCGCACCATCTGCTGCATCAGGGCCATCGTTTCCGCGGCCACGCTGAAGCCCAGCGGCGCGAAACGCGCGGCAAACCGCGCCACCCGCAACACCCGCACCGGGTCCTCGACGAAGGCTTCGGACACGTGGCGCAGCACGCGCGCCTCGATGTCGGCCACGCCGCCGAACGGATCAGTCAATGTGCCGTGTTCGTCCTCGGCGATCGCATTGATGGTCAGGTCGCGCCGCGCCAGGTCCTGCTCCAGCGTGATCGTGGCATCGGCCTGGAACACGAAGCCGTGATAGCCGCGCCCGCTCTTGCGCTCGGTCCGCGCCAGCGCATATTCCTCGCCCGTCTGCGGATGCAGGAACACCGGGAAATCCTTGCCCACCGGCTTGTAGCCCAGCGCCAGCAAGGCCTCCGGCGTCGCGCCCACCACCACGCGGTCATGATCGACCACGGGGCGCTTCAGCAGTTTGTCGCGGACCGCGCCGCCGACCAGGTAGATGTGCATGGGGGGATGATGCCACGGGCTCTTGTCGCGTCGGTGAACCGCCGGGGGCGAAACCACCCGCGGAGGGCAGAATCGAAGGCATGCCGCGGTAACCTGGCCGGATCATTGCTTCCAGATGCGGCCCCCCTCGCTTAAGCTGGCTGCATGGGGTAATCCGGGAAACGCAAGATGGTGGCAATGCAGGTTCATCCGCTGCTGCTCGGCCGCACCGCCGGCCTGCCGGCGGCGGCGCGCCAGCGCTACGACGAGGCCACGGTGGCGATGGCGCGTCGCGAGCTGGAAGCCGCCGGCGCGGCGCTGGCCGACGTGCTGGCGATGGCGCCGAATTTTGTCGAGGCGCAGCGCCTGCAGGGGCTGGTGGCGCATATCCGGGGCGACCATGCCGGGGCGGTGGCGATCCTGCGGCGGGCGCTGGTCACGGAGCCGGACAACGCGCTGCTGCACATGAACCTGGGCATGTCGCTGTACAGCGGGGGCGAATTCGCCACCGCGTTTTCGTCCTTGCGCCGTGCCTGCGAACTGGCTCCCGATTTTCCGCCGGCATGGTTCAGCCTGGGCCGTGCATTCCAGCAGCAGGGGCGTACGGCCGGTGCGATCACGGCGCTGCATCGGGCGGTGGACCTCGCCCCCGACGACCCGGTGATGCACAGCCTGCTGGCCGAGGCCCAGGCCAGCCTGGGTGCGGTGGGCGCCGCGTGCACGAATTATCGCGAGGCCTTGCGGCATGAACCGGATCACGCCGAGGCGTGGCTCGGCCTGGCCAGGTTGCAGGTCGAGCCGTTTTCGAAGGATGACCTGACCCGCCTGCAGCAGGCGATGCAACGTCCCGGCACGTCGCCACAGGGGCGCGTGATGCTGGGCTTCGCGCTGGCTCGCTGCCTGGAGGACCAGGGCGACTACCATGCCGCATTTCGCACGCTGCGCAAGGCCAATGGACAGAAACGCAAGCTGGTGAGCTGGAACGCGGCGGCGGTGTCCGCCCGGATCGCGCGCATCCGCGCGGCCTTCGCCCAGCCGCCGGGCGAGGTCGAGGATTCGCGGCTGGGCGAGCAGGTCGTCTTCATCGCGGGGCTGCCGCGCTCGGGCGGCGGCCTGCTGCGGCGCGTGCTTGCCGGTCATGCCCAGGTGGACGCCAGCGAGCGGCCGCAGCATCTACGCGCCGTGATCGAGGAAGAATCGAGGCGCCGGCAGCGGGAATTCCCCCAGTGGACCATCGAGGCCACGCCGGCGGACTGGGCGCGGCTTGGCCGCGACTATCTGGCGCGGGCCGTGCGCGCGCAGGACGACAAGCGCTGCTTCATCGACCAGAGCGACCAGGACTGGCACCTGATGGGCGCGGCGATGGCCATGTTGCCCGGCGCGCGACTGGTGGATTGCCGTCGCGATCCGCTGGAGAACTGCCTGAGCTGTTATCGCCAGTTGTTTACCTCCTACAACGAGTTCAGCTACGACCTCGACGAACTGGCGAGTTTCTGGCGCGACTACGACGGTCTCTGCGCGCACTGGCAGCAGCTGCATCGCGGGCGCGTGTTCGTGCATGAGCACGAATCGCTGCTGGCCGATCCGCCGCTGCAACTGCATCGCCTGCTGAACTTCCTCGGGCTCGATGAGGACCCGGCCTGCCTGGACGTCCATGCCAACCGGCGCCAGGGCGCGGCCGGCAACACCGCGCGGCTGCGCGAGCCGTTGCGCTGGCAGGAGCCGCGGGCGCCACGCTACCGCGGCAAGCTGGATCGGTTGCGGGTGTTGCTGGGCCTGCTGTGAATCGGTGAGCAGCGACTTCCCGGAGTCCGTGAAGAAAACCACTTCCTGCGGCTTGCTTCCATCGCGCGTCCGACCTGAGAGGTTGAAAACCTCTCAGCGCCGCAGCGATCGCGCCGCGGCCAGCCGGCGTTGCCGCGCCGGTTCGCCCAGCAGCACCGGCAGCCACGGCGCCAGCGGCTGGGGCGTGATGCCGAGGGCGGCGTAGCCATCCACCTTGCCCACCGAATCGGTGCGCAGCGAACGGAAGTTGTCCAGGGAAAACGGCTTGCCCGGCAACAGCTCGGCGAACTGTGCCTGCAACTGGCCGAGGCTGTCGGGCAGGGCGACGATCGGCGTGCGCGGGCCCGCGGCATCGCGGATGCGGCGCACGATCTCGCCCAGGCTGAGCACGTCGGGGCCGTACAACTCGAAGCTGCGCTGCCGGCCCAGGCGCTCGTGGTTCACGCAGCGGGCGATCGCCTCCGCCACGTCACCGACCCAGGTCGGCGCCAGGCGCGACTGCGCGCGTGCCAGCGGCAGCGCCGGCATGTTCCGCAGCAGCGCGGCGAAGCGGCTGACCAGGCCGTCGCCGCGGCCGAAGATCACGCTGGGTTGGTAGATCGTCCAGTCCAGTGCCGAAACCCTGACCAGGGCTTCGGCTTCGCCGCGCGTCTTCAGGTATTGCGACAGGCCCTGGCCGGCCTTCAGCGAACTCATCTGGTGCAGGCGTCCGACGCCGCTGTCGTGGCAGGCGGCGATCAGCCGCCGGGTCAGTTCGACGTGGGTGCGCTGAAAGCTGTGTCGACCCCCCTGGTTGAGAATGCCGACCAGGTTGATTGCCGCATCGGCGCCTGCCAGTTGGCGGCGCAGCACGGCGTCATCGTAGATGTCGGCGTTGCGCACGCTCACGCCCGGCAGCACGGCGAGTGCGCGATGCCGCTCGCGATCGCGGCTGAGCAGCACGATGCGATGGCCGTCGGCGGCCAGTCGCGGGACCAGCTGCTGGCCGAGGAAACCGGTGCCGCCGAGGATGACGAGTTGCTGTGCGGCCATGGGCGGCGTTCCTTGCTGAAACAGGTGCGGAGATCGGTCAGCGAGAAACGCTGGCGGCGTTGGCCGGCGCCGTCGTCGGCGCGGTGGTCGGCGCCGGGCAGCTTACTTCGCGGCGTGGCGTGCCATTGCCGGGCAGGCTGTAGGGCTGGCCGATCGCGTCCATGCGGGTGGCCAGCGGCACCACCGTATGGCCGTCCAGACGCCAGTCGTAGATTACGCTGAAGGCCATCACGCGGGCCACGTATTCGCGGGTTTCCTTGTAGGGAATGCTGGCCACGAACAGGTCGGTGGGCAGGGTGCCGCGGGCGGCCAGCCACTGGTCGACCTTGTTCGGGCCGGCGTTGTAGGCGGCGCTGGCCAGCCATGGCGAGCCGTTGAAGCGCGCCGCCATCTGCGCCAGGTAGCGGGTGCCCAGCGCGATGTTGGTGGCCGGGTCGTACAGGCTGTCGCCGCCGGCCCAGTCCAGTCCGTTGCGCCTGGCCACCAGCGCCGCGGTCTCCGGCAGCAACTGCATCAGGCCGCGCGCATCGGCGCCGGAATGCGCGTCGCTCATCCACGCGCTTTCCGCGCGCAGGATGCCGTAGGCCCAGGCCGGTTCGATGCCGGCCTGCTCGGCCTGCGGCACCAGGCCGTCCTGGCTGGCCAGCGGGAAGCGCAGGTCATACAGGCGCAGGGCATCGCCGCTGCTCAGGGTGAACACGGCGCGGTCGTACCAGCCGCGGCGGTTGGCCATGTCGGCGGCGATCCTTTGCGTGGCGACATCGCTGCCCTGCAGGGCGCGTGTCCATTCGCGCCGTGCCAGCTTCGGCAGGTCCACCGCGTACAGCTCGAACGCACGCACCAGCCCCGGCATCGCCAGCAGCTGCTGTTCGCGCTGTGGGTCGTCGGCCAGGGTCAGCGGGCAGATCGCGTACGGCTGGTCGAGCCGGTCCGCCGACATGAAGCCGAAGAAGGTCGGCTGGTCGGCCTGGTCGGCGAACTGTCGCCGGGCTTCGTCGGCACGGCCCAGCGCGGCCAGCGCGCGGCCGCGGAAGTATTGCCATTCGCCATCCTGCTGCTGGCTGGCGGGCATCGCCTCGATGCCCGCCAGCACCGCGCTCCAGTCCTGCCGGGCCAGCGCCACGCGCACGCGCCATTCGCGGGTGCTGTCGGTCTGCGCGGCGGCGGGCAGTGCGATCAGCCGGGCCAGGGCATCGTCGTCGAAGTCGGTGGCGCGGAACAGCGCCAGCGTCTGCACGATGCGGTTGCGCTGGGCCTCGCTCAGCGTGAAGCGCGATTGCAGCTGCTGCCACGCGGCGTCGGCGCTGTCGCTCTGGCGTCGGGCCAGCCGGGTCAGCGCCAGCGTGACGGCGTGGCGCTGGCGCGTACCGTCGGGCCAGTTCGTCGCATCGGCGACCGCGGCGGCCGGATCACGCAGCGCGGTGGCCAGTTGCTGCGCGGTGGGCTGTTCGCTGGCAGGCAGCCAGCTGGCCAGGCTGGTGATGGTGCCGGCCTGGCCGGCGTCGGCCGCGCGATCGATCCGTGTCCACAGCCGTGCGTCGGTGAGCAGGCCCTGGTCGTGCGCGGCGTCAAGCACCGGATCGCAGGCGCCGGGCAGGTTGGCACGGGTCCACAGTTCGGCCAGGTCGCGCTGGAAGTCCAGCTTGCCGCCGCCGGCGAGTTTCGCCTGCAGCGCGTCGCAGCTCAGCGTGTCGCCGAGGCCGGGCTGGTACAGCGCAAGAAAGCCGCTCCAGTCCTGCCGGCGTGCCAGTTCCAGCAGGAACGCGCGGCGCAGGTCGGCCGCGGGTATCCAGTCCGGATACTGCGCCAGATAGGCTTCCACGCTGGCGCGGTCGACCTGCTGGATGTCGTGTTGCAACGCCGCCGCAGCCAGGTACGGATACAAGGGGTAGTCGTGCAGGTTGCCGGCAAACTGGCGCCAGCCGTCGCCGCCCTGCTGGGCGACGGCGTATGCCTGCTTGAAGGCGACGCGTTGCGCGGCGTCGGGCGTGGCGGCCAGTGCGGTCGAGCCGGTGAGCAGCCAGGCGCCGGCCAGCACCAGCCAGGCCAGCGGCACGCGCCGCGACGAAGCGAAAGAAAACATGACAACTCCTGCGGTGGATCGCGGCCAGTGTAGTGGATGGCCCGTTTCGACTTGTCGGCATTCGGTGAGTGCGTGGTGGGCCCTGTTAAGCTGTTGCGCTTCATCCACGCCTTTACCGGGATCGGCATGTCGCCAGCTGCTTCGCCTGTTTTCCGTCGCGTCTGGCCGGCGTGGCTCGCGCTGGTGGTGATGGCGCTGGCCGCCGCGTGGTGGTGGTGGGCGATCGGTCGACCGGTGGCCTTGCCGGATGCGCCGTCGGCGCGCATCGCCTGCGTGTCGTATGCGCCGTTTCGTCGTGCCGGCGAGACGCCACTGGACCCGACGGCGCACATCAGCGCCGAGCGCATCGATGCTGATCTTGCCGCGTTGTCGCAGCGCTTCGATTGCGTGCGCACCTATTCGCAAGGGCAGGGGCTGAGCGCGGTGCCGGCGATCGCCGAACGCCATGGCATGAAGGTGCTGATGGGCATCTGGCTGGGGGGCGACGCGAAGGCGAACGCCGAGCAGGTACGACTGGGCATCGCCACCGCAAACAGTTATCCGCAGGTGCTTCGCGGGGTGATCGTGGGCAACGAGGTGCTGTTGCGTGGCGATCTGCCGGCCAGCCAGTTGGCCGTCTATCTGAAACAGGTGCGCGAGGCGGTCACGGTGCCGGTGACCTACGCCGACGTGTGGGAGTTCTGGTTGCGCCATCCCGAGCTGGCCGGCTCGGTCGACTACCTGACCATCCACATCCTGCCGTACTGGGAAGACCAGCCGGTGTCACCCGAGCGGGCGGTGCAGCACGTGGCCGACGTCTATGCGAAGGTGCAGCAGGCGTTTCCCGGCCGCGCCGTGATGATCGGCGAGACCGGCTGGCCCAGCGCCGGCCGCCCGCGCCAGGCGGCCAGTGCCAGCGTGGTCAACGAGGCCCGCTACCTGCGCGAATTCCTGCGCTACGCGGCCACCGTGCACATGCCGTACAACGTGATCGAAGCGTTCGACCAGCCGTGGAAACGCGCCCAGGAAGGCACCGTGGGCGGCTACTGGGGCATCTTCGATGCGCAGGCGCGGCCGAAGTTCGCGATGCAGGGGCCGGTGGTGGAAGAGCCGCACTGGTGGGCGGGCTGGCTGGCCGGCGTGGCCGGCGCCGGCGTGTTCCTGCTGGTCGGTGCGTGGCGGCGTCGCTGGCGCGGAGCGCGTGGCTGGCTGGCCCTGATGCTGGCCGGCGCGGCCAGCGGCGGCGCGCTGGCCTGGCAGTTCCGGCAGATGTGGTACGCCTGTCGCGACGCGTGGGAATGGACGGTGTCGCTGGGCGCCTGCGTGCTGGCGCTGCTTACCGCGCTGCGTCTGGCGCGCTGGATCGCCGCGCGCCTGTGCGGGATGACGCCGCCGCTGCCGCGGCCGTGGTGGCGACTGGGCTGGCTGTTCGCGCTGGCCTTCTACGGGCTGTTGCTGGTGGTCGACGGGCGCTACCGGGATTTTCCGCTGGGCCTGTTCCTGTTGCCCTGCGCCGGCTACGCGCTGTCCGGCTGGCTGTCCGATCGTCGCGCGCCGCTGATGCCGTTGCTGGAGGAGCGCTTCCTGGCTTGCCTGCTGCCGCTGCTGGCGGCGACGGTGCTGTGGCAGGAATCCGGTCTCACGCATGTGGCGTGGCTATGGCTGGGTGTGAACCTGCTGCTGGTCCTGCCGGTGTGGTCGGCGTGGCGGCAGGCCGTCCGCCTGCAGCCTGATCAGGCGTAGGCAGCCGATCAGTGCGGCCAGCGCGCCGCTCTCGAAGCAGTACAGCTGCAGCGCCACGATGCCCAGCGCGGCGGCCAGCCAGGCCAGCCACGGACGCTTCCACAACAATGCGAGCGCGGTTGCGACCAGCGCCGCGATGCCATACACGTTGTGCAGGAAACCGAGTACCAGCCGTTGCCGCCACGGGCACCACCACGGCGCGTGGCCGGCGCCGCACTGCTGCGCCATCGAGCCGGGCTCGACCACGCCGTAGCGCAACCACGCGCCGAGCAGCGCCACCAGCAGCAGGGCCAGCCATGGCCAGGCCAGTCGCCATCGGTTCGACGTCATCGACTGCGCTTCTCCGAGGCCTTGCCGCCGACGCGCGCCGGCAGGCGGATCTCCGCCGCCAGCGGCAGGTGATCGGAGAACGCCTGCGGCAAGGCCCAGGTTTTCTCCAGCGTGATCGCCGGCGAGGTGAGGATGTGATCCAGCGCCCGCCGCGGCTTCCAGCTGGGGAAGGTGGGCGTGGGCTGGGCTGGTGGCTGCAGCGTGGACCTGGCGAAAAGATGCTTCATCTCGGCGCTGCCGGGCTCGGCGTTGAGATCGCCCATCAGCACCGCATGGGGGAAATCCTGCAGCAGCTCGGCGATGAAGCCCAGCTGGCGCGCGCGCGCCTGCGCACTCAGCGACAGGTGCGCGATCATCACCGCCAGCGCGTTGTCGCCTTCACCGAACTGGGCCAGCAGGGCGCCGCGGCCCGGGATGCGGCTGGGCAGCGGGTAGTCCGTCACCGAATGCGGTTCGAGCCGGCTGATCAGCCCGTTCGCCGAATGCGCCAGCCTCGCCATCGCCCGGTTGGGCTGGTGGCTCCAGAACGGCAGGCCGGAGGTTTCGGCGAGGTAGCGGGTCTGGTTGAGGAAACCCGAACGCAGGCTGCCCGCGTCGGCTTCCTGCAGGCCGACCACGTCGAACTGCGCCAGCACTTCGGCGAGCCGGTCGAGGTTGTCCATCTTGCTGCGCCCGGGCAGTACTGCACTGAGGCTGCGGGTCACGTACTGGCGATAGCGCTGCACGCTGGCGCCGGCCAGGATGTTGCAGCTCAGCAGGCGCAGATGGCGTTCGGCAGGGGCGGTGGAAACGGAGGCGCGAGTCATGGCGGGCCACTACGCGAAAAGGGGAAGCCGGCGCATGGGTTCATGCGCCGAGATGACGGCAAGCATGATCCATCCGTTGTGAATGCCACGCCAGCCGCCGGGGAACCCGGCGATTACTTGCCGGCCAGCTCGCGCTTCACCAGCCACTGCGTGACGGCGACCATCTCGTCATAGGAGTGCACCGCGGCGACGCGGTACTTGCCGTTGATCACGATGGTCGGCGTGCCATCGACCTGCCACTTCTGGATCAGGGCGAGGTCGCTCTTCATCTGGTCGGTGGTCTGGGTCGACGTGGCCGCCTGCATGAACGCGGCGCGATCGACACCCGCGCGCGCGTAGAAGTCGGCCAGTTCGTTCATCGAGTTGATCGGATAGTGCTGTTCGAACTTCGCCTGGAACAGGGCCAGGTGCGTGCGGTCCAGCACGCCCAGCTGCCTGGCCGCGTAGAACGCCCGGGCAAACGGCACCCATTCGGCACTGAACGCCGCCGGCAACAGCTTGAACTCCACGCCCTTGGGGAACTGCTTGGCCAGCGCATCGGCCACCGGCGCGAAGTGGGCGCAATGGATGCAGCCATACGAGAACACCTCGACCACTTCCACCTTGCCCTCGCTGCTGTAGCGCTGGTGCGGGGCGGGCAGGGTGACGTACTCGGCGCCGTCGGTGTACGGGTCCACCGCACCGGATTTCGCGGTGCAGGCGGTGGCCAGCAGCAGGCCGGCAAGCAGGATCAGGACGCGGGAACAGGCGAATCGCTGGAACATGGGTTTCTTCGCTCGAATGCGGTGGGGATGCCGGCTGACCAGCTTAACCGAAGCGCCTACTTGCCGGCCGCTTCCTTCGACACCAGCCACAGGGTCAGCTCGATCGACTGCGCATAGCCGCCCGCGTCACCGGCGGTGAAGCGGTACTTGCCGTTGACGATCATGGTCGGCGTGCTTTCCACGCCGTAGGCCTTCATCAGGTCGTCGGCGCGCTTCATCTGGGTGTTGACGCTGAACGAGTTGGCGACGGCGACGAATTCCTTCGGGTCGACGCCGTACTTGGCGTAGAACTTCGCCGCGTCCTCGATCGTGGGCCACGCCTCGTGCGGCTTCAGTCCGCTGGAGGTGGCGTTGTAGGTCGACAGTTCCTTGCTCTTCCACACCGCGTCGTACATCGCGTCGTGGCTCTTGTCGACCACGCCCAGCGCCTGCGCGGTGTAGAACGCGCGCTGGTACATCGGCCAGTTTTCGTCAGGACGGAACGAGGCGGCCAGGTAGTTCATCACCGCGTCCGACGGCAGGCTCTTGGCGATGCGGTCGACGGTGGAATGGAAGGCGTTGCAGGCGGGGCAGCCGTAGGAGAACACCTCGGTCACTTCGATCTTGCCGGGGTGGCTGGTCGGCTGCGCCGGATCGATGCGGAAGTAGTTCTTGCCCTCGACCCACTTGCCGGTGTCCACGAACGGCGCGGCGGCCACCGCCGGTGTTGCTGCCTCGGCAGGAGCCTGGGCCGGCGCGACGGTCGCACTGCTGGCGGGCGCCGCGGCGGTGCTGGCGGCAGCGGCCGTGGCGGGGCTGCTCACGGCGCTGGCCGGCGCCGTGCTGGTGACGGCCGGAGCGCTGGCCTCGGCGGCGGGACTGCCGTTGTTGCTGTCATGGCTGCAGGCGGCAAGCGCGAGCAGGGCGGCACACAGGAACGGCAGACGCTTCAACATGGCAGACCTCGAAAGTGGGGCGCGAAAACCAGCGCGCCGACGTTTGAAGGTCGGCGCGGGTTCGATCAGGGAGTGGCGGCCGGCTGGCTGTCGGCGCTGTGCAGGCCTTCGATGTAGCTGGCCAGGGCAGCGATGTCGTCGGGGGTCAGCTGCTTGGCGATCGCCGGCATGATCTGCGCGTGCGCGTCGTCACCCCAGGTGGCGCCGTCGTGCCAGGACTTCAGCGTCGCCTCGATGTACTGCGCGTGCTGGCTGGTCAGCTGCGGATACATCGCACCCGGATTGCCGCGGCCGTCGATGCTGTGGCAGGCCATGCAGGCCGGGATGCCACGGGTCGAATCGCCCTGGCGGAACAGCGTCTGGCCGTGCTCGACCAGGGCCTGGTCGGCCACGCCCGGCAGCGCCGTCTTGCTGGCGAAGTAGGCGCCCACGTCGTGCATGTCCTGGGTCGACAGCGGCGCGGCCATGCCCATCATGATCGGGTTCTGGCGCTTGCCGGCCTTGAAGTCGGTCAGCTGGCGCACGATGTACTGCTCGCTCTGGCCGGCCAGCTTCGGGTACTGCGCGTCGGCGGAATTGCCGTCCATGCCGTGGCAGGCGCCGCAGACGGCGGCCTTGGCCTGGCCCGCGGTGGCGTCGCCCGGCTTGGCCGGGGCTTCAGCAGCGGCGACGGCCGGTGCGGCAGGCGCTGCAGCGGCGGTGCTGGCGGCAGCGGGGGCCGCGGTCTCCGGCTTGGCATCTTGGGCCATCGCGGCGCTGGCGGACAGCGCGAACACGAGGGCCATGGCGGACCCGAGAACAGCGGGCCGAAAACCAGCGGACCGAAAACTCATACACTTGACTCCCGAGAGACTTGCAAACACTGCCAGCGATTGCGGCCATGCGGTCCGCAACAGGCAGAAACCGAAGAATTATCCCTGCGCCACCCCAGCTTGGTCAAACCATCCCCATGTCGAATCCCCTCCAGGGCGCGCAATTCGTGCTCGCCGCCCATCGCATCAGCCAGCTTCCCGTCGACCAGGGCGCGGAAGTCGCCTTCGCCGGCCGTTCCAACGCGGGCAAGTCCAGTGCGCTGAACGCACTGACCAACCACAAGGGACTGGCACGCACCTCGAAGACGCCGGGGCGCACCCAGCAGATGGTGGCCTTCAGCCTGCCGCCGCACCGGGATGTGCAGGAGCGACCGACCCCCGACCTGCGCCTGATCGACCTGCCCGGCTACGGCTACGCCAAGGTGCCGCTGGACATGCGCGAGCACTGGAAGCAGGAGATCGACGCTTACCTGCACCAGCGCCGCAGCCTGCGCGGGCTGGTGCTGATCGTGGACATCCGCCATCCGCTGAAGGAATTCGACCGGCTGATGCTGCAGTTCTGTTTCGACACCCAGCTGCCGTGCCACGTGCTGCTGACCAAGGCGGACAAGATCTCGCGGGGCCAGGCGGCGCAGGCACTGGCCGCGTTGCGCAAGCAGTTCGCCGCCGAAAGCCTGTCCGCCACCGCCCAGGTGTTTTCTTCGTCCGCCGGCACCGGGGTGGAGGAGGCGCGGCAGGCGGTGATGGACTTGCTGGCGCAGCCGCGCGAAGGCGCGCATCAGGACCGCGAGCGCTGAGCTCTCAGAGCCTGTGAAGAAAGCCACTTCCTGTCGCTTTCTTCTATCGCACGTCCGGTACATGCCCGGACGTGCTCACGTGAATCAGTCACTTGCGTGACCGATCCACGTCCGGCCATCGGGCAACTGCTCTTGCGTTGCCTCAATTCGGGCATCCATGCCCTCGCCATGGCCGGGCTTCGAGGTTGAAAAATCACAACCTCTCACGGCTGAGCTCCGGTTTCAGCCCTGCACGGCGTCCATGAACACCGCGCACAGCGCTTCCATGCCGGCGCGGTCGTCCTCGTCGAAGCGGTCGGTGACCGGGCTGTCGACATCCCACACGCCGAGCAGCGAACCGTCGGCCCTGACCAGCGGCACCACGATCTCCGATTGCGAGGCGGCGTCGCAGGCGATGTGCCCGGCGAACGCGTTGACGTCGCGCACCAGTTGGGTTTCGCGGGTCTGCGCGGCGGTGCCGCAGACACCCCGGCCCAGTGCGATGCGGATGCACGCGGGCTTGCCCTGGAACGGACCCACCACGAGTTCATGGCCGTCGTACAGGTAGAAGCCGGCCCAGTTCACCTGCGCCAGGCTGTGATAGACCAGTGCGCCGAAATTGGCCGCGTTGGCGATCAGGTCGCGCTCGCCGGCCAGGATGCCGCGCGCCTGCTGCACCAGGTCGGCGTAGTGCTCGCGCTTGCTGGCGTAGGTCTGGGCTTTCAGGTCGAACATGCGATGCGTCCCGCGGCAAAGTCCGTATTATGCGCCGAGCCATCATCACGGGGGATGCCAGATGAGTCTGACCGAGCAGCGCGAAGGGATCGAGGCGGGGCGACTGGACATGTTCGTGGATGGCGCGTTCGCGTTCATCCTCACCTTGCTGCTGATCGGCGGCGAGTCGATTCCCGACAGCACCGGCAAGTTGCTGCACGCGCTGGGCGGCATCCCCGCGTTCGCCGTGTGCTTCTTCCAGATCGCGTTTTTCTGGCATGGCCACGTGCGTTGGCGCAAGCGTTGCCATGGCGCGGGCGCCAGCGGGCGCTGGCTGTCGCTGCTGCTGGTGTTCTTCGCGATGATCTTCGTCTACCCGCTGCACATGGTGTTCTCCGGGGTGTTCTCCTCGATCAGCGGCGGCTATCTGCCCGGCGATTTCACGGTGAGCGGGCCGGCCGACATGCGCACGCTGTTCGTCTGCTACGGGCTGGCCTACGCCTGCATGGCGGGCACCCTGGCCCTGCTGTTCTCCGATGCGGCCAGGGTCGCCGCCCGGCACGGCCTGGACAACCTGGACGCGCGCCGCGAGATGCGGATCTGGATCGTGCCGGCGGCGATCGGCCTGGCCTCGGCGCTGGTCGCCCTGCTGATGCCGTTGTCGGTGTCCGGCTGGATGTGGTCGATCCCCGGCCTGATGTACTCGCTGCTGTTCCTGATCGGCCCGGTGGTGAACCAGTTCAACCGGCGCTACGCACCGGCATGACGACGGCGGTGTTCATCGCCGGCACCGACACCGGCATCGGCAAGACCCACACTGCCTGCACCCTGCTGCACGCCCTGCGCGCGGCCGGCCACGACGCCTGCGGCATGAAGCCGGTCGCCAGCGGTTGCGTGGAAACCCCGCAAGGCCTGCGCAACGACGATGCGCTGGCGCTGCGGGCGGCAGGCGTTGATCCGGAACTTCCGTACGCGTTGGTCAATCCGGTGGCGCTGCGCGACCCGCTGTCGCCGCATCTTGCCGCGGCCCACGACGGCGTGGCGATCACCCTGGCGCCGCTGCGTGCGGCGTTCGAGCAACTGGCCGCGCGGCACTCGACGGTGGTGGTGGAAGGCGTGGGCGGCTGGCTGGTGCCGCTGGCGCCCGGCCTGTTGGCCTCGGACATCGCCAGGCAATGGCAGCTGCCGGTGATCCTGGTGGTGGGCCTGCGCCTGGGCTGCCTCAGCCATGCCCTGCTCAGCGCCCGGGCGATCGCGGCCGACGGCTGCCACCTGCTGGGCTGGATCGGCAACCGGGTGGACCCATCGATGGACGCGCCGGAAGAAAACCTGGACACGCTGCGCGCGTTGCTGCCCGCGCCGTGCCTGGGCGTGTTGCCGCATGGCGTGGCACCGGCGCAGGCCGCCGGCTGCCTGGACGCGGCCGTGGCAGCCTTGGACTGAGCTTCACATTCGATGTGTTCGGATGGCGCACGTTTCCCACGCCGGAGTGACCATGGCCCGCAACCACTACTACCTTTCGATCGCCGACATCGTCCACGCACGCGGCGACGACCCGCGCTTCTCGTGGGATGGCGCCGGCCCGGACGGTTTCGCCAGCACCCTGCAGCAGGCCTTGCGCAGCGACGAGCTGTTCCAGCGCTGGCGTGCGGCGCAGCCCGATCCGGACGCGGTCGACGACAGTCTCGGCGCCACCGACCCGACCGCGCAGGTGGACGCGCGGGTGGTCGACCTGCACACCGAGGTGGACCTGATCACCGACCTGCCGATGAGCGTGGTGCGCCATCGGCTGTACCTGATGATCGGCGGCGCCTGGCAGTTGCGCGACCTGCGCGCCGCCTGAGTCGCAGGATTCTGCGCCGCTTCACGGCGTCACCGTTTGGAAACTGGCCGCCGTCTCGCCAGGTGCGTGGGCGGTAGAAACCAGGTGAGCGAGGCAACGTGGTTTTGAGTCAGGTTTTTCGATCGTTTGAGGCGAATAGCCGTAGCTATTCAACGAAAAGGAGCGGAAAAGCTGGCCAAAACCACGCAGCCGCAGCCGCTTGTGTTTCTACCGCCCACGCTCCTACAGTCGGCGGTCAGACTTCCGTGCCCGATGCCGGGCGCACCACTCCTGGGGAACCCGATGCTTCGACTGCGCACGATTGTGATCGCCACCACGATGGCCCTGGCCGCCTGCTCGCAGCAGCCGGAAGGCGCCGCCAACCCGCCCGCGCCGGCCGCTTCCGCCGCCAGCACCAGCAGCGCCGCGCGGGCGGCCACCGACATGACCAGCAACCCGTTCTACAGCGCCAGCACGCTGCCGTTCCAGGCGCCGCCATTCGACAAAATCCACGACGCCGACTACCAGCCCGCGATCGAAGAGGGCATGAAGCAGCACATGGCCGAGATCGAGAAGATCGCGAACAACCCCGAAGCGCCCACCTTCGAGAACACCTACGTGGCGATGGAGAAATCCGGCGCCATGCTCAACCGGGTGATGACCGCCTTCAACGCGGTCACCGGTGCCAACACCGACGACGCGCTGCAGAAAGTGCAGGAAGACGAAGCGCCGAAGCTGGCCGCGCACGAGGATGCGATCTATCTCGACAGCAAGCTGTTCCAGCGCGTGCAGACGGTCTACGACCAGCGCGACACGCTCAAGCTCGACCCCGAATCGGCGCGCCTGGTCGAGGTGGTCTACCGGAACTTCGTGCACGCCGGCGCCAAGCTGTCCGACGCCGACAAGGCGAAGCTGAAGGACCTCAACAAGGAAGAGTCCACGCTGAGCACCGCGTTCACCAACAAGCTGCTGGCCGCAACGAAGGACGCCGCGCCGGTGATCGCCGACAAGGCGAAGCTGGCCGGCCTGTCCGATGCCGAACTGGCCGCCGCCAGCCAGGCCGGCAAAGACCGCAAGCAGGACGGCAAGTACGTGCTGTCGCTGCAGAACACCACCCAGCAGCCGGAGCTGCAGGACCTCACCGACCGCGCCACCCGCCAGGCGCTGTTCGAGGCTTCCTGGAACCGTGCCGAGCAGGGCGACGCGAACGACACCCGCAAGACCATCGAGCGGCTGGCGCAGATCCGCGCCGAGCAGGCGAAGCTGCTCGGCTTCCCCAGTTATGCCGCGTGGAAGCTCGACGACCAGATGGCGAAGACGCCGGAAACCGCGCTGAAGTTCATGCAGGACCTGGTGCCTTCCGTCACTGGCCGCGCCAGGGTGGAGGCGGCCGACATCCAGGCGGTGATCGACCAGCAGCACGGCGGCTTCAAGCTGCAGCCGTGGGACTGGAACTTCTACGCCGAGCAGGTGCGCAAGGCCAAGTACGACCTCGACGAAAACCAGATCAAGCCGTACTTCGAACTGGACAACGTGCTGCAGAACGGCGTGTTCTACGCGGCCAACCAGCTGTACGGGCTGACCTTCAAGGAGCGCAAGGACATCCCGGTGTACCAGCCGGACGTGCGCGTGTTCGAGGTGTTCGACAAGGACGGCAGCTCGATGGCGCTGTTCTACTGCGACTACTTCAAGCGCGACAACAAGAACGGCGGCGCCTGGATGGACAACCTGGTCACCCAGTCGAAGCTGCTGGGCACCAAGCCGGTGATCTACAACGTCGGCAACTTCAGCAAGCCGGCCGCGGGCCAGCCGGCGCTGCTGTCGTTCGATGACGTGATCACCATGTTCCACGAGTTCGGCCACGCCCTGCACGGCATCTTCGCCGACGAGCAGTACCCGACCCTGTCCGGCACCAACACCGCGCGCGACTTCGTCGAGTTCCCCTCGCAGTTCAACGAGCACTGGGCCACCGATCCGAAGGTGTTCGCCCACTACGCGAAGAACTACAAGACCGGCGAGCCGATGCCCAAGGCACTGGTCGACAAGATGACCAAGGCCGGCAAGTTCAACTCCGGCTACAACATGACCGAGCTGGTCTCGGCCGCGCTGCTGGACATGAACTGGCACATGCTGGGCGCCGACGCGCCGCTGCAGGACGCCGACAAGTTCGAAGCCGCCGCGCTGAAGAAGGACGGCATCGACCTCGGCTACGTGCCGCCGCGCTACCGCTCCAGCTACTTCCAGCACATCTGGGGCAACGGCTACGCCGCCGGCTACTACGCCTACCTGTGGACCGAGATGCTGGCCGACGACGCCTTCGTGGGCTTCAAGGAACACGGCGGCCTGACCCGCGAGAACGGCGACCGCTTCCGCGCGATGGTGCTGTCGCGGGGCAACACCGAGGAGCTGGCGAAGATGTACAAGGACTGGCGCGGGCAGGATCCGCAGATCGAGCCGATGCTGGAAAACCGTGGCCTGAAGGACGCGCCGAAGAAGTAAGCCGTTGCAGCATCCGTGTTGGAAGATCAGGCCCGCCGCAAGCGGGCCTGATCGTTTTGGGAAACTGCGGGATGAAACCGAACCGACAGCGGGTGCCGCCGGCCTTCACGTGGAATAATCGAACCTCCCCGACCGGAGCCGCACGCGCTTGGACAACCACCACTACCTGCAGACCGCGCTGGTGTTCCTGCTGGCCACGGTGATCGCGGTGCCGCTGACCAAGCGCTTCCGGCTGGGTTCGGTGCTGGGCTACCTGCTGGCCGGCGTGGTGATCGGGCCGCAGTTGCTGGGGCTGGTCGGCGATACCGCCGGGGTCAGCACGATTTCCGAGTTCGGCATCGTGCTGATGCTGTTCGTGATCGGCCTGGAATTGTCGCCGCAACGGCTGTGGGTGATGCGCCGCTCGGTGTTCGGCACCGGCCTGTTGCAGGTGCTCGCCAGCAGCGTGGTGATCGCGGCGGTGGTGTACTTCCTGGAAGGCCTGCCCGGCAAGACGGCGGTGGTCGTGGGCGGCAGCCTGGCGCTGTCGTCCACCGCGTTCGGCCTGCAGATCCTCGCCGAGCGCAAGGAGGCCGGCTCGGCCTACGGGCGCCAGGCGTTCGCGATCCTGCTGTTCCAGGACCTGGCGGCGATCCCGCTGATCGCGATGGTGCCGTTGCTGGCCACGGCCTCCGCCCGGCATGGCGTGGACCTGACCGGCGCCATGCGCACGATCGGCGTGATCGTGGCGGTGGTGGTCGGTGGTCGCTACCTGTTGCGGCCGGTGTTCCGCTTCGTGGCCAAGGCCGATGCGGTGGAGGTCTCCACCGCCACCGCGCTGCTGGTGGTGATGGGCACCGCCTGGCTGATGGAGCTGGCCGGCGTGTCCGCCACGCTGGGCGCCTTCCTGGCCGGCGTGCTGCTGGCCGATTCCGAATACCGGCACGACCTGGAATCGCATCTCGAACCGTTCAAGGGGCTGTTGCTGGGGCTGTTCTTCATCAGCGTCGGCATGTCGATGGATCTTTCGCTGCTGCTGCATCAGCCGCTGCACGTGCTGGCGGTGGTACTGGTCCTGATGCTGCTGAAGGGGGCGCTGCTGTGGCCGCTGGGGCGGCTGGTCGGCGGGCTGGATCGCGCCGAGGCGCTGCGGCTGGCGGTGCTGCTGGCCTGCGGCGGCGAGTTTGCATTCGTGGTGTTGAAGCTGGCGCAGGAGCAGCAACTGCTCAACGGCCCGCAGCACAACCTGCTGGTGCTGGCGATCTCGCTGTCGATGGCGTTAACGCCGCTGCTGGTCGCCGTGTCGTCGCGGCTGCTCGGCGGCAAGGCGAAGAAGCCCACGCGCGCCTACGACACCATCGACACGCACGTGCCGCGGGTGATCATCGCCGGCTATGGCCGCATGGGCCAGATCGTGGCGCGCGTGCTGCGCGCGCAGAGCATTCCGTTCGTGGCGCTGGACCATTCGGTGGAGCAGATGGACCTGATCCAGCGATTCGGCAACGTCACCGACATCTTCTACGGCGATCCGGCCCGGCCCGAACTGCTGCGCGCCGCGCAGGCGGACAAGGCCGAGGTGTTCGTGCTGGCCAGCGACGACCCCGAATCGAGCCTGCGCGTGGCGCGGGTGGTGCGCCGACAGTACCCGCACCTGAAGATCATCGCGCGGGCACGCAACCGCCAGCATGTGTGGCGGCTGATGGACCTGGGCGTCGACGACCCGGTGCGCGAGACGCTGTATTCCAGCCTGAAGATGACCAAGCAGGCCCTGGTCGCGCTGGGCCTCACGCCGGAACAGGCGGTCGACCAGGTGGAACGTTTCCGGCGCCAGGACGCGGAGCTGATCAAGGCGCAATACCTGGTCTACGACGACGAAACCAAGCTGGTGCAGACCACGCGCGAGGCGCTGGCTGACCTGGAGCGCCTGTTCGAGGCCGATGCCTCGCCCGAGGCCGAGCGTGCGCGCGAGCGCGATGCCGGCACCCCGCTGACCGGGGAAGAGTGAGGCGCTGATCGGGCGATGGCTGCGCCGCGGCGCGCGGCCGCGCCTCAGTCGGCCGGCTGGGCGGGCTGGCGCAGGGTCTGCCGCACACTGGGGATCGCGCTGCTGCGCGCGGCCAGTTCGTGGGCGATGTCCACATAACCGAGTTGCCGCGCCACGTCCGCCGCGCTGCGTCCGAACGCATCGGCCGCGTTGCGGTCGGCGCCGCGGGACAGCAGCACGCGGGCGGGCGGCAACAAGGCGTGCATGGCGCAGGCGTGCAGCGCGGTGACGCCGCGCTGGTCGGCGTGGCCGACCTGGGCGCCCGCGTCCAGCAACAGCGGCACCAGCGCCCCGATGTGGGTGGCGTCGCAGCTGCTGCCCGGCCGCAGCTGGGCGCCGAGCAACAGCAGCAGCGGCGTCTTGCCTTCGTGGTCGGCGTGGTTGATGTCGGCGCCGCGCTTGAGCAGCGCGTCGAACAGGCGTCGCGCGCGCAGGCTGTCGTTGTGCTCGAAGCCGAACTGCGCCGCCGCGTGCAGCGCGCTGCGCCCGGCGTTGTCGACCGCCTTGATGTCGGCGCCCGCATCGAGCAGCTGTTCGGCGATTTCCGGATAACCCATCGCCGCCGCTGCCATCAGCGCGGTGGCGTCGTTCGGCAGGCGCTGGTCGACGGCGACCTCGCGCTGCAGCAGCAGGGCCACCAGCGATTCGCGCCGCGCGGCGACCGCGGCGGCCAGCGGGGTCACGCCGCTGCGGGCGGCGCGGGTCGCGTCGGCGTTGGCGTCCAGCAGGCAGGCGGCGATCTCGCGGTGACCGGCGCCGCAGGCGTGCAGCAGGGCGCTGGCGCCCTGTTCGTCGAGGGTGTCCACGGCGAAACCCAGTTCCAGCAGTCGCTGCACGCTGGCCAGCGCGCCGGCGCGCGCGGCGGCGGGAAGGTCGCTGGCGCGCAGCGCGCGATCCGGCCGCGACCAGTCGCGCCAGTCCAGCCAGCGCTCCACCGCGGGATGTTCCAGCGCCAGGCCCAGCGGCGTTTCGCCGTTGGCGTCGGTGGCTTCCGGGTCGGCGCCGTGGGCGATCAGTGCGCGCACCAGCGGCAGCGCCTGGGCGCCGTGTTCCAGCGCGGCGAACAGCGGCGTGCGGCCGTCGCGGTCGCGTGTGTTGGGATCGCAGCCCCGTTGCAGCAGTGCCTGCAGCAGTTCCACCTGGTCGTTCACCGCGGCCAGTTGCAGCGGGCTGCGCGCCCGGGCGTCAGGGCCGAACGGATCGGCGCCTGCTTCGAGCATCTTCAACGGCAGCGCGGCCGACTGGGCCGCACCGTTCGTGTTCAGCAGCGCCTGCGCCAGCAGGCCGGCGCCGGCGGGCGTGGCGCCGGCTTGCAGCAGGTCGTCGAGCGCTTCGGTGGCATCGGGCAGCTGCTGCAGCAGCGCATCGAACAGGCGCTGGCCCGGTGGCGGCAGGTGCGGCGTGTCGCCGGTGTCGGCGTCGTCGATCTGCGGTGCGTCCAGCCGCGCTTCGGCGGCCAGGCCGTGTTCGAGCAGCCAGCGGCGGGCGGCGCCCAGGCCGGGCGAGGCCAGTTCCAGATACATGCGGGCCAGCTCGGCCTGCGGCCATTCGCGTACGCGGGCAACGAAGCCCGAGACGATCGCCCAGTGGCCGAAGCGCAGGGCATCGAGCAGGTGTCCGGGGGTGTCGGCGCCTTCGGCCAGCACGTCCTGGCTGAGGCTGGTCGGCAGCGGCGTATCCGGATCAAGCACGGCGACCAGGTCCCAGCGTCCCGCGGCGGCGGCATGGTCGAGTGCGCTACGGCCGTCGCTGGCCGGCGCCTTCGGGTCGGCGCCCAGGGCAAGCAGGGCGCTGATCGTGCCGGCGTCGGCATGCGGCGACTGGCAGGCGAGGGTCAGTGCGTCGCGACCGTGGCTGTCGCGCAGGCCCGCGTCGGCCTTCGCCTCGGCCAGCAATTGCACGATGCCGCCGGCGCCGGCGCGGGCCGCTTCCATCAGCGCGCTGCTGCCGCGGTGGTCGACCAGGTTCACGTCGGCACCGGCGGCGCAAAGCGCGCGGGCGATCTGTTCGTGGCCTTCGGCGGCGGCGCCGAGCAGGGCGTGCCGGTGACGTGCATCGCAGGCATTCACCGGGGCGCGGTGCTTGAGCAGCAGCTTCACGCCTTCGACGTCGTCGTCGGCGATGCCGCTGGCGGCGACCAGGGCCGGCTCGCCGTCGGGCACGACGGGCTTGGCGCCGTGCTCCAGCAGGAACTTCGCCAGCGGCCAATTCGCCGCGCGGCAGGCGGTGGCCAGCGGGCTGATACCGGCCTGGTTCAGCGCGTTGATCGGTGCGGCGGCATCCAGCAGCATCGCGGCCACGCCGGCGTCGGCGCTGAGTACCGCGCCGTGCAGCGCGGTGTTGCCTTCGGCATCGGTGACCAGCGGGCTGGCGCCGTTGGCCAGCAGGGTCAGCACCGCCTCGGCGCGGCCGTGCCAGCTGTCGCGGGTGGCGGCCAGCAGCGGGGTGATGCCGCCGCTGGCGCGATTGACGTCGGCGCCCCGGGCGATCAGCGCGCGCAGCAGGCGGGTGTCGGGCAGCAAGGCGGCCAGCATCAGCACCGGCCGCTGGTCGCGATCGTCCGCTGCGGGCGCGGTGTCCGGGTCGGCGCCCACCTCGACCAGCGCCAGCGCGCGTTCGATGTCGCCGTCACGGGTGGCGGCGAGCAGCGCGGCGGCCTGTTCCAGCGTGCCGGCGGTGCGCTCGACCTCGGTGAGGATCGGGCGATGCACCGGGGTCGGCGCCAGGTCGGAGCGCCGGCGCGCATGCCGGCTTTCGCACAACAGCGCCCGCAGCGTGCGGTTGGCGATCACCAGGCAGCCGGCTGGCAGCAGCACGATGCCGTACAGGGCCAGCGCCGCGATGCGCGGCTCGGAGGGCACCACGCCGTACAGGCCGGTCAGCGTGATCGCGCCGAAGGACAGCACCAGCAGCGAGAACGCGACCGGCAGGAAGTGGCTGAAGAAGTGTTCCTCGCGCGACAGGTGGCGGCCGAATGCGACGCTGCGCAGGGTGGCGGTGAAGATCCACGAGCCGTCACGCTGGCTCGGATAGGCGTCATCCCACAGGAACACCAGCCCGAACGCGGGCCACAGCCGCCACAGCGCGACCAGCGCCAGCACCAGGGCGGCAGCCAGCAGCAGGGCGCCGCTGAGGCTGGGCGCGTGGGTCAGCTGCATCATCGGCCAGGCCACCAGCACGAACACCGCCACGGTGTAACCGGTGAACATCACCAGGTGCGCGGCGCCACGGCGCAGCACGGTGCGCATGAACTTCGGTTCCGGATCGAAGCCGATCGCATGGCAGACCGCCGCCAGGGTCAGCGCGTTGGCGACCAGCAGCGGAATCAGGGTCAGCGGATGGTTGACCAGGCCGGCCACGAAGACCGCCAGCAAACCGGGAACGAACCAGGCCAGGGCTTGCAGAAAGGGAGGGCGGCGACGTGATTTGGGCTGGGTCATGGAGGGAGTATAGAAATCGTTGGATGGGCAGACGGTAACCAAGTGTTAATGCCGATGGAAATCCGCCGATGTAGATCCGCCGGCGCGAACAGGCCGGCGGAATCCGCGCGCAGGTCGGCGCGTCACTCGTCCCGGTCATCCTGCGGGGAGTGGGTATACGGCAGGTGGTTGGCCGCGGCCAGCGTTTCGTTGGGCGGCACCTGCAGGTGCCAGCCCTGCTCGCGCAGGTGGGCGAGGACCTGCGTGGTGTCTTCCACCGGCAGCTTGCGCTGTTCGTCCAGCTGCACTTCCATCACGAAACGCAGCTCGCCCAGCAGCAGCAACAGCGACTCGGGCAGCCTGGCGAACGCGTCGCGTTCGGCCAGCCACAGGTAGCTGCCAGCCTTGCGCAGGCTGGCGTAGACGAAACATGGCATCGCGAAACCCATCGGAAAGTGCCGGGCCGGCCCCGGCATCGCATCGAGGGTAGCAGGTGCGCAAGCCGGGCGTGCCCGGCTGCGGCCCGCGGTTCAACCGCGCTTCAACAACAACTCGAGCATGCGCCGGAAGCGCGCCCCGTACGGCGGGTTGAGCAGGCCGGTGCCGTTCAGGCGGGCCTGCCGGAACACCGGCTTCAGGTGCGAAAACGTGCGGAAGCCCGCTTCGCCGTGATAGCCGCCCATGCCCGAGGCGCCGACGCCGCCGAACGGCAGCTTGTGCTGGGCGATGTGGTACAGCGTGTCGTTGACGCTGACGCCGCCGGCGTGGGTGCGCGCCAGCACGCGGTCGACCAGCTCCTGGTCGTGCTCGAACAGGTACAGGGCCAGCGGATGCGGCCGCGCGCGGACGTGGGCGATCGCGTCGTCCAGGTGGTCGTACGGCACCAGCGGCAGCAGCGGGCCGAAGATTTCCTCGCGCATCACCGCCATGTCGTCGGTGACGCCGGTGAGCAGCTGCGGCGGCAGCAGCCGGCTGGCGGCGTCCTCGCCGGCCTCGCCGAGCCGGTGCAATTGCGCGCCGGCGGCCAGCGCGTCATCGCGCAGGCCGGTGAGGCGCTGGTACTGCCGGTCGGAAACGATGCTGGCGTACTGCCCGTTCTGGCCGAGCGCGGGGTACATCCGCGCCAGTACCTTGCCGGCGGCCTCGATGAACGCCGGTATCCGGGCGCGCGGCAGCAGCACGTAGTCGGGCGCGATGCAGGTCTGCCCCGCATTGACCAGCTTGCCGAACACGATGCGCTCCACCGCGTGGTCGAAGCGCGCCCCGGGGCCGATGATCGCCGGCGACTTGCCGCCCAGCTCCAGCGTCACCGGGGTGAGGTTGGCGGCCGCCGCGCGCATCACGTGGTGGCCGACCGCGGTGGAGCCGGTGAACAGCAGGTGGTCGAACGGCAGCGCGGAAAACGCCTGCGCCACCGCCGCGTCGCCGTTCACCACCAGCACTTCGTCGGCGGCGAAATAGCGGGCCACCTGCTCGGCGAACAGCGCCGAGAAACGCGGGGTGAACTCGCTCATCTTCAGCATCGCGCGGTTGCCGGCCACCAGCGCGTCGACCAGCGGACCGACGGCCAGGTACAGCGGATAGTTCCACGGCACGATGATGCCGACCACGCCCAGCGGCTGCGGGCGCAGTTCGGTGCGCGCGGGCAGGAACAGCCAGTCGGCCAGGCGCCGCCGCGGCTTCATCCAGCGCCGGCCATGGCCGAGCGCGTGGCGGATCGCCGACAGGCTGGGGAAGATCTCCAGCAGGTCGGTTTCCTCGACCGGGCGCTGGCCGAAGTCGGCGTGGATCGCGGCGGCGAAAGCCTTGCGCTGCTCGCGCAGCATCGTCTCCAGCTTGCGCAGGCGCTGCGCGCGCAGCGCCCACCCCGGCATCGGTTCGCGCGCCTGCGCCTCGCGCAGGCGTTGCAGGTCGGCGGTCAGCGGCTGGTTCTCGGTCATGGGTTTCTCAGAGTCTGTGAAGAAAGCCACTTCCTGTCGCTTTCTTCTATCGCACGTCCGGTACATGCCCGGACGCGCTCGCGCGAATCAGTCACTTGCGTGACCGATCCGCGTCCAGCCATCCCTGGCCGGACTTCGAGCTTGAAAAATCACCACCTCTCAGAATTTCACGCGCAGTTCGACGCCGACCGCGCGTGGTGGGGTGATGCTGGCGAACGGCGTGCCGAACACGCTGGTGGAGATATTGTTCACCCCGGTCACGTAGCGCTTGTTGAACACGTTGTTGGCGTACAGCGCGACGCCCCACTGGTCGTCGGCCGCATGCCAGTCCAGCCGCGCGTCGGTGCGTTGCTGGGCGACGCCGGTGTCGAAGTTCGGGCTGATCTGGCAGGTGCCCTGCAGTTGCGAGTCGCGGTTGCAGCGCGACTTGCCGCGGTAGGCATGCGACAGGTCGAACTCCAGCGCGCCGCCCGCCACGCCCTGCCAGGTGTACGACAGCGAGCTGGCAAACGAGAACAGCGGTTCGCCGGTGGGCTGGCCGGACAGGTCGGCGCCCGACGGCGCCACCGCCTGGCGGTAGGTGGCGTCGATGTAGGCTCCGGTGAAGCTGAGCTTGAACGCATCCACCGGTTGCCATTGCGCCTCGAACTCCAGGCCGTGGGCTTCCTGGTCGGTGCTGCTGACCAGGTAGCGCGGCACGCCGGAGCCGGCGCTGTTGGGATCGAGCGTGAGCGACTGCTTGTTGTCGTAGCGGTAGTAGTAGACCGAGCCGTTCAGCAGCAGGTGCTGCTCGGGGAACAGGGTCTTCAGGCCGGCCTCGTAGTTGAGCACCTTCTCCGGGTCGAAGCGCGAGCCGATCTGCACGCTGTTGTAGCCGCCGGCCTTGTAGCCCTTGGTCACCGAGGCGTAGCCCATCACGTCGGGGGTGAACTTGTAGTCCAGCACCACGCGGGGGCTGAAGTCGTTCCAGCTGTTCTTGTCCTTCACCAGCACGTTGACCGGAGCGCCGCCGGCGGCGTTGAAGATCAGGTTCTGCTGGAAGGGACTGGGGTCAATGACGATGCCGAGTGCGGCCAATTGCGGCAGCAGTTCGGCAATGGTGGCGTCCAGTTCCGGCGCCTGACGCAGCGGATTGAACCAGGAGAACTGCTTTTCGTCCCGGGTGAAGCGAGCACCGGTGGTGAGGCTGAGCCGATCGGTGAGATGCCAGATCACGTCGCCGTACGCGGCGTAGGCCTTGAAGCGACCCACGTTGTCGATCTGCTCGCGCCAGGGATTGCCCAGCAGGTGGTACTGGCCGAAGCCCAGCAACGGCAACACCGAATCGTAGAAGGCGAAGGTGTCGGTGAACGGATTGCCGCCCACGTTCATCGCCAGCGAATCGACGCTGTCGGTGAATACGTTGGTCTGGCTGGTCTGCCGCGCATGCTCGTCGTAGTAGCTGACGCCGCCGACCCAGTCGGCGATGCCGGCGGTGCCGGCGAACTTGAACTCCTGGTACCAGCTGTTGTTGCTCTCGATGTTGGCGGTGTCGAGGTAGGTGGCGCGGTTGTTGGTGCCGTCGTAGTCGCCGCGGTTGTAGGTGTTGAAGTGCCGCCACGCGGTGGTCGAGGTGAGGCTGCCCCAGCTGAAGGAGTGGTCGACGGTGAGCGTGGCGCCGTCGAAGTGGCGCTTCTCGCCCGCGTTCACCGTGTCGTTGTACAGCGGCGCATGGCGCGGATCGAGGTAGCTCGACGAATCGGCCGGGAACGGCGGGACCTGGTCGTTGAACGGGGCGGGGCGCGTCACGTAGTCCGATTTCGCGATCAGCCCGATCGCCGGCTGCGGCGGCTGCTTGAGTTGTTCGTGGTCCCACGCCAGCAGCACGCGGGTGTCGGGCGTGGCGTTCCAGCGCCACACCAGGCGGCTGCCCCAGTCGTGGTCCTTGCCGTAGCTTTCGCCGGTGGCGGCGTCCTTGATCCATCCGTCGCTGCGGTTGTCCAGCACGCTCATGCGCACGGCCATGTCGCGGTTCACCGGCACGTTGACCAGGGCGTCGGCGTACTTGCGGCCGTCGTTGCCGAAGCGCACGCGGGCCTTGCCCTCGAAGTGGTCGCTGGGTTCGTTGGTGACGATCGAGATCGCGCCGGCGGCGGCATTGCGGCCGAACAGTGTGCCCTGCGGCCCCTTCAGCACTTCGATCCGTGCGATGTCGTTGAACGCCAGCAGCGCGCCGCCGGAGCGGGCCGCATAGACGCCATCGACGTAGACGCCCACGGCCGACTCGGTGCCGATGCCGAAGTTGCTGGTCTCGATGCCGCGCATCTGGTAGCTCGGCTGGGTCGGCTGGTCGGCGCCGACCACCAGGCCGGGCACGAAGATGTCCATCCGGCTGAGGTCGGTCGCCGCCAGCGTGTCGATCTGCTTCGCGGTGACGATCTGCAGCGGGATCGGCACTTCCTGCATTTCCTGCGAGCGGCTTTGCGCGGTGACGGTGATCTTGCCCAGCTGGGTGACGTCCTTGACCGGGTCGCTCGCCGGCGCATTGCTGCCGGCGGCATCCTGCGGCGGCGCCTCGGCGCCGAAGGCCAGCGACGGGCTGCACAGCAACAGCAGCGTACTGCCGCCGAACAGCAGTTTGCGCAGGCTGATCGAAAGTGGGCGTTGACGCATGTTCATTCGGTGCTCTCCCCTTGCATCGGACCGCGCGGCCATGGACAGCCGCGCACAGTTGTCTTGTGGAATCAGTGGATCGCCACGCAGCTCCCCGGCTGCGCCGCAATCCATGCCTTGATCAGCGCCACGCCCTCGCGGTGCACGGTGCTGCGGCCGAGCTCCGGCATCATCACGCCCGGTTCGGTCGACGACAGCCGGTACGGCAGGATCGACTCGTCCGGCTGGCCCGGCACGATGTCGAAGAAGTGGTCGCCGGTGCCCTGGCCGGCCGCGGTCGGCGGCTTGCAGATGCCCAGGTGACGGTCTTCCGGCGTGGTGTAGTCGAGCGTGAGGCCGGTGGTGTTGGCGGCGCCGTTGGCGTTGTGGCAATGGCCGCAGTTGATGTCGAGGTAGGCGCGGGCGCGGGCGTCCAGCGGTGCGTGCGGATCTTCCCAGTTCGCGTCGCGGGGGAGGTCGGCCGCGGCGGGCAGGCCGCCGAGGTAGCCCAGCTTCACCAGGTGTTCGAGCTGGTTGGCGCTGCCTTCGGCGTAGTGATAGTCCTTGTTGAGGTGGCGCGCCTTCGGCCCGATCGGATGGATCTTGCGGCTGACCCAGTCCTGCGCATGGCAGCTGGCGCACTGGCTTTCGTCGGGCACCACGTAGTTGAAGTCCTCGCGGGCAGGTATGCCGGCGGCCGGCTGGTCGGCGACCAGGGTCATCGGCAGCACCGCGCCGGTGCGCGCCAGGGTGGCTTCGGTCTGCGCCTCGTTCCACACATAGGGAATCGCCGCCCAGCCGTCCTTGCGATGGACCAGGATGCGCGTTTCGACCAGGTGCACGTGCGCCATGTCCAGGCCCTGCCCGGCGAAGTCGCGCGAGTAGTCGTCATTGCGCAGGACTTCGCCCACCTTGCCGTCGGCGGCGCGAGGGTAATAGAAGGTCTTGCTGATCACCGTGCCGACCGGGAAGTCCAGGGTGTCGGTCGGGTTGTATTTTGCCGACGTGCCCGCGGGCATCCAGATCGTGCGCAGCTTGTGCGCGTAGTCGGTGAACAGCGGCGTGTTGAGGTCGTACGGCACCACGCCGGCGTTGAGCTGCAGCTTGCCGTCGTGGACCTCGACCACGTGCCAGTCACCGAGCTTCTGCGGGCGGCCCTCGGCATGGAAGGCCACCGGCGCCATGCCCTGCTGGCATCCCGCCAGCAGCAGCCATCCCAGCAGTGGAAGTGCGTAACGCCAGTGTCGCCCTGCAGTCATGCCTTCGGCTCCGGGTTCAGCACCACCGGCGACAGCTTCGGCAGCGTGCACTGGTAGGGCTTCATGTCGTTGCTGGGGCTCTTGTAGTCGTGCGGGCCGTCGGCGTTCAGCACGCCGCTGACGTCCTGGATACAGATGCGGTCGGCGGCCGGTGGCACGCCGTCGACCAGGCTCTTCGCGTCGACGTAGCCGTCCCACAGCACGTCGGGGAAGTGGCCGGTGAGGCCGTACATGGCCGTCTTCAGCGTCTTCAGCTTGATCCCGTCCGGCGAATCGCCGCCGCCCTTGAGCCGGTTGCCGTAGATGAAGATGCCTTTCGGATACGGGTTGTAGCTCGGCGAGACGCCGCGGGTGTTGTAGTAGTTGGTCGAGAAGTAGCTGGCGATGATCAGGTTCGCGGTCTGGTTGTCGGAGATGTCGTTGTCGAAGATCTCCACCTTGTCGTTCGAGTTCACCACCACGCCCGAGCCGGCCGGCACGCTGGCCACCGCGGCGCCCTTGGCGGCGAAGTTGCCCGTGTTGTTGGAGTAGATCTTGTTCTTGAACACCCGCGTGCTGTGGCCTTCCTGCGACAGGTTCGGCATGTTGAACACCAGGATGCCGCCGGTGTTGTTGGTGGCGGTGTTGCCGTAGACGTCGGCGTTCACCGAGTTCTCGATCTCCACGCCGGCCACGTTGTACTCGGCGCGGTTGTTGCGCACGATGATGTCGTGCGACTGGCCTACGTAGATGCCCGCGTCGGAAGCGCCGATCACCACCGAGTTCTCGATCAGCACGTTCTGCGTCTTCACCGGATACAGGCCGTAGGCGCCGTTGGTGGTCTTCGGGCCGCCGGTCCACTCGATGCGCACGCCGCGAATGGTGATGTTCTTGCCCTGGTTGATCTTCAGCGCGTCGCCCTTGGTGTCTTCCAGCGCCAGGTTCTCGATGGTGAAGTCGCTGGCGTTGACCAGCAGGCCTTCCGGCCCGACCACCTGGCCCTTGAACGACAGCACGGTCTTGTCCATGCCGGCGCCCTTGATGGTGACGCCGTCGGTGCGCAGGCTGAGACCGCGCCGCAGCGAGTAGTGGCCGGCGGGAATCTCGATCACGCTGCCGGGCTTGGCGTCCAGCAACTGTTCCTGCAACCTGGCTTCGAAGCTGGCATCGGTGCCGGTCTGTGACGCCGGCTCGGACTTGCCGCAGCCGGCCAGGGCCGCGGCGATCGCCACCGTGATGAACAATGTGCGCATGTTGCTGACTCCCCGTTAGGCATCGAATGCCGACAATGACCCCACTCTCCCTCAATCCACGCCAAAGGGGGAGGGCAGAACGGCCAGGGTACGGGGGGCAAACCGGTCAGCGTGGCGGGGCGATGGGGGGGTGAGGAGTGGGTAGATGGGAAAGCTGGAGCGCGGTGCGCCAGGCTCTTCTCCCATTTCTCACCTCTCTCCTCCCCGCACTCACTCCTGTTCCATCAGATCGCGTTGCGGCGGGCGTCCTGTGGCGGCATGCCGGTCCAGCGCTTGAAGGCGCGGCGGAATTCGCGCGGGTCGTTGAAGCCGACCTCGCTGCCGATCTGGGCCACGCTCAGGGTGCCGGCCTGCAACAGCTGCAGCGCCCGCTCGGCCCGCACGCGGTCGTGGATCTCGCGGAAGATGCGGCCACTCTCGGCGAGCTTGCGCCGCAGCGAGCGCTCGCTGAGGTTGAGCGTGCGCGCCACGTCGTTGAGCTTGGGCTGCTGCGCCAGCTGGCTGCGCAGCAGGCGTTCCACCGCGGCGACGATTTCCTGGTGCGGCTCGCCGCCGTCCGGCGTGCGCTGCTGCGCGCACAGGGCCAGCGCTTGCTGCGCGGTCAGCGGGTTGTAGCCGGGCAGCGTCCGCGCCAGCCATTGGGTGTCGATCAGCAACTGGTTGCGCGGGGCGCCGAAACGCACCTCGCAGCCGAACAGCGCCTCGTACTTGGCGGCATAGGCGGGCCGGGGGTAGGCGAAGTCCGCCCGCACCGGGCACAGCTCGGCGCCGACCAGTTCGCGGGCGATCATCAGGCAGCTGGCGAACAGTTCTTCGCAGAAGAACGGCATCAGTTCGGTGTCGCCGAAGCGCGGCCACGCCAGCAGCGCGACCTCGCGCTCGCTGACCGGCTCGACGGCGACCTCCAGCAGGCAGCCGCAGATCTTGTGATGGGCGATGCCGGCGAACATCGCCTCGCCCAGCGTGCGCGAGGTCATCATCGCCAGGCCGAGCAGGCCGAAGCCGCCGATGGTGCCTTCGCGCCCGATGCGCAGGCCGGCATCGGGAACATCCAGGGCCTGCAGCGCGCGACGCACGAAGGTATTGGCCTGGCGATAGGACACGCGCAAGGCGGGGTCGGCGATCTGTTCCCGGCTCAGCGCCAGGCCGGCAAACCAGGACCGGCTGTCCACCCCGGCGGCATCGGCCAGCTGCACCAGGTAGAGCAGCTTGTTGGGCGGAAATTCCGCGGCGGTATAGCGCGGATCGTCGCTAGCGATGGCGGGGCTGGCGACGGGTGATGGGCCGATCATGCCGGCGGGACGTGCCATGCTGCGAGTGCTCCAGGAAAGCCTGCCGGCACCGGGCCGGCGACGAAAGGGTCTCTATAACATGGCCCGGCGCCCCGCCGTTTGCGCGCCGCACAACATCGGTGTTGCTGACGATTCGCAGGTCATCGAAGCGACGGCATGGCACCACGCGATCAAGGCGACGCGGTATCGCATCGCTCCCCAGTCCGCACCCGCCAGGCCTCAGTGCCAGCGGTCACCGTCGCGATCCCGGTCGCGGTCGTGGTGGCGGTCGTTGTCATGGCGGCGGTCATGGTCGCGGTGATGTCCGACGTAGCCGTGATCGCGCGGCGGTACCACGATGCAGCCATTGAGCGACAAGCTGCCCACCAGCACGCTGGCGGCGATGAGGGTGGTGGTCATGAATCGACGCATGGCGGCTTCCTCGTGGCGGTGGACGCAAGAAGTAGCACGCCGGTGAGCGCGCCGTCGTCCATGGGAGCCGTCGGTGACGGCTCCCGTTCATCCGCAAGGCACTTGTCGTTCAGCTGGATGAAGCCCCGCTGAGGATGCGCCGGATCTCCGGGCGGATTCCGGCGCGGGACTTACTCGCCGATCGTCAGCAGCGAGGCGTTGCCGCCGGCCGCGGTGGTGTTGACGGTGAGCGTGCGCTCGCCGGCGAAACGCAGCAGGTAGTGCGGGCCGCCGGCCTTGGGGCCGGTGCCGGACAGGCACTCGCCGCCGAACGGCTGCACGCCGACCACCGCGCCGATCTGGTTGCGGTTGACGTAGCAGTTGCCGACGCGGGCGTGGCTGGCGATGTAGTCGACGGTGTCGTTGATGCGGCTGTGGATGCCCAGGGTGAGGCCGTAGCCGGTGGCGTTGATCTGGTCGACGATCTGCTTCAGCTCGCTGCCCTTCCAGCGGATCACGTGCAGCACCGGGCCGAACACTTCGCGGGTCAACGTGGCGAGCGAGGGAATTTCGTAGGCCCGCGGCGCGAAGAAGGTGCCGTTGGCGGTGAGCGCGGGGTCCAGCGCGACCTCGCCGATCTTCTTCGCTTCCTTGTCCATGCGCGCGGCGTGGTCGACCAGGATCTGCTTCGCGTCCTCGTCGATCACCGGGCCGACGTCGGTGGACAGCAGACCCGGATCGCCGACCTTCAGCTCGGCCATCGCGCCGGTGAGCATGGCGGTGACCTTGTCGGCGATGTCTTCCTGCACGAACAGCACGCGCGCGGCCGAGCAGCGCTGGCCGGCGGACTGGAACGCCGAGGCGATCACGTCCTTGACGATCTGCTCGGGCAGGGCGGAGGAGTCGGCGATCATCGCGTTCTGCCCGCCGGTCTCGGCGATCAGCGCGGCGATCGGTGCATTGCGCGCGGCCAAGCTCCGGTTGATCGCCCACGCGGTGTCGGTGGAGCCGGTGAAGGCGACACCGGCCACGCGCGGGTCCCTGGTGAGCGCGGCGCCCACGGTAGCGCCGTCGCCCGGCAGATACTGCAGCACGTCGACCGGCACGCCGGCTTCGTGCAGCAGCTTCACCGCGGCATGGCCGATCAGCGAGGTCTGCTCGGCAGGCTTGGCGATCACGCTGTTGCCGGCGGCCAGCGCGGCGCTGACCTGACCCAGGAAGATCGCCAGCGGGAAGTTCCACGGACTGATGCAGACGAACACGCCGCGACCGTTGAGGAACAATTGATTGCTCTCGCCGGTGGGGCCGGGCAGCTGTTCGGGCTGGCCGAACAGGCGGCGCGCCATGGCCGCGTAGTAACGCAGGAAGTCGGCCGCCTCGCGGATCTCGGCGATCGCGTCGGGCAGGCTCTTGCCGGCCTCGCGCACGCACAGCGCGATGAACTCGCCGCGGCGCGCTTCGAGCTGGTCGGCGGCGTGTTCGAGGATCGCGGCGCGGCTGGCCGCCGGCAGGCGATCCCAGCCGAACTGGGCGGCGACCGCGTTGCCCAGCGCCTTGTCGACGGCGGCGCTGTCGGCGCCGGTATAGCTGCCCACCACCTGGCGGCGATCGGCCGGGTTGGTCACCTGCACGGTCGGGCCGTTCGCGCTCGCGCCCGGCACCAGGGGAGCAGCGGTCCACGGGCCGGTGTGTGCGTTGACCGCGTCGGCCATCGCCTTCAGTTCGTTGTCGTTGGAGAAGTTGACGCCCATGGAATTCTTCCGGGTGATCGAATTGGAATGCTGCGCAGGCGCGGTGTTGTCGCCGTAGAGATTCACCGGCAGCGGGATGCGCGGATGCGGAATGGAACTGAAGCTGCGCACCGTCTCGCAGGGATCGGCGACCAGCTCGCGCACCGGCACGCTTTCATCGACGACGCGATTGACGAAGCTGGTGTTGGCGCCGTTCTCCAGCAGGCGACGCACCAGGTACGGCAGCAGGTCTTCGTGCGTGCCCACCGGCGCATACACGCGGCAGGGCACGTTCAGATTCTGCGGGCCGATCACCTCGGCGTACAGGTCGGTGCCCATGCCGTGCAGGCGCTGGAACTCGAACGGACGGCCGTGCGCCAGGTGATGGACGGCGGCGATCGAGTGCGCGTTGTGGGTGGCGAACTGCGGATAGATCAGCTCGCTGCCGGCATCGAACAGCTTGCGGGCGCAGGCCAGGTAGGAGACGTCGGTGTTCGGCTTGCGCGTGTACACCGGATAGCCGGCCAGGCCGTTTTCCTGGGCGCGCTTGATCTCCGCATCCCAGTAGGCGCCCTTGACCAGGCGCACGTACCAGCGGCGGTTGGCGGCGCGCGCGGTCTCGACCAGCCAGTCGATCACGAACGGCGTGCGCTTGGCGTACGCCTGCACCACGATGCCCAGGCCGTTCCAGCCTTCGAGCGACGGATGGGCGAAGACGTCGCCGATGATGTCCAGCGACAGCTCCAGCCGCTCCGCTTCCTCGGCGTCGACCGACAGCGCGATGCCATGCTTCATCGCCAGCTGCGACAGTTCCAGCAGTTTTTCGGTGAGCTGGCGGCGTGCCAGCTCGCGCTTGGCCACTTCGTAGCGCGGATGCAGCGCGGACAGCTTCACCGAGATCGACGGCGCGTCGGTGTGGTTGGCGAACGGGCCGCGCGCGCCGATCGCGGCGATCGCGCGGCGGTAGTCTTCCTGGTAGCGCTCGGCCGTGGCGCTGGTCAGCGCGGACTCGCCCAGCATGTCGTAGGAATAGCGGTAGACCGCGTATTCCTTCTTCGCGCAGCGGTCGAGCGCCTCGTCGATGCTGCGGCCCATCACGAACTGGTGGCCCATGATGCGCATGGCCTGGCGCACGGCAAGGCGGATCGCCGGTTCGCCCGCACGACCGACCAGCCGCTTCAGCGCGCCGGTGAAGTCGTGGCGGGTGTCCTCGGCGAGGTTGACCAGGTGGCCGGTCAGCATCAGGCCCCAGGTCGAGGCGTTGACGAACAGCGATTCGCTCTGGCCCAGGTGCTTCTTCCAGTCCGCGTCGCCCAGCTTGTCGCGGATCAGCTTGTCGGCGGTGGCCTTGTCCGGAATGCGCAGCAGGGCTTCGGCCACGCACATCAGCAGCACGCCTTCCTCGGAGGAAAGATCGTACTGGCGCATGAAGGATTCGACCGCGCTCTGGTCGCTGGCGCGTGACCGCACGCGGGTGACCAGGCCGGCGGCCACGTCGATCACCTGTTCGCGTTCGGCCGGCGGCAGGCTGGCCTGGACCAGCAGATCGTTGACCGCTTCGGTCTCGTCGCGCAGCCAGGCCGCAGTAATGCGCGCGCGCGCGGGCGTGCAGTCGAGGGGAAGTTCGGGGCTGAGAATGGCTTGGGTCACGGGAAGCTTGCCAGAATCCGCTCGGGGCGGAGGGAAGCGCGGGATTGTACGCCGCAGCTCGCCATTTCGGGCGGCTGCGGCCGCTTTCCGCAGGGCAGGCGAGCATGTCCGCAGGCCCTGCCCCGAGACGTGATCCAGGTCAACAGGGTGCGACATTCTTGCCCGTTGCGCCGCCGCGGCCTATCATTCCCGCGTTCCAGGCACGCCGGATCCCCATGATCGTGCTTCGACCAGCTACCGCCGGCTTGCCCTGCGTGACGATGTGGCTCAAGCCCAATCGCACGCTCAGCCGGCGCGGTCTGCGTCGACTGATCATGGTTCTGGCAGCGCTGGTGCTGATGACGGCTGGACTGGGATCTTGGCAGGGGAATGTGTTCGCTCCGCTGTTTGCCCTGGTTGAATCCGCCGCCGTGGCCTTCGCCCTGAGCGTGGCATGGCGGGCCGGTGACCGTAGTGAGCGCATCACTCTCGACGCCGTGTCGCTGGAGGTGCAATCGCTGCCAGGCCGGCGCCGCATGCGTTTCCAGTCGTACTGGGTACGCGTGTTGCTGGAGCCCGCCAACGGGCGCCAGCGGCTGCTGCTGTCATCGCATGGGCGCGAGCTGGAGATCGGCGCATTCCTGGCGGATCAGGAACGCGTCGAGCTGTCGAAGAAACTCATGGTGTTGCTGGCCGATCTCAACGGACAGCTACGCAGGTAGGTTCAACAAAGGTGCAAGACATGACATCTGGCGGCATCAGGCGATCATTCACGGCAGCGGCGGCTCTCGCCCTTGCCTCGTTCGGCAGCGTGGCCCTGGCCGCCCCCGGTCCGTGGCAACTGAACATGGAGCGTGGTTCGAGCACCTGGTCGCAGGTGCCGTACCATCTCAACAACATCTCGCTGGCCGTGTGCACCGTGATCGGCGTGCTGGTGTTCGGCGCGATGTTCGTGGCGATGTTCCGCTTCCGCAAATCGCGCGGTGCGGTCGCCGAGAAGTGGTCACACAACACCATGGTGGAAGTGATCTGGACCACCATCCCGGTGCTGATCCTGATCACTCTGGCGTGGCTGGCCACCGGCGGCCTCACCAGCTGGGCCGACACCACCGGCTCGCAGATGACCGTCAAGGTCACCGGCTACCAGTGGAAATGGCGCTACGACTACGTCGACTACATGGGCAAGTCGATCGACAAGGTCGGCTTCATGTCCAAGCTGGATACGCAGAGCGACCAGACCCGCCAGCTCGGTTCGGGCATGGACCCGTTCGCGGTCAAGGTCGGTGACGAAAGCACCTATCTGCTCAATGTCGACAAGCCGCTGGTCGTGCCGGTCGACACCAAGATCCGCTTCGTGATCACCAGCGGCGACGTGATCCACTCCTGGTGGGTGCCGGCGACCGGCTGGAAGATCGACGCCATCCCCGGAATCATCAATGCCGCGTGGGCGAACTTCACCACGCCGGGCACCTATCGCGGCCAGTGCGCCGAGCTGTGCGGCCAGGATCACGGCTTCATGCCGATCGTGGTGGTGGTGAAGTCCAAGGCGGATTTCGCCAAGTGGCTGGCCGAGCAGGAGACGCAATCCGCTGCGCCCGCCGCCACGCCGCAAACCGCACAGGTCGCCATCCCGGCTGGTGGCAAGCAGGGCTGACCCGCGGGTCAGCCTTGTCGGCACGACTTCATTTTCGCAGTTGCATTCCACTTTCAGGTTAGAGGTACGTCATGTCCCACGCAGCCACCCATGATCACCATGATGATCACCACGGCGCGCCGAAGAATTTCTTCCAGCGCTGGGTCATGTCCACCAACCACAAGGACATCGGCACGCTGTATCTGATCTTCGCGCTGACGATGTTCTTCATCGGCGGCAGCTTCGCGATGGGTATCCGTGCCGAGCTGTTCAAGCCCGGCATGCAGCTGATGCAGCCGTACTTCTTCAACGAGCTCACCACCATGCATGCGCTGGTGATGATCTTCGGCGCGATCATGCCGGCCTTCGTCGGCCTCGGTAACTGGATGATCCCGCTGATGGTCGGCGCGCCGGACATGGCGTTGCCGCGCATGAACAACCTGTCGTTCTGGATCCTGCCGTTCGCCTTCATCCTGATGCTGTCCACCCTGTTCATGCCCGGTGGTGGCCCGGCCGGTGGCTGGACCATGTATCCGCCGCTGGCGCTGCAGAGCGACTCGCTGGCCTACGTGGTGTTCGCGGTCCACCTGATGGGCATCAGCTCGATCATGGGCGCGATCAACATCATCGCCACCATCCTCAACATGCGCGCGCCGGGCATGGATCTGCTGAAGATGCCGGTGTTCGTGTGGAGCTGGCTGATCACCGCGTTCCTGCTGATCGCCGTGATGCCGGTGCTGGCCGGTGCGGTGACGATGCTGCTCACCGACAAGTATTTCGGCACCAACTTCTTCAACCCGGGCGGCGGCGGCGACCCCGTCCTGTACCAGCACATCTTCTGGTTCTTCGGCCATCCCGAGGTCTACATCATGATCCTGCCCGCGTTCGGGATCATCTCGGAAGTGGTGCCGACCTTCGCGCGCAAGCCGATCTTCGGCTACAAGGCGATGGTGTTCGCGATCGCCTGCATCGCCTTCCTGTCGTTCATCGTGTGGGCGCACCACATGTTCGCGGTCGGCCTGCCGCTGGGCGCCGAAATCTTCTTCATGTACGCCACCATGCTGATCTCGGTGCCGACCGGCGTGAAGGTGTTCAACTGGGTCGCCACCATGTGGGGCGGTTCGATGACGTTCGAGACGCCGATGCTGTTCTCGCTGGCGTTCATCATCCTGTTCACCATCGGCGGCTTCTCCGGCCTGATGCTGGCGCTGGTCCCGGCCGACTTCCAGTATCACGACACCTACTTCGTGGTGGCGCATTTCCACTACGTGCTGGTGACCGGTGCGCTGTTCGCGATCATCTCGGCGGCCTACTACTGGATGCCGAAGTGGACCGGCAACATGTACAGCGAGTTCTGGGGCAAGGTGCACTTCTGGAACAGCGTGATCTGGGTCAACGTGCTGTTCTTCCCGCAGCACTTCCTGGGCCTGGCCGGCATGCCGCGCCGCATCCCCGACTACAACGTCGCGTTCGCCAACTTCAACATGATCAGCTCGATCGGTGGCTTCCTGTTCGGCGCCACCCAGCTGATCTTCATCGGCGTGCTGATCCACTGCGCGTTCTTCTCCAAGAAGAAGGCCACCGACCGCGTGTGGGAAGGTGCCAAGGGCCTGGAGTGGACCGTGCCGTCGCCGGCACCGCATCACACCTTCGAAGTGCCGCCGGTGATCAACGACGACGAGCTGGCGCACGGTCACGTGAACGACTGACGGTTTTCGCGACATCCTGGCCAGCGCCGGGATGTCGCACAGGAACAGGCAGCAGATGAAGCAGGAAACGACGAAGTCTCCGGTCGCCGATGGCGACGACAGCCGCCGCCGGGGCGTACGACGCACCGTAACGGTGCTGGTGGCGATCGTGGCGTTCTTCTTCCTGATTTCGTTCGTGCAGATCGTGTTGATGAAGTAATCGGTCGCGATTGCCACAAAGTTTTCACCGGTTCGCCGCGGCGGCGGCCGGCACGCAGTTCCCCGGGCGACATGACGGGGCAGAGCCATCAAGAGAAATCCACGGGGTTACACCATGGGTCAGCAGCACGACGCTTATTTCGTACCGGCCAAGAGCCAGTGGCCGATTGTGGCCGCGGTGGTCATGTTCCTCACCGTGTTCGGTGCCGCGCACTGGCTGAATGCAGCGCCCGGTGAGGCTGGCTTCGGCAAGACCGTGCTGACCGTCGGCGTGATCGGCGTGCTGGCCATGTTCTTCGGCTGGTTCCGCTCGGTGATCCGCGAATCACTGGCCGGCAGCTACAACCACCAGGTCGACACCTCGTTCCGCATGGGCATGATGTGGTTCATCTTCTCCGAGGTGATGTTCTTCGGCGCGTTCTTCGGCGCGCTGTTCTACATCCGCATGTTTTCGGTGCCGTGGCTGGGCGGCAACGGCCATGGCGTGCTGACCCACCAGTTCCTGTGGAGCGATTACGCTGCCGCCTGGGGCGCCAACGGCGGCAACGGCCCGGAACAGATCGGTGGTTCCTTCCACACCGTGCCGGCCTGGGGCCTGCCGTTGCTGAACACGCTGATCCTGCTGACCTCCAGCGTCACCGTGACGATCGCGCACCACGCGCTGCGCGCGGGTCACCGCGGCAAGATCCTGCTGTTCCTGGGCCTCACCGTCCTGCTCGGCGCAACCTTCCTGTACTTCCAGGCCCACGAGTACATGGAGGCCTACCGCGAGCTCAACCTGACCCTGCACAGTGGCGTCTATGGTTCGACCTTCTTCATGCTGACCGGCTTCCACGGCCTGCACGTGACGCTGGGCACGATCATGCTGGCGGTGATCTGGTTCCGCGTGCTGGCGGGTCATTTCAACAAGGAGCACCACTTCGGTTTCGAAGCCGTGGCCTGGTACTGGCACTTCGTCGACGTGGTCTGGCTCGGCCTGTTCATGTTCGTCTATATTCTCTGACGCGACATCCTTCTCGCGGAGAGACCGGACAACAAAAAACCCGCCATCGGCGGGTTTTTTGTTGCCGCTGGATCGGCCCCGGCGGGCGGGGCGGCGGCACAACCGCTACAATTACTGGCCGACGTCGTGGGGATGGATCCAGCCCATCTTCCAGCCGATGATCACCATCGCGATCAGGAGCAGGGACAGGCCGATGCGGCGGGTCAGGGCCCACACCGTGCGCCGGTCGTCATCCTGATCCTTCATCATGAAGAACAGCGCCTGGCCGAGGCTGAAGATCACCACCAGCAGCACCACGACCAGCGCAAATTTATAGACGGTTTCCACGTGATTGATCCGATCCAGTTCGACATGGCCAGTATAGCGGTCGCTGGCAGGCGCCCGGCGTGAGCGGTTTTCGCCGTCCGTCGTGGTGGGCGCTGCTGCTGACCGTGGCCGGAGCCTTGCTGTTCGTGCGTCTTGGCTTCTGGCAACTGCATCGTGCCGACTTCAAGGAAGCCCTTCTGCGACGGTATGCCGCGGCGGCCACGGCGCCCGTGCAGGACTTCCCGCCGGCGTCGGGATCGTCGACACCGGCGGCGGACCGCTTCGCCCGGGTGCGGGTCCGCGGCCGTTACCTGGCCGACCGCATCTACCTGCTGGACAACCCCAAGCACGACGGGCTTGGCGGGGTGGAGGTTTTCGTCCCGCTGGCGCTGCATGGCGACTCGCACCTGCTGCTGGTCGACCTGGGCTTCCTGCCCGGCAACGGCAATGGCAAGACGCCCCAGTTGCCGCCGCTTCCGGCCGGCGAGGTGACCTTGCAGGGCCTGTACGTGCCGCCGCCGCCGACCGGTTTCGAGATGGGCGGCAATGCGCTTGCGCAGCAGGCCGGCTGGCCGAAGAGCACGATCTTCCTCGACACCAGCGAAGTCGCGCGCGATCTTGGCCAGCCGCTGTATCCGCACCTGCTGGCGCTGGATGCCGACCCCGCGTCGATCTACGTGCGCGTGCACACGCTCGATTTCTCCTCGATGCCGCCGGCGCGGCATCGGGCCTATGCCTTCCAGTGGTTCACCTTTGCGCTTGCCGCGGTGGTGATCCTGCTGGTCGTGCATCGCAAGCGCAAACCGCGCAAATCCGATTCCACCAGGGTTGATGACGTCCGATGAAAGCTGCCGATCCCGCCGCCGTGCGCAAAAGCCGAATCTTCCTGGTGCTGGTCGCGCTGGTTTTCGCCGCTCCGATGATCGCCGCCGCCCTGCTCGGCTGGGCGGGCTGGATGCCCGGCACCAAGGGCAACGGCGAGGCGATCCTGCCGCAGCGCAATTTCGTGGCCGAGCAGTTGCGCGTGCAACTCGCTGACGGCAGGACCTATGCGTGGCGCGACAGCTCGCCGCGCTTCACCCTGGTTGCGCTGGCCGGCCCGGACTGTGCGGCGCAATGCTTCGAGACGCTGACCGGCATCGCCAAGGCGCGAGTCATGCTCAACCGCAATCAGTCGCGCCTGCGCCTGCTCTACATCGGCGCGCCACCGGCGGATGCGAACCAGCGCACCGCGATGCAGGCGTACTGGACCTTCGGCAGCGATGTCGAAGGCAAGCTGGCCGCGTATGTGCCGTCCACGCCGGACAGCATCAGTGCGGTGCTGGTCGAGTCCAACGGCACCGCGCTGTCGTTGTATCCGGCAGGTTTCGATGAGCCCGGCCTGCTGCGCGACATGTTGAAGGTGATCAAGTGATGTCCCAGCGTACGGTGAAGGCATTGCGCTGGCTGGCCCTGTTCGCCACCGTGTTCGCGTTCGGGCTGGTGATGTTCGGTGCGTTCGTGCGGCTGTCCAACGCCGGCCTGTCCTGCCCGGACTGGCCGACCTGCTACGGCCAGGTGACCTGGCCGCAGCACGCGCAGGCGGTGGCGCACGCCGATGCAAGCTTCCCCGATCGTCCGTACGAGGCGCACAAGGCCTGGCGCGAGCAGGTGCACCGCTTCCTCGCCGGCACCCTGGGCGTGATGGTGCTGTTGCTGGCCCTGTTGGCGAGCTGGCGCCGTCGCGCTGCGCTGCTGGCGGTCATCGCCGGCGCGCTGTTCGCGGCGCTCGGGGTGGGCCTGTACATGCGCGGCGAACACCTGTGGTCATCGCTGCTGGCCGCCTGCGCGATCGCGCTGCCGCTGATCGCCGCGGCCCGGCTGCCGCGTCCGGGCGCATGGAGGATCTGCGTGCTGGCGCTGGCGGTGATCATCTTCCAGGCCATGCTCGGCATGTGGACGGTGACCCTGCTGCTGAAGCCGGTGGTGGTGATGGGCCACCTGCTCGGCGGCATGGCCACGTTCGCCTTGCTGGCCTGGGCCGCGTTGCGCTTCGCCGGCGTGGCCGCGGCGGACGACCGGCACGCCGGCCTGCGCCGCTGGGTGGCGCTCGGCGTGGTGCTGCTGTTCTGCCAGATCGCGCTGGGCGGCTGGACCTCGGCGAACTACGCCGCGCTGGCCTGCGGCTACGGTCCCGGCTCGTTCCCGCAATGCCTCGGCCAGTGGGCGCCGCCGACCGACTTCCACGAAGGCTTCGTGCTGTGGCGTGGCATCGGCGTGAACTACGAGGGCGGCGTGCTGGACATGGCCGCGCGCAGCGCGATCCAGATCGCCCACCGGATCGGCGCGCTGGTGGTGTTCTGCTACCTCGGCGTGCTGGCGGTCGGCGCGGCGCGGCGCGGCCTGCGCCTGGCCGGCCTGGCGATCGCGCTGGCGCTGGCGATCCAGGTCATGCTGGGCATCAGCAATGTCTACCTGGGCCTGCCGCTGACGGTGGCGACCGCACACAATGGTGGCGCAGCCCTGCTGCTGTTCACCCTGCTGGCCACGCTGGCACGTACGCAGCGGCGGCATGACGAATCGATGTTCCTGTCGTTGGGGCGACACTGAAGATGAGCGTTTTTCGCGAGTACCTGCAACTGACCAAGCCGCGCATCGTCGCCCTGCTGGTGTTCTGCGCGGTGATCGGCATGTTCCTCGCTGTGCCGGGCATGCCGCCGTGGCGGGCGCTGGTGTTCGGCACGCTGGGCATCTGGCTGGCATCCTCGTCGGCCGCCGCGTTCAACCAGCTGATCGACCAGCGCATCGACAAGCTGATGGTGCGCACCGCACACCGGCCATTGGCCACCGGTCACCTCAACGTGCGTCAGGTGTTCGTCTTCGCGCTGTCGCTGGGCATCGCCTCGATGGTGGTGCTGGTGCTGCTGGTCAACACGCTGACCGCGGTGCTGACCTTTGCCGGACTGATCGGCTACGCGGTGATCTACACCGCCTTCCTGAAGCGGGCCTCGCCGCAGAACATCGTGATCGGCGGCCTTGCCGGTGCGATTCCACCGGTGCTGGGCTGGACCGCGGTCACCGGCGCGCTGCACCCGTACGCGCTGCAGCTGTGCCTGATCATCTTCGTGTGGACCCCGCCGCATTTCTGGGCGCTGGCGATCTTCCGTCGCGACGACTATTCGCGCGCCCAGGTACCGATGCTGCCGGTGACCCACGGCGTGGTGTTTACTCGCTGGCACATCCTGTTCTACACCGTGCTGCTGGTGCTGGTGACCCTGTTGCCTGCGCTGACGGGGATGAGCGGGCTGGTCTACCTCGGTGGTGCCGTGGTGCTGGGCGGCGCCTTCCTGTATTACGCGGTGCGCCTGCTGAACCCGCCCGACGAGCTGTACTCGATGAAGGTGTTCAACTACTCGATCATCTACCTGATGGCGCTGTTCGCGTTCCTGCTGGCCGACCACTGGCTGGTGGCGCCGATCGTGCGGCAGGCGGTGACCGTGCTCCAGGTGAGCTGAACGGCTCGCACCCGTTCGCCCGACGGCGCCGATTTTTTCGATTGACACTCGCGCGGCGCCGCACCAAAATGCGCGCGCCCTCCGGCGCGCTCGCGCCGGCCGGCTTCCTGTCCTGACTAACCAAGGCATATGGACGTTTACCCTAGTCGCAACGTCGACATCCGCTCGCTTCGGGTGCCGGCGCCGCATAACAAAAAGTTGAACGCCTGCGGCGACCGCCTGCGGTCGGCTGGTGCTTTCCGCTAGGGAAAGTCCGGCCCACTCCTGAGGACGCCCCCGGCGTCGTCATGAGGAGATGGGCTGATGAAGCTCCTTCACGATTTTTTCCGCCTGCACCTTGCAGGCCGGCGCGCGTCAGCCGTTCGCGGCGGTGCCGCCATGCCCGAGTTCAGCGTGACCGTGCCCGCGCCCCTGGCAGCGCAGGTCACCGAGGACACGGCTTGTGCAACGCCCGACAGCCGCGGCACCGCTCGCCGCGAGCCGGCGTCCTTCCTGAAATCCTCGCGTCATCACCGCCGCGGTGCCGCGCGCTGATGAAGGTCGTAATTCGCCGTCCGGGGTGGCCTCCGCCATCGCCAGGGCTGGCGTAGCCGACGCCAACGGGCGCCGTGCGCCGCCCGCCGCAAGAGCTCCCGAGTCCCTGCAACTCCGGTTGACGTGACGCTGGCCCGACGCGGCTGGCGCTGCGCCGCATCGGCATTCCGCCCACGGAAACGAAGCATGAGCAAGATCCTTCCCACGCCTGCCCATCGCCCGGGCAAGGCCGCCGTCGTGGCCGCGCACGCGTTTCGCGAAAGCGGCGCCTTGCTGGCTGAGCTGGAAACCTCGACCGGCGGGCTCGACGCGAGCCGGATCGAGGCGCGCCTGCACCGCGACGGGGCGAACGAGGTCTCGCACGAAAAGCCGCCGCACTGGACGCTGCAGCTGCTGCGCGCTTTCAGGAACCCGTTCATCGTGGTGCTGCTGGTGCTGGCCGGCGTGCAGCTGTTCACCGACGGCGGCGACCTCACCGGGCCGCTGATCATTGCGGTGATGGTCGGCATCAGCGTGCTGCTGAGCTTCACCCAGGAATACCGTTCGACCCGCGCTGCCGAAAGCCTGAAGGCGATGGTGCGCAACACCGCCACGGTGACGCGGCGCGCTTCCGACGGCCACAGCGAGCAGATCGAGGTGCCGGTGGTCGAGCTGGTGGCCGGCGACATCGTCCACCTGGGCGCGGGCGACATGGTGCCCGCGGACCTGCGCCTGCTCGGTGCGAAAGACCTCTTCATCAGCCAGGCGATCCTCACCGGCGAATCGCTGCCGGTGGAGAAGTCCGCTCCCACGCCTGCCCGCGTCGATTCCGACGACGGCGGCAATCCGCTGGACCTGGCCAGCGTCTGCTACATGGGCACCAACGTGGTCAGCGGCACCGCCACCGCCGTGGTGGTGGCCACCGGCATGCAGACCTACCTGGGTTCGCTGGCGCACAGTATGTCGGGCCAGCGCGTGCAGACCAGCTTCGATCGCGGGGTGAACTCGGTCAGCTGGCTGCTGATCCGCTTCATGCTGGTGATGGTGCCGGTGGTGATCGCGATCAACTGGATCGACAAGGGCAGCTTCCTGCAGGCCTTCCTGTTCGGCCTCTCCGTCGCGGTGGGCCTGACTCCGGAGATGCTGCCGCTGATCGTCACGGCGAACCTGTCCAAGGGGGCGCTGGCGATGTCGCGGCGCAAGGTGGTGGTCAAGCGGCTCAACGCGATCCAGAACTTCGGCGCGATGGACGTGCTGTGCACCGACAAGACCGGCACGCTGACGCTGGACCGGATCGTGTTGGAGCGGCACCTCGACCTCGATGGCGAGGAGTCGGACGAGGCGCTGGAATACGGCTACCTCAACAGTCGTTTCCAGACCGGTCTGAAGAACCTGATGGACAAGGCCGTGCTGGAGCATCGCGACCTGGAGTCGGCGGCCCGGCGCTATCGAGTGATCGACGAAATCCCGTTCGACTTCCAGCGCCGGCGCATGTCGGTGGTGGTCGCCGACGGCGACGGCGAGCACGTGCTGATCTGCAAGGGTGCGGTCGAGGAAATGCTGGCGATCTGCGCGTTCGCGAAAACCGGCGATGTCACCGAACCGCTGACCGACGAGCGCCGCCGCGAAATCAGGGCGATGACCCACCGCCTCAACGAGGACGGCCTGCGCGTGCTGGTGGTCGCCGTGCGGCGCGAATCCGCGCACGCACGTCCCTACGGCGTGGCCGACGAAAGCGGCCTGGTCGCGGTCGGCTGCCTGGCCTTCCTCGACCCGCCAAAGGATTCGGCCGCCACCGCGATCCGCGCACTCCACCAGCACGGTGTCGAGGTCAAGGTGATCACCGGCGACAACGAGGCGGTGACACGCAAGATCTGCCGCGAGGTCGGGCTCGACGTCACCCATTCGGTCGAGGGCCGCGAGATCGAGGTGCTGGATGACGCCGCACTGGACACCCTGGTGGCGCGCGTCACCGTGTTCGCCAAGATGTCGCCGCTGCAGAAGGCGCGCGTGGTGCGCTCGCTGCAGCGGCTCGGTCACACCGTGGGCTTCCTTGGCGACGGCATCAACGACGCACCGGCGCTGCACGACGCCGACGTCGGCATCTCGGTGGACACCGCCACCGACATCGCCAAGGAGTCCGCCGACATCATCCTGCTGGAAAAGAACCTGATGGTGCTGGAGGAGGGCGTGCTGGAAGGCCGCGTCACCTTCGGCAACATCATGAAGTACATCAAGATGACCGCCAGCTCGAACTTCGGCAACGTGTTCAGCGTGCTGGTGGCCAGCGCCTTCCTGCCGTTTCTGCCGATGCTGCCGCTGCAGATCCTGGTGCAGAACCTGCTGTACGACATCTCGCAGCTGTCGATCCCGTTCGACCGCATGGACGAGGAATACCTGAGCCGGCCGCGCAAGTGGGATGCCGGCGACATCGGCCGTTTCATGGTGTGGATCGGCCCGGTCAGCTCGATTTTCGACATCACCACGTTCTGGCTGATGTGGCACGTCTTCGGCGCCAGCACGACGGCCCACCAGTCGCTGTTCCAGTCCGGCTGGTTCATCGAGGGCCTGCTGTCGCAAACCCTGATCGTGCACATGATCCGCACCCGGCGCATCCCGTTCGTGCAAAGCATCGCCGCCGCGCCGGTGCTGGGCCTGACCATCGCGGTCATCGTGATCGGCATGCTGATCCCGTTCAGCGCGCTGGGCGCGAAGATCGGCATGGTGCCGCTGCCACCGATGTATTTCGCCTGGCTGGCGCTGACCCTGGTCAGCTACTGCGTGCTGACCCAGCTGATGAAGCTGATCTACATCCGACGGTACGGTCGCTGGCTCTGACTACGCTTTGCGCTCTGGCGATCCGGCAAGCGTGCATCCAGAGCGAGGTGTTCTTGTTGCATTCAGAGCAAAGAGCTTTCGTCCTCCTGCGGAGGGCGAGTCACTTTCTCTTTGAGTGGCCAAAGAGAAAGTAACCCAAGAGAAAGGCCACCCCGCTTCCGCGCCTTGCGGACATCCTGTCCGCAAGGCTTTTCGAACGGACATCCTGTCCGTGCGAAAAGGAGCCGACATCCCTGTCGGCTCCCGCTACGCGGCCTGTCGCCCCCGCCTCGCCGCTACAGAGGGGCCCCGGGTAGAGCGACGCGCATCCTGCGCGTACTTTTCAGAAGAGCCGGATCAAGAGCAAAGCGGCGACCCGGAGCTTTTGCTTCGGCTCTGGCTTTTGCCTTTGCCTTTCAGCTTCATCACCGAGTGCGGGCCACGATGGCCCGCTGCTTTACCCGGGGCCCCTTGTGCGGCGGTGAGACGGGGGCGACAGGCCGCGTAGCGGGCATAGGCATGGATGCCGATGCCTTTTCGCCAGCACAAGGATGTGCTGTCGAAAAGCCCGGCCCCGGCTCACGGACTTGTTGGGCAGGATGCCCAACAAGCGCCGCCAAGCGGGGTGGCCTTCTCTTTTGGTTACTTTTCTCTTGGCCACGCAAGAGAAAAGTGACTCGGTCGCCGGAGGCGATCGACCGCTCTGCACTGAGCTTTTGAGTCGCATCGTAAGGAGAAAAGTGACACGCCCTCGGCAGGATGAGGTCCGAATCCGGCAAAAGCATCGCTTGCGAACGACCGCTCGGCGACACCCCCGAATCAATCCGCGTCGCGATCATCCTCGCCAACGCGGCGCACCCCGCGCGCCGCATAGCGACGCGCCACCACCGCGCACACCATCAGCTGCAATTGATGGAAGATCATCAGCGGCAGTACCAGTGCGCCGAGGCCGCCGAGCTGGCCGGCGAACAGGATCTTGGCCATCGGGATGCCGCTGGCCATGCTCTTCTTGGAACCGCAGAAGACGATCGTGATCTCGTCCTCACGGGAAAAGCCCAGCCGTCGTGCGGCCCAGGTCAGGATGGGCATCATCAGCGCCAGCAACAGGCCGCACATCGCCAGGGTGGACAGCAGCGCCGAGAGCGGCGTGTCGCGCCACAGGCCTTCCACCACCGCGGCGCTGAAGGCGGTGTAGACCACCAGCAGGATCGTGCCGCGGTCGGTGTAGCCAAGCACGGGCTTGTGCCGATCGATCCAGCCACCGATCCAGCGCCGCGCGCCATGGCCGAGCGCGAACGGCAGCAGCAACTGCAACACGATGTCCAGCACGCCGTGCCACGAGGCGTCGGCGCCACGGGTGGCCAGCAGCAGGCCGACCAGCAGCGGGGTCAGCGCGATGCCGATCAGGTTCGACATCGAGGCGCTGACCACGGCGGCCGGGACATTGCCGCCGGCGATCGAGGTGAACGCGATCGACGACTGCACGGTCGAGGGCAGCGCGCAGACGAACAGGAGGCCAAGGTAGAGATCCGGCGTGAGCAGTGCGTGGCCCAGCGGCCGCAGGGCCAGGCCCAGCAGCGGGAACAGCACGAAGGTGCCGGCGAACACGGTGAGGTGCAGGCGCCAGTGGGCCAGCCCCTGCATGATGGCCGAACGCGGCAGCTTGGCGCCGTGCAGGAAGAACAGCAGCGCGATGGCTGCGTCGGTGATCACGTCGAAGGTTTGCGCCAGCTCGCCCCGGCAAGGCAGCAACGAGGCCAGTACGACGGTGGCGAGCAGGGCGAGGGTGAAAGGGTCCGGCAGCAGGCGACGCGACGACATGTCGGGGATTCAGTCCAGCCCGCACTGGTCGCGGTGCTTCCTGCGCCACCACAGCACCAGTCCGATCACCGCGAGAATGCCGACCAGGGCCCACAGGCTGCTCTGGCCGCGATGGATCCACTTCACCAGCCATGCATGGTTGTCGGCGCCCAGGAAGCCCAGGTAGACCCAGAACGGCACGCTGATCAGCGCGGCCACGGTGTCGATCAGCAGGAAGCGCAGGAACGACACGCGATGGGTCATGCCGGCGGTGAGGTAGATGGTGGTGCGCATGCCGGGCAGGAAGCGGGCGAAGAACAGCACGCGGTTGCCATAGCGCTGGAACTTGTCCTGCACCCTGCAGTAGCGCGAGGGCGTGAGGATGCGTGCCACGAAACGCCATTTCAGGATGCGCGCGCCGTAATGGTGGCCCAGCAGGAAGATCGCGCAGTCGCCCAGCAGCACGCCGAACATCGCCAGGGCGACCATCACGTGGACGTTCGCATAGCCCAGCCCGGCGATCACGCCGCCGGCGACCAGGGTGATGTCTTCGGGCAGGGGCAGGCCGGCGCCACAGATCATCAGCGCGAGGAAGACGGCGAGGTAACCGTTCTCGGCGAAAATCGTCACCAGTTGCTGCAACAGATCCATCAGTTTTCCCGTGCGTCCTGCGTGATCCGCCAGGCCGAAGCCACGCATGATCCCACACTCGCATGACCGTCCGTCGCGGGCGTGAGGCCAGGGCGCACGCCGGGGCGGCGCCTGCGGCAGTTCACCGCAGTCACGCCGAGGCCACCGGCGGGCGCACGCGGGCGGCCAGCAGTTCGCGCAGTTCGGCCTTCTCGGCGCTGTCCAGCGTGCCTTCGCGGCTCTTCGCGGTCAGCGCATCGCGGCGCTGGGTGACCGCCTGGTCTTCCATGCGCTGCAGGGCATCGAAGAATTCCGCCGCCTGCGCCTCGGGTTCGCCGACGACCGTGGTCGCCATCAGTTTTTGCAGCGACGGGTAGGCTTCGCGCTCGGCAAAATGCTCCACCAGCATCGCCGGATTGATGCCTGGACGGGCGCGCGCCAGGTCGAGCAATTCGGCCAGCAGCTCCACGCCAGGCTTGTCCAGGCGCAGGAAGCGATAGGGCTTTTCCACCTGGTCGGCCAGGCCAGGCTGGGCCAGCAACAGCGAGATCGCGCTGCGCACCAGGCTGCGCTGCACCGCGGTGGGGCGTTGCACCGCGCGGTGCGCGGCCGGGTCGGCCTGCAGCATCGCCCGCGCGCCGCTGCGTTTTTCCAGCTCCTGCGCCATCAGGTCGCGGAACGCGCCATCGGGCAGCTTGCCGATCAGCGGACGAGCGCGCTCGGCCAGCCGGGCGCGGCCGTCGAGGCTGGCCATGTCGACGTCGTGCGACAGTTCGTTGAAGAAATAGTCCGACAGCGGCATCGCTTCCCGGATGCGCTTCTCGAAGCCGTCCTTGCCCTCCTTGCGCACCAGCGAGTCCGGGTCCTCGCCGTCGGGCAGGAACAGGAAGTACGCCTGGCGACCGTCGCGCAGGCGCGGCAGCGCGGATTCGAGCGCCTTCCACGCGGCGGCGCGGCCGGCGCGGTCGCCGTCGAAGCAGAACACCACGTCCGGCGCGGCACGGAACAGCACCTCGGTGTGTTCCGGCGTGGTCGCCGTGCCCAGCGTGGCCACCGCGATCGGCAAGCCGGCCTGGTGCAGCGCGATCACGTCCATGTAGCCCTCGACCACCACGATCCGCAGCAGGTTCGCGTTCGCCTGCTTCACCTGCCACAGCGCGAACAGCTCGCGGCCCTTGTGGAACAGCGGGGTCTCGGGAGAGTTGAGGTACTTCGGGGATTGTTCGGAGCTCAGTACGCGGCCGCCGAACGCGATCACGCGTCCGCGGCGGTCGAGGATCGGGAACATCAGCCGCTCGCGGAAGCGATCGTATTTGCTGCCGCGCTCGCTGGAGGCGACCATGCCGGCCTCGTTCAGCAGCTCCATCCGGCGCGGCGTGTTGCCCAGCGCGTTGATCACGCCGTCGTAGCCGGCCGGTGCCCAGCCGAGGCGGAAACGCCTGATCGTCTCGGCGTCCAGTCCGCGCTTCTTGCAATAGGCCTGGGCATCGCTGCTGCGCGGCAGCTCGCCTTCGTACCAGCCGGCGGCGGCATCCAGCAGCGCGTACAGGTCGGTCTTGTCCTCGCGCGGCACCGCTTCGCGGCCGCCTTCGCGGGGCACGGTCAGGCCCACCGTCTGGGCCAGTTCCTCGACGGCGTCGGGAAACTCCAGCCGGTCGTAGTCCATCAGGAACTTGATCGCGCTGCCGTGCACGCCGCAACCGAAGCAGTGGAAGAACTGCTTGGCCGGGCTGACGTAGAACGACGGCGAGCGCTCGTTGTGGAACGGGCAACACGCCGTCCACTCGCGCCCGGCCTTCTTCAACGGCACCCGCCGCTCGATCACGTCGACGATGTCGACGCGGGCAAGCAGTTCATCGATGAAGCTGTCGGGGATCAGGCCACGCATAAGCGGCCTAGTTTAGTCGGTCGGCGCCCCCGCCGCGTCCGCGGACTGCGCTAATCTCGGCCGGGGTCTCAACGGGAATGTGACGACGATGGCTGGATGGCTGTTCCGCCCGGCGGCCGCCTCCGACGTGGAGGCGGCGGTGCCGCTGATCCACAGCTCGGGGCCGGCGGCCTTCGACTATGTTTTCGCGGTGCCGGACGTGGGTGATGCGCAGGCCTTCCTGCGGCGGGCCTTCGTCGACGGCGCGGGCGAGTTTGGCTGGCGCAACCACGTGGTGGGCGAGCGCGACGGCGTGGTGGTGGCGGTCGGGGCGGGCTACGGCGGCGACACCAAGTGGCCGTTCACCCTGGCCGCGGCGCGGCAGATCGTGCGCCATTACGGCTGGCGCCATGCGCCCGGGGTGATCGGGCGTGGCCTGCGCACCGAGTCGGTGATCCCGCCGCCGGCCGGCGACCTGTATTACCTGGGACATCTCGGCGTCGACCCGGCCCTGCGCGGCAAGGGCGCCGGCACTGCGTTGGTCGCCCACCTGCTTGCGCAGCGGCCGGTGGCTGCGCTCGGCCCCGTCGTGCTGGACGTGGCCGTGACCAACCCCGATGCCCAGCGCCTCTATCAGCGGCTGGGGTTCGTGGTGACTGCCGAGCGCCCATCGACGCTGGCCAATCCGCAGGGCCGCGTGCCGGGCCACCGGCGCATGCAATGGCAGGCGCCGGCGGAGCACGCCTAGAGGATGTGGAAGACGCCGATCACCGCCAGCACGGCCAGCAGGAACAGGATCACGAAGCAGGCGAACAGCACCTTGGCGATGGTCGCGCTGGCGCCTGACACGCCACCGAAGCCGAGCCAGCCGGTGACCAGCGAGATGATGGCGAAAATGATGGCCCACTTCAGCATGACGATCTCCTGCAACTGCGGGTTAGGCGCGGCGGGACTCCACCGGCTCGGTTTGCTTTGTAGCGCCAGTGGCGTGAAGCCGATGCATCACGCCACTTGCCCGCACCGGCTGGCCGCGGCAAGCTGCCGGGCCAGCCGGGAGTGACGAATCGTGGTGATCATCGCGGTGATGATGGTGAAACAGCGGAAGATCGTCCGCGCGTTCGAGCGGGCGGCGGCAACCACGCCCGCCACCGCGTGCCGCCCGGAACAGCTGGGCCTGAAGCAGGGCATGGCCTGGTATTCGCTGGTGCAGCACGCGGTGTTGCGCTGCCCCGGCGAGGGGCGCTATTTCCTGGACATGGCGAACTGGCAGCGGCTGCGCAAACGGCGCCAGCGCGTGGCGCTGGCCGTCATGGCGATCCTGCTCGGCCTGCTGGCGCTGATGGTGCTGCTGCGACAGGGCTGAGGCGGCGTACGCCGCGAACGGAGATCAGCCCGCCAGGCGGCTCTTGATGCGGCCCGACACCACGCCCATGTCGGCGCGGCCGGCGGCTTTCTCCTTCACCGCGGCCACCACCTTGCCCATGTCGCGCGGCGAGCTGGCGCCGGTCTCGGCGATCGCGGCGGTGATCAGCGCGTCGATCTCGGCCTCGTCCAGCTTGGCCGGCAGATAGGTCTCGATCACCACCATCTCGGCGCGCTCGATCGCCGACAGGTCGTCGCGACCGGCCGCGTCGAACTGGCTGACCGAATCCTTGCGCTGCTTCATCATCTTCTCGAGCGTGGCCAGCACCTGGACGTCGTCCAGTTCGATCCGCTCATCGACCTCACGCTGCTTGATCGCGGCCAGCATCAGCCGGATCACGCCCAGCTGGTGCTTTTCGCCGGCGCGCATGGCGTTCTTCATGTCTTCGGTGAGCTGCTGCTTGAGCGTCATGGGCGGGGCCTTATGGGATGAATGGACCATTCTACGGAAACGACAAAGCCGGCGTTGCCCCTGGGGACAACACCGGCCATGTCGTATCGGCTGTGCCTGCGGTGGCTGCGAGCGGCTCTCGTCGAAGAGCTGGCGCCGACCGTGTTTCCGGGTGCGCAGCGCCGGGGCGCCGCATGACCTGCCGGGCGGCAGGTCGGGAAACTCAGTACAGGCGAACCTTGCGGGAAACGTCGCGCGACAGACGGCGCAGGTGACGCTTCACGGCGGCAGCGCGCTTGCGCTTGCGTTCCTGGGTCGGCTTCTCGTAGAACTCGCGCTTGCGCGTTTCGGCCAGGACGCCGGCCTTTTCGCAGGTACGCTTGAAACGACGCAGTGCGATCTCGAACGGCTCGTTCTCGCGAACTTTTACGTTGGGCATGGAAACTCCGGGTGGTAATCTGCCTGCTCTTGCAGGACAGCTGAATGTGGTGAGCCGGGAATTATACCGTGCATGACGAAGAATTTTCAAAGGCCGGGCCGATGAAGCCGATTCTGGGCATCGAGAGCTCCTGCGACGAGACCGGCGTGGCGCTGTTGCGCTGGCAACCGGACGCGCCCGGGAAGGGGCTGCTGGCCCATACGCTGTACAGCCAGATCAAGCTGCACGCCGATTACGGCGGCGTGGTGCCGGAGCTGGCCAGCCGCGACCACGTGCGCAAGCTGGTGCCGCTGATTCGCGAGGCGCTGGCCGAGGCCGGGTTGACCGTGCAGGACCTGGGCGGGGTGGCCTACACCGCCGGGCCGGGCCTGGTCGGCGCCCTGCTGGTGGGCGCCTCGCTGGGCCGCGCGCTGGCCTGGGCGCTGGGCGTGCCCGCGATCGGGGTGCATCACATGGAAGGCCACCTGCTGGCGCCGCTGCTGGAGGAAAACCCGCCGGAGCCGCCATTCGTGGCCTTGCTGGTATCCGGCGGCCATTCGCTGCTGGTCGAGGTGAAGGCGATCGGCCAGTACACGATCCTGGGCGACACCCTGGATGACGCGGCCGGCGAGGCGTTCGACAAGACCGCCAAGCTGATGGGCCTGCCGTATCCGGGCGGCCCGGCGCTGGCGAAACTGGCGGAACAGGGCACCGCAGGCGCGTTCCGTTTCTCGCGGCCGATGACTGATCGGCCCGGGTTGGATTTCAGCTTCTCCGGCCTGAAGACCCAAGTGTTGCTGGCCTGGCAGAAGTCCGACCAGAGCGAGCAGACCCGCGCCGACGTGGCCCGCGCCTTCCAGGAGGCGATCGTCGACACGCTGATCATCAAGTGCCGCCGCGCGCTGCAAGCCAGTGGCGCAAGCCGGCTGGTGATCGCCGGAGGCGTGGGCGCCAACCGGCATCTGCGCAGCGAGCTGGCCAAAGCTGGCGAGAAGGACGGCTTCCAGGTGTATTTCCCGCGGCTGGTTTTCTGCACCGACAACGGCGCGATGATCGCGCTGGCCGGCGCGATCCGCCTGGCCAGCGGCCAGCACCAGGATGACACCATCCAGGTGCGCCCGCGCTGGGATCTGCAGACACTGCCGGCGGCCTGATCCGGTTTTTGTAGGGCGGGCACTGCCCGCCGTTTTTCACGGCACCGGAAGGGCCGGCGGACAGTACCCGCCCCACGGTCGCGTTCCCGGGTTACGGGTTCACCACTGCGTGCGTCCGGGCAGCAGGCCCTTCAGTTCCGCCTCGGTGAGATTGCGCCACTGGCCAACTTTCAGGTGGGCCAGTTTCACGTTGTCGATGCGCACGCGGCGCAACTGGGTCACGCGGTAACCGAACGCGGCGGCCATCAACCGGATCTGCCGGTTCAGGCCCTGGGTCAGCACGATCGAGAAACCGAACTTGGCGATGCGGCGCACCTTGCACGGCTGGGTCATCTGGTTGTGGATGCGCACGCCCTTGGCCATGCCGGCCAGGAATTCGTCGGTGACCGCCTTGTTGACGCCGACCAGGTATTCCTTCTCGTGGTGGTTCTCCGCGCGCAGGATCTCGTTGACGATGTCGCCGTTGCTGGTCAGCAGGATCAGCCCTTCGGAATCCTTGTCCAGCCGGCCGATCGGAAAGATCCGCTGCGGATGATCGATGAAGTCCACGATGTTGCCATCGACGCTCTGGTCGGTGGTGCAGGTGATCCCGACCGGCTTGTTCAGTGCCACGTAGATCGCCTTCTTCGCGCCCGGCGTGGCGGCCAGCACGCGCGCCTTGACGATCTCGCCATCCACCCGCACCTCGTCGCCCTCCAACGCCTTGGCGCCGGTGGAGACGACCTCGCCGTTGATGCTGACCCGACCGGCCAGCAGCAGCTCATCGGCCTCGCGGCGCGAGCACAGGCCGGCTTCGCTGATGTATTTGTTGACGCGCATGAATCAGGGCCGGGATGTGGGATTGGGGATTTGGGGTTGGGCAAGGCGCGTTCTCGCGAGCTTGCGGCTTTTGCGAATCTTGAATCCCGTATCCCGAATCCCGGCTTTCAAGACCGCAGCCCCACGCCGCGCTTGAGCAACTGCAGCGACGCCACCGTCAACGCGACGATGAACACCAGCATCACCGCGAACGCGCCGCCCACCGATACGTCGCTGATGCCGAGCACGCCGTAGCGGAACGCGTTGACCATGTACAGGATCGGGTTGGCGTGGGAGATGCCACGCCACGGTTCGCCCAGCATGTTGATCGAATAGAACACGCCGCCGAGGTAGGTCAGCGGGGTGATCACGAAGGTCGGCACCAGCGCGATGTCGTCGAACTTGCTGGCGAACACGGCATTGATGAAGCCGGCCAGCGCGAAGATCACCGCGCCCAGGGTGACCGCACCCAGCGCGATGAAGGGGTGCGCCACGTGCAGCGAGGTGAAGAACAGCGCCACCAGCAGGACCAGCGCGCCGACCACCAGGGCGCGTGCCACCGCGCCAATCACGTAGCCGTAGAGGATCGCCCAGTTGGCCATCGGCGACACCAGCATCTCTTCCACCGAGCGCTGGAACTTGGCGCCGTAGAACGAGCTGGAAATGTTCATGTAGCTGTTGTTGATGACGCTCATCATCACCAGCCCCGGCACGATGTACTGCATGTAGCTGAAGCCGCCCTCGACGATGCCGATGCGGCTGCCGATCAGCTTGCCGAAGATGATGAAGTACAGCGTCATCGTGATGATGGGCGGGATCAGCGTCTGCGTCCAGATGCGCACGATTCGCACGATTTCGCGGCGCGCCACGGTGTACAGCGCGACAAGGTTGGTCGAGGCGTTCATGCCGTTTTCTCCCGGGCTGGCGCTCGACCTTGCTCGACCAGCCGCACGAACAGCTCCTCCAGCCGGTTGGTCTTGGTGCGCATCGAGTTCACCGTGATGCCGCCGGCGGTGAGCGCGCCAAACAGTGCGTTGAGGTTCTGCGTGCGCGCCATTTCCGCCTCCAGCGTGCGCTCGTCGATGCGGCGGAAGCCGATGCCGTCCAGTTGCGGCAGCTCGGGCGGCACTTCGCTGACGTCGAGCACGAAGGTCTCCACGTCCAGCGTGGCCAGCAGGCGTTTCATGCTGGTGTTCTCGATGATGGTGCCGTGGTCGATGATCGCGATGTTGCGGCACAGCGACTCGGCTTCCTCCAGGTAATGCGTGGTCAGGATCACGGTGGTGCCGGCCGCGTTGATCGCGCTGACGAACTGCCACATCGAGCGGCGGATCTCGATATCGACGCCGGCGGTGGGCTCGTCCAGGATCAGCAGCTTCGGCTCGTTCATCATCGCGCGGGCAATCATCAGCCGCCGCTTCATGCCGCCGGACATCTCGCGCGCCTGGTGGAAGGCCTTGTCCCACAGGCGCAGTTCCTTCAGGTACTTTTCCGCGCGCTCCGCAGCGAGCTTGCGCGGGATGCCGTAGAAGCCCGCCTCGTTGACGCAGATGTCGAACGGCTTCTCGAACTGGTTGAAGTTGATCTCCTGCGGCACCAGCCCGATCAGCTTCATCGCCTCGCTGCGCTGATTGTTCACCGACACGCCGAACACCTGGGCGTCACCGTCGGTGGCGTTCACCAGCGACGACAGGATGCCGATCAGGGTCGACTTGCCGGCGCCATTGGGGCCGAGCAGGGCGAAGAAATCGCCGGGCTGCACGGTCAGGCTGATGCCTTTCAGCGCTTCGACGCCATTGCGATAGGTTTTGCGCAGATTGTCGACGACAAGCGCGGGTGCCGTGGGGCGGATTTCCGGGGACATGGGCTGCACCGAGGGGGTTAGCCCTTATTATAGCGGGCCAAGCCGCACCGCCCGAGCCTGTCTGGCGGCACACACTGTTTCCGGAAACCCCATGGCCGATCATTTCCAGCTCCGTCTTGTCGACAGCGTCATGCTGGCGCCCACCGTGCGCCACCTGGTGTTCGAGCGCGTCGACGGCCAGCCGCTGGCGTTCCAGCCCGGGCAGTTCCTGCAGGTGCATTTCCACTACGACGATGGCACCGCGACCAAGCGCAGTTATTCGGTGGGCAGCGTCGGCGACGGCAGTTCACCCGTGCAGCGCATTGAGATCGCAGTGAGCTATGTCGACGGCGGTGCGGCAACCAAGTTGCTTGGCGGGCTGGCACACGGCGGCGTGATCGACGCCAGCGGCCCGTACGGCCGCTTCTGCCTGCAGGAAGCGGACACCCATCCGCGCTACCTGCTGCTGGCCACCGGCACCGGCGTCACCCCGTACCGCGCCATGCTGCCGCAGATCGAAAAGCTGCTGGCCGCCGGTGATCGCGAAGTGGTGCTGCTGTACGGCGCCCGCAACGAAACCGAGCTGCTCTACGGCGAGGAGTTCGAGGCCTTCGCCCAGGCCCATCCCGGCTTCCACTTCCATGGCTGCCTCAGCCGCGAAGCCCGCGCCGTGCCCCGCAGCAGCGACCGCAGCGGCCACGTGCAGCACGTGCTGGCCGAACTCGGCCCCCACGCCGACCGCGACATCGCCTACCTGTGCGGCAACCCGAACATGGTCGACGCGGCGTTTGCGGCGCTGCAGGAGTTCGGCCTGCCGGTGAAGCAGATCAGGCGCGAGAAGTACATTTCGTCGCGGTGAAGGCCTCGGATCGGCAGCGTGGCCGGGCCTTCGCTTCCTTCGGTGCACCGAATCTTCACGAGTACCTCACATCTGAAGTGTAATTAGCTTCATCCCTGAGAATCCGCCCCTAGTGGATCTTCGGGAAGCCGGAGGAATCTGCGGCAACACCTCCGGTCATCTTGCGCGGCGGGATGCAATGGAGGGCATGGACGTGACTGATCGGTTTTGTACCGTATTGTCCGGTTGCATGTGCACTTGGATGCTGTTCGTGCCTGCTGCGGAAGCAGCAGACGGCCGAATCACTTTTTCGGGCCGCATCGTTGTGCCAACGTGCCATGTGGCAACGGATACCAGCGCTTCGGCTCAAGCTTCGGTTGCCCCGCGACGAAGTTATCGACAGAGCTGTGCCGAACTTGATTCGCCGATGTCGTCACCACGAACCCATGTCGTGACAGTCAGACGGCTGACCCATGCGGAATCGGATCGCGTGCTGAAGTACTTCTACGGCTACCTCAGCGCCAGTCGAGTCGACGCCGCACCGATGCTGGTCACGCAGACTTACGAATAGCCGGCATCGGTGTTCGAAACAACCGCGGTCGCCGCTACTGGTAGGTCAACGTATAGGTTGCCGTGGCTTGAACCTGGCCAGGCGTTACTGGTGTGGCGGTCTGGTAGTAGCGTGCGTAGAGATTGAAGCTGTAATTGGCGCCGTTCGTGGTACCTGTCGGAAACGCGCTGTCGAATGTAACCGGTGTTATGCCATCGGCGCGAAGGATCTGGATACCCACGCCGCTGGCGTAGCCGGCGCCGATTGTGGGTGCGATGACGCCATTGACGGTATAGGCGTTGCTGCTACTCAACGTGGCGCTGACGGCAAGATTGGATGTGCAGCCAGTGAGGTTGATTCCGAATCGCGTCGTGCCCGCCGTGGCTCCGACAGCACCGAGCGCATTGGCGGATACGGAGGGCAAGGCTACGGTCAAGTTTTGACTGCCTGTGGACACAGTGCATGTGGAAGCTGTGAACGTGACGCCGCCTGATTGAAATATAATGACGGTTTTTATGGGTGCGTTGATGTCGCAACTTTTATAGTCGCCATTATTTCTAATGACCGGTTTGGTGCACACATCGTCGAAATTCCATTGACCCAAGACCGTGCCCGCGGGAATTTGATTTCCGCTGCTTGGAAGCACTCCGGTCGAAATCAGCTGGAATGTCGTCGTATTGGAAAAAGTCGATGTGCCATTCGTCAACGAATCGTTTGGGTATAACGGTATGGGGGTGCCTGATCGCAATATTTTGAATGCGACTCCTGGCGTTGGGCTGTAAATGGTCTTAGTGGCGGCGTCATAGGTACCATAGGATGGTTGCAGGCCGCCTGGAGTGCCGCCGTTTAGACATGCTATGTAGATGGTGTCGCCTGTGGTCGTGGCTGTCCGCGGGGGGCCAATGGTGCTACCAGCGGATTGGCTTGAGAGCGCAATGGTGACACTGCTGAAGGTGACAATTTGCGTAGCCGGCGCATTGATGGCATTGCCGTTGCCGTCTTCGTAGTAACACTGGGCTTGCGCAAAGGCAGCCGCCGGCCAGGCAAACAAAACCGACAGCAGTATCAGCAGGCACAACCAAGTCCAAGCTGGGCTTGATCGACTGAACCGGTTGCAGGACACGGGGTCTTGCATGGCCGCGATGAGTGAATGGTGCATATCGGTCTCGGCATATTCAAGAGGTGCGATGTTTTACGGTACGGAAGGGTACTTTGCTGGGCACCTTGGATTCATCACATAAAATCGCCGGAAGCGAAGCCCGCTTCATTTAACATGGTCAGGCTTCATCAGCATCAAAAAGATGGTTGAAAAAGCCAACTCAGTAACCTGGTATTCCTCTTGCCAGTCTGTCGGTTCATGGGCGTTCATGCTCAGCAAATGCCTTAAGTGCCTTCCCTGCTTGTAGCGCTAATTACGGTGGCTGGGCTGCATGTTGCGTTGACCCCCTGATAATTTCTCAAGTGGCGCCCCTTGCCATGCGGCTCGACTTGATAGTGGAACGAGCACGATTGCGCTGTCCCGCTATCATCTTGCCAGCGCGCGGTCAGCGTGCCGGCCGGGTCGACGCCACGAACAAGAATCTGCCCCGCCTGCCCGACCACCCCGAGCGCGGCTCCCTCGGCATTGAAGACCTGCGCGCCGAACGGCAGCGTGTCGCCGCTAGCAAGGCGTGCGCGCACGAGGATGGTGCGGCCATTTTCGGTCTTGAATTTCATCATCACCACCGCGCCGGCGTGCGGCGCCACCTGAGTGCTGGTGGCGTCCAGTTGCACGTTCAGCGGCAGGCCTTTGGGGTCTACCTGGATGGTGTTAAGGCTGTAGGGCGTGAGGTAGGGCACGATGGCATAGCCGAAGTGGTCCACTCGCGCGCCGGCGGCGTTGTCGAGTCGTGCGCCGGCGGCGCCGGGCACGTAGACGATGCCCACGGTATCGCCGATCGGTTGGCCGAAGGTGATGCCGCCGGGGTGGGCCACGACAGCGCCGCTCATGCCCAGCGATGCCTGCGAATAGCCGCTGCCGGTACCGGCGCTGGCATTGAATATGGCGTAAGGGCTGCGGTAGCCGAGGTTGACGCTGCCGCTGCTGCCGCCGGCGTCGTTGCCGCTGTTGTGCGCGACGGTGGCACCATAGTTGAATTGATTGTCCGCACCGAGCGACCCGTTCAGCATGGCCTGATCCCGGTTGTCGCCGCTGCTGTCATGGGCCAGGTTGAGCATCAGGCTGGGTGCGTGTGCGCTGCCACCTAGTGGCAGGCTGAAGGTGGCGAAGTACTCGTTGTCGTAGCGGCCCAGTGCGTCGCGGGTGCGGGTCGCCGAGATGCCGTAGTTCAGTCGATGGTACGAATTGCTGTAGCCCACCTGGAACTGCGTATCGTTGCCGGTGCGGTTCCAGTAGTCGCTGGCCGATACGTTGGCATACAGCGAGCCGCCGCGCATGCCGAGGCGCTGGTTCATGCTGAGCTGGAAACGGTTGCGTTGCCGCTGCAGCCCGGTCGGATTGATCACCGGGTCGTAGCTGTGGCCGGCCAGTGCCGCCTGCTGCGCCGGGGTCAGCACGGTTTGCAGAGGCATGCCGTCGATCAGGGTGACATTCGTCGGCGCGGCGTAGCTGAAGGCATCCAGTCCACGGCGCGCATAATCGCGAGCCAGTGCCGCATCAGTCAGGCTCAGGAAGCCGCTGGTGGAGTAGCGGTAGGCGGCAACCGTCAGCGAGGTCTGGGTGTCGGGCAGGATCTTGCTGTAGCTCAGGCGCATGCTGTGCCCGGAGTGGCTGCCGAAACCGGGAATGGCCGTGCGCGCCTGGGTGACATCGAGAGCGAAGGCACCGTAGCGCGTGTTGATGGCACTGCCCAGCAGGAGCGCGGCATATCCCCGGGACCCCTCGATACCGGCATAGCCGGTCAGCAGGTTGTTGAAGCCGTGCTGCACGGTGGCGTGCAACACGTTCGGCGAGTTCAGCAAGGCCGTGTTGCGCAATTGACCGGCGGCCACGTCGAAACGCGTGGTGCCGGGGCGCAACAACTGCGCGACCGACGCATACGGCACGGCGAACGTATGCGTGCGGCCGTCAGCTTCGGTTACGGTCACGTCCAGGTTGCCGCCGTAGCCGGTCGGATACAGGTCGTTGATCACGAACGGTCCCGGTGCCACCGTGGTCTGGTAGAGCTGCACGCCGTTCTGGGTCACGGTGACTTTGGCGTTGGTGTTGGCCACGCCGCGCACCACCGGCGCATAGCCGCGCAGCGAGTCGGGCAGCATGCGGTCATCAGTGGCCAACTGCACACCGCGAATGCCGAAGCTGTCGAAGACCTGGCCATCGGTGTAACTGTCGCCGATCGTCACCTGTGCGCCCAGCGACGGCAGATCACGGCGCACGTAGCTGTCGATGTTCTGCCAGCGTTTGCGCGCACGCATGCCGGCGGTGGCGGATTGCCAGTTGACGGTCGAGTCCTGACGGAAATGCCAGGCGCCGAGGTTGAAGCCGGCATTCAGGCCCAGATAGGAGGTGGTCTGCGTCTGCCCGTGACTGCTGCTGCGGTAGCTGTTGAAGTTGTAGTTGAGCAGTGCCGCCGGCACACCCTCATCCCAGTATTCCGGGCTGACATAGCCGCGCGCGCGCTGCTGCAGGTAAGCCTGCGGCACGCTGGTATCCAGGCGCAGATTGCCCATGTCGAAGCTCATCGACGCCCCGGGGATCAGGTCGCCAATGCTGACGCAGGTGACAGGGTCCGCCAGCGCCTTGACGAGTTCGCTGGACAGATTGGCCGGATGCAATCCCAAGAGGGCGAGCAGTTGACGATCGACGCATGGTGCTGCACTGGCATCGGGTGCCGCTGATGCAAAGCGCACATCGCGCCTGCCTGCCCAGTTGTTGTTGAGATAGATGTCGACGTTGTACGAGCCGGGCAACACCGGATTGCCATGCTCGAAACGGGAAAGGTCGGTGGTGTTGCTGCCCGCGCCGGACAGCATGCTGCGATCGAACGAAAACGCCATGTCGGCCTCACCATCACTGGTGGTTCCGGCGTCCGCAACGTTGCTGGTGGAGTCGGCACCGGTCGCGACAGGACCGGCGATCGCCCCGCCGGCCGCATCCACCGCTGCTGTTGCATTGGCCGAGGCAGCCAGAGTCGACATGCTCCAGGCGCCAAGTACCAGCGTGATCGCCGCGCTCAGCAATGCCTGCCGGCACACCCCATGCCGGTGCGATGGCATCGCCCGGTCAGTGGTGTGCCTTGCCTTCACGGTGCCACGCTGCCCTTGAGCGACGTGGTGGCGCCGTAGTCATTGACGATGTCATAGGTGACCGTCGTACCGGCCACGGGCTTCGCGGCAAGATTCTTGAACTTCAGCGCAAGCTTGCCGAATGGATCGACCATGCCGGAATCGCTGACATAGGATTTGCCGTCGACCAGGATCGTGGCCTGCACGATGGTGACGTGATAGGGCGTGGGGTTGTGCACTTCCAGTGCGTAGCCTTGTCCATCGGGCGCGCTCGTCCAGGTCACCAGCGAAGGTGCCTTGGCTGGATCGCCAGCAAGACGAGCGGGGCGATAAAAAAGCTTGAGGCGCGAACGAATCGCGAATTGCAGCAGGTTCTTGCCGGCAAATGCCTTGCCGCTGGGCTTGGGTGGGATTTCCAGCACATTGAGCCAGAACAGTGACTCGCGATCGGTCGGCAACGGTGCCGCGGTCGCGATGATGCGCAGGCTCTGGTCCCTGTGCGGATCCATCCGAAAGATGGGTGGCGTGATCAGGAACGGCGTGTTGACCTTGTCCGGCGTGGAATGTTCGTCCCCGCTGTCGATCCAGGCCTCGACCAGGGCAGGCATATCGTTGTCGTTGGTCAATCGGACCGTGACTTCGCCGTCCTGAGCGGGAAACACCACTCGCGTTCCGCCGATGACGACGTTTGCCTGGGCAGTGGCAACGCTCAGGCAAAACAGCAGCAACGCCACAGCCAGGGCGTGGATGGAATTTTTCACGGGGCAGCCTCAGGCGATTGCTGGACAGGAATCCTGGCGTGGCACCGCGACGCGGCGTGGCCGGTCGCGGTGCCCACGTGGTGTTGCGGTATTACTGGTAGATCACCGAGAACTGCACGCTGCTGGCCACGGTGCCGGCGGTGGCGGCGGCGGTGGCGTAGTAGCGGGCGTAGTAGTTCAGGGTGGCGGCGTTGGCGGTGATCGTGGCCACGCCGGCGCCCGTGGTCGGAGCGGCGCTGCCGGCGGTAATCACGCTGTTGTCGCTGTTGACCAGCTGCACATCGACGCCGGTGGCAGTGCCGGTGTTGGCCAGGCGGCCAGCGGCATTCACGGTCGGGCCGTTCTCGAAGAAGGTCGAGGCCTTGGTGGCGGTCGGCGAACCGGCGCAGCCGGACAGGTTGATCTTGAATGCGGTCTGGCCGGCGGTGGCGCCTGAGGCGGAGAGCGCAGTGGTCGAGACGGTCGGCAAGGTGACGGTGGCCGGACCAGCGGCGCCGTTGATCTGGACGGTGCAGGTGGAGCCCGTGACGGCGCCGGTGAAATTGATGGTGCCGTCGGTCGCCTGGGCGCTCGGGGCAAAAGCGACGGCAGCCATGACGGCAACCAGGGCGCTGGAAAGCAGGGTCTTGTTCATTGCAGTTTCCTTGGTGGGTAGCGGTTGGGTTTGACTTGAACTTGGGATGGACGATGAGACGGAATCTGCGATCTGCAGGATTCAGTACTGCGGGATTCGCCTGGGCCAACGTCTTGCGTCCCCCCGGACGAAGTGTCAGTCGCGAATTTCGCCGTGACCAACACGCCTCAAGCAACATGCGTGCCATGTTATCGCGTAAACGATTACTTGGGCTGCGAGGCAGGCCTCGACGATGGACGGAATGAGGCAGGCCAACGAATTTCGGCCAGTTGTCAGGATTCCCTGACAAAATTTGGCACCAGAAAGTGCGAACTTGGTCACCAATTGATGGTGGCGATGTCGGAAGTTTTTCACGGCGTTCCGACCTTGCCGCCACCGGTTTGAGAAGTTTAGTCAAGGTCGCTTGACATTTTGTGGGCGGACTCCTTACTCTGGATTTGTCAAGGTTGCTTGACATCATTTCCGAGGAGATATCGCCATGAAAAAAGGATCGCGTCGCTGGATTTTCCCGGTGCTGGCACTGGCGCTGCTGACCGGTGCGCCGGTGGCGCTGGCGCAGTCACCGGCAGGTAGCACGGTCGGCACGCTGAAGGTCGAGCGTCATGGCGACCATGGTCGTGCGGTGATCCTGGTCCCCGGGCTGCAGGGTGGGCCGTGGGTGTGGCAGCGGACGATCGAGCAGTTGCAGAAGGATCACGTGGTGTACGCGGTGACGCTGGCGGGTTTTGATGGCGTGCCGGCGCCGGCTGACGGCGGCAACCTGTTCGATCGGGCGGATGCGTCGCTGGAGCAGTTGATCGAACAGCGGAAGATCGACAAGCCTGTGCTGGTCGGCCACAGCCTGGGCGGCACGCTGGCGCTGCGCTTTGCCGGCGAGCATCCGGCACTGATCTCGGGCGTGGTGGCGGTGGATGGACTGCCGATTTTTCCCGGCATGGAGCGGGTGAGCGCGGAGCAGCGCAAGGCGATGGCGGCGCAGATGCAGCAGCAGATGTCGGCGGTGACGCCGGAGCAGTTCCAGGCGCAGTCGCTGGGCTACATGCAGAAGATCGGCGTGATCGATCCGCAGCTGGCCGCGCGCTACGCGCCGATGAATGCGCGCAGCGACATCAAGGCCAGCGCGCAGTACATGGCCGAGGATCTCGCCTTCGACGGACGCGCGGCGCTGAAGAACGCGAACGTGCCGATCCTGGAGATCTCGCCATACAACGCATCTGACTTCAGCCAGCCACCGATGATGATGAGCGAGGCGCAGAAGGCGGCGTACTACCAGTCGCTGCTGGCCGATGCGCCGAAGGCGAAGGTGGTCTCGATCTCGCCGTCGCGGCATTTCGTGATGCTCGACCAGCCAGCGAAGTTTCAGCAGGCACTGGACGTTTTCCTGAAGTCGCTTTGAGGCCACGTGATGACCCGTCTTTCGAACAAGAGCTACCAGTGGCAGACCCTGCTCAGCATGAGTGTCTACATCGTGCTGCTGTTGCTGGTATGGCCATTGGCACGCACGGTGGAGGGCTGGGCGGCCAAAGGCTTGCTGGCGTTGGCGCCGGTGCTGCCGATGCTCTACCTGTTCATGCTGATGGCCCGCCGTATCCGCGAGAGCGACGAACTGGAGCAGCGCATGCACCTGGTGGCGCTGGGCGTGGCCACGATGCTTACGGCGGCGCTCAGCCTGGTCGGCGGCTTTCTGGCGGCGGCGCACGTGCTCGCCATCGACGGATCGATCCTGATCTGGGTGTTCCCGCTGATGATGGCCAGTTACGGAATCACCCGGTCGCTGCTGGTCCGGCGCTATGGCGGCGACATGTTTGCCTGCGCCGGCGATTCGGGCATTCCCGGTTACGTGCGTGCCTTGCTGATCGCCGTGCTGATGGCGGTGGTGGCCGTCTTTGCCTACGTGAAGAACGACGATCAGTTGTGGGGTGTGTTCGCAGGGATGGCAGCGGCATTCATCGCTTTTGCCGTGCTGCAGCTGATCCGTCACCGTCGGCAGAAGGCGGCGCTGGCAGATGACCGGAGGCAGGGATGAATCCCGCGTCGTCGAGGACACCATCAAACGGGGGACATGTCTGATGGCCATGCGTGAAGTGCACAAGCGTTATCTGCGCGAATTCCTGCCGGCCATGGCCGCGTATGTCGTGCTGATCTTCCTTTCGGTGCTGGTATCGGCTCGGGTCGACAGTGTCACCTGGCGCGTCGTGCTGGCCTTGCTGCCTCTGTTGCCCATCCTGCTGGCCATCCGCGCGATGGTTCGCGTGGTTCGCGACCAGGATGAACTGGAGCGGCGCATCGACCTGGAGGCGTTCGCGATCTCCGCCATGGCCACCGGCTTCGGCTTCTTCAGTTTCGGCCTGCTGATGGGCGCCAACGTGGGCTGGTCGGTGTCGGGACAGGTGGTTGCCATCTGGGTGATGCCGTGCCTGTTCGCCAGCTTCGGCATCGCCAAGTTGCTGGTGCTGTGGCGCTATCGCAGTCATGAATAACCATGTGCGTGAACTGCGCGGCGCGCAGGCCTGGTCGCAGGCCGACCTGGCCGAGCGGCTGGACGTTTCGCGCCAAACCGTCAACGCCATCGAGACCGGCAAGTACGATCCGAGTTTGCCGCTGGCCTTCAAGATTGCCCGTCTGTTCGGGCAAACGATCGAATCCATTTTTGAACCTGGGGAATGATACGTGAGCATGAAACCCGGAAAACGCATGGGCGTGATGGTCGCCGTCGCGGTGGCGATCATCTCGGCCAACCGCGTCGCCCATCATCGTGAGAAGGACCCGGCGCCACCTGCGCCGGCTTCGGCCTCGACTGCAGCCGTCGCACCCGCTCCGGCCGCCACCTGGAAACTCGGCAGCCTGACCCTGACCGCGTGCGAGCTTGCCGCGCCGAACAGCGGCCTGAGCACGGCGGCCTGGTGCGCGGACTTCCCCGTGCCGGAAAACCGGGCCGATCCGCACAGCCGCACGATCAAGCTGAAGCTGGCCGTGCTGCGTTCGCGGGCGCAGGTGGCCAGTCCCGACATGCTGGCCTTTCTTGCCGGTGGCCCGGGACAGGCGGCCACCGATTCAGCGGGCCAGGTGGCGACGGTGCTGAAGCCGCTGCTGGCCCATCGCCACGTGCTGCTGCTCGACCAGCGTGGCACCGGCGGCTCCAACGCACTCAGCTGCAAGGAGTCCGCCGCCACGACCACGCCGGACGACAGCACCTTCGACGCCGACAAGCTGCGCGCAGCGGCGGCGCAGTGCCTGAAGCTGCTGGCCGGTCGCGCCGATCCGCGCTACTACACCACGACGATCGCGGCACAGGATCTGGAGGACGTGCGCAAGGCCATCGGTTCGCCGCAGTTCGACCTGCTCGGGGTGTCGTACGGCACGCGGATGGCGCAGCAGTACCTGATGCGCTTCCCGCAATCGGTGCGCAGCGTGGTGCTGGACAGCGCCGTGCCGAATTCGCTGGCCCTGGGCGAGGACTTCGCCCGCAACCTGGACGACGCGCTGAAGGCGCAGTTCGCCCGCTGCACCGCCGAGCCGGCCTGCAAGAAGCAGTTCGGCGATCCGGACCAGACCCTGTACCAGCTGCGCGACGCGTTGCGGGCCAATCCGCACCAGGTCAGTTTTCGCGATCCGCAGAACTACCAGACGGTCAAGCAGATGCTGGACGAGGACTCGCTGGCCAGCGTGGTGCGCATGTTCGCTTACACGCCAGCCACCGCTGCGCTGTTGCCGCTGTCGATCGACGCGGCGGCGCATGGCGACGTGGGTCCGCTGCTGGGCCAGGCCAAGCTGCTGTCCGGCGAACTGTCGGAGTTGATGGGCAGCGGCATGCAGTATTCGGTGATCTGCAGCGAGGACGCCGACCTGCTGGCCGTGCGCCCGCAGGATGCGCAGACCATCCTCGGCACGCGCATGGTCGACGCGCTGAAGGCGGTGTGTTCGGTGTGGCCGAAAGGCACGCGCCCGGCCGATTTCCATGCGCCGCTGAAGACCGACAAGCCGGTCTTGCTGCTGGCCGGCCAGTACGACCCGGTGACCCCGCCGCGCTACGCCGAGGAAGTGGCCAAGGGCCTGCCGAACGCGCGGGTGCTGACCCTCAAGGGCCAGGCGCACAGTGTCATGGCGACCGGCTGCACGCCGCAGCTGATCCAGCATTTCATCGAGAAGCTCGACCCGAAGACGCTGGACGCGAGTTGCCTGGACCGGTTGCAGCCGACGCCGATCTTCATCGACTTCAACGGAGCGACCCCATGATCGAGGTAAGGGATTTGCACAAGGCGTTCGGCGCGGTGAAGGCCGTCGACGGCGTCAGTTTCACTGCCCGCGACGGCGAGATCACCGGCCTGCTCGGCCCCAACGGCGCCGGCAAGACCACCACGCTGCGCATGCTGTACACGCTGATGGCGCCGGATCGTGGCCAGGTGCTGGTGGATGGCATCGATGCGGCGGCCGACCCGCTGGCCGTGCGTCGCCAGCTCGGCGTGCTGCCGGATGCGCGCGGGCTGTACAAGCGGCTCAGTGCGCGCGAGAACATCGACTACTTCGGCCGCCTGCACGGTCTGCCCGAAGAACTGCTGGCGAGCCGGCGCGAAGCCCTGGTCAAGGCGCTGGAGATGGGCGACATCGCCGACCGCCGCACCGAGGGTTTCTCGCAGGGCCAGCGGGTGAAGACCGCGATCGCCCGCGCGCTGGTGCACGACCCGCGCAACGTCATCCTCGACGAACCCACCAACGGCCTCGACGTGATGGCCACCCGTGCGCTGCGCCAGTTCATGACGCGGCTGAAGGAGGAGGGGCGTTGCGTGCTGTTTTCCAGCCACATCATGCAGGAGGTGGGCGCCTTGTGTGACCGCATCGTGGTGATCGCACACGGCCGCGTGGTGGCCGACGAAACGCCGGACGCGCTGCGCGCCCAGACCGGCGAGGACAACCTGGAGGATGCCTTCGTGAAGATCATCGGCAGCGAAGAGGGTCTCGCCGCATGAACGACATGTCCACGAAAATCCGGCGCAGCAGCGCCTTCCTCACCGTGTTCCTGAAGGAGGTGAAGGAAAACCTGCGCGACCGCCGCACCCTGATGAGCGCCTTCCTCACCGGCCCCCTGCTGGGGCCGCTGCTGTTCGTGATGCTGATCAACCTCACCCTCAACCGCGAACTGGACAAGGCCGAGAAGCCGCTGCCGGTGCCGGTGCTGGGCGCCGGGTATGCGCCCAACCTGATCGATGCGCTGAAGGCCGGCGGCGTGGTGCCGGGCGCGGCGGTGGCCGATCCCGCGCAGACCGTTCGCAAGCAGGACGCCGACGTGGTGCTGCGCATCGCCCCCGACTACGGCAAGGCCTGGCGCAAGGGCGAGCCGGTGCAGGTGGAGCTGTTCTACGACTCCTCGCGGCGTGACGCGAACACGTCGGTGGAGCGGGTCAGCGACCTGGTCGAGAACTATGCGCGGCAACAGGGTGCGATGCGACTGGTCGCGCGGGGGATGTCACCCGGCACCGCGTGGCCGCTGCAGGTGGCCAAGCGCGACCAGGCCACGCCGCAGTCGCGCGCGGTGCTGATGTTCGCGATGCTGCCGTACTTCTTCGTGATCACCATCTTCATGGGCGGCATGTACCTGGCGATCGACCTCACCGCCGGCGAGCGCGAGCGGCAATCGCTGGAACCGCTGTTCGCCAACCCGGTGGCGCGCTGGAAGATCCTGTGCGGCAAGCTGGCGGCGATCTGCGCGTTCTCCACCGCGAGCCTGCTGATCACCTTGCTGGGCTTCGCCGTGGTCGGCCGCTTCATCCCCGCCGAGAAGATCGGCATGGAGCTGGACCTTGGCCTGCACTTCGCCACCTACGTGCTGCTGCTGATGCTGCCGCTGGTGCTGCTGCTGTCCGCGCTGCAGTCACTGGTGGCGGCGTTTGCCAAGAGCTATCGCGAGGCGCAGACCTACATCTCGCTGCTGATGCTGGTGCCGATCATTCCCAGTGCGCTGCTGTCGTTCATGCCGATCAAGGCGCAGGCGTGGATGTACGCGATCCCGCTGCTGGGGCAGAACCTGGGCATCATGCAGTTGCTGCGCGGCGATGGTGTCACCGGCGAACAGCTCGGCCTGTGCCTGGCCGGCAGCCTGGCGGCGGCCCTGCTCGCGGTGCTGGTGACCGCGCAGCTGTATCGCTCCGAGAAGCTGGCGATCTCGGCCTGAGCCAGGGGCGACCCCACCCCGGCCCCTCCCCTGCACGCAGGGGTGGGGCATTATCCGGGTGGCGCGGTCAGTTCGTGGGCGTTGAGGTAACCGTCGCGGTTGCGGTCCAGCTTGTGGAACTGGCGGCGCAGGTTGTCGCGGTTTTCCTGCAGCGTGATCGGCTGGCCGCGGCCACTGGGCAGTTCATCGGTTTCGATGATGCCGTCGCCGTTGCTGTCCATGTTGCGAAAACCCTGGCTCATGTAGGCCACGTATTCCGCCGCGCTGACCCGGCCGTCGCCGTTGCCGTCGAAGCGCCGCAGGTACTCCTCGCGGCTGGACTGGGCATGGGTCGCCGTCGATGCCAGCAGCAGGGCCGCGGCGGCAGCGACCACCCGCGTGTTCAGCGGCGGCCGCCGTGGATGCCGATGAATTGCAGGAACTCGGCGCGCGTCCTGGCGTCCTCGCGGAAGGTGCCCAGCATCTGGCTGGTCACCATCGACACGCCGCGCTTGTGCACGCCGCGGGTGGTCATGCACTCGTGGCTGGCGTCGATCACCACGGCCACGCCAGCCGGTTGCAGGGTTTCCTGGATGCAGTGGGCGATTTCCGCGGTGAGTTTTTCCTGCACCTGGAAGCGCCGCGCGTAACCGTCGACCACGCGCGCCAGCTTGCTGATGCCGACCACGCGGTTGGTCGGCAGGTAGCCGACGTGGGCGCGGCCGATGATCGGCGCCATGTGGTGCTCGCAATGGCTCTCGAACTCGATGTCGCGCAGCACCACCATCTCGTCGTAGCCCTCGACCTCCTTGAAGGTGCGCTTGAGGAAGTCGGCCGGATCCTCGGCGTAGCCGGAAAACCAGTCGCCGTAAGCCTTCACCACCCGCTTGGGCGTGTCGAGCAGGCCTTCGCGCGTGGGGTCTTCGCCGGCCCAGCGCAGCAGGGTGCGCACCGCCTCCTCGGCTTGTTCCTGGCTGACATCGTTCGGGTTGCGCTGGTCGCTCATGCGAAGGCCTCGGTATGCGGACGTACCAGTTTAGCGTCCGTGTCCAGTGGCGTCTGTGCAGCGCTCGTTCCGATGCCGGGCCGGTGCAAGCTGCTCCGCTGAAGGTCATGTTGACAGGACAATATGTAATGTATAACGTACATAACGTCCAATGGAGTAGACATCATGCCTCGATCCCTGCGTTATGCGGTGCTGATCCCGCTGTCGGTTCTCGCGTTCTATGTGCTGTTCGTGCTGCCGGACATCGACCTGGGCTGGCCTGGTGGCGTGGCCGTGCTGGGGGCGGCATGGCTGGTCTGGTACCTGCTGTGGTCGACCATGCGCGAATCGGCGGCCGCGGCGAAGACGGATGAGTCGATGGCGACGGTGTCCCCCGGCGAACAGCGCGCCTGGATCGGCGTGATCTTCACCGCGGCCATCCTCGCCTACTACGCCCTGCGCGGCTCGCAGATGGTCGCCGCGGATGGCTCGATGGCGCCGGAGGCCTCGGCGATCGGCCGGCACGTCGGCTGGCTGGTGGTCGCGTGGCTGGTGATGATGCAGGTGTTGCGCAAGCGCTGGCGCGACACCGTGGAGGCCGACGAGCGCGATCGCCAGATCGAGGCGCGCGCCAGCGGCTGGGCACGCGGGGGGCTGTCGGTCTTCGTGCTGGCGCTGGCGGTGATGTTCGCGTTCTCGCCGCTGGATCATCTGGCCTGGGCAAGGCCGATGGCGATGTCCAACCTGCTGATGGCCGGCCTGATCGGCTCCTGCCTGCTCGAGTACGCGGTGACGGGCATCACCTACTGGCACGACCGGCGCGGCGCATGACCGGCACGCCGATCGACAACCTGATCCGCAAGCTGCGCTTCGAGCATGGCGAGATGACCCAGCAGGCCCTTGCCGATGCCTGCGGCATCACCCGGCAGACGGTGATCGCGCTGGAGGCGGGCAAGTACGCGCCCTCGCTGGAGCTGGCGTTCCGCATCGCCCGCGTGTTCGGCGCGGGCGTGGAAGACGTGTTCCAGTGGAAACGGTGAGCGCCGTCTGTCCGTAGGCGCATTCGTCCTACGGCGCGGTGGCGTCGTCACCACCGTCATCCAGCGCGGGAACATCATCCAGCAGCAACGGGCTGTCGCCGGACAGCGATTCCACGTCGCGCAGCTTGCGCTCGATCGCGCGGGTGCGCTGGCCGGCGCTGTCGATGCTGTTGCGGGCTGCGTCGAGTTGCTTGCGGGTCTTTTCCAGCACCACGCCGAACTTGCCGAACTCGTTCTTCACCGCGCCGAGGATCTTCCACACCTCGCTGCTGCGCTTGGCGATCGCCAGCGTGCGGAAGCCCATCTGCAGGCTGTTGAGCAGGGCGCTGAGCGTGGTCGGACCGGCCACGGTGATCCGGTGGTCACGCTGCAGGTTCTCGAACAGGCCGGGGCGACGGATCACCTCGGCGTAGAGGCCCTCGGTGGGCAGGTACAGCACGGCAAAATCGGTGGTGTGCGGCGGCGCCACGTATTTGCCGTGGATGCGCTTGGCCTCCTCGCGCACGCGCAGTTCCAGCGCGCGGCCGGCGGCCTGCGCGGCATCGGCATCGGAGGCTTCCTGGGCGTCGAGCAGGCGCTGGTAGTCCTCCACCGGAAACTTCGCGTCGATCGGCAGGTAGACGTGTTCGCCCTCGTCCTGGCCCGGCATGCGGATCGCGAACTCGACGCGGTCGTTGCTGCCCGGCACGGTGATCACGTTGGACGCGTACTGCTCGGCGGTGAGCATATCTTCCAGCAGGGCGCCCAGCTGCACTTCGCCGAAGATGCCCCGCTTCTTCACGTTGGTCAGCACGCGTTTCAGGTCGCCCACGCCGGTGGCCAGGTTCTGCATTTCGCCCAGCCCGCGCTGCACCGCTTCGAGCCGCTCGGACACCAGCTTGAACGATTCGCCCAGGCGGGTTTCCAGCGTGGCGTGCAGCTTTTCGTCCACGGTGGCGCGCATCTGTTCGAGTTTCGCCGCGTTGTCCTGCTGGATCGCGCCAAGCTTGGCTTCCAGCGTGGCGCGCATCTCGCCCATGCGCTTTTCGTTGTCGGCGGTGAGCGCGGCCAGGCGCTGTTGCTGTTGTTCGCCCAGCCGGTTGAGGGTGGTGGCGATTTCCTCGCGGCCCTTGCGCGCGTCCTCGATCAGTCGCTGGGTCAATGACTGCAGGCCGTTGTCGGTGCGTTCGGTGAGCAGGGTCAGCCGCTGGCCGAAGCCGTCGATGCGCTCGGACTGTTGCTGCGACATGCCGTTGAGCTGTTCGCCCAGGTGGCCGCGGAAGCGGTCGAAGCCCTGCTGCAATTCCTCGCGGCCGGCGCGCTGTTCCTCGCGCACGGTGCGTTCGACGCGGGCGCTGTCGTCCTTCAGCGTGTCCAGCTTGGCTGCGAGGCCGGGATCGCCGCGGCCGCGCAGCAGCAGCGCCACCTGCAGCAGCAACACCAGCGCGGCGAGGATCACGAGGACAATCAGCAGGGTTTCATTGAGCGGCATGGAACGTTTTCCCGGAGCAATGCATCCAGTGTACGTCGAGCGGTCTCATTGGCTGCGCCCGGATTCATGTCGCCGTCGCCGGGGCGGTGCATCATGGGCGGAGGTTCAGCCCGGGAGAACGTCATGGAACATGTCCACGATTACCTGATCATCGGCGGCGGCATGGCCGCCGACGCCGCTGCCAAGGCCATCCGCGAGGTCGACGGCGCAGCGAACGTCGGCATCGTGGGCGACGATCCCGCGCCACCCTACCAGCGGCCGCCGCTGAGCAAGGCGATGTGGAAGGGCGACAAGTCGCTCGCGGACATCGACCTGGCCACCGCAGGGAGCGGAACGACACTGCATCCGGGGCGGCGCATTGCCTCACTGGATCGCGTCGCCCACGTGGCCCGCGACGACCGGAGCGACAGCTATCGCTATCGCCGGCTGCTGCTGGCCACCGGCGCCACGCCGCGCCTGCTGCCGGTCGATGGCGGCGAAAGGCTGATCCACTACCGCACGCTGGCCGACTACGAAGCGCTGCGCCGCTACGCCCGACCCGGCGCCTACATCGCCGTGATCGGCGGCGGCTTCATCGGCTGCGAGCTGGCGGCCTCGCTATGCAGCATCGGCTGCAAGGTGAGCCTGCTGTTTCCCGGCGAGACGATCGGCGCGGGCCGCTATCCCGATGGGTTGGCGCACTATCTCGACGACTACTACCGCAGCCGTGGCGTGGATGTGCGCAGCGGCGTTCGGGTCATCGGTGGCAGCAGGACCGACGGCGGCGTGGAGCTGAGCCTGTCCGACGGCGAGGTGTTGCGGGTGGAGGCGGCGGTGGCCGGCCTCGGCGTGACGCCGAACACCGCGCTGGCCGAGCAGGCCGGGCTCACCGTCGACAACGGCATCGTGGTCGATGCGCAACTGCGCAGCAGCGATGCGGACATCTGGGCCGCCGGCGACGTGGCCAATTTCCACAGTGTCGCGCTTGATCGCCGGATGCGCGTGGAGCACGAGGATGCCGCGATCGGCATGGGCCGGCATGCGGGACGCGCAATGGCCGGCGTGGCGGAAGATTACGTGGTCCAGCCGTTCTTCTACTCGGATCTGTTCGACCTGGGTTACGAAGCCGTCGGCCTGCTCGATACGCGGCTTCAGGTGGTCGAGGACTGGCGTGAGCCGTATCGCGAAGGCGTGGTGTACTACCTCGACGGCGGTCGCGTGCGCGGCGTGCTGTTGTGGAACACCTGGGACCAGGTCGGCGCCGCGCGCGAGCTGATCGCCGAGCCTGGCCCGTTCGATGCCGCCTCGCTGCGCGGGCGCCTGCCGCGCAGCGCCTGACCCCCGTACGGAGGCAGCCTCAATCCACCCGGCAGAACACCGCCTTCAGGTAACGGCCTTCCGGCACGTCGGTGCGGAACGGATGATCGGCGCCGGCGCCGCGCACTTCCAGCACCTGGATCGTGCGGCCGGCGTTGAGCGCGACCCGGCGCAGCATTTCCAGGAACTCGCCTTCGCCGACCAGGCCGGTGCACGAGCAGGTCAGCAGCAGGCCGCCGGGCGGAATGATGTCCAGCGCCATGCGGTTCATCGCGAAGTATTTCTTCAGCGCGTCCATCACCTTGCTGCGGTCGCGGGTGAGCTTGGCCGGGTCGAGGATCACCGCGTCGTAGCGCTCGCCGCGGGTCACCGCCGCACGCACCCAGTCGAAGATGTCGGACTGCTCGAAGCTCACCGCGACGTTGTTGGCCTCGGCATTGGCCCGGGCGACGTCGAGGATGCCGGCGTCCAGGTCCACGCCGACCGCCTCGCGCGCACCGGCCGCCATCGCGTGCACCGCGAAGCCGCCGGCGTTGCAGCACAGGTCGAGCACGCGGCGGCCTTTCGCCAGTTCGGCGAAGCGCTTGCGGTTGTCGCGCTGGTCGGCGAAGAAGCCGGTCTTGTGGCCGGAACCCGGCGCCGCGTGGAAGCGCAGGCCGTGTTCGTGCACCTCGAACGCGGCGGGCACGTCGGGGCTGCGGCAGTCGAACGATTCCTGCTTCTGCACGTGCGATTCGGCGAACCAGTACAACTGCGCGCCGGGGAAATGCGCGAGCAGGGCCGCGTGGATCGCCTCGCGGAACTTCCACATGCCGGCGGCGAAGTATTCGACCACGATGACGTTGGCGTAGCGGTCGACGATCAGGCCCGAAAGGTCGTCGCCTTCGCTGTGCACCACGCGCCACGCGTCGCTGACCGCATCGAGCTGCAGCCAGTCGCGGCGCAGCTGCACGGCGCGGCCGATGCGCGCGGCAATCCAGTCGGCGTCGATCGCGGCCTGCGGATCGGTGTCGAGCAGGCGCAGCGCGATGCGCGCGTGGCCGTTCCAGAACGCGCGGCCCACGAAGCGGCCCTTCGCGTCCTGTACCTCGACCACGCTGCCCGGCGGCAGTTTCGACTCGGGCTTGTAGATCTGTGCCGACCACACCCACGGATGGCCGGGGCTGCGGTCGGATTTCAGGCGGATGACGGGTAGCGCGGCGGGAGTATTCATCCGCCCATGATAGCTGGTGGCCGGGCGCCGGCCGCCCTGCGACGGCGAATGCTCAGTCGGCCTGGACCACCGCCAGTTCGTTGCCGTGCGGGTCGAGGAACTGGAAGCGCCGCCCGCCGGGGAAGGCGAAGATCGGGCGCACGATGCTGGCGCCGGCGGCCGTCACCGCGAGCAGGGCGGCTTCGAGGTCGTCCACCGCGATCACCGGTAGCGGCGCGCGGGTGGCTTCGGTGGGGTCGCCCTGCAGGCCGACGTCCACGTCGCCGGTCATGGTCGCCGCGTAGCTGGGACCGAAGTCCGTCAGCTCCCAGCCGAAGGCCTGGCTGTAGAACGCCTTGGACGCCGCGATGTCGCTGGCCGGCAGTTCGATGTAATTGGGACGCGCCATCGCGGACTCTCCGGGGTTGAACAGGTCAGCACCTGTGAAGAAAACCACTTCCTGTGGTTTTCTTCTATCGCACGTCCGGTACGTGCCCGGACGTGCTCACGCGAATCAGTCACCTGCGTGACTGCTCCGCGACCGGCCGTCCATGGCCGGGCTGAGAGGTTGAAACATAACCCCTCAGCGCAGTCGCAGCACCAGCCACGACAGCAGCGCCAGCAGGTTGATGCCGATCCGCGACACCGACGGCCCGGCGATCGCCAGCAGGAAACCCTGTGAGCCGAGGTGCCAGTCGATGCCCAGCCGCGGCGTCGACTGCAGCGTGGCGAACACGTTGACGAAGGCACCGCAGTGCAGGCCGTAACTGAACACGGGCAGGGCGATCAGCGGCAGCTGCAGCAGCTGCGCCCAGCGCGACATCCGCACGCCCTGCTCGCTGCCGGCGACCAGCTGGATGCCGGCGGCCAGCACGAAACCGTACAGCGCCAGGCCGAGCAGGGCGATCAGGCTGTCGTGGGCGCCGAACGGCAACAGCCGGTGCAGCATCGCCGCCACCCCGTAGAAGCCGCCGGCGATTTCGAGGACGCCGATCAGGCGGAATAGAACAGTGCGCATGCGAAGCCCGGTTGGAAAAAATGCAAGCTTAGGCGATCAGCACGCCGCGCGCTTCCTCGACGATGGCATGCGGCACGAAGCGGGCGCTGTCCTGGGTGACCAACGAAGCATCTTCGCGAATGCCGATGCCGCAGGCGCGGTCGCCGACCACCCAGCTGCCGATCAGCGGATAGTGGCCGTCGAACGCGGTCAGCGGATGGCAGGCCTGGCGGATGCACGGGCCGTCATACGGGCCGTCGGTGCGCAGTTCGCGGCCGTCGTCCAGGTGCATCGCGATGTTGGCGCCCTCGCGCGAATGCAGCGGCTTGCGCACCCAGCCGCGCGGCAGCGCGCCGCCTTCGTCGAACTCGGCTGGCAGCAGGTTCGGGTGGCCGCGATGCGCATCCCACAGTAGCGGCAGGATGCCCTTGTTGCTGAGCAGCGCCTTCCACGGCGGTTCGATCAGCTGCAGCCCGGAGCGCGGCAGGTACGGGCCGAACGTTTCGCGGAACAGGTCTTCCAGCGGGTACAGCTTGAACAGGCAGCCGATCACCTGGTCGTCGAGGTCGGTGAAGCGGCCGTCCTCGGAGATGCCGATGTCCTCGATCGCCAGCGTGCCGCACTCGATGCCGGCCTGCAGCGCGCAGTCGCGCAGGTAGGCGATGGTGCCCTGATCCTCGTTCGAGTCGCGCACGGCGGCGAAATGGAACGGTCGCGCGATGCCGCGCGCGATGGTGCCGAACGCTTCCACCAGCGATTCCTGGATCGAGTTGAACTGGTCGCTGCCAGCCGGCAGCTGGGCGCGCCCGAGCTGGTCCTCCAGCCATTGCCACTGGAAGAACGCGGCCTCGAACAGCGAGGTCGGCGTGTCGTAGTTCAGTTCGTAGAGTTTGGCCGGGCCGCTGCCGTCGTAGGCAAAGTCCATGCGCCCGTACAAATGCGGCTGACGCTCGCGCCAGCTTTGCGCGATCCAGTCGCGGTACGGCTCGGGTATCGCCAACTGCTGCATGAGCTGCTCGCTGCCCACGATGCGCTCGACCATGTCCAGCGCCATCGCGTGCAGTTCTTCGGTGGGCGACTCGATGTCGTGCTCGATCTCGCGCAGGCTGAAGGCGTAGTACGCGGACTCGTCCCAGTACGGCGCGTCGTCGATGGTGTGGAAACCGAAACCGCAGTCCGCGGCCCTGGCGCGCCAGTCGGGGCGCTCGGCCAGCGCGATGCGGCGCATCAGCTGCCGAAACCGCGACTGCCGCTGGAGCGGCCGAAGCCGGAGCGGCTGGTGGTGACCGCGCGATTCGGCGTGGCGTTGATCGGCACCATGCCGGTGCCCGCGGTGCCGCCACGATAGACGCCGCCGCTGGCGCCGCCCGCCGCCGGCCGTTGCCAGCCGCCGTTGCTGTCGCGGAACGCGGGGGCGCTGTTGAAGCCGTTGGCGGCCACGCCGTTGCGCATCATCTGCGACAGGAAGAAGCCGGTCATCAGCGGGCCGAAGAACGAATGGTTGTTGCCGTCGCTGCGCTCGGCGCACTTTTCCTTGCCGTAGCTGGCCTCGCATTCCTCGCGGTTGGCGAAGCGCGGCGCGGTGGCCACCGCTTCCTGCTCGGCCTTGGCGAAGGCCTGGTTGCAGGTGCTGCTGTCATTGGTCTGCGCCACGCAGGCCTCGACCGAGGTGTACAGGCCTTCGCGCGCCTCGTTGCGGTCGCAGGCGGTCAGCAGCAGCGGAGCCGTGCCCATCAGCAGCAGGGCGGCGGTGCGGGATCGTTTCATGGGGATGCTCGGCCAGGGTATCCGCTCAAGCATGCCTGTTCGGGCGCCCGGATGAAAGTTCTTGCGAGGTGGTCGCCGTCAGGACGGCGATTGCGGCAGTGGCGGTGGCGACGCGGATGGCAGCAGGTCGACACGGCCGAGTATCACCAGCATCGCGATCGCCAGCAGGTTCACGCCGACGATGTAGTCACCATTCGAAGCACTGCCGGGGTGGATGCCCAGCGCGAACAAAGACCCCACCAGGCCTTGCAGGCCGAATTTGCTGCCGCCGTACAGCACGCCGAGCGCGCCGGTGTAGAAGAGGTAGCTGAAGCTGGCCGACTGAGCCAGGGGAATCTGCACGAGCAGCAGCAGGCGCGTCGCCTGCAGCCCAAGGTCCTCGCCGAACCAGAGTCCCACCGCTGCGGCGCCGATGGCCAGGTAGATCAGCACGGCGACGGCGCACATCACGGGTGAGCCCGATGCCGTGGAGCCCATCGCATTGAAGCCGTTGATGATGCCGAGCACGGCGCCGGCGCCCAGCGTGATGCAGGTGGCCCGCACCATCCAGTGTGTTCCGTGGATCTTCGTCATGGCAGTTTCCCCCTGCCGCCATTCCATCACGCGCCGAGTTCGTCCGCCAGCTCGTGCAGGTCGGCGATGTGCTGCTCCCACCAGCGTGATTCGGCGGCGAACGGAAACGCGATGGGGAAGGCCGGATCGTGCCAGCGCGCGGCGATCCAGCCGGCGTAATGCACTTGGCGCATCGCGCGCAGGGCGGGGATCAGCGCCAGTTCGCCGTGGTCGAAATCGCGGAACTGCTGGTAGCCCTCGAGCAGCGCCTCCATCGTGCGTTCGTCGCTGGCCAGCATCCACAGGTCCTGCACGGCGGGGCCGCTGCGGGCGTCGTCGAAGTCGACGAAGTGCGGGCCGGCCTCGGTCCACAGCACGTTGCCCGGATGGCAGTCGCCATGCAGGCGCAACTGACGCAGCGGGCCGAGCGCCTCCATGCGCGCGCCGATCGCCGCGTCCAGCCGGGTCGCGGCGGCGCGGTAGTTGGTCTGCAGGCCGGTCGGCAGCAGCGACGAGCCGAGTACCGCATGCATCGGCTGCTGCACCATCGTGTCCTGGTCGAGTCTGCCGCGATGTTCGAACGGCGCGCGGGCGCCGATCAGATGCATGCGCGCGATCAGCCGACCCAGCCACTGCAGCTGGTCGACCGCTTCCAGTTCCGGCGCGCGACCGCCCCGGCGCGGGGTCAGCGCGTAGCGGAAGCCGCCGTGATGCAGCAGGCTGCGACCGTCGAACAACAGCGGCGCCACCGCGGGCAGTTCGGCGTCGGCCAGTTCCTGCGCGAAGGCGTGTTCCTCGATGATCGCCGCATCGCTCCAGCGGTCCGGCCGGTAGAACTTCGCGATCACCGGAGCGGCGTCCTCGATGCCGACCTGCCACACCCGGTTCTCGTAGCTGTTCAGCGCCAGCAGGCGGCCGTCCGGCCACAGCCCGCAGGCGCTCACGGCGTCGAGCACGAGATCGGGCGTGAGGCTGTCATACGGCGCAGCCGCCATCAGGAAACGCGCCTCTTGCTTTCGCCTCCTCTCCCCGTGTCGGGGAGAGGATTGAGGTGAGGGGACGCTCTATCGAGATGCGGCGTGTTCAACGCGTGCCCATGCCGCGCGCCGCGATCACCGCCATGGTGATGCGCGAAATGCACACCAGCGCGCCTTCCTCGCTTTCGATGCGGATCTCCCATACCTGGGTGGTGCGGCCGATGTGCAGCATCTTGGCGGTGCCGGTGACGCTGCCGCCGCGCACGCCGCGGATGTGGTTGGCGTTGATGTCCAGTCCCACCGCCAGCTCCTTCGCCGGGTCCAGGGTCAGCATCGCGGCGGTGCTGCCCAGCGTTTCGGCCAGCACCACCGAGGCGCCGCCGTGCAGCAGGCCGTAGGGCTGGTGGGTGCGATGGTCGACCGGCATGGTGCCGGCCAGCCAGTCGTCGCCGACCGCGGTGATGCGGATGCCCAGCGTCTCCATCATGGTGTTGGCGCTCCATGCGTTGACGCGGTCCAGGTCGGTGGATTGTTTCCAGATGCTCATCGTTGATTCCCGTGGATCGAGCCCGCATTGTCGTCCGGGGTCATCGCCGCGACAATGCACACGTGTTCAAGGTCACCCTCAAGACATCCGGCCGCCAGTTTTCGGTGGTCGCGGGCGAAACCGTGCTGGAAGCGGCGCAACGGGCGGGCGTGGCCTTGCCCTACTCGTGCCGGGCCGGCGTCTGCGGCAGCTGCAAGGCCACCTTGCTGGACGGGCGTTGCGAGTATCCGCGCAATCCGCCGCTGGCGCTGAATGCGGACGAGCAGGCCCACCATGCGGTGTTGCTGTGCCAGGCGGTGCCGGCGACCGACCTGCTGCTGGAGGCGCGCGAAGTCACCTCGGTGGAGGACATCGCGCGGCGCCAGCTGGGCATGGTGGTGACCGAGAAATGGTCGCTGGCGCCGGACGTCACCGGCCTGCGCCTGCTGCCGGCACGCGGCGAGCGTCGCCTGAAGCGTCTGCCCGGCCAGTATGTCGACGTGCTGCTGGAAGACGGCAAGCGTCGTCCGTTCTCGATCGCCAACGGTCCGCAGGCCGACGGCATGATCGAGATGCATGTGCGCCACGTGGCCGGCGGCGGTTTCACGTCGTGGGTCAGCAGCACGCTGAAGCCGGGCGATCACCTGCGCGTGGAAGGTCCGCTGGGCACCTTCGTGCCGCGCGAGGATTCGGAACGCCCGATGATCTTCATGGCCGGCGGCACCGGTTTTGCGCCGGTGAAGGCGATCGTCGAGCACTTCATCGCGCTGGGCACGCGTCGCGCCATCCAGGTCTACTGGGGCGCGCGCGTGGCGGATGACCTGTATCTGCGCGCGCTGGCCGAACGTTGGGCGGGCGAGCTGCCGAACCTCGCGTTCCACGCGGTGGTGTCCGACGCGGACGGCGCGGCGGGTTTGCGCACCGGCCTGGTGCACGAGGCGGTGCTGGCCGACCAGCCGGACCTGTCAGGCCACGACCTGTACATGAGCGGGCCGCCGGCGATGATCGATGCCGCGCATCCGCGCTTCCTCGCCGCCGGCCTGCCGGAGGATCGGCTCTACTACGACTCGTTCGAATACGCGCCCGACGTGCTGGCGCAGATCATCGCCGGGCGCGCGGGCATCCACGACTTGCCGGTACCGTAGACACCTGGCGATCGACGCCTGGCGATCGCTGGCTGATCGGGCAGCAGGGCGGGAGCGTGGCCCGCCAGCGGGTTCCTTACCGGTTGCCCTTGGCCACCGGCAATTGCGCCGCGTGCCAGGCCAGCACGCCGCCGTCGAGGCGGTGGACCTTGGCGAAGCCGGCCTTGACCAGCCGCTGCGCGGCCTTGATCGAATTGCCGCGACCGTCCTTGTCCATCACCACCACCGGCAGCTCCTTCGCCTTGGCCAGATCCTTGTTCTCCGGATCGAACTGGCTCATCGCCACGTGTTTCGCGCCGGGCACGTGCATCTTCTCGAACTCGGCGATCGCCGACAGGTCGATCAGCAGCGGGTTCTCGCGATTGATCAGGTGGGTCAGGCCGGCGGGGCTCAGTTCCCCGACCTTGCTGAACAGGGCGCTGACCTGCATCACGATCAATGCCAGCAGCAGGATCGCGAACAGGGCCACCAGGGCCACATGGTTGCCGACAAATTCGGGCAGCTTGTGCAGGAAATCGTTCATCGTCAGTCCACAGGTGCCTTGATCGCACCAATTCGGGTAAACCGGCGATTATACGGGGTTGCCGCCGCTTGCGCGGGCCGCGCCGACTCAATCCTGGGTGATGTCCGGCAGGCCGCTGGTCAGCCACCAGTGCCTGGTCGCCTCGTCGTAATGCCAGGTCTGGTGGTCGACCACGCTGCGCTCGGACTGGTTGTGGATGTTGACCAGGTTGATCACCACCGTCTGCTGCACGTCGAAGTCGCCGGTCGGCACCGGGCCTGCATCGTCGTTGTATTCGGTGACCCGCACCTGCTGGAAGCGCGCCAGCTGCAGCGAGGTCAGCGGATGCGCGGCGCGAACCTTGGGCTCGACGAACTGGGCGGCGCTCTGGAAATCGCCCCAGCGCAGGGTGCTGCCGTACGCCTTGAGCGTGGTGGTGAGGGCATCGCTGCGGGTCTTGGTGGCGCAGCCGGCCAGCAGCAGGCCCGACAACAGCACGATCAGAAGACTAGACATCCGGCGCATGTGGTTTCCTCCCCGATGAAATCCCGCCCATTCTGCCTGATGCGCAGGCAGTCCACTCAGGCGCGGCGTTTGGCCACGAAGCGCGCGTTCAAGGTGCACGCCGGTTCGCCATTCTCGCCGGGCACCACGCAGTCGATCGCGATGCGCGCACGGCCGCGGTTGTCCAGGGTGGAGAAGAACGTCGCCCAGTCCGCGTCCTCGGCCAGTCGCGCCTGGCTGTGGAAGTCGTCCCACAGCGGCGCCAGGTAGCGCACGCTGGACTCGGCGACGAATACGTCGCAGTCCGTGCCGCGCCGGCGCAACGCCAGTTCGACCAGCGCCCAGCCGCTCAAGGTCATCACGCTGACCAGGCTGCCGCCGAAGGCGCAACCTTTGTCGTTGACGTTGGGCGCCAGCGGCGCGCGCAGGGTCAGGCTGTGCTCGTCGCAGTCCGCCAGTTCCAGGTCCATCGCATGGGCCAGCGGGATCTCGTCGCGGATGAACTGGATCAGTTGTCGTGCCTGCAGGGTTGCTTCGGTCTTGCTCACGTGATCGGGGATTCGCGTGGGGAAAGCCCGGCAGTGTAAAGGATGCTCTGATCTATTCAGCACGGGCGTCACCGGCTCTGTCTGCCCGCAGATTCGTGGTGCGCGGACGAAGACAGGCGTCGGCCTGTCGAGGAGGCGCGCCGCGGAGATGCGGGCAGACAGAGCCGGCCCCAACCGATTGAATACGAAAGATGGGGTGACGTCCAGAAGGCCCCCAGGCGGCAGCGCACGGCTTGCCAAGGCGGCCAGCCTTGCCGGCACCGCGCACTGCCACCTGGGGGCCTTCTGGACGTCATGCCGCCTGCGCTGAATAGATCAGAACATCCTGAGCCACCGCTACACTGGAGCCATGACAGTGAGCGTGCGCGGTGCGCGGATGCAGCAACCATCCAGCCGGAAAACCCCAGACCTGCATGGCCGGATCGTGGTGATCACCCGTCCGGCGGGCACCGCCTCCGCGCTGGCGCGGAAGGTGCGCGCGCTGGGCGGCGTGCCGTTGCGCCTGCCCGGAATGGGCTTGCGTGCCGCACCCGATGCGGACGCGGTGCGTGCGAGCATGCGCGCCGCGCTGGCCGACGAGTTGATCGTGTTCACCAGCCCCGCCGCGGTCCGTCATGCCGCGGCACTGCTGCCGCTGCGCACCGCCGCGTGCGTCCTGGCGGTGGGCCAGGGCACCGCGCAAGCCCTGCGTCGACACGGTGTCGACGCGCCGCTGGCCCCGCGCCGTCAGGACAGCGAGGGGCTGCTGGAACTTCCCCAGCTGCAGTCGTTGCGCGGACGCCGGGTGGCCCTGATCGGCGCGCCGGGTGGTCGCGGCGTGTTGCGCGAGCAGCTCGCGGCGCGGGGCGCGCGCCTGCGCGAGCTGCATGTCTACCATCGCGTGCCGCCGCGACTCGATCGTCGTCACGTGGAAGCGCTGCTGCAGCTGCCCGCCTCGGCGCGGTTGCTGCTGTCCAGTGCCGAGGCCCTGCACAACCTGCAGAGGTTGCTGCCGACGCCGGCATGGGCGCGATTGTGCGCGGCCACCGCGGTCGTCAGCAGCGAGCGCCTGGCCGAGGCGGCGCGCGCGGCCGGGTTCCGCCGCACCCGCGTGGCGGCTTCGGCGGTGTCCGCCGACCTGCTGGCCGAGGCCGGCACGGCCGGTTGAGCGAATCTTCACATCCGCGTGCTACGAACGCGCGCGTATGGGCTGCTAGCATGCGCTCATGAGCAACCACGACATGCCCAACGAGCCCGCCGCGCCCGAGGGCGCCCGTTCCGCACCCGTCGCGCCCGATGCGGTGCTGGTCGAACCGCCGCTGCGCCCGACACGGCCGGCTTCCCATCGCCCCGCACCACGCCCCCGTGGTGGCGGCACGCTGGCGCTGGCGATCCTGCTGGCGCTGATCGCGGTGGGCGCGTCCGGCTACATTGGCTGGCGCCAGTGGCAGCAGGAGCAGGGCGCGGCGGTCGACACGCGGAACGTGGCCAGCCTGCAGCAGCGCGTGGAGACCCTGGAGACCACCCTGACCGCCATGGGCGAGCAGCGCGGCAGCCTCAACCAGCGGCTGGACGATGCGGCCCAGGTCAACCGTTCGCTGCGCGAGGAACTGCTGGGCCAGGCCGAACGGACCCGCCATGTCGAGGACGCGGTGGCCAGGCTTGCCGAGAAGAGTCTCAGTGGCCATGACGGCATGTTGCTGGACGAAACCGAATCGCTGCTGCGCATGGCCAGCGAACGCTACACGCTGTTCCACGACGCGCAGGGCGCGGCGGCCGCCTATGCGCTGGCCGACCAGACCCTGGCCGCGGTCAACGACGGCGCGTTCGGCGGGCTGCGCCAGAGCATCGAAGCCGAGCGCGAGGCCCTGGCCAGGAGCCAGCCGGCCAGCCAGGCCGCCGCCCTGCAACAGTTGCTGACCTTGCGTGGCGAGCTGGCCACGCTGCCGCTGAAGCCGCTGGACAGCGGCACCGCCGGCGGCACCGACACGTGGTCGCGGATTCGTCGCGCGCTGGCCAGCGTGGTCAGCGTGCAGCGTGACAACGGCGCGCCGCTGGCCGTCGCCGACGCGCGCCTTGCCCGCGAGCTGGCGACGCTCGACCTGGCGCAGGCGCAGGCAGCGTTGCTGGCCTACGACAGCAAGGATTACGCCGCAGCCCTGCAGCGGGCGGACGCCGCCTTGGCCAGCCAGTTCGACGCCGCTGCGCCTGCCGTGCAGCAGGCACGCGCCACGCTGCGGCAACTGGCGGCGCAATTGCCGGCGAAGCCGTCGGTACAGCTCGGCGCCGCGCTGACCGAACTGCGCAACCTGCGCGCGGTGCATGCACTGGGTCCGGCATCGTCCAGCAGCAGCGCAGCGCCGGCCGAGGCACAGCCATGAGGCTCTGGTACGGGGTGTTGCTGGCGGTGCTCGCCGCCGCGCTGGCCGCATTCGGCTGGCACTGGGTGGCGGAGGACCCCGGCTACGTGCTGCTGCGCCTGCGTGGCTGGAAGATCGAAACCACGATGGTCGCCGCGCTGGTGATCCTGCTGCTGGCGTGGGCCGTGCTGACCACCTTGTGGCGCCTGTTGCGCTGGCCGTTCGGCGCGCTCTCGCGGCGGCATCGGCGACTCAGCCAGCAGCGCCTCGGCGCTGGCCTGATCGCGCTGATCGAAGGTCGCCACGGCGATGCCGAACGTGATCTCAATCGTGCCTCGCGGCTGGACAGCCTGCGTGGTCCGGCCCTGCTCGCCTCGGCCGAAGCCGCTTTGCGCCGTGGCGAACCCGGCCGCGCGCTGGAAGCGCTGGACCAGGCGGCGCAGTCGGTGCCGCAGGCCGCACGGGTGCTGCGCGCCCGCGTGTTGCGTCGCGAAGGCAAGCCGGCCGAAGCGCTGGCCCTGCTGCTGCCCGAATCGGACAAGGGCACGCTGACTCCCGGCGGCTGGCGCGAACTGGTGCAGGCCGCGCTGGCCACCGGCGACACCCGTCGCGCCCGTGAGGCGCTGGCGCCGCTGCAGAAGAGCGGCGCGCTGGGTCATCGTGCCTATGCCGCGCTGGAGGCGCAGGTGCTGGTTGCCACGCTGAACGCCACGCCCGACGGGGCCACGCTGAACGCGATGTGGTCGCAATGGCCCAAGCCGCAGCGGCGGGTGCCGGCCGTGATCGATGCCTACGCGCGTCGCGCCGCCGGTTTCGGCCTGACCCTGCCGGCCATGGATGAAGTGGAATCCGCGTTGCGCCGCGAGTGGTCGCCGTTGCTGATCGAAACCTACGGCAGCCTGTCCGGCGATGACGTGGAGGCGCGCCTGCGTCGCGCCGAAGGCTGGCTGGACGCCCATCCGAACGACGCCAACCTGCTGCTCACGCTGGGCCGCATGTGCGTGCGGCTGAAGGTCTGGGGCAAGGCCCATCAGTACCTGCAGCGCTCACTGGCGCTGGCGCCAGGCGCCGCCGCGTGGGAAGCGCTGGGCGATACCTTCGCTGGCCAGGGTGACGCCGCCCAGGCGCAACGCTGCTATCGCAACGCGCTGGCGTTCACCCGTGGTGACGTCGTCACGCCGCTGGCGCAGACCGCCAATCCGATGCAGCCGGACACACATCCGATCGCGATCGAGGAGCGTGACGCGCACGGGCTGCCGAGGTTGCCCGGGTAACGCCGCTACAGCGTCGTCAGATTCGCGTAGGCGGCCACCAGCCACTTGCTGCCCACGCCTTCGAAATTGATCTGCAGCCGGGTGTGCGCCCCGCTGCCCTCGGCGCTGACCACCACGCCTTCGCCGAAACTGGGGTGGCTGACGCGCTGGCCGAGTTTCACCGGCAGCGTTTCTTCCAGCGACGACGACGTTTCGCGCGGACGGCCGCTGTACATCGGTCGGGTCACGTGCACGCGCGGGCGCACTTCGTCGATCAGTTCGGCCGGCATTTCGCCGAGGAAACGCGACGGCCGCGCCAGCATCTCGGTGCCGTGCATGCGACGCGATTCGGCGTGGGTGACCACCAGTCTTTCGCGGGCGCGGGTGATGCCCACGTAGGCGAGCCGGCGTTCCTCCTCCAGCCGGCCTTCATCGTCGACCGAACGCTGGCTGGGGAACAGGCCTTCCTCCATGCCGACCAGGAACACCACCGGAAACTCCAGCCCCTTGGCCGAGTGCAGCGTCATCAGCTGCACGCAATCGTCCCAGGCTTCGCCCTGGTTCTCGCCCGCTTCCAGGGTGGCGTGGGACAGGAACGCGGAGAGTTCGCTCAGGCCCGCGTCGATGTCCTCGGCGGTGCGCTCGAAGCGACTGGCCACGTTGACCAGTTCGTCCAGGTTTTCCACCCGCGACTCGGCGTTGCCCCGCGAGTCCTTCTCGTAGAAATCGCGCAAGCCGGTGTGGGTGATCGCGTGGTCGATCTGTTCGGCCAGGGTGAGGCCGGGAATCGGCAATGGAGAGTCGGGCAGGGGAGGATCAACAGCGGGAGGTGCGGCATCGGCTTCTCCGATTCCCGCTTCCCCATTCCCGCTTCCCGCGAAGCTGCGCGCCATCCCGTCGATCAGCGCCAGGAACGCCTTTACCGCGTTCTTCGCCCGCCCGGCCAGTTCGCTGCCGCCGGCCAGCTCGAGCAGTGCCGCTTCCCACATCGACGTATCGTCGTGGCGGGCGCGGCGGCGCAGCACGTCCAGCGTGCGATCGCCGATGCCGCGGGGCGGGGTGTTCACCGCGCGCTCGAACGCGGCGTCGTCGTGCCGGTTCGCGGTGAGGCGCAGATAGGCCAGCGCGTCCTTCACCTCGGCGCGCTCGAAGAAGCGCTGGCCGCCGTAGACGCGGTAGCCGATGTTGCGCTGGACCAGCTGCTCCTCGAAGTTGCGCGATTGCGCGTTGGAGCGATACAGGATCGCGCAGTCCTTCGCCGAGCCGTGCTCGTCGATGTACTCGCGGATGCGCTCGATCACGAAGCGCGCCTCGTCCTGCTCGTTGTAGGCGGCGTACAGCGCGATGCGTTCGCCGTCGTCGCCGGCCGTCCACAACTCCTTGCCCAGGCGGCTGCCGTTGCGCTGGATCACGCTGTTGGCGGCTTTCAGGATGGTCGAGGTGGAGCGGTAGTTCTGTTCCAGCTTGATCGTGCGGGCACCGGGGAAGTCGCGCAGGAACTGCGTCATGTTCTCCACCCTGGCGCCGCGCCAGCCATAGATCGACTGGTCGTCGTCGCCGACCGCGAAGACCTGGCCGGTGGCGCCGGCCAGCACGCGTATCCAGGCGTATTGCAGCGTGTTGGTGTCCTGGAACTCGTCGACCAGCAGGTGGCGCCAGCGTTGCTGGTAGTGCTCCAGCACGGCGGGATGCTTCAGCCACAATTCGTGCGCGCGCAGCAGCAGCTCGCCGAAATCGACCAGGCCGGCACGACGGCAGGCGTCCTCGTAGGCCTTGTAGATGTTGACGAAGGTCTGCGTGACCGGGTGATCGCGATGCTCGATGCCGTCCGGGCGCTTGCCTTCGTCCTTCCAGTGGTTGATCTGCCACATGGCCTGCCGTGGCGGGTACTTCGCGTCGTCCAGGCCCAGCCCGGCGACCACTCGTTTCACCAACCGCAGCTGGTCGTCCGAATCGAGGATCTGGAACGTCTCGGGCAGTCCGGCCTCGCGCCAGTGCCGCCGCAGCAGCCGGTGCGCGATGCCGTGGAAGGTGCCCACGGTAAGGCCCTGGGTGCCGCCGGGGATCAGCGCCTCCAGCCGCGCGCGCATCTCGCCCGCCGCCTTGTTGGTGAAGGTGACGGCGAGGATTGCCCACGGCGGCACGCGTTCGGCCTGGGTCAGCCAGCCGATGCGGTGGGTCAGCACGCGGGTCTTGCCCGAGCCGGCGCCGGCGAGCACCAGGTAATGGCCGGGAGGGGCGCAGACGGCTTCGCGTTGCGCGTCGTTGAGCGGGTCGATCAGGTACGAGACATCCATCGTGCCCATTGTAGTGGGCGCAAAGGAAAACCGCCGCGTAGGCGGCGGTTTTCGGAGAACGAAGCCTGCAGGTCAGCGCTTCTGCATGAAGCCGCCAAGCGCCAGCAACGCACCGACCACGATGCCGGCAATGCCGATCCATTGCGGCACGCCCTTGTCGTGGGTGGCGGTGAGCTTGGCCGAACCTATCTGCACCAGGGTGTCGGTGTCCTGGTAGAAGGCATGGCCGGCCACCACCCAGATGCCCGCGGCGACGAGGATGATGCCGACGATGATCAGACCTGTGCGCATGAAGTTCCCCCTTGATGAGTGTGCCCCGGAGTATGCCGTGCGCCGGTGTGCATGAAACGTACAGGTGAGGCGGCAGCCCCGTGGGCAGTCGGGGCACGGACAGCAGACAAAAAAAGCCCCGGAGGCTAGGGGGAGCCTCCGGGGCGGGGCAGACACGAAGACCCAGGGGAGAGGTTCGTGCCTGTGGCGGCTCAGGGAGGTGAGCGCGCCGCGGATGCCGTTGCGTGCATCCGTGGGATTAGAGTGGGGTGGATCGAAAAAGTTGCAAGGCCTCCAGGGAAATTTACGGGCGATTCAGTCTCATGAAAAATTAACGGGAACGCCGCTCAGTGCGCCTCGTCCCAGTTGGCGCCCACGCCCACGTCGACCAGCAGCGGCACCGCCAGCGCCGCGGCGCCGGACATCCGTTCGACCACGGCCGCCCGCACTTCCTCGATCGCCTCGTTGCGCACCTCGAACACCAGTTCGTCGTGCACCTGCATCAGCATGTGTGTGTCGTCGCGATCCTTCAGCCACGTGGCCACCGCGATCATCGCGCGCTTGATGATGTCGGCCGCGCTGCCCTGCATCGGTGCGTTCACCGCGGCGCGCTCGGCGCCCTGGCGCAGGCCCTGGTTGCGCGCGTTGAGGTTCTCCAGATAGAGCCGGCGGCCGAAGATGGTTTCCACGTAGCCGTCGCGGTGGGCCTGTTCGCGGGTGGCATCCATGAACGCGCGCACGCCGGGATAGCGCGAGAAATAGCGGCCCATGTAGTCGCCGGCCTCACCGCGGTCCACGCCGAGCTGGCGGGCCAGGCCGAACGCGCTCATGCCATACATCAGGCCGAAGTTGATCGCCTTGGCCGCGCGGCGCTGGTTGGTGGTGATCTCCTCCGGCGCCACGCCGAACACTTCGGCCGCGGTGGCGCGATGCACGTCGCCGCCGGAATGGAATGCGCGCAGCAGGCCTTCGTCGCCGGACAGGTGGGCCATGATGCGCAGCTCGATCTGCGAATAGTCCGCCGCCATCACCTTCCAGCCGGGTGGCGCGATGAAGGCCTGGCGGATGCGCCGCCCCTCTTCGGTGCGCACCGGGATGTTCTGCAGGTTCGGGTCGGAGGAAGAGATCCGCCCGGTCGCCACCGAACCCTGGTGGTAGCTGGTGTGCACGCGGCCGGTGCGCGGGTTGACGATGCCTGACAGTTTGTCGGTGTACGTGCTGCGCAGCTTGGCCAGGCCGCGATAGTCGAGGATCAGCCGCGGCAGCTCGTGGGCCTCGGCGATCGCCTCCAGCGCTTCTTCGTTGGTGGAAGGCTGGCCGGTGGGCGTCTTCAGTTTCGCTTCGAGGCCGAGCTCGTCAAACAGCACCGCCTGCAACTGCTTGGGCGAATCCAGGTTGAACTCGCGACCGGCCAGCGCGTACGACTGCTGCTGCAGTTCCAGCATGCGCTTGCCCAGCTGCTGGCTCTGCCGCCGCAGTTCGTCGCCATCGATCAGCACGCCGCGGCGTTCCATCTCGGCCAGCACCGGCACCAGCGGAATCTCGATGTCCCGGTACACGTCGCGCAAGGACGGCACGCTCTCCAGCTTCGGCCACAGCGCATGGTGCAGGCGCAGGGTGATGTCGGCGTCCTCGGCGGCATAGCGGCAGGCGGTGTCCAGGTCTACCTGGGAGAATGAAATCTGCTTCGCGCCCTTGCCGGCGACCTGCTCGTACTTGATCGTCTCGTAGCCCAGGTACTTCTTCGCCAGCGAATCCATGTCGTGGCGCGTGGCGGTGGCGTTCCACACGTAGGACTCGAGCATCGAGTCGTGCGCCAGCCCCTGCACCGCGATGCCGTAGTGCGACAGGATGTTGATGTCGTACTTAGCGTGCTGGCCGAGCTTGGGCCGCGACGGATCCTCGAAGACCGGCTTCAGCGCGGCCAGCACCTCTTCGCGATCGAGCTGCTTCGGCGCACCGGGATAGTCATGGCCCAGCGGGATGTAGCAGGCCTTGCCCGGCTCCACCGCCAGGCTGATGCCGACGATGTCCGCGCGCATCGCGTCGATGCTGGTGGTCTCGGTGTCGAAGGCGATCAGTTCGGCGCCGCGGAGTCTTTCCAGCCAGGCGTCGAACTGCGGCCGGGTGGTGACCAGCTCGTAGTCACCCGGCGCGGACAACGCGGCATCAGGCGCGGCAGGGCTGCTGGCAGCGGTGGCTTGATCGATGCCGGGCGCGGCATGGATACCCGATGCCCGAGGACCGTCAGGAACTCCCCCTGCGCGATCCCCGATGCCCGGCTCCTGGCCATCCAGCTCCTTCAGCGCGGCCTTGAACTCGTAGCGCGTGTACAGCTCGCGCAGCTGCGCCACGTCGGCATCGCGCTGGGCCAGTTCGGCGGGGCCGAATTCCAGCGGCACGTCGGTCTTGATGGTGACCAGCTGGCGCGACAGCGGCAGCCGCGGCAGCGCCTCGCGCAGGCTCTCGCCGATCTTGCCGCCGATCTTGTCCGCGTTGGCGATCACGCCGTCCAGCGAATCGTATTCGGCCAGCCACTTGGCGGCGGTCTTGGGGCCGCACTTGGGCACGCCAGGGACGTTGTCGATGGCGTCGCCGGTGAGCGCGAGGAAGTCGATGATCTGATCCGGCCGCACGCCGAATTTCTCCATCACGCCGTTGCTGTCCATCACCGTGTTGCTCATGGTGTTGACCAGGGTGACGTGGGGGCCGACCAGCTGGGCCATGTCCTTGTCGCCGGTGGACACCTCCACCTCGATGCCCAGTTCGTGCGCCTGCATCGCCAGCGTGCCGATCACGTCGTCGGCCTCGACCCCGCCCACGCGCAGGATCGGAAAGCCCAGCGCGCCGACGATCGCCAGCATCGGCTCGACCTGGGCGCGCAGGTCGTCCGGCATCGGCGGACGATTCGCCTTGTACTGGTCGTACAGCGCGTCGCGGAAGGTCGGCCCGGGCGCGTCGCTGACGAAGGCCAGGTACTCCGGTTTCGCCTTCAGCGTGGCACGCAGCATGTTGACCACGCCGAACAGTGCTCCGGTGGGCTCGCCATGCGCATTGGTCAGCGGCGGCAGCGCATGAAAGGCGCGGTACAGATAGGAAGAGCCGTCGATGAGGATGAGCTTGGACATGGCAATGATGACCTGGGCGGAGCCGTCGCGCCGGATGTTGCAGGCCGGCGGGTCCGGGGAAGAGTGTCGGTCATTCTCGCATGCAGGACGAAACGCCGCGCTTCACGAAAGCGGGCGTGCCGCGCTGTTATGCTGCCCTCCCCGAACGAGGTTGCCGCCATGAAGACCGTTGCCTTGCTGGTTGCCGCCAGCTTCCTGTTCGCAGCGAGCCTGCCGGGCTCGAGTGCACTGGCGCAATCCGCTCCATCGACGAGCGTGCCACCGCCGCCGGGCCTCAACGACCCGGGAGTGAAGGCCGTGAGTCCGCCGGCGGCGAAGAAGGCCGCGACGAAGACCGGGCATGCCACCAGCGCGCCCGCGAAGTCCCTGAACCTGAAGCCGCAGACCCTGCCGGCGATGCACGACGATGGCGCGCGGCATCCGCGCGACGAAGTGACGCCGGAAGTGCGGGTGCGCCAGGAGGGCGACAACAGCATCCAGGAATACAGCCGCAACGGCCGTGTCTACATGGTCGTGATCACGCCGAAAAGCGGCATCGCCCAGACCTACATGGTCGACCCGCAGGGTCGGCTGGTCGACGAGCATGGCCAGAAGCCGGTGGGCCCGGTCATGTACAAGGTGCTGGAGTGGGGCAAGGCGCGGCCGCCGGCAGAGTCGGACGACACCACGCCGAACGACACCGGTCACTGACGGGCGCGCTTCACCGGCATCCGGCCATGCCGGTGCCGGCAGTGGGGATGCCCTGGGCAACTGCGTGAAAGCTGGTTGCCGTCCGCGCCGGGCTCGGCGCTGTTCGCCTGGGCCGCCTAGCCCGGATCGTCCAGTTCCGGATAGTGGCGGAAGATGCCGCTCTCGTTGAACGGCAGGCGTCGTGGCGAGGCGAGATAGGCGGCGACGCGTGGTCGTTGCGCCACCCGCTCCTTCAGTGCCCGCAACAGCGGCAGTTGCCGGCCGATGCGCTGCATCGCCCGCGGAAACGCATACTCCAGCCCGCTCATCAGCTGGAACAGCGACAGGTCGACGTACGAGTGCGCGTGCAGGGCGTGATGCCCGCCGCTGCGTTCCAGCACCTGTTCGAAGTAGTCGAGATACTTCGGCAGCCGCGTCTCGCGCAGGTCCGCCGCGCGGCGGGCGGCTTCGCTGCGCTGCTCTTCGTAGTACAGGCCGACGGCGACCGGGTGATGCGAGTCGTGCACTTCGGCGACCAGGTCGGCGATGGTCAGCTGCAACTGCTGCGCAAGCAGCCGGCGGCTCTCGCTGTCCGGCACCAGGTCGAGCGGCGGCCCGAGGTAGTGCAGGATGTTCGCCGTCTGCGCGATCAGCAGCCGGCCGGCCTTGAGGAAGGGCGGCGCAAACGGCAGCGGACCCTCGTGGACGCCGTCGAGGTACTGCACCATGACGTCGTCGCCCTGCTCGCGGGCGATGTCGTCATAAGCGGCGCCGGCATCCTCCAGCGCCAGCCGCACGAATTCGCCGCGACCCTGGATGCCGCTCCAGTAGAACAGCTGGTAATGCATGGCAGCCTCCCGCCTGAGGGTGGATGCCGAGCGTGCGCCTGTCCGCGCCCGGACTCAATGCCGACCTGCTTCCGTCACGTTCAGTGGCGGAAGTGGCGCATCCCGGTGAACACCATCGCCATGTCGTGCTCGTCGGCGGCGGCGATCACCTCGGCGTCGCGCATCGAGCCGCCCGGCTGGATCACCGCGCTGATGCCCGCGGCGGCCGCCGCGTCGATGCCGTCGCGGAACGGGAAGAACGCATCCGATGCCATCACCGAACCACGCACTTCGAGCTTCTCGTCGGCCGCCTTGATGCCGGCGATCTTCGCGCTGTACACGCGGCTCATCTGGCCGGCGCCGATGCCGATGGTCTGGCGGTCGCGGGCGTAGACGATGGCGTTGGACTTGACGAACTTGGCCACCTTCCAGGCGAAGATCAGGTCGTGGATCTGCGCTTCGGTGGGCGCCTTGCGGGTCACCACCTTGAGGTCGGCGGCGGTGATCATGCCGGTGTCGGCGCTCTGGACCAGCAGACCCGAACCCACGCGCTTGGAATGGCCGCCCGGATGCGCGCCGAGCAGGTCGCCGTCCTCCGGAATCGGAATGACCAGCACGCGCACGTTGCCTTTCTTGTGGAACGCCTTGAGCGCTTCGTCCGCATACGCCGGCGCCAGCACCACCTCGACGAACTGGCGCTCGACGATCGCCTTCGCGGTGGCGCCATCCACTTCGCGGTTGAACGCGATGATGCCGCCGAAGGCGGACGTGGGATCGGTCTGGAAGGCCAGGTCGTAGGCCTTGCCGATGCCGTCCAGGCTCACCGCCACGCCGCAGGGGTTGGCGTGCTTGACGATCACGCAGGCCGGCTTGACGAAGCTGCGCACGCATTCCCACGCGGCATCGGCATCGGCGATGTTGTTGAACGAAAGCTCCTTGCCCTGCAGCTGCCGGAAGGTGGCCAGCGTGCCGGCGGCGGGATACAGGTCGCTGTAGAACGCTGCCTGCTGGTGCGGGTTTTCGCCGTAGCGCAGGTCCATCAGCTTGGTGAAGCGGCCGTTGATCTGCGCGGGGAAGGTGGCGTGGCCGGCGATCGTCTGCTGCGTCTCGTCCAGTTGCAGGCCCGACAGGTAATCGCTGATCGCGCCGTCATAGTTCGACACGTTGTTGAATGCCGTTACCGCCAGACTGAAGCGGGTGGCGCGGGTCAGGCCGCCATGCTGTTCGATCTCGGCCAGCGCCGCGTCGTACTGCCCGGGCGAGGTCAGCACGCCCACGTCGTTCCAGTTCTTCGCCGCCGAACGCAGCATCGCCGGGCCACCGATGTCGATGTTCTCGATCGCCTGCTCCAGGGTGCAGTCCGGCCTGGCCACCGTCGCCTCGAACGGGTAGAGGTTCAGCACCAGCAGGTCGATCGGCGCGATGCCGAGTTCGGCCATCACCGCGTCGTCGGTGCCGCGGCGACCGAGCAGGCCGCCGTGCACGTTCGGATGCAGGGTCTTGACCCGGCCGTCCATGATTTCGGGGAAGCCGGTGACGTCGCTGACGTCGGTGACCGCGATGCCCGCATCGCGCAGCGCCTTCGCGCTGCCGCCGGTGGAGAGCAGTTCGATGCCTTTCGCGGCGAGGCGTCGACCCAGGTCGATCAGGCCGGTCTTGTCGGAGACGCTGAGCAGGGCGCGACGAACCGGGACGAGCTGGGGAGCGGGCATGAGCGGGTTTCCGTAGGGGGAAAGCCGGTCATTATAGCCGGCCAAACGCAGGCCGGCTTTTGCGGGCGGGAATTACAGCAGGCCGTGCGCGGCCAGCTTCTTGCGCAGCGTGGCGCGGTTGATGCCGAGCGCGCTGGCGGCGCGGCTCTGGTTGCCGTCGTGGAAGGCCAGCACCTCGCGCAACAGCGGCACCTCCACCTCGCGCAGGACCAGCGCGTGCAGGCCTTCGGCACACTCGGTGTCACCGATATCGGCGAGATAGCGGCGCACCGTGCGGGTGACACATTCGCTCAGGGCACTCTGGCCATGGTGGCTGGCGCCAGGCGAACCTGCGTTCTGCGACGAGGCCGCTCTGGCGGGCTCGGCAGCAGGCAGTCTTACGGCATTCACGGACATTTTCCCTCACGTACGAAACGACGACTGCATGGGCCGTCGCGAATGGTTATGGATGATGCTGGTGCTTCGTGGCGCCTGTTGCATGCGGTCGAGGCATGCAGACGCGAAGAACCGAGTCTACCCGCGCGGGCGGATAATTTTAAGTACCACGGATGCCTTCATTCGAAACCGAGCTCGAACGCCACCGCGTTGTCGCCCGGGTCCTCCACCTCCAGCAGCAACACCGCCGTGCCCCCGGGTGACAGCCCGCTGCGCAGGATCGAGGTGTCGTCCAGGTACTCCTCCGGCTGCAGCCGGCGCATCGCGATGCGCTGGCCCTGCGCGTTCGACAGGGTGACCGTCAGCACCGGGTACGGCTGGGCGAAGGCGGCATCGTTGCGCACGCTGGCGCTGATCATCAGCGCGTGGGCGACACTCGGGTGCGCCTGCACGTTGCTGGCCAGCAGCCGCAGCCGTCCCGGTGCGGCGACCAGCGGCAGCTCGCAGCCCAAGGTCGCGCAGGTGCTGCGCAGCCAGCCGCCGGTGAGCGGATCGCGGATCAGGTCGTTGCGCTTGGCCCAGGCCAGCTGGACGCCGAGCACCAGTGTCAGCAGGCTGCAGGCCAGTACCCATGGCCAGCGCCGTTCGTCCGATGACGACAGGTGCCGCCGCTCCCTTCGTCCCGTTCGCTTCGGCGCCTGGGCCTTCGACTCGCGTGCAAAGCGCGGCGCAAACACCAGCTGCGAGAAGTCTTCCACTGGCGCCTGCGAGGCGACCGCGACCGGCGTTTCGCCGAGCACGACGACGGGCGTCGGCTCGGGGCGCGGGCGATAGACCACCAGGTCGAGCAGCGGTGGTTCGAACGCGGGTTCATTGAGCGGCAACTCGACGAAGGGTTCAGGCGGCAGCTGTTCGGCGAGCGTGGCCAGGCTGTCGAAACCGGCATGGCAATGGCCGCACACGACGTGGCCGTGCGCCTTGGCGAGTGTCGGCGCATCCAGCGAGAACACGGACAGGCATTCGGGGCATTGGGTATACATGCAGGCCGTTTTGAATCGGTATCGGCCAAGCTTAGCAGGCTGATCGCGCCGTCAAGCCTGCATCGCCGGTTCAGCCGCGGCGGCGTCCGCTGATGCGCACCCAGTCCTCGCGTGTGTCCACGCGCAGGTCCTCGAACCATTCGGCGTAGCGCTGCAGCAGTTCGTCCTGCTGGCCGGCGAGGATGCCGGAGATCGCGAACGGCGCGCCGGGTTTGGCGGCGGCGGCGAAGGTGGGCGCGAGCTCGCCCAGCGGACCGGCGAGGATGTTGGCGATGAACACGTCCGCTGGCGGGGCGTCCACGTCCTGCGGCAGGAACAGCGCGAGTTGGTTGTCCACGCCATTGCGCCCGGCGTTGTCGGCCGAGGCGACCAGCGCCTGCGGATCGTTGTCGACGCCGACCGCACTGGCCGCGCCGAGTTTCAGCGCGGCGATGGCCAGGATGCCCGAGCCGCAGCCGTAGTCGGTAATCGTCTTGCCGACGAGGTCGAGGCCATCCAGCCATTCCAGGCACAGGGCCGTGGTGGGATGGGTGCCGCTGCCGAAGGCGAGGCCGGGATCGAGCCGGACCACGACGAGGTCGTCGTCAACCGGCGGTTCGATGTTCCACGGATAGATCCACAGGCGCCGGCCGAACGGCATCGGCTTGAACTGGTCCATCCAGACGCGTTCCCAGTTCTGGTCGGCGACCTCGCTGAAACTCAGCTGGTCCGGTTCCAGCCATGGCAACAGCTCGCCCAGCGCCGCGGCCAGGCCGCGGCGGTCGGCGTCTTCATCGAACAGCGCATTCAGCGTGATCGTCGACCACAGCGGCAACTCGCCCACGCCGGGTTCGAAGATCGCCTGTTCGTCCGGCGTTTCGGCATCGGCGTCACGCAAGGTGATCGACAGCGCGCCGAGATCCTCCAGCGCTTCTTCCGCGCCGGGTTGCTGTTCGAGGCGGACGACCAGGGAGAGTTCGAGAAAAGGCATGGGCGAGAAGTGAGTGGAGAGGAGTGAGAAAAGAGAGAAGGCGGGGCGGGCGTCAGGGTGGGGGCGGTTGAGAGCCGCCTTTACTCACACCTCACTTCTCCGCACTCACTTCTCGTTTCTCCTTCTGCTCGGCCATGCGCTTTTCCAGGTAATGGATGTTCTGCCCGCCATGCTGGAAGCCGACGTCGGCCATGATCTTCTGCTGCAGCGGGATGTTGCACTTCACCCCTTCGATCACGGTTTCCGCCAACGCCAGCTGCATCCGGGCGATCGCGGTGGCGCGGTCGGGGCCGTGCACGATCAGCTTGCCGATCATCGAATCGTAGTTCGGCGGAATGCGGTAGCCGTCGTACAGGTGCGTGTCGACGCGCACGCCCGGGCCGCCCGGCGCCTCGAAGCGCTTCACCGTGCCCGGGCTCGGCATGAAGGTGTCCGGGTCCTCGGCGTTGATGCGGCACTCGATCGAATGGCCGCGGATCACGATGTCTTCCTGCCTGATCGACAGCTTCTCGCCGCCGGCGATCAGCAACTGCTCGCGGACCAGGTCGACGCCGGTGATCCACTCGGTCACCGGGTGCTCGACCTGGATGCGGGTGTTCATCTCGATGAAGTAGAAGCGGCCATTCTCGAACAGGAATTCGAACGTGCCGGCGCCGCGGTAGCCGATGCGGATGCAGGCATCCACGCAGACCTTGCCGATCTCGGCGCGCAGCTCGGGCGTGATGCCGGGAGCGGGAGCTTCCTCGACCACCTTCTGGTGGCGGCGCTGCATCGAGCAGTCGCGCTCGCCCAGGTGGATCGCGTTGCCCTGGCCGTCGGCCAGCACCTGGACTTCCACGTGGCGCGGGTTCTCCAGGAATTTCTCCATGTAGACCACGTCGTTGCCGAAAGCCGCCTTGGCCTCCTGCTTGGTCATCACGATGGAGTTGCCCAGGTGCGCCTCGGTGCGCACCACGCGCATGCCGCGGCCACCGCCGCCACCGGCGGCCTTGATGATCACCGGGTAGCCGATCTCGCGGGCGATCTTGATGTTGGTGTCGACATCCTCGCCCAGCGGGCCGCCGGAGCCTGGCACGCACGGTACGCCGGCCGCCTTCATTGCCTTGATCGCCTCGACCTTGTCGCCCATCAGGCGGATCACGTCGGCGGTGGGACCGATGAAGATGAAACCGGACTGCTCGACCTGCTCGGCGAAATCCGCGCGCTCGGACAGGAAGCCGTAACCCGGGTGGATCGCCTGGGCGTCGGTGATCTCCGCCGCCGCGATGATCCGCGGGATGTTGAGGTAGCTGTCGACCGACGGCCCCGGGCCGATGCAGATCGACTCGTCGGCCAGGCCGACGTGCTTGAGGTTGCGATCCACCGTGGAATGCACCGCCACGGTCTTGATGCCCAGACTGTGGCAGGCGCGCAACACGCGCAACGCGATTTCGCCACGATTGGCGATGACGACTTTTTCTAGCATGGGAATCGGGAATCGGGAATGGGGAATGGGAAGATCAACATCATGTTCATCGCGCCCCCTTGGGCTTTTCGAGTGCGTTGAGCAATGCCGTAATTCTTGCGAAAACGCGATTGGTGAGGTCGTTCACGGGTTGGCACTCCTGTGCAAAGCCCAACCGGATCGCGATCTGATACTGGGTATCCAATTCCGACAACGAGCCCCGGGCAATCGAGAGAAAGCGCTGGTACTCCTGTCTGGATCGACGAGCCGCGCCTTCGGCGATGTTCGAGGGAATGCTGATTGCGGCGCGGCGAATTTGTGATGTGAGGCCGAAACGCTCGGTGTCTGGGAATCCTGCGGAAAGTTCGTAGATCGCTTCGACGAGGTGCATGGCGTCTTGCCACACCTGCAGACCCTCATGCGGCCGCTTGAACGATTCCCCATTCTCCATTCCCGATTCCCGGCCCTCAGGCAATCACGAACATCGGTTCGTCGAATTCCACCGGCTGGCCGTTCTCGACCAGGATCGCCTGGACGGTGCCCGCGACTTCGGCTTCGATCTGGTTGAACATCTTCATCGCCTCGATGATGCCCAGCGTCTCGCCGGCCTTGACCTGCTGGCCGACCTTGACGAAGGCGGGCGTGCCCGGGGTAGCCGAGGCGTAGAAGGTGCCGACCATCGGCGCCTTGATCACGGTGCCGGCGGGCAGTGCAGAGGACGGTGCCGGCTCTGCCGCGGTGGCCGCCACCGGGGCGGGAGCGGCGACGGCGACCGGAGCGACGGCAACCGCCGGGGCGGCCGCGACCGGCGCGGCGTTCTTCGGCACGCGCGACAGGCGGACGACTTCCTCGCCCTCCTTGATCTCCAGTTCGGCGAGGTTGGATTCCTCGAGCAAGTCGATCAGTTTCTTGATTTTGCGCAAATCCATCGGATCAGCCTTTGGTCAGTCATGCCACGCGCGGGTGGCTGGAAGATGAGTGGGTGGGTCGCCGGCGCTCAGGCCGTGGCGGCGGTTTGCAGCCGTTGCAGCGTCGCGTCGAGCGCCAGCCGGTAGCTGTTGCCGCCGAAGCCGCAGATCACGCCGACCGCGATGTCGGAAAGATGGGAGTGGTGGCGGAACGGCTCGCGGGCAAAGACGTTGGACAGGTGTACCTCGATGAACGGAATGGCCGTGGCGGCGAACGCATCGCGCAGCGCGATGCTGGTGTGCGTGAACGCACCGGCATTGCACAGGATCATCGCCGTGCCATCGTCACGGGCCTGGTGCACCCGCCCGATCAGTTCATGCTCGGCGTTGGACTGGAACCAGACCAGTTCGTGCCCCGCGGCTTGCGCGCGCTCGGCCAGTTGCTGGTTGATGTCGGTCAACGTCTCGTGACCGTAGATCTCCGGTTCGCGGGCGCCCAGCAAATTGAGGTTGGGTCCATGCAGGACCAGGATTTTCGCCAACGTCATTGTCCAAGGCCGCGTCCGGACGCCCCGGAACGGGCGCAGTGTGCGCGCCCCCAGCAGTCTTGTCCAGTTCGCCGCAGATCGGCGATGTTTGACGGAGAAGCGCCGGGTTCCCGTGCGTAACCGTATGTCGGCCGCCTTCGGACGACGCGTGGATCAGGGAGCCAGCCACTGCTCCATCTGATCGGCGGTCATGGCTCCCGCATGTGTGGCCAAAATGCGCCCATCGTCGGCGACAAGCACGCTGTAAGGGAGGTTCCGCAGGGTATTTCCCAGTTTCAGCGACGTGCCCGGCGATTCCGGTTGGCCGATCAAGATCGGGTAATTCACCGGATGTGCGGCCAAAAAGGCCCGAACGTGAGCTGGCTCGTCCAGCGCAATTCCGATCACGATCGCCCCATGATCGCCGAATTTCTGCTGGGCTTTGACCAGCGCGGGCATTTCCTGCAGACAGGGCAGGCACCAGCTGGCCCACAGATTGATCAGTACGCGGCGTCCGCGATACTCGCCCAGATCATGCAGCCTGCCATCCAGGTCGGGCAGGCTCAGCGCCGGCAACGGCTGGCCGATGATGGTCGAAGCCGCGGTGGTCACCGCTGCGGCCGGGGCCGTCTGCAGGTGGTGCTGCGCGTAGCCGCCGACCGCGGCGGCCAGCGCGGCCAGGCCGAGAATGGTCCAGTTGCCGCGACTGAGCATCAGCGCGCCGCTTCCGTCAGCGCCTGCTCGACCATCGAGCGGGTCAGCACGGTGGACAGCTGTTTGCCGGGGCCGCCGTTCTTCGGGAAGACCACGTACAACGGCACGCCGGGCGAGTTGTATTGCTGCAGGAAGGCGCTGATGGTCGGGTTGACGTCGGTCCAGTCACCTTTCATGTAGACCGCGCCGGTGCGCTTGAGCAGGGCGCGGAAGGCGTCGGTGTCCAGCACGGTGTGCTCGTTCGCCTTGCAGGTGACGCACCAGTCGGCGGTCATGTCGACGAACACCGGCGTGCCGGCGGTGCGCAGGCTGGCCAGTTTTTCCGGACTGTAGGCGACCACGCCTTCCTCGATCGCCGCGCTGGCCGACGGCGGCGGCACGTGGGCGAGCAGGGCCATCGGCACCACGGTGGCGATGGCCAGCACCACCACCGCGAGCTTGCTGATCGCGCCGCGCGAGCGGCTGCGCTCGAACCACCACAGGGTCATCGCCAGCAGCACCATCGCCACCAGCACCAGGCCGACAGCGTCGGCGCCGCGCTGATTGGCCAGCACCCAGACCAGCCACGCGGCGGTGAGGTACATCGGGAAGGCCAGCACCTGCTTCAGCGTTTCCATCCAGCGTCCCGGCCGTGGCAGCAGACGGCCCAGCGCCGGGACGAAGCCCACCGCCAGGAACGGCAGCGCCAGGCCGACGCCCAGCATCAGGAACACCAGCAGGGCCGAAACCATCGGTGCGGCGAAGGCATAGGCCAGCGCGCTGCCCATGAACGGCGCGGTGCACGGGCTGGCCACCACCACGGCCAGCACGCCGGTGAAAAAGTCGCCGGCCGGACCGGAGCGCGCGGCAAGGCTGGCGCCGGTATTGCCCAGCGAGGCGCCGAACTGCACCACGCCGGACATCGACAAGCCGACCGCCAGCATCAGGCAGGCGAGCACGCCGACCACCAGGGGTTGTTGCAGTTGCGAGCCCCAGCCCAGCGCATGCCCCGCCGCGCGCAGGGCCAGGATGCCCAGGCCGAGTGCCGCGAAACTGCACAGCACGCCAGCGGTATAGAACAGTGCGTGACGGCGCGCCGCGGCGTGGCTTTCCGCGCTTTCCAGCACGCTGACGGCCTTGATCGACAACACCGGCAGCACGCACGGCATCAGGTTCAGCACCAGGCCGCCGCCCAGCGCCAGCAACAGGGCAGCGATCAGGCTCACTTGCAGCGGGGCCGGGCCGGCCGGAACCGAGTCGGCCGGAACCGAGTCAGCCGGAACCGAGTCAGCCGGAACCGAATCAGCATTGCCCGGTGGCAGTTCCGGCGGGGTTTCGGTGGTCTGGCCGGTGACGGTGGCGCCACTGCCAAGATCGAGGTTCACGCGGCGGGTCATCAGCGGATAGCACAGGCCGCCGTCCTGGCAACCCTGGAAACTGGCCAGCAGGGTCAGCGCTCTGGCGTCGCCGAGGTCGCCCTCGACCGCCACCGGCAGCTCGACCTGGTCGAAATACACGGTGACGTCGCCGTAGTGCTCGTCGTGGTGCGCGGTACCGGCCGGCCACGCGGGTTTCAGGGCGAGGCCGCCGGCGTTTTCGAGTTTCAGCGTGGTCTGGTCGCGATACAGGTAGTAACCCCTGGGCATCGTCCAGCGCAGCAGCAACTGGTGCGGGTTCTGCGCCAGCGCCTCGAAACGGAAGGCCTGTTCGGCGGGCAGCGGCGCGCCGACCGTGCCCGCCACGGCCTCGATCCTGTTGCTGCCGAGCTGGCCGAGCGCGGCGCCCAGCGAGCCGGCGACGGGGGCCGCCGCGGCGGCGCCATCGGCGGGCAGCGGCAAGTCGAGCTTCTCGGTATGCGGCGGGTAGCAGATCTTCGGATCGACTTCGTGGCAGCCCTGGTATTGCACGCTGATCCGCAGGCGATCGGTGCCGGCGGCCACGGTGTACGGAATGCTGGCGTCGACGCCGTGGTGATAGGTCTCCACGTCACCGAGGTATTCGTCGTGATGTTTCTCGCCGTCGGGCAACTGCGCTGTGCCCAGGCTGACGCCATCGCCACCCTTGAACTTCATGCGGCCGCGGTAGAGGTAATAGTCCGGCGCGATCGTCCAGTGCAGCTTCAGCACGCCGGGCGTGCCGGCATCGGCGCTGAGCTTGTAGGCCTCGGTCACCGGCAGCAGTTCGGCCGTGTCCTGGGCGAACGCGGGCAACATGGCAAACAGCAGACTCAGCCCGATCAGCAGGCGAACGGCCATCCGGCCGGCAAGCATTGATCGCATCACGACTCCGGGAACAGTGCGGCCCGCGCGCCGCGCGGGTGGATGACCATTATGGCCCAGTCGCCGCGAATCCCCCTGCGACGTTGGCACGCACCCAGTCCAGATAGGCGTCGTGACCGTGGGTCACGGGCACCGCGACCAGTTCCGGCAGTTCGTAAGGGTGCAGTTGCAGCAGCCGCGCCTTCAGCGCCTCGAAACGACCGGCGGTGGTCTTGATCAGCAGCAGCACCTCGCTGTCGGTGGTGACGGCACCCTGCCAGCGATAGGTCGATTGCACGCCCGGCAGCTGGTTGACGCAGGCGGCCAGCCGTTCGCCAACCAGCGTTTCGGCCAGTTGGCGGGCGCAGGCCTGGTCGGGGCAGCTGCAATGGCAGAGCAGGACGGTGGCGGGATCGGTCATGGTCATGCCGGCAGCGTAGCCGAGCTTGCGCGAGGTGATTCACCGCCGCGCCCTTGAAACGCTGCCGGGTTCGCCCAATGTGCTGTCCATCCCCGCGTACGAACACTCTTGCTGCGGGATGCTATCTGCGTAGAATTGGCACTCATTACCATCGAGTGCTAACAGAGCTGCCGTCCGGGCTCTGCAAGACCTTGTCCATCAACTGTTTGAACCAGCTGGAGTCCTCCATGAGCACACTGCGTCCCCTGCATGACCGCGTCATCGTCAAGCGTCTCGAAGAAGAGCGCGTCTCCGCCGGCGGCATCGTGATCCCCGACAGCGCCACCGAAAAGCCGACTCGCGGCAAGGTCGTCGCCGCAGGTACCGGCCTGATCATGGCCGACGGCAAGGTCCGTCCGATGTCGCTGAAGGCTGGCGACGTGGTGCTGTTCGGCAAGTACGCCGGCCAGGAAATCAAGATCGACGGCGAAGAGCTCGTGTTCCTGAAGGAAGACGACATCGTGGCGGTGATCGAGGGCTGATTGAGCTGGAGCCTGGTGGTGTAGCGCGAAAGCCGCGCTCCCGGTCGCCTTTGGCTCCTTCTTGCAGCTCTTTCGTGACGTTTCCCCTTACTTATTCAAAATTTTTCAAGGAAAAATTTTATGGCCGCTAAAGAAGTCCGTTTCGGCGAAGACGCCCGCTCGCGCATCCTCAAGGGCGTGAACACGCTCGCCAATGCCGTCAAGGTCACCCTGGGCCCGAAGGGCCGCAATGTCGTGCTCGAGAAGAGCTTCGGTGCCCCCACGATCACCAAGGACGGCGTGTCCGTCGCCAAGGAGATCGAGCTGGCCGACAAGTACGAGAACCTCGGCGCACAGATCGTCAAGGAAGCCGCTTCCAAGACCTCCGACGTCGCCGGTGACGGCACCACCACCGCCACCGTGCTGGCGCAGGCGTTCATCCAGGAAGGCCTTAAGGCCGTCGCCGCGGGCATCAACCCGATGGACCTGAAGCGCGGCATCGACAAGGCCGTCGTGGCCGCCGTGGGCGAGCTGAAGAAGCTCTCCAACCCGACCGCGAATGACAAGGAAATCGCCCAGGTCGGCACGATCTCCGCCAACTCCGACACCAACATCGGCGACATCATCGCCACCGCGATGAAGAAGGTCGGCAAAGAAGGCGTGATCACGGTCGAGGAAGGCTCGGGCCTGGACAATGAACTCGACGTGGTCGAAGGCATGCAGTTCGACCGCGGCTACCTGTCGCCGTACTTCATCAACAACCAGCAGAGCCAGCAGGTCGAAATGGATGACCCGTTCATCCTGATCCACGACAAGAAGGTGTCCAACGTGCGCGAGCTGCTGCCCGTGCTGGAAGCCGTCGCCAAGGCCGGCAAGCCGCTGCTGATCGTGGCCGAGGAAGTCGAGGGCGAGGCGCTGGCCACCCTGGTGGTCAACACCATCCGCGGCATCGTCAAGGTCGCCGCCGTGAAGGCGCCGGGCTTCGGTGACCGTCGCAAGGCGATCCTGGAAGACATCGCGGTGCTGACCAACGGCCAGGTAGTGTCCGAGGAAGTGGGCCTGTCGCTGGAGAAGACCACGATCAACGATCTGGGTCGCGCCAAGCGCATCGTCATCACCAAGGAAAACACCACGATCATCGACGGCGCGGGCGAGGCCGAGAAGATCCAGTCGCGCATCGGCCAGATCAAGGCGCAGATCGAGGAGACCTCCTCCGACTACGACCGCGAGAAGCTGCAGGAACGCGTGGCCAAGCTGGCCGGCGGCGTGGCCGTGATCAAGGTCGGTGCGGCTACCGAAGTCGAGATGAAGGAAAAGAAGGCACGCGTCGAAGACGCCCTGCACGCCACCCGTGCAGCGGTCGAGGAAGGCGTGGTCCCCGGTGGTGGCGTGGCGCTGATCCGCGCGCTGAAGGCCGTCGAAGGCCTGAAGGGCGACAACACCGACCAGGACCTGGGCATTGCGATCACCCGCCGCGCGCTGGAAGCGCCGCTGCGCGCGATCGTCGCCAACGCCGGCGAAGAACCGTCGGTGGTGTTGAACAAGGTCAAGGAAGGCACCGGCAACTTCGGCTACAACGCCGCCAGCGGCGAGTACGGCGACATGGTTGCCATGGGCATCCTGGACCCGACCAAGGTCACCCGTTCGGCCCTGCAGCACGCCGCGTCGGTGGCCGGCCTGGCGATCACCACCGAGGCGATCGTTGCCGAGCTGCCGAAGAAGGACGAAGGCCACAGCCACGGCGGTGGCATGGGCGGCGGCATGGGTGGCATGGGCGGCATGGACTTCTGAGTTCCCCGCTCAAGGCACGACAAAAGAAAACCCCGCCTCGGCGGGGTTTTCTTTTTTGTGGCGCCGGAATCCCGGCGATATCTGCCGGGTTGGTGGCAGTGAACTCAGTGCCCGTGGGCGTGGACACTGCCGCTGGCGGCGGCGTTGCCGCTGGCGTTGACGCCCTGTACCGCGTCGCCGACCGAGCCGGCCGCGCGGTCGGTGGACTGGATCGCCGAATGCGCGGTATCGCGCACGTCGCCGCCCACGCCCCGGCCCATCTCACCAGCCCTGCCTGCGGTGGCGGCTGTATCGAGACCGGCACCGGTAGCGACGTTGGCGTTGGCGCCCGCATGCGAGTCGCCGGCGCCCGCTCCGATCGTGCCATTCGCATTCGCGTTGGCATTGGCGTTGGCGTGGTCATTGACGGTCGAGCGGGTCCGGTCAGCGGCCTTGCGGGTCCGGTGCTTCGCGTGGGAACCGGTGCGGTGCAGGGTCTGCTCCGTCTGCGCGGTGGTCTGGCCAACGGCGTGCATGGCGCTTGGTGCGGCTGCGCCGACGTGGGCGCCGGCGCCAATGTGAGCGGCACCGCCGAGGCTGGCCTGGGCGAAGGCGGAAGCAGTGAATACGCTGGCACCGATGATGAGGGCGGAAAGCATGGTCTTGCGCATGAGGGTGACCTCCAGGTGGGGAATGCCGCCGCAAGCGCATGGCACGCGCCGACGGCCACACCGACGCTAGGCGGCCTCGCCCGACTGCCGCGTGAATACCGGGTCGCGCTCTTCAGTCGTCGGACAGCTCGCTGAACGGCGAGTCCGGGGCAAAGGCGCCACTGTTCGCGTCACTGCGCGGAGGATGCCGGCCGTGGTGCCGGTGGTGCGGCGTTGTGGACGATCTGGCCAGGCGCGGGCGCCGGTGCGGGCTGCGGCAGCAGGCTGTCCAGCTTGTTGCTCATGCGCAGCTGTTCGACGCTGGCCATGGCCTTGTCGAGTTGTTGCAGGTCGTCGCCCTCGGGCAATGGCGGTGCGCCGGGCGCCTCGGTGAGCGAGGCCAGCTGTGGGCCGACCAGTTCGGTCAGCGCGAAGTACGGATCGTCGTGGATGCCGATGTGCGCCAGCAGTTTGCCGGGCAGCAGCCAGGAGGCGGTGTCGGCCGTGCTGCGCTTGCCCGGGTGCTTCGGATCGACCAGCAGCCACACGCCGGCCTGGCTCAGCATGTCGCCGCCGTCGACGAAGCCGGTGATCTGGTAGCTGTTGCTCAACGCTGGCAGGTGATCGCCGTAGAACAACACCACGCTGGGACGCTCGCGTGCCGCCAGCAGCTTCACCAGGCGTCCCAGCTCGGCATCGGCATGCTTGAGGTGATACAGGTAGTTCTGCAGCTCCAGCTTGTCGCGGCCGGTGATGCCGGCGGGCACCGGGATCGCGTCGCGCTCGGCGACATGGGTGGGCTCGACGTCGTACGGGCCGTGCGCCTCGATGCTGATGGCGAAGATGAACTGCGGTGGGCCCTGATCCTTCAGCTGGGTCATGATCTCGTCGGTCATCGCGCTGTCGGCCATGTACTTGCCGTCGTTGGGCGCGCCGGGTGGGAACGACGACTGCGACACGAAGTGATCGAAGCCGATCGCCTTGAACGCGGTAGTGCGGTTCCAGAACGCCGGGTCGTTGCCGTGCAGTGCCAGCGTCGAATAGCCGTGCCGGCTCAGCGTGCGGACCAGTCCCGGCAGTGCCTGGTGACTCATCTGCAGATAGGGGAACTGCAGGTTGTCGAAATAGCGCAGCGACAGGCCGGTGAGGAATTCGAACTCGGTGCGGATGGTGCCGCCACCAAAAGTGGGCACGTGCAGTTTGCCACTGATGCCGTGCGCAGCCAGCCGGCGCAGATTGGGCGCGAAGTTGCTGTGCTCGTAGCCGCGCATGATGGTCGGGTCGAAGAACGACTCGCTTTGCACCACCACCACGTCCGGCAGGTCGGCCGCCGCCGGTGTCGCCGCCTGCATGGACTGCAGCAGTGCCGGCGCGGACTGGTTGATCAGACGGCTGGCCGTGATCGGATCCGGCTTGTGCGCACCCTTGCCGTATTGCAGGTGGAACAGCATCAGCGAGCTGATCAGGCCGGAATGGGTGGTGGTGGAAATGGCCGACCACGGCTCCAGCCACAAGGTCTTCGCGTTGTAGATCTTCGTCCACGCCTGCAGGCCGACCAGCATCGTGAGCAGTGCCAGTGCCGCCACGCCGCCACCGAGCGCGCGCGGCAACCGCGGGCGGCGTTCGAACAGCGGCGGTTCCAGTCGCCACGCCACCACGATCGCGATCACCGCGGCGAGCAGGCCGAGGTACGGCCACGCGCTGTGCGGCAGATAGCCCGACAGCAGGTGCATGCCACCCTTGTGCAACTGCCCCACGATGCGGAAGTCGTCCGGCAACAGCGGCGTGCCGAGGTTGGCCACCTTGAGCACGTTCACCGCGTACAGCAGGCCCTGCAACAGGAACGCCAGCGCGAACGAAAGCCATGCGCGCCGGCTGATCGCCAGCAGCAGCGCTGCCAGCAGCAGGCCCGGCAAGGCGTTGGCCAGCGGGTAACGTGCCTGGTCGAAGATGCGCAGAGGGGTCACGCCGACGCCACCGTCCACCCACCCGGTCAGCAGCACGAAGGCCACGGCCAGCAGCAACAGCAGCGCGACCCGGGAAGCGATCGCTCGCCAACGGGAAACGGGCGGGGAAGCAAGTGGCGGCATGGCAGTCCTGCGTTTGCTGTCATGGTCTGGACGCGCCAATGTAATGGCGGCCAGATGAACAAGGAGTAGGCGTGGCCGGCGAGTGTCCGGCTTGTCGAGGGCTTGTTCAAGCGGTGCTCAGCTGCCGGCAGCCGCCCGCCATGCGGCACAATGCCCGGATGACCCATCCGGCAAGCCCCGCACTGCGCGCACTGATCGATGACCGTTATGGCGAACTCGCCAGTCGCTGCCGCGCGGCCGGCGTGCCGCTGCACGACGACGCCGGCGTGGCCGAGCGCATCCGGCGTACCCTGCTGGCCAGCGATTTCGCCTTCGACACCTGGTGTCGCCAGCCGCAATTGCTGGCACCGGCCGGGCTGGAGCGCCTGCGCTCGGGCAGTGATGCCAGTGCGCGCGTCGAGGCGCTGAAGCTGCCGGAGGACGAGGCCGGGTGCATGGTCGCGCTGCGCCGCTTCCGCCACGCCGAGGCATTGCGGCTGGTGTTCCGCGATGCCAACGGGCTGGACGAGCTGCCGGAAACCCTGTCGGCGACCAGCGTGTTGTACGAGGTGCTGCTGGAACTGGCACTGGGCTGGTCCGAGCGGATGCTGGCCGCGCGCTACGGCCACAGCCGCAACCCCGAGGGCGCGTTGCAACGCCTGCTGGTGATCGGCTTCGGCAAGCTGGGCGGGTCGGAGCTGAATTTCTCCTCGGACATCGACCTGGTGTTCGCCTACCCGCACGGCGGCCACACCGACGGCGCGCGGCCGCTCGACAACAGCGAGTACTTCGTGCGGCTGGGCCGCCAGCTGGTGCGCCTGCTCAACGAGCCGACCATGGACGGCATCTGCGCCCGGGTCGACATGCGCCTGCGCCCGTTCGGCAACGCCGGCCGGCTGGCCTTGTCGTTCGCCGCGATGGAGCAGTACTACCAGAGCGAAGGCCGCGACTGGGAACGCTACGCGTGGATCAAGGCGCGCCCGGTCGCCGGCGATCGTGCCGCCGGCAAGCAGTTGCAGGAATTGCTGCGACCGTTCGTCTACCGCAAATACCTCGACTACACCGCGTTCGCCGGCCTGCGCGAGATGAAGTCGCTGATCGATGCGGAAGTGGCGCGCAAGGATCTGGCCGACAATCTGAAACTGGGCCCCGGTGGCATCCGCGAGATCGAGTTCATCGTGCAGCTGACCCAGCTGATCCGTGGCGGCCGCGAGCCGAGCCTGCGCGTGCGTGGCCTGCTGCCGGCGCTGACCGCGTGCGAGGCGCGCGGCCACATTCCCGCCGCGCGGGCGCGTGCGCTGCGCCAGGCCTACGTGCTGCTGCGGCGCGTGGAGAACCGGGTGCAGATGCTGCGCGATGCGCAGACCCATGACATCCCGCCCGATGCGCTCAGTCGCGAGCGCCTGGCGCTGAGCCTGGACCATCCGGACTGGGACAGCCTGCAGGCGGCGCTGGCGGCGCAGCGGGCCATCGTCAGCGAGGAGTTCGCCGCGGTCCTGATGCCGCAGGGCGGCCGCGCCGCCAGCGTGCCGGTCGCCGACCTGCAACTGTGGCAACACGCCTGCGACGAGTCGCTGGACGCCGGCGTGCTGGAAAGTTCCGGCTTCGTGCCCGGCAGCGAACTGGCCGACGCCTTGCTGAAGCTGCCGCAGGCGGCTTCGGTGCGCGCGATGTCGCCTCGTTCGCGCGAACGGCTCGATCACCTGATGCCGCAGCTGTTCGAGGCCGCCCGCGCCAGCAAGGCGCCGGTGGCCAGTCTGCTGCGGCTGGTCCGCCTGATGCAGGCGGTGGCGCGGCGTTCGTCCTACCTGGCCCTGCTGGAGGAGCAGCCGGCCGCGCGACGCCGGCTGGTGCGGTTGTTCGCCGACAGTGCCTTCCTGGCCGAACGGGTGATCGCGCAACCGCTGCTGCTGGACGACGTGCTCGATCCGCGCATCGACCAACTGCCGTTCAAGCGCGCCGACATCGCCGCCGAGATCGTCCGCGTGCTGGGCACGCTGGAGGAACGCGAGGCCGAGGCGGAACTGGAGCGGGTCAACGAGTTCAAGGCGTCGACCGCCTTCCGGCTGGGTCTGGCGTTCAACGACGGCCGCGCCGACGCGGTAGCCACCGCGCGCCGGCTCGCCGCGCTGGCCGAGTCGGTGGTCGGCGCGGTGCTGGCCCTGGCCGAGCGCGAGCTGGTGGCGCAGCACGGCCGGCTGCCCGGCGAAGGTTCGGGCTTCTCGGTGCTGGGCTACGGCAGCCTCGGCGGCGAGGAGCTGGGTTTCGCCTCGGATCTGGACCTGGTGTTCGTCTACGACGGCCGCCGCGCCCAGGCGATGAGCGATGGCGCGCGGCCGATCGAAGGTTCGCGCTGGTACCAGCGGCTGGCCCAGCGGGCGATGAACTGGCTCACCGTGCTGACCCGCGGCGGGCGCCTGTACGAAGTCGACACGCGGCTGCGGCCGGATGGCTCCAAGGGGCTGCTGGTCAGCAGCCTGGATGCGTTCGTGGCCTATCAGCAGAGTCGTGCGTGGACCTGGGAACACCAGGCGCTGCTGCGCGCGCGGCCGATGGCCGGCGACGCGGCGCTCAACGCGCAGCTGGCCGAGGTACGACGCAGCATCCTGGCGGTGCCGCGCGAACGCGCCACCGTGCTGGCCGAGGTCGGCAGCATGCGCCAGCGCTGGCGTGCCGAACGCGACCGCTCCGACGAGCGCCAGTTCGACCTGAAGCAGGGCCACGGCGGCCTGCTCGATATCGAGTTCGCCTTGCAGGGGCTGGTGCTGGCGCATGCGGCGCAGCAGCCGTCACTGCTGGGGGTCACCGCCAATGCGGGCCTGATCGAGGCCTGCCGCGGCGCCGGCCTGCTCGACAACAACCAGGCCGCGATCCTCGCCGTGGCCCACGCCGACCTGCTGCAGCGCGCCCTGGCCTGCACCCTTGACCTGCGCTCGCGCATCGCGCCGCGCGACGCGGAACTGGCGCAGCTGTGCGGCAGTGTCCGCGAGGTCACCGACGCACTGGGGTTCGCGTTCGACTGAACGGGCGCGGGTGATTCAGTTCGATTGCCGTCGCGCGATCAGCGCAAGCAAATCGGCGGCGATCGCTGCGGTCTCGCGCAGTGGCGGCGGTGGACGAGCGGCCGGGCCGTCCAGGTCGTGCAGCCGCCCGGCCTCGCGCAGGGCGTGATGGAAACGCCCGATCTTCGCCGGCAACGGCGCGGCGACGAAAGTCTGAACCGGGCAGCCCACGGCGCAGGCTTCCGAAAGCATGTTCACCGAATCGGGAGTGACCACCAGCCGGTCGGCCCAGCCGAGCACGCCCGGATAGGGATTGCGGCCGTCGTCGGGTCCGGCCCAGACCAGGCCGGGCACGTCGCGCAGGCTGCGGCGGAACACTTCGACCAGCACGGGCGAGGTGCGTCGCGAACCGAGCACCAGCAGGCTGCCGCCTTCGCCATGCTGGCGTTCGAGCAGTCGCGTCGACAGCTGGCGCGCATAGTCGCCGTCCAGCGTGATGCCCTGGCGCGAGCCGCCGAGCAGGACGCCGACGCGCGGCTGCGGCAAGTCGGCAAAGCCGGGGCAGGCATCGCGGCCGTCGGCCAGCCATTCGTCGTCGACCGGATTCAGCGAGCCGAGTGGCTGCAGCACGTTGGGGCCGTCGAGCCGGTCATGACGGGGCGCGATGACGGTGTCCCAGTGGGCGGGATCGATCCGCGGGTCCAGGATCTGCACGGTGTAGCACTGTCCGTCGGACAGGCGGCGCAGCATGCGGGTGAACAGGGCGGCCGCGCGGCCGCAGCCGATCGCCACGTTCGGCCAGGGCGGCGCGAACAGGCGGCGCTGGCGGGCGGACAGGGCCAGTCGCCCGCCGAGTTCCAGTTTCGGCGCCAGCCATGACCACGGCGCCCGCGGCTGCAGCACCAGGTGACGCATGGGCATGCCCAGATACTCCGCCAGCGCCAGCGCCTGCCGCTGGTTGCCGGCGGCCGTGTCGGTGATCACCCAGCATTCGCCATGCAGGTTCAGCATGAGGCTGCAGGCTCCGTCACTGTTTCCCGAATGACCACTCTACGTTCTTCCCATGGGTGGACCGTTCGCCTGCAGCCGCCTATACACTGGCAGGATACCGTCACTTCGGGCGCGCCCCGCCACAGGATAGCGATGCGCGGGTGGCTTTCCGAGGCCAGCCGCAACCTGTTCGGGCGTCGCCCCCGCCTGGCGTTCGACGAAGCCTGCACGTTCGCTTGAACCACACTTCCCACCATTCACAGGAGCTTACCTATGCGTGCACTGAAATGCCTCGCTTTCGCCGGCCTGCTCGGCGCCGCCGTGTCGGTCCAGGCCGCCCCGGTCACCTACCAGCTCGACCCGAGCCACACCATGGTCCTGTTCAGCTGGAACCACTTCGGCTACTCCAACCCCACCGCCGACCTCGGCCTGGGCGAGGGCACCGTGGTGTTCGATGAACAGCACCCGGCCAATTCCAGCGTGGAAGTGACCCTGCCGCTGGCCCGCCTCGACACCCACGTGGCGGCGCTGGACGAGCACCTGAAGAAGCCGGACTTCCTCGATGCCGACAAGTACCCGGTGGTGACTTTCAAGAGCACGGCGGTGCAGCCGCTGGGCGGCAACAAGTTCAAGGTGACCGGCAACCTCACCGTGCACGGTGTGACCAAGACGGTGGTGCTGGACGCGACGCTGAACAAGATCGGCCCGCATCCGATGAGCAAGGCGCCGTCGATCGGTTTCGACGCCACCGCCAGCATCAAGCGCTCGGATTTCGGCGTCGGCGCCTATGTGCCTAACGTCAGCGACGAGCTCGCCATCCGCATCACCACCGAAGGCTCGGTGCCGAAGAAGAAGTAAGTCTGCGCGAACACAAAAAAAGCCGCGCCGGTGACGGCGCGGCTTTTTCGTGTTCGGACGAGTGGGTCAGTTCGCCTTGACGCCGGTGTCCTTCAGCGATTCCAGCCGGGACAGGTCGACGCTGCCGACCGCCTGCTTCAGCTGGTCGATGCTGTCGACATTGCCGGTGGCCTTCACGGTGAATCGCTTGCCGACCACCACGCTGTACTCGCCGTATTTCGACTGCGTATCCCATGCCTCGTGGACCAGGTTGCCGCCGGCGCTGTAAGTCTTCTCGTAGCCGTGCTCGGTCTGCTTTTCCTCCTCCGGCGCCATCGCACTGGCCAGCGACATCAGCCCTTTGGCGCCGCCGGTATCGGAAACTTCCAGCGTGAGGTGCTGGCCGTTGTCGGCGGAATAGTCGGCGCTGGCTTCGGAGATCTGCATGCCCATCGCCTTGTTGCGCTGGGCCGACAGGCTGCTGCGCTTGAGGTTGCCCAGGCTGTCGGGCAGGAAGGCCTTGATCTGGTCCGGTGCCAGCGCCTCGACGTTGCCGTCGGTGCCGGCCATCGCGCCCATCATCTTGCCCATCGCGGCGGATTGCGCGGCGCTGTCGCCGGATTTCTGCGCGGCTTCCATGTCCTTGCTGGCCTGTTCGGCGCGCTTGCCCATCGCGGCCAGCTGCCCCATCGCGCTGTTGCCGTCGATGGTGACGCTGTCGCCATTGCTGCCGGTGACATGCATGCCGCCCATCGCCGCGCCGGTGAGTGCGGCGGTGCCGACCACGCCGATCACGATGGCGCCCACGATCCAGCTCAGCACGAAGGCGATGATCACGCTGACCGCGGTGTAGCCGGCCGATTTTTCGGTCGGACATTTCATCGTCTGCGGCAGGCCGAGGTAGAGCAGGTACACGCCATAGATCGCGCCGGCGAGCGCAACCAGCCAGCCCAGCCAGGGAACGATCACGGCGATGCCCGCAATCCAGCTGGCGGTCCACGCGTAGGCCACGGTCTTGAGGGCCTGCACCATGTCCTTCTGGCCGCCGAAGGTGGGGGCCAGCGCGTTGATGATCAGCGCCATCAGGTAGACCACGACCAGCGACAGCAGGTAGCCCAGCACCATGCGGGTGATGCCGCCACCGATCGAGTCGCGCACGGTGATGCCGAATGCGCTGGTGCCGATCAGGCTGCCTTTGATGAAGGCGGCCACCGCGGGCAGGGCGGCGAGGATGAGGATGTAGCCAGTAAACAGGCTGTTCACCGTGGCCGGTTCGGCGGCGGCCACGGGCCACTCGGTCTTCGGCGTGGTCAGTATGGCCTTGACGCGTGCAATGATCTTTCCTGAATCCATGGTCAGCTCCCGAACTCGTTGCAGTGGGCCCGGCACGAAACGCCGGGTCGTGGATGAGTGCTCACGTGATGAGGACCGCCACCGCAGCCTCACGGCTGGGAGCTGCGTCCGGCTTCCTTGGGTACCCCTGCTGTCCCCCGACAGAAGGCTGCAGCCTGCTACCATTTGCGGCCTGATGTCCAGTCTGGAGTTCACTGATGTCATCCCCCCGCTCTGCGGCGGCGCCGATGGTGCCGGCAAATGCCGAAAATCGTTATGAAGTGACGCGCGCAGACCTGCCGCTGTCCTGTCCCATGCCCGGCATGGAACTGTGGAATTCGCATCCGAAGGTCTACCTGCCGATCGTCGATGATGGCGGCGAGTCAACCTGTGCCTACTGTGGCGCCTGTTACGTGCTGCAGGACTGAGCTTTCGGGCCAGTCACACCCTTCGGCGGCATTGTTCTTGCTTGCCTTCATGGAATGAAAGCCGCCAGCCCCGAGCTCATGTCCAGCATTGCCGTGCCCGCCAAGCTGCTGACCGTGGTCCAGTTGATCCCTGCGCTGCACTCCGGTGGCGCCGAGCGGTCAGCGCTGGAGATTGCCCGTGCGCTGGTGCAGGCTGGCCACCGCTCGGTGGTGATCTCGGCGGGTGGCCGGCTGGTCGAGCAATTGAAGGCCGAGGGCAGCGAGCACATCACGCTGGACATCGGCCGCAAGTCGCTGTCTACGCTGGGCCATCTGGGCGCCTTGCGGCGCCTGCTGCGCGAAATCAAGCCGGACATCGTGCATGCCCGGTCGCGGCTGCCGGCCTGGATGGGCTGGTGGGCGTTGAAGGGCATGTCGCCGCGGCCGCATTTCCTCACCACCGTGCACGGGCTCAATTCACCCGGGCGTTACAGTGCGATCCTGCTGCGCGGCGAGCGCGTGGTGGCGGTGTCACAGACCTTGCGCGACTACGTGCTGAGCCACTACCGCTGGCTGGAGCCGGGCCGGGTCAAGGTGATTCCGCGGGGCATCGATCCGCAGGCGTTTCCCTATGGCCACCGGCCCGATGACGCCTGGCAGAAGGCCTTTCTTGCCGAGTTTCCCGCGCTGACCGGCGCACCCCTGCTGACCCTGCCGGGTCGTGGCACGCGCCTGAAAGGGCACCATGACGCGATCGAGCTGCTGGCCGACCTGAAGCGACGGGGGATCGAGGCGCGCCTGTTGTTGCTGGGGGTGATCGAACCCGGCCGTGAGGCCTACGTGGCGGAGCTGCAGGAACTGATCCGCTTGCGCGGGGTGACTTCGCAGGTGGTGCTGAGCCCGCCGCGCGACGACGTGCGCGACATCTACGCGATTTCCGCGCTGGTGCTGCAGCTGTCGAACCGGCCCGAATCGTTCGGCCGCACCGTGGTCGAGGCGCTGTCGCTGTGCCGTCCGGTGCTGGGCTACGCCCATGGCGGCGTCGGCGAATTGCTGGCCGAGTTGTACCCCGCCGGCCGGGTGCCTCCCGGTGACCGCGAGCGGCTGGTGGAGCGCGCCGCCGAATTGCTGCGGGTAGCGCCGCCGATCTCGCCGCTGCAGAGCTATCGCCTGGGCGACATGCAGCAGGCCACGCTCGCCCTGTACGACGAAATCGCCGCGTCCTGATCAGGTCGCCGCGGCGTGCGGATTGGCTGCGGCGGCTCGCCTACAATGCGGGATCGCAGTCATCCGGTTCATGCATGAATTCGTTCGGCACCTCACTCAAGGGCGCGTTGCGCTCGCCACTGCTGCCGTTCTGGCTGGTGATCGCGCTGCTGCCGTTCGGGCGCAGTTCCGAGCTGGGCACCGTGTTGTGCCTGCTCGGCGTGATCATGCTGTTCGCCCGCGATCCGCAGGCCTTGCAGCAGCACGCGGGGGCACGCCTGCTGCTCTGGCTGCTGGCCGCCTACGTCGGGGCGGCGCTGTGCTCCGCGCTCGATGCGGTCCGGCCGGGCAAGAGCTGGAGCACGGTGGCCGCGCTGTTGCGCTATGCGCCGCTGGGTTTGTACGCGTGCTTTGCGATCCGCCGCGAAAGCAAGCTGCAGGCCCTGTATGTGGCGGTGGCCTGGGTATTGGCGCTGTGGTGTCTGGATGCCTGGGTGCAGGCGCTGACCGGCTGGAGCCTTGGCGGCCAGGCGGAGGCCGAGCGCGTCTCCGGCATCTTCGGTGCGGACAACCTCAAGTTGGGACCCACCCTGGCGGTGCTGTCGCCGTTTGCGCTCTGGACCGCGCGACGGCGCTGGGGCTTGCCGGGTCTGCTGCTCGCCTTTGCCCTGATCCTGGGCCCGATCCTGCTGGCCGGTGCGCGCGCCGCGTGGCTGTGCTACGTGCTGGTGGCGCTGGGCTTTGCCTGGCGCGAGACGAAATCGCCGCTGCGCTTTGCCGGCTTCTGCGCGGTGGCGGCGCTGCTGCTGGCGCTGGCCGGGGGACTGGCCTGGAAGACTTCGACGCGCTTCCATGACCGCATCGATCGCACCCTGCTGGCCCTGCACGGCACCGACCAGTCGCTGGACGCCGCGCTCAGCGGCCGCCTCGACATCTGGCATGCCAGCGTCGGGATGTTCGCCGCGCATCCGCTCAACGGCGTGGGCGTGCGTGGCTATCGTTATGCGTATCCGCAGTACGCCCCGGCGAATGATCATTTCGTGGTATCGACCGAAGCCTGCGGCGTCGGCGAAGGTGCCTGTCATGCCCACCAGCTGGTGCTCGAGATACTTACCGAGACCGGTTCGATCGGCCTGCTGCTGTGGCTGGCCGGCGTCGTGCTGGCATGGCGGGCGTGGCGCAGCGTGGGTGCGGCAGCGCGGGAGCGTGCGTTCCCGGTGAGCCTGGCCTTGGGCGTGATGCTGTTTCCGCTGAACACCCATCTGGCCTTCTATTCGGCCTGGTGGGGGTTGCTGTTCGCCTGGTTGCTCGGTCTGTGGTGTGCCAGTTTGTTCGTTGCCGGCGTCCCTGCCGGCGAAGAAGAGCCCGGCATCCGTGCCGGACTGCCCGAATTTGTAGCCGGCATCCCAGCCGGCAAAGAAGAGCCCGGCGTCCCTGCCGGACTTCTCAAAAGAGCTGCCTCCGTGGAGGCCCGCGATGGGGCGTGAGCCGTTGTCGGTGGTGGTGACCACGTTCAACAGCGCCGCCACGCTGGACGCCTGCCTGCGCGGCGTGAGCTGGGCGGACGAGATCGTGGTGCTGGACTCCGGTTCCACCGACGCCGGCATGGCGATCGCGGCCCGCTACGGTGCGCGCATCCACGCCCAGCCGTTTGCCGGATACAGCGCGCAAAAACAGGCGGCGATTGATCTGGCCAGCCATCGCTGGGTGCTGCTGCTCGATTCGGACGAGTCGCTGGACGAAGCGTCGATCGCGCCGCTGCAGCAGGCGCTGCTGGCGCCGACCTGCGCGGGATACCAGTTGTGGCGGCGCGAGTGGCAGTTCTGGCGCTGGCAATCGCGACGGGCGCGGCTCAACCACTACGTGCGCCTGTTCGATCGACAACATGCCCGCATGAGCCGCCATGAGGTGCACGAGGAGGTGCAGGTGGACGGCGCGATCGGGGTGCTCGATGTCGTCATCGATCACCACGGCGAGCCCGACATCAGCGGACGCGTGGGCAAGGCTGATCGCTATTCCAGCCTGCAGCTTCCCGACTTGGCCAGGCGCCGGGTCGGCGGGTTGCGACTGCGCATGGTGGCGTATCCGACGGTGGCCTTCCTGCGCTACTACCTGCTGCGCGGCCATTGGCGTTCCGGCTGGGCCGGCTTCATCGCCGCCCGCATCCACGCGTTCTACGCGTTCCTGAAGTACGCGAAGCTGTACGAGCTCGAGCAGCGGCGTTCGAAGCGGGGAACCGGCGACGATCAGTAGATCGCAGGCGCGCCCGGCGGCCGGGTCTTGAAGCGCTTGTGCACCCACAGGTACTGCTCGGGCGCCTCGCGCACCATCTGTTCGATGCAGGCATTGACGCGTGCGGTGTCGGCTTCCGCAGCGGGTCCCGGGAAGTCTTCGAGCGGCGTGCCCAGGCGCAGGACGTAGCCCTGGTTGCCGGGCAGGCGGCGATGGAAGAACGGAATCACCTTCGCGCCGGACATCCGCGCCAGGTGATGGGTGGCGGTGATGGTGGCCGCCGGCACGCCGAAGAACGGCGCAAACACGGTGTCCTTGCTGCGCATGTCCTGGTCCGGCGCGTACCAGAGGGTGCCGCCGTTGCGCAGGTATTTCACCGTGCCGCGGATGTCGTCCTTGTCGAACATGGCGTCGGCGTAATCCAGTCGCGCGCGCAGCACCGCCCACTCGAACACGGTCGAGTCCATCCGCCGATACATGCCGGCGATGCGGATGCGCTGCGAGACCAGTCGCGCGCACAGCTCCAGATGCGAGAAATGTCCGCCCACCAGCAGCACGCCCCGACCTTCCGCCCGCGCCGCTTCCAGATGCTCCAGTCCCTCGATGCGGGTGGGGATCGCCGCGATGCGCCGGTCGCTGCCCATCCAGCCCAGCGCGAACTCCACCAGCATCAGGCCGATGTCGCGCAGGTTGGCGTCGACCAGGCGTGCCCGGGCGTCGGCGTCGAGTTCGGGGAAACACAGGGCGAGGTTGGCTGCGGCGATGCGCTTTCGCGCCGAAGGAATGCGCAGCACCAGGGCGCCGAGGCGACGGCCCAACCACATCAGCACAGGTTGCGGCAGTCGTGCGATCAGCCAGATCGTGGCCACGCCCAGCCACGCCGGCCAGTGACGAGGTGCGAGCAGCGAACGGTGGAAGGCGGGACGGGACATGCCGGGCATCGTGGGCATTGTAGTGGATCGCGGACGGCTGTTCCGCGTGGCCTCGTTCCCGCTCTCGTATACTGCCGCGTCAACACCACGAGTCGTGCCATTGCGCTATCTCTACACACTGGCGATGTTCCTGGTCACGCCGTTGCTGGTGCTGCGGCTGCTGGCGCGCGGGGTGCGTTCGCGGCCTTACCACCAGCGCTGGCCGGAGCGCTTCGGGTTCTTCAGGACGCCGGGCTTCAACGGCAGCCTGTGGGTGCACGCGGTGTCGGTGGGCGAGGTGAATGCTGCCGAGCCCCTGATCAAGGCACTGCAACGCGATTACCCCAAGGCGCAACTGGTGGTCACCACGGTGACTCCGACCGGCACGGCGCGCGTGCAACAGTTGTTCGGCGACAGCGTGTTCCATGTCTATCTGCCGTATGACCTGCCGTACGCGGTGAGCCGCTTCCTGAAGAAGATCCGGCCACGGCTGGCGCTGATCGTCGAGACGGAGATCTGGCCCAACCTCTACTTTGCCTGTCGCCGCCGCGGCATTCCGCTGATGATCGTCAATGCGCGATTGTCCGAGCGTTCGCTGCGCGGCTACCGGCCGCTGCGCGGGCTGCTGCGATCCGCCTTGCGTTGCGTGACCCTGATCGCCGCGCAGTCACGCACTGATGCCGCACGCTATCGCCTGCTCGGTGCCGATCCGCAACAGGTGCTGGTCACCGGCAACATGAAGTTCGACATGCCCATACCCGATGGCGCGGTGGAGCTGGCCGCCGGCATGCGCGAGCAGTGGGGGCCGCGTCGCCCGGTGTGGATGGCGGCGAGCACGCACGAGGGTGAAGAGCAGGCGGTGCTGGAGGCGCACCTGCAGGTGCTCAAGCGACTGCCCGATGCGCTGCTGCTGCTGGCGCCACGCCATCCCGAACGGTTCCGGCTGGTCGAACACTCGGTGCGCAGCCTGGGTTTCACGGTGGCCACGCGCGGTCTCGAAGGCGTGCCGTCGTCTTCGCACCAGGTCTTCGTGATCGACGCGATGGGCCAGCTGATGCCGTTCTTCGCCGGCTCCGACGTGGCCTTCGTCGGCGGCAGCCTGGTGCCGATCGGTGGCCACAACGTGCTGGAGCCGGCAGCGCTGTCGGTGCCGGTGCTGGTCGGGCCACACACCTTCAATTTCGACGAGATCACCCGCAGCCTGATCGAGCAGGGTGGCGCGATGCGCGTGACCGGCGCCGCGCAACTGGGCCCCGACGTGCTACGGCTGTTGCTGGATGCGGCCAGCCGCGAACGCATGGGTCGCGATGCCCAGGGCGTGTTCGAACGAGAGCGCGGGGCGGTGCAGCGGGTCATGCAACTGATCGACGGCATGCTGCAGGAATGACGGATCGTCCGCCCGGAAACAGAACGGCCGGGACATGCCCGGCCGTTCCGTGAAACGTGGCGCCGCGGTTTACTGCAGCAACGCGTTGATCTGCTCGATGTCCTTCACGTCGGCGGTGCCGGCAGTCTGCTTGAGCAGCAGCTTGTTGAGGATGAACTGGTGCCGCGCCTGCGAGTAGCTGCTCTCCGACGAGGTCAGGGTCTGGATCGCCAGCAGCACGTTGGTCATCGTCTGGGTGCCGACCTCGAACCCGGCGCGGGTCGCTTCCAGCGCCTTGCGGCCCGATTCCACCGAGGCCTTCGCCGATTCGACCTGGGCGATGCCGGCGATCACCGAGCGATAGTAGTTGAGCGTGTCGCGCACGACCTGGCGGCGCTGCGCTTCCAGCGCGTCGGCGGCGCCGTCGCGCTGGTAGATCGACTGGCGCACGAGTGACTGCGTGGCACCGCCGGAGAAGATCGGCACGTTGAGGGTCAGTCCGATCGTGGTCGAGGCGGGGTCGCGATAGCGGGCCGCGGCATTGCCTTCGGACCAGCCGGCTCCCTTGCCGTAGGACACGCCGGCGGTGATCGTGGGCAGATGCGCCGCCCGCGCCGCGCTGATGTTGTGCTGGGCGGTTTCCACGTTGCTCTTCTGGGCGAGCAGGTCGGGATTGGTTTCCAGCGCCTGCTTGACCCAGGCGTCCTGGTCGGCCGGGGACGGCGGCTGCATCGGCAGGTCGTCGCGCAGCTTCTTCAGGTCGCCGGTGGGCTTGCCGGTGATCTGGGCCAGCGCCTCGCGGGAATCATTGAGGGTGTTCTGCGCGGCGATCGTCTGCGACTTCGCCGCTTCGTAATACGCCTTGGCCTGGTAGACGTCGGTGATCGCCGAAAGGCCGACCTTGAAGCGCTGGTCAGACTGCTCGTACTGCTGGCGGAACGCGTCCTCGTTGGCCTTGGCGTAGGTGAGGCCATCCTCGCTGGTCAGCACGCCGAAGTAGGCGGCGACCACGCGCACGTAGAGTTGCTGCCCGGCGGAGGCGTACAGCTCGTCCTGGGCCTCGGACGCCGAGTGGGCGGCCTTGAGGTTGGCGTACTTGCTGAAGTCCAGCACGCTCTGGCTCAAGGTGCCGTTGATCGTGCGCGAGCGGCTGTGGCCGATCTGGCCGCCACCATTGGTCTGGTTCAGGCTCATGCTGGCGCCGATCTGCGGCAGCAGCGACGCGCGGGCCTGGGTCACGCCTTCACCGGTCGCCAGCCTGCTGGCGTCGGCCTGCGACAGCACCGGGTCGTTGTTGCGGGCTTCACGGTAGGCGTCCAGCAAGTCCTCGCCGTGGCTGGGCAGCGAGATGGCGGCCAGGGCCAGTGCAAGAGTGAGCAGCTTCAAACGCATGAGTTGCCTCGTGGGTATCGATTCGGGGATGAGCTCAGAACACGAACCGCGGCGGCGGCTCGGCGTGACTCAGGTAGGGAAGATCGGTTTCGAACAGGGCCTCTTCGCGGTAGCGACCGGCGCCCTCGTGCATGAGCAGGGTGGCATGCTGCACCGGCGATTCACCGCGGACCACCAGGGCGCGACCACCGGGCTTGAGCCAGGTCAGCCAGCGTGGCGGTATCGCATGCACCGCACCGGTCACCACCAGCCCGTCGAACAAGCCGTCGGGCTGCCACTGGTTCACGGCTTCGCCGGTGATCAGGTCAGCGTTGGAAACGCCGGCGGCCTGCAGGCGTTGACCGGCGGCCGCCGTGAAGTCCGCATGGATGTCGACGCTGGTGACATGCGCCGACAAGCCGGCCAGGCAGGCGGTGAGGAACCCCGAGCCGGTGCCGATTTCCAGCACGTGCTCGGTACCCTGCAGTTCCAGCGCCTGCAGCACGCGGCCTTCCACCACCGGCTTCATCATCACTTCGTTGTGGCCCAGCGGCAGGCACAGGTCGGCGAAGGCGAGCTGGCGATGTTCGGCGGCGACGAAATCCTCGCGGCGAACGCGGGCGATCACGTCCAGCACGCGGGCGTCCAGGACTTCCCACGGGCGCACCTGGTTTTCCACCATGTTGAGTCGCGCCTGCTCGATATTCATCGCCATCTGCTCGTGTCCCATGCGGATCGAAAAAGGTCAAAAAGGATAAGCGCTAGCGCGCGCTCCCACAATGACACGCTCCGACGGTCACAGCCTGCCGGTTGCGCGACGGGCCACGAAGTGCCGGAAGTCATCGGAAGCGGTTGACGCACGTCACCTGATGCACGCGTGCGTTCGACACGGGAACTGGCGCCGGTGCCTGTTCTGGAAAATAAATGAACCGGGGCGTATAATAAAGCGATGAACCCCGTTTGTGAAGGTGGAGGCATGAGCAGCAGCGCGCAAATCAGAGCCCAGGGTCCCGGTCGTCCGAAGGACATGGAGAAGCGTGCGGCCATTCTGGTCGCGGCGAAGGCGCTGTTCATCCGCAATGCCTTCGCCGGCACCAGCATGGATGCGATCGCCGCCGACGCCGGGGTGTCCAAGCTCACGGTGTACAGCCACTTCGGCGACAAGGACAACCTGTTCCGCGAAGTGATCCGTTCGCGCATCGAGGATCTGCTGCCGGAGGAAACCTATGCCTTCGACCCGCACGCGGACATCCGCGAGACCTTGTTGCGGGTGGCGCTGATCCATGCCCACCTCGACTGCAACGTGGAGACCGTGGGCACGTTTCGCGCCATCCTCAGTGATTGCCGTCAGGGCAATCCGCGCTACGGCAAGCTGATCTGGGAAGAAGGTGCCGCGCGCACGCATGGACTGATGGAGCGGCTGTTGCAGCAGGCGGTCGACGCCGGCCAGCTGGATATCGCGGACGTGCCACGCGCCTGCACGCAATTCCTCAGCCTGATCAAGGGCAACCTGATGATGCGCCAGATGTTCGGTTGCACGGATTGTCCCGAAAGCTATGCCGCAGAAATCGAAGCCACCGCTCGGGCTGGTGTCGACATGTTCCTGCGCGCCTATCTGCCGCGTGATTCGTCCGCGGCCTGAGTGGCAGGCGAGCTGGCGTTGACGCCGCCGCCACACCGGGTGACTAGACTGATCTGAATCCGCCCACGCAAGGGATATTTCATGGCCACCCAGTCGAAGTCCACGCCGTCGAAATCCACGCCGTTTCTTTCCGACATCGAGACGATCCGGCGGCGAGCACGGGAACACATGCAGCGCGGGGCGGTCACCGACAGCTACACGCTGGATCGGGAAACGGTGCTGAAGCTGCTCAACGAGGCGCTGGCCACCGAACTCGTCTGCGTATTGCGCTACAAGGCCCACCACTATCTTGCCTCCGGCATCAACGCCAAGAGCGTGGCCGCCGAATTCCTCGAACACGCCAACGAGGAACAAGGTCACGCGGACCTGATCGCCGAGCGCATCACCCAGCTCGATGGCAAACCCGATTTCTCGCCGGATGGCCTTTCCAGTCGCAGCCATGCCGAATTCGTGGTGCCCGAGGAACTGGCGGCGATGATCGAGGAAAACCTCGTTGCCGAACGCATCGCCATCGACAGCTATCGGGAAATCATCAACTACGTGGGTGACCAGGACACCACCACCAAGCGCATGCTGGAAGGCATCCTGGCGATGGAGGAAGAGCACGCCGAGGACATGAAGACCCTGATGGAGGATTTCGGCAAGAAAGGCGAACCGGCCAAGCCCGTTTCGTCGAGATAGTCCTGTCGAAAGGCCAGGAAATCCCTCGATCAAAAGTGTGGCTGGAACAGGAAGCAGGGTGGCCGCCGCCACCCTGCTTCATTTTTACCAGCCGGCCAGCACCAGTTTGCCGATCATGCTGCCGGATTCCAGCTGGCGATGCGCCTCGCGCAGGTTGGCGGCATGGATGGGCGTCAGGGTGGCGGTGCGCGTGCCGCGCAGTTCACCGCTGGCGAGCAGGGCTGCCACGCGTTCGAGGATGCGTCCCTGTTCGGCCTGGTCGTGCGTCTTGTAGCGGGCACGCGCGAACATCATTTCCCAGTGGATGCCGATGCACTTGGCCTTGTAGGGATCGCCGATCTTCAGCGCGCCGACCGGTTCCACGATCAGCCCCACGTGGCCTTGCGGCGCCAGCAGGTCGCCGATGACGGACCAGTAGCGGTCGGTGTCGGCGAGGTTGAGCACTGCATCGACCTGGGAGAAACCCAGCGCCTGCAGCTGCGCGACCAGCGGCTCGCGATGGTTGACCACGTGCTGCGCGCCCATCGTGCGGCACCAGTCGATGGTTTCGGCGCGCGAGGCGCTGGCGATCACGGTGAAACCAGCGCGGCGGGCCAGCTGGATCGCGATGGAGCCTACTCCGCCGGCGCCGCCGATGATCAACAGGGACTTTCCTTCGCCGCCGTGCTCGCTGTCGAACGGCATGCGCTGGAACAGCAGCTCCCAGGCCGTGAGCACGGTCAGCGGCAAGGCCGCGGCGTCGGCCAGTTCGACCGATGGCGGCACGTGGCCGACCAGCCGTGCATCCACCAGCTGGTACTGCGCGTTGCTGCCGGCCCGGGTGACGTCACCGGCGTAGTACACGCGATCGCCAGGCCGGAAGCCGGTCACCGCCGCGCCGACCGCCTCGACCGTGCCGGCGGCGTCATAGCCCAGCACCTTCGGCTGCACTTCCACCTGGGGCTTCGGCGAGCGCAGCTTGGTGTCGACCGGATTCACCGAAACCGCCTCCACGCGCACCAGCAAGTCATGTTCTCCCGCGACGGGGCGGGGCAGTTCGATGTCGATCAGCGATTGCGGATCGTCGATCGGCAGATAACGGGTGAGGGCGACGGCTTTCATGGGAGCTCCGGACTTCGGGCAGGGGACGGGAAAGAGTTTGCGCTGGCGCGAACGCGGTTTCAGCAGGATGCTTCGAGGCCGGCGGCGCGGGGCGCGACACGGGAAGCGTGGGCGCGATCCAGCCGCATGCTGTACAGCGCCACGATCAGGCCGAGCAGCGGCAAGGTCGCCGCCACCCAGGTCACCGCGCCCAGGCCCGGTCCGTGGCTGATCACCGCGCCGCCCAGCCACGCGCCGATCGCGTTGCCGAGGTTGAACGCGGCGATGTTGAAGCTCGACGCCAGCACGCCACCGCCGCTGGCCTTCTGCAGCACCCGCAGCTGCAGCGGCGCCACGGTGGCGAACCCGGCGATGCCGAACACCGCGGCAAACGCGATCATCGCCGGCTTGCTGTGCAGGGCCAAGGTCATCGTGCCCAGCACGACCGCCAGCACGACCAGCGAACCCAGCAGGGTCGCCATCAACCGTTTGTCGGCGAGCCGGCCGCCGAGCAGGTTGCCGACCACCATGCCGCCGCCGAACACCAGCAGGATCGGCGATACCGCGCTGTCGGCAAAGCCGGTGATGCGGGTCAGGATCGGCTGGATATAGGTGAACACCGCGAACACGCCGGCGAAGCCGAGCACGGTCATCAGCAGGCCCAGCAACACTTGCGGATGGGCGATGCCTTTCAGCTCCTCGACGAATTTCATCGGCGCGTGCCGGCTACGATCGGCCGGTACCAGCGTGGCGATGATGATCGTGGCCAGCACGCCGATCGCGGTCACCGCCCAGAACGTGGCGCGCCAGCCATGGTGCAGGCCCAGCCAGGCGCCGGCCGGCACGCCGAGCAGGGTCGCTACGGTGAGGCCGGTGAACATGATCGAGATCGCCGAGGCCTTGCGATCCTCCGCCACCAGCCCGGTCGCCACCACCGCGCCGACGCCGAAGAACGTGCCGTGGGCCAGCGAGGTGAGCACCCGCGCAATCATCAGCACGGTGTAGCTCGGCGCCAGCGCGCTGGCCAGGTTGCCCAGGGTGAAGATGATCATCAGGGCGATCAGCGCGGTCTTGTGCGGCAGCCGGCTGGTGGCCGCGGTCAGCAGCGGCGCGCCGACGAACACGCCCAGTGCATAGCCGGAGATCAGCAGGCCGGCGGCGGCGATGCCGACGTGCAGGTCGGCGGAGACCTGCAGCAGCAGGCCCATGATCACGAATTCGGTGGTGCCGATGCCGAACGCGCCGGCGGTCAGCGCGTACAGCGCCAGCGGGGTGCGTGGCCGGACGGAAGGGGAGCGCATGGCGACAGTCCTGAAGAAACGATGCGCCAGCTTAGGGATTTGCCTTTTCTGCAAAAACCACCAAGATGACTAATCATTATCAATGAATGGTTGATAGTCATGGACCGCATCGGCGACCTCGGCCTGTTCCTGCGCGTGCTCGACCTGGGTTCGATCAGCGCCGCCGCGCGCAGCCTCGACCTGTCGGTCGCGGTGGCCAGCCAGCGGCTGAAGCGGCTGGAGCGCGAACTGGGCGTGCGCCTGCTGCACCGGACCACGCGCCGGTTGCACGCCACGCCCGAGGGCATGCAACTGGCCGAGCAGGGGCGCGCGCTGGTGGAGGACCTGGAGGCGCTGACCGGCGGCCTGCGCCAGGGCGCCAGCGAAGTCAGCGGCACCTTGCGGGTGACCATGTCGGCGGCGTTCGGCAGCCAGTACATTTCGCCGCTGCTGCCGGAATTCCTCGCCCGGCATCCGCGGGTGAAGCTCAGCGTGAATCTCGACGACCAGATCGTGGACCTGGTCGGTTCCGGTTTCGACCTCGGCATCCGGGTCGGCGCGCTGGACGACTCCGGCCTGGTGGCGCGCCAGCTGGCGACCAACCGGCGCGTGCTGTGCGCGTCGCCGAGCTACCTTCAACGCCACGGCGTACCGCGCACGCCGGCCGATCTGGCGAACCACGATTGCCTGCTGCTGGTCGGCAGCCGGGGTCGGCAGGACACCTGGCATTTCAGCGACCGCAAGGGCCGCGCCATCGCGCAGCGCGTGCAGGGCCGCTTCGAGACCAACCAAGGCGAACTGCTGCGCGACGCGGTGGTGGCCGGCCTCGGCATCGCGATGCATTCGGTCTGGCACGTGCACCAGCAACTGCGCGACGGCCGACTGCAGGTCGTGCTGCCGGACCATGCGATCGCCACCACCGGCATCCACGCGGTGATGCCGCAGCGCCGGCTGGTGCCGCCGCGGGTGCGCGCCTTCGTCGACTTCCTGGCCGAGCGGCTGGGCGCGCATCCGCCGTGGGAACGATGAGCCTGTAAGCTTTGCCCATTCCCCGCAGGAGTTGCCCGATGCAGACCCAGGACACCTCGAACCCGCCACGCCACGGCATGCGCCGCGCCATCCTGGCGCTGTGCGCGCTGGTGCTGCTGTTCGTGGGCGCACTGATGTGGTGGTGGGACAGCGAGCCCGCGCTGTTCGATCCGGTGACGGTGACCCGGGCGCAGATGCAGGAACTGAAGCGGCCGGTCAGCGTCGGCGCCACCACCACGGTCACACTGATCACCTCGGTGCACACGCTGCTGGACAAGCGCGGCGGCTACCTCAGCAACGACAAGCTGCCGCCCGGCGTGCTGATGGACAACGTGCCCAACTGGGAATTCGGCTCGCTGACCGCCTCGCGCGACCTGGTGCGCGCGTTGCGCAACGACTTCAGCCGTTCGCAGACGCAGTCGACCGAGGACAAGGACCTGGCCGAGGCCGATCCGCTGCTCAACAGTCCGAACGACCGCTGGCTGCTGCCCAGTTCGGAGAGCCAGTACCGCAAGGCGATCAGACATCTGGACGGCTATCTGGGCCGGCTCGGTGATGCCGACGACAGCAACGCGCACTTCTATGCGCGCGCGGACAACCTGGCCGACTACCTGCAGCTGGTCTCGTCGCGGCTGGGTTCGCTGTCGCAGCGGCTGTCGGCCAGCGTGGGGCAGATCCGCATCGGCGACGTGGCCTCGGCGGACGAGCCGGCGGCGGCCAGCACGGTCGCTGCGCCCGGTGGCGGCCGGCTGGTGAAGACGCCGTGGACGAAGATCGACGACAACTTCTACGAGGCGCGCGGCTACACCTCGACCCTGCTCGAACAGCTCAAGGCGTTCCAGCAGGACTTCGGCCCGATCCTGCGTTCCAAGCACGCCGACGTGAGCCTGGAGCAGGTGATCCGCGAACTGGAGGAAGCGCAGCGTCCGCTGCACAGCCCGATGGTGCTGAACGGTTCGCCGTTCGGCTTCTTCGCCAACCATTCGCTGGTGATGGCGAACTACGTGTCGCGGGCGAACGCGGCCCTGATCGACCTGCGCGAGCTGCTCAAGCGCGGTTGATTCCTGCGGGTGGCAGACACGAAAACGGCGCGCCACGCGAAGCGGGCGCGCCGTTGGTCCGTCGGATGATCAGGCCTTGCTGGCCTTGTAACGCTCGACGCCCGCGACGATCTCGGCCTTGGCCTCGGTGGCGCCGGCCCAGCCCTCGATCTTGACCCACTTGCCCTTCTCCAGATCCTTGTAGTGCTCGAAGAAGTGGCCGATGCGCTCCAGCCAGTGCGGCGAGACGCCCTTCATGTCGTTGATGTGCGCGTAGCCCGGGAACACCTTGGGCGACGGGATCACCACCAGCTTCTCGTCGCTGCCCGCTTCGTCGGACATCTGCAGCATGCCGACCGGGTGGCAGCGGATCACCGAACCCACGGTCAGCGGCAGCGGCAGGATCACCAGCGCGTCCAGCGGGTCGCCGTCACCACCCAGGGTGCCCGGCACGTAGCCGTAGTTGCACGGGTAACGCATCGGCGTGGAGAGGATGCGGTCGACGAAGATCGCGCCGCTTTCCTTGTCCACTTCGTACTTGACCGGCTCGGCATCCTTGGGGATTTCGATGATGACGTTGATTTCGTCCGGCACGTTGCGGCCGGCGGGTACGAGATGCAGACCCATGGACAGTCCTTGGCGAAGATTGAGGAAAGAAGGTCTGCAAGGATACGCCAAACGCTGTTGCGCCGCAGCAACGCGCGCCGGCCCCCGGGCCGGGCGTTCAGGTCGTGTGCGAGTGTCCGTAGGGGCGTTCGCGCAGCCATTTGGTGGCGATCCACTTTTCCCCTCGCTGCACCGGCAGGCCGGCATGCAGGGATTGCTGGTCGCCGCCCTCGTAGGCGAAGTACACGGCGGCACCACGCCGTGCGGTGACGGTGAGGCCCAGTTCCGGGAAGGCCGTGCCGCCGCCCTGTGCCGGCGTGTTCAGATACATCACCACGCTGGCGACGCGCTGGCCGCCCACCGCGGTGATGGTGTCGTAGCCGGGCTGCTGCGGGTCGAACCAGTCGAAGTGCGGTTCGTATTCCTGGCCGGGCAGGTAGTGCAGGATCTGCAGTCCTTCGCCGTGACTGACCGGCATGCCCAGCAGGGTGGCCAGGCGTTGCTCGATTCGGCCCACCAGCGGCAGCTCGTTCAAGGTGAAGAACATCCCCTCGCTGGTGCGTCGCTGGTCGACCTGGTTGCTGCCGTCGCTGGCCACCGTCAGCGCGCGCTTGAGCCGGGGTTGCGCCAGCGCGATCAGTTCGTCGCATTCTTCCGCGTCGAGCAGGTTTTCCAGCACGCGCAGCGCGGGGTTCTCCACACTGAGCGAAATGCCGACCAGATGTCCCTCGACATCGACTTCGGGCGCTTCGGGATGTCTCGTGCGCAAGCCGCGGGGCAACGCGCCCGGTGCCGGCGCATTCAGCGCCGCCAATGGCAGCTTCAACACCTCGGCGACGATGCTGCGGCTCTGGCGCGGGTCGTAACCGTTGTCCTTCATCAGCCGCAACACTTCAGTCACGCTGTGGCCGTCCCGCGTCGTGGTCAGAATCCAGTCGCGCAGTTGCGGGGTGATCGTGGTGCGTGGGTGCATGGATGGGACAGAGTCGGCAGCGGAGCGGAAAGCTTACTGCATGCGCCGCACCGGCTTGATCGCGGGCGCGCCGCCTCGTCGTCGGCAGGACGGGGGCAGGTTTGATCAGCCCCCCTGGCAGCGGCGTCGCGCCGGTCGCAGCGCCATCCGCTCTTCCATCTCGTCCAGGCAATGGCCGAACAGTTGCATCGCGTCATGCAATTCCTGCGCGGACAGGCCGCAATAGCCCAGCAGCAGCCCCGGGCGTGCCTGGGCGGACGCGTAGTGCGGCGCCATCGGATACAGGCCCAGGCCCTGCGAGTGGGCCAGTTCGATGAGTTCCTGTGCCTGTGCTTCGTCGTAGCCGCGAAGCCACACGACCACGTGCATGCCGGCCGGGGAGTCGACGATGTCCACCCGGTCGCCGGCGTGTCGGTGCAAGCCGCGGATGAGTTCTTCGCGACGCCCCTTGAGCTCCTTGCGCGCCTGCCGCAGGTGCCGTTCGAAACCACCGCTTTCCATGAAATGCGCCAGCGCCGCCTGCTCGATCCCGGGGCAGGAGAAGTCGCTGAGATATTTCGCGTTGATGAAATCGTCCCGCAAGGCGACGGGCAGCACCATGTAGGCAAGGCGCAGGCTGCCGAACAGCGTCTTGGAAAAGCTGCCGACGTGGATCACCCGGTCGCCCTGGTCCAGCGATCGCAGCGCAGCCAGCGGGCGGCTGTCGTAGCGGAACTCGCCGTCGTAGTCGTCTTCCAGGACCCAGCTCTTGTGCGTGTCGGCGTAGTGCAGCAGTTCCAGTCGTCGCCGCAGCGACATCACGGCGCCACTGGGAAACTGGTGCGAAGGCGTGACGCAGACCAGCGACGGCGCCGGCACGGGCAACGCCTCGCAGACCAGGCCTTCGTGGTCGACCGGCACGGAACAGATGCGGGCGCCATGCGCCCCGAGGGCCTGGTAGGCGCCGAAATAATGGGGGTCTTCCAGCGCCACCGGATCGCCCTCGTTCAACAACACCCGGGCGGTAAGCGAAAAGGCCTGCTGGGCGCCGCTGACGATCAGCACGTTCTCGGGCAGCGCCCGCACGCCGCGGTGGCGTGCCAGGTAGGCGCACACCTGTTCGCGCAGGGCCGGCGAACCCTGCGCGCGGATGTCGCTGGTGGGCGTGTAGGCCGCGGCGCGCGCCAGTTCGCGCCCCCAGGTCTCACTGAGCGCGGGATTCACCAGCGGGTTGCCGTACTGCAGGTTGTAGCGCAAGCCGCTGTGCAGCTGCGCAATGGTCCTGTCCTGCACCCGTCGCGCGCGATGCGCATAACGCGATGGCGGAGTGATCGAGCGCTCGAGCGGACGCGCCGTGCGCGTGGTCTGCAGGTGCGCCACGTAGCTGCCCGATCCGACCCTGGCGTCGATGAAACCTTCCGCGCGCAACTGCTCGTAGGCAGCCAGCACGGTGGTCCGCGAGAGCCCGAGTTCCTGGGCCAGCTCGCGCGTGGGAGCGAGGCGCGAGCCGATGCCGATGCGACCGTCGAGGATCGCTGCCTTCATGGCTCGCGAAAGTTGGGCGTACTGGGGCCCGGTGCCGTCTAGGATGAGGAACACGCCAGATCTCCGAGGGGTTTCAGAAATGCATGGACTGGAGCCACGGCGATGTGGGGACAACGCGATGGCCGATGGGTGAGCTTAGAGGCGAGCGTGGCTGCGCGTCGTGCGGCAGAAGTCACGATGAAGCTTCGATGGAGGCCTCGTTCGGCCGCGTTCGCGCGGCGTGGAATCGCCGGGACGGCGTACCGGTCCCCGGCTGCAGTCGTGAAGGCTCGCGGATGGCACGCCGGAATCCGCCGCCTGCCGCGGCGTCCGTGTCCGTCGGAGAAACAAAAAGGCACCGCCGAAAAGCTCGGCGGTGCCCCGTTTTACGGTGTTGCTGGCGAATCAGAAGTCGTAGTTCACGCCAAAACGCACATAGCGTGGGGTCTGCGCCGTGAACGGACGCATATAGTTGACGCCCTGACGCGCGTAGGTCTGTGTCGTCTCCTGACTGTCAAACACGTTGTAGACCATCACGTTGAAGCCCAGTCGGCGCTGTGCCCATTCCGGCCGGTATTCCGCGCTCAGGCTCAGCAGGTAGGTCCACGGGTTGTGCGACTCGCCCGGCGACGACGGCTGGCCATTGCAGAAGTGATAGTACGTGCCGTAGCCCAGGCCCGGGTTGGTGTTGTTGGCATACAGGCCAAGGCAGCTCTTGGGCGCGCCGGACATGACGGTCAGGTTGCCCGACAGCATCCACGCCGGGTTCAGCTGATACGAACCGTACGCCTTGATCTGGTGACGCCGGCTGTTGGCCAGTTCGCCATTGGCGTAGTCCATGATCTGCGCGTAATCCCAGTCGGACGTGGCCGACACGTCGGTCTGGCCGACGTCGGTCTTCACCTGGCCTTCGCTGTTGCCGTAGCTGCGCGAGAACAGGTAGTCGACCTTGCCCTGCCACTTGCCGTCGAACGGATGCTCCAGGTACAGGTCCAGGCCGTAGTACTTGCGCTTCATCGTGGTGTTGAAGTGGAAATCGTTCTTCCAGTCCATCTGCACGGTGTAGTAGCCGCCGGCCAGCTTCGGGATGTTGAAGACCGACGTGGCGCCCGGGTTGATCAGGATGCTGCCCGGCACCTGGGTGGCGTCGTAGCTGTTCGGGTCGATGCCCATCGCGTTCATCTTGGCGATGATCGACACATTGTCGGCGATGTCGTCGATGGCGTTGCGCAGGTTGCGATAAGTGGCCTTGGCACCGTACACCCACGAGTCACCCAGCTTCTTGTCGAAGCCGAGGATGTACTCGTCCTGATACTCCGACTTCAGGTTGGTCGATGCTGCCGTGCGCGGGTCACGGCCCTGGCCGTACTCGCCGTTGTTCGACAGCGGCTGCCCGGCGCCGACGCTGGTGTCGATCGGGGTCAGCCCGGTGGGCGCGCCGTTGGCGTCGATGCCGGTGTAGGTGTAGTAGGTGCTGGTGAACAGCGAGGTGCCAGCCGAACGCTGCGCCACGCTGCTCGGCAGTGCGAGGTAGTAACGACCCGCATTGCCGTAGACCTTCATGCTGGAGTCGCCATTGACGTCCCAACTGAAGCCCACGCGCGGCGCCCACTGCGGCGAGGTCAGGCGCAGGTACGGCTGGCCGTCGCCACCGTAGTTGGTGAACTGGTCGTTGCGCAGGCCGAGCTTGACCAGCCAGCGATCGTTGACCTGCCAGCTGTCCTCGATGTACTGCGCCCGCTGCGCGACGCGGAACGAGCCGTTGTCGTGGTAGCGGTACTGGTAGACGTAGTAGCCGTTGCTGCCCGGGCCGGCGGCGGCAACCCACGGCGAGTTGCGCCAGTCGGCACCCGCGGCCGCGGTTCCCGGGCCGCCCAGGATGTACTGGTTCGGCAGCGGGTTGCCGTCGCCGTCGGTGATCCGGTCGTAGTACCAGGCATAGCCGAGGCCATTGGGCGGGAAATACGTGCCCGCGTCGACGTTCGACGAGTTCTGGTTGTCGATACCCGCGGTCAGCGTGTGATCGCCCAGCTTGTAGCTGACATCGACGCGCAGGTTGGTGTTGGTCGAGCGATGCCCGGGCAGGTTGATCGTCGACACCGTCTGGTTGTTGGTGATGATGTCGCCGCCGGTGACGTCCGGGTTCTGGTTTTCCGGATGGAAAAGGTACGGGTTGGTCGGATCGAATCCGGGCGTGTCGCTGTAATACGTGCCCTTCATCTTGCCGTACAGCGCGCTCACCGTGAGGTCGTCGGTGATGTAGCTGGTGAACTTCGCCGAGTAGAGGTCGGCGCCGTTCTTGGTCGAGGTTGCACCACCGACGTAATCGGTCTGCTTGTCGCTGTCGTAGTCGTAGTTGTACGTCGTGCCCTGGTACGAATCCTTGCTGGAGGCACCGGTCAACTCCAGCACGTTGCTGTCATTGATGTTCCAGTCCAGCTTGCCGTACCACTTCGGGCGGTCTTCGCGCGTATGCGTGTTGAACGGCGCCGTCACCGGCCCCACGCCGCGGTCGGCCGCACTGTTGGAGTCGCCCAGGCCCTGCTCGCGCTCGGCTTCGACGGCGGCGAAGAAGAACAGCTTGTCCTTGATCAGCGGGCCGCCGACGTAGGCGTCGACCGTGGTCGTCCACGACTTGTTGTCGTTGCGGCGGCGATAGATGCTGCCGCGCGAACCGTCGCCGTTGACGTAGTAGAAGTTCTTCGGGTCGCCCTGCAGGCTGCTGGGCGTCCACTGCACCTGGCCACCGAAATGCCATTCGTTGGTGCCGCGCTTGCCGACCTGGCTGATCACGCCGCCGTCGGAGCGGCCGTAGGCGGCGCCGTAGCCGCCGCTGAGCACTTCCTGCTGGTCGATCGCGCCGTAGGGCAGGGTCAGGCCGCCGAAGCCGCTCAGCGGATCGGTCGTGTTGAAGCCGTTGATGTAGTACGCGTTCTCGACGACCGAGGAACCGCCCAGCGAGACGACCGAGCCGCCGGTGGTGCTCAGGCCGTTGAACAGGCCGCTGCCTTCGACCACGCCCGGGGCCAGCAACGCGATCGCCTCGGCGCTGCGTGCCAGCGGCAGGCGGGCCAGTTGCTGGGAGGTGATGACGGTGCGCGAATCGACACCGGTCACGTCGATGCTCGGCAGCGCATTGGCCTGCACGGTGACGGCGCTCAGGACCTGTGCGTCCGCCGCGTTCGGCGCGGCAAAGGAAACCTCGGTGCCGGCGCCCACGCGCATCGTGATGTGCGAGCGCGTGTCGATCACCTGGCCATCGCGCTGCAAGGTCACGGTGTAGTCGCCCAGCGGCAGCGAGTCCACGGTGTAGCGGCCGGACGCGTCCACCGCCACTTCACGGGTGATGCCCGCGTTGTTGCTGACCTTCACGGTTTCGCCGCTGTTGGCGGGAACCTGGCCGAAAATGCTGCCGGTCGTCGCCTGCGCGTGAGCCGGAACCAGGGCGCCAGCCCCATACAGTCCCAGGGTGATGGCTGCCGCCAGGCCCAGCGCGGCATGGCCGAACAGTCGGCTGCCGGGTTTGCGTTGGATATTTGCGTGGTTCTTCATGTAGCTCCCCGTTTCAGTGGTGATTGACATCGGATCCGGTGGAACGAACCCGCGTCCACCTCAAAATGGAAATCCGGTGCAGGTGAAAACTCAGGCGATCAGGCCCCGGTTGCTCCGGAGATTGACGTTGAGCTTGTTGTGGAAGGTCATCAGGCGATCGACCTGTTCGGCTCCCGGGCTGTGCCCGAGGACCCCGTAGAGTTCGGCCAGCAGGCCCGCACGCGTGGCCTGATCCAGCGAGCCGCCGAGCAGCCCGATGTACGACTGCAGCAGGCGCAGCGACGCCGCCAGCAGCTGGGGGTCCACACCCGCCGCAGGCGACGGACTGGACAAGGGTTCCGGTTTGCTGGCGACCTGCTCGACGGCAGCCGCCGGCGCCAGCCGGACCGGGCGCGACGACTCGTCGGAGGCGTGCATCGGACCCTCGCCGGCGACCAGCCACAGCAACGAAACACCGAGGGCTCGAGCCATGGTGATGCAGCGTTCGCGCGAGATGTCGCTGTGACCATCGCGCCAATTGCGCACGGCGCCGGCGGAAAAGCCGCAACGATCGGCAATCGCTGCGGCGCTGCCCTCGAGCTTGATCAGTCGGCGTATGCGGTCGGGTAAACCCTGTGCCGTGTCGGCGTCGTCGGCATTCGCCGCGCCCGACCCGCCGGGCGACGTGGCATGCCTGCCCGTCATGCCATTGAGCAGGGCAAGGCGCGCCAGGGGCTTGCTCGACGTCGCCGCAGCGACGTGACTGTTGCTGCCGGTTCGCCCCGGGGGAGGGGGCGCGAACCAGGATGCACTGGTGGACATGGTGCTGGCTCCATGGGGGAATGCCGGCTTGGGGAGGCCGGCAACATGGGGTGACAAGGCGGGCCGTGGGAGCCCGCCGGAACGTCAGGTTTTTGTTAGGGAAGCGTTGGGAGATGTAGCGTAGATGCCGAAATCCTTCGTTACATAACCAATTTTTCCGAACTGGCCAAAGCCAATTGGTTTGGCCGGTTCCTGCCTGAAGCTGCAGAAATGCAGCCATTGAGACGATCGAAAATCATTGATGTATGGCCGTCTGGACGTCCATCATGGGTGCGCAGGTTCGCGGGCGGTGACGGCGCGGCAGTCTGTTGCAGCCGCAGCGGGCCGGCTTGCCCGGTGGTGCCGGGAGCTCAAAAAAGATCGCCCGGAACGGAACCCGTCCCGGGCGATCGGTGACGCAGGCAGGGCGTGGCGGACTACTTCAGCTGGTCCCACAGGAAGTCGTACGCCATCGCGTGCATGTGGGCGGACTGCTGGTTGTCCGCGCCGGCGCCGTGGCCGCCTTCGAGGTTCTCGTAGAACCACACGTTCGGGTGGCCTTGGGCCTGCATTTCCGCGGCCATCTTGCGCGCCTGCACCGGCCCCACGCGATCGTCGCTGGTGGCGGTGTAGAACAGCACGGGCGGGTAATGGCCGTCCTTCTTCACGTTCTGGTAGGGCGAGAAGGTCTTGATGAAGTTCCAGTCGGCGGTATCCGGATTGCCGTATTCGGCCATCCACGATGCACCGGCGGACAAATGGATGTAGCGCTTCATGTCCAGCAGCGGCACTTCGCAGGCGATCGCGCCGAACAGCTGCGGATAGGTCGTCAGCATGTTGCCCATCAGCAGGCCGCCATTGCTGCCGCCCTCGGCGCCAAGATGCTTCGGCGAGGTCACCTTGCGCTTGATCAGGTCTTCGGCCACCGCCGCGAAATCCTCGTAAGCGCGCGGGCGATTGGCCTTCAGTGCGGCCTGGTGCCATTGCGGGCCGTATTCGCCGCCGCCACGGATGTTGGCGATCACGTAGACGCCGCCGCGTTCCAGCCAGGCTCGGCCGACGCTGCCGCTGTAATAAGGCTGCAGCGAGACTTCGAAACCGCCGTAGCCGTACAGCAGGGTGCGGTTGGAGCCGTCCAGCTTGAGGTCCTTCGGGGCGATCTCGAAATAGGGCACGCTGGTGCCGTCCTTCGACTTCACGAAGTGCTGGCTCACCGTGAACTTCGTGGCGTCGAAGAACGCCGGCGCCTGCTTGATCGTCTCGGCCGACGTGCTGTCGAGCACGCCGCGCTGCAGCGACGACGGGGTCAGGAAGCCGGTGACGTCGAGCCAGTATTCGTCGCTGTGGTCGGGGTCGGTGTCGACCACGCTGATCGAGCTCATCGCCGGTGCACCCGGCATCGCCGCGCGCTTCCAGTCGCCGTCCGGCGTGGCCATCTGCGGCGGCGTCAGCACGTCGAGGCGGCTCTTCACGTCATCCATCAGGTTGAGGATCAGGTGGTGCCGGGTCCACGCGTAGGAGTCCAGCGAAATATGCGCATCGGGCTTGAACAGCACGGTGAACTCGCGCTTGCCGGCCATGAAGCGGTCGAACTGCGTGGCCAGCAGCGCGCCGGCCGGATAGGTCGTGCCGTTCACGGTCCACGGCGAGCGCGTGCGCACCAGCAACCATGCCTGGTGGGCATCGGCCTCGGCATCGTCGGGCACCTCGACGCGGGCCAGGCTGCCATGGATGCGCTGATACAGCTCGCTGTGGAAGAAGTCCCTGGCAATCGACACGAAGTCGCGCTCGTAACCTGGTGTGCGATCGTGGTACGCGCTGACGGCGAGGTCGGTCGGTTTGCCTTCGTACACGACGGCGGCGTTTGCCAACGGCGTGCCGCGCTGCCACTGCTTGACGATGCGCGGGTAGCTCGACTCGGTCATCGTGCCGGGCCCGAAGTCGGTGCCGACGTAGAGCGAATCCTCGTCGATCCAGCCGACCTGGGTCTTTGCCACCGGCAGCTCGAAGCCGTTCTTCACGAAGCGCTTGTGCGGTATGTCGAACTCGCGCACGGCGATGGCGTCGCCGCCATCCGGCGACAGCGACACCAGGCAGCGCTCGAACGCCGGCTTCAGGCATTGCACGCCCTTGAACACCCAGCGCTTGTCCTCGGCCTTGTTCAGCGCGTCGATGTCCAGCAGCACTTCCCACGCCGGCTCGGCCTTGCGGTACTCGGCCAGCGTGGTGCGCCGCCAGATGCCGCGCGGGTGCGCCTTGTCGCGCCAGAAGTTGTAGAGGTGGTTGCCCATCCGGCTGACGTAGGGAATGCGCGCGTCGGAGTCGAGCACTTCGAGGATGCTGCCGCGAGTGCGGGTGAACTCGTCGTTGTCGACGAAGCGCATCGCCGTCGTGGCGTTCTGCTGCTTCACCCAGTCCATGGCGCGGGTGCCGTGGATGTCTTCCAGCCACAGGAACGGATCGTCGTGGCCGGCTGCAGGGGCAGCCCCGGAGGGCGTGGTGTCGCGGGCGTGGATATCGGTCATGCCTGTCAGTGTGACGCCAAGCGCCAGCATCAACCAGAGTGATTTCATGGTGTGTCCCCAGGTGCGCGAAGAGCGGGATGGACGTGGCCGGTGCGGCCCGCGGTCAGTCGAAGCGCGACCATCCGATCATACGGCCGCTGCCGACCAAAGTCAGGAGTGCCTGGCCTGGAACAGGAATCCCGCCACGGGGCGGGATTCTGTCGTCTCGATTCGCGCCTGCTTCACCCCTCTCCCGCGTTGCGGGAGAGGGGTGAAGGTGCCGTGCGGGAGTCGCTTCGATTAGAGCAGGGGGATCATCAGCAGCGCCACGATGTTGATGATCTTGATCAAGGGGTTTACTGCGGGGCCGGCGGTGTCCTTGTACGGATCGCCGACGGTGTCGCCGGTCACGGCGGCCTTGTGCGCCTCCGAGCCCTTGCCGCCGTGGTGGCCATCCTCGATGTACTTCTTGGCGTTGTCCCATGCGCCGCCGCCGGTGGTCATCGAGATCGCCACGAACAGGCCGGTGACGATGGTGCCGATCAGCACGCCGCCCAGCGCCTGCGCGCCGGCCTCGGGGCCGCCGAGCCACTTGAAGCCGAAGATCACCAGTACCGGCACCAGCACCGGCAGCAGCGACGGCACGATCATCTCGCGGATGGCGGACTTGGTCAGCATGTCCACCGCGCGCGAGTATTCCGGCTTGGCGGTGCCGGCCATGATGCCCGGGATGTCACGGAACTGGCGGCGCACTTCCACCACCACCGCACCGGCGGCCCGACCGACCGCTTCCATCGCCATCGCGCCGAACAGGTACGGGATCAGGCCGCCGATCAGCAGGCCGATGATCACGTAATGGTTCGACAGGTCGAAGCTGACCAGGGAGCCACTGAAGTGCTGGCTGAGGTTGTGCGTGTAGTCGGCGAACAGCACCAGCGCCGCCAGTGCCGCCGAACCGATGGCATAGCCCTTGGTCACCGCCTTGGTGGTGTTGCCCACCGCGTCCAGCGGATCGGTGACGCCACGCACTTCCGGTGGCAGGTCGGCCATCTCGGCGATGCCGCCGGCGTTGTCGGTGATCGGGCCGTAGGCGTCCAGCGCCACGATCATGCCGGCCATCGACAGCATTGCCGTGGCGGCGACCGCGATGCCGTACAGACCGCCCAGGGCGAACGCGCCCCAGATCGCGGCGCATACAGCCAGCACCGGCCACGCGGTGGACTTCATCGACACGCCCAGGCCGGCGATGATGTTGGTGCCGTGACCGGTGGTGGAGGCCGCCGCGATGTGCTGCACCGGTTTGTACTGCGTGCCGGTGTAGTACTCGGTGATCCACACGATGCCGCCGGTCAGGGCCAGCCCGATCAGGGTGCAGCCCCACAGGTTCATCGCGCCGTGGCTGAAGTCCGGCATCAGCTGCATGGTGATCGGATAGAACGCGGCCGCGGCCAGCACCGCCGAGACGACCACGCCCTTGTACAGCGCGCCCATGATCGAGCCACCTTCCTTCACCTTGACGAACAGGGTACCGATGATCGAGGCGATGATCGACACGCCGCCCAGCAACAATGGATACAGCACCGCGTTGGCGCCCACCTCGCTGATCATCAGGCTGCCCAGCAGCATGGTGGCGATCACCGTCACCGCATAGGTTTCGAACAGGTCGGCGGCCATGCCGGCGCAGTCGCCCACGTTGTCGCCCACGTTGTCGGCGATCACCGCCGGGTTGCGCGGGTCATCCTCGGGAATGCCGGCCTCGACCTTGCCGACCAGGTCGGCACCTACATCGGCGCCCTTGGTGAAGATGCCGCCGCCCAATCGCGCGAAGATCGAGATCAGCGAGCTGCCGAAGGCGAAACCGACCAGTGCGTGCAAGGCGGGTTCACCGCTGATGCCCATGCGGTTCAACAGCAGCCAGTAACCGGCCACGCCGAGCAGGGCCAGTCCGACCACCAGCATGCCGGTGATCGCGCCGCCCCGGAAGGCGACATCCATCGCCTTGCTCAAACCGCCGCGGGCCGCTTCGGCGGTGCGCACGTTGGCGCGTACCGACACGTTCATGCCGATATAGCCGGCCGCACCCGACAGCAGCGCGCCCAGCAGGAAGCCGATCGCGGTCGGCCAGCTCAGAAAGAAACCGATCAACAGCAGCAGCACCACGCCGACTAGGCCGATGGTGGTGTATTGGCGGTTGAGGTAGGCGCGGGCGCCTTCCTGGATCGCTGCGGCGATCTCCTGCATCCGTTCGTTGCCCGGCGATTGCGCCAGGATCCAGCGCGCGGAGAACGCACCATACAAAACCGCCACTAACGCACATGCAACAACGATCCACCAGCCATACTGCTGCAGCATCGGAGCCTCCCCATGGGTTGTATGCGGCCGCCGGAACGGGCGGTCTCGGGGAGTATAGGCAGACGTTGCGGTGCGGGCTGTTGTGCGGCGCAGCGCTGTCCGGCAAAGAAAAGGGCCATGCACGAATGCATGGCCCTGAAGGTTCAGCAGGCGGCGGACTTAGCGCAGCGCCAAGTCCAGGATGACGCCGGTGGCGATGGCGACCAGCAGGTAATCATTGTCCGCGCGCACCCAGTGGTAGCCACGTGGCGGGTGGCGCAGGTGGTAGTGGCCGTAGTCGCGCACGACATAAGTCGGGCCGTAGTAACGATGGCCGCGCTCCCAGCGATGCGGATGGCCGTAGTAGCGCGGGCCGACGTAGGCGCGATTGACGTAGCGTCGATCATCGTGGCGACGGTAGTCGCGGCGGCTGTCGTAGCGCCGATGGTCGTAGCGCCGCTCGTCATGACGCCGACTGTCGTGATGACGATCATTGCCGCGATCGTGGCCATGACGGCCATGGTCACCGGGACCGGGGGCGGCCACGGCGAAACTGCCGGCGCTGAGCAGGGCGACGGCGACAAGCAGGCGGGCGATGATTTTCATCTTCGGGTCTCCTCCCCTCGGCAATGGCCGCGACAATGCGGCGTTCGACCGGGGCAGGGTGGATCGTAGGAAGCTGCGGCTGAACGCCAGCCGATTCCGGCAGGGCGGTTTCAGGTGGCGCTCAGCATCGCGAACACGGTCACAGACTCCGCCCGACTCAGCGCTGGAACGGGGCCAGCTTGCGTGGCACCGCGGCGTTCTTCAGGCCCACGTAGCGCGGCAGGCCGTCCCTGCCGTAGGGCAAGGGCGCCTCGCCCCGGATCAGCGGCGCCAGATAGCGCCGCGCGGCGGCGGTGATGCCGAAGCCGTCGCGGCTGATGAAACCCTTCGGCATCTTCTTCTCGCGGTTGGCGATCTTCGCCAGCGGCGCCGGTTCGATCTTCCAGCGGTAAGGCGCATCGGACGTGCGCACGATCACCGGCATCACCGCGTTCATCCCGGCCAGCGCGTATTCCACGGCGGCCCGGCCCACGGCATGCGCCTGTTCGGCATCGACCTTCGACGCGGCGTGGCGCGCCGAGCGTTGCAGGTAGTCGGGCAGCGCCCAGTGGTATTTGTAACCGAGCTTTTCCTTCACTAGCGCGGCCAGCACCGGCGCCACGCCGCCCAGTTGCGCATGGCCGAACGCATCGCGCGTGCCCGCTTCGGCGAGGAACTGGCCGGCCGCGTTGCGCACGCCTTCGGAGGCGACCACGGTGCACCAGCCCACGCGCTCGACGGTGGCCTTCACCTTGGCCAGGAAGGCCGCCTCGTCGAAGGCGTTCTCGGGGAACAGGATGATGTGCGGCGGCGCATCGGCGCCCTCGCCGGCCAGGCCCGCGGCGGCAGCGATCCAGCCGGCGTGGCGGCCCATCACTTCGAGGATGAACACCTTGGTCGAGGTCTCGGCCATCGAGGCCACGTCGAGGCTGGCTTCCAGGGTGGAGATGGCGGTGTACTTCGCCACCGAGCCGAAACCGGGACAGCAATCGGTGACGGCCAGGTCGTTGTCCACCGTCTTCGGCACGCCGATGCAGCGGATGTCGTACTTCATGGCCTTGCCCAGCTGCGAGATCTTCAGCGCGGTGTCGGCCGAGTCGTTGCCGCCGTTGTAGAGGAACCAGCGAATGTCGTGCGCCCGGAACACCTCGATCAGCCGCTCGTATTCGCTGCGGTTGTCCTCCAGCGATTTCAGCTTGTAGCGGCACGAACCGAACGCGCCGCCGGGCGTGTGGCGCAGCATGGCAATCGCGCTGGCTGACTCCTTCGAGGTGTCGATCAGCTCCTCGCGCAGCGCGCCAAGGATGCCGTTGCGGGCGGCGTACACCTTCAATCCCTTGCCGCGGGCCGCTTCGATCACCCCCGCCGCAGTGGCGTTGATGACGGCGGTGACGCCGCCGGACTGGGCATACAGGATGTTTCCGGCAGGGACGGGCGAACGGCGACTCGGGCTCATGGGTTCCTCGATACGGGCGATGAAGTGTTGCGCATGGTCGGCAACAAAGGTTTTGGCGACAGATACTTGCGCGTGCCTGGGGGTTGCCGCCGTTTGACGACTTGGGGTGCAGCGGCTAATTTGGCGCACAATATCCGGGATATCGGACGGACTGTTGCAGTGTGCGGCAGTACGTCGAACTTGTGGAGCATTATGCGACTCGTCCTACTTGGTGCGCCCGGCTCGGGCAAAGGTACGCAGGCAGCCCGATTGAAGACGGCGCTGGGCGTACCGCATATCTCGACCGGCGACATGCTGCGCGCCGCGGTGGCCGCGGGTACCGCGATGGGACTCAAGGCCAAGGCGGTGATGGATGCCGGCCAGCTGGTCTCCGACGACATCCTGCTCGGCATGCTGGAAGAGCGCCTGGCCCAGCCTGACGCGAAAGCCGGTTTCATCCTCGACGGCTATCCGCGCAACCTGGCCCAGGCCGATGCACTCGACCACCTGTTGGCCAAGCTCGGCCAGCCGCTGGATGCGGTGATCAAGCTGGACGTGCCGAACGACGCGATCATCGGTCGCTGCGAAATCCGCTTCAAGGCCGAAGCCCGCGCCGACGACAATCCCGACACCGTGCGCAAGCGCCTGGGCGTGTATGCCGAGCAGACCGCGCCGGTCGCCGATTTCTACGCCAGCCGCGGCAAGCTGCAGGTGGTCGATGGCGTCGGCGAGCTCGGCGAAGTCACCGCGCGGGTCGAACAGGCCCTGCACCGCGAGCCCGCTGCCGCGAACGGCTGAGCACTTCCCGCTCCGGCGGAGCGGATTTCACGGAGTCGTTCGGCATGCGCCTGCACATCCTCGGTATCTGCGGCACCTTCATGGGTGGCGTCGCCGCGCTCGCGCGTGAGCTCGGCCACACGGTCGAAGGTTCCGACGCCAACGTGTATCCGCCGATGAGCACCCAGCTGGAAGCGCTGGGTATCGGCCTGATGAGCGGCTACGTCGCGCAGCACCTGCAGCCGGCGCCGGATCTGGTGGTGGTCGGCAATGCGATGGTCCGCGGCAATCCCGCCGTCGAGTACATGCTCGACGCGCGTTTGAACTACATCTCCGGCCCGCAGTGGCTGGGCGAGACGGTGCTGGCCCGGCGTGACGTGTTGGCGGTGGCCGGCACCCACGGCAAGACCACCACCACCAGCCTGCTGGCGCATCTGCTCGAGAGCGCGGGGCTGGCACCGGGCTTCCTGATCGGCGGAGTGCCGGGGAATTTCGGGGTGTCGGCACGGCTTGGAGGCAAGCAGGTCTGCGCGGGCCCCGAACCCTCATCCGGCGCTGCGCGCCACCTTCTCCCGAGGGGAGAAGGGAGTGTTGTGCCGCCTGCGGCGGCGCCTTTCGTGATTGAAGCGGACGAATACGACACCGCGTTCTTCGACAAGCGCTCGAAGTTCGTGCACTACCGTCCGCGCATCGCCATCCTCAACAACCTCGAATACGACCATGCGGACATCTTTCCCGACGTGGCCGCGATCCAGCGCCAGTTTCATCATCTGGTGCGCACGGTGCCCGGCAACGGCCGGCTGATCGTCAACGCGCACGACGAGCGCTTGGCCGAAGTGCTGGCGATGGGTTGCTGGACGCCGGTGGAAACCTTCGGCATCGGCCGCGGCGACTGGCAGGCCAGCCTGATCGAGGCGGATGGCTCGGCCTTTGCCGTGCATCATCGTGGCGTGCGGCTGGGCGAAATACGCTGGACCCTGCTCGGCCATCACAGCGTGATGAACGCGCTGGCGGCGCTGGCCGCGGCGGCTGCCGCCGGTGCCGATCCGCAAGCGCTGTTGTCCGCCTTCGCCAGCTTCGAGAGCGTCAAGCGCCGGATGGAACTGGTCGGCGAGGTGGACGGCGTACGCGTCTACGACGACTTCGCCCATCATCCCACCGCGATCGCCACCACCCTGGCCGGCCTGCGCGCCAGCGTGGGAACGGCGCGCATCCTGGTGGCGCTGGAGCCGCGCTCCAATTCGATGCGCCAGGGCGCGCATGCCGAGGCGCTGGCGCCGTCGCTTGCCGACGCCGACGCCGTGGTCTTTCTGCAGCGTCCGGAATTGCCCTGGGATGCGCACCGGGTGACCGACGCGCTGGACGGTCGCGGCGCCACGGTCGCGACGGTCGATGCACTGATCGCCCATCTGCGCGGGCAGACCCGACCGGGCGACCAGGTCGTGTTCATGTCCAACGGCGGCTTCGAGGCGGCACCGCGTCGCTTCGTGGAAAGCCTGCGCCAGGCCTGAGCGGCCGGCGGTGACCCTGCCCATCGCTGTCGTTACACTCCGGACATGGTTGCCCAGTCCCAGTCGCCGCTGATCGAGATGCCGCTGTTCCCGCTGCCTGCCGTGCTGTTTCCGGCCGGCAAGCTGCAATTGCGCATCTTCGAGCCGCGCTACATCGATCTGGTGCGCGAGTGCACGCGTTACGGCACCGGCTTTGGCGTCTGCCTGATCCTGCAGGGACAGGAAACCGGCGCGCCGGCGGTGCCTGCGGCGATCGGCACGATGGCGCACATCCATGACTTCAACACCGATGAAAGCGGCCTCCTCGGCATCATGGCCACCGGCGGCCGGCGCTTTCGGGTGGCGCGAAGTCGGGCAAGATCGGACGGCCTGCTGCGCGGCGAAGTGGAAATCTGGCCGGACGAACCGACCGTGGAAGTGCCGGTGGAGTTCGCTCTGTTGCAGAGCATCCTGGAGCGCCTGATCGAAACCATGGCACCTCACTGGCGCGATGCGCCACGCGGCGCCTACGAGGACGCCAGCTGGCTCGGCCTGCGCCTGGCCGAACTGCTGCCGCTGGATGTCGCCGAGCAGCAATGCATGCTGGAGCTGACCGACCCCTTGCTGCGCCTGGCCGAATTGCGCGACATCCTGCCGCGTTTCCAGAAGGCATAGTCGTCACCCGCTAGACTGCCTGCCTGCACTTTCCCTTTCGAGGATTCGACACATCATGGATACGCTGGCCGGCAAGACCTTGTTCATCAGCGGCGCGTCGCGGGGCATCGGTCTGGCGATCGCGCTGCGCGCTGCACGCGACGGCGCCAACATCGTGATCGCGGCGAAGAGCAACGTGGCCAACCCGAAACTGCCGGGCACCATCCACACCGCGGCCGCGGAGATCGAGGCGGCCGGTGGCAAGGCGCTGGCCTTGCAGGTGGACATCCGCGAGGAAGAGCAGGTGGTCGCGGCCGCCGCCCGGGCCGCCGAACATTTCGGCGGCATCGACATCGTGGTGAACAACGCCAGCGCGATCTGGCTGGCCGGCACCGCCGAGACGCCGATGAAGCGCTTCGACCTGATGCAGCAGGTGAATACCCGCGGCACCTTCCTGGTGACCCGCAGTTGCCTGCCGTACCTGAAACAGGCGGCCAATCCGCACGTGCTGATGCTGTCGCCGCCGCCGAACCTCGATCCGAAATGGTTTGCGCCGCATACCGCCTACACCATCGCCAAGTACGGCATGAGCCTGTGCGTGCTGGGCATGAGTCCGGAGTTCGCCCCGATGGGCATTGCGGTGAACGCGCTGTGGCCGCGCACGGTGATCGCCACCGCGGCGATCGGCATGATCGATGGCGTGAAGGTCGAGCATTGCCGCAAGCCCGAGATCGTCGCCGATGCCGCCCACGCCATGCTGACCCGGCGCTCGACCGAATACACCGGCCATTTCGCGATCGACGAGGATGTCCTGCGCGAGGCCGGGATCAGCGATCTGTCCGGTTACGCCGTGCAGCCCGGGGCGCCCCTGCTGCCGGACCTGTTCCTGGACTGAACCCGTGGCGCGCTGCGTCGGCTGCCCCGCCGCGGCGCCGATCGCGGCCAGGCTCCACGATGGCACGTCGCGTTTTTCACCCGGTTCGCACCGACATCAACTTTTTCGAGAACGACATGCACGAACAAGCCACCGACCTGATCGAACTGGGCAAGCGTTACTGGCTGCCGGTCTACAAGCCGCGCGAACTGGTGCTCGATCACGGCAAGGGGGCGCGGGTGTGGGATACGGAGGGCCGCGACTACGTGGACTTCGGCGCCGGCATCGCGGTGAATGCGCTCGGTCATCAGGACCCTGACCTGCTGGCCGCGTTGACCGCGCAGGCGCACAAGCTGTGGCACAGCAGCAACGTGTTTTACACCGAACCGCCGCTGCGCCTGGCCGCGGAACTGGTGGAAGCCTCCGGCTTCGCCGAGCGGGTGTTCCTGTGCAATTCGGGTGCGGAAGCGAACGAGGCGGCGATCAAGCTGGTGCGCAAGTGGGCCGCAGCGAACGGGCGCGCGCCGGAGCGGCGGAACATCCTCACGTTCTTCGGCTCGTTCCACGGACGCACGCTGGCTACCGTCACCGCCACCGCGCAACCGAAATACCAGGAGGGCTACGAACCCCTGCCGGCGGGCTTCGTGCACGCCGCGTTCAACGACGTCGATGCGCTGGAGGCAGCCTTCGCCGACCACCACATCGCGGCGGTGATGCTGGAGCCGATCCAGGGCGAAGGTGGCGTGCTGCCTGCGGCGCCCGGCTTCCTGCAGCGCGTCCGCGAGCTGTGCGATGCGCACGACGCCTTGCTGGTGCTGGACGAGATCCAGTGCGGCATGGGCCGCACCGGCTCACTCTTCGCCCATTCCCATGACGGCGTCACGCCAGACATCGTGACCCTGGCCAAGGCGCTGGGCAGCGGATTTCCGATCGGCGCGATGCTGGCCGGCCCGAGGGTGGCCGAGGTGATGCAGTACGGCGCGCACGGCACCACCTTCGGCGGCAACCCGATGGCGGCGGCGGTCGCCCGCGTCGCGCTGGCCAAGCTGGGTTCGCCCGCGGTGCTGGCCAATGTGGAGCGGCAGGCGAACGACCTGCGCGCCGGCCTCGCCCGGATCAATCACGAGTTGAACCTGTTCGACGAAGTGCGCGGACGCGGCCTGATGATCGGTGCAGTGCTGGCCGAGGCGCATCGGGGCAAGGCGGCGGCGATCCTCGATCATGCCGCGGCGCATGGCCTGCTGCTGTTGCAGGCCGGGGCCGACGTGCTGCGCTTCGTGCCACCGCTGACGATTGCCGACGAGGAACTGGCCGATGGCCTGGCCCGTCTGCACGCGGCCTTGAGCGATTTCGCGGCAAGCTGAAACACCTGAACATCCGGAGCCGGCAATGAAATATCTGCACAGCATGGTGCGCGTGCGCGACCTCGATGCGTCGCTGCGTTTCTACTGCGAGGGGCTGGGGCTGCGCGAAGTGCGCCGCAAGGAAGTGCCCGAGGGCAAGTTCACCCTGGTGTTCCTGTCCGCGGCGGAGAGCCCGGAGGCCGAGATCGAGCTGACCCACAACTGGGGTTCGCAGGAAGACTACGGTTCGGCGCGCAACTTCGGCCATCTCGCGTTTCGCGTCGATGACATCTACGCCACCTGCCAGCGCCTGCAGGACATGGGCTACACCATCCATCGCCCGCCGCGCGACGGCCACATGGCCTTCGTGCGTTCGCCCGACCTGATCTCGGTCGAGCTGCTGCAGGAAGGCCAGTTGCCGCCGCGTGAGCCGTGGGCGTCGATGCCGAATACCGGCAGCTGGTGAATCAGCCCTTCGCCTCGCGCAGGGCGCCGCGGGCGGCTTCCAGCGTGTCGGCGATGTCCTGGTCGCTGTGCGCGCTGGACATGAAGCCGGCCTCGAACGCGGAAGGGGCGAGGTACACGCCACGCTTCAGCATGCCGTGGAAGAAGCGGTTGAACAGGGCGCTGTCCGCTGCGGTGGCCTGCTCGTAAGTCGTCACTTTCTCCGCGGTGAAGAACAGGCCGAACATGCCGCCGACGCGATTGGTGCTGAAGGCCACGCCTTCGCCATCGGCGACCGACTGGAAGCCGTCGGTCAGCAGGCGCGTGCGTGCGGCCAGCCTGTCATGGAAGCCGGGCGCCTGGATCAGCTCCAGCATGGCCAGACCCGCAGCCATCGCCACGGGATTTCCGCTCAGCGTTCCAGCCTGGTAGATCGGCCCGGCCGGTGCGATCTGCTCCATCAGTTCGCGCTTGCCGCCATAGGCGCCCACCGGCATGCCGCCGCCGATGATCTTGCCGAAGGTGGTCAGGTCGGGCGTCACGCCGTAATGCGCCTGCGCGCCGCCGAGCGCCACGCGGAAACCGGTCATCACCTCGTCGAAGATCAGCAGCGCACCGGATTGCGTGCACAGCTCGCGCAGACCCTGCAGGTAGCCGTCGAGCGGGGCGATGCAGTTCATGTTGCCTGCGACGGGCTCGATGATCAGGCCCGCGATCTCGTGTCCCTGCTCGGCGAACAGCGCCCTGGCCGCATCCAGATCGTTGTAGGGGAGGGTCAGCGTGAGGTCGGCATTGGCCTTGGGCACGCCCGGCGAGGTCGGCACGCCGAAGGTCAGCGCACCGGAACCGGCCTTGACCAGGAAACTGTCGCCATGGCCGTGGTAGCAGCCTTCGAACTTCACGATCTTGCTGCGGCCGGTGGCGCCGCGGGCGAGGCGGATCGCCGACATGGTCGCCTCGGTGCCGGAGTTGACCATGCGCACCATGTCGATGGAAGGGATCAGGCGCGTGATCGTTTCGGCCATCACGACTTCGGCCGGGCATGGCGTGCCGAACGACAGGCCGTGCCGGATCGCCCGTTCCACCGACTCGCGCACCGCCGGATGGTTGTGGCCGACGATCATCGGGCCCCAGGAACCCACGTAGTCGATGTAGCGATGGCCCTCGACATCCCACAGGTACGCGCCATCCGCACGCTCCGTGAAGAACGGCTCGCCGCCCACGGATTTGAATGCGCGCACGGGCGAGTTCACGCCGCCGGGCATCAATTGCCGGGCGCGCTGGAAGAGTTCGTGGTTGGTCGTCATGCGGATTCCCGATCGGAGGAGTACAGGTCGTCGAAGCGTCGTGCGGCGGCGCGAACGTCGGTGGCGGCAAGCACCGACGCCACGGCGGCCAGGTAGTCCGCACCCGCTTCAACCAGTGGCCGCCCATTGTCCGGCGTGATGCCACCGATCGCCACCCGCGCTATGCCCAGCGCGGCGCTTTGCCTCAGCAGGTCGATTGGCGCCAGTGACGCCGACGGCTTGGTCGACGACGGAAAGAACGCACCGAACGAGACGTAGCTTGCGCCGGCGCGGGCCGCTGCTTCCGCCCGCGGCAGCGAGTCGTAGCAGGAGACACCGATGATCGCCTGCGGCCCCAGGGCCTCGCGTACCGTCGCCGGATCGTCGTCGTCGCGACCGAGGTGCACGCCGTCTGCACCGACTTCCATGGCCAGGGCGATGTCGTGGTCGATGATCAGCGGAACATGGTGCGCCCGACAAAGCGCCGCAAGCGCGCTGGCCTCGGCATGGCGACGTTGCGCATCACGGCCGAGATCCCGGTATTGCAGCATCCGGGCGCCACCTTCCAGCGCCAGCGCGGTGGCTTCGAGCAAGTCTGCCCGTGGCCCGTTCGTGATGGCATACAGTCCGCGCCGGGTCGGCATTCCGCGTGTATTCAAGTGGTGACCTCATGTCGGCAAGTCAGGTGGGTGCGTCCGACCCGCGCTTTCGTATTCGCGGTCGAGTTGCGAGAATGGGCAATTATCCTGCGATTCGAAGAAATCCGATCATGAGCCAGAGTTCCAGCGAGACCGCCGTCCGCAAATGGATGTGTGTTGTGTGTGGTTACATTTACGACGAAGCCATCGGCGTGCCCGATGAGGGCATTCCTGCCGGCACCCGTTGGGAAGACGTGCCCGATACCTGGACGTGTCCGGATTGCGGCACCACCAAGGACGACTTCGAGATGATCGAGCTCGACTGAGCGCCGATTCCCGCCAGCAAACGGCCCGATTCCGTCAGCGCACTGGCCGGGCCGCCTGCTCTGATGTTCCTGCGCCCGGTCCGCGGCGCGCCATGCGGGAACATCTCATGCAGCAGTTCATTCCCTTTGAAGACGACTGGGACGCACTGGAGAACCTGCGTCCCGAAGATCTGGTTCCCTATCGCATCGGCATGCTCGACACGCCCCGTGCTGCGGTTCAGCGCACCGCACCGAGCTCGCCGTCGATCTTCAGCACGTCGCCCGCCTTGAAGCCCATTCGCTGCGAGGTGCCTGCCGGCAGTTCCAGCACATAGATTGCCGGCGCGGCGCTCGGATAGATCGGGCAGGGATCGGCCTTGCAGGGTGGTACATCCTGCTGCACCGAAACCAGCCGCTTTTGCTCGTCGAAGTACAGGATGTCCAGCGGAATGAGCGTGTTCTTCATCCAGAAGGCCTGCGGGCCGATCGCTGGAAACGCAAACAGCATGCCGTGATCGGCCGCCAGCGTGGTGCGCATCATCAGGCCACGCTGGCGACTGGCATCGTCCGTGGCCAGTTCAACCGAGAACCGATGGCCGTCCAGTTCAACCGTGGCCGCGGCTTCATGTGTCCTCGCGATGCAGGAGCAGGCAGCCAGCAGGAACGGGATCGTGGTCAGCCATCGTTTCATCACGTACTCATCCGGTGTGGAAGGTTGCAGGCCAGTGTAGTGCGGCATGGAAAGCCCGCCATGAGGAAATGAAGTAGCGAAAAAGTTGCGCGACCCCCTTCCAAGATCGGTTGCCGGGCGCTATGATTCTCGCCCCTTCGACGAGACGTCCTGCTGCGAAGGTTCCTGCTTCAAACAATCTCGAAAAAAGCTTTCACGAGGGTGTTGACGGAGAGGAAAAGCGATGTAGAATGGGCGGCTCACCTAGGACGAAACGTCTTGGGGCGCAAACCGGAAACNCTCGAAAAAAGCTTTCACGAGGGTGTTGACGGAGAGGAAAAGCGATGTAGAATGGGCGGCTCACCTAGGACGAAACGTCTTGGGGCGCAAACCGGAAACGGGATGCAAGCGAACGATCTTTGACAGTGTGCGCAGGTGAATTGTGTGGACGTCTTGTGTTGAATGGGTCACGACCTGTCCAAGCAATGCAAGCGTCCCACCAAGTAAAAAGTCAGTAATGAGTTTTGATTGGTTGGGAACAACGCTTCAGAAAGATAGATCATCCATCGCTGCAAGGTGATGACATGGTCGAAAACTTAAGTGAAGAGTTTGATCCTGGCTCAGATTGAACGCTGGCGGCATGCCTAACACATGCAAGTCGAACGGCAGCACAGCAGAGCTTGCTCTGTGGGTGGCGAGTGGCGGACGGGTGAGTAATGCATCGGGACCTACCCAGACGTGGGGGATAACGTAGGGAAACTTACGCTAATACCGCATACGTCCTACGGGAGAAAGCAGGGGACCTTCGGGCCTTGCGCGGTTGGACGGACCGATGTGCGATTAGCTAGTTGGTAGGGTAATGGCCTACCAAGGCGACGATCGCTAGCTGGTCTGAGAGGATGATCAGCCACACTGGGACTGAGACACGGCCCAGACTCCTACGGGAGGCAGCAGTGGGGAATATTGGACAATGGGCGCAAGCCTGATCCAGCAATGCCGCGTGTGTGAAGAAGGCCCTCGGGTTGTAAAGCACTTTTATCAGGAACGAAATACCACGGGTTAATACCCTATGGGGCTGACGGTACCTGAGGAATAAGCACCGGCTAACTTCGTGCCAGCAGCCGCGGTAATACGAAGGGTGCAAGCGTTAATCGGAATTACTGGGCGTAAAGGGTGCGTAGGCGGTTCGTTAAGTCTGTCGTGAAATCCCCGGGCTCAACCTGGGAATGGCGATGGATACTGGCGAGCTAGAGTGTGTCAGAGGATGGTGGAATTCCCGGTGTAGCGGTGAAATGCGTAGAGATCGGGAGGAACATCAGTGGCGAAGGCGGCCATCTGGGACAACACTGACGCTGAAGCACGAAAGCGTGGGGAGCAAACAGGATTAGATACCCTGGTAGTCCACGCCCTAAACGATGCGAACTGGATGTTGGTCTCAACTCGGAGATCAGTGTCGAAGCTAACGCGTTAAGTTCGCCGCCTGGGGAGTACGGTCGCAAGACTGAAACTCAAAGGAATTGACGGGGGCCCGCACAAGCGGTGGAGTATGTGGTTTAATTCGATGCAACGCGAAGAACCTTACCTGGCCTTGACATGTCCGGAATCCTTGAGAGATCGAGGAGTGCCTTCGGGAATCGGAACACAGGTGCTGCATGGCTGTCGTCAGCTCGTGTCGTGAGATGTTGGGTTAAGTCCCGCAACGAGCGCAACCCTTGTCCTTAGTTGCCAGCGAGTAATGTCGGGAACTCTAAGGAGACTGCCGGTGACAAACCGGAGGAAGGTGGGGATGACGTCAAGTCATCATGGCCCTTACGGCCAGGGCTACACACGTACTACAATGGTCGGTACAGAGGGTTGCAATACCGCGAGGTGGAGCCAATCCCAGAAAGCCGATCCCAGTCCGGATCGGAGTCTGCAACTCGACTCCGTGAAGTCGGAATCGCTAGTAATCGCGGATCAGCTATGCCGCGGTGAATACGTTCCCGGGCCTTGTACACACCGCCCGTCACACCATGGGAGTGGGTTGCTCCAGAAGGCGTTAGTCTAACCGCAAGGAGGACGACGCCCACGGAGTGGTCCATGACTGGGGTGAAGTCGTAACAAGGTAGCCGTATCGGAAGGTGCGGCTGGATCACCTCCTTTCAAGTAATAGACGGCGTGAGTCTTCACGCAAGACGTCCACACAAGACACCTGTACTTCACGCGACATCCTGTCGCGAAGAGCGTAGATCAAGACCGTCCATCCATGGACGGACTCTTCATCAACAGCGGCTTCGAATCTGGGCCCAGGCGGTTTGTCCAGGTAGTTTGGCTCGCGGGTTCTGGGGTTCATCCTTCATGGGTCTGTAGCTCAGGTGGTTAGAGCGCACCCCTGATAAGGGTGAGGCCGGTGGTTCGAGTCCACCCAGACCCACCATTATGCCAAGGTTTCCTTGGGGCCTTAGCTCAGCTGGGAGAGCACCTGCTTTGCAAGCAGGGGGTCGTCGGTTCGATCCCGACAGGCTCCACCAAGGTTCGATCTGACGCGTGAAGTATCAGCACACACAAGATTTGTTGAAATCATCCGGCATTGAGGCCGGCGTGATGTTCTTTGAAAACAAGTAAACGAGTGACAAGCGTCTTGGTTCGAAACCGAACCGAGGCAAGTGTTAAGGCACGAAAACGAAGTAACTTGGCTGCACCTGATGAGGGTGCATGCCCCGAGGCGACTTGGGGTTATATGGTCAAGCGACTAAGCGTATACGGTGGATGCCTTGGCAGTCAGAGGCGATGAAGGACGTGGCAGCCTGCGAAAAGTGTCGGGGAGCTGGCAACAAGCTTTGATCCGGCAATGTCCGAATGGGGAAACCCACTCCGCAAGGAGTACTGCATGGTGAATACATAGCCATGCAGGGCGAACCCGGGGAACTGAAATATCTAAGTACCCGGAGGAAAAGAAATCAACCGAGATTCCCTGAGTAGCGACGAGCGAACGGGGACTAGCCCAAAAGCACATTATGTTTTAGTCAAACGGGATGGAAAGCCCGGCCATAGATGGTGATAGCCCAGTCGACGAAAAGGCATTTTGTGTGAAATTGAGTAAGGCGGGGCACGTGAAACCTTGTCTGAACATGGGGGGACCATCCTCCAAGGCTAAATACTACTGACTGACCGATAGCGAACTAGTACCGTGAGGGAAAGGCGAAAAGAACCCCGGAGAGGGGAGTGAAATAGACCCTGAAACCGTATACGTACAAGCAGTGGAAGCCCGCAAGGGTGACTGCGTACCTTTTGTATAATGGGTCAGCGACTTACTGTCTGTGGCAAGCTTAACCGTATAGGGGAGGCGAAGAGAAATCGAGTCTGAATAGGGCGCATAGTCTCAGGCAGTAGACCCGAAACCGAGTGATCTATCCTTGGCCAGGTTGAAGGTGCGGTAACACGCACTGGAGGACCGAACCCACATCTGTTGCAATAGATGGGGATGAGCTGAGGATAGGAGTGAAAGGCTAAACAAACTCGGAGATAGCTGGTTCTCCTCGAAAGCTATTTAGGTAGCGCCTCGGACGAATCTTCCTGGGGGTAGAGCACTGTTATGGCTAGGGGGTCATCGCGACTTACCAAACCATGGCAAACTCCGAATACCAGGACAGACTATCCGGGAGACACACGGCGGGTGCTAACGTCCGTCGTGAAAAGGGAAACAACCCAGACCCGCAGCTAAGGTCCCAAAGTCATGGCTAAGTGGAAAACGATGTGGAAAGGCATAGACAGCCAGGAGGTTGGCTTAGAAGCAGCCATCCTTTAAAGAAAGCGTAATAGCTCACTGGTCGAGTCGGTCTGCGCGGAAGATTTAACGGGGCTAAGCCATGCACCGAAGCTCGGGGTGTGCACATTTATGTGTACGCGGTAGAGGAGCGTTCCGTAAGCCTGTGAAGGTGTGTTGTAAAGCATGCTGGAGGTATCGGAAGTGCGAATGCTGACATGAGTAACGATAATGGGGGTGAAAAGCCCCCACGCCGAAAGCCCAAGGTTTCCTCGCGCAACGTTCATCGGCGCAGGGTGAGTCGGCCCCTAAGGCGAGGCAGAAATGCGTAGTCGATGGGAAGCAGGTTAATATTCCTGCACTTTTCTTAAGTGCGATGTGGGGACGGAGAAGGTTAGGTCTACCGGGCGTTGGTTGTCCCGGGGAAAGGCGGTAGGCATGGGTCTTAGGCAAATCCGGGACCCTTTATGCCGAGCACCGAGACGAGCCCTATTGGGCGAAGTGACTGATACCACGCTTCCAGGAAAAGCCACTAAGCTTCAGCTTAAGAAAAACCGTACCGTAAACCGACACTGGTAGGCAGGGTGAGAATCCCAAGGCGCTTGAGAGAACTCGGGTGAAGGAACTAGGCAAAATGGCACCGTAACTTCGGGAGAAGGTGCGCCCTTCGACGTGGTCACATGCGTGACTGAGCGTTGAAGGGTCGCAGTAACCTGGCCGCTGCGACTGTTTATCAAAAACACAGCACTCTGCAAACACGAAAGTGGACGTATAGGGTGTGACGCCTGCCCGGTGCTGGAAGGTTAATTGATGGGGTCAGCCGCAAGGCGAAGCTCTTGATCGAAGCCCCAGTAAACGGCGGCCGTAACTATAACGGTCCTAAGGTAGCGAAATTCCTTGTCGGGTAAGTTCCGACCTGCACGAATGGCGTAACGACAGCGGCGCTGTCTCCACCCGAGACTCAGTGAAATTGAATTCGCTGTGAAGATGCAGCGTTCCCGCGGCAAGACGGAAAGACCCCGTGAACCTTTACTATAGCTTTACACTGAACGTTGAGTTCTTCTGTGTAGGATAGGTGGGAGGCTTTGAAGTGCAGACGCCAGTTTGCATGGAGCCATCCTTGAAATACCACCCTGAAGTGCTTGACGTTCTAACCTCGGCCCGTAATCCGGGTCAGGGACCGTGTATGGTGGGTAGTTTGACTGGGGCGGTCTCCTCCCAAAGAGTAACGGAGGAGCACGAAGGTACGCTCAGCGCGGTCGGACATCGCGCACTGTGTGCAATGGCATAAGCGTGCTTGACTGCGAGATCGACGGATCAAGCAGGTACGAAAGTAGGTCATAGTGATCCGGTGGTTCTGTATGGAAGGGCCATCGCTCAACGGATAAAAGGTACTCCGGGGATAACAGGCTGATACCGCCCAAGAGTTCATATCGACGGCGGTGTTTGGCACCTCGATGTCGGCTCATCACATCCTGGGGCTGTAGCCGGTCCCAAGGGTATGGCTGTTCGCCATTTAAAGTGGTACGCGAGCTGGGTTCAGAACGTCGTGAGACAGTTCGGTCCCTATCTGTCGTGGGCGTTGGAGATTTGAGGGGGGCTGCTCCTAGTACGAGAGGACCGGAGTGGACGTTCCGCTGGTGTTCGGGTTGTCATGCCCATGGCATTGCCCGGTAGCTACGAACGGAAGTGATAACCGCTGAAAGCATCTAAGCGGGAAGCACGCCCCAAGATGAGATCTCCCGAGAGCTTGACTCTCCTTAAGGCACCATCAAGACTAGGTGGTTGATAGGTCAGGTGTGGAAGTGCAGCAATGCATTGAGCTAACTGATACTAATGAGCCGTGAGGCTTGACCATATAACCCCAAGACGCTTCGTTCGTTCCCCGAAGCTTGTCTGATTCGAATTTCACCTCGACGCTTGTCACTCGTTTACGATTTATAACGTGAGTTTCCACTCACGGAAATGTCTGGTCAGCTGTATTGACCGGGCCTTTCAAGAAGATGTGGAGCCGGCGCAACAGCGCTGCTCCCACCCCTTCCCTGGCGGCCATAGCGGCGTGGTCCCACCTGATCCCATCCCGAACTCAGAAGTGAAACGCGCATGCGCCGATGGTAGTGTGGCTTTGCCATGCAAGAGTAGGTCACCGCCAGGGGCTTTATCCTGAAACACCCTCACCGGAAACGGTGGGGGTTTTTCTTTGGTGCTG
>NZ_LMGH01000017.1:0-47626 GCF_001427365.1 Rhodanobacter sp. Root561
GTTCAAGGCAACCGCCGTCCGTTTGAGCCAGCTACCTGGCGTCGCGGTGGGTGACGTTGCCGCGTCGCTTTACATCCATCCGTTCATGCTGTCTCGTTGGCGCAAACAGGCGCGCGAGGGTTTGATCATGACGAAGGGTGTGGCCGTGGACAAAGAAGTGGCGGCGGAGCTCAAGGAGCTGCGCCAGGTGAAGAAGGCCTACGAGCGACTGAAGGTCGAGCATGACCTTTTAAAAAWAGCGATCGCGTTCACTTCCAGTCCAAGGCCGACATCTTCRCCTTCATCCGCCAGCAAGAGCAGCACCCGGTGAGGCTYCTGTGCCGGCTCTACGGTGTCAGTGCGAGCGGGTACTACGCGTGGCGCGACCGGCCRRCCAGCRCGCGGGATCGGGAGGATGCGCGGTTGCTTGAGCGCATCCGTCGGGTGCACGACGAAAGCCGGCAGACGTATGGCAGCCCGCGTGTCCATGCCGGTCTGCGGCAGGACGGCGAAGCGGTGGGCCGGCGGCGGGTCGAGCGTTTGATGCGTGACCATGCCGTCCGTGGCTGCTCGGCCGATCTGTATCGGCGCTGCCCGGGCGTGGATCGTTTCTTCGCCAGTGTGGCAACCAGGTTCACGAGCTGATGGTGAATCGACCCGACCAGGTCTGGGTGACCGATGTCACGTACNTGCCCGGGCGTGGATCGTTTCTTCGCCAGTGTGGCAACCAGGTTCACGAGCTGATGGTGAATCGACCCGACCAGGTCTGGGTGACCGATGTCACGTACTTGAAGGTATCGGGGACGTGGCGCTACCTCGCCACGGTCATGGATCGCTACTCGCGGCGTTTGCTGGGGTGGTCGCTGGGAACGGATCGGACGGCGAGCCTGACGCGGCGGGCGCTGGCCGCGGCCATGCGTCAACGCAAGCCGCCCGCCGGCACCTTGCTGCACAGCGATCGCGGCGTGGAGTTCCTGGCCGGGGAGTTCAGGCGAGCGCTGGCCAACGCCGGCCTGGTGCAGAGCGTGAACCGCCCGNGCACCTTGCTGCACAGCGATCGCGGCGTGGAGTTCCTGGCCGGGGAGTTCAGGCGAGCGCTGGCCAACGCCGGCCTGGTGCAGAGCGTGAACCGCCCGCATCGCATGACCGACAACGCGCACATGGAGTCATGGCACAAGTCCATGAAATCGGACATGTATCACCGTCGCCACTTCACCACTGAAAGCTCGCTGCGAAAGGCGGTGCGCAGTTACATCGATTTCTACAACAACAAGNAAGTCCATGAAATCGGACATGTATCACCGTCGCCACTTCACCACTGAAAGCTCGCTGCGAAAGGCGGTGCGCAGTTACATCGATTTCTACAACAACAAGTGCTTACACTCCGCCCTGGGCTATCGTTCTCCCGTAGAGTTCGAGGCCCAAGGCGGCTAACCCACCGGTGTCCACTTTTGCGTAGGAACACTCCGGCTACGCCGCCGCTTAACTCCAGCGTTAGGCTACAGGACACCACCTTGTTCTTTACCGTAACAATCGTTGCCATTGCAGCCGTCGCGGCTTGGTACGTGGGGAGCCGCAAAGAGGCACCCTCATGGCGCGCTCGGTTATTAGCGTGTGTTTGGTGCGGTCCATTAGCTATCTGGTCTCTTTCTACCGCGCGGCAGGCTATCAACATCGGTCAAATTTCCTGTTTATGCCGAGGAACTCCGGACCCAACATTCTTCATTGACCAAAATCCGGCTCTCTTCTGGTCGACAACGGTAATCTGGTACATAGGCGGCGTAGGCTTAGCCGCAGCGTGTGTTGGCTGCATCATCCCTTCAGGCCGTAAATTGGCCTAACATCTCGTTCAAGGCGGACGGCTTCGCCGCCGCTTATCTCAGGCGTTAGGCTTCACAGATGGAATCGACTCAGCCAACGTACCTCTGGGGTGCCGCAAAGAGCTACTGGCGAAGTTTCTTGCCGGCATGGGTATTCCCGTTCGTCTTCTTTTATGGTGACGGTGTGTCCGACTCATTCGGCCATCCAAACTTGTTCTTTGTAGTTGTCGCACTCCCGTTGTTCTTCTGGTCCTTCTTTCGCGCAACGCGCCCGTGGCTTCGCCATCAGGTCAAGTACTGGCATTGTGTTTTTTGGGCTATGGTGGTCCCGTTCCTTCTTGGTATTGCCGCTGTCGGCTCGCGCTTGGCACTACTCGGGCTATTGCATGGCGGCGGCACTGCTTAGCCACTCGTTCAAGGCGGGCGGCTACGCCGCCGTTTAACTCCAGCCTCAGGCCGCATCAGCGATGTCTGGAGCATTCGTTGAAGACAACCTCATAAGATTGGCCGATGTCACAAGCACCAAAGAATCCGCAACTTCCGAGCTTCGTCGTTCTGCGCAGAACGGATGCTGGTACCTGGCAGTTTCTCGGCGAGGTACGTCGCAAGCCCGGCTTGACCGCACAAGCTGCGCGTACAGACGCTATCCTTCAGGCAACTGGCGGTGCAGCCAGAGGCGGCGAGGTATACGCGGCTGTCCTTGCCAGCGAGTGGCGTATCGCACAAGAATGGAATTCTCCAATCGAGTGATGCTCAGCCTTTCAGTGCGGCCTGACCCGTTCCGCCTAGCGTCTGCCGCATCACACCGTTGCTTTCTACCGCTGCGGCTTACCTCGTCCAACAACCCGTTCAGTTCAATTCGCACCTTCCGCGTCATGCGCCTGTGGCACGTGGCTCTTGGAATGGGTTATGTGGCGTCGCTGTGGTTGGTCATATCGAAGCCCCTCGGCTGGCATCCGCTTCGATAATGGGCATCACGAAACAGCCGCACCTCATGCCTGCCCATCCACCCGCAACACCAGCTTCCCCCGATGGATCCCGTCGAACAGGCGGTTGAGCACCACGGGTGCATTCTCCAGGCCTTCGGCCACGGTCTCTTCGGTCTTCAACTTCCCCTCGCGAATCCATCCGGTGATCGCACCCACCGCTTCCCTGGTCCTGGTGTAATCCAGCACCAGGAAACCGCGCACGCTGAGGCGTTTCATGATGACGGGGCTGAAGTCGTCGCCGGGGCGCTCGGCGCTGTTGTAGCCGGAGATCATGCCGCACAGGGCCACGCGGCCACCGATCACCATCCGTGACAGCACCGCGCGCATCACCTCGCCGCCCACGTTTTCGAAGTTCACGTGGATGCCGTCGGGAGTCGCGGCCTTGAGTTGCTGCTTGAACTCGGCGGACTTGTAGTCGACGGCGGCATCGAAGCCGAGGTGGTCGACGAGGTGGCGGCATTTGTCGGCGCCGCCGGCGATGCCGACCACGCGGGCGCCCATGATCCTGCCGATCTGGCCGGCGATGGAGCCGACCGAACCGGCGGCGGCGGAGACGACCAGGGTTTCGCCGGCCTGCACGGGGGCGATGTCGGTGAGGCCGTAGTAGGCGGTGACGCCGCTCATGCCGGCCGCGCCGAGCAGGGTCGGCAGCGGGATGCCGGGATCGGCGGGCAGGCGCACGTAGCCTTTGGCGCTTTCGTGCAGCAGGAGATAGTCCTGCCAGCCGGTGACGCCTTGCACCAGGTCCCCTTCGGCGTAGTGCGCGGAGCGCGATTGCACCACGCGGCCCAGGCCGAGCGCGCGCATCACCTCGCCGATCGCGACCGGCGGCAGGTATTGCGGGATGTCGCGCATCCACACGCGGTTGGTCGGGTCCATCGAGAGGTACAGCACGCGCACCAGCACCTCGCCGTCCTGCAAGTCGGGCACGGCTTGTTCGACCAGGTCGAAGTCATCGCGCGAGACCAGGCCTTCGGGACGGGTTTTCAGGCGCAGTTGGCGATTGATCAGGGGCATGCGGTTCACCGTGGCGGCAGCGGGACAGTGCGCATTCCACTATACGGCGTCGCGTCGCCGGCCCGGGCGACAACCCCATTGTGCCGGCTGTTGCGTTGGATCCATGGGCGGGATGTGTCGTCCCGTGTTCCACTTACACTGTGCCGGCCACTCGGCATACGGGGAGAAATGCATGCTTGCTCGAATACTCGGTCTGCTGGGTCTGTGGCTGTTGCTGGCGGCGCCATTGCCGGCGCAGGAGGTGCCGCCGGCGTTGCGCGATTGGCAAGGCTGGGTGCTGCACGACGTGCCGCAGCATGATTGTCCCTTCATGGCCAGCCAGATGCCGGGTGTCGGCGGCCGTCAATGCGCCTGGCCGGGGCGCCTGAGCCTGGATGCGGGCAAGGACGGCGGGCGGTTCAGTCTGGACGTGCACGTGGATGCGCCGAGCTGGGTGGCGCTGCCCGGCGATGCGAGGAACTGGCCGCAACAGGTCAGCGCGAACAACCAGCCGGCCACCGTGCTGCAACGTGACGGCCAGCCGATGTTGTGGCTGATGCCGGGCGATTACCAGTTGCGCGGCAGCTTGCCATGGGTGGCGCGCCCGTCACGGCTGCACGTGCCAGCGGCGATCGGGCTGGTGGCGCTGAGCGTCGATGGCGCGGCGGTAGCCCGCATCGAGCGCAATGGCGAACAGCTCACCCTGGGCGAGGCCGCGGCTGCGCAGCGTGCCGCCGATGCGCTGTCGCTGCGCGTCTATCGACGCCTGGAAGACGGACTGCCGGCCACGCTGCAAACCCAATTGCAGCTCAATGTCACCGGCAGCGCGCGCGAGCAGTCGCTGGGCCCGGTGCTGCCGCCGGGTTTTGTCGCCACCGCCTTGTCCGGCGACTTGCCGGCCCGGCTGGAGAACGACGGCCAACTGCGCGTGCAGCTGCGGCCAGGCCAGTGGACGATCACGCTCGCCGCGCGCAGCGTGGCTCCGCTGGGCAGGGTGGCGGTGAAGTTGCCGCCGACGCCGTGGCCGCGGCAGGAAGTCTGGAGCTATGCCGACGATTCCGACCTGCGCAGTACCCGGGTCGAGGGTCATGCCACCGATGCGGCCCAGGCCGGCGTGCCGGGGGAATGGCGCGACCTGCCGGCGTTCGTGCTGGACGACGACGCGGGCCTGGCGATCGAACAGGGTACGCGTGGTGATGAAGGCGGTACGGGCGACCAGCTGCATCTGCGGCGCGAATTGTGGCTGGACTTCGACGGTGGCGGCCTCGGCGTGGCCGACAGGCTGACCGGCGAGCTGCGCCATCACCAGCGGCTGGACGTGGCGGCGCCCTGGCAGTTGCAGCGTGCCAGCCAGGCCGGCGAACCATTGCTGATCAGCACCGGCGAGCACGGTCGCAGCGGCGTCGAGCTGCGCGAGCAGGAGCTTGATCTGGCCGCCGGCCTGCGCCTGCCCGCGCACGGCGGGGTGATTCCCAGTTCCGGCTGGCAGCTGCCGCTGGAAGATATCGATGCCACCTTGCATCTGCCGTACGGCTACCGTCTGCTCGGTGCGACGGGCGTGGACCGTTCACCCGATTCCTGGGTGGCGCAATGGACCTTGCTTGACCTGTTCGTGGTTGCCCTGATCGCCCTGCTCGCCGGGCGCCTGTTTGGCTGGCCGTGGGCGCTGCTGGCCGCTGCTTTCCTGGCCCTGGCGCAGCATGAAGGCGGCGCGCCGCGCTGGACGCTGGCTGTCGCCCTGGCGCTGACCTTGTTGTTGCGTGCGCTGCCCGAGGGGCGATTGCGTTCCACGGCGCGACTTGGCGCGCTGGCCGGCTTCGCGCTGGCGGTTTTGTGGACGCTGCCGTTCGCCGCGACGCAGTTGCAGTACGCATTGCATCCGCAACTGGAAGGAGGCAGCCAGGCCCGGATGGCTCCGGCGGGTTACGCCGAACGGGCGGCGCGGGAAGAGGTCTATGCAAGAGCGCAGCAGAAGATGAAACAGCAGGTGGCACCACTGCCACCGCCGCCAGCATCAGCGCCAGTGGTTAGCGAGATGAGTTCGACTGCGCTGTTGGCCCCAGGTGTGGTGTCGCGCGACGACTCAAGCGCAACGCTGAGTGCCGTCACCGTAGCGGGTTCATCGATGCAGAATCTGAGTGGCGGGTCCACCACGGTGCGCAACGACATCGACAGTCGTAGCATCGTCCAGGCTGGTGCCGGCACGCCGCAGTGGAACCAGGGCAACAACTACCAACTCGGCTGGTCCGGCCCGGTGACGACGAACCAGAGCACCCGGCTGATCATTGCGCCGGCTTGGCTGGTGCGCCTGTTGCGGGTGGCGATGGTCGGCCTGCTGGCCGTCCTGCTGGCCAGGCTGGTCCCGCCGCTGCTGATGCCGCTGCGCCAGCGCTGGCGCGGCGTGGGCATGGCCGGCGTCGTGCTGCTGGGCATCGCGCTGCTGCCGGTCGGTCTGCATGCGCAGAGCCTGCCTGACCAGCAACTGCTGAACCAGCTGCGCGGAAGGCTTATCGAGGCGCCGAAGTGCGTGTCGGCCTGCGCCACCGTGGCCCAGGCGCAATTGCAGGCTGCCGGCGACACCCTGGTGGTGACGCTGGAGACGCACGTCGGCGCGGCGGTGGCCGTTCCGTTGCCGCAGGCCGACGACGGTCTGCAACTGCTCGAGGTCAGCGTGGACGGCCATGCCGATGCGCCGCTCGTGCGCATCGGTGATCAATTGTTTCTGCGCCTGGATCGCGGCGTGCACCGGGTCGGCCTGCGCTACCGCATCGGGTCGGCCGACAGCGCCAACCTGCGTTTCGCGCTGCGTCCGCAACACATCGCGTTCGACGGGCAGGGCTGGTCGCTGGCCGGTGTCGACCAGGGCCGGGCGCTGGGCGACAGCGTCGCCCTGCAACGCCTGCGCTCCGCCAGCGACGGCAAGGACTTGCCGCCCGCGCAGAGTTTTCCGCCGTACGTGCGGGTGGCCCGCAGCCTGCAATTGGGCATCGACTGGACGGTCGAGAACGTGGTCGAGCGGGTTGCCCCGCAGCAGGGCGGCTTCAGCGTCACGTTGCCGTTGCTGCCGGGCGAGCACCCGGTGGGCGATGACGTGCTGGTGAAGGACGGCCGCATCAACATCACGTTCAACGCGAACAGCCAGGAGGTGCGCTGGAGCAGCCGGCTCGACCAAGCCGCGGCGCTGACGCTCGAAGCGCCCGCGCTGGGCGAGCGTGCCGAGGTGTGGCAGATCCTTGCTGCGCCGATGTGGCATGTGGATGCGAAGGGCGTACCCACCAGCGCCGGTGACGAGGGCCTGCAGTTCCAGCCGCTGCCCGGCGAGAAGTTGCAGTTGACCTTTGCCAAGCCGGCGGCGATCGCCGGCGAAAGCCTGGCATTCGACGGCGTGCAGGTGACCAGCCGGGCCGGCGAACGCGTCAGCGAAACCACGCTGGAACTGCGCGCGCGCAGCACCCGTGGCGGCGAGCACGTGATCGACCTGCCTGCCGGCGCCGAGCTGCTGGAAGCGACCCGCGATGAGGAAGCCATCAACCTGGCGGTGCGCGACGGCAAGCTCAGCCTGCCGCTGCTGCCTGGCGAACACGTCTACACGTTGCGCCTGCGCGAACCGCATGGCGTCGGCGTGCGCACGCGCACGCCAACGTTCGCGCTGCACGCACCAGTGGCCAATATCGATCTCGACCTGCAGCTGCCGCAGGATCGCTGGGTGGTGTGGACATGGGGGCCGACCACCGGACCGGCCGTGCTGTACTGGTCGCAGCTGGTCGTGCTGCTGCTGGCCGCCTGGTTGCTGGCCCGTTTCGCGCCGACGCCGTTGCGCTTCCGCCATTGGCTGCTGCTGGGGCTGGGCTTTTCCGCGTTCGCCTGGAGCGCCTACGCGCTGGTGGTCTTGTGGCTGATCCTGCTGGGCTTGCGCGCACGCCACGCGCCGGCGGAGAACGCGGACACCACGCGTTTCAACCTGCTGCAGGTCGGGCTGGCTGCGCTTACCGTGCTGGCCCTGCTGGTGTTGGTCGCCGCGGTGCCCAGGGGACTGCTCGGCCTGCCCGACATGCATGTGGCCGGCAACGGCTCGACTGCCGCAAGCCTGCGCTGGTTCGCCGACCAGAGCGCCGGCGTGCTGCCGGGCGGTGGCGTGTTCAGCGTGTCGTTGTGGTTCTACAAGCTGGCGATGCTCATCTGGGCGCTGTGGCTGGCCAATGCGCTGATCGGCTGGTTGCAGTGGGCGTTCAAGTCATGGACGCACGGCGGCTACTGGCGCAAGCCGCCGCCGAAGCCGGGCGTGACGCCTCCGCAGCTGCCGCCGAAGCATCCGGAGCCGCCGCATGCCTGATGTACGCCATGCGCTGATGGATGCCACCGCACGGCTCGGCGAGCGCGCCGACGCCGAACTGCTGCTGCTGCACGTGCTGCAGCAGGAGCGCGGCTGGCTGTTCACCCACGCCGATGACGAGCTGGCGACGGACGTCCAGACGGCTTTCCGTCAACTCGTCGCGCGACGCGAAGCCGGTGAGCCGGTGGCCTACCTCACCGGTCGCCGCGGCTTCTGGACGCTGGACCTGGAGGTGACCCCGGCGACCCTGATCCCGCGTCCGGAGACGGAACTGCTGGTCGAGCTTGCGTTGCAGCGACTGCCCGACAGGGCGCCCGTCGACGTGGTCGACCTGGGCACTGGCAGCGGCGCGATCGCGCTGGCGATCGCCAGCGAACGGCCGCAGGCACGAGTGATCGCCACCGACGCCAGCGCCGCCGCCCTGGCGGTGGCAAGGCGCAACGCGCAACGCCACCACCTCGACAACGTCACCTTCTTGCATGGCGACTGGCTGGCACCACTGCCCGGCCAGCAGTTCGAGCTGATCGTCTCCAACCCACCGTACATCGAAGCCGCCGACCCGCACCTGGCGCAAGGCGACCTGCGCCACGAACCGGCCAGCGCACTGGCCTCGGGCGACGACGGCCTGGACGACATCCGCCGCATCCTCGTCGACGCCCGTCACCACCTGCGCCCCGGCGGATGGCTGCTGTTCGAGCATGGCTGGAACCAGGGTGAAGCGGTGCGCAGGTTGCTGGAGCTGGCCGGCTATGCCGACGTGTTCACGGCGCAGGATCTGGAGCTGCGTGATCGGGTCAGTGGGGGAACGGCGTGAATCAGGGGGGGGCGACGTCGCCAGTGCTGACGTTCCGTTCACGATAGAGGCGAAGCAATTCCGCCGCCTTGCCGCCATGGCGTCAACAACGGATTGCCAAGGACAAATTTGCGAAGGAGGGTGCGGTGCCTACGGTGCGCTTCCCAACTCCATGGATTCGACAGGTGTGAGTCACCAGTGGGTCCTATTGACGATAGATCCACACCAGGCATGAGTCGGCCGGCTGCAAAATAATTCTTTCCGGAATAATGTCTTCCGGGATTTCGGCGCCGTCAGAAAACCTGCACCACTGAACATTATTTACAAAGCGATCGTAAGCCTGCTTCCCGCAGTTCGGACATGGCGGCAGGCTTCCCAGAAATCTTCTCAGATTGTCCTCGTAATACAATCGATACCCCGCGCCATGATCTGGAACGTTGTCGGGCTTCGGTTCGCCCAAAACGCGATCTGCGCGGGGATCTGTCCACAGGATCGTGTGGCAATGTCCACACTGAGCACCAACGACGGGCGCTTCTGCCCATGTGAAATAGACGAGTCCATGTATTTCACAGCCTTTGATGAGAGCGGGCTCAACGCATATATCTGCCGCCGTGATCTTGGAGATGCTTGTCATCAGATTCACATGTATTAACTCAGGGGATGGTTGCGTCGATGATGGTGCTTATTGCCGTTTGATCGTATCTTCCACCAAAAAGAACCAATGCTTTTCCCGTCGCATTTCTTGAGCTTGGGTACAAGATGCCATTATAACCAGCGGTATAAGCCTTGTTTGCGATCTTGTTCGTATATCCGTAGACCAGCTTCTGTTCGATTTGTGAATTGACAGGGGCGGTGAGTCTGGCCCCGTCTATGCCCATCATTTTGATCATTTCATGGTCGGTTAGATCGAGAACGTTGTCGACGTTCAGTTCACCGACATAGAGGGACTTCCCCGCTATATTTTTGCGAACTTCTGCATACGACGTGGCAACGTTGTCTCCGAAGTAGACATCCCCTCCGGTCTGGCGAAATGTGGGATCAGAGAAGCGGTATTGAGCTTTGGGATTTGTGCTTAAAGGCTGAAAGTTGCTGTCATAAATTTTATGTCCGTCCATCTTGATTGGCTTTCCCTTTCCAGCGGTCAGGCGATTGCTTGGCTCGGGATTGGCGCTGATGGTCGGCTTGCTCGCCCTCTGCGCGGGTCCTTGTTTTGCTTTGGGAGCTTCTCTTGCGCGATCAGACCACTTGTCTGCTGACGGCGTTGACTGCGTCGCAGTTTGTTCTCTTAGCCGCGGCTCCGCCTTCAGCCGCCCCTCATTCCTCACCATCCAGTCGGCGAACTTCGGTCCCATCCGGCTGCTGCGGACGCCTTCGGCCAGTTGGCCCATGTCGCCGCGGCCCTTGGCCAGGTAGGCGAGGATGCCCATCAGCAGGAGGACGAACATGGCGACGTGGGCGCGGGCGATTTTTTCGGCGGCGTGCTGGATCGCGAAGCGGTCGACGCGGATGGGTTGCTGCGGCAGCGGTGACGGGGAGGCGGCGGACCAGGCCAGGCGGATGCCGTCCCAGTAGGCGCGGGCGACGTCGGGCATGTCCCGCACGATGTATTCGCTGAGTGCCTTGAGCCCCATGAAGATGAGAATCCATTCGCCCATCTGCGCGCCGGCCGCCGCGCCGATGACGACTCCCGGGGCGGCGCCGACGCCCACGCCGAACACGCCGCCGGCGACGCCGCCGATGAGTGCGCCGCCGCCGGTGCTGGTCAGCATCACGATCAGGCATTGGCGCAACACGGCGACGATGTCGTTGACGACGGCGTCGAGGTCGAGGTGCTGGAAGTCGCGAAGGATGCGATAGACCGCCAGGCCTTCGGAAAGCGTGATGGCAAGCTGCAGGGCATCGGCCCGCGCGGAGATCAGTCTGGCTTCATTGCGGGCGCCGGATATCTGGCGGCCTGCCCAGCGCTCGAGCTGGTTCCATGAGTCCTGTATCGACGTGGCCAACGTCATCGCAACTCCTTCCCTGGAGGTTTTCCTCAAAGCTCAACGCAGCGTAATCGTGGCGGGGCTCGCGGGCTGTAAGGCATCGCCGGCGATGGCCAGCGATGTGCGCCACGTCACATTGGGCGACCGGCGTGAGGCGGTGTCAGCCGGTGCTGGCCATGCTGCCCGCGCACAGCGTCGGGAAGCGCGCATGGATCGCGTGGCGGATGCCGGGCAGGTCCAGCCCGGCCATCGTCAGCACTTCCTCGCGGCTGCCGTGTTCCAGATAGACGTCTGGAAGGCCAAGATGCAGGATCGGCTGGGTGATGCCGTGGGCGGCCAGGCATTCGGCCACGGCCGAGCCGGCGCCGCCGGCGACCGCGTTGTCTTCCAGGGTGACGAAGGCGTCGTGGGTCTTCGCCAGCTCCACGATCATCGCCTCGTCCAGCGGCTTCACGAAACGCATGTTGACCAGGGTCGCGTCGAGCTCGGCGGCGATCGTGCTGGCGGCGGGAAGCATCGCGCCGAAACTGAGCAGGGCCAGGCCGTGGCCGCGGCGACGCAGGTCGGCCTTGCCGATCGGCAAGGTGTCGAGCTGCTCGCTGATGGCGACGCCGGGGCCGGTGCCGCGCGGGTAGCGGATCGCGGCGGGGCCGGTGTACTGGAAGCCGGTGGAAAGCATCGCGCGGCATTCGTTTTCGTCGGCGGGCGCCATGATCACGAAGTTGGGCAGGCAACGCAGGAAAGAGAGATCGAAGCTGCCCGAATGCGTCGCGCCGTCCGGGCCGACCACGCCGGCGCGGTCGATCGCGAAGGTGACGTCGAGGTTCTGCAGCGCCACGTCGTGGATGGCCTGGTCGTAGGCGCGCTGCAGGAAGGTGGAATAGATCGCCACGACGGGTTTGGCGCCTTCGCAGGCCATGCCGGCACCAAGCGTCACCGCATGCTGCTCGGCGATGGCCACGTCGAAGTACCGGTCCGGGTACTCCTTCGAGAACCGCACCAGGCCGGAACCTTCGCGCATCGCCGGGGTGATCGCCAGCAGGCGCGGGTCGGCCGCGGCCTGGTCGCACAGCCAGTTGCCGAAGATGTCGGTATAGGTGGGCTTGGCTGGCGTGTTCTTCTTCACCAGGCCGGCCTGCGGGTCGAACGGACCGACCGCGTGGTACTCGATCTGCGCCTCTTCGGCCGGGGCGTAGCCCTTGCCCTTGGTGGTGATCACGTGCAGCAGCTGCGGGCCGGGCAGGTTCTTCACCGTGCGCAGCGCCTGCAGCAACTGCGGCATGTTGTGGCCGTCGATCGGGCCGGTGTAGTGGAAGCCCAGTTCCTCGAACAAGGTGGAGGGCACGAACATGCCCTTGGCATGTTCTTCCCAGCGCTTGAAGAAGCGGCCCATGAATGACTGCTTGGGGATCGCCCGCTTGGCCCGCTCGCGCAGCTGGTTCAGGCGGCGGCTGGCCATCGCGCGGGCCATCATCTTGGTCATCGCGCCGACGTTCTCGCTGATCGACATGCCGTTGTCGTTGAACACCACCAGCATGTCCGGTTCCACGTCACCGCCGTGGTTCAGCGCTTCGAACGCCATGCCGGCGGTCATCGCACCGTCGCCGATCACCGCCACCACCTTGCGGTGGTCGCCCTTGCGCTGCGCGGCGATCGCCATGCCCAGTGCGGCGGAAATCGAGGTCGACGAATGGCCGACGCCGAAGGTGTCGTACTCGCTTTCCTCGCGGCGCGGGAACGGGGCCAGGCCGTCCTTCTTCTTGATCGTGGTGATGCGGTCGCGGCGGCCGGTTAGGATCTTGTGCGGATAGCACTGATGACCCACGTCCCATACCAGGCGATCGTTCGGGGTATCGAATTCGTGGTGCAGGGCCACGGTGAGCTCGACCACGCCCAGGCCCGCGCCGAAGTGGCCGCCGGAACTGGCGACCGACTCGATCAGGAACTGTCGCAGCTCATCGGCGACGGCGGGCAGCTCGTCATCGGGTACGCGGCGCAGATCGGCTGGTGCCTCGATCGCGGCCAGATGGGGATAGCGGGAAAGGTCGGTCATCTGCGTATTGTTGGCCCAGCGGCGGGGCGGGGCAAGGGCGAAGCCGTGAAGAATGCGGCCCGGCAGCGGCCCGAAACCTGCACATCCGGCATACGGCGGGCGTTGCATGCTGGGTCAGGTTCCCTTCGGAAAGTCGCTCCATGGCCAGTCTCTCGCAGTCCTTTCGTCGTTTTGCGGAAGCCACCGCCCGCCATTCCGGTCGGCCGGCAACCTTCCTGTGCGCCGCGCTCATCGTGGTGATCTGGGCCGCCAGCGGGCCCTTGTTCGATTTTGGCGACACCTGGCAGCTGGTGATCAACACCGGCACCACGATCATCACCTTCCTGATGGTGTTCCTGATCCAGAACAGCCAGAACCGCGACAGCGCGGCGCTGCAGATCAAGCTGGATGAACTGATCCGCGCCACGGCGGCCCACAACAGCCTGCTCGACCTCGAGGATGTCGACGAGGAAACGCTGGAGCGCATTCGCGAGAACTATCGCAAGCTGGCCAGCCAGCGCGAGCAGCAGGCCCGTCGCGAAGGCGCCGACCGGCAGGCTGAAAAGCGGGAGGAGGCCGGGGAGGCCTGCGAAGAGGTCAGGGAGATCGATCGGGAGCTGAAGGAAAATCGCGCCACGCGCGCCTGCGAGGGCGAGGCCAAGGGTGAAGCCGCGGCGAAAGGCTAGGCGTATTCCGCGATGGCACGCCGGTCACGGGGCAGCCGGCTGACCAGGAACTCCATCTGGTCGGCCAGGATGTTGCGATTGGACAGGATCAGGTGTTCGACCCAGCTCGGCCGGTACGGTACCGCCAGCAACGGCATGTTGGCCTGCTGCGGGGTGCGGTTGCTCTTCTTCAGGTTGCAGGCCAGGCAGGCGCTGACCACGTTCTCCCACTCGTCCTTGCCCTGCCTGGAGATGGGCATGACGTGGTCGCGGGTGAGGTCGGCGCGGCTGAAATGTTCGCCGCAATACAGGCAGATGTGCCGGTCGCGGGCGAACAGTGCGGTGTTGGTCAGCGCCGGGGCCGGATCAATCGCGTGCTCGCGGCAGCGGCCGGTGCTGGCGATGATCGGATGGAGTTGCAGCAGGCTTTGCGCCCCCAGCAGCCGATTGTGGCCCCCGTGGACGGTGAGGCAGGGGTCGCCAAGCGTCCAGGCCACCGCATCGCGGACATACAGGCAAACCGCCTCCTGCCAGCTGATCCAGTCGAGGATGCGGCCGGCGGCGTCCAGCGACAATACGCGCGTCGCGTTGATATCGGCGCGACTTGGCACTTCCATCAGCATGTAAATCGTCCTTCAGCCAGGGGCGTCGAAAGATCGTTCAGGCAATGCGTGCAGCCAGTCTGCGGCCAGCATAGAACAATTTCGTTGCAATCCGCATGCTTGGCCTCCGTCAGGGCCTTCCCGGGGACAGTCGCCCGGACGCCCGCAGCACTGTTATGATCGTCAGTCAACACAGACCCTACGCCGGGTTTGGTAGGGGCGCTTGGTGGTGACCCGGCACGGCGATGGGCAGAGGTGAACAACGTGGCTGAAGTTCTGTTCTACGAGAATCCGGTTCCGCTGAACCGCAATGAACACAAAGATCTGCGCATGAAGGTCGTGCCGAACGTCAAGTTCGCCATGAATGCCCATTCGGTGCCGCTGACCGGCGTGGAGTTCGGCCTTGCCGCGCGCGACATGCTGATCGTGTTTGCCGGTTCCAGCGTCGCCGACGCCGGCCCGGTCGCCCTGCTGGGCCTGCGTCAGAACGAAAACCTCTATGTCGACGCCGAAGGTCATTGGGCGCCGGACACCTACGTCCCCGCGTTCGTGCGTCGCTATCCGTTCGTGCTGGCCGAGAAGCCGGCCGGTCAGGAAGGCGATGACTTCACCGTGTTCCTCGACGAGAAGTACGAAGGCTTCAACACCACCGAAGGCGAGCGTCTGTTCAAGGAAGACGGCACCGATACGGAACTGTTGACCAATGCCGTGGGTTTCCTGGGCGACTTCCAGCAGAACGTGGCGCGCACGCGCTGGTTCATGCAGCAGCTCAACAAGCATGAGCTGCTGGAGCCGCGCAACGTGCAGCTGCAGAAGCAGGGCAAGGACGGCGCCCAGGGCAAGTCGATCAACCTCAATGGCCTGTTCGTGGTCAACGAGGAAAAACTGCGCGCGCTGGACGAGAAGACCACCCACGAATTCCTGCGCGAAGGCGTGCTCGGCTGGGTCTATGCCCACCTGCTGTCGCTGTCCAACATCGACCGCCTCGCTCATCGCCTCGACGTGCGCGAGCAGGCCGAGGAAGCCGCGGGCAAGACCACCAACTGATCATCGCTGCAATCAGCGCCGGATCATGAAGAAGCCGCCCGCGGGCGGCTTCTTCGCATGCGTGCTCAGCGCACCGGCTTGGCCAGCCGCAGCAGATCAGTGGCGTAGCCGGCCGCTTCGTACAGGGCGCGGGCGCGTTCGTTGCCCGGAAACACCGCCAGCGTCACCAGCTGGCACTGGTGTTCGCTGGCCCAGGCCTCGGCATGCGCGAGCAACAGCTTGCCCACGCCGCGCCCCTCGTGCGACGGCGCCACCGCGATGTCCGAGACATGGCAGTTGCTGCGTCCGGTGAAGAAGTCGGTGGTGCGCTGCAGGTGGATGAAGCCGGCGCGTTCGCCATCGGTGTCCTCGGCCACGAACAGGTAGCTGTTCGGTGGCTGGTCTTCCAGATGGCGCAGCAGGTCATTGCGGATGCCCTCGATGCATTCGTGGCGGCGTCGCCACGGCGGCAGCGTGAAATCCGTGAATCGCGGCACCTGTTCGAGGATGAAGTCATCGTCCTCTTCTTCGGCCAGACGGATCATCAGGGTGGAGTCGCTCATGGGAGTCGATCGCGGGCAGGACGGGACTTGCCGTTTCTACACCCTGGATCGTCGCCGTGGTAGTCCCGCCGGGCATGGGTATATCTTGCGGGCAATGCCCGTCGTCACGGACTTCATCCGTCGATGTCGAAACCGCCACGCAGGAGCGTCATCCATGTCGACCACCCGCCGCATCCACATCCGGTCATCCGCCGATCCGGCTCTTGCCCAGGGCATGCGCGACATCCGGGACGACCTGAAACTGCCGTCGGCGTTTCCACCGGAGGTCGAAGCGGCGGCCAGCGCGGCGGCGGCGAACCCCCGCTGGCCCGAGCTCGATCGCAGCGAGATCGCCCTGGTCACCATCGACCCCGCCGGTGCGATGGACCTGGACCAGGCGATGCATGTCGAGCGCACCGACGGCGGCTACCGCGTGCACTATGCGATTGCCGATGTCGCGGCCTTCGTCAGCGCGGGCGATCCGATCGACCTGGAAGCGCATCGGCGCGGCGAGACCCTGTACGGGGCGGAGAGCAAGATTCCGCTACACCCCAAGGTGCTGTCCGAGGATGCGGCCTCGCTGCTGCCTGACCAGCTGCGTCCCGCGCTGTTGTGGACGATCGAGCTGGATCACACCGGCGAAGGCATCGCCGTCGATGTGCGTCGCGCGAAGGTGCGCAGTCGGGCCAGGCTCGACTACGACGGTGTGCAGCGGCAGATCGACGCCGGTGCGGCCGATCCCATGTGGGCAGTGCTGCGCGAGATCGGCGAACTGCGCCGGCAGCGCGAGGTGTCGCGGGGCGGCGTGAGCCTGCCGCTGCCGGAACAGGAAGTCAGCGTGGAAGACGGGCAGTGGAAGCTGGCCTTCCGCGGTCGCCTGGCGGTGGAGGACTGGAACGAGCAGATCTCGCTGCTGACCGGCATGGCGGCGGCCTATCTGATGGTGCGGGCCAAGGTGGGCATCCTGCGCACGTTGCCGCCGCCCGATCCGCACGCGATCGCGCGACTGCGCATCACGGCGCGGGCGCTGGCCATCGACTGGCCCGACGCGCTGGACTATCCCGGTTTCATCCGCTCGCTGGACCCCTCCAGCGACGTGCACGTGGCGATGCTCACCGCCTGCACCAGCGTGCTGCGGGGCGCCGGCTACGCCGCGTTCAACGGCACCTTGCCCGGACAGTCGATGCACTCGGCGCTGGCCGCGCAGTATGCCCACGCCACCGCGCCGCTGCGGCGGCTGGTCGACCGCTACAGCGGCGAGATCTGCGTGGCGCTGTGCGCGAAGCAGCCGGTGCCGGCATGGGCGCTGGCCGCGCTGCCGGATCTGCCGGCCACGATGCAGACCTCCGGCCATCGCGCCGGCCAGTACGAAAGCGCCGTGCTCAACCTGGCTGAAGCCGTGGTGCTGGCGCCGCGGGTGGGCGAGGTGTTCCCCGGGGCGATCGTCGAAGTGGCCCGCGACGATCCGCGCAAGGGCACGGTGATCGTGCGCGAGCCGGCGATCGAGGCCAGTGTGTCCGGCAGCGCCGCCCTGCCGCTGGGAGCTGACGTCCGGGTGAGCCTGGTCGAGGCCGATCCGGTCAGGCGGGTGACACGCTTCGCGCTGGGCAGCTGAGCAAGGCTCCCGGGTCGATCACGGCGCGCGTTCGCGGATGGCCCGCGAGAAGTCGTCCGTCGCCCGCGTGCCTCTCGCCCGGTCGGTGATCCGGCTGCGTTCGCGCAGGACGTCCACCGTCACGCTGCGATCCACCGCGCCCACCTCGTGCAGGTATTCCGGCAGGTAGCCGGTGAACAGCAGGCGGAAATCCCACGGCAGGCCCGGCTCGATCTGGCGGGCCATGTGGTAGACGATCGTGGTGCAGTTGGAGGTGAGCGTGTTGTAGAACGCCGGCGTCGCCGCCAGCCGGTTGGCGGCGTGCACGTAGGACAGGAACAGCGCACGCATCGCGGGCTTGTCCATGCGCAGCGGGTACAGGTAGTCGTCTTCGCCGCGCACGTTGGTGCGCACACGGATGATGTCGTGTTCGTCGGCCGCCACCAGGGTGGTCTCGAACTGTTTGAAGAAGCCGCCGATCGCCGAATACTGCTCGCCTCGTTCGCGGCGGATCTCCACCGAGAACACCACGTGGCGACCGTCGTCGAAGCCGAACGAGATCATCGCGTGGGCGATCGCCTGGCTGCCCCAGTACGACAGCACGGCGTCGGCGGTGACGAGGTGGTCGAGGTCGTAGCGACGGGTTTCCCAATGCGCGTCGTAGTCGGTGTCGGCGCGCCAGGCGAAGTCGCGCACGTTGTCCAGCACGACCTGGTTGCCCTCGATGCGGCCCGTGAGCGGGCGCGAGACATCGTCGGCCCAGTCGCGCAGATTGGATGGTGCAATGCCGCTCCACCAGAACAGCAGCAACGCGTACAGCACCAGGTAGATTCCCGGCGGAAGCCAGCTGCGGCGGCTGATCGCGACGCCTGCCAGCACGATCACCACCAGCGACCAGGTCACGCTGCCGAGGATCTTCACCACCGTGCCGCCCGGCAGCTGGTACCACAGGGCCAGCGCGCCCCACGCGCCCGAACTCAGGGTGGCCAGGGCGAGCAGGCCGAACAGCAGCATCCGCGCGATCATCCTGATTCTCTGCTTCATCACGTCTCGTGCCAGCGGTCGACTGCACCAGCGTGGGGCTTCGGTCGCTGCAAGGCAATCCGTGCACGCGTCGCGGCTACACTTCCCCGATGAGCGAACCGACGCACTTTTGCCCGCCGACCGGAGTCCTGCCGGCCCCGGCCCGCGTGATGGCGCGCTGCGCCCTCGTCGCGATACTGCTGTGCCTCAATGCCTGCGCGATGGTCGGGGTGAGTCGGGTCAAACACGACGACTACGCCAACGAACGGCGCGCCGACGTGATCGGCGCCGCGCGCCTGAGCGACGGCACGGTGCAGGTGCTGAACGTGGTGGCATTGACCGCGGACAGTTGCCAGCAGGCATTCGCGGCCTGCAGGGAAACGGTTGCGCAGTCGTCCGGACTGACCGACGAGCAGCGGCTTTCGGCCTTGTCCGAACTGTGGATGGGCCGGGCCCTCCGCGGCGACCGCCCGAAGGGCCGGACGCCGATGGATGCGGCGACACTCGACGCGTACCTGCAGTCCGCGCGCTACGCCTATGCCTATTTGTTCTACACCGAGCGCCCGCTGGCCGCGCGCGCCTTCGACCTGCGCCAGGTGCAGGTGATCGGCTTCTACAACTACGCCGTGCAGCGCGCCGTGAGCCGCTTCTTCGAGGCCCTGCCGCAGCTGGGCCGGCAATGGACGCAGACGGAGCTGGCCGGCTGGAAGGTGTTGCGTCCCCAGACCGACCTGCGTCTGGCCGATGACGCACGGGTGCCGGCCGAGCTCATTCCGGCGGCGGGCCTGCGTTTCCATGGCCTGCGCAACGTCTACCAGCGTGACGGTTTCGGCTCGGACTTCGTCGCCGTCGCGCCGCCCCACGCGCCCGGCAATGAGGTGGCGTGGCGCGATCCGGATTACGTGTCGATGACCGGGGCGCTGATGTTCGACGGCGATACGCTGGCCGAAGTGCTGGCGACACGACAGGTGCAGTTGGTGGTGCGCGATCCGTATCGCGATGACACCCTCACGATCGCCGGCCGCAGCGTTCCGCTGGGCGCCAACTTCACCGCCGCCTATGGCGTGTGGCTGGCACGTTCGGGCTTTGCCAGCCAGTCGATCCGCTCGCTGCTGGGGCGCGAGGGCGGCATCCAGACCCCGCGCGTGCTGCTGATGCAGCCGTACGATCCTGACCGTCTGGTGGTGGTGATGCTGCACGGCCTGGCGAGCAGCCCGGAGGCATGGATCAACGTCGCCAACGAAGTGATGGGCGACGAGGAACTGCGCCGCAACTACCAGGTGTGGGAGGTCTACTACCCGACCAATGCACCGGTCGCCGTCAATCTTGCCAACATCCGCAAGGCGCTGGACGCCACGCTGCGCCACTACGACCCCACGGGCAGGGCGCGTGCCTCGCGGGACATGACCCTGATCGGGCACAGCATGGGCGGAGTCATCGCGCGCCTGCTGGTGTCCTCCAGCGGTGACAAACTGTGGGACCTGATTCCATTGCGCCCGAACCTGCCGGCGGCAAAGCGCGCCCGCTTTCGCGCGCGGCTCAGCCGCTACCTGCAGTTCACCCCGATGCCGCAGGTGGATCGCGCCGTCTTCCTCGCCTCGCCGCATCGTGGCACGCCGTACGCGCAGCATCGGCTGGCGCGCTGGATCGGCAACCTGATCCGCTTGCCGGTCGGCGTGCTGAAGGAAATGGCCAGCCTCACCGAATTGATCAAGACCGACGGCGACGAGGGCAACAACGCGCCGCTGCTGCGCATCCCCAACAGCATCGACAACCTCAGCGACACCGACCCGTTCATCATCGCCGCTGCCGGACTGCCGATCTCGTCGCGCGTGCACTACCACACCATTGTGGGCGTCTACAAAAACAGGGGGCCGTTGCAGGACAGCAGCGACGGCGTGGTGCCGTACAAGAGCGCACATCTCGACGGCGCCGATTCCGAACTGGCCATTCCCTCATGGCACAGCGTGCAGGAAATCCCGGCGGCGATTCTGGAATTGCGCCGGATTCTTCGGTTGCAGATGGAGGTAATGAAGCAGATGCCGTGACACCGGCGATGAGCGACCATGCCGCACATCCGCTGCGATGGTTGTCGCGAGCGCAACGGGTATGTCAGATTCGCGTTCATCAGGGCAGGCGGGCATCGTTCGACATGGAATCTGGTTGATGCTCGAGCTCCTTTTCATCGCCGTCGTCGGTTTCGTCATGTACTGGCATTTCCTGTCGGGATGTTTCAGGCGCCTGTTCCAGCCTCGTTTCGGACATGCGAACTACGCGCCATTGAGGCGTTCTGCCTGGATCCAGTCGATCATTGGCGGAGGCGCCACGCTGGTACTGGCTGAACTTTGCCTGCTGCACTCGCAGATAGTGAGGCTGGAGTTGGGTGAGGTGGTTTTTCTTGCCGGCGGCTTCGGCATTGGCCAGATCTGCTTCCTGCAGATGCCGGAGCGGATGTGGGGATGACAAGCACCGCTGCAGGGCGACGGCCCGCTGCCTTTCAGGGAACAATCCTGTCCGACGAGCCCTCGATGGAACGTGCTTCGGGCGCAGAAGGCTTCTGACTGCAAGCGCGCCTGTCGCAGCCATTGCTGCCTGACCTGAAAGCGGCCAGGCGCGGCGGGCAAACCGGCATCGCTCGACAAGGGCGCCCTTCGGTTGCCGTCCCCCTGCAAGCCGGGGGAGGACCGCTGGCAGCGTCGGCCGGCTTCAGCCGCCCACCACCGGCAATGCGATGAAGCTCGCCTGATCCGCCGCGTGGTACACGCGCTGCGTCGCCTTCACGTAATCCGCCGGCTTGGCCAGCAAGATGTTCGGCACGAAGGTCTGCGGGTTGCGGTCGTACAGCGGGAACCAGCTCGATTGCACCTGCACCATGATGCGGTGGCCGGGCAGGAACACGTGGTTGGCCGAAGGCAGGGCGAAGCGGTAGGACAGCGGCTGGTTGGCGGCGAGCGGTTTCGCCTCGGTGAAGCCTTCACGGTAGCGGCCGCGGAAGATGTCCATCGCCACGGCGAGCTGGTAGCCGCCCATCTCCGGTTCGTAGGCCACCTGGTCGGGGTAGACGTCGATCAGCTTGACCACCCAGTCGCTGTCGGTGCCGCTGGTCGAGGCGACCAGGTTCACCTCGGGCGCGCCGCTGATGGTCAGCGGCGCGGTGAGTACGTCGCTGACGTAGCTGAGCACGTCGGTGCGGCCGGACGCCTCGCGCTGGTCGTCGACCAGCCACTGCGGCCAGGTGAAGCTGCCGTAGCCGATCGGCTGGATCGGACGGGCGCGGAACGGCACCGGGTGCGCGGGATCGGATACGTATTCGTCGTAGGCGGCGCCCGCGGCGGGCGCGTTGAAGCCGAGCTTGCTGCCGGGTTCCAGGTACAGCGGACGGCTTTTCGTGGGGCAGCCATCGGCGCACGCCAGCGGCCAGCGATCCAGTCGCTGCCACTGGTTGCTGCCGGTCTGGTACGCGGTGACGGCGGCGGTGTCGGCCTTCGGCGCGCCGTCCTTGAGGTATTGCGCCAGGTACGGGCGCAGGATCTTCTCGCGGAAATACTTCGCGGTGTCGCTGCCGAAGCGGATCGCCCCCAGCGAGCTGCCTTCCCCGATTTCCTGCCCATGATTCCACGGGCCCATCACCAGCTTGACCATGTTGCCGCTGGCGTCCTTCGGCTTGATCGCGCGGTACACGGCTTGTGCGCCGTAGATGTCTTCCTGGTCCCACAGGCTGTGCACCAGCATCACCGGCACCTTCAGCGGCTGCGCGGCGAGCAGCTTGTCGACCGCCTGGTCGCTCCAGAAGCTGTCGTAGGCCGGGTGCGCCAGCAGCTTGTTCCAGAAGCCGAGCTGGCGCATGCCGTAGGCATCGGCCAGCGCGCCGGCGGAGCCGTAATGCATGAACAGGTCGTAGTCGTCGTGGTAGTTCGTCCACCACTTGATCGAGTTGTCGCGGCTGCCGACCTGCTCGTAGATGTAGGCCAGGTTCTGCTGGCGGAACGCGCCGTTGTGGAACCAGTCGTCGCCCATCCAGCCGTCGACCATCGGGTTCATCGGTACCGACACCTTCAGCGCCGGGTGCGGGTTGAACAGCGCCATCAGGGGCTCGAAGCCGTCGTAGGAAATGCCCAGCGTGCCGACCTTGCCGTTCGACTCGGGGACGTTCTTCACCAGCCAGTCGATGGTGTCGTACGTGTCGGTGGCGTCGTCGACCGGGGTGGGATTCTGCGGGCCATGCAGCGGCCGGTTCATCACGTAGTCGCCTTCGGAGCCGTACTTGCCGCGCACGTCCTGCACCACGCGGATATAGCCGTCCTCGACGATGATGTCGGCCACGTTGTCGTAACCCTGCAGGGCCGGCCCGAGGTGGCCGCTCATGCTGAGGTTGGTCAGCGCGTTCGCGTCGTACGGGGTACGGGTCAGCAGGATGCCGGCGTGATGGGCACCCTTGGGCACCAGGATCACGGTGTGCAGCTTGACCCCGTCGCGCATCGGCACCATCACGTCGCGCCGCTCGTAGTCGAAGCTGGCGGTGGCCGGCACGAATTTCGCGGGGGTCTCGCTGGGGTAGTTCGGGTATTTCGCCTGCGCCGTATCGGTGGCCTGCAGCAGGCCAGTCGCGGTGAGCAGCAGGGCAAAAAGGGCGGGCCGAATGCCCGCAGCGAACCGACTCGACGTCATGATGAATCCCCAGGGGTCAACTCCCGCCAGAGTAAACCCGCGGCCGCCGCAGCGCGACCGTAAAGTTGGCAAGACTGTTGCTTCAGTCCGGGCATGAGCGACCATGCCTACGACATCAGCTACCTGCTGGACAGCGACGCAGCCACGGCCGAGGTGCCGGTATTGCACGTGGCCAAGGCGCCGCCGAGGCCTGCGCGCAGCCCGTCGCACATCGCCGCGGCCCAGGCAGCGCTGGCGCTGGAGTTGCTGCAGGCCGCCGAGGCCCACGAGGACTGGATCAGGCAGTACGTGCGCATGTACGGCATCGCGGGCGACGGCGTCTGATCCCCGCTGGCCTTGCATAGCAGAAGCTGACCCGGATGGGCACATCCGGTCACTTCTGAGAAGTCGGCCCCGGACAGACAAAAGCCCGGGATCGCCCCGGGCCTTGTCGTTGAACTGCCTGCGATGGATCAGGCGATCGCGGGCAGCGTGTCCACGCCGGCTTCGATCGCCGCCTTGTGCATCAGCGTGCGCGGCAGGATGCGGGCGAAGTAGAACGCGGCGGTGTCGCGCTTGGCCTGCTTGAACGCAGCCGATTGCGGGCCGGCCTCGGTGGCCACCACGCTGCGCGCCCACAGGTAGGCGAGGGTGACGTAGCCGGAGTAGTACAGGTAGTCGGTCGCCGCGGCGCCGAGTTCCTCCGGGTTGGCCGCTACCCGCTGGGCCAGGCTCACGGTGAGGTCGCTCCATTCCTTCGTGGCGACGGCCAGCGGGCCGATCAGGTTGCGCAGCGCGGCATTGGCACTGTGCTGCTGGCAGAACGCGCTGATCTCCTGCAGGAAATGCTTCGCGCCCACGCCCTGCAGCTGGAGGATCTTGCGGCCCAGCAGGTCGGCGGCCTGGATGCCGGTGGTGCCTTCGTACAGGGTGATGATGCGGGCGTCGCGGACGAACTGTTCCATGCCGTTTTCGGCGATGTAGCCGTGGCCGCCGTAGATCTGCAGCGCTTCCTTGGTGCACTCCTGCGCCAGCTCGGTGGTCATGCCCTTGGCGATCGGGATCAGGAAGGCAACCAGTTCGCCGGCCTTCTGCCGCGCCGCTTCGTCGGTGGCGCGATGTTCGATGTCGGTCTGCAGCGCGGTGTACAGCACCAGCGCGCGCGAGCCTTCGACGAAGGCGCGCTGGGTCAGCAGCATGCGGCGCACGTCCGGCTGCACCAGCAGGTTGTCGGCCGGCTTGTCGGGGAACTTCGCGCCCGACAGCGAGCGCGACTGCAGGCGTTCGCGGGCGTAGTTGAGGCTGTTCTGCAGCGCACGCTCGGCCAATGCCAAGCCCTGCACGCCGACCGAAAGGCGCGCCGCATTCATCATGGTGAACATCGCGGCCAGGCCCTTGTGCGGCTTGCCGATCAGGTAGCCCTCGGCGCCGTCGAAGTTCATCACGCAGGTGGAGCAGGCGTGGATGCCCATCTTGTGCTCGATCGCGCCGGCGGCCACGGTGTTGCGCTCGCCCGGCGTACCGTCGGCGTTGAGCTTGAACTTCGGCACGATGAACATCGAGATGCCGCGGCTGCCTTCCGGCGCGTCGGGCAGGCGCGCCAGCACCAGGTGCACGATGTTTTCGGTGAGGTCGTGTTCGCCGGCGCTGATGAAGATCTTGGTGCCGCTGATCTTGTAGACGGCGTGGCCGTCCGCGTCAGCCGCTGCGGGCTCCGCGCGGGTCTTCAGCAGGCCGAGGTCGGAGCCGGCCTGCGGTTCGGTGAGGCACATGGTGCCGGTCCAGCGGCCTTCGACGATCGGCTTCATGAAACGCTCGCGCTGCCATTCCTCGCCGTGCATTTCCATCGCGTGGGTGGCGCCCTCGGACAGCAGCGGATACAGGCTCCAGGCCAGGTTGCCGGACTGGAAGATCTCGGTGGTGGCGGTGCCCAGCACGCCGGGCAGGGCCTGGCCGCCGTAGGTTTCCGGATTGGTCAGGCCGGTCCAGCCGCCTTCGGCGAACGCCTTGAACGCTTCCTTGAACGACTTCGGCGTGGTCACCGTCTGGGTGGCCTTGTCGAAGTGGCAGCCCTCGGCGTCGGCCGGACCATTCGTCGGCGCCAGCAGCTGTTCGCTGAGCCGGCCGGCTTCCTCCAGCACCGCGTCGAACAGGTCGCGGGTGTGGGCTTCGCCGCCCTGCAGCGAGGTCAGGGTCGACTCGGCGCCCAGTACATCAAACAGGGCGAAGCGCAGGTCGTCGAGGGGAGCCTTGTAAGCGGTCATGGTGGTTCCTTCGTTGAATGGGGTGATCAGCGATACGTGTTGGCGATGCCCGGCACCGCCGAGATCCAGTCGCTGCCGTTGAAGTCGAACGAGCGCGGCTTGTCTTCCTGCTCGGGTTTGGCGTTGGTGCTGCCGCTGACGCGATAGGCCAGCGAACCGGCGCTGCCCTTGCCGGCAATGGCCGCGAGCGCCTGGCTCATCGCGCTGGTGGGCAGCACGTCGATGCGGACCACGTCGCCGGCCAGTTCGGGGATGTCGAGGTCGAAATTCGCATGCAGGCGCACCGGCACCAGTTCGGCGATCTGCAACTGGCCGTCGATCGAGCTGAACTTCATGCCGGCGTAGCTGTTGTTCTGGATGCGCACGGTCAGCTGCCACTGGCCGCTGGGCAGCACCACCAGTTGCTGGATGTTCACGGTGGGCGGGAACACGCTCTTCCTGGCCGGGCCGCAGGCAGCCAGGCCCAGCAGCAGGACGGGGATGATCCAGCGCAACAGACGCATTGCCGTTCTCCAAACGATCGTTTGAAAGTCGATTCTAACCGCGTTTGGGGGGCAACTGGCCAGTGGCGGCGTCGAACATCGTCATCGCCTCGCCGCGGCGTCCCGCGAAAGCCCGTCTCGCCCGCCCGGTTTCGCGCTCATCCGCAAACAGGCATCATCGACGACTTGTCTCCAGCGCTGGGGTTGCACCGCATGTCACGACGTTTTATCGCACGCCGCTCGCCGATCCATGGCAATGGCGTGTTCGCCACCGCTCCGATCGGCAAGGGTGAGGAAATCATCGAGTACAAGGGGAAGCTGATCACCCATGCCGAGGCGGACGATCTGTATGGCGACGGCGGCGAGACCGGCCATACTTTCTTGTTCACGCTCAACGACGACTACATCATCGACGCCAACCAGCAGGGCAACAGCGCCCGCTGGATCAACCACAGCTGTGCGCCGAACTGCCGAGCGCTGGTCGAGGAAAGCGCCAGCGGCGACCCGCGCCGCGACAAGGTGGTGATCGAGGCGATCCGCAACATCAAGCCGGGCGAGGAACTCACCTACGACTACGGCATCGTGCTCGAGGTGCCGCATACCGCGCGCCTGAAAAAACTGTGGAAGTGCCTGTGCGGTTCGCCGAAATGCACCGGCACGCTGCTCAAGCCGAAGCGGTAGGCAAGCGCGGAAAACGCCTCTTATACTGATGGAAGTTGCCCGCCATGGGGGAGGGCAACATGGACGAGCAGCAAGGGGAAGGACTCGATGGAAAACAATCCGTACGCCGCACCGGCGGCCGTGGTCGACGATGCAAGCGCGTGGGACGCGTATGACCTGGAGAATCGCAAGGCCGGGCGTGGCAAGCGCCTGGGTGCCGCCTTGCTGGATGGCGTGGTCAGCCTGATCTGGCTGGCGCCGGTGATCTGGGCCGGCTACATGGCACTGGACGTCAGGAAGGGAATCAAGCCCGCCGGGCCGATGGTCGCCCTGATGCTGCTGGGCCTGGCCCTGATGGTCACCATCATCGTGGTGAATTGCCTGATGCTGCACCGGAGCGGGCAGACCATCGGCAAGCGTGCGGTGGACATCGCGGTGGTGCGCACCGACGGCAGCCGGATCGGCCTGGTCCGCTACATCTTCCTGCGCGTGGTGCCGGTGCTGATCCTGGGCATGATTCCGTTCGTCGGCAAGGCGGTCAACCTGATCGATCCGCTGCTGATCTTCGGCAAGGACAAGCGCTGCCTGCACGACCTGATCGCCGATACCATCGTCGTCGACGCTTGATGATCGATACCGTCCGCGAGATCGAGACGCCGGAAGGCGTCTCGCTGCGCCTGCGTGCGGCCGGCGCGCTGCCCCGCGCGCAGGCGTGGATGGTCGACCTGCTGCTGCGCTTGGCGATCTTCTTCGTGGCGTTGATCCCGCTGGCGGCCTTCGGCAAGGGCGGCAACGGGCTGGCGATGCTGGTGATGTTCGCGTTGCTGTGGGGCTACTCGGTGGTGTGCGAGGTGTGGCTGGGCGGGCAGACGTTCGGCAAACGCGCGCTGGGCCTGCGCGTGGTCAATGCCGACGGCACGCCGGTGACCTGGCTGCCGTCGGTGGTGCGCAACCTGCTGCGCGTGGTGGATGCGCTGCCGGGCGTCTACGGCGTGGGCCTGGCCTGCACCCTGATCGATCCGCACGCGCGGCGCCTCGGCGACATCGTGGCCGGCACCATGGTGATCCACGTCGCGGACCTTCCCGCCGGCCAGGAGATTCCCGCGTTGACCGCCGTGCCGCTGCCGCTGGTGCTGGCCAGCGACGAGCAGGCCGCGCTGGTCGAGTTCGCCGAGCGCGCCGGCCAGCTCACCGTGCAGCGCCAGGAAGAACTGGCCAACCTGCTGACGCCGCTGACCGGTCAGCGCGACACCGGGGCGATCCGCCAGCTGGTGGCGCACGCCAACTGGCTGCTGGGGCGGGCATGAAACAGGAACGCTTCGTCGCCCTGCACAGCCGCGAGTGGGACCACCTGCAGTCGTGGCTGAATGCGCTGGACCGGCAGGCGAAACGCACCCTGCGCCAGGAGCAGGCGCTGGATTTTCCCGCATCGTATCGGCGCGTCTGCCATCACCTGGCGCTGGCCCGCGGTCGCGGCTACAGCCATGAAGTCACCGAGCGCCTGCAGCGCATCGTGCAGCAGGGGCATCGCGTGCTGTACCAGCCGCCGGCGCCGCGCTGGCATCGCGTCATCGCGTTCCTGGTCGCCGGCTTTCCGCGGCTGGTGCGGGCGCAGTGGCGCTGCATGCTGGCGGCGGCCGTGCTGTTCTACGTGCCGGCGCTGGTCACCCTGGTGCTGATGCAGCTGCGTCCTGAGCTGGCGCACACGGTTTTCAGCAGCGCGCAACTGGCGCAGTTCGAGAAGATGTACGACCCCGCCAACGCGCAGATCGGTCGCAGCAGCGGCACCGACCTGCACATGTTCGGCTTCTACGTGATGAACAACGTCAGCATCGCGTTTCGCTCGTTCGCCTCGGGTCTGGTCTTCGGCGTCGGCGCGATCTACGTGCTGGGCGCCAACGGCCTGCTGATCGGCGGCGTCGCCGGGCACCTCACCGCGATCGGTTATGGCGGTCCGTTCTGGCGTTTTGTCGCCGCCCATTCCGCCTTCGAGCTGACCGCGCTGGTGATCGCCGGCGGTGCGGGCCTGCGGCTGGGGCTGACCCTGCTGTCACCGGGTCGCCAGCGCCGCGGACCGGCCCTGGTCGCGGCCGGCTGGATCGGGGCGCAGCTGGCCCTGGGCGCCTTTGCGATGCTGGTGGTGGCGGCCTTCGTCGAGGCGTACTGGTCGTCGATCGCCAGCCTGTCCGATGCGGTGAAGTTCGGCAGCGCCGCCGTGTTGTGGGTGCTGGTGCTTGGCTGGTTGTGGCGTGGCGGCAGGGCGGGCAGGCATGGAGCTTGAACGGATCAGCGTGGTGCTGCGCCCGCGCGTGACGCGCGAGGCGGTCGATCTTGGCGCCGCCATGCTGCGCGCCAACGCGCGCGCGGTGTGGTCGGCGTGGTTCGCCTTCACCCTGCCGGCGTTCGTGCTGTGCAATGCGCTGGGCCTGCTGCTCGACCTGCCGTGGCTGGGCTGGGTGCTGGTGTGGTGGCTGAAGCCGCTGTTCGACCGGGTGCCGCTGTACGTGCTGTCGCGTGCGGTGTTCGATCGCGCGCCGGGCTGGCGCGAAACCTTGCGCGGCCAGCGCCAGTGGAGCTGGCGCAGCACGCTGGCCGGGCTGACCTGGTTGCGCATCGACAGCAGTCGCGCCCTGCGCCTGCCGCTGGATCTGCTCGAAGGCGCTACGCGGCAGCAGCGCTCGGCGCGCTGGAAGGTGCTGCGCAAGCGCATCGTGGGCGACGTCAGCCTGCTGACCTATGGTTGCCTGCAGTTCGAGCTGGTGTTGTTCCTCAGCTTCTGGCTGTTCGCGTGGCTGCTGATTCCCGACGAATGGCGGCCGGAGTCGCTCGGCGAGTTGTTCCGCGGCGGAACGCAGGGCGTCTCGACCATCTGGATCGTGCTGGGCGCGGGCGTGGCCTACCTGGCGATGAGCGCGATCGAGCCGCTGTACGTCGCCTGCGGATTCGCGCTGTATCTCAATCGCCGCACGCAACTGGAGGCGTGGGACATCGACCTGGCGTTCCGCCGCATGCGCACGCGCATCGAGGCGCTGGGCAAGGTGCTGGGCGTGCTGCTGTGCCTGGGCATGCTGCCTTCGCTGCATGCCCAGGCGAGCCCCCGTGCACAGGCAAGCGTCAGTGCGCCGGAAAAACCCATCGCCACCAGCGTCGGCCAGGTGTTCGGCGCGCCGCCGGCGGGCGACGGAAAGCGCTTCGCCGAAGCGGCCGCGCAGGTCTATCGCGACCCGCGCTTCGGTGGCGAACACACGACGCGCGGCTGGCGGCTCAAGCATCCGTGGCAGGCGGAACGCCAGCAACGGGAGATGCCGTTCCCCGCGCTGGGCCAGTGGCTGTCGGCGATCTTCAAGGGCCTGCTGTGGCTGCTGCTGGGCGCTGCGCTGGTGACGCTGGGCTGGTTTGCCTGGCGCTGGCGTGGACGCTGGCAAGCCGAGCCGGAAGAGCCGGCGGCGATGACCTCGTCCAGCCTGTTGCCCGGCGATGCGGCCGAGCTGCCGCTGCCCGACGACCTGGCCGCGGCCACCCGCGCGCTGTGGCAGGCGCAGCGTCGTCGCGAGGCGCTGGCCCTGCTTTATCGCGGCTGCGTGGAACACACCGCGCAGCTGCTGCAACTGCCACCGTCGAAGGATGCGACCGAGTCGGACTGGCTGCACCGTGCCGGCGCGATCGAGGATGTCGCGCGTGCGCAGCGGGTGGTGGCGATCGTGCGCACCTGGCAGTTCGCTGCCTACGCCGGACGCTATCCGGATGACGCCACCATCGAGCAACTGCTCGTGGGCTGGCCCGCGCAGGCGGGAGCACCGGCATGAACCGCCGGACGCTAACCCTCGTCCTGGTCCTGCTCGGCGCGGTACTGCTGTTGCTGGCCGGCTTCTTCGCCACGTTCGAACGCCGGGACGTCGTCGAAACCACGCCCGCGCATGGAGAGGCCCGCTACAACCGCTTCTTCGCCCTGCAGGAAACCCTGCGGCGGCTGGAGTTGCCCGCTCGCTCGCTGACCACGCTGGACCCGAAGCATCTCTCCTTGCAGTCCGGCGACACCTTGCTGCTGGGCGACGACGCCAGCCGGGTCGATGTCGCCGATGCGGCGCGCATCGCCGCGTGGGTGCGCGGCGGCGGCCACCTTCTGCTGTCGCCGGGGGCGGCAAGCGGTGCGCGCACGCCGTTGTTCGATGCGCTGGGCCTGCTCGATCCGCATCCGGGCGACTATGCGTGCAGCGCTTTCGATGATGCGGAAAGCGGCAAGGATGACGACAAGCTGCGCCTGTGCGGCGCCCGTTTCCTGCTGGCCGGTGCCGCCGCCACGGCGGTCGAGGCTTCCATCGGCGATGCGCAAGGCGGCTACCTGTTCGCGCGCACCCGGCTGGGCAAGGGCAGGGTGAGCCTGCTGGCCAGCTTCACCCCGATCTCGCGCGACCAGCTGAAGCGCGCGGTGGCGCAACAGTTTGCCTGGGGCCTGCTGTCGCCGAATCGGGCGCGCGGCACCGTCTACATCGTGTACGCGCTGGATGGTCCGTCGTTCCTGACATTCCTGTGGCTGAAGGGCTGGCCCGCGCTGCTGGCGCTGGCCCTGCTGCTCGGCGCATGGATGGCGATGCGCAGCGCGCGGCTGGGTCCGCTGATGCCCGCGCCGGCGCTGCATCGGCGTGCGCTGCTCGAACACGTGCACGCCGCCGGCGAGTTCGTCTATCGCCGCGACGGCGGCCGCAGCCTGCACCGGCTAGCCAGCGACACCGTGCTGGCGCGCCTGCGCCGACGCGACCCGGCCTGCGCCATGCTCAATGGCGATGCGCTGTACGCCCGCCTGGCCGAGCGCAGCGCGCTCGACGCCGCGCAGATCGCGCAAGCCTTCCAGTCACCCGCGAACGCCCAGGCCTTCCGCACTTCCATCATCACCCTGGCCCGACTCAGGAGCCGCCCATGACTACCGAAACCCTCGCCACCCCGGTCACGCCGCCGGCCCCGTTGTCGATCGCCGAACTGGGCGAGCAGACGCGCGCACTGCGCGGCCAGGTCACCCGCGCCTTCATCGGCCAGGGCGACGTGTTCGACCAGGTGCTGCTGGCCCTGCTGGCCAGCGGCCACGTGCTGATCGAAGGCGTGCCCGGCCTGGGCAAGACCTTGCTGGTGCGCGCACTGGCCGCGTCGGTCGGCTGTACCTTCGGCCGCGTGCAGTTCACCCCCGACCTGATGCCGGCCGACGTCACCGGCCATGCGATCTACGATCCCAAGGCCGAGCGTTTCCAGATCCGTCGCGGCCCGGTGTTTGCCAACCTGCTGCTGGCCGACGAGATCAACCGCGCGCCGGCGAAGACCCAGGCCGCCCTGCTCGAATCGATGCAGGAAGGCCAGGTCACCATCGAAGGCCGCCGCTTCGCGCTGCCCGAGCCGTTCATGGTGGTGGCCACGCAGAATCCGATCGAGCAGGAAGGCACCTATCCCTTGCCCGAGGCGCAGCTGGACCGCTTCCTGATCAAGGTGGTGATCGGCTATCCCGGCCTGGAAGACGAGCGACGCATGGTGGCCAGCGTGGTCAACGGCAAGATCGCCGCCGACCTCGACGTGTCGCAGGTGCGCCCGGTGCTGAGCCAGGCCCAGTTGATGGCGGTGCAGAAAGCGGTGGCGGCGATCCGCATGGACGAGGCGGTCACCGACTACGCCGTGCGCATCGCCCGCACCACGCGCGAGTGGCCGGGCGTGATCGGCGGCGCCGGTCCGCGCGGCGGGCTGGCGCTGGCGCGACTGGCACGCGCCCACGCCGCGGTCGACGGTCGTGATTTCGTCACGCCCGACGACGTGCGCGCGGTGGCCTTGCCGGCGCTGCGCCATCGCCTGGTGCTGGCGCCGGAGGCGCTGATCGAGCGGCAGCGGCCCGACGACGTACTCGCCGCGCTGTTGCACAAGGTGCCCGCGCCACGCCAATGATGCGACCCGCTCCGCTACTGCTGTGGTTGCTGCTGGGCTGGACCGTGCTTGGCGTGCTGTCCAGCCTTGGCTGGCTGCCGCTGTCCGCGTGGCTGGCCGTCGCTGTCGTGATCGCGCTGTTCGCCCTGGTCGACGTCCTGCGCCTGCGCCGGATGCCTTCGCCCGAACTGCAGCGCGACGTGGTGCCGGTGATGCCGCTGGGTCCGCCGGCCACGGTCAGCCTGCGCCTGCGCGGCGGCACGCGGCGGACGCAGGCCTTGCGCCTGCACGACCTGCATCCGGGCGGCTGGGTGGTCCATGGCATGCCGCGCGAAGTGCGCCTGCCGCCGGGACGGGATCTGCTGCTCGACTACAGCGTCATCCCCGATGCGCGGGGCCAGTTCGTCTTCGACGGCTGCCACGTGCAACTGCGCTCGCCCTGGCGTGCATGGACCGCGCGCCGCGTGATCGGTGCGTCGTCGACCGTGCGCGTGTATCCGAACTTCGCCTCGCTGGCCGAGCTGGCGGGACTCAGCGTGGAGCTGGCTTCGCGCAGCGTGGGCGCGCGTCTGCAGCGGCGCCGCGGCGAAGGCACCGAATTCCAGGAACTGCGCGACTACCGCGTCGGCGACAGCCTGCGCAAGATCGACTGGAAGGCGACTGCACGCAGCAGCCGGCTGATCTCGCGCGAATACCGCGACGAGCGCAACCAGCAGGTGGTGCTGATGCTGGACTGCGGCCGCCGCATGCTGGCGCAGGACGACCAGTTGGTCCATTTCGATCACGTGCTGAACGCATCGCTGGCGCTGGCCAGCATCGCGCTGCGCCAGGGCGACGCGGTCGGCATGCTGGCCTGCACCGGCCAGCAGCAACGCTGGCTGCCGCCGCAGCAGGGCAGCCTGGGCATGGACATGCTGCTCGGCGCCGGCTACGACCTGCAGGCACTGCCCGAAGCCACCGATTACCTGGCCGCGGCCAGCGCGCTGCAGGCGCACCAGCGCCGCCGCGCCCTGGTCGTGCTGATCACCAACGTGCGCGACGAAGACGACGTGGAACTGCGCGCCGCGGTCGGCATGCTGTCCAAACGCCACCTGGTGATGCTGGTCAGCCTGCGCGAACTGGCCCTGGACCGCGCCGCCAGCGAGCCGGGCGAAGAACTCGAAGACAGCATCCGCAGCGCCGCCGCGATGCACTACCTGGCCGAACGCGACCGCGTGCACGAATCCCTGCGCCGCGAAGGCGTCAACACCCTCGACGTCAGCTGCAGCGAACTGTCCGGCGCGCTGATCGAGCGGTACCTGGCGTTGAAGCGGAGCAGTCGGCTTTGATTGGTGGGGCGGGCGCATCTGCGCATCGCACCCTGGTCTGACGATTGTGGCAAAACAAGGCCCGCCCCTGGGTCACTTGTGAGCTTCACTCAGCGCAACGGCTCGATTCGGCGAGCTACGGCATCTTGCGTGAAGCGCACCTTTTACAGTTGACATCGTAAATATCTGCGGAGCAATCTTGCCCGGCAGCTCGCGCGCAATGCCGGGCACAGGGGAAAATACGATGCGTATCGTCCGGCAAGGGGGCTGCTTGTGGGCAGTGCTGCTGTTCTCCTGGATCAGCGTGGGCCACGCGCAATCAGCCGTCACGCCCGAACAGGAATACAAGAAGCTGATCCGGGTCAGCGAAGAGATCCAGCCACTGGGTGAAAACCCGTTCGGCGAGCAGGTGAGCCTGTACAACGGCAGCCTGTCCTTCGAGCAGACGGACGTGAGCCTGGTGGGCAACGGCCCCTTGTTGCAGGTGTCGCGTTCGTATCACCCCAAGAACCAGAACGAAGCCGGTCCGACCGACGGGGGGTTCGGCGATTGGGATATCGAGATTCCCCGCATTACCACGCTGGCCGCTACCAAGTGGTTGGTGACTGGTGCCAGTTCTCAGGCACGTTGCAGCCACTTCGGGCCACCGCCGACGATTGCCGGCAAATCCGGTGGCGCCGACTGGATTCCGACCGCGTGGTGGCACGGGTACCAACTGATGGTGCCCGGCCAGGGCAGCCAGGATCTGCTCAAGCGGTCGGCACAAAACACGTTGTCGCCCACGATGGGCGGTGCCGTTTTTCGATCGTGACGACGCACCATTGGATGATCACCTGCGGCGTGCCTACCGATGATCCGGTCGGCGATCCGGGTGGCGAAGGTTTCCTTGCCGTCGGGCCCGATGGCACGCGCTACTGGTTCACCCACCTCACCGATCGTTGGGCCCCCACCATGCAACGGCCGGTCGGTACGGGCTTGGGTCTGCAATCGTTGGTGGTGCATCCCAATCTGACGCCGGACGATCGTCTGGTTCGTCGTCAGGTGTCCATGATGGTGACGCGGATCGAGGATCGTTTCGGCAACAGCCTGACCTACAGCTACAGTGGTGATCAGCTCCAGAGCATCACTGCCAGCGATGGTCGGCAAGTCAGCGTGAGCTATGCGGCAGGCACCGACCGGATCAGCGCGCTCAGCGTCACGCCGGCCAGCGGGCCGGCGCGTACCTGGAACTACCAGTACAACACTGACGCCAGGCCGCTGCTGACCAAGGTCACCCTGCCCGATGGCACAGCCTGGTCGTACAACCTGGCCGGGCTGCGCAGCGGCCTGGTCATCGACGAAGGCTCGGGTGATTGCGACAACCTGGGTGCGGTGTCGAGCAACGTCTTGAGCGGCAGCATCGTGCATCCGTCCGGCCTGACCGGCACGTTCCAGATCCAGCCGGTGGTGCACGGGCGCTCCTACGTGCCGCGACAGTGCGTGATGCCGTCGACCGGAAGCCTCTCCAGCTATGCCTACAACCCGCGTACCTACGCGGCCTTTTCGATCACCCGAAAGACCTTCAGCGGCGCCGGCCTGCCGCTTCCCCAAGCCTGGGTCTACAGCTACTCGCCGGCCAACGCCAGCTGGTCGCAAGACTGCGCCGGCGGCTGCGCCAGCACCGTGTGGACCGACGTCGTCGATCCGCTGGGGCATGCCGTCCGTAGCACCTTCAGCAACCGCTTCGATGAGACCGAGGGGCAATTGCAACGCACCGACTACTACAGCGGTGCGGTGGGCAGCAGCCTGTTGCGTTCGGAAGCCAATCACTACGCCGCCTCTACCACCGGAGCGTGGCCGAGCGTGTACGGCTATAACCTGCAGTCGCGCATGAACCTGACCATTGTTCAGCAGGTGGCGCCCCTTCAGCAACGTGTGATCACCCAGGACGGTGATACCTATACATGGCTGGCCGAAGCGTTCGACGCCTACGCACAAACAACGAAGACCAAGCGATCCAACACGATCGCGGGCCAGACGGCGATCGAGGAGTCCACCGCCTATCGCAACGACACGAATCTTTGGGTGCTCGGTCTGCCGCTGACGGTAACCAATGTCGCCACCGGCGAAGTGGAGTCGAGCACTACCTATGACACCAGCAACGACACGCTGCTGACGCGTTCGCGCTTCGGTCAGACGCTGATGCATTACACCTTCGACAGCGCCGGCCAGCTGGCGAGCTTCACTGATGGCAACAACCACACCACCACGCTGGGCAACTACAAACGCGGCATCCCGCGGGCGATCGGTTACCCGGACGGTACCTCGCAAAGCCTGGCCGTCGACGACTTCGGTCAGATCACCAGCATCATCGACCAGGCTGCACACACCACCAGCTACACCTACGATCCGGTGGGGCGCGTCACCCAGGTCACCTATCCGGCCGGCGACGAGGTGGCGTGGTACCCCACGCACTTCGCCTACGCCTTCGTGACCAGCGCCGAACGCGGCATCGCCGCCAACCACTGGCGGCGCACCGTCACCACCGGCAACGCTTCCACCGTCACCTACTTCGACGCGATGCTGCGCCCGTTGCTCAGCGATACCTCGATCATCGGCACGGCCGGCTCGGATACCAGCACGGCCAGCGCCTACGACGCCAAGGGCCAGGCCACGTTCGCGTCGTACCCGGTGGCCGGTACACCGGCACTGTCCGCCATCACCAGCGGTACGCACCACAGCTACGACGCCCTGGGCCGCCCCACGCAGAGCATCCAGGATTCCGAACTCGGCCCGTTGACCAGCCTGACCGCCTACCTGTCCGGTGCGCGCCGCCAGGTCACCGACCCCAAGGGCAATGTCACCACCACCAGCTACCAGGTGTTCGACCAGCCCGGTGGCGACGCCGTCATCAAGGTACTGGCGCCGCAGGGCATCACCCAGACCATCGCTCGCGACCTCTACGGCAACCCGCTGTCGATCACCCAGTCCGGCCTGTACGGCACCGAGCAGGACAGCCTCACCAGGCACCTCTACTACGACATCTACCATCGCCTGTGCCGCAGCACCGAGCCGGAAAGCGGCAGCACCGTGATGCACTACGACGCGGCCAACAACCTGGACTGGAGCGCCACGGGCCTGGCCATCACTGGCAGCGCGTGCAGCCAGGATCAGGTGGCCACGGGTGCAAAAACCGCTCGCACCTACGACGCGATGAACCGGGTGCTGACGATCAGTCCGCCGACGGGAACGCAGGGCACGATCTATACCTACGACGCGCTGGGCCAACTCAAGACGGCCGTTTCGGGCATCGCGATCCAGGGCTATGCCTACAACTTCCGCGGCATGTTGACGAGTGAAGTGCTCTGGCTTCCCGACAACAACAACCTGGCATGGGGGCTCGGCTACGCCCACGATGCCTACGGCCACGTCTCAGCCATCGGCTACCCGGGCAGTCCCGGCGAAGGCGTCGCCTACGCACCCGATGCTCTGGGCCGGGCCACCCAGGCAGGCAGTTACGCCAGCGGCGTGCACTACTTTCCCGACGGCAGCGAACAGGGCCACCTGTTGGGCAACGGCATCAGCGCCCTGATCCAGAAAAACACGCGCCTGCTGCCGTCCGGCCTCAGTTACGCCCTCGGCGGTACGCAGCGCCTGAATGAGGCCTATGTCTATGACAAGGACGCCAACCTCACCAGCGTCACGGATCTGGTCAACGGCCAGAACAACCAGACCTTGGGCTACGACGGGCTGAACCGGCTGATCTCGGCGATCGCGCCGAATGCGTGGGGTACGCAGTCCTACGCCTACGACGCCCTCAACAACCTGCGCCAGAACGTCAACATCGGCTTTCCGATCAACATGCACGTGGACGCCAACAACCGCCTGACCAGCGTGACGTTCGGCACCACTCCGTTCACCACCTACCAGAACGACGCTCGCGGCAATCGCACCGCGATGACCTACAACGGCGTCACCACCCAGTACAACTTCGACGCGAAGAACCAGCTGCTGGCGGTGCCGGGCGTGGCCAGTTACGCCTACGACGCGGCGGGGCGGCGGATCATGAAGACGCCCGCGGTGGGCGGCGCCGCGGCGGCCACCTACAGTTTCTACAACCAGGCCGGCCAGTTGATGTTCGGCTACGACGCGGCCACCGGGCAGGGCACCAACTACATCTACCTCAACGGCAAGCTGATCGCGCGGCACAAGGGCAGCACCGTCACCTACCTGCTGACCGACCGGCTGGGCAGCCCGGTGCGCGAGGCTGATGCCAGCGGCAATGTCACGGCGAGCTTCAGCTACCGACCGTACGGCGGCCTGGATAGCGGGCCGAACCAGAGCCAGCCGGGGTTTACCGGGCATGTGAATGATCCGGAGACGGCGTTCGTTTATATGCAGGCGAGGTATTACGATGCGGGGACGGGGCATATGCTCAGCGTCGATCCGGTGGGGCCGACGCCGGGGAGCGTATACAACTTCAGTCGGTATGCATATGCGAACAACAACCCGGTCAATTTAGTAGATGCTGACGGGAAAAAATCCGCATGGATCCAGGATGGCCGTCGAACCGATATCGTTATACCGGTTCATTTCGTTGGAAGCGGCGCCTCAGAGGAGAATATCAAAACTATTATATCGTTGGCTAAGGGCATTGATATGCTAGATCGGAGATATAGAATTTCCATTATTTCGACAGATGTCCCAATAAATGGGCAGTTAAACACGATGGATCTCAGCGCTGGATATGATTATAAAAATTATGGTGACGCTGGAGAGGGTGTGAAACCTAGCTTGGACAATGGTCACATAAATACGAGCAATAGTGCGTGGAGGCGGGCTGCTTTACATGACATTATGCATTTTGCTCGCTTCAAAGATCAGTATGTTTCTGAAGGGAAGGGCGATAAAAGGGTGCGTACAGGTTATTTAAATGGACATACCAGGGATGATCTTATGGCGGACAGGGATGGTCATGTTATTTCAGCGCCAGAGGTAGAGTATGCTGATGATCATGGGCGTCGTGATGGCACAAACAAAATCTGCAAAGTGGTTGATGGCGGCATTACGCATTGCGATTAGGTGAAAAATCATGAATTATTTAAAATTATTGATGTTCATCATTCCTTTGTTTTGGTTGTCACCTTTGAGGGCGCAGCATCTGTTCGCGTCACCTTCGTTTTGCGGAGGGCAGTTATGTATAGGTGCTGGCCGGGTCGTAAGTGGCGATAAACTGAACGATCCGTCGTACTACTTCCGTCGTGCAGGCGGCTTTGAGCCCTCTGTGTACATCGTCAAGTATAAGGATTTTGGTCGTATTGACCTATCTATTAAATTGGTAAGCGAGGAACTTTGCGCTGAGCTCAATGAGCCGCCCGTGGGGCCAAAAAAAGGTGATGGTGGAATCACATATAGCCAAGAGTTCTGCGAGAAAATTAATGGGAAGGCGTACCTTATAGCAATTTCGCTGTTGGGCTTCGATGCAAAAAAAGCACGAGATCTGTGCAGTCAATCATTTAGTGGCCTATGGGGCATCGATAGTGACTCCGTAAGCGTGCTTGTGTATAAACCAACTTATAATAGAATAAATTTCGATCTAGACTGTTCAAATTAATGAGCGGGATCCGCGCTTACGTCCAGCAGCAGCGTGCGCTGGGAACCAGCCGGTTCCAGGAGCCATTGAGGGAGATTTGCGGCGCGTCGCGATGACAAGACCGTGAGGCAGCAAGCCCCGAGACCTGACGCCTGGCCAAGAGTAATTTCTCTGATCTATTTTGCTTTTCTCTTGGGAACTTCTATTTTTTGCTAATGAGGTGATGGGGTGAAAACGATAAGAGCGCGAAGTATAACGATGCTCTATTTAAAGGGAGGAGGTAATTAAATCCCGGCCTTTTGATCTTTCCAGCCCGTGCGAGCTCAGCGCTCCACGTGTTCCGCGGCGCCCGGTGGTTTCGGTGTGCCGATCCAGCGCCGCGTGCCGAGTTGCTGGTCGATGCTGTTGGCCAGTTGCTCGATGCGCGGGCGTACCGCTTCGGCGGCCGGACCGGTGCAGCCGAGGTAGAAGTCCACGCTGCGGCTGCCGCCGGGGCCGTCCACGGTGATCCTGATGCCGGGCTGGTCGGTCATGACCATGCCGCAGCCGTCGTTGCGGCTGACGTAGCTGGCCTGCATCGCATCGAAGTCGGCGCGCGCCAGCGCGTCGTGGATCGCGGCCAGCTGGGTCGGGGTGACCTGGCCGGTGGCCTGCATGGTTTGCACGTGGGCCTGGCCGGTGAAGCTCACCTGGCCAGCGGCGGTCACGGTCACGCGATACGCGGGGCAGTTGCCGAAGCAGGTGCTGCGTTCGAGGGTGATGCTGTTTTCAGGCATGGGCTGGGTACCGTCGGCCTGGGCGCGCATGGCGCAGGCGCCCAGCCACAGCATCGAGCCGGCGAGCAGGCCGCGCAGCAGCAGGGTGCAGGCTGGCTTCATGGTGATGCTCCGTGTCGGTCGGGGATGACCAGCATAGCGGCGCGCGATGAAGGCGATGTGCGCGTGGCGCGTGGCGCGTGGCGCGTGGCACCATCAGTCCTCCTCCGCGTGCGGTTTCCACGCTTCGCTGAGCTGCTTCTGCACGGTGGCCGGCACCGCCTCGTAGTGGCTGAGGTCGAGGCTGTAGCGGCCGCGACCACCGGTCATCGATTTCAGTTCGGTGGGGTAGTCGGTCAGTTCGGCCAGCGGCGCCTGCGCCTTGATCACCAGCTCGCCGCCACGCTGGCTGTCGGTACCCAGGATGCGGGCGCGCTTGCCGGCCAGGCCGCCGGTGACGTCGCCCACGTTGTGCTCGGGGATCGCCACCTCGATGTTGACGATCGGCTCCAGCACGGTGGGCCGCGCCTTCACCACGGCATCGAGGAATGCCTTCTTGCCGGCGCTGATGAAGGCCACTTCCTTGGAGTCCACCGCGTGGTACTTGCCGTCGTAGACGGTGACGCGCACGTCCTGCAGCGGATAGCCGGCCACGGCGCCGTGTTCCATCGCCTGGCGCACGCCTTTCTCGATCGCCGGCAGGAACTGGCCGGGGATCACGCCACCCTTCACCGCGTCGACAAACTCGAAGCCGGCGCCGCGTTCCATCGGCTCGACGCGCAGGAACACCTCGCCGAACTGGCCGGCGCCGCCGGTCTGCTTCTTGTGCCGGTGATGGCCTTCGGCGTGGCCGGCGATGGTTTCGCGATAGGCGATCCGCGGCGGGTGCGAGTCCACCTCCACGCCGTAGCGCTCGCGCATGCGTTCCAGCATCACCTTCAGGTGCAGGTCGGACAGGCCGCGCACCACGGTCTCGTTGAGCTCCTTGTGATGCTCGACGCGAAAGCACGGGTCCTCTTCGGCCAGCCGCGCCAGCGCATTGGAAAGCTTCTGCTCCTGGCCCTTGTGCTTCGGCTCCAGCGCCAGCCCGAACATTGGCGCGGGAAACGCCAGCGGCGCCAGGCTGATCCGGTCCTCGTCGTGCGAGTCGTGCAGCACCGCGTCGAAATGGATCTCCTCCACCTTGGCCACCGCGGCGATGTCGCCGGGCACGGCGGCTTCGATCTCCACATGGTTCTTGCCCTGCACCCGGAACAGGTGGCCGACCTTGAACGGCTTGCGGCCGTCGTCGACCAGCAGCTGGCTGTCGCGGCGTACGGTGCCCTGCCACACGCGGAACACGCCCAGCTTGCCCACGAACGGGTCGTTGACGATCTTGAACACGTCGGCGATCACGTGGGCCGACGGATCGGCGCTGACCGCCAGCGGCGTGCCATCGTCGCGGGCGAACGGTGGCGGGTTGCCTTCGGCGGGATTGGGCAGCAGTCGCGCGGCGAGGTCAAGGAATTCGCGGATGCCCGCGCCGGTGCGGGCGCTGACGAAGCAGATCGGCACCAGGTGTCCTTCGCGCAGGCATTGCTCGAACGCATCGTGGAGCTGCTCCGGCGTGAGCGAGCCTTCGCCGGCATCGAGGTAGCGATCCATCATGCCTTCGTTGATCTCCACCACCTGGTCGAGGATACGCTGGTGCGCCTCGGCCAGTGACGAGAAATCGGTGGCGCCGTCGCTGTGGAAGAAGCAGTCCAGCACGCGGCTGCCGCGATTGGCGGGCAGGTTCACCGGCAGGCATTCGCTGCCGAACTCGTCGCGCAGCGCATCGACCAGGGCGGGCAGGTTGGCGCCGTCGAAGTCGATCTTGTTGATCACCAGCACGCGGGCCAGGCCGCGCGCTTTTGCATGCATCATCATCCGGCGCGTGCCGTACTCGATGCCGTTGATCGCGTTGACCACCACTGCCACGGTTTCCACCGCCGACAACGAGGCCAGCGTGGCGCCGCGGAAGTCGGCGTAGCCGGCGGTGTCGATCAGGTTCACGTGGCAGTCGCCGTGATCGAGGTTCGCCACGCAGCTGTCGATGGAATGGGCGCGCGATTTCTCCTGGCTGTCGCTGTCGGAAACCGTGTTGCCGCGCTCGACGCTGCCGGCGGACTGGATGGCGCCGCCGGCGACCAGCAGCGCCTCGAACAAGCTGGTCTTGCCCACGCCGGCGTGCCCGGCGAATGCGATGTTGCGGATGCTTTCCGTGGAATACGTCACGATGCGACCCTCCCATGACTGGGCGCGGATCGTGCCGGCATCAACCACGGCGCCGCACGAAGCCGCGCTGTAGCGGCTGACAATGGCGGGCCGTCATGGTCGTCCTCGAGTTCGCGGCAGGCGAAGTCAGCGGATCGGGCGGTCATGGCGGAGAGGCGGCGCAAGGCGCCGCCCGCCTAGACTTGAGCCGAGCGGCGTGCGGGTCAAGCTGCACTGCGGGGAACCGCCGCCGTCGCCGGGTGGTCTCAAGCGCCGTGGCGTCGCCATCCCGCCGGATGTGCGCCGCCATCCGGCCGGCCGGAATTCAGTTCCCGCTCGGCATGCTGCCCGCTCCCGCCACGCCCGAGGTTCCGTCATCGCCCGCTCGCCGCTCGCCCAACGCCCGTCGCCGGTGCCCGCCGAGGAGTCGCCGGCACCGCCGATGCAGGAGGCGACCCCGCTTGCCCTGGGCGGGCGTAGCGGCCGCTGGCACGAGCCACGGCGCGAACGCCGCCAGCACTGGCTGGCCCTGCTGCTCGCCGCGTTGCTGCACGGCGTGTTCGTGCTGGTGGTGTGGCAGCAGATGCGTCCCCGAATGATCGCCCCGACCACCAGCGCGCCCGCCCAGGAAGCGCTGCAGATCCGCTTCATCAGCAGCACGCCGGCGAGGGCGACGCCACCGGTCCCGGCGTTGCAGGCACCGCCGCGTCCCCGCGCTCCGCTGGCGCCGCGCGAGCCAGCGCGAAAGAACGCCATGAGCCTGCAGCTGCCCGCGCCGCCCCCGCCCGACACGACACGGCTGTTCGATGCAAACGGCCAGCCCCTGTTGCCCGCCCCGGCAAGCAGCACGCCTGTGACCGACTACGTGCAGCACCTGCCCCAGGGCGATCCGCGGATCATGCAGCACCGCAGTCCGGTCACCTACCAGGCCACGCGCTTCGAGAAGGACTGGGGCAAGGGCAACGCCGTCGACAGCGCGCTGCAGAAGCTGGTCGACAAGACCACGGTGAAGAAGACCATCCGGCTTCCGCGCGGCGTGCGCATCCACTGCGCGATTTCGCTGGCGATGCTGGCCGGGGGTTGTGGCGGCGATCCACCGGCGAAACCTTCGGCGAAGGACGGCGACGTGCGCCTCAACATGGCGCCGGCGCGCTCGCTGGATGGGCAGGCGCATGCGCCGAAGCCACCCACCGAGCAGGCCTGCATCGACATGTATCGCGCCGGCAAGCCGCTGGCCTGGGGTTGCCCGGTGGACACGCCCGATCGCGCCGTGGATGCCGAGCTGCGCGAGCGGGCCGCGAAGGCAGCGCGCGGGCACTGAACCCGCGGCGGCATGAACCTCGCGACGGTCGATCGTCACGCCCGTCACGCGCAACCGGGGCGGCGCCCGCTACACTCATCCGATGCCCGCGCCACCGCCACACGCCACCTCCCGACGCGCCGCCAACCCCGCGCAGGTGATGCTGAACTCGCCACTGGCGGCGGCCACTCGTGCACGCGTGTATCACCAGCGCACGCGGCCACGGCCGCGCGAACGCACCCTGCGCATCGTGGCGATGGCGGGCGCCGTGGTGGTGCATCTGTTCTTCCTGTTCGGCTTCGTGCTCGGCCCCGCGTTCCAGGTCGTGCTGCCGCCCGAGCCGAAGCAGGTGCTGTTGCAGGTGCGCTTGATCGAGCCGCCCGAGCCGCCACCGCCGCCACCGGTGCGCGGCACGCCACCGAAGGAGCGCGGGCCGCGCCACCAGGGTCGCGACAAGCGGCCGGCCCGGGTCAGTGAACGCAGCGCCAACGTCGAGGCAGTGGTGACGCCGGCGCCACCCGCAGCGGCCGCGCCGCCGGTGGTCGCCAGGGTGGCGAAGGTCAAGGCGCCCAAGCCGAAACCCGTGGCCGCGCCACCGGCACCGGTGAGCTTGCCGCAACCGGCCCCGGCGCCCGATCTGCAACCGGTGCCGCTGGCCGGCGAGCCGCCGGCGATCAACCTGCCCACGCCGGTGGTGCAGGCGCCGGTGCCGCCGAAGTTCCAGCCCGAGGCCGTGCGCAAGCCGCAACTGGAAGGCAATCGGCCGATGCCGCCACCGCCTTCGCTGGCGATGCCCGAAGTGCCGCCGCAGGCCGCGCCGCCGATCGCCATGCCGAGCATCGCGCTGGACGTGAGCGTGCCCAAATCCGCAGCGCCGGCCAGCATCACCGTGATGCGTGCCGAGCTTCCCGCCGCGCCGCCGGTGCCCGCATTGCAGCCGGTGCCCCTGCCGGCGCAGGCCTCGCCCATCGTCAATCTGGACGCGCCGCTGAGCGCGCCCCGTCCCACGGTGTCCAACGAAAAGCCCCAGGTGCAGGCGCCGTCGATCGAGGTGGCCGAAGCCGAACTCGACGCCGTGCCGCTGGCGCCATCGGCACCCGCCGAGATCAAGCCGCAGGCGCCCAGCGAAAAGATCGAGGTGACCGACACGCCGCGGCAGACGGCCGTCCAGCCGTCCATCGAACTTCCCGAACTGAGCGCGCCGCCCACGGTGACCCCGGCCGCCGCGCCCGTTCCCGACAGTACGACGGCAAAAGCCGAATCGCCCCAGTCCAAGGCCAGCGACGAAGCGCAACAGCCCGTGCCCACCCCGGCGGACCAGTCGCCCGGGCGCGACGTCAGCCGCGCGCCCGACGCCATACCGCAAGGCAGCGACCTGGGTGATCCGGGTCGAGCCGATGCCGTCGTGCGCGAACCGGCAGCGGCCGACAGCAGCGCCGCCACGTCGGCGCAAGCGGCGAAGCAGCCGGGCAACGGCAAGCAGGTCGCCGCCGACCAGACAGGCAAGGCACCGACTGCCAGCGACCAGGCTGGCAAGGCGCAGCCCGGCGGCAACCAGCCCGGCGCACCGCAAGGCGTGCAGAAGGGCAGTGCGCAAGGCGAGCCGCAAACCGGCCTGGGCGACTACGTGCAACTGAAGCCGCACGGCGACACCCAGATCATGAGCCACGGCCGCCCCGACATCGGCTACAAGCCGACCCGCTTCGAACAGGACTGGGCGCCCGAAGGCGAAAGTTCGATCGACACCGCGTTGCGGCGCGCGGCGGAGAAGACCCGGGTCACCCACACCTTCCATCTGCCACGCGGCATCCGCATCAAGTGCGCCGTGAATCCCCTGATACCGATCGCGCTGCTGGGCTGCGGCAACCCCGATCCGCCGGCGAAGCCGCTGGACCAGAAAATCTACGATCGCCTGAACCTGGCCCCGGCCAATCCCGTGGCCACGCCGGCGGTCGCTGCCAGCAGCGCATCGCCAGCGCCGATGATCAAGTTCGACAACAGCGCAGAATGCGCCGCCGCCCGCGTCGCCGGCAGTCCGCCGCCCCCCGGCTGCGAAGTCATCACGCTGCCAGTGAAGCCCGCCGCGCCGGCCTCATCATCCAGTTCGTGGGTGCCGGCGAGCGATCAGTTCCATTGAGCTGTCGTGGACTGCGGTGGCGCCTTGCTCCAAGGCCCGGAACGCGCCAGCGCGACCGCGTCTTTTTCAGGCGAGGTTTGTCTTCCGTTCGCCAGGATGAACCGGCGTATCCATCCGGTGTAATGGTTCCGATGCACAAGCTGCGGTGTCCGTGCGGCAAACGCCGCCGAACTTCGTCCAGAAGGCAGGTAGACGCGTTACCGAACCAGCACCTGCTATCACCATCGATTGTGGGGGATAAGACATAGCGCCCCGATTTGTGGGATATGCACAGGGAGAATTACCTGCGGATGCGGGAGCCATCATCCGGCCAGTCGTGTCGCTCCTCAGGATCGGTCCTTGACCAAGCGCAGCCGAAAGCTGAACATCCATTGCATATGCCCCGATATGGGGTCTACTAAGCGTTAGGCCCATGAAATACAAAAACATCGACTCAGCGCTACGCAATTTCGGCCATTCTTTTGTGAGCCTGATGAACTACGTCGACGGCGAATATATCTGCGACGAACTGCTTGCAGCCGCAAGGTCAGCGACCAATAACGAGATCCGGATTGATTTTTCAGCTTCCGCCCCTCCCTTGGGGAGTTCTGATCAACTGGCCAAGTCCTTCGACCATTGGAAAGCCTGGCTTCCCAAGCTTCTCGAAAGCCAGAACGTACTACCTCACAGCGTAGGGGCGGTTCTCCTTCGGTATCGGCTTACACGTACGGGACGCGAGGTTATCGTCGAGGCTGCCGATGACCGTGGACAGCCACACAAAGTCTTTGTTCATGACTAGGCAGTTGCTGGGTTACAGCGACGGGCGTAGCATCAAGTTTGAACTGCACAGCTGATCAGCTTTCATCGAAGCACTCCTGGGGCGTTCGGTAGTTCAGTCGCTTTCTTGGTCTGGCATTGAGCNGCGTAGCATCAAGTTTGAACTGCACAGCTGATCAGCTTTCATCGAAGCACTCCTGGGGCGTTCGGTAGTTCAGTCGCTTTCTTGGTCTGGCATTGAGCGCCTCAGCAATAAGGCTGCAGTCAAGTTGGGTGATTCCATGCATGCTGCTGCCCTTGGGCAAGTACTGACGAATTAGTCCGTTCGTGTTTTCGTTGGTGCCTCGCTCCCACGAGTGGTGTGGGTTGGCGAAATAGAAGCACACGCCGGTCTGTTGCTCGATGCTTCTGTAGTCGTGGAATTCCGTTCCATTGTCCGCCGTGATGGTCTGCACGCGACCGGCATGCTTGCCGATGAGCCATGAGGCGCGTGTTGTCACCGACTCCATGGTGCGGTCCGGCAACTTGCCGATCAGGGTATAACCCGTTCGCCGCTCCACCAGGGTGACAATGCAGTCCTTGCTGCCGGTGCCCATGACGGTATCGATTTCCCAATGGCCAACTTCGCTACGGTCGTTGATGACGGCTGGCCGTTCACCGATATTCCGCTTGCCGGCAAGACGTCCACGGCTATCGTAGTGCCCGTAGCGCTTGCGACGCCGCTTCGTGGCGCAACGCAAGTAAGCGTGAAGCCATCCGCCACGCGCCTTGTCTCTCCAGATGTGCTGGTAGATCGTCTCGTGACTGATAGACAACAGTCGCCGACGTTTGAGGTGCCCAGCGATCTGTTCTGGACTCCACAGATGCGGCAGCAGGCTCTCGACCAGGCGAAAATCCTCCGGGCGAAAACGACGGTTGCGACGTGACCGTGACCGCCGACCGCGCGTGCGGCGATCGGCCTTGCTGGGGCGATACGCACCATCGTTGCACTGGTTGCGCCTGATCTCGCGCGCAATGGTGCTCGGATGGCGCCCCAGCTGGCGAGCGATCGCTGCCGCGCTGCTTCCTTGCTTTCGCAGCGCGGCCAGCATATATCTCTCACCCGAGGTGATCTGGCGATAGTTCATGACGACGATCCTCTTCTGGCCGGAAAAGTTTCATCGTCAGTATCGCCGATCACCTCGACTATCCTTCGGGGCCGCGCCTGTGCACTTAGTATTTGAATTCGCGG